>NZ_JUJA01000035.1:10356-15799 GCF_001906585.1 Streptomyces kebangsaanensis | reverse complement strand
GCCGACGTAGACCGTGTCGCCGACCTTCAGCACGTCCCCGCCGTCCAGCGTGCCCGGCTCCCAGACCCAGTTCACCGAGCAGCCCAGGCGTGCCACGGCCTCCTCGACCCCGACGGTCTCGTCCCGCCGGGACTCGGCGCCGGGCCGGGTGATCAGGGCGACGTTCCTGTACACCACGACCGTGTCCTCGACGAACACCGCGTCGGGGCAGTCGTCGGCCGGCTCGACCTCGACCGTCTCCCAGCCGTGGGTGCGCAGCGCCCGCACGTACGCCTCCCACTGCCGCCCCGCGAGCCCGACGTCCACCTTCTCCCGCTCGATGTGCGTCACCAGCCCCTCGGCGAGGCGCGGACCGGGGCGGCGGACGAGGGCCTTCTTGCTGGGCACGAGGGACCTTTCGGGTCGCGGGTGGCTCGTGATTGCGGGTGTGCTCGCTCCGGTCCGCCATCATGCGTCAATCGTCGGCCACGGCAAAACCCTCAGCCGTCTCCCGTAGTTCTCCCTCCTCCAGCAGCAGCCACCGTGTGATGCCGATGGACCGGAGGAACGGCAGGTCGTGGCCGGCCACGATCAGCGCGCCCTCGTAGGACTCCAGGGCGGACGTCAGCCGGCGCACGCTCGCCAGGTCCAGGTTGTTCGTGGGCTCGTCGAGCATCAGCAGCTGCGGCGCGGGTTCGGCCAGCAGCAGCGCGGCCAGCGCCGCCCGGAAGCGTTCGCCACCGGACAGCGTCGCCGCACGCTGGTCGGCGCGGGCGCCGCGGAACAGGAAGCGGGCCAGCCCGGCCCGGACCCGGTTGTTCGTGGCGTCCGGGGCGAGGCGGGCCGCGTTCTCGGCGACGGTCAGCTCGCCGTCGAGGACGTCGAGGCGCTGCGGCAGGAACCGCAGCGGGACGTGCGCCACCGCCTCGCCCGACAGCGGCGGCAGCTCCCCGGCGATCGTGCGCAGCAGCGTCGTCTTGCCCGCGCCGTTGCGTCCGGTCAGCGCGACGCGCTCCGGGCCGCGCAGGTGGAAGGAGCCCTCCACGCGCGCGCCGTACGCCGACCGGAGGTCCCGCAGGGTGAGCACGTCCCGACCCGGCGGTACGGCCGTGGCCGGCAGGTCGACGCGGATCTCGTCGTCGTCGCGCACCGCCTCCACGGCCTCGTCGAGCCGCTCCCGGGCCTCGGCGAGCTTCTCCTCGTGCAGGATGCGGTGCTTGCCCGCCGACTCCTGGGCCGCCCGCTTGCGGGCACCCATCACGATCTTCGGCTCGCGCTTGCTGGCCCACATCTTCTGGCCGTACCGCTTGCGGTGGGCCAGCTTGACCTGGGCGTCGGCCAGCTCGCGCCGCTGCTTGCGCAGGTCGGCCTCGGCGACGCGCACCATTCGCTCGGCGGCCTCCTGCTCGACGGCGAGGGCCTCCTCGTACGCCGTGAAGTTGCCGCCGTACCAGGTGACCTCTCCGGCGCGCAGGTCGGCGATCCGGTCGACCAGGTCCAGCAGTTCGCGGTCGTGGCTGACCACGACCAGCACGCCCGGCCAGGCGGAGACGGCCGCGTACAGCCGCCGGCGCGCGTACAGGTCGAGGTTGTTGGTCGGCTCGTCCAGCAGCAGTACGTCCGGCCGGCGCAGCAGCAGCGCGGCCAGGCGCAGCAGCACCGACTCGCCGCCGGACACCTCGCCGACGGTGCGGTCCAGGCCGATGCGGCCGAGCCCGAGTTCGCCGAGGGTGGCCAGGGCGCGCTCCTCCACGTCCCAGTCGTCGCCGACGGTCTCGAAGTGCTCCTCCGACGCGTCGCCGGACTCGATGGCGTGCAGCGCGGCCCGCCGGGCGGCGATGCCGAGTGCCTCGTCGACCCGGAGCGCGGTGTCCAGCGTGACGTTCTGCGGGAGGTACCCGGCCTCGCCGGCGACGCGGACCGCGCCCCGGGCCGGGGCGAGCTCGCCCGCGATCAGCTTCAACAGGGTGGATTTCCCCGAGCCGTTGACCCCGACGAGTCCGGTCCGGCCGGGACCGAAGGCGATGTCCAGCCCGGAGAAGACGGGGCTGCCGTCGGGCCAGGCGAAGGAGAGGGAGGTACAGGTGATGGATGAGGACATGGAAGACATGGGCGCCTCGCGAATGCGGAGTGCGGTCAGGGGCAGACGCGTGTGGAGGCACCGCCGGGCGGCCGTGTCGGAGACAGGAGTCCGCGGGGCACGGGAAAAGCCCTGGACCGGATTCCTGGGACGGCTCGGACGCCGAGGTCGCACGCGACGCCCACACCTGACCGGTGTGGCGCGGTGCCTCATGACCTCAGACGAGCAACGTCCCTCTCCCATCGACGGCAACAGGACGCTGTACACCGTAGGAAGGGCCGGGGTGCCTGTCAACGGATTTCGGCGTGGGCCCCGGGCCCACCGAGCGAAGGAGGCCTTGTGCCCGACGGCTCGCTCTCGCTGCCGGCCCGGCTGTACCTGCTGGCCTGGGACACCGCGCGGCTGAGACCCACCGGCGCCGGCGAACTGCACCACCTGGTCCGGGCCGGCGCCCTCACCGAGCTGGCCCAGCGCGGGCTGCTCGTCGACGACGACGGCATCGCCACCCCCGTCGACCTGGACGCGCGCACGGGGGACCCCGTCCTCGACGGACTGCTCGACCTCGTCCGGGAGTCCCGGCCCCGGCACTGGAGGACCTGGGTGACGCTGCGGGCCCGGCTCACCCTCGTGGCCGTGCGCGAACAGCTGGCCGCCGAGGGGTACCTGCGCGCCGAACGGCGGCGTGTGCTCGGCGTGTTCCCGTCGGTGGACCACGTCCTGGAACGCGTCGCCGTCGTGGACGCGCTGCGCGAGGAGGCACGCCGGGTGCTGGAGGGCCCGCTGCCGGCCGCGCGGGTTCCCGAACGCGACGCGGCCGTCGTCGCCCTCGCGGCCGCCGCCGGACTGAGCACCCTGGTGTCCGCCACGGACCGCCGGCGCCACCGGCGGCGCATCGAGGAGCTGACCGAGCGCGGCGGCGCGGCGGCCCCCGCCCTGCGGCGGGTCGTACGCGAAGTGCGCACGGCGGTCGTCGTGGCGGCCGCGGCGGCCTCCGCGGCGGCGGGCGGCTGAACCCTCCGCCGGCCGCACCGCCCCCGGGGCCGTCGACCCGGGGGCGGGCGGGAACGCGTCAGCGGGCGTCGCGCATCAACTCCGCCAGATCGTGGTCCAGGTCGAGCTGCAGATGCTCCAGACCGACGGGCACCAGTTCGCTCGTGGCCGCGAGGAAGCGCCGTATCTCGCCACTGCGGACGTGCACCACGGCGGTGCCCTCCGGGGCGTGGAACTCCAGGACGGTGCGGTCGTAGCCGTACGGCCGCACCCGTACGTCGCCGTGGCCCTCGGACTCCCGCAGACCGGCCGTGAGCAGGTCGCGGGCGAAGGTCCAGCAGACCTCCACCCCTTCGAGGGTGGAAGGGGCCGGGAAGGTCATGCGGACGGCGAACGGGTCGCGCCGGTCGTAGTGCAGCGTGGCGGGGATGGTGGGCATCCGCGGCGCGGCGGCGACCAGGCGTGCCTGAACGGGCTGCTCGATGACGGTGGACAACGCCTGCTCCCTTGTGACGGCTGGGCTGTGACGGCCGGACTGTGACGGTCGGAGGGCCGTCCGGGCGGACGGCCGGGCACTGAAGGAGACGACGGAATCAGCCAATCCGTGCACACGCGAGGCGAGTGACCTCTGTCACCGCGTTCATTCGCACAAGCGACGCGGCCGGCCGGGTCGCTCGACTGGCGGATCGGATATCGCCCGTTGTGGCGAACAGATCCAGAATGCGGGTATCCGTTCCTTGCACAGAGAGGAAGTGAACGGCATGCCACGCGGTTCCAGTTCCAAACGCGAGCGTCAGTACGAGCACATCAAGGAGAGCGCGCAGGACCGGGGGGAGAGCACCGAACGCGCCAAGGAGATGGCCGCGCGCACGGTGAACAAGGAGCGCGCCCGCTCCGGCGAGTCGAAGACCGCCAGTCGTTCCTCGACCCAGGACATGTCCTCGGGCAGGCGGGGCGGACAGCGCTCGGGCCGGGGCTCCGAAGGGCCCACCTACGACCAGCTCTACGAGGAGGCCAGGCGGCGCAACATCCACGGCCGCTCGGACATGAACAAGCAGCAGCTGCGGCAGGCGCTGGGCAAGGGCTGACCTCCGGCACCGGGCGGGGCGGACCCGCCCTGCCGCCTTCGGCACCTCGGGCCGTACGCTCGTCCTCACCATGACGACGACCGTAGGCATCCCCGTGGGCTGGCCCGCCACCGAGGAGCAGGCCCGGGCCGTTCAGGACGAGTTGCGCGAGAAGGTGGTGCTGGACGAGCCGGGACCACCGCCCGGGACGGGACACGTCACGGGTGTCGATGTCGCCTACGACGACGATCGGGACGTCGTGGCGGCAGCGGCCGTCGTCCTGGACGCGGCGACCCTGCGCGTCGTCGCCGAGGCCACCGCCGTCGGGCGGGTCTCCTTTCCGTACGTGCCGGGGCTGCTGGCCTTCCGCGAGATCCCCACCGTGCTGGCCGCGCTGGGCGCCCTGCCCTGCCCGCCCGGCACGGTGGTCTGCGACGGCTATGGCCAGGCCCACCCGCGCCGGTTCGGCCTGGCCAGTCACCTGGGGGTGCTGACCGGGCTGCCGACGATCGGCGTCGCCAAGAACCCGTTCACCTTCACCTACGACGACCCGGACACCCCGCGCGGCAGCTCCTCCCCGCTCCTGGCCGGCCCGGACGAGGTCGGCCGCGCCCTGCGCACCCGGGACGGCGTCAAGCCGGTCTTCGTCTCGGTCGGCCACCGGACGACCCTGGCCGACGCCTGCGCCCACACCCTCGCCCTCACCCCGGCCCACCGCCTCCCCGAGACGACCCGCAGGGCGGACGCCCTGTGCCGCCGCGCCCTGCGCGAGGCGACGGGGCCCTAAGCGCTCGCCACCGTGCGGAAGGTGAGCCCCGCACGGCGCAGGCGGGTGATGAGGGCGTCGCCCAGGGCCACGGCCGTGGTGACCTGGCCGGCCGTCGGCGGGAGGTCGTCGAGGGCGAGGGACAGGGCCGACTCGGCGAACATCTTCGCCGTCTCGCCGTACCCGGGGTCGCCGCCCGCGACCTCGGTCAGCACCCGCCGTCCGCCGCCCTCGCCCACGAACCGCACGGAGAACCAGCTCCTGGCCCGCTTCTCGGCGCTCGGCCCCTGGCCGGGCTGCAGCCGGTCGGACAGCCAGCGCCGGGCGGGCGGCAGTTGGGCGGCGGCCATGACCGCGCCGACGGCCGCGACGCCCCCCACGGCGACGGACAGGTGCCGGACGGCCGCGTAGTGGCGGTAGCGGAAGTCGGGGCCGTAACGTTCCAGCGCCCGCGCGGAGCGCCGCACGATCTGCGGGTCGATGGTCGGCAGCGGCAGCACCCAGGCGCCGACCTCCCCGGCGAACCGCGGCGTGCCCGTCGGCGTGGACGCCCGCCTGCCC
>NZ_JUJA01000035.1:3782-10346 GCF_001906585.1 Streptomyces kebangsaanensis | reverse complement strand
GCGGCTCGTGCCGCGCCCGGTCCCGCGCGGCGGCCCGCATCCGCATCGGGCGTGCGAACTGGTTGAGGGCCGACGCGAACGTCCCGCCCGAGAAGGCGGCGTCCGCCCGGACGAACCCGTCCACGGTCAGCGGCACGCCCTCCGGCAGCTGCTGGACGGTGAAGTACACGCCCAGGTCGTGCGGGACCGAGTCGAACCCGCAGGCGTGCACCAGCCGCGCGCCCGTCTCACGCGCGCGTGCGTCGTGCCGGACGTACACCAGGTCGACGAACTCGGGCTCACCGCTCAGGTCCAGATAGTCCGTGCCGCTGTCCGCGCAGGCGGCGACCAGCTCCTCGCCGTACGTCACATAAGGACCCACGGTGGTGGCCAGCACGCGCGTGTGCCGGGCGAGTTCGCGCAGGGAGGCCGGATCGGTCACGTCCGCGCGCAGCACTCCGACGGACGCACCGCCGGGAAGCCGCTCGCGCAGCGTGCGCAGCCGCTCCTCGCTGCGGCCGGCGATCGCCCAGCGCAGGCCCTCGGGGGCGTGTGCGGCAAGGTGTTCGGCGGTGAGCGCCCCCACGAAGCCGGTGGCTCCGAAAAGCACGACGTCGTACGGACGCCCTGTCTTTTTCAGCCTGCTCATGACATCCCTCGCTCCCCGCAGCCCGCGCCGCTGTCGGTGGCCGAGGCTAGCGTGAGGAGTGCGGGGCCCGACGGCGAGGGGTACCGGCGCGCGGTCACCGGGTACGGACTGGACAGAACCTGGCTAAGCGCTTGCTCGTCCAGGGCTTGTCTCCGCTGGAACACGTTCCTGGCATCATTGGTGTTACATCAGTTGTGTCACAGCAAGGGGGCTGGATGGCAACGGCTCGGACGGCGGAGCGGCACGGACCCCTCACCGGCGTGCGCGTGGTCGAGCTGGCCGGCATCGGCCCCGGCCCGTTCGCCGCCATGCTGCTGGCCGACCTGGGCGCCGACGTCGTCCGGGTGGACCGCCCCGGCGGCGCCGCACTCGGCATCGACCCCGCCCGCGACCTCACCAACCGCAACAAGCGCTCCGTGGTCGTCGACCTGAAGTCCCCGGACGGCCCCGCCCGCGTCCTCGGCCTCGCCGAGCGCGCCGACATCCTCATCGAGGGCTACCGCCCCGGCGTCGCCGAGCGCCTCGGTGTCGGCCCCGAGACGTGCCACGCCCGCAACCCCCGACTCGTCTACGGCCGGATGACCGGCTGGGGCCAGGACGGCCCGCTCGCCCCGCGCGCGGGACACGACATCGCCTACATCGCCGTCACCGGCACCCTCGGCATGATCGGCGACCCGGACGGGCCCCCGGCCGTCCCCGCCAACCTCCTCGGCGACTACGCCGGCGGCTCCCTCTACCTCGTCGTCGGCGTCCTCGCCGCCCTGCACCACGCGCGCGCGACCGGTACCGGCCAGGTCGTCGACGCCGCCATCGTCGACGGCACGGCCCACCTGTCCACGATGATCCACGGCATGCTCGCCGCCGGAGGCTGGCAGGACCGCCGCGGGTCCAACCTCCTGGACGGCGGTTGCCCGTACTACGGCACCTATGAGACGGCCGACGGCCGGTACATGGCGGTCGGCGCGCTCGAGCCGCGGTTCTACGCCGAGTTCCTGACCCTGCTCGGCCTCGAGGACCATGCCGACACCCGTACGGATGTCACCCGGTGGGGCGAACTGCGCGAGGCGGTCGCCGCCCGCTTCAAGTCCCGCACCCGGGACGAGTGGACGGCCGTCTTCGAGGGCTCCGACGCGTGCGTGGCCCCCGTGCTGTCGCTGCGCGAGGCCCCGCACCACCCGCACCTGGCCGCCCGCTCCACCTTCACCGACCACGCCGGCCTCACCCAGCCGGCCCCCGCACCCCGCTTCTCCGCCACCCCCACCGCCGTCCGCACCGGCCCCGCCCGGCCCGGCGCCGACACGGCCGCCGTGGCCCGTGACTGGGACCTGCCCGCACTCCTCCAGGACGAGAACCCTCACCGAAAGGCTTGCCAGTGAGCACCGAAGCGTACGTGTACGACGCGATCCGCACCCCGCGCGGGCGCGGCAAGGCCACCGGCGCCCTGCACGGCACGAAGCCCGTCGACCTGGTCGTCGGTCTCATCCACGAGATCCGCGACCGCTTCCCCGGCCTGGACCCGGCCGCGGTCGACGACATCGTGCTCGGCGTCGTCAGCCCGCTCGGCGACCAGGGCTCCGACATCGCCCGCATCGCCGCGATCGCCGCCGGACTGCCCGACACGGTGGCCGGCGTGCAGGAGAACCGCTTCTGTGCCTCGGGCCTGGAGGCCGTCAACATGGCCGCCGCCAAGGTGCGTTCCGGCTGGGAGGACCTGGTCCTCGCGGGCGGCGTCGAGTCGATGTCCCGGGTGCCGATGGCCTCCGACGGCGGAGCCTGGTTCAACGACCCGATGACCAACCTCGCCGTCGACTTCGTGCCCCAGGGCATCGGTGCCGACCTGATCGCCACCATCGAGGGCTTCTCCCGGCGGGACGTCGACGAGTACGCGGCCCTGTCCCAGGAGCGCGCGGCCACCGCATGGAAGGAGGGCCGCTTCGACCGCTCCGTCGTCCCCGTCAAGGACCGCAACGGCCTGGTCGTCCTCGACCACGACGAGCACCCGCGCCCCGGCACCACCGCCGACTCCCTCGCCGGGCTCAAGCCGTCCTTCGCGGACATCGGCGAACTCGGCGGCTTCGACGCCGTCGCCCTGCAGAAGTACCACTGGGTGGAGAAGATCGACCACGTCCACCACGCGGGCAACTCCTCCGGCATCGTCGACGGCGCCTCGCTCGTCGCCATCGGCTCCAAGGAGGTCGGCGAGCGCCACGGCCTCACCCCGCGCGCGCGGATCGTCTCCGCCGCCGTCTCCGGCTCCGAGCCCACCATCATGCTCACCGGCCCCGCTCCCGCCACCCGCAAGGCGCTCGCCAGGGCCGGGCTGACCATCGACGACATCGACCTCGTCGAGATCAACGAGGCCTTCGCGGCGGTCGTACTGCGCTTCGTGAAGGACATGGGCCTGCCCCTGGACAAGGTCAACGTCAACGGCGGCGCCATCGCCCTCGGCCACCCGCTCGGCGCCACCGGCGCGATGATCCTCGGCACCCTCGTCGACGAACTGGAACGCCAGGACAAGCGCTACGGCCTCGCCACGCTGTGCGTGGGCGGCGGCATGGGCATCGCCACCGTCGTCGAGCGCGTCTGACCCGTCCCAGCGGCACCTTCGGACCCAGACCTCAACGGAGACCCCCGACATGACCGAGAGCACCACCATCCGCTGGGAACAGGACGACACCGGCGTCGTCACCCTCGTCCTCGACGACCCCGACCAGTCCGCGAACACCATGAACCAGGCGTTCCGCGACTCCTTCGCCGCCGTCGTCGACCGGCTGGAGGCCGAGAAGGACAGCATCCGCGGCGTCATCCTCACCTCCGCCAAGAAGACCTTCTTCGCCGGCGGCGACCTGCGCGACCTGATCCGGGTCACCCCCGGGACCGCCCAGGACCTCTTCGACGGCGGCCTCGCCCTCAAGCGGAACATGCGCCGCATGGAGACCCTGGGCAAGCCGGTCGTCGCCGCGATCAACGGCGCGGCCCTGGGCGGCGGTTACGAACTCGCCCTGGCCTGCCACCACCGCATCGCCCTCGACACCCCCGGCACCAGGATCGGCTGCCCCGAGGTGACCCTCGGCCTCCTCCCGGGCGGCGGCGGAGTGGTCCGCACCGTACGGCTGCTGGGCATCGCCGACGCCCTGCTGAAGGTGCTGCTCCAGGGCACGCAGTACAACGCGCGCCGCGCCCAGGAGAACGGCCTCGTCCACGACGTGGCCACCACCCGGGAGGAACTGCTCGCGAAGGCACGCGCCTTCATCGACGCCAACCCCGAGTCCCTGCAGCCCTGGGACAGGCCCGGTTACCGCATCCCGGGCGGCACCCCGGCCAGCCCCAAGTTCGCCGCCAACCTGCCCGCCTTCCCCGCCACTCTGCGCAAGCAGACCAACGGCGCCCCCTACCCGGCACCGCGCAACATCCTCGCCGCCGCCGTCGAGGGAGCCCAGGTCGACTTCGAGACCGCCCAGGTCGTCGAGGCCCGCTACTTCGTGGAGCTGGCCGCCGGGCAGACCGCCAAGAACATGATCCAGGCGTTCTTCTTCGACCTCCAGGCCGTCAACTCCGGCGCCAACCGCCCGAAGGGCATCGAGCCCCGCCAGGTCCGCAGGGTCGCGGTCCTGGGCGCCGGCATGATGGGCGCGGGCATCGCCTACTCGTGCGCCCGCGCGGGGCTGGAGGTCGTCCTGAAGGACGTGTCCCCGGAGGCCGCCGTCAAGGGCAAGGGCTACTCCGAGGAGCTGTGCGCCAAGGCCGTCGCCAAGGGCCGTACCAGCCAGGAGAAGGCGGACGCGCTGCTCGCCCGGATCACGCCCACCGCCGAGGCCGCCGACCTCGCCGGCTGCGACGCGGTGATCGAGGCCGTCTTCGAGGACCCGGCCCTCAAGCACAAGGTGTTCCAGGAGATCGAGCAGATCGTCGCCCCGGACGCGCTGCTGTGCTCCAACACCTCCACCCTGCCCATCACCGCGCTCGCCGAGGGCGTGGAGCGCCAGGCCGACTTCATCGGGCTGCACTTCTTCTCGCCCGTCGACAAGATGCCGCTGGTCGAGATCATCAAGGGCGAACGCACCGGCGACGAGGCGCTGGCCCGCGCCTTCGACCTGGTCCGGCAGATCAACAAGACCCCGATCGTCGTCAACGACTCGCGCGGGTTCTTCACCTCCCGGGTGATCGGCCACTTCATCAACGAGGGCGTGGCGATGGTCGGCGAGGGCATCGAGCCGGCCTCCGTGGAGCAGGCGGCGGCCCAGGCCGGCTACCCGGCCAAGGTGCTGTCCCTGACGGACGAACTGACGCTCACCCTGCCCCGCAGGATCCGCAGCGAGGCGAAGCGGGCCGTCGAGGAGGCGGGCGGCACCTGGTCCGCGCACCCCGCGGAGGCGGTCGTCGACCGCATGGTGGACGAGTTCGGCCGTACGGGGCGCAGCGGCGGCGCGGGCTTCTACGAGTACGGCGAGGACGGCAAGCGGGCCGGGCTGTGGCCGGGGCTGAGGGAGCACTTCACCCAGCCCGGCCACGAGATCCCGTTCCGGGACATGCAGGAGCGCATGCTCTTCTCCGAGGCGCTGGACACGGTCCGGCTCCTGGAGGAGGGCGTGCTGACCTCCGTCGCCGACGCCAACATCGGCTCCGTCCTCGGCATCGGCTTCCCGGGCTGGACCGGCGGCGTACTGCAGTACATCAACGGCTACGACGGCGGCCTGCCCGGCTTCGTGGCACGCGCGCGTGAACTCGCCGAGCGCTACGGAGAGCGGTTCACCCCGCCGGCCCTGCTGCTGGAGAAGGCGGAGAAGGGGGAGACGTTCACCGACGCGCGCTGAGGCGCGGCCCGGACTTCAGGCGGAGGGCGCGTCCCCCGGGGCCGCCTCCGCCCCGCCCCCGCCGACCCACTCGCGCAACTCCTCCCTGAGCGACCGCTGGAAGGTCGTGAGCAGGGCCTGCACCACCAGCGGGTGCATGTGCGCGGACAACGACTTCACGTCCCGCGTGTCACGCTCGGCCACGGCCTCGCGCAGCAGCCCCGACAGCTCGCGCGCGGCCGCCCGCGCGTGCTCGATCAGCACCGTACGGGCCGCGAGGATCGTCTCCTGGGACAGCGGCACGTCCAGCAGCCGCACGCCGAGCCGCAGCAGCCCGGAGTCGACACGGAAGGAATCCCCGTCGGCCGCGGCCACGTTCATCGCGGCCAGCCGCTCCACGTCCTCCTCGCTCAGCGCCCGCCCGGCCCGGCGCTCCAGCTCGGGCCGGGTGAGCGTCTCCACCGTCTCGGGGGCCCAGGAGGCGACCACCGCCCGGTGGACGGCCAGGTCGTGCGGGCTGAGGTCCGGCGGCAGCTGCCGCAGATGACGCTCGATCGCGGCCAGCGTCATGCCCTGCAGCTGCATCTCCTCGATCAGCGCCAGGCGTGCCAGGTGCTCCGGGCCGTAGTGCCCCACCCGGCGCGGACCGATCACCGGGGGCGGCAGCAGCCCCCGGCCGCTGTAGAAGCGGACCGTGCGCACCGTGACCCCGGCCCGCGCGGCCAGTTCGTCGATCGTGAGGGTCGGCTCGTCGGTGTCGGTCGTCATGTACAGCAGTATCGCTGTCCCACCAATACCGTCACCTTCTCGGCCGTGAGCGGCCGAGCTTGTTCGCTCGGTCGTTCACACCTCGTCGCGCTCCCGACTGCCCCCTACGACGGGACGGTCACGGGTCGCATCCACCCAGCCCTCAGCAGATGTCAGGGTGCGGGTGCGGTGACGAACACCCACGTCGAGCGTGCGCGGTCGCGCACGTTGACCCCGGCGACGTGGTCGGCGGGCCACCAGCAGGGATGTCCCCGTCCGGTACGAGGCGATCGACACGGCCCTGGGCCGGCTCGCCGACCGGGTGGCCGAGCTCGACGCGTCCGTGCACATGCCCCGCATCGGCTGCGGCCTGGCCGGGGGCAGCTGGGACCGGAT
>NZ_JUJA01000035.1:0-3768 GCF_001906585.1 Streptomyces kebangsaanensis | reverse complement strand
GATCGAGCCGCTGATACGGAAGCGGCTGGCGGGGCGGGGGATCGCGGTGACCGTGTACGACCACGACGGGTGAGGCCGGGCGGCCCGGGGGCAGGGAGCTGCCCCGGGCCGCCCGGCCGCCGCTCACCTGCTGTGCACGTCGTTCGTGGCCTGGATCCTCTTCCACGACCTCGGCTGTGCGGGAGCCGTCTGCGTCTTCGCCGGGGATACCGCCCGCGCCGCCGGGGCGGCCGGCTTCGACGGCTGGAACAGCCAGGTGTCGAAGAGCGCGGCCAGCGGCTTGCCCGAGACCTGCTCGGCGTACCTCTGGAAGTCGGCCACGGACGCGTTGCCGTAGGCGTGCCGCTGCGGCCAGCCCTTCAGAAGGGCGAAGAACGCCTTGTCGCCGATCTCGTCGCGCAGTGCCTGGACGGCGAGCGCGCCCCGGTCGTAGACCGCGATGTCGAACTGGTGGTCCGGTCCCGGATCACCCGGCGCGACCGTCCAGAAGGGGTCGTCGGCGGGGTGCGAGGCGTACACGTGGTCCGCCAGTTCCTGCGCCGTGCCCTCGCCCTCGTGCTCGGACCACAGCCACTGGGCGTAGCGGGCGAAGCCCTCGTTGATCCAGATGTCCTTCCAGCCCTTGAGCGACACGCTGTCGCCGTACCACTGGTGGGCCAGTTCGTGGACGACGACCGAGGTGTTGGAGCCGTTCGCGAACTGCCTCGGGCTGTAGTACACCCGGGTCTGCGTCTCCAGCGCGTACCCGGTCGTCGTGTTCGGCACGTAGCCGCCGGCCGAGCTGAACGGATACGGCCCGAAGAAGCCGCTCAGCCAGTCGACGATCTCGCCGGTGCGCTCCACGCTCGCGCGTGCCGCCCCGTCGTTGTCGCCGAGGTCCCTGCTGTAGGCGTTGATGACGGGAACGCCGTCCTCCGAGGTGCCCGTCGTGATGTCGAACTTCCCGAGCGCGAGCGTGGCCAGGTACGTCGCCTGCGGCTTGTTCTCGCGCCAGTTGTAGCGGGTCCAGCCCAGCTTGGAGGTGACCGACTGCAGCGTGCCGTTGGAGATCGCCTGCGTGCCGTCCGGCACGGCCACCGACACGTCGTAGGTGGCCTTGTCGCTCGGGTGGTCGTTGCTCGGGAACCACCACCAGGCCGCCTCGGGCTCGTCCGCCGCGACCGCGCCGTCCGGGGTGCGGTGCCAGGTGGTGAAGCCGTAGGCGCTCTTCGTCGACGGCACTCCGCTGTAGCGGACGACCACCGTGATCGGTGTGCCCTTGGCCAGCGGGGTCTTCGGGGTGACCATCAGTTCGTGCTGACGGGCGGTGGTGAACGCGGCCTTCACGCCGTTGACCCGCACCTCGCCGACGTCCAGCAGGAAGTCCAGGTTGAAGCGGGAGAGGTCCTGCGTGGTCCGTGCCGAGATCGTGGCCGTACCCGCAAGCTCGTCCGTCGCGGGCTGGTAGGTCAGCCTGAGGTCGTAGTGGGAGACGTCGTATCCGCCGTTGCCGTAGTCGGGGTAGTAGGGGTCGCCGATACCCGGTGCGCCGGGGGAGTGGCTCGCGGCCGATGCCGGGATCGCCAGCAGGAGGGTGGCCGCCGCCAGTGCGCCCGGCGCGATGATTCTGCGGTGCACGTCAGCTCCAAGTCGTAGGGGCGCGAGGTCTGTTCGGACCCTATTGAGTCCCTGCGCCCACAGACGTGTCCATGACCACCTCGTTCACAGGATCGCCATTCGGCCGTCATGGGGGAAGCACGCCCGGGGGTCCTTTCCGGGAGGGGACCGGTGGCGCACTGAGCGCGGTCGGGCGCGGCCGTTAGGATCGGCCGTCTGATGACTGCCACCCTCGTCGCCAAGAATCTCGCCGCCGGGCACGGCGACCGCGCGCTGTTCGCCGGGCTCGACCTCGTCGTCGCGCCCGGGGACGTGATCGGGCTGGTCGGCGCCAACGGCGCCGGCAAGTCCACGCTGCTCCGGATGCTCGCCGGGCTGGACGCGCCCGAACAGGGCGAGTTCACGCTGTCCCCGCCGACGGCGACCGTCGGGCATCTGCCCCAGGAGCCGGAACGGAGACCGGGCGAGACCGTACGGGAGTTCCTGGCCCGCCGCACCGGGGTCGCCGCGGCTCAGCGGACGATGG
This sequence comes from Streptomyces kebangsaanensis, assembly GCF_001906585.1. GTDB lineage: Bacteria > Actinomycetota > Actinomycetes > Streptomycetales > Streptomycetaceae > Streptomyces > Streptomyces kebangsaanensis. The sequence continues at coordinate 1,646 of NZ_JUJA01000035.1, read as the reverse complement.
ACGAGGCCACGCAGGCGCTGGTCGAGGGCGCACCGGGGGCGGACGACGCGTACGCGACGAGCCTGGAGCGGTGGCTCGGCCTCGGCGGCGCCGACCTCGACGAACGCGCCGAGGAAGTCGCCGACTCCCTGGGCCTCGCCGTCGGCCTCGACCAGCTCATGACCTCCCTCTCCGGCGGCCAGGCGGCCCGTGCCGGCCTCGCCTCGCTGCTGCTGTCCCGCTACGACGTCTTCCTGCTCGACGAGCCGACCAACGACCTGGACCTGGACGGCCTGGAGCGGCTGGAGCGGTTCGTGACCGGGCTGCGCGCCGGGACGGTCGTCGTCAGCCACGACCGCGAGTTCCTCACCCGCACCGTCACCAAGGTCCTCGAACTCGACCTGGCCCAGGGGCAGATCAACCTCTACGGCGGCGGATACGCGGCCTACCTGGAGGAGCGGGAGGTGGCCCGCCGGCACGCCCGGGAGGAGTACGAGGAGTACGCCGACAAGCGGACCGCCCTCCAGGAGCGCGCGCAGACGCAGCGCACCTGGATGGACAAGGGCGTGAAGAACGCCCGGCGCAAGGCGGGCGACAACGACAAGATCGGCCGCAAGTTCCGCAGCGAGGCCAGTGAGAAGCAGGCCGCGAAGGCCCGCCAGACCCAGCGCATGATCGAGCGGCTGGAGGCCGTCGAGGAGCCCCGCAAGGAGTGGGAGCTGCGCATGGAGATCGCGGCGGCCCCGCGCTCGGGCGAGGTCGTCGCCACGCTGCGGGACGCGGAGGTACGGCGCGGGGACTTCGTGCTCGGCCCGGTGTCCCTGCGGATCGACTGGGCGGACCGGGTGGCCGTCACCGGCGCGAACGGTGCCGGCAAGTCGACGCTGCTGGCCGCCCTGCTGGGCCGGGTGGGCCTGGACGCCGGTCACGCGGCCCTGGGCTCGGGCGTCCTGGTCGGCGAGGTCGACCAGGCCCGCCGCCTGTTCCACGGCTCCGAAACCCTGCTGGACGCCTTCCGCGCGGCGGTTCCGGACACCGAACCCGTCGAAGTCCGCACGCTGCTCGCCAAGTTCGGCCTGAAGGCGGACCACGTCCTGCGCCCGGCCGCGACACTCTCCCCGGGCGAGCGCACCAGGGCCGCCCTCGCCCTCCTCCAGGGCAGGGGCGTCAACCTCCTGGTCCTGGACGAGCCCACCAACCACCTCGACCTGCCGGCCATCGAGCAGTTGGAGTCGGCGCTGGACTCCTACCAGGGCACTCTGCTTCTGGTCACCCACGACCGCCGCATGCTGGACGCGGTGCGCGTGACCCGCCGTCTGGAGGTCGCGGCGGGCAAGGTGACGGAACGTTAGGCATACCGCCCGCGAGGGGTGGCGACGCGGGCCCTACACTCGGTCACCGTTGCCCAGCGGAGCGAAACCGCAGACCGGAAGGGACGGTTGCCCATGTTCCAAGACGCCCCCATCTATCACCAGCTCATCGCCGAGCGCGGTGACGTGCCCGCACGTGTCCGCGACGCGGCCACGGACATACAGAGGCGACTGGAGGACGTGATGCGCACGGGGCGACCGTCGGCCGCCTTCGAGCCCGGCCCGCCACCCCCGGGCGCGGTCCCAGGGCCCCACTCGGCGCTGCCACCCGGACAGTACCCACCGCGCTGACGGCTC
>NZ_JUJA01000034.1:52448-55185 GCF_001906585.1 Streptomyces kebangsaanensis | reverse complement strand
GGCCCGTCTGCACCACCGCGTTCATGGCCGTCTTCATCAGCGAATGGGGCGACCTCACCCAGATCACCACCGCCAACCTCGCCGCCACCAACGGCTGGCTCCCCACCGCCATCGGCTCCGCCGCCGCCCTGATGTCCGTCTCCGCCCTCGCCCTCCTCGTCGGCCGGTTCATCGCCAAGCGCGTGCCCCTGAAGACCGTGCAGCGCATCGGCGGTGCCTGCATGGCCGCCCTGGCCGCCTGGACCCTCGTCGAAGCCTTCGCCGGCTGACCCGGCCGACCGGCGACCGACCAGGACACGCGGTGCGGCCCCGACGGCGGACTGGGCCGCCCCCGGTTCCGTGGACGGCGCCGGTGGAGCCGGCCCGCGCGAGGCGGGATGGAGGCGGGCCCGAAGAGGCACCCTGCTCCGGGTGGTGCCGGGCTGCCTGTGCTCAGCTTCCTTGCCTCGTGCACCGGCTGCGAGACCGGTTCGATGAGAGGCGGGATCGCCGCACCGGTGCCGGATCCCCTTCTGCCGGAGCCGTGGCCAGGGAGGAGAAGCCGCCGGGAACGCCCGGCCGCGCGGAGGCCGGCACCTGTGCCACGGGCCGCCCGCTGGTGTGGCTCGGCTTGGCCGCGCGGACCAGGACGGTGGTGTTCGGCAGCAGCGGGGCGCACATCCCGCAGACCCCAAGGTCCTCGGAGCGGGGCGGCATCCGGCATGTCCCGGTGCTGCGGCCGACTGTGGCGGAGCGGTCGCCGTGGCCGGTGATTCTGATCGTCCGGGCCTGTCCAGGGATGTGCTCGGTGGCGGACGCGCTGTACGCGGTCGCCACGGCCGTCCGTTCGTCGTTGCCCGGTGCTGTCGGTCCACCATGTGCTGCCCGTCCGGCGGTCGGGCAATGGGTTTCCGCCCCGGGCGCAAGGCGTGCCGGGCGGCGTAGCACGCGGCGCCTCGAACACACTGAAAGCCCGGTCACCTCGTGGCGGGGCTTCAACGCGTGCGGTTGCCCCGCCTTCTGAGCCCGGACCGTCCGCTCACGTCGCCCCGCGGCACGCCGTGGGAAGGGACGACCCCTCCAGATGGGGGATAGGGGGGTGCCCAAGACGAGGCTGCCGCGGTGCACGGGAATCGGGGACCTTGGAACCCGCTCATCGCAGCCGACCGCCCGGCGCCGGTCGGTCCGTGTGTCGCCACAGAGGGGAATGTCGTCATGAGCAAGTTCGCGCGGGGCGGGGGCAGGGGGAAGCGTACCGCCGCTGCCGGCCTCGTCATCTCCGGCATGGTGATCAGCGCCTCGATGGCGCCCGTCACCGCCCAAGCCGCTGTTCCGGTCTTCCCGGACAACATCACGATCTTCCCGGACCGGGACTTCGTCTCCATCGACGGATTCTCCGGGCACGCGGGAGAGCAGGTGACCGTCGAGGTGCGGCGCCCCGGCATCGGCGTCGTCGGCTCGGCCACCGGCACGACGGCCGGGACGACCACCACGGCGGCGGCTCGCACGGAGGCCACGACGACCGCTGACGGCTCCGGACCGCGAAGTCGACAGACCGACGGATCGACAAGGCTTGGCCGTCGGCAGACCGGCTGGGTCGACCTCGCTCGGGTCGGCAAACGGTCAGCATGGGGCGCGGTGGCGTTCCTACGGCGCTGAAGGAGGGCGCACCGTCGGCCTGTCCGGCGGTGAGGGCGGACCCGGGGGCCGGCAACGGGCGTCGGCCGCCGGGTGGATCTTGGTGGTCAGCCTGTCGCGGGACCTGCCGACGCCGTGGTCACACCAACCCCGGAAAGATCACCTCAGCCGGGGCCGGCCACGACCGGACAGCCCTCGGACCGACAACGCTCATGGGCTACCACCGTCCCTGACGGCCCACGGTTCACGACCGGTGACCGACGGGTCATGGCCCACGGCTTCCGGAGGGTTCCGCTGCCCTGCTGACGGGCGGCGCGCGGGCACCGTACGGTCGGCGATGGTCACACCAAGCCGGCCGGGCGCGCAACCCCGGCCACAGGGAGGAAGGGCGGGAGCGCCGATGGAGGGCAAGGACCCCTGGATCAGACCACTGCGCGGTGCCGTGCCACCTCGCGCGCGCGTGCTCTTCTTTCCGCACGCCGGCGGCGCCGCCTCGTTCTACGCGCCGTTCGCGCGGCGGTTCCCCGAGGGGTACGACGTCGCGGCCGTCCAGTACCCGGGGCGGCAGGAGCGCCTCGGCGAACCGTTCGTGGCGACCGTCGAGGGACTCGCCGACCGGCTGATGCCGTCCCTGCGGCGATGGGCGGCGGAGCCCGTGCCGCTCGTGCTCGTCGGCCACAGCATGGGGGCGTCCGTCGCCTTCGAGTCGGTACTCCGGCTCGGGCGCGATCGGTCGACGGCACACTGCCGTCTCGTCGTTTCCGGCCGGACCGCCCCGTCGGCACCGCGCGAGATCCCGGCTTTCGACTCCGACCAGGAGATCCTCGACCACCTTGCCGGTCTCGGCGGCACCGACCCGGCGATCGTCCGCAGCCCGGAACTCATGGACCTGCTCCTGCCCGTCATGCGCAACGACTACCGGGCGGTCACCCGGTACCGGCCGGCCCCCGACGCCGTGGTGGACACGCCGGTCCTCTGCCTGACCGGGGACCGGGACCCACAGGTCGCGCCGGAGGAGGCCGCAGCCTGGAAGAGTCACACCACGGCCGGTTTCCGGCTGGAGATCCTCCCCGGGGACCACTTCTTCCTGACGGACCGTCCGGACACCTTCGTACGGCTC
>NZ_JUJA01000034.1:43755-52400 GCF_001906585.1 Streptomyces kebangsaanensis | reverse complement strand
CGGCTCGCGGGGCTTGCGGTACTGCCGCGAGCTTGTTGGCGTACGCCCGCGCACGCGCGGTGACCGTGCGCGCCGGTGGTTTCCTCCGTGCGCCAGGTCGTTTCCCGCGCCGAGCACCCGCCAAGGGACCCGTGCCGAGCGCTCACCAAGGAGTTTGTACCGGGTGGCGTTCAGACATGCCGTTGCCGAATCCGGCCGGGACCCATGGGGCGGGCGTCCATGCGTCCGAGGCGGATGGTGCAGGTGGCGGCGGTCATGGCCCGGTTGTCGAGAGGAAAGTCAACTTTCCTTTGATGCAAGGGGTTTGAGTGTGGAACGACGGGATACACGCCCCTCGCGATGGGCTACTGACGGGCCGTCCCCCCTCGGTTTCGGGGGGTTGCCAGATCGTGACCCGACGTGAAAACTGTGAGCGCCTTCGGCCGGAATGGACCGCGTCGAAGCGCGTTCTTGGCACGCGAAGCACTGAATCGTGAGACAGGGGAGTCCTGCGCGGGGCTGCTGCGCGGGGAAAGTCACGGGGGGATGTAGTGATATCTGCTCGGTGCCCGAGGCACGTGTCACCAGACTGCGGGCGTGCGGGCCTGCCGGCCGCACGGCGGACGTCCGGACCGCTCGGAACCGCCGCCCTGCCGTACGGAACCTGTCCCCAGGTCTCCTGACGCCCCAGGGGGCCACCCGCATTCCGTGAAGGGAGGACGGGCGGGTCGCTCCCGAGCGGTGGTCGGCCCAGCCCGGCCACGAGTCGGCCACCCGGCGCGGAGCGAGAGCTGCCGTGCGGTGCCACGCCCGTTGACCACGCCCATGACGGCCACGGCTTCCCGCCCGGCGCACCCACGGCACCGCCGGTGACCCACCGCCGGATCCGCGCGTCCTCGACCCAAGGAGAAACGGTTGACAAGCACACGACTGTCCGGGACCGAATCGCCCCTGGAGGCGTTACCCGACCGGTGGCGGTCCTTACGTGAGGCGGGCCCCGTGGCCTACGACGAAGCGCAGGGCCAGTGGCGTGTCGTGGACCACCAGGGGGTCTCCGCCGTGCTCGCCGACCCGGCGACGTACTCCTCCGACCTCACGCCCATCGCCCCCACCCAGCAGGACTTCGAGACCTTCCGGCAGGGCAACTTCGTCGGCATGGACCCGCCGGGACACCGCAAACTCCGCACCTTGGTGAGCCAGGCCTTCACCCCCAGAGTGGTCCACGGGCTCGAACCGCGCATCGAGGCCGTGTGCGCGCGCCTGCTCGACGGTGTCGCCGACCGCGACCGGTTCGACCTGGTCGACACCCTCGCCTACCCCCTGCCGATCATCGTGATCGCCGAACTCCTCGGCATCCCCGCCGACGACCACAGACTGTTCCAGGAGTGGGCCGGCATCCTCTTCGGCGGCGACCAGCTCGGCGACAGCCTCGACATGGCCGACCTGGAACGGGCGCTGGAGGCCATCGCCCCGACCGTGCGCGAGATGAACGGCTATGTGCTGGACCACATCCGGCACCGCCGCGCCCACCCCGGGGACGACTTCACCAGCAGGCTCCTCACCGCCGAGGTGGACGGAACGCGCCTGGCGGACGAGGAGATCGTCGGATTCGTCGCCCTGCTGCTGGTCGCCGGGCACATCACCACCACCGCGCTGCTCGGCAACGCCGTGGTCCTCTTCGACCGGCATCCCGGAACCCTCGCCGTGCTGCGCGAGAACCCCGGACGGCTGCCGGACGCCGTCGAGGAAGTGCTGCGCTGGCTGCCGCCCTTCCCCGAGCTGGGACGGCGCACCACCCGACCGGTGGTGCTCGACGGCCACGAGATCCCGGCCGACACCCTGCTGATGGTGCACCTGGGTGCCGCCAACCGTGATCCCTCCCGCTTCACCGCTCCGGACGTCTTCGACGTGGCCCGCAGTCCGAATCCCCATCTGACCTTCGGCCACGGCATCCACTTCTGCTTCGGCGCGCCACTGGCCCGGCTGGAAGCACGGATCGCGCTGCATATGTTGATGGAACGTTTCCCCACCATCACGGTCCCTTCCTGCGCCGACGTCACGTACCAGAACCCGGCCGTCATCGTCGGCGTACGCCACCTGCCGATCGCCGTCACCAGGCCGTGAGGCGCGTCGACGCGCGCAGGCCCGGCACCGCTCACCCACGGGCCGACCACGGCCCCTCCCCACACCCGCTCTCACCAGGAGTTTCCTTCCCATGCCGTACCCCACCGCCGCTCCGGCCGCCGACCTGGCGCCGTCCCCGCTGCGCCGGGAGCTGCAGAGCCGCCTCGACTCCCTCGCACGCGCCCACCGCGTGCCCGGCGCCCAACTGGCCGTCCACACCGGCACGCGCACCCTCAGCGTGCACACCGGCACGGCCGACGCCCTGACGGGAACCCCGTTCACCGCGGACACGGCCGTACCCCTGGGCTCCGTCACCAAGCTCGGCACGGCCGCCGCCGTACTGCTCCTCGCCGACGACGGAGACCTCGACCTCGACGAGCCCGCCGCCGAACTGCTGCCCGAGTTACGGCCGCTGCCCGAGGTGACCGTGCGCCACCTGCTCAGCCACACCGCCGGCCTGCCCACCGGCCCCGACTCCGACAGCGCCGCCGGCACCACCACCACGCGCTACCTCTCGGCGGTCTGCACCGCGCAGAGCGCCCTGTTCCCGCCGGGGACCGGCTTCTCCTACTCCAACGCCGGCTACGTCGCCGCCGGCCGGATCGTGTCCGAAGTGACGGGCATGGCCTGGCAGGAAGCGCTGCGAGCGCTCCTCCTCGAACCCCTCGGCATCGTCCCCGCCTTCCTCGGCGACGCCACCCCCGCGCGGCCGGTCGCCGCCGGCCACGCCCTCAACACGGCCACGGGCCTGGTGCGCCCGGCCCACCAGAACCTCGCCCCGGTGGAGGCTCCGGCCGGAGCCCTGCTGGCGGGCGCCGAGGACATGGTGGCCCTGGGAAGGGCCGTCATCGGCCGGTCCACCGTCCTGCCCGCGTCCGTCGCCGCCCGGATGCGCCGCCCCGAACCGGCCGCCGACCCCGGGGCCCTGGCGGACTCCTGGGGCCTGGGCCTCGCCCTCTTCCGGCAGGACGGCCGCGTGTGGTGCGGCCACGACGGGAACGCCCAGGGCACCTCCTGCCACCTGCGGGCCGAGCCGGACAGCGGCGTCGTCGTCGCCTTCACCGGCAACGCCGGCGGCGCCACCGCCCTGTGGCGGGACCTCGCCGCCGACCTCGCCCGGCTCACCGGCGTACGCGTGCCGACCGCCCCGGCCACCGCCCGCCGCGGTACCGCCGTACCGCTGCCGGAATGCGCCGGCACCTACCGCAACGGGGGCACCGAGTACGCGGTCAAGCTCGACGGGGACGGCACGCCGACCCTGTCCGTCGACGGCGACTACCCCCTGCCGCTGGTGTGTTACCCGGACCTGTCCTGCGATCTGGTCGACCCGGCGACCGGCCGGCACGAGCCCGGCGGCCGCTTCCACCGCGACCCCGCCACCGGGACCATCGACCGCCTGCAGATATCCGGACGCACCGCGCGCCGCACCGGCACCGTCTGACCGCGCCCGCGTCACGCACCCGCCCCGCACACCGGACCCCCGCCCCGGTGTGCCCGCGGACTGCCCGAGACCGGCGCGCCGGGTCTGCGCGCCGCCCCACGCCCGGAGGAATTCATCCCGATGACGGATCTGCACGCCCAGCGCCCCGCCGCGCCCGCCCCCGCACCGGCCGGCACCACCCCGCCGCCCCGCGCGGACCACGCCCCCCGTCACGTCCCGCTCGGCGAGCTGTTCGCCGAGCGGGTGAGGCGCGACCCGCACGCCCCCGCGGTGACCGACGGCCGGCGCACCTGGTCGTACGGGGAACTCGCACGGCGGGCCGGTCGTCTCGCCGCCCACCTCGTCGCAGGCGGCGCAGGACCGGAGCGGACGGTGGCGCTGGTCCTGCCGCGCTCGATGGAACTGATCGCCGCCGAACTGGCCGTGGTCCTGGCCGGTGCCGCCTTCCTCCCCGTGGACCCCGGCTACCCGGCCGAACGGCGTGCCCTGATGCTCGCCGACGCCGCACCGGCCGTCGTCCTGGACGACCCGGACCGGGTCCGCGCGCTGACGGACGCCGGGGACCAGGAGGCGAACCCGCCCGAGAGGCGGGTGCTCCCCGACCACGCGGCGTACGTCATCTTCACCTCCGGATCCACCGGCACCCCCAAGGGCGTCACCGTCACCCACCGCGGCATCGGCGCCTTCGCCGCGGCCGCCGCCGAGCGGTACGCCGTCGGCCCGGGCGACCGCGTGCTGCAGTTCTCCTCACCCAGCTTCGACGCCTCCGTACTGGAGCTGTGCATCTCCGTCCTGTCCGGCGCCCTGCTGGTCGTACCGCCGGACGGGCCCTGGCTGGGCGACGAACTGGCCGCCGTCCTGGACGAGCACCGCATCACCCACGCCCTCATACCGCCCGCCGCCCTCGCCACCCTGCCCGACCCGGCGGACACCGGCGGCGCGCCGCACCTGCGCACCCTGATCGTCGGGGCCGAGGCGTGCCCGGCCCACCTCGTCGACCGGTGGGCACCCGGCCGCCGCATGATCAACTCCTACGGGCCCACCGAGGCCACCGTCGTCGCCACCTGGACCGGACCGCTCACCGCCGGCACCGGCACACCGGCCATCGGCAGCCCGCTGCCCGGCACCGGGGCCCACGTCCTGGACGCGGCGCTGCGTCCGGTGGAACCCGGCACCGAGGGCGAGCTCTACGTGGGCGGCGACGGGCTGGCCCGCGGCTACCTCGGCCGCCCCGGCCTGACCGCGACCCGGTTCGTCGCCCACCCCTCCGGACCGCCCGGCGCCCGCCTCTACCGCACCGGCGACCGGGTGCGCCGCAGGGCGGACGGCGAGCTGGAGTTCCTCGGCCGGGCCGACCGGCAGGTCAAGGTGCGCGGCTTCCGCATCGAGCCCGGCGAGATCGAGGCCGCCCTGACCCGCGACCCCGGCGTCCGCGAGGCCGTCGTCGTGGTCCGCGACGAGGAACCCGCCCGCGGCCGGCTCGTCGGCTACGTCACGCCCGCCGACCCGGCCCGCAGGCCAGAGCCCGCCCGGCTGCGCGCCGCCCTCGCCGCCTCCCTGCCGGCCCACATGGTGCCCTCCGCCGTCGTCGTCCTGGACGCGCTGCCGCTCACCCCGCAGCACAAGACCGACCTGCGGGCCCTGCCCGCCCCCGGCGGCGCGCGGACCGAGGAGCACGTCGAGCCGCGCACCGGCGACGAGCGGGCCCTGGCCGCGATCTGGGCCGACGTCCTCGGCGTCGACGTCGTCGGCGTCACCGACGACTTCTTCGACCTGGGCGGCGACTCGATCTTCGCCGCCCGCACCCTGACGCGGATCCGGGAAGTCCTCGGCGCCCGGCTCTCCCTGCGCGACGTGTTCACCGCACGGACCGTCGCCGCGCTCGCCCCGCTGGCCGCCGAGCCGTCCGCCGCCGCGCCGCCGGATCCGATCCCCTCCGCCCCGCGCGGAAAGCCCGTCCCGCTCTCCAGCGCCCAGCGACGCCTGTGGTTCCTCGACGACCTCACCGACGGCGGAACCGAGTACAACACCGGCGTGTCGCTGCGGCTGCGCGGTCCGCTCGACACGCCGGCCCTGCGACGCGCCCTGGACGGGCTCGCCGCCCGCCACGACTCCCTGCGCACCACCTTCGCCACCGTCGACGGCCGGGGCGTCCAGCTGATCGCCCCCGAGGCGGTACTCCCCCTGCGCACCTGCGACGTCGAGCACCTGCCCGCCGACCGGCGGGACGACGCCGTCGAGCGCCTGCTGACCGAGGAACTGCGCCGCCCCCACGACCTGACGACCGGGCCCCTGACCCGGGCGCTGCTCGTCCGCCGCGCGCCCGAGGACCACGTCCTGCTGCTGGCCCAGCACCACATCGTCACCGACGGCTGGTCGGTCGGCGTCCTGACCCGGGACCTGGTGGCGCTCTACCGCGCGGAGGCCCGCGGCGAACCGGACGGCCTTCCCCGGCCGGGCGTGCAGTACCCGGACTTCGCGCTGTGGGAGCGCGAGCGGCGCACCGGCGACGCGGACGCCGACGACCTCGGCTACTGGAAGCGCCACCTGGCCGGCCTGCAGCAACTCGAACTGCCCACCGACCGGCCCCGGCCGGCGGTGCGCACCACCGCGGGCGCGGCACACCGCCACCACCTCCCGAAGCACCTGGTGGACCGGCTGCGGCAGCTGGCCCAGGGCCGCGGCACGACCGTCTTCACCCTGTTCGCCGGGGCGGCGGCCGTGCTGTTCTCCCGCTACTCCGGGCAGCGGGACGTGGCGTTCGGGACCGTCACCAACGGGCGGGGCCGCCGCGAACTGGAGGACGTGACGGGCTTCTTCGCCAACACCGTCGTGCTGCGCGGCGAGGTCGACGACACCGTCACGGTCGACCGGTTCGTGGAGTCTGTGCGCGCGACCGTGCTGGACGCCTTCGCGCACGACGGCGTGCCGTTCGACCGGGTGGTCGAGGAACTGGCCCCGCCGAGGGACCCCAGCCGCACTCCGCTGGTACAGGTGCTGGTGGTGCAGCAGGCGGCGCCCGCCCGTCCTGCGCCGGCGGCCGGGGTGCGGATCGAGGAGCATCCGCTGCCCCGCCCGGCCGCCCGCTTCGACCTCGTGCTGGAGTTCGCGCCGCGCACCGACGGCGACTGCGAGCTGACGGTCGAGTACAACACCGACCTGTACGAGGCGGCGACCGTGGCCCGGATGAGCCGGCAGCTGCACCGCCTGCTGGAAGGCATGGCGGACGGCCCGCACCGGACGCTGGCCGAACTGCCGCTGCTGTCGGACGACGAGCGGCGCACGCTCCTCGACTCCTGGAACCCGCCCGCGCCGGCCGGCGACCACGCCGACGGCGCCACACTCCCGGCGCTGTTCGAGGCGCAGGTGACCCGAACCCCCGACCGGACCGCCGTGACCTGCGGCGAGGCCCGGCTGGACTACGCCGGGCTGAACCGGCGTGCCAACCGGCTCGCCCGGCTGCTGACGACGCACGGCGCGGGTCCGGAGTCCCTGGTGGCGCTGTGCCTGCCGCGCTCCGCCGACCTGTTACCGGTGCTGTGGGCCGTCCTGAAGGCGGGCGCCGGATACCTGCCCGTCGACCCCGGTTACCCGGCCGAGCGGATCCGTTTCATGCTCGCCGACGCGGCCCCCGCCCTCGTCGTCGCCACCCGTGGGACCGTCCACGCGCTCCCCGACGACTGCGAGCCACTGCTCCTGGAGGACGCACTGCCCCTGGAGGACGCCGAGCCGTCCGATGCCGGCGCCCCGGACCTGACCGACGCCGACCTGACCGACGCCGACCGGACCCGGCCGCTCGACCCGTCCCACCCCGCCTACGTCATCTACACCTCCGGCTCCACCGGCCGTCCCAAGGGCGTGGTCGTCACCCACCGCAGCGTGGCCGCGCTGGCCGCCTGGACCGAGGAGACGTTCGGCCCGCGCGGGCTGGCGCACGTCGTCGCGTCCACCTCCCTCAACTTCGACGTGTCCGTCTTCGAGCTGCTGTGCCCCCTGCTGGCCGGCGGCGGCGTCGAGGTGGTCGCCGACCTCCCGGCCCTCGCCGACGGCCCCGGCCCCCGCCGGGCCGGACTCCTCAGCGGCGTCCCGTCCGTGCTCTCCCGCGTGCTCGGCGGCGACAGCGCGGTCGAGGCGGACACCGTCGTCCTGGCGGGCGAGGCCCTGCCCGCCCGGACCGTGCGGGACATCAGGGACGCCATGCCCTCGGCCGAGGTGGCGAACCTCTACGGCCCGACCGAGGCCACCGTCTACGCCACCGCCTGGTTCGCCGGCGGCACCGTCCCCGACCAGGCCCCGCCCATCGGCCGTCCCGTCGCCCGCACCCGCGCCTACGTGCTGGACCGCCTGCTGCGCCCCCAGCCTCCGGGCGTCACCGGCGAGCTGTACCTCGGTGGCGGCGGACTGGCCCGCGGCTACCTGCGACGCCCCGGCCTGACCGCCGCGCGTTTCGTCGCCGACCCCTTCGGCGCCCCCGGCGACCGCATGTACCGCACGGGCGACCTGGTGCGCTGGAGCGCCGACGGCCGGCTCGAGTACCTCGGCCGCACCGACCAGCAGGTCAAGGTGCGCGGCTTCCGCATCGAACTGGGCGAGGTCGAGGAGGCCCTGCGCCGCTGCGCGGGCGTCGCCGAGGCCGCCGCGACCGTCCGCGACGGCGACGGCCACCGCCGCCTGGCCGGATACGTCGTCCCCGCCCCCGGTACCCGCGTGGAACCGGAGGCGGTACGCCGCGAACTCGGGCGCACCCTGCCCGACTACATGGTCCCCTCGGCCGTCGTGGTGCTGCCCGCCCTGCCGCTCAACCCCAACGGCAAACTGGACCGCGGCCGGCTCCCCGACCCGGCGCCGGCCGAACCCGCCGCGCGCCACGTCGCGCCCCGCACCCCCACCGAACGGACCCTCGCCGCCATCTGGACCGAGGTCCTGCACGTGGAGCGGGTCGGAGCGGACGACAACTTCTTCGCGCTGGGCGGTGACTCCATCCTCAGCATCCAGGTCGTGGCCCGGGCCCGGCAGGCGGGCCTCACGATCACCTCGCGGGACGTCTACCGGCACCAGACGGTCGCCGCCCTGGCCCGCTGCGCCGACGAGGCGGGAAGCC
>NZ_JUJA01000034.1:37615-43746 GCF_001906585.1 Streptomyces kebangsaanensis | reverse complement strand
CCGCCGCGTCCGCGCCCGTCGAGGCGACCGGCCCCGCGCCCCTGACCCCCATCCAGCACTGGCTCTTCGACAGCGCCGCCGAGCGGGCCGGGCACTTCGGCCAGACCCTCTCGGTGGAACTGCACGCCGGCGTCGACGCGAGGGCACTCGAGGACGCCCTCGACGACGTGATCGCCCACCACGACGCCCTGCGCTCCCGCTTCCTCACCGACCGGGCGGGCGTACGGTGGCTGATCGACGGCCCGGCAGCCCGCTGCCGCCTCGCGCGCCACACCGGTCCGGACACCGACACCCCGCACCTCGGCCCCCACGACCTGCGCCACGGCCCGCTGCTGCGTGCCGTACTGCACGACCGGGGCCCCGGACGGCCGCACGTGCTGCACCTGGCCGTCCACCACCTCGTCGTCGACGGAGTCTCCTGGCGCCTGCTCCTCGAGGACCTCGACCGGGCCTACCGAGCCCGCCGCGCCGGCCGGGACGGAGCGGCGGCGCTGCCCCCGAAGTCGTCCCCGCTGCGGCACTGGGCCGAGCGCCTCGCCGCGCACGCCGCCGCCGGCGGCTTCGACGACGAGAGGGAGTACTGGACGCGGGCGACCGAAGGCGCCCGGGCCGCCCTGCCGGCGGACCGGACGGGCGCCAACACCTACGCCTCGCAGCGCTCGGTGACGGTACGCCTCGGGCCCGGGGACACCGAAGTGCTGCTGCGGACCCTGCCCGAGACCTACCGCACCCGGGCCAACGACGTCCTGCTCGCCGCCCTCGGCCGGGTGCTGTGCGGCTGGACCGGTCACGACCGGGTGCTGGTGGACGTCGAGGGCCACGGCCGCGAGGAACTGTTCGCCGACGTCGACACCAGCCGCACCGTCGGCTGGTTCACCACCCGCCACCCCGTCGCCCTCGCCGTCCCGCCCGAGGCGCCCTGGGACGCCGTGCTCAAGCAGGTCAAGGAGCAGCTGCGCGCGGTGCCCCGGCACGGCCTCGGCCACGGCGTCCTGACCCTGCCGGGCCGCGACGCCGCGCCGCTCCCGGCGACCACCGCGCGGATCAGCTTCAACTACCTGGGCCGCTTCGGGCTCTCCGGGACCTCCGAGGGGCTGTACGGCGGGCTGCTGCGTCCGCTGGAGCTGGACGCCGACCCCTCGGCGTCACGCCCGCACGCCCTGGAGGTCGTGGGGCGGCTGGACGGCGACAGCCTGGAGTTCACCTGGTTCTACTCGGACCAGCTGCACCGGCGGGACACCGTCGCGGACCTCGCCGGACGGTTCGCCGACGCGCTGGCCGGCCTCGCCCGCCACGCGGCCCGGCCCGGCGCCGCCGGACGCACCCCCTCGGACTTCCCGCTGGCCCGGCTCGACCAGACGCACGTCGACCGGATCGCGGGCGGCGACCCCGCCGGCGTGGAGGACGTCCACCCCCTCACACCCACCCAGGCCGGCATGCTCTTCCATCGGCTCTCGCAGGACGACCGCGGCGTGTACTTCCAGCAGCTGACGTTCGTCCTGGACGGCGTGGAGGACCCGGCCGTGCTGGCGGACGCCTGGCAGCGGGTCACGGACCGCACGCCGGTGCTGCGCGCCCGCGTGGTGTGGCAGGACGTGCCCGAACCGCTTCTCGTGGTGCAGCGCGCAGCAGCCGTGCCGGTGGAGCGGCTGGACTGGCGCGGCCTGTCCGACGCCGAGCGGGACGAGCGGCTGCGCGACCTGCTCGACCGCGACCGCGCCCGCGGTGTCGACCTGACGCGTGCACCGCTCCAGCGCCTGGTGCTGGCCCGGGTCTCCGACCGCGAGGTCCGTGTCGTGTGGTCCTTCGACCACCTGATCCTGGACGGCTGGAGCCTGTTCCAGGTCCTCTCCGACGTCTTCGCGTGCCACGCCGGCCTGGCGGGCGCCGCGGACGTCCCACTGCCCGACCGCCGCCCCTTCCGCGACTACGTCGCCTGGCTGCAGGGCCGCGCCGACCGGGCCGAGGCCGAACGGCACTGGCGGACCCGCCTGAACGGCCTGAGCGAGGCCACCGCGCTGCCCTTCGACCGCGAACCCCGCGAGAGCCACCGCGCGGAGTCGACGCGGGCGGTGCGCGTCACGGTGCCCGGGGCCACCACCCGGGCACTGGAGGGCCTGGCCAGGACGGCGGGCCTGACCATGAACACCCTCGTACAGGGCGCCTGGGCGCTGCTGCTGAGCCGCCTGGCGGCCCGCGACGAGGTGGTCTTCGGCACCACCGTCTCCGGACGGCCGCCCGAGCTGCCCGGGGCCGACGCCATGACCGGCCTGTTCATCGCGACCCTGCCCACCCGCGTGACCGTGCCACGGGACGGGACGCTGCTCACCTGGCTGGGCCGGCTCCAGCAGGAGCAGAGCGAGGACCGCCGCCACGACCACGTGCCGCTGCACCGGATGAGGGCGTTCACCGAACTGCCCGAACGCGCCGCCCTGTTCGACAGCATCGTGGTGTTCGAGAACTACCCGGTCGACGACCGTTCCGCCGCCGCGCACGGCCTGCGGCTCACCGGCCTGGACGGCATCGAGACCACCAACTACCCGCTCGGCCTGGTCGCGTACCCCGGCACGGAACTCGCCCTGCGCCTCGGCTACGACCCGGACCTCTTCGACGCCGCCACCGTCGAGCGGATGGCCGAGTACCTCACCGTCCTGCTGGAGGGCTTCGCCACTGCACCGCGGAGCGCGCCCGCCCGCCTGCCCCTGCTGACGGCCGCCCGGCGCGAGCAGGTGCTCCACGCGTGGAACGACACCGCCACCGGCACCCCCGCGGCGACCACCGCGGACCTGTTCGCCGCCCAGGTGCGGCGCACCCCCGACGCCGTCGCGCTGCTGGCCGGCGACGAGCGGCTCACCTACCGCGAACTCGACGACCGGGCCGCGGCACTGGCCGGCCGGCTGGCCGCGCTCGGGGTCCGCCCGGAGGTCCCCGTCGGCGTCCTGATGGACCGCTCGGCCGGCCTCGTCGTCACCCAGGTCGCCCTCGCCCGCCTCGGCGGCGTGTACGTCCCGCTCGACGGCAGGGCACCGCGGGAGCGGCTGCGCACGATGCTCGGGGAAGCCGGCGCCGGCCTGCTGCTCACGGACGGGACCTGGGAGGAGACGGCCGCGGCCCTTCTCCCGGAGGGCCGCGTGCTGCGGCCGGACGACACCGCCGCCGCGGCCCCGGAACCCACGGCCGTGCCGCGCGTGCACCCGGACAACGTCCAGTACCTCATGTTCACGTCCGGCTCCACCGGCAACCCCAAGGGCGTGGCGGCGCGGCAGCGGGACGTCGCGGCGCTCGCCCTCGACCGTGCCTTCGCCCGTCACGACCGGGTCCTCGTGCACTCCCCGCACGCCTTCGACGCCTCCACCTACGAGGTGTGGGTGCCGCTGCTGCGCGGCGGCACGGCCGTGCTCGCCCCGCCCGGGGACCTGGAAGCCGCCGCCGTGCGCCACGCGATCACCGAACAGGGGGTGAACTGCCTGTTCCTGACGGTGGGCCTGTTCCGCCTCCTCGCCCAGGAGGACCCCGGGTGCCTGACCGGCGCGCGCGAGGTGTGGACCGGCGGCGAGGCCGTGCCCGGCTCCGCCGTACGGCGCGTGCTGGACGCCTGCCCGGACCTCACCGTCGTCGACGTGTACGGCCCGACCGAGACCACCACCTTCGCCACCCGGCGGGTCTTCCGCGCCGGTGACGCGCTGCCCGCGACCCTGCCCATCGGCCGCCCCCTGGACGACACCCGCGGGTACGTCCTGGACAACGCGCTCCAGCCGCAACCACCCGGCGTCCCAGGCGAGTTGTACCTCGCGGGCGCCGGACTCGCCCGTGGCTACACCGGGCGTCCCGGCGCGACGGCGGCCCGCTACCTGGCCGACCCGTTCGGCCCGCCCGGCAGCCGCATGTACCGCACCGGCGACATCGTGCGCTGGAGCGCCGACGGCGAACTGCACTTCGTGGGACGCGCCGACGACCAGATCAAGATCCGCGGCTTCCGCGTCGAACCCGCCGAGATCGAGGCCCGGCTCACCGCGCACCAGGCGATCGCCGAGGCGGTGGTGTCGGTGTCGCGGCACGCGGGCCGCAAACGCCTGGTCGCCCACCTGGTGCCCGCGCCCGGCGCGGCGGTGCCGCCGGCGGCCGAGCTGCGCGACCGCCTGTCCGGCGAACTGCCCGACTACATGGTCCCGGCCGCGTTCGTCACCGTGGCGGAGCTGCCCCTGACCGCGAACGGCAAGGTCGACCGGCGACGCCTGCCCGAACCCGACCCGTCGGTGGGGGCCGACACCGCCTACCGCGCGCCGCGCACCGAGGTCGAGCGGGTGCTCGCCGGTGTCTGGGCCGAACTCCTCGGCGTGCGACGGGTCGGCGTCGACGACAACTTCTTCATGCTGGGCGGCGACTCGATCGTCAGCATCCAGGTCGTCTCCCGCGCCCGCGCCGCGGGGCTCGCGCTGACCCCGAGGGACCTGTTCCGGCACCCCACGCTCGCCGCCCTGGCCACCGCCGCGACCGGCGCCGCCCAGGCCGTCGCGGACACCGGTCCGGTGACCGGCGAGGTCGGGCTCACCCCCATCCAGCGCTGGTTCCTCGACGCCGAGCCGCCGCGCCCGGAGTACTTCAACCAGTCCGTGGTCGTCGAGACGGCCGAGGACGTGGACGCCGGCGCGCTGAACGCCGCCCTGGCCGCGCTGTGGACCCACCACGACGCCCTGCGCGCCCGCTTCACCCGCGCCGCGGACGGGACCTGGCACCAGGAGTACGCCGCCCCGGACACCGAGGTCCCCCGGCTGCTGCGGGTCCACGACCTGAACGGTCTCGACGCGGAGGCCGCCGAGGAGGCCGAGGCCCGCTTCTCGCACGAGGCGCACACCGGCTTCCGGCTGGACACCGGCCCGCTGATCGCCGCCCGCCTGTTCACCGGCCGGGACGGGGCCGCACGCCTGCTGCTGACCGCCCACCACCTGGTCGTCGACGGCGTTTCCTGGCGCATCCTCCTGGAGGACCTGGAGACCGCCTACCGGCAGGCCCGGGCCGGTGAGCGGACACGGCTGCCGCGGCGCACGACGTCCGTGCGGGAATGGGTGCGGCGGCTCACCCGGCGCACCGGCGAGGGGGATTCCGCCGCTCGGCGCGCCCACTGGGAGGCCGTGTCGCGGCACTGCGCCGAACCGCTGCCGGTGGACCTCGACGGCGGCAACACCGTCGCCGACCTGCGCGCGGTGACCGTACGCCTCGACCGCCGGCGGACCGACGACCTCCTGCGCCGGGTTCCCGGCGTCTACCGCACCCGCGTCGACGACGTCCTGCTGACCGCCCTCGGCCGCGTGCTGGCCGACTGGACCGGGCGCGGCACCGTCGCCGTGGGACTGGAGGGACACGGCCGCGAGGACCAGCTCTTCGACGACCTCGACCTGTCCCGCACGGTCGGCTGGTTCACCAGCCTCTTCCCGGTCGCCCTCGAACTGCCCGAGGGGGACTGGGGTGCCGCACTGAAGTCCGTGAAGGAGCAGCTGCGGGCCGTACCCGACCGGGGTGTCGGCCACGGCGCCCTGCGCCACCTGGCGGGCGACGAGCGGCTNCCGCCGCACCGCTGCCCGGCATCAGCTTCAACTACCTGGGCCGGTTCGACTGGTCGGCCGACGGCGGCGCGCTGGTGAAGGCCGTTCCAGGCGGTCTGGGAGGCGCCGAGGACCCCGGAGCGCCGCGTCCGCACCTGCTGGACGTGGTGGCCCGCGTGGAGGGCGACGAGCTGGAGATCACCTGGCACTACAGCGGCGGACGCCACCGCGAGGAGACGGTCGCCTCCCTCGCCGAGGGCATGCTGCGGTCACTGGAGGAGATCGTCGCGCACTGCGCCGCCCCGGACGCCGGCGGCCGCACGCCCTCGGACTTCCCGCTGGCCCGGCTCGACCAGGCCGCCGTCGACCGGCTCGTGGGAGACGGGCGCACGGTCGAGGACGTGTACCCGCTGACGCCGATGCAGGCGGGCATGCTGTTCCACAGCCTCATGGACCCCCGGGCCCGCACCTACGTGAACCAGGTGCAGATGGTGCTGCGCGGCGTCACCGACCCGCACGCGCTCGCCGAGGCGTGGCAGCGCACGGCGGACGCGAACCCGATCCTGCGCACCCGCCTGGTGTGGCAGG
>NZ_JUJA01000034.1:32614-37576 GCF_001906585.1 Streptomyces kebangsaanensis | reverse complement strand
CCCACCACGACTGGTCCGGGCGGCCCGCCGAGCGGTGCGCGCGGGAGATGGAGGCGCTGCTGGAGGCGGACCGGCGGGCCGGGATCGACCTCGGCGCGGCCCCGCTCATGCGGCTCGCGCTGATCCGCCTGGCACCGGACCGGGTGCGCATGGTGTGGACGTTCCACCACGTCCTGCTCGACGGCTGGAGCGCGGCCCAGGTGTTCGACGAGGTGTGCGAGCGGTACGCGGCCCTGACCGCCGGACACCGCCCGCGGGTGCCCGACCGGGCGCCCTTCGCCGGCTACCTGCGGTGGCTGGCCGCCCAGGACACCGGCCGTGCGGAGCGCCACTGGCGCGAGACCCTCGCCGGGTTCGCCGTCCCCACCGCACTGCCGCGCGACCGGCGCCCCGCCGGGGCCCACCGCACGTCCTCGTCGGGAACGGTCCGGGTGGCCCTCGGGCGGGAGGTGTCGGCGCGGCTGAAGGAGACCGCGCAGCGGGCCGGGCTGACCGTCAACACGGTGCTCCAGGGCGCCTGGGGGCTGCTGCTGCACCACTACGGCGGCGGTGACGACGTCGTCTTCGGCACGACCGTGTCCGGCCGCCCGGCCGAACTGCCCGGCGTGACCTCCATGGTGGGCCTGTTCATCAACACCCTGCCCACCCGGCTGCGGATCGACGGCAGGCGCCCCCTGCTGGAGTGGCTGCGCGAGGTGCAGGCCGCCCAGTCGGAGGCCCGGCGCCACGACTTCGTCTCCCTCGCCCAGTTGCAGACCTGGAGCGAGGTGCCCGGCGGCACCAACCTGTTCGACAGCATCGTCGTCTTCGAGAACTATCCGTTCGACGAGGGCGCCCTGGCCCGGCACGGGCTCGCCGTCGAGCAGGAACGCGACCTGGAGCCGACCAACTACCCGCTCGGCGTGGTCGTCGCCCCCGGCGACGACGTGACGGTGTCCCTCGACTACGACCCGGCGGCCTTCGACGCCGCCACCGTCGAAGGGCTCGGCGCGAGCCTGCGCACCCTGCTGACGCGGATCGCCGACGGCGCCGACCACCGCCTGGCCGACCTGCCGGTGCTCGAACCGGACGACGGACGCCGCCTGCTGGACCGGCTCGCGGGACCGGTGGCGGGGCCGCCGCACCGCACCCTCCCGGACGCCTTCGCGGCACAGGCCGCCCGCACCCCCGACGCCCCGGCCGTGACCGCCGGCGCCGAGCACCTCACGTACCGGCAGCTCGACGAGCGCGCCAACCGGCTGGCCCGCCTCCTGATCGAGGCCGGGGCCGGACCGGAGCGGTTCGTCGCGCTGGCCCTGCCCCGCACCGCCGACCTGGTCGTGGCGCTCCTCGCGGTCCTCAAGAGCGGCGCCGCCTACCTCCCGGTCGACCCCGGCCATCCGGCGGAGCGCATCGCGTTCCTCTTCGAGGACGTGCGGCCCGACGCGGTGATCACCCGCGCGGAGACCTCCGCGCGGCTGCCGGACGGCCCGTACACGCGGATCGCCCTGGACGATCCGGCCTGCGCCGGGCGCCTGGCCGCCGCGTCCGCCGCCCCCGTGGGTGACGGCGAGCGGAGCGGCAGGCTGCTGCCGGACCACCCGGCCTACGTCATCCACACCTCCGGCTCCACCGGCCGGCCCAAGGGCGTCGTCGTCCCCCACGCCTCGGTGGTGGCGCTGACCGACTGGGCCGCCGCCGAGTTCACCGGTCGCGGGCTCTCCCACCTGGTGGCCTCCACGTCGCTCACCTTCGACGTCTCGGTGTTCGAGATCCTCTCGCCGCTGCTGGCGGGCGGCCGCGTCGAGGTCGTCCGCGACCTGCTGGCCCTCGCCGAACGGCCCGGGCCGTGGCGTGCCGGACTGCTCAGCGCCGTCCCCTCCGCCCTGGACCGCCTGCTGGCCGAGGACACCGTGCACGTCACGGCCGACACCGTCGTCCTGGCCGGCGAGGCGCTGCCCGCCCGCGCCGTCCGCCAGGTGCGCGCGGCGGTCCCGGGCTGCCGGGTCATGAACATCTACGGCCCCACCGAGGCCACCGTCTACGCCACCGCCTTCACCTGTGACCCGGCGGACCCCGACCGGGACCCGCCCATCGGCCGGCCCGTCGGCGGCGCCCGCGCCTACGTCCTCGACGCCCGCATGCGCCCCGTGCCCGTCGGGGCGCCCGGCGAGCTGTACCTGGCCGGGACCGGCGTGGCCCGCGGCTACCTGAACCGGCCGGGCCTGACCGCGTCCCGTTTCCTCGCCGACCCCTTCGGCCCGCCCGGCAGCCGCATGTACCGCACCGGCGACCTGGTCCGCTGGACGGCCGACGGCGACCTGCTGTACCTCGGCCGGACCGACGACCAGGTGAAGGTGCGCGGCTTCCGCATCGAGCTCGGCGAGGTGGAGGCCGCGCTGGCCCGGCACCCGCGGGTGGCCGCGTCCGCCGCCCGGGTCGTGGAACACGACGGCCACAAACGCCTCGTGGGCTACGCCGTGCCCCGCGGCGGCGACGCCCCGGTACCGGCCGACCTGCGCGCCTTCCTCGCCCGGACGCTGCCCGACCACCTGGTACCGGCGGTCGTGGTGGAGCTGGAGCGGCTGCCGCTGGGCGCCACCGGCAAGCTGGACCGGCGGGCCCTGCCCGAACCGGTGTGGTCGGCCGCCGCCACCACGGAGGGCACCCGGCCGCCGCGCACCGCCACCGAGCGGACGCTCGCCGCGATCTGGTCCGAGGTGCTGGGCGTGGCCGACGTGGGCGCGACGGACAACTACTTCGCGCTCGGCGGCGACTCCATCCTCGGCATCCGGATCGTCTCCGCCGCCCGCCGGGCCGGACTCGCGCTGACGCCCCGGCACCTCTTCCAGCACCAGACGGTCGCCGAACTGGCCACGGCGGCCGAGGAGTTCCCGGCCGCGACGACCGGTGCCGAACAGGGCCCGGTCGTCGGGGACGTCCCCCTCACGCCCGTACAGCACTGGCTGTTCGACACCCTCACCGGCGACCCGGCCCGCTTCACCCAGGCGGTCTCCTTCGAGGTGGCGTCCGACACCGACGCAACGCTGCTGCGCGCCGCCCTCGCGGCGGTGCTGGAGCAGCACGACGCGCTGCGCATGCGCTGTGAACCGGCCGGCGACGGACGGTGGCGTCAGTACGGCACCCCGCCCGGCGCCGCGCCGCACCTCGAGGTGCACGACACGCCCGGAACACCGGACGCCGTGGCCGCCGGCCTGTGCTCCGGGTTCGACCTGGCACAAGGGCCGCTGCTCAAGGCCGCCCTGTGCCGCCCGGACGACCACCGGCCGCCCGTCCTGGTGCTGGCCGCCCACCACCTGGTCGTCGACGCGGTGTCCTGGCGCGTGATCCTGGAGGACCTCGACACGGCCCACCGGGCCCTGCGCGCCGGCGCCACCCCGGACCTGGGCCCGAAGACGACCTCCTTCCGGGAATGGGCCCGGCGCCTGGCCGCGCACACCGCCGACGGCGGTTTCGACGACGAGATCGCGCACTGGAGCGGCCTGCGCCCCACCGCCCTGCCGACCGACCTCACCGGCGGCAACACCGCCGCCGACGAGGAGACCGTGACGGTGAGCCTCGGCGCCGAGGACACCCGCCGGCTCCTGAAGGACGTGCCGGACGCCTACCGCACCCGCGTCAACGACGTCCTGCTGTGCGCCCTCGGCCGGGTCCTGGCCCGCTGGACGGGACAGGACCGGGTGGTGATCGCGCTGGAGGGCCACGGCCGCGAGGACCTCTTCGACGACGTCGACCTCGCCCGTACCGTCGGCTGGTTCACCACCCTGTTCCCCGTGGGCCTCGACGTGCCCCGCGACGCCGGCCTGGGGACCGCGCTGAAGACGGTCAAGGAGAACCTCCGGGCCGTGCCGCGCGGGGGAGTGGGCCACGGCGCGCTGCGTCACCTGCACCCCACGGCGGGACGCGAGCTGCCCGGCCTGCCGCAGGTGGGCTTCAACTACCTGGGACAGCAGGACTGGAGCGCGGCCGAGGACGGTCTGCTGCGCGCGCCCCACGGCGGACTGACCGGCGGCATGGACCGCTCGGCGGACCGGCCGCACCTCATCGACGTCCTCGGCCGGGTCACCGGCGAGCGGCTGGAGTTCACCTGGTCGTACTCCCGGCAGGTGCACCGGCGCGACACCGTCGCACGCCTCGCCGAGGAGACGGCGGAGGAGCTGCGGCGGATCGTCCGGCACTGCGCCGAGCCGGGCGCGGGCGGCCGCACCCCGTCGGACTTCCCGCTGGCCCGCCTCGACCAGGACCGCCTGGACCGGCTGGTCGGCGACGGGCGTGACGTGGCGGACGTCTACCCCCTCACCCCCACGCAGACCGGCATGGTCGTGCACGGTATGGACGAACCCGGTGAGGGCCTGTACACCGAACAGATCACCTTCGTCGCGGACGGCGTGCGCGAGCCCCGGCTGCTGGCGGCCGCCTGGCAGCACGTCGTGGACCGCACGCCCGTGCTGCGGACCGCCGTGGCCTTGGGCGAGGTCCCGGTCCCCCTCCAGACCGTGCACCGCCACGTCACCCTGCCCGTCACCGAACTCGACTGGAGCGGCCTGGACCCGGCGCGGCGGGACACCGAACTGCGGCGGCTGCTCGACGAGGACCGCGCCCGCGGCATCGCCCTGGACCGTCCCCCGCTGCTGCGCGTCACCCTGATCCGGCTCGGCCCCGACGAGGTGCGCGTGCTGTGGACCTTCCACCACGTCCTGCTGGACGGGTGGAGCGTCTTCCACGTGCTGTCGGACGTGATGGCCGCGCACGCCGCGCTCGCCGCCGGCGGCGAACCGCGGCTGCCGCGGCGGCGGCCCTTCGCGGACTACGCCGCCTGGCTGGCCGGCCGGGACACCGCCGCCGCCGAGGAGCACTGGAAGGCCGCCCTCGCAGGCTACGCCGCGCCCACCCCGCTGCCGTACGACCGCAGGCCCGCCCCGGGCGCCGCCGCCCGGTCGGGAACCTGGCTGTCCCGGCGGC
>NZ_JUJA01000034.1:16520-32581 GCF_001906585.1 Streptomyces kebangsaanensis | reverse complement strand
CCCGCCGCCACCGGCTCACCCTCAACACGCTGGTGCAGGGCGCCTGGGCGCTGCTGCTGGCGCGCTTCAGCGGCGAGCGGGAGGTGTGCTTCGGCACCACCGTCTCCGGCCGGCCCGCCGACCTGACGGACGCCGACACGATCACCGGCCTGTTCATCACCACCCTGCCCGCGCGGGTCACCGTGGACGAGTCCACGCCGTGCGCGACGTGGCTGCGGGAGCTCCAGGCCGCCCGCGCGGAGGACCGGCGCTTCGACCACGTGCCGCTGACGGACCTCCACCAGTGGAGCGAACTGCCCCCCGGAACGTCCCTGTTCGACAGCCTGCTGGTCTTCGAGAACTATCCCGTGGGCGACGCCACCGCCGGCGCGCACGGCGTGCGCATCCGGGACCTCGACGCCCGCGAGGCGACCAACTACCCGCTCACCGTGGTGATCTCGCCCGGCGACGAGCTGAGCGTGGAACTCGGCTACGACCCCCGGTACTTCGAGGAGACCACGGCCCACGCCCTGGCCGCCCGGCTGACGCACACCCTGACCGCCCTCGCCGCATCCGGCGACGAGGCGCCGCTGCACGCGGTCGACGTGCTGTCGCCCGGTGAACGGCACCGGCTGCTGCACGGCCCCGCACGCCCGCAGCTGCCGCCGGCGACCCCGGCGACGCTGCCCGCGCTGATCGAGGCCGCGGTCGACCGGTGGCCCGACCGGACCGCCCTCGACACGGGGGAGTCGCCGCTGACCTTCGGCGAGACGGAAGCACACGCCAACCGGCTGGCGCACCGGCTCATCGCGCGCGGGGCCGGGCCCGGCGACCTCGTCGCGCTGGTCCTGCCGCGCTCGGTGGACATGGTCCTCGCCCAGCTCGCCGTGGCCAAGACGGGCGCCGCCTTCCTCCCGGTGGACCCGGGCTACCCGGCCGAGCGGGTCGCGCTGATGCTGCGCGACGCGGGCCCCGCCGTCACCCTCACCGCCGAGGAGGTCGCCGGCCTGCTCGCCGCGCCGCCCGACGGCACGCCCGGCCACCGGCCCACCGACGCCGACCGCGTCCGCCCGCTCCACCTCGACGACCCGGCGTACGTCATCCACACCTCCGGCTCCACCGGCACCCCCAAGGGCGTCGTCGTCACCCACCGCGGACTGGCCGGCTTCGCCGCCGCCGAGGCCGCGCACTACCAGGTCCGCGCCTCGGACCGCGTCCTGGCCTTCGCCACGCCCAGCTTCGACGCCTCCGTGCTGGAGCTGTGCATGTCCCTGCCGAGCGGCGCGACCCTCGTCGTACCGCCGCCCGGCCCGCTGCTCGGCGCCGAACTGGCGGACGTCCTGCGCACCGCGCGCATCACGCACACCCTGCTGCCGCCCGCCGCGCTCGCCACCCTCCCACCGGACACCCCCGGCACCCTGCCGGACCTGCGCACCCTGATCGTCGGCGCGGACGCCTGCCGGGCCGAACTGGTCGCCCGGTGGGCACCGCACCACCGCATGGTCAACTCCTACGGGCCCACCGAGGCGACCGTCGTCGCCACCTGGTCCGACCCGCTGGAACCGGACGGCACCGCGCCGCCCATCGGCCGCCCGCTGCCCGCCACCGGCGCCTACGTACTCGACGCGCGCCTGCGCCCCGTCCCCGACGGCGTGCCCGGCGAACTGTGGCTCGCCGGACCGACCCTGGCCCGCGGCTACCTGGGCCGCCCCGGTCTGACGGCGACCCGCTTCACCGCCGACCCGTTCGGACCGCCCGGCACCCGCATGTACCGCACCGGCGACCTGGTCCGGCGCGACGCCCGCGGCGAACTGCACCACCTCGGACGCACCGACCACCAGCTCAAGCTGCGCGGCCACCGCATCGAGGCCGGCGAGGTGGAGACGACCCTGGTACGCCACCCGGCGGTGCTGGACGCCGTGGTGAGCGTGCGGGAGGACGAACCGGGGCTGCCGCGCCTGGTGGCCCACCTGCTCGCCGCGCCCGGCGCCGAGCCGCCCACCGGCGCGGAGCTGCGGGCCTTCGCCGCCCGCACCCTGCCCGGCCCCATGGTGCCCTCGGCGTTCGTGACGCTGGACCGGTTCCCGCTCACGGAGAACGGCAAGACCGACCGGGCCGCGCTGCCCGCGCCCGGCCCGGAGGCGCGGGAGCGGACCACCGGGCACGTGCCGCCCCGCACACCCACCGAGGAGGCCGTCGCCGCCCTGTGGGAGGAGGCCCTGGAGACCACCGTGGGCGCCGAGGACGACTTCTTCGCCCTGGGCGGCGACTCCCTGCGCGCCCTGCTCATCGCCTCCCGCGCGGGCGACACCTTCGGCGTGACCCTCACGCCCCGCGACGTCCTGGTCCACCGCACCGTCGCCGCCCTGGCGGACCTGGTGGAGGAACAGGTGCTGAGCGAACTCGAAGACGCCGCACGCGGCGACAGCGACCAAGAAGAACGGTGAGGACCGGACGACCATGACGTCTTCGAAGCGAAACCGTGCCGAGGCCCTGCCGCAGGACCTCCAGGAAGTGCTCCGCCGCCGGCTCGCCGGACGGGCCGCCGGCACCCCCGGCGCCACCGCCCGGCAGGCCGTCCCGCGAGCGGACCGCACCCGGCCGCTGCCGCTGTCCTTCGCCCAGCAGCGCCTGTGGTTCCTGGACCGGCTGCGCCCCGGCGACCCGCGCTACAACAGCGCGGTCGCGCTGCGCCTGACCGGAACCCTCGACCACACCGCCCTGTCCGGCGCGCTGGAGCACGTGGTGGGGCGGCACGAGGCACTGCGCACCACGTTCCAGGAGACCGACGGCCGGCCCGCGCAGACCGTGCACCCCGCCGGACCGATCCCGCTGCCCGTCCGGGACCTGACGGCTCCCGGCGAGCAGCCGGCGGACCTGGACGCGGTGCTGCCGGCCGAGTACGAGCGCCCCTTCGACCTGCGGACCGGGCCCCTGCTGCGCGCCCTGCTGATACGGGAGTCGCACGACGCGCACGTCCTGCTGCTGACGGCCCATCACATCGTCACCGACGGCTGGTCGATGGGCGTGCTGCTGCAGGAGCTGTGCGCCGCCTACGACGCCCTCGCCCGGGGCGTGCGGCCCGCACTGCCGCCGGTGGCCACGCAGTACCCGGACTTCGCCGTCTGGCAGCGCGAGCAGCTGTCCGGAACCCGACTGGAGCGTCAACTGGCGTACTGGAAGGAGCGGTTGTCCGGGTCGGTGGCGCCCGAGCTGCCGCTGGACCGGCCGCGCCGCGGCGAGGAGTCCGGCGCGGGCGCGGTGCACACCTTCACCGTCCCCGCGGCCACCACGGCCCGGCTGAAGCACCTCGCGGCCGAGCGGCACACCACGCTGTTCACCGCCCTGGTCGCCGCCTGCCAGGCCCTGCTGGCCCGCTGGTCCGGGCAGGACGACATCACCGTCGGCTCGCTGACCCCCGGACGCGGCCGCACCGACCTGGAACGGGCCGTCGGGTTCTTCGTCAACACCGTCGCGCTGCGCACCCGCGTCGAGACCGGCGGTTCCTTCAGCGATCTCCTCGCCACCGCCGCGGACACCGTCAACGACGCCTTCGCGCACGGCGACACGCCGTTCGAGCGGCTGGTGGAGGCCGTCGGCGCGACCCGGGAGGCGGGCCGCAACCCCCTGTTCGACGTGATGGTCCTGCTGCACCCCGCGCCGCCCGCCGCACCCGACCCGCACGGCCTGGCCACCACCCCGGTCGCCGTGCCCCGGCGGGCCGCCACGTTCGACCTGAGCGTGGAGTTCGTCCCGGACGGGGACGGGCTGACCGGCCTGCTGGAGTACCGCACCGACCTGTTCGACGCGGCCACCGCCGAGCGCATGGCGGACCAGCTGCTGCGCACGCTGGACGGCGCCGCCGCCGAACCGGACCGGCCGCTCGGCACCCTGCCCCTGCTCTCGCCCCGGCAGACGCGGCAGGTGACGCGGGACTGGAACGCGACCGCGCGGCCCGTGCCCGAGGAGACCCTGCCCGAGCTGTTCGCACGGCAGGCCGCCCGCACCCCGCACGCCACCGCCCTGGTCGCCGGGGACGTGACCCTGGACTACGCGACGCTCGACGCGCGCGCCGACCGTCTGGCCCGCCACCTGGTCGCGCGCGGCGCGGGCCCCGAGCGGCTGGTCGCCCTCAGGCTGCCGCGCACCGCCGACATGATCGTGGCGATCCTCGCCACCTGGAAGTCGGGCGCCGGCTACCTGCCGCTGGACCCTGCCCTGCCCGAGGAGCGCGTACGGTTCCTGCTCGACGACGCCCGGCCGGCGCTCGTCCTGGACGGGGCCGCGCTGCGGGACCTGCCCGCCGCCGACCCCGCCGACGCCTGCCCGCTCACCCCGCCGGACCCCGACACCACCGCCTACGTCATCCACACCTCCGGCTCCACCGGCCGCCCCAAGGGCGTGGCCGTGGCGCACCGGTCCCTGGCGAACCTCCTGGCGGGCCATCGCGAGGGCTTCGTCGCCGAGGCGGGCGGCGGGCCGCTGCGGGTGGCGCTGACGGCGTCGTTCTCCTTCGACACCTCACTGGAGGGCGTGCTGCTGATGGCCGACGGCCACCCGCTGCACCTGGTCGACGAGACGACCCGGCTGGACGCCGCCGCGCTGGTCGAGTACGTCGTCGAGCACCGCATCGACTTCCTCGACCTGACCCCCACCCACCTGCGCCAGCTGCTGCCCGCCGGACTGCTCACCGACCCGCGCCACCACCCCCGGGTGCTGATGCTCGGCGGCGAGGCCGTCGGGCCCGGCCTGTGGCGGGAGCTGNNNNGGCCGAGCGGCGGGACGTGGCCGCGTACAACTTCTACGGGCCCACCGAGTGCACGGTCGACGCCCTGGCCTGCCGCATCGAGGGCGACGGCCGCCCGACCGTGGGCCGGCCGCTCGCCAACGTGCGCGCCTACGTCCTCGACGACCGGCTCCGGCCCGTGCCGCCCGGAGTCGGCGGCGAGCTCTACCTGGCCGGTGTGCAACTGGCGCGCGGCTACGCGGGCCGGCCGGGGCTCACCGCCGCACGATTCCTGCCCGACCCGTTCGGACCGCCCGGCACGCGCATGTACCGCACCGGCGACCTGGCCCGCTGGACCGCCGACGGACGCCTGGACCACTTGGGGCGCGCCGACGACCAGGTCAAGGTGCGCGGCCACCGCATCGAGCCCGGCGAGGTCGAGGCGGCCCTGACGGACCGGCCCGACGTCGCCGCCGCCGCGGTCGTCGCCGTCACCGACCCGCACGGCCACACCCGGCTTGCCGCCTACCTCGTCCCCGCGGGCCGCGACACGCACCTCGCCGCGGGCGACGTGCGGGCGGCCTGCCGGCGCGTGCTGCCCGACCACATGGTGCCGTCCTCCTTCACCGTGCTCGACGCCCTGCCGATGACCGTCAGCGGCAAGGTCGACCGGCGTGCCCTGCCCGCCCCCGACCTCGACGGCGGCGAGCACGCCAAGGAGTTCGTCGCCCCGCGCACTCCCGAGGAGGAGACCCTCGCCCGCATCTGGGCCGAGGTGCTGGGCGTGCGCCGGGTCGGCGTGACGGACAACTTCTTCGAGCTGGGCGGCGACTCCATCCTCAGCATCCAGGCCGTCTCCCGCGCCCGCGCGGCCGGCCTGCACCTGACCTCGCGGGACGTCTTCCGCCACCAGACCGTCGCCGACCTCGCCGCCGCCGCGTCCCCGCGCACCGCCGGCGTGCCCGCGCCCCGGCGGCCGCGCGAGGAGGGCCCGGCGCCGCTGACGCCGGTCCAGGAGTGGTTCTTCGCCACGTACGGCCCGCTGCGGCACTTCAGCATGTCGATGCTGCTGGACCTGCCGCACGACCTGGACGAGCGGGCCCTGGAGCGTGCCCTGGAGGCACTGGTCGCCCACCACCCCGCGCTGCGCACCCGCTTCGCCCGCTCGGGGGACACCTGGCGCCAGCACCCCGGCGACGGCCCGGCCACCGGCCTGCTCATCCGCCACGACCTCTCCCGCGCCGCCGACGCGACGGCCGCCCGCGAAGAGGCCGCCGAGGCCGCCCGCGCCGCCCTCGACCCGGAAACCGGCACCCTGCTGCGCGCCGCCCTGCTGTCCTGTCCCGGCGAGCGCCCCCAACTCTTCCTCACCGTCCACCACTTGGCGGTGGACAGCGTCTCCTGGCGCATCCTCCTCGCCGACCTCGCACAGGCCTACCGGCAGGCGGCCCAGGGCGATCCGGTCCGACTGGAGCCCGTCTCCACGCCGTTCGCCGACTGGGCCGCGCACCTGTCCCGCCGGGTACGCGCCGGTGACCTCGACACCGACCTGCCGCACTGGACGGCCGAGGCCGCCGAACCCCGCACCCCGCTGCCCGTGGACCGCCACGGCACCCCGCTCGCCGGCTCGGTCCGCACCCTCCGCACCCGCGTGGACCGCGCCACCACCGGGGCCCTCCTGCGCCAGGTGCCCGCGGTCTACCGCACGCAGGTCAACGACGTGCTGCTCAGCGCGCTGAGCCGGGTCCTCGCCGACTGGACGGGCACCGAGCGGGTGACCGTCGCCCTGGAGGGCCACGGCCGCGAGGACGACACGCTGGACCTGTCCCGCACGGTGGGCTGGTTCACCACCCAGTACCCCGTCACCCTCACACCCGCCGGACCGTCCGACGCGCCCGACTGGGGCACGACCCTCAAGACGGTGAAGGAGCGGCTGCGGGCCGTTCCCCGGCACGGCCTCGGCTACGAGGCCCTGGCCCGCCTCGGCTCGCCCGACCCGGCCGCCCGCGCCCTGCGGGACCTGCCGCTGCCGCAGGTCTGCTTCAATTACCACGGCCAGTGGGAGGCCGGCGACGGGCGGGACTTCGCCCCGGCGGACGAGGCGCCCGGCCGTGACATCGCCGCCGACGAGCCGCCGGCCCACCTGCTGGACGTCTCCGCCGTGGTCGCCGGCGGCGAACTGGAGATCACCTGGCACTACAGCGACCAGGTGCACGACGAGGACACCGTCCGCACCCTCGCCGACGGCATGACCCGCGCGCTCGCCGCGATCGCCGAGCACTGCGCCCGCCCCGGTGCGGGCGGCCGCACCCCGTCCGACTTCCCGCTGGCCCGCCTCGACCAGGACCGCCTGGACCGGCTGGTCGGCGACGGGCGGGACGTGGAGGACGTACTGCCGCTGACCCCCCTCCAGGAGGGAATGCTCTTCCACCGGCTGGTCGGCGGCGACGACGACGTCTACGTCGACCAGGCGGCGCTCCTGCTGGACGGCGTCGCCGACCCGCACGCCTTCGCCGCGGCCTGGCAGCGCGTCACCGAGCGCACGCCCGCCCTGCGCACCTGCGTGGTCTGGGAGGACGTTCCCGTGCCCCTCCAGGTCGTGCGCCGGGACGTGCGGGTGCCGGTGACCCACCTCGACTGGCGGGACCTGGACGAGCCGGAGCGGGCCGAGCGCCTCGCCCGGCTGCGGGCGGACGACCTGGCCCGCGGCATCGACCTCGCCGCCGCGCCGCTGATGCGGCTGACCCTGGTCCGGCTGCCCGACGCGGGGCTGCACCTGCTGTGGACCTCCCACCACCTGATCCTGGACGGCTGGAGCCTGGCCCAGGTGCTGACCGAGGTGTGCGAGGAGTACGCGGCCCTCACCGCCGGCACCGAGTTCCGGCCGCCGGTACGGCGTCCCTTCGGCGACTACGTGCGCCGGCTCGCCGAGCAGGACCCCGACGCCGCCCGCGCGCACTGGCAAGGCGTCCTCGCCGGCTTCACCACCCCCACCCCGCTGCCTGCCGACCGCCCTCTGCGCGAGGCCCACCTGGCCCGCTCCGCGGAGGTGCACACGGCCGGCCTGGACGACGGGACGTCGGCCCGGCTGGCGCGCACCGCACGCGAGGCCGGACTCACCCTCGGCACGGTCGTACAGGGCGCCTGGGCGCTGCTGCTGGCCCGGTACGCCGCCGAGGACGACGTGGTGTTCGGCACCACCGTCTCCGGCCGGCCCGACGACCTGCCCGGCGTCGAGTCGATGGTGGGCATGTTCATCAACACCGTGCCCACCCGGGTGCGCGTCGACGCCGGGCGCACGGCCGGCGCGTGGCTGCGGGAACTGCAGGACGCCCAGGCCGAGTCGAGGCGGTTCGCGGCCGTGTCGCTGGCCGAGCTGACCCAGCTGAGCGACGTGCCGTCCGGCAGCCCGCTCTTCCACAGCATGGTCGCCTTCGAGAACTACCCCTTCGACGAGGCCCGCACGGCCGGCTCCGGGGTGCGCCTGGCCGGGGTGACCTCCCGCGACGCCACCAACTACCCGCTCGTCCTGCGCGCCCACCACGGCGAACGCCTCGGCTTCGACCTCGCCTACGATCCCGCCCTGTTCGACGCGGCGACCGTCCGCTCGCTCGCCGGCCGGCTGTGCCTGCTGCTCACGGAGCTGGCCGACGGCACCGACCGGCCGCTGCGCGCCCTGGCCCGGCCGACGGCCGGGGAACGGCGGCGGATGCTCACCGACTGGAACGGCACCGAACGGGGCCGCCCCGATCAGACCCTGGTGGACCTGTTCGAGGCGCAGGCCGCCCGCACGCCCGGCGCCGTCGCCGTCACCTGCGGAACCGAGCACCTGGACTACGCCACGCTCGACGCCCGCGCCGGCCGGCTCGCCCACCGGCTCGCCGAACTCGGCGCCGCGCCCGAGCGGTTCGTCGCCCTCGCCCTGCCCCGCTCCTGCGACCAGGTCGTCGCGATCCTCGCCGTGCTGAAGACCGGCGCGGCCTACCTGCCGATCGACCCGGCCTCGCCCGCCGAACGCATCGGCCGGCTCCTCGCCGACGCCGCCCCGGTGACGCTGGTGACCACGACCGGCACGGCGGCCCGGGCCGACGGCACCGGAGTACCCGTCCTCCTCCTCGACGACCCGGACGTCGGGGCCGACCTCGCCCGCCGCCCGGCCACCGGCCCCGCCCCGGCCCGCCGGCCGCTGCCGGAGAGCCCCGCCTACGCCATTTACACCTCCGGCTCCACCGGCCGCCCCAAGGGTGTGGTGATCCCGCACGCCAACGTGGTGCGGCTGTTCACCCGCACCAGCCACTGGTTCGGCTTCGGCGCGGACGACGTGTGGACGATGTTCCACTCCTACGCCTTCGACTTCTCCGTGTGGGAGCTGTGGGGCCCGCTGCTGCACGGCGGCCGGCTCGTGGTCGTGCCCGACGAGACCGCCCGCTCCCCGGAGGACTTCCTGCGCCTGCTGGCGGACGAACGGGTCACCGTCCTCAACCAGACGCCGTCCGCTTTCTACCCGCTGATCCGCGCGGACGCCGAACACCCCGAAACCGGCGCCCGCCTCGCGCTGCGCACGGTGATCTTCGGCGGTGAGGCCCTGGACACCGGCCGGCTCGCCGACTGGTGGACGCGCCACCCGGCCTCCGCCCCGCGGCTGGTCAACATGTACGGCATCACCGAGACCACCGTGCACGTCACCCACGCCCCGCTCGACCCCGCCACCGCCGCCGACGGCCCCGCCAGTCCCATCGGCGTCGCCATCCCGGACCTGCGGGTGTACGTGCTCGACGCGGACCTGGCGCCCGTGCCGCCCGGCGCCACCGGCGAGATGTACGTGGCGGGCGAGGGCCTGGCCCGCGGCTACCTGGGCCGCCCCGGCCTCACCGCCACCCGCTTCCTCGCCGACCCCTTCGGGACGGCCGGCAGCCGCATGTACCGCACGGGCGACCGGGCGAAGTGGCGGGCCGACGGCACCCTGGAGTACCTGGGCCGCGCGGACGCCCAGGTGAAGATCCGCGGCTACCGCATCGAACCCGGCGAGATCGAGGCGGCCCTGCACACCCACCCCGGCGTCGCCGAGGCCGCGGTCGGCGTGTTCGAGGACACCTCCGGAACCCGCCGGCTCGTGGCACACGTCGTCGGCTCCGGCGGCGCGGTCCCCGCGGCGGCCGGGCTGCGCGCCCACCTGGAGCGCCTGCTGCCCGCCCACATGGTGCCCGCCGCCTACGTGCCCATGGACGCGCTGCCGCTCACCGTCAACGGCAAGCTCGACCGGCGCGCGCTGCCCGCGCCGGGACCGGACGGCTACGCCGCCGGCCCCGACCGGACACCGCCGCGCACGCCCGCCGAACGGCTGGTCGCCGCCGCCTGGGCGGACGTGCTGGGAGTCGGGGAGGTGCACGCCGGCGACGACTTCTTCGCGCTCGGCGGCGACTCCATCCTCGCCGTCCGCGTCACCGCCCGGCTGCGCGCCGCGTTCGGTCCCGGCGCCTCCCCGAGGCTGCTGTTCACCCGTCCCACGGTGGCCGCCCTGGCCGCCGAGCTCGGCGAACCGGCCGACGACGCGTCCGCCCCGCCGGCCGACGCGATACCGGCGACCGCCCCGCAGACCCCGGCGCCGCTGTCGTACGCCCAGCAACGCCTGTGGTTCCTCGACCGGTTCGAGCCCGGCAGCACCGAGTACACGACGCTGTCCGTGCTCCGCCTGCGCGGACCGCTCGACGCCGGCGCCCTGCGCACCGCGCTGGACGGCCTGGTCGCCCGGCACGAGGCGCTGCGCACCACGTTCGCCGAACAGGACGGACAGGCACGGCAGGTGGTGAACCCGCCGCACCGGGTCGACCTGCCCGTGGACGACCTCACCACGGCCCCGGACGCGCGGGCGGCGCTGGACGCACTGCTGGAGCGCGAGGCCGCCACGCCCTTCGACCTGGCGGCCGGACCGCTGCTGCGCGCCCGGCTGGCCCGCCTGGCCGCCGGCGAGCACGCCGAGCACGTCCTCGTCCTCGCCGTCCACCACATCGTCACCGACGGCTGGTCGCTCGGCGTCCTCGGCCGCGACCTGGGCGAGCTGTACGCGGCGGCCCACGAGGGCCGCCACCCCGACCTGCCCGAGCTGCCCGTCCGGTACGCCGACCACGCCGCCTGGCAGCGCGCCCGCACCGACCGCGTCGAGCACCGACTCGCCCACTGGCGCCAGGTGCTGGACGCAGTGCCCCCGCTGGAGCTGCCGACCGACCGGCCGCGTCCCGCCGTACGGACCCGGGACGGCGCGCTGGTGACCTTCACCCTGCCCGCCGAGCTGACCGACCGGCTGCGCCGGCTGGGCCGGGAGGCCGACGCCACCCTGTACATGACGCTGCTGACCGCCTGCACGGCCCTGCTGTCCCGCTGGGCCGACCAGGACGACTTCGCCGTCGGCACCGTCACCGCCGGCCGTGAGCGCCCCGAACTGCACGACGTGGTCGGCATGTTCGTGAACACACTGGTGCTGCGCAACCGGGTGCGCCCCGGCACCTCGTTCCGCGCGCTGCTGGAGCAGGTGCGCTCCACCGTCCTGGAGGCGTTCGCCCACCAGGACGTGCCCTTCGAACGGCTGGTGGACGCCCTCCAGCCCGAGCGGGACACCAGCCGCACCCCCCTGTTCCAGGTCATGGTCGCCCTGCACAACCTGGGCGCCGAGGCTCCTACGCTCCCGGGCCTGGACGTCGAGCCGGTCCTGCCGCCGGTCCGGCACGCCACGTTCGACCTGGCCTTCGACTTCGTGGAGGGCGACGGCGGCGTCACCGGCCACCTGGAGTACGACACCGGCCTGTTCGACGAGGACACCGTCCGGCGCCTGGCCGACCGCCTGCGGCTGCTGCTCCAGGCCGCGGCGCAGGACCCCGACCGGGACGTGCGGGCGCTGGAGCTGATGACCGAGGCCGAACGGCGCCGGGTGCTCCACGACTGGCAGGGGCCGCGGCTCGCGGTTCCCGAGACCACCTTCCCCGCCCTGTTCGAGGCGCAGGCCGCCCGCACCCCGCACGTCACCGCCCTGGTGGCACGGGACGCCACGCTCGACTTCGCCGCCCTCAACGAGCGTGCCAACCGGCTCGCCCACCACCTCGTCGCCCAGGGCGTCGCCCCCGAGCGGGTGGTCGCCGTACGACTGCCGCGCACCTCCGACCTGATGGTGGCGGTGCTCGCCGTCGCCAAGGCGGGCGGCACCCTCCTCTGCCTCGACCCCGACCTGCCCGAGGAGCGCGTCGCCCATCTCCTGGCGGACGCGGCCCCGCACACCGTGCTGACCGCCGCCGCCCTGCGCGACACGCCGTGGGACCGGCTGCCCGCCCACGACCCCACCGACCGCGACCGCCGGGCCCCGCTGCGCCCGGACCACGCCGCCTACATCGTCTACACCTCCGGCTCCACCGGCCGCCCCAAGGGCGTCGTCGTCGAACACCGCCACCTGGTCAACCTCTGCCACGACCACCGCGAAGGGCTCGTCGCCCCGCACACCGCGGACGGGCGCCGGCTGCGCGCCGCGCTGAGCGCCTCGTTCTCCTTCGACACCTCCTGGGAAGGGCCGCTGCTGCTCGCCCTCGGGCAGGAGGTCCACCTCGTCGACGAGGACGTGCGCCTGGACCCGGACGCGTTCTGCGCCCGGATCACCGAACACCAACTGGACCTGGTGAACGTCACCCCGTCCTTCCTGCGCGAACTCACCGCCGCCGGACTCCTCGCACCCGGCCGCCACCACCCGCGCGTCCTGCTGGTCGGCGGTGAGGCGATAGGCCCCGACACCTGGCGGGAGCTGTGCGCCGCCGCCGGCCTCGGCGTCACCGCGTACAACATGTACGGGCCCACCGAGTGCACCGTCGACGCCACGTACGGGCGCTGCGCCGAACACCCGGACCGGCCGGTCATCGGGCGCCCCGGCCGCAACCTGCGCGCCCACGTCCTCGACGGCGCCCTGCGCCCGGTGCCGCCCGGCGTGCCCGGCGAGCTGTACCTCGCCGGCGCGCAGGTGGCCCGCGGCTACCTGGGCCGCCCCGGCCTGACCGCCTCCCGCTTCCTCGCCGACCCGGCCGGCCCGCCCGGCACGCGCATGTACCGCACCGGCGACCGCGCCCGCTGGAACGAACGGGGGATGCTGGAGTTCCTGGGCCGCGCCGACGAACAGATCAAGATCCGCGGGTTCCGCATCGAACCCGGCGAGGTCGAGGCCGCGCTGCTCGCCCACCCGGACGTGTCCGAGGCCGTCGTGACGGCACGCGAACACGCGGGCCGGCTCATGCTCGTGGCCCACCTGGTGCCCGCCGGGGACACCGTCCCGACCGCCGACGCACTGCGCCTCGCGCTCCGGCGCACCCTGCCGGACCACATGGTGCCGGCGGCGTTCGTCCCGCTGGCGCGGATCCCGCGCACCAGCAGCGGCAAGACCGACCGGCGCGCCCTGCCCGCCCCGCCCGCGCGACCGGACCCCGCCACGACGTACGTGGCACCGCGCCCCGGCACCGAGGAGACGCTGGCCGCGATCTGGGCGGACGTCCTGCGGGTCGAACGGGTGGGCGCGCGGGACAACTTCTTCGCGCTGGGCGGCGACTCCATCCTCAGCATCCAGATCGTCTCCCGGGCCCGCCGGGCCGGACTGGCGCTGACCACCAAGGACGTCTTCCGCCACCAGACCGTCGCCGAACTCGCCCTCCGCGTCACCGAGGCGGCCCCCGCGGCGGCGGACGCGGCTCCGCCCGCCGAGGCGCCGCTCACGCCCATCCAGCGCTGGTACCTCGACGACCGCCGCCCCGGCGACCCGCTGCGCTTCACCATGTCGCAGCGGATCGAACTGGCCCCCGGAACCGACCGGTCCGCCCTGCGCCCCGCCGTCGACGCCCTCGTCCGCCACCATCCGGCCCTGCGCACCCGCTTTGGCCGCACCGGCGACGGCCGGCGCCAGGAAGTCCTGCCGGACGTCCCCGACGGCATCCTCACCCACCACGACGTGACCGGCCTGGACGGCCCCGCGCTGGAGGCCGAGGTGCGGCGCGCGGCGGACGCCGCCCGGGACTCCCTCGACCCGGCCGAGGGCCGGGTGGTGCGCGTCCTGCTCTTCGACCGCGGCCCGGACCTGCCCGCGCAACTCCTGTTCACCGTCCACCACCTGGTCGTCGACGGCGTCTCCTGGCGGATCCTGCTGGCCGACCTGGAGACCGCACACCGCTGCGCCGCCGACGGACGGCCCGTCGACCTGCCCCCGGCCACCACCGCGTACGGGCACTGGGCGGCCCGGCTGGAGGCGCACACCCGCTCCGGCGCCCTGGACGGCGACCTCGCCCACTGGGAGCGCACCGCGACGGCCCCCGCCGGCCTGCCCGCGGGCCGGCCCGGCCCCAACACCCACGGCACCGCCGCCACGGTCACCGTGGAGCTGGAGCCGGAGACGACCGAGGCCCTGCTGCGCCGGGTACCGGAGGTCTACCGCACCCAGGTCAACGACGTCCTGCTCAGCGCCCTCGGCCGCACCCTGGCCCGCTGGTGCGGGCGCGACACCGTGCTGGTCGGGGTGGAGGGCCACGGCCGCGAGGACCTCTTCGACGGCGTGGACCTCTCCCGGACGGTCGGCTGGTTCACCGCCGAGTTCCCCCTCGCGCTGAGCGTCGCCCCCGACACCGGCTGGCACGACACCCTGCGCTCGGTGAAGGAGCAACTGCGCGCGGTGCCCCTGCACGGACTGAGCCACGGCGCGCTGCGCCACCTGCTGCCCGACAGCCCCCTGGCCGCCGCCCCGATGCCGCAGGTCGGCTTCAACTACCACGGCCGGTGGGACGCCGACGGCGGCGGGAGCGGCCTCTACGGCGCCGCCCTGCCCCCGGCCGGCTCCGACACCGATCCCGAAGCGCCCCGCCCCTACCTGCTGGACATCACCGGCGTGGTCCAGAACGGCCGCCTGGAACTCGGCTGGACCTATCCGCCGGCCGTCTACGACGAGCCCACCGTCCGCGCCCTCGCCGACGAGATGTGCGCGGCGCTGCGCGACATCGCGGCCCACTGCGCCCGCCCGGACGCGGGCGGCCGCACCCCGTCGGACTTCCCGCTCGCCGGGCTCGGCCAGAGCGAGCTGGACCGACTCGTGGGCGACGGCCGGCACGTTGCGGACGTCCTGCCGCTGACGCCCCTGCAGGCCGGGATGCTCTTCCACGGCCTGGTGGACACGGCGGGCGCCTACTTCGACCGGACGGCCGTACGGCTGTCCGGGGTGGCCGACCCGCACGCCTTCGCCGCGGCCTGGCAGCAGGTCGCCGACCGCACCGGGGCCCTGCGCACCAGCGTCCACTGGCAGGGCCTGCCGCACCCGGTCCAGGTCGTCCACCACCGCGTGGAGCTGCCCGTCACCCACCTGGACTGGCGGCACCTGACGCCCGAACAGCGCGAGCGGGAGACCGGGGAACTGCTGGCCGCCGACCGCGCGGCGGGCATGGACCTCACCACCGCGCCCCTCACCCGCATCACCCTGGCCGCGCTGCCCGGCGACGAGATCCTGCTGCTGTGGTCCTCCCACCACCTGATCCTGGACGGCTGGAGCACCGGGCAGCTGCTCACCGAGGTGTGCGAGCGCTACGCCGCGCTCACCGGCGGCCGCGAGGCCCCCGCGCCGGTGCGGCGCCCGTTCTCCGACTTCCTGCGCCGGCTGCGGGACCAGGACGAGGCCGCGGCCGAGGCGTACTGGGCCGGCGCCCTCGCCGGCTTCCCGGCCCGCACCCCGCTGCCGTACGACCGCACCCCGGCCGAGGCGCACCGCGCCCGCGCCGCCGCCACGGTGCGCCGGCAGCTGGACGAGCGGGTCTCGGTGCGGCTGCGGGAGACGGCGGCACGGGCCGGGCTGACGGTGAACACCGTGATCGAGGGCGCCTGGGCGCTGCTGCTGGCCCGCCACGGCGGACGCGACGACGTCGTCTTCGGCACGACCGTCTCCGGGCGTCCGGCCGAACTGCCGGGCGTGGAGGCGATGATCGGCATGTTCATCAACACCGTGCCCACCCGGATCGAGGTCTCGGGCGGGGGAGTGGCGTCCTGGCTGCGGGGCGTGCAGGAGCGGCAGAGCGACGCCCGGCGCTTCGACTTCCTCGCGCTGCCCCGCATCCAGGCGCTGAGCGAGGTCCCGGCGGGCGAGGCGCTGTTCGACAGCATGGTGGTGTTCGAGAACTACCCCGTCGACGAGTCCGCCACGGCCCGGACGGGCGTGCGCGTCGAGGAGGTCCGTGCCGACGACGCACCGACCTTCCCGCTGTGCCTGCGCGCCCACCTCGGCGACCGGCTCGGCATCGACCTCGCCTACGACGCCGACCTGTTCGACGCGGACACGGCCGAACGCCTCGCGGCCCGGCTC
>NZ_JUJA01000034.1:6652-16479 GCF_001906585.1 Streptomyces kebangsaanensis | reverse complement strand
GGACGTGACCGGCCTCGAGCCGCTGACCGAGGACGACCGCGCCCTGTTGGAGGGGTGGGACGCCACCGCCCGGCGGACGGCGCCGCGCAGCCCCGTCGAGCTGTTCGCCGAGCAGGCCCGCCGCACCCCCGACGCGCCCGCCCTGCGCGACGGCGACACGGAGCTGACGTACCGCCGCCTCGACGACTGGTCCGACGCCGTGGCGTCCCGGCTCCTGGCCGGCGGCCTGCGGGCGGAGGACCGGGTGGCGCTGCTGATGGACCGCTGCGCCGAACTCGTCGTCGCCCAGCTCGCCGTCCTCAAGGCGGGCGGCGCCTACGTACCGGTGGACACCCGTGCCCCCGAGGAGCGGCGCCGCACGCTGATCGAGCGGGCGGGCGCGACGGCCGAGCTGACCGCCGCGGACGTCGCCGCCGCACGCACCCCCGTGCCGGGCGCGCCCGCGGCCGTACCCGCGGACGCCGACCGGCTGGCGTACGTGATGTTCACCTCCGGGTCGACCGGCGAGCCCAAGGCGGTCGCGGTACGGCACCGTGACGTGGCCGCCCTCGCCACCGACAGCCGTTTCACCGGCGGGGTGTGCGATTGGGTGCTGCTGCACTCCCCGGTGGCCTTCGACGCCGCCACCTTCGAGGTGTGGGCGCCCCTGCTCACCGGTGGCTGCGTGGTCGTGGCACCGCCCCGGCCCCTGGACGCGGCACTGCTGCGGTGCCTGGCCCGCGACGGCGGCCTGAGCGCGCTGTGGCTGACCGCCGGCCTCTTCCGGCTGCTGGCGCAGGACGCGCCGGACTGCTTCGCCGGCCTGCGCCAGGTGTGGACCGGCGGCGACGTGGTGCCCGCCGCGGCCGTACGCCGCGTGCTGTCCGCCTGCCCCGGCCTGACCGTCGTGGACGGCTACGGCCCCACCGAGACGACGACGTTCGCGACGTCCTTCGTGCTCACCGACGCGACGGCCGTCCCCCACGCCGTGCCCATCGGCCACCCGCTCGACGACATGCGGGTCCACGTCCTCGACGGCCGGCTGCGGCCCGTGCCGCCGGGCTGCGCCGGCGAGCTGTACCTCGCCGGCGAGGGCGTGGCACGCGGCTACCTGGGCCGTCCCGGCGACACCGCCGCCCGCTTCCTCGCCGACCCCGCCGGCCCGCCCGGCACGCGCATGTACCGCACCGGCGACCTGGCCCGCCGCCGCTCCGACGGCACGGTCGAGTTCCTGGGCCGCACCGACGACCA
The DNA here is from genome assembly GCF_001906585.1 of Streptomyces kebangsaanensis. Taxonomy (GTDB): domain Bacteria; phylum Actinomycetota; class Actinomycetes; order Streptomycetales; family Streptomycetaceae; genus Streptomyces; species Streptomyces kebangsaanensis. The sequence goes on along the minus strand of NZ_JUJA01000034.1, from coordinate 15,249 downwards.
GGTGAAGATCCGCGGCTTCCGCGTCGAACCCGGCGAGGTGGAGGCGGCCCTCGCGGCGCATCCCGGCGTCACGGACGTGGCGGTCGTGGCCCGCGAGGACCGGCCCGGCAGCCGGCGCCTGGTGGCCTACGTGGTCGGCCCCGAGGACGTCACGGCCGTACGGGAGTACGCCCGGCGCTCGCTCCCCGACCACCTCGTGCCCTCGGCGTTCGTCGCCCTGCCCGCGCTGCCGCTCAGCGGCAACGGCAAGGTCGACCGGGCCGTCCTCCCGGCGCCGGAGCCCGCGAGCGGTGACGGGCGGGGTGAGCCGACCGCGCCGCGCACCGACGCCGAGCGGCGCACCGCCGACGTCTTCGCGGAGGTCCTCGCCGTGCGACGGCCCGGCGTGGAGGACGACTTCTTCCAGCTGGGCGGTGACTCCATCCTCAGCATCCGGCTGGCCGCCCGCCTGTCCGAGGCGTTCGGCACCGACCTGTCACCGCGCGAGGTGTTCACCCACCCCACCCCCGCCGCCCTCGCCGCCCTGCTCACCGCGGAGCCGTCCGGCGACGCCGCGCCCACCGCGATCGTCCCGGTCCCCCGCGACACACCCGCCCCGATGTCGTACGCCCAGCAACGCCTGTGGTTCCTGGAGGAGTTCGCGCCGGGCAGCGGCGAGTACGTCACCGCGCCGGCCCTGCGCCTGCGCGGCCGGCTCGACGTGCCCGCCCTCACCGCGGCCCTGCGCGCCCTGGTCGAGCGGCACGAGGCGCTGCGCACCACCTTCGACACGGTGGACGGCCACGGCGTGCAGATCGTCCACCCGGCGCCGGACGTGCCACTGCCGCTGCACGACCTGTCGGCCATGACGGAGACCGACCGGGCGGCCCGGCTGCGGGAGCTGCTGGAGGCCGAGCGCGCCCGCACCTTCGACCTGCGGCGCGGCCCGCTGCTGCACGCGGGGCTGATCAGGCTCTCGGACGACGAGCACGTCCTGACGCTGACCCTGCACCACATCGTCACCGACGGCTGGTCCACCGGAGTGCTCACCGGCGACCTCGCCCACTTCTACCGGGCCGAACTGGGCGCGGAAGCAGGGCAGTTGCCGCCACTGTCCGTGCAGTACGCCGACTACGCCCACTGGCAGCGCGGCAACGGCACGGACGAACACCTCGCGTACTGGAAGGAGCACCTGGCCGGCCTGGAAACGCTGGACCTGCCCACCGACCGGCCGCGTCCGGCGGTGCGCACCCACGACGGCGCCACCGTGCGCCTCGTCCTGCCGCGCGGCACGACCCACCGCCTCGCCCAGGTGGGCCGGTACCGGCAGGCCACCCTGTTCACCACGCTGGTCGCCGCCGCGCAGACCTATCTGGCCCGCCTGACCGGCGGCCGGGACATCACCGTCGGCACGGTCACCTCCGGCCGCGACCGCGCCGAGACCCAGAACCTCGTAGGGTTCTTCGTCAACACCCTGGTCCTGCGCTCCCGCGTCGAACCCGGTCTTCCCTTCACCGAGTTCCTCACCGAGGTACGCGCGACCGTACTGGACGCCTTCGCCCACCAGGAGGCGCCGTTCGAACGGGTGGTGGACGAGGTGCAGCCGGTCCGAGACACCAGCCGCACCCCCCTGTTCCAGGTCATGGTGGTGCTGCAGAACGCCCCGGCCGCCGACCTCGACCTGCCCGGCATCGAGGTCACCGACGTCGACACGGACCTGCGGCACGCGGCGTTCGACCTCACCCTGGAGTTCGCCGAGACCCCCGCCGGAGAACTGCACGGCCTGCTCACCTACAACACCGACCTGTTCGACGCGGCCACCGCCGAACGGATGGCCGACCAGCTCGCCACGCTCCTGACCGCCGTCGCCGACGACCCCGACCGGCCCGTGGGCGCCCTGCCCCTCGCCACCGACGAGACGCTCAAGGCCGTCCTCGACCAGGGACACGTCGCCGCCCGCCCGGTGCCGGCGGCGACGCTGCCGGAGCTGTTCGAGGCGCAGGCCGCCCGCACGCCCGACGCCGTGGCCCTGGCCGACGCCGACGGCCGCGAGCTGACGTACGCGGAGGTCGAGCGCGCCGCCAACCGGCTGGCGCACCGGCTCATCGCCCGCGGCGTGGGACCCGAGCGGATCGTGGCGCTGGCCCTGCCCCGCGGCGCGGAGACGGTGGTGGCCCAGCTCGCCGTGGCCAAGGCCGGCGGTGCCTTCCTGCCCGTCGACCCGGACTACCCCGAGCAGCGGCGGGAGTTCATGCTGCGCGACGCGGGCGCCCGGCTCGTCCTGGACGACCCCGCCGCCGTACGGGACGCGGACGGGCCGGACACCGCGCCCACGGACGCCGACCGCACGGCCGCGCTGACCACCGCCCACCCGGCGTACGTGATCTACACATCCGGCTCCAGCGGCACACCCAAGGGCGTGACGGTGACCCACAGCGGCCTGGCCGCCTTCGCCGCGGCCGCCGCCGACCGCTACGACGCGGGCCCCGGCGACCGGGTCCTGCAGTTCGCCTCGCCCAGCTTCGACGCCTCCGTGCTGGAGCTGTGCGTGTCCCTGCTGAGCGGAGCCACCCTCGTCACCGGGGAGGAAGGCCCGCTCGTCGGCGAGCGGCTCGCCCAGGTCCTCGCCGAACGGCGCGTCAGCCACACGCTGATCCCGCCCGCCGCCCTGGCCACGGTCGCCCCCGAGACCTCCGACGCCCTGCCGCACCTGCGCACCCTCATCGTGGGCGCCGAGGCGTGCCCGGCCCACCTCGTCGAACGGTGGGCACCCGGCCGACGCATGATCAACTCGTACGGCCCGACCGAGGCCACCGTCGTCGCCACCTGGACCGGACCCCTCGCCCCGGGCGCGGGCGCCCCGCCGATCGGCCGCCCGGCCGGCGCCACCCGCGTCCACGTCCTCGACGCCGCCCTGCGCCCCGTCCCGCCCGGCGTCACCGGCGAACTGTACGTGGCCGGACCCGGACTGGCCCGCGGCTACCTGAACCGGCCCGGCCTGACCGCCTCCCGCTTCGTCGCCGACCCGTTCGGCGCGCCGGGTGGGCCCCTCCTGCCCGATGGCGGGCAAGGAGGGAGGATGTACCGCACCGGTGACCTGGCCCGCTGGGACGCGTCCGGCGAACTGCGCTTCGCCGGACGCGCCGACGACCAGGTGAAGCTGCGCGGCTTCCGCATCGAGCCCGGAGAGATCGAGAGCGCGCTGCGCCGCAGCCCGCGGGTGCGCGACGCGGTGGTCACCGTACGCGGTGGCGGGACCGGCCCGGACGGCCGGTCCGGCGGACGGCTCGTGGCCTACGTCGTGCCCGCCGAGGGCACCACGGAGGAACTGCCGGTGCCGGAGCTGCGCGACCACCTCGCCGGGCTGCTCCCGCCGCACATGGTCCCGTCGGCATTCGTGCCGCTGGAGCGCCTGCCGCTCACCCCGAACGGCAAGACCGACCGCGGCGCCCTGCCCGAACCCGGCCCCACGCACACCGCCGCCGGGCCGCGCACGGCACCGCGCACCGACACCGAACACCGCATCGCCCGCATCTGGGCCGACGTCCTCGGCGTGGCGGACGTCGGCGCGCACGACAACTTCTTCCACCTCGGCGGCGACTCCATCCTCAGCATGCAGGTCGTGTCACGGCTGCGGCGGGACGGACTGCACCTGGCCACCCGCGACCTGTTCACCCACCAGACGGTCGCCGAACTGGCCACCGTCGTCACCGGCGCGCCCCGGCACTCCGGGGACGGCCCGGTGAGCGGAGACGTGCCGCTCACCCCCATCCAGGAGTGGTTCCTGACCAGCCCGCGCGCGAGCCACGGCCACTTCAACCAGTCGCTGCTGCTGGAACTCGGCACCGCCCCGGACGCCGCCGCCCTGGAAACGGCCCTGAACGCCCTGCTCGACCACCACGACGCCCTGCGCATGCGCTTCACCGAGGGGGAAGGCGGCTGGCGCCAGTTCAACCCGCCGCCGTCCGACACCGACCGCGACCGGCTCCTGAGCCGCCACGACCTGAGCGGGCTGACCCCCGCCGATGCCGACGCGGCGATGGAGAAGGCCGCCGACGACCTGCACACCGGGTTCGACCTGGCACGCGGTCCGCTGCTGCGGGCGGCCCTGTTCACCGGGGCCGCCGACCGGCCCGCCTTCCTCCTCCTGGTCGCGCACCACCTCGTCGTGGACGCCGTGTCCTGGCGCATCCTGCGCGACGACCTGGAGGCCGCCTACCGGCAGGCCGTCCAGGGCGGGACCGTCGCGCCGGGCGAACGCACCACCTCCTTCCGCGACTGGGCCCGGGGTCTCGCCGCGCACGTCGCGGCCGGCGCACTCGACGACGAACTGCCCTACTGGGAAAGGGCGGTGAACGCCGAGCCCCGGCCGGCCGAGGCACCGGCCGGGCCGGAGACGGGCCTCGTCGACACCCTCACCGTCGAACTGGACGAGGCGGACACCGAGGCACTGCTGCGCGCCGCGCCGACGGCCTACCGCACCCGCGTCAACGACGTGCTGCTCGCCGCCCTCGCCCTGGCCCTGGCCCGCTGGACCGGCCGCGAGGAGGTCCGCCTGGACCTGGAGGGACACGGCCGCGAGGACGTCCTCGACGACGTGGACCTCTCCCGCACGGTCGGCTGGTTCACCACCGTCCACCCCGTCGCCCTCCAAGTGCCCGAACCCGCCGACCTCGGCCCCGCCCGGGACTGGCGGACCCTGGTGAAGTCGGTGCGCCGCCAGCTGCGCGCCGTGCCCGGCAACGGCCTGGGCTTCGGCGCGCTGCGCACCTTCGGTCCGCCCGAGGTGCGCGAGCGGCTCGGACGGGCCGCGCACGGACAGGTCGTCTTCAACTACCTCGGCCAGTGGGACGCCCGCCCGGAGCACCCCGGCGACGGCCTGGTGCGCGCCGAGCACGGATCGTTCGGACGGCACCACGATCCGCGCGACAGCGGCTCCCACCCGCTGGAGGTCGTCGGCGCGGTGCAGGGCGGCCGGCTGTCCTTCACCTGGCACCACCGGCCCGCCCTCCACGCCACGGACACCGTGCGACGTGTCGCGGACGACTTCGCCGAGGCCCTGCGCCGCATCGCCCACCACGCCCGGGACAACCGGTGACGCCCCGCCCCGCGGCCCGCGCCCCACCGCCGGACACCGCACCACCAGCCCATTTCCCGTCACCCGTCCGACCCGAGAGAGCGAGACCGACAGACATGGACGAGAACACCCGCTACCAGGTGCTCCGCAACGACGAGGAGCAGTACTCGCTGTGGCCCGTCGACATCGAGGTGCCCGCCGGCTGGCAGCCCGTCGGCAAGGAGGGCACGGAGGCGGAGTGCTCCGCCTACGTCGACGAGGTCTGGACCGACATGCGCCCGCGCAGCCTGCGGGAGCGCATGGAGAACACCGAAGCCTGACGCGTCCCGCCCCGCCACGAAGGACAGGCCGGGGTGCGTCCCGCAACCGCGCCCCGGCCTCCGCCCCGCCCGCCCGTCCGCCCGTCCCGAGGAGCCGTCATGACACCGGTCCTGCACACCGAACGACTCACGTTCCGGCCCTACCGCCCCGAGGACGAGGACGTCTTCGTGGCCCTGCTGCGCGACGAGGAGGTCTGCCGCTGGATGGGCCAGGAACGCGTGCCGGAGGCCGACATCCGCACGCTGTTCCGCGCCATCCTCACCGACGTCTACCCGCAGCGCAGGTTCGACGTGTGGGGCCTGTGGCTCGAAGAGGTCTACGTCGGCCACGCCGAGGTGAAGAAGACCGGCAACGTCGACGGCCACGAACTGATCACCGCCCTCGCCCCCGAGTACTGGGGCCGGGGCCTGGGCACGGAAGTGGTCCGCGGCCTGCTCCGCCACGCCGCCGACGACCTGGGCCTGAAGGAGGCCTACGGCATGGTCGGCGCCGACAACACCGCCAGCCTGGCACTGGGCCGCCGACTGGGCTTCCGGCACGTGCGCGACGTGGTCGGCGACGACGGCACCGTGACCAAGCTGATGGTGATCTCGACGACGGACCCGAACTGACGCCGGGAGCCGGTCCGGCATCGACGGGCCCCCGGCCTCCGAGGGGCGGGCCGGGGGCCCGTCTGCCATGGCAGCGCGGTCACCGGAACCTCGAACAGGTGGCGGTCCCCGTCCACCAAGGAGTACGTCCGTTGGTGGAGAGGCACCTGGAACTGCTGGGCCCGGCCCTGCACGAGATCGGCGAACAACGTCTCCTTGGCCTGCATGATGGCCCCCTTGATCCTCGATCGTCCGCCGCCGATTACACCAGGCCCGGCCGATCTCCGTACCGGGAAAGCCCCATGATGTGCGGAACCGTCGGGGAACCGGTCATACCGCAGTCCGTGAACGGAGTCGGCATATGCGCCCTGCGTCGACGTCGACGGGGGTGAGGCTGCGTTGTGGTTCAGCCGACGGTGCCGTGGATATCGCCGGCCCCGGGACGGTGTTGCCGGGGGGTGACCGCGATGGGGCGTCCTCTGAACAGCACCCGGAACCACTCGTCCTCCAGCAGGACCGTAACGATCTCACCGGCGTACTGCACACCCACGTAGATCGTCTGCCGGTCCACCCTGATCTGTCCGCTGTAGTGGACCTTCCGGGTCACGTGGAGCTCGTCGGCGAGGTCCACGGACGGTTCCGTCGGAGCGGTCGTGCACGGCTCGGCAACAGGAGGGCTGCTGAGGAGCGGCCGCTGAGGGTTCTGGTACTCGTGGATGAGCTCACGCAGCTTCTCCATGGCCTGTGCTTCGATCTGACGCACACGCTCCCTTGTGAGAACTACGTCCCGACCGATTGCGTCGAGAGTCAACTCAGGTCCTCCGTCAAGTCCGTGCCGAAGGGTGAGGATCCGATGCTCCCGTTCCGTGAGACAGCTGAGCACGGAGTGCACTTCTTCCGGCGACAGATTCCGGTAATACGCGTCGGGTTCGAGCAGATGCGGTCCACTCGTGCTGCGGTCAGCCTCCTCGTGCAGCGCATCGTCGCCGATAGCCTCGGTCAGCTCCTCCAACGGGACGGTTCGGCGCACTTGCGCCAGAAGTTCGGCCGCCTTGACCACTGGTATCCCCACCAGAGCTGCTACTGCTGAGAGAGCGTCGGCTGGGGCGTCGTACCTCAGCTCCCGCGCAGCCTTGTGGAGTGCGGCCACGGTGTCATGGGCGTGTACAGGGAGGCGTACGGTGCGACTCTGATCGGCAATAGCCCGCAGGATCGACTGGCGGATGTGTGGGACGGCATAGCTCGAAAACTTGAAGCCCTTGCGGTGGTCGAACTTCTCGATTGCGCGAAGCAGGCCCAGATTGCCCTCCTGGATCAGATCCATGAGGTCCAGCCCGCGCCCGGCGTACCAGGTGGCAACGTTGACCACCAACCGGAGGTTCGCCTGGACGAAGTCCGTGAACGCTTGCTCCCCGAGACGGACGATCTGCTGGAACTCGCGCCGCAGCTCGGGGGCGATTTTTCTGTCGGCTTTGTCCAGCTTTTCCTGCGCCAGCAGTCCCGCCTCGATGGCCTGGGCCAGCTCCGCCTCCTGCTGCCGGGAGAGCAGCGGATACCTGCCGATCATCTTGCGGTAGTACTTCAGCGGGTTGAAGACGGCCTGGCTCGTACCGGAGCCCTCGAAAGCCGCGTCGGCGGCATCGGCGGCAGGGCGTGCCGGAGGTGCCGGTGCCGGTGCCGGTGCGGGTGGGGCCGACAGGGCCGGAGCCGGGCGCAGCGTCTGTATCGTCAGCGCGGCCAGGTCGAGCCGGCTGTCCGGCCCCACCTCGAGGGTGAAGCGTGGACCGGGCGCTCTCTGCACCGGTACGGCGGGGNGGGGGGCGCGGGTACCTCCTCCGGGGGCCGGGCGGGCGCGGGACGGGCCGGCCCGGACGGCGTCCCCGGACTGCCGGTCGGCACGCCGAACGAGGTCGCCAGGGTGGGAGGAAGCGTGACGCCGTCCCGCACGACTCGGCTCAGGGCCTCGGCGATTACGGTCCTGTCCGTCCCGACCAGCAGCCGCCGCAAGGCCGCCGGAGTCAGGACGCGTTCCGGACCTGCCGCCGCCAGAAGCTCCGCGTGCAGTGCGGCCGGTGCCCCGGCCTCGACATCCGTCGTCATCGACGCCCCCCTTGTGCCCGACAGCAGTGCGACGAGCCCTCTCGTATGGAACCACCGGCCACTGACAAACGCGTCATGCCCGGAGTCCGGCACTCGTCGTCAAACAGGCTCCTTCATGTGTTCCGGCAGAACCGGTGCTCGCCATTCCGTTTGCGCAGCCCTTGTGTTCCAAAGGCAAAGGAATGGTAGAACGGTAGACATCAGCCGGTCCGGACTGCAAGAAGGTACGGCCCGGTCGGGGAGGGAAACATGCTGGTGGATCCCGCGCAGCTGCTGGACGACTGCGAGCGGGCATGGCTCGAGGCGGGGGAGCCGTCGGCCTTCGAGGGGTCGGAGTCCGTCGTCCGGCGGACCACGCTCGTCCTGGAAGCGCTGGTGGCCTACGTGTTGCTCGCCGAACGGTCCGACCTGCCGCGGGACACCGTCTTCACACGCTGGCCCGCCTGTACGGTGCACGCCGTGGCGCTCGGCGCGCAGGGGGAAAGCACCTGCCTCGCACAACTGCTGTCCGAGGCGCAGGCGCGTGTCGT
>NZ_JUJA01000034.1:0-6638 GCF_001906585.1 Streptomyces kebangsaanensis | reverse complement strand
CGCCCGGAACTCGGCCGCCGCCGCACCGCCCCGAACGCGCCGGCGACCGACGCGAGCTGGATCACGGCCGCACAGGAGGCGGCCCGCTCGCTGGGCTGGGCCTGGCAACCGCCGGCCACCGCGGACCTGCCGGACGCCCCTTCGCCCGTCCCCGTCGCCCGGGGTGTCACGGCCCCTCCGGAGCTTCGTCTCGGACCCGGCGCGGGCAGTGTCCTGCTGACCCTGCCCGGCGGCCCGGAGACAGCCGCCCGGCAACTGGCGGCCGACGGCGAGTCGTTCACCGCGTCGCCGCCGCACTGGGTCCTGCCCGGTCCCGTGCGCCGCGTCGAGGCCACCGACCCGACGGGTACCACCCATGCGGTGGCCGTCGTCGACCCGGACACCGTCCTGCTGGCCTTCGCCGCCGACGGTCACCGGATTCCCCTGGACGAGCCGCTGCCCGCCGCCGAGATCCACCTGTTGCACGTGGGCACTCTGGAGACGGAGGGCGCGCAGGCCGCGGCCGTCGAACTTCCCACCCCCTACGGCTGGAGCGGCTGGACCCTCAGCAAGGTGTCCCTGGCCGGCGTGACCCGGCTCCGCACCTCCGAGGCGGCGCCGGGCAGTTGGCTGGACGTGGCGGTCGGGCGGTCGTTCGGCTGGGAAGGCGGCGCGACACTGCCCTGGCTCACCGGTGAGGACGGGGCACCGGTGTGGCACAGGCCGCCCGCGCTCCGGCTCCGGCGCCGGCCGGGCGAGCCGGAGGCACAGCACTGGCAGGTGGAGGTGCGCCGCCCCGGTCACGAGGAACTGCTGGCCTGCCTCACCGGTGCGCCCGGCGCTCTTCTCGCCCCCTGGCAGGACGTCCCCGGCCCGCTGCTCGGCCCGTACGAGATCCTCGTCCACCGCCCCGGCCGGCGGCGGGGCCGACGACGTCTCACGGCCTTCCTGGCGGAGAACGTCGAGGCGGCGCCCTCCGCCGAGTGGCGCCTGCTCGCCCCGCACGGCGGACTGGCGCCGACACGACTGACCCTTCGTACCAGCCGGCCGGTGACCGCCTCCGGCAATGTGATCGCGTTCGCCCCGTACGAGATCGCCAAGGGGGTCGTGCTGCGCGACGGTACGAACGAGTTCCACGTCCAGGCGCTCGTCCCGCACTCCGAGGTCCGCCTGGAACTCGACGGCCGGCCCCTCCCCTGGTCCGTCCGGCCGCTCGACATCGACGCGGCCGACCTGGTGCGCGACAGCGCCCTGACCGTGCGGCTGCCGGAGCAGGCGGTGGCCGTGACCCCCGAACTGGCGCTTGTCGTGGAGGACACGACCCTGATCACCCTGACACCGGAACGTCGTACCCGGACCCGCAAGGGCGACCTGCGCTACTCCCTGGCCGCCCTGACGGACACCGTCCGCGACTGCGCCAAGGCCGAACTGCGGCTGCTGGTCGCGGGGCAGAGCGTCCACGTCGGCACCGTCCGCACCCAGCCCATCGCGGAGGACGTCGTGCCGGACGGCACCGGACTGCTGCTGCGGGGACTGCGCCACCCCGGTGAATTGACCGCCCAGGTGTACACGGTTTTCGCCCCCTGGCAGCAGCCGCTGACCGTGCCGGTCGACGACAGCGGCCGCATTCCGCTGCCCGCCGCCCGGCGATCGGCGGGCCCGCTCGTCGTGAGCCTGCGAGTGGGAAGCTCCACGCCCGGCGCGGCACCCGCCTGGCCCCGCCTGCGTGACCGCGACACCTTGGTGCTGCGCGGCTCCCCTTGGATGTCCTCGGCCATCGACGGAACGGCGGCCAGAACCACGGAGTACCTGGCGGGACGCGGAACCCTGCCTCGCGACGCCGACGCGATCCCCTACCAGTGGATCGTGGCCGCCCGCGGCCGCGACCTGCAGGCGTGCGGTGCGAAGGAGACCGCACCGGCCGAGTGCCTGCAGGCCCTGGGGGAGGCCGGGCCCGACGCCCTCCTGGGAGCGGCCGGCAGCTCCCTGCGCTCCGGTGAACTGGCCGCCGCGCTGGTGGGCAGCGGCCTGGCCGCCCTGCGCATCCGGGAGGTGGCGGAGCCGGCCGCCGTACGCCCCGCCTGGCGGCGTGCCCCGCTGTGCGCGCTGCTGCTCACGGCGCCGCTGCTGCCCTACCTGTCCGGCGACCCGGCCTACGGTATCGACGAGTTGTATCCGGAGGAGAAGGAACTCCTCGCCGAAGTGGGGCAGTTCCTGGGAGGTGCCGGTACGGCCATCCTGGCCGGCCACGAAGACCCCAGCCGCACGGTCGGCCGGTTCGACGCCCACGTCCGCATCCTGGACGAACTCCCCGAGATCCAGCAGCAGGCCATGTGGCGCACGGCAGGTGTCGTACCGCGCGGACTCCTGGACACCGACACCCGGACCGCGGCCGCCTGGCAGGCGTTCCGCGACCGGCGCACCCTCCAGTACTACGCCGGGCGCGAGGAGTGCGAGGAGTGGCTGGAGGCCGTCGGGAACTTCCTCGACGACGGACACGATCTCCTGGTACGGGCGTTCCGCGACCGGGGACCGGGGGCGCTGCGTGGTCCTGGCGAAGCGTGGATGCGGGTGCCCCAGTTCTCCCTGGGGTGCGCGCTGATCGCCCGGCTCGCCGCCGCGGGAGACCCGCGGGCCGTCAAACTGGAGCGGGGACTGAGGCCGTTGTGGACGTCCGTGGCCGCCCACGCACCCGACCTCACCGCCGTCGACCTCGCCCTGGCGGAGTGCCTGGTCACCACCGAGACGGTGCAGGCCACCGGCTGAGTCCGGCGGAGACAGGCGTCCCGCCCGAAAGGGACCACGGCCCCATGCCCCACCAGTCCTCAGCCGCCGTTCCGTACCGTCCCACCTGCCCCGCCCCGCCCGCCGCCGACCCGGAGCCAGCCCGTGCACAGCCTCGACCCGCTCGCCACGTCCGCACTGATCAGCGACACCTACCGCCGTTATCTGCGCTCCCTGCTGCCCTTGCGCGAACCCCGCGTGGCCGAGGCCCTCGCCCACGCGATCGACACCAGCCCGCTGCTGACCAAGGGGCCTCTGCTGGAGGCAACCCCCGCCTACGCGCCGGGCGCCACCCTGAATGAGCTCATCGGCGAAGGCGTACTGGACCCCGCGTTCCGGCAGCTGACGGGTCCTGCCCTGCCCGCGGACCGTCCCCTGTACCGGCACCAGGAGCAGGCGCTGCGCAAGGCCGTGGCCGGACGCAACCTGGTCGTCGCCACCGGCACGGGTTCCGGCAAGACCGAGAGCTTCCTGCTGCCCGTCCTCAACGCGCTCGCCGCCGAACACGCCCGCGGCACCCTCGGCCCCGGGGTCCGCGCCCTGCTGCTGTACCCGATGAACGCGCTCGCCAACGACCAGATGAAGCGCCTGCGCCGACTGCTCGCCGAGACGCCCCACATCACCTTCGGCCGCTACACCGGCGACACCAAGGACGACCCGCGCCAAGCCGTCGACACCTTCGAGCAGCTCAACCCCGGCGAGCCGCGCCTGCCCAACGAGCTGCTCAGCCGCCGCGAGATGCGCACCACGCCGCCCCACATCCTGCTCACCAACTACGCCATGCTGGAGTACCTGCTGCTCCGCCCCCAGGACATGGACCTCTTCGAAGGGGAGTACGGGGGCGGTTGGCGGTTCGTCGTCGTCGACGAGGCCCACGTCTACGACGGAGCACGCGGCGCCGAACTGGCCATGCTGCTGCGCCGGCTGAAGGACAGGGTGGGCCAGGGGCGGGACATCCAGGCCATCGCCACCAGCGCCACCGTCGGCGCGGAGGAGAACCCGGCCGCCGTCACCGCCTTCGCCCAAGCCCTCTTCGACGTCCCCTTCCACTGGGACGCCGACGACCCGGACGCACAGGACCTCGTCACCGCGACACGGGTGGCCGTGCCCGGCGGCCCGCACTGGGGACCGCTGCCGGCCGCCGAGTACCTGCGTCTGGCCGCCGCGGCCGACCCCGGCCCCGAGATCCTGTCGGCCGCGCGCCTGCACGGACTGCCCGCCACCACTGGTCCGGCCGCCGCCCTCGCCGCTGAAGCCGGCACCGCCGCCCTGCGCCGAGCCCTCGCCGAAGGGCCCCGGCCCGTGCGCGAGATCGCGGAGACCGTCTTCCCCGGCGACCCGGTGGGACCGGCCGCCGTCACCGCGCTCATCCAGCTCGCCAGCCAGGTGACCGACACCGACGGCGCGCCCGTCCTCTCCGCCCGCTACCACCTCTTCGCACGGGCCACCGAAGGCGCGTTCACCTGCCTCGACCCGGCCGGCCCCCACCTCGACCTCGCTCGTCACGAGAGCTGCCCGCACTGCGCGCGACCCTCCTTCGAACTGGGGGCGTGCCGTCGCTGCGGTGCCGTTCACCTGCACGGCACCCTCGGCGGCCCCGGGGCGCGGTCCCGTCTCGTGCACCGCAAGTCCCCCGACAAGCCGCACACCTGGCTGCTCCTGGACGGGGACGACTCGGGCGCCGGCGTCGACGAGGACGACGAAACCCTCGGCGAGAGCGCCAAGGGCGGACTCAGCGAGCGGCGGCTGTGCACCCGCTGCGCCACCGTGCACCCTGCCGGGACGGCGGCCTGCACGGTGGACGACTGTCAGGGAACCGAGCTGCGCCGCGTCCACCAGCTGGACACCCGCGAGGGAACCCCGGCCTCCTGCCTGTCCTGCGGCGCCCGCGGCCACGGCATGATCCGCCTCTTCGAAACGGGCAACGAGGCCGCGGCCGCCGTTCTCGGCACGGCTCTCTACCAGGCGCTGCCCCCGGCGACCGAGGGCGCCGCCGCCTCGCTGCCCGGACGCGGCCGCAAGCTCCTGTTCTTCAGTGACAGCCGCCAGGCCGCCGCGTACTTCGCCCCCTACCTGGAGGACTCCTACACCCGCATCCAGCACCGGCGCCTGATGACGCAGGCCGCCCTGAAGGGCTGCCCCGACCCCGACGAGCCGCTGCACATCGACGATCTCGTCGCCCACACCATCCGCGCCGCCGACCGTGCCGGAGTCTTCCGCCGCAACGACTCCCGCCAGGCCAAGCAGCGCGAGGTCGCCCTGTGGGTCATGCAGGAAGTGCTCAGCATCGACGACCGCCAGTCGCTCGAAGGCCTCGGCCTGCTCCGGGTCGACCTCGACCGCGAGCCCTTCTGGCAGCCGCCCACCGCCCTGACCTCCCTCGGCCTGGCCGACGACGAAGCCTGGGGGCTGCTGCAGGAACTGCTGCGCACCGTACGCAACCAGGGCGCGCTCACCATGCCCGAGGACGTCGACGCGGGCGACGAGGCGTTCGCCCCGCGCCGCGGTCCCGTCTGGATCCGCTCCAAGGGGTCCGACGCCAAGCGGAAGGTGATCAGCTGGCTGCCCAGTGCCGCGGGCGTCTCCAACCGGCGCGTCGACTACCTGGAGCGGGTGCTCGACGCCCTCGGCCACCAGGGCGACCGGCGGGCAGCCGCGCTGGAGATCCTGAACCGCCTGTGGACCGACCTCACCGCCGGACACCTCACCGGCTGGCTGCCGGGGGAGAACCAGGCCGGCATCGGCGCGGTCCGCCGGCTCGACCACGCCTGGCTGCGCCTGCGACCCGTCACCGCGGACAGCGAACCGCTCCACGCCTGCGACCGCTGCCGCCGCGTCGTCGCCGTGTCCGTACGGGGAGTGTGCCCCACGCTGCGCTGCACCGGCCGCCTGGAGGAGTACAAGCCGACCGCAGAGACGGACGACCACCTCCGCCGTCTCTACCTCACCTTCGACCCCGTACCGCTGCGCGCCCAGGAACACACGGCCCAGTGGACCGGCGAGAAGGCCGCCGAGATCCAGGGCGAGTTCGTCCGCGGGCAGGTCAACGCCCTGTCCTGCTCCACCACGTTCGAGCTCGGCGTCGACGTCGGCGAGCTCCAGGCCGTCGTCCTGCGCAACATGCCGCCCTCCACCGCCAACTACGTCCAGCGGGCCGGACGCGCCGGCCGTCGCGCCGACTCCGCCGCGCTCGTCCTCACCTACGCCCAGCGACGCCCCCACGACCTCGCGCGGTACGCGGAACCCGAGCGGATGATCGCCGGGGAGGTCCGGGCCCCGATCGTCCCCGTCGACAACGTCAGGATCGACCGCCGCCACGCCCACTCCATCGCCCTCGCCGCCTTCTTCCGGGCCATGAAGGAGGAGCGGGGCCGCATCTGGCGCACGGCGGGCGAGTTCTTCCTGCCCGACGACACCACCGGCGAGACCGCCGCCCACATCGTGCGCGACTGGCTCACGCCCGTGCCGGAGACCGTGGCGGCCTCGGTCCGCCGGGTCCTTCCCGCGAGCGTCCAGGACGAGATCGACCTGGAGTCAGGAGCCTGGGTCGACGAACTGGACCGACTGCTGCGGGCCGCGGGACAGATCCTCCGCCAGGACGTCACCGCCTACGGCGAACGACGCGACCGGGCGGTCGCCGCCCGCAAGTACTGGCTGGCCGACATGTACGAGAAGGTCATCCGCAACCTGACGCAGCGCGAGCTCCTCGGAGTCCTGGCCAACCGCAACGTCCTGCCCAAGTACGGCTTCCCCGTGGACACCGTCGAGCTCCGCATCCCGCAGGACGGCGGCGCCGTGTCGGGCCAGCTCGAACTCACCCGCGATCTCAGCGCCGCCGTCCACGAGTACGCGCCGGGCGCCGAGATCGTGGCGGG
>NZ_JUJA01000033.1:147832-180910 GCF_001906585.1 Streptomyces kebangsaanensis | reverse complement strand
GATGCCCAACTTGCCCTCGATGCCGGCGAACGCGTCATCGACCACCGGGTCGGCTGCGGTCCTCAGTCCGCGCCCTCGGAGATCATTTCCAAGAGCGCGGAAGCTTTTCCCATGACCTCCAACGCGGCTTTGTTCCGGGCCAGTTCCTTCTCCAGCCGTTCCACCTGGCGGCGCAGCTTCTCGTTTTCCGTCTCTGCGGCCGACTTCTTAGGCCGGGCCGGGCTGGTGCGCTGGTCGACCAGCTTCTCCAATGCCCCGGCATCCCGCGCGGCCCGCCATTCCTTGACGTGCGAGTGGTAAAGGCGCTCGCGGCGCAGGACAGCGCCCTTCTCGTTCTTGGGTGCGGCGTCGTACTCGGCCACGATGCGCAGCTTGTACTCCGGACTGAAGGAACGGCGCTTCGGCCTGGGGGCCGGGTCGGACTCGGCGGGGTTGGTGCTGGTCATGAGGGGGTGGTTCTCCTGTCGTGCCCTCTCAGGCTAACCCGACTAAGCGGGGCGTCTCACCCAAGACTGACAGAGAGGGTTACCTGCCGTACGAGCTTCTTTTTCGAAAACAAAACCGTGTAGCGAAGCCGCCCTTGACGGTCAGTGTCTGGCGATGACTTGTCGAAGGTCCGTGTCGAGGAGATCTCCCAGTACTCGGAGCCGGCCGGAGGTAGCGGTGGCTCTGGTTTCGTTCGCGAGTTCTTTGACAACACTGCGGTTCTTGTCAGGGCGTCGTTCCCGTGTTCCGCCGCAGTCCGCAGTCCGGTAAGGAGCACAGGATTCTCGGGTCTCCTCGGAAGGGGAGCGATTAGCCTCCCGATCATGACGGACCCGGTTCACGAGGACGATACTCATGGCGAGCGGGCCGCAACACGGGTGGCGGGCCAGGGGACTGGGTGGTGAGTGGAATGGGCCACCGGCGGCCTGATCGCCGGGGCCGTCAAGGCGACGGCAGGGCATGCCGACTGGGCTCGGTCGGCAGCGACGGCAGTGGTCGGCGGCCGCGCTGTCGCCGTCACCGGCGGGGACGACGACGTCGGTGAACGGTCGGCGCGGGGCCAAACCGACCCCGCATCGCCGGCCGCATTTCACACGGCCTTCTCATTTCCCCAGGTGGCGGCGGCACCCCAGTAAAGACAGCTCAGCGGTCAGTAGTGATAGCGAGCTGCGAGGATCACGATCTCCTTGTCCGTGACCAGGTAGACGAGACGGTGCTCATCGTCGATCCTCCTCGACCACGCCCCGGGCAAGTGGTACTTGAGCGGCTCGGGCTTGCCGATCCCCGTGAAGGGGTCACGCTTGGCGTCCTCGATGAGCTTGTTGATCCGGGCAAGCATCTTGCGATCGTTCTTGAGCCAGGACGTGTAGTCCTCCCAGCCCTGATCCTCGAAGACCAGTCTCACGCAACACCCTCACCGGACGCGTCCGCCGAGTCGGGGTCGATCAGCTCCCGCTCCGACACGTTGATGTTGGCCAGGGCGTTCTCGTACGCCTTGAGCAACCGGCGAGCGTTCGCCGGCGAGCGCAGCAGGTACGAACCCTCACGCAATGCCGCATAGTCCTCGGCCGAGACGAGCACGGCATTGCCGTGTTTGGAAACGATCTCGATGGCCTCGTGGTTGTCGTTGACCTGCTTGATCAGCGGAAAGAGAGCCTTGCGGGCTTCGCTCGCAGTTATGGACATGACCTCACCCTTTCCGGCAGTGGTACTGAATAACGTACCACTCTCACTGTTCATGGCCAGAGCGGACGCCCGGCGAAGGGGCAGACATCCCGGCGCGGACAACGACAAGGGGTCGGCTCCCGGAGAGACCGACCCCCTGCCCCGCCGCGGACACCGTGTATTCGACGAGATGCCCGGATCGTACGCGATCTGCCCCGTCTGCTTCCGGAAGGACGACGTGCACCCGGAAAGGGGGTGACCCCATGCCGTTCCAGCACCCTGAGGAGACCGGCTTCTCCTGTCGGATACACACGCGTCAGCGGTGGCACCGCAAAGGCGGTACGGCACGGGCGCTCGTCACGGTGGCCGCACGCGGCGTGCCAGCCTGCGGCCCCAGGTCTGGCCCGGCGCTTCAATGCAACGGTGGGTCAGCAGACACAGGGGCAGCAGCACGACGAAGAACGGCGACACACGGTGGGCTCGGGAAATGTCTCGCTCAGAGCCCTCTCCAGGTACTCGGCTGTGGCGCGCCAAGCTCCGCAGTCGCCCTGAGGCGGGTAAAGGCGAAACGGGTGCGGGTATTCCGTTCAGTGAGCACGGTCTTCCTCCGTCTCACGGCACGAATCGCGTCGAGCCCCGGCGTGACCGTCTGCGGACCGGGCAGCCTCCCGCAAGGCGGCGCCGGACGTGCCGAGCCCCTCCGGCGCCGCCATGACTCTTCACACCCACAAAGTTACGACCGCCGGTAGGATCGGCACCATGAGCAGTAGCAGAAAGTACTCCATCAGCCTGCCCGAGGACCTTGCCGAGGCCGTACGCGCCCATGTCGGACCCGGTGGCTTCTCCGCCTACGTCGCCGAAGCCCTCGAACAACGGGTCGCCATGGATAAGCTTCGGGAGATCGTCGCCGACTTCGAGACCGACAATGACGAGCTCACCCGCGAGGAGGTCGAGGCCGCCCGCGCGCTGCTGCGCCATGACCACCGACAGGTAGGCGGTGCCGCCGCCTGATGCCCGGCACCCTGCTGCTCGACAGCGAAGGACTCTCCAATCTCTACCGCAAGGACCGCACCGTCGTGGCTCTGGTCCAGGCGGCATCGGAGGAGGGCATCCGCGTGGTCACCAGCGCCATGACCACTCTGGAGGCCGATTACGAGCGGATCCACCCGGCCCGCATCAAGTGGGTCCTCTCCCGCGTCGACGTTCACGACGTCACCAGAGAGGTCACCGACGAAGCCGCCGCCCTCCTTCGCGCCCATCATCTCCACGGCCACAAGTACGCCATCGACGCCGCCTTCGCCGTCATCGCCCGCAACGCGCCCCAGCCGGCCACGATCCTTACTTCCGACCCCGAGGACCTGACGCTCCTGTGTGGCCCCTCCGCAGAGGTCGTCAAGGTCTGAAGCGTTGGCCACAGCCACTCCAAACCAGGCCAGGTCGACCGTCAGCCACAGCACTTCGCAGACGAGGAATTCCCGCAGACCGACGTCTGCGCCCGACCCGCCAACAAGCGGGCCGGGCACGAGATGTGATGAGACGTCAGCCGTTGAAGCGGAACGCCTGCGGCGGAGCCCAGACCAAGGCGCTGACCAGCGCTTTCGCCGTTTGGTTACGTTGGCCGCCGACGGGCGTTCACGGGCATCCTGCGGACCGTTTGCGGACCGGCGGGTCCTCCACCGGTCGGGAAACGCATGGCACCGGGACCAGCTCGTCGATGAAACTGCGCTGGTGAGCCGGACAAAGGGAAATCACACCGCCACGAGCCGGACGCGATCGCCGCACAGCTTGACCATGTCGTCGATATCGGAGGTCAGCATGACCACGGGGCGGTGCTGCCGCAACGCGGCCTCGGCGACCGCGGCATCGATCGCATACCTGTGCCCGTGCAAACCGGCATCCATCAGCAGCTTCGAGGCCGACCTCGCCTCCTCGTCGCCCACCGGGACCACGCGCAGTCCGGAGAGCACCCAGTTCAGGCGGGATTTGTCCGTACGGACATGGACGGCCTCGATGACGGTGAGCGCACTGATCACGACCTCCATGCCTCGCGAGCGCGCCTCAGCAACCAGAGCCACCACCTGCTCGTCGTCGTCGAGGAGCTTCGAGAGCCCCTCGCTGTCGAGGACCAGCGTCCCCTCGTGACTCAGCTTGCGGCGGGCCACTCGGCCTCCTCGGCGAACACCTCGTCGAAGACCTGCCGCGCCCGCTGACGAGCCTGCTCGGAGACCGGCCCCTTGCGGTTCTCGTAGTCCGCCAGGTACTCGTCCAGCACCTGGCCGCGCAGCTCACGCTCGACCGCCGCGGCGATGAACGCGGAGAACTCCCGCTTGCCCACCCGCGCACGGATCGCCTCCGCGGTCCCCTCCGGAAGCGACAGGCTCACCCGCGTCGCCGGCCCTTCTCCGATGCTGTACGTCGTCTCAGCCATAACCCAAGTGTGTCAAACGAGTAGGAAAAGCGCTACGGCCCGCACTCCCGCCACCCACGCGGGAGCCACCCGGGAAAGGCCGGGAAAGAGTCGCCCGCCCCGCCCGCCCCCTCTCGTCGCGCACCGCACAGTCCGCGACCCAGCACAGGAGCCGGCCACCATCCCAGCACGGGAAACAACCAGGGGCCCGACCCCGAAAGGCGGACCCCTCCTGACCTGCATGTTTGCTAGATCAGCGACGTGGCGATACAGCGCCCGCTACACGTTGAAGCGGAATGTCTGCGGCCCGATCCTGACCTGCGGCGGAGCCCCGCGCAGGGCCCTGACCTGGGGGTTCTTCGTTGGCATGCGTTGGCTCCCGACGGCCGTTTACGGGTGTCCTGCGGACTGGCTGCGGACTGGCCGGGCGTGCGGAGGCCAAGGAATCCATGGCGCACCAGCCGGGCCTGCAACGAGACTGCGCAGGTGAGCGACCGCTACCCCTGTCCCTGCTGCGGGCACCGCGTGCTGGACGCGATGCCCGGCTCGTACGAGATCTGCCCCATCTGCTTCTGGGAGGACGACGGGGTCCAGTTCCGCTGGCCGACCATGCCCGGCGGCGCGAACAAGGTCTCCCTGATCGAGGCCCAGCGCAACTACCAGGACTTCGGCGCCTGCGACGAGCACGGCCGCTGGCACGTCCGCCCGCCGGCCGAGGAGGAACCGCTCGACCCCGCCTGGCGCCCCATCGATCTGACACGGGACTCCTTCGAGGACTGGGCGGCCGAGGACCGCACCCCGTGGCCCGACGACAGCTCGGTGCTCTGCTGGTGGCTGCCCACCTTCTGGCGCTGGGACCACTCCCCGTCATGACCTCCCACATCAAGACACTCGTCCAGCAGCTCGACGGCAAGGCCGACGAGTCCTACGACGCCCGCGCGGAGCTGATCTGGATCGGCGCCGACGCCATACCCGCCGTCATCAACGGCCTGCCCTCCCTCGGCGGCTTCGGTCAGCTGACCGCCATCGAGGTCTTCGAGGAGGTGGGCGATCCCCGTTGCGGCCCCGCTCTCATCGGCCTACTGGACAGCGACAACCCGACCGTCCGCGAATGGGCGGCCATGGCCCTGGCGAGCCTGGAGATCGACGGCGCCATCGAGCCCCTGCGCCGCGCCTACCGCGCCTGCCTGGAACGGGCGACCCCACCGGACTGGACTGAGTCCGTCGGCATCCGCTGGGCCCTGACCGAACTCGACGCCCGCGCCCCCGTCGTCCCACCACTCACCGCGCACCTACGAGCCACCACGGCGGCCAACGCCCCTGGCTGGCCCTCGGCCCACTTCGCCGAGATCATCAACGACCTGGCCGACCACGCCCAGGTGATCCTCTACTCCCAGTTCTGGCGGGTGGACTCCGACCGCACGTACGGCGTCTCCGGCCCCGGCCTGGACTGGGATCTCGACTGGACCGCGCCCTGGGAGCACCTGATCGAAGAGTCCCGCACCTGGTCCCTGCTGGAAGCGTCCGAAGCCCCCACCGGCAGCAACATCTTCGTCGCCCCCACCTGGATCGACCGTACCGACCTGTACCCGGAGAGGTGACCGATGCCGTTCCAACACCCCGAAGAGATCGGCTACGGCTACGTAATCGAGCGCTATGTGACGAGGAAGGACTCGGACCATCCGCGCTACCGCGAACTGAAGAGCGGTCGCGTCCTGCGGCCCGGGTGGCCACACGCCGAACGCTTCGCCCGCCACCTCATCGACGACGCGGCCACGGTCAACGATGACGAGCTGGAGGCCCTCCTCGGCTACGAGTGGCGCTCACGCCTCACCGCCGCCTGGCTGATCGGCGTAGGCCGACGCGCCACGTTCCGCGAACGTATCGGCGACCTGCTCCTGGCCAGCGAGTTCTGCTTCTCCGGCAGCGCCTACTGCTTCGCCCTGGCCCGCTTCGGCACCCACGCGGACGCCGAGATCCTCACCGCCTACCTCGACCATTACCTCCCCCGCATCGACCTCCGCTACGACCAGCCCGCAGCCCTCGGCGCCCTCCTCCGCCTCGACGCCCACCTCGGCACCCACCATGCGGACCGCTTCACCGAGCCTGACGGTCTCTGGGACCAGTGGGTCAATGCCCTGGCCCACCTCCGCGACCACCCCGCCTGCACCCCCGCCGAGCTTCGCCGCTGGGCGGACCTCCAATGCGACTTCGCCAACGGCTGGACCCGGCCATAGCCGCTGCACCCGCCCTCGGTCCAAAGACGGTCACGGCCGCAGCAGCCGAGCCTGCGGGTCATAGCAAACGAGCCCCATCGATGCCGCGAGATCGGCGGCGTAGGCCGAAGCCTCTTCAGCCATGCTGTAGCGCATCGGGAAGTAGATGAACGGCCCGGACGCCTCGCCGATCAACGGCCCCGTCGACCAGGGGGAGGTGTCTTCCTCGTCCTCCGTGAGGTCCACCCATCGCGCCAAGAGCCCAGCAACGTACTCCGCGATACGCGGTGACGGTGGAAACTCTTCCTCCGTGTCGATGTAGCGGTCATACAGCTGGGTGAGGACCTCGCCCGCAATCACATCGTCAGCGGGCTTGCTGCCTTCCCACACCGCCAGGTCGTAACTCATGGCCGAACTGTGCCACGCCCTACTGACAGCACCGCTGAGCGTCGATCAGCAGGCCAGCCGCACCAGACGTCCGAGGGCGCTGTTACGTTCCGTCCCATGACCGCATCAGACGATCTACTCTGCCGGATCGAGCAGGAGCCTTCCCTTGCCACCGCGCTCGCCTGTCCTGGCGATTTCGACATCGAGCGCCGGGATCCCATCGAGGACCTTGCCCTTCCCACCAGGATCCCCCTACACCCGATAGCCGGCTGCGGCGCTGGCGGCACGTACTACCTGTGCGGGGAGGCTGGGGCCGAGGAGAGGCCAGTCCTGTACGCCGACTCGGAGGGCCAGGCCACATTGATCGGCGCCGACCTCGTCGACGCCATCACACTTATCGTGGTGCTGCCCTTCTGGCGCGACTTGGCGAAGGGCTTCGCGATCAGCGAGCTCGGCTCGGACCTTCGGGCCGACCACCCGGACTTCGACGCCGAGCGCGACCGCCTTCTGCACGCCCTCAGGCTCGCCTCCACCTCTGAGGAGGAGGCTGCCGCTCGCCTGCTGGCTGTGGCCGCACGCACGGCCCCGGACTACGTGCCGCGCGTACCGGACGACAATTACCTGCCTTACGAGCTCCTGTTTCCGAGCAACCCTGCATAGCAAAGCCAGCGCTTGACGTCAGTACCGGGCGATGACCTGTCGCAGGTCCGTGCCCAGGAGGTCCTCCAGCGCCCGGATGCTGGCTGGCGGTAGTGGCAGCTCGCATTCTGGATCTGTGGTTACGAGGCTGTACCTGGCGAAACCCGCAGCCCAGACGTAGTCGAGGGCGTTCAAGTCCGTCTGGGCAGAGCAACAGGGCATCGTCACGGCAAGTGCATCGAAGTAGCCGTCCGGAAGGGCTGCCGTGTCCATCGCGTTGCCCCACCAGTCTTCGATGTCGGAGCCGCATACGGGGCACCGAACACCACACCAGTTCTCCCCGGGATCAATGAAGGCTGTGCCGGGGATGTCCCAAACGTCGTAACCGCCCAACGCCTCAGGAACCAGCTGCTGTAGCCGGGCCTGCGCAGCCTCGCTCGCAGCCGGCGCAGGCGAAAAGTGCGGGTCCTTGGGTATGAGGTGGAGCAGCGTGATGCTCACGCTGCCGACCAGCCGTCCAGCGAGACCTCCGAGCCATCATTCAGGTAATGGTGGAGGGCGCTGGCAGTGGTATCCACGAACGCCTCGGGGATGGAGTTGGCGTCGACCCAGCGGACCTGGGAGTGCTTGCGGGGTTCGCGGTTTTCGGGTTCGCCGGTCCATTCGTGGGCGGCGAAGACGACGGTGAGGAAGCCGTTGGGGGCTTCGACGCCCCAGGCGCCGTGGATGATGTGGGCGATTTTGAGGGACTCGGGCTTCACCGTGAGGCCCGTTTCCTCGTAGAGCTCGCGGACCGCCGTCTCCGTGATGGGCTCGCCAGGTTCACTCTTGCCGACGGGCAGGTCCCACATCCCCTGGGCGAACTTCGCGTTCTCGCTGCGCTGGAGGAGGACGACGCGGTTGGTGGCCTTGTCGTGGACGATGACGGCCGCGACCAGCAGGGTCATCGATTCGAGCGCCGGCTTGAGGGCCTTGGGCTGGTCGTCGGTCTGCTGGGTCACGGTGTTCCCTTCGTCGGGCGGGTTGTTGGGCATGTTAGGCGAGGGCCTCGCGGGCGCGGCGGGCGAGATCGGCGGCACCGGGAACGCGGCGGCGCTGGTAGACCGCGAGCGTGGAGCGGATTGAGGTGATTGCCTTACGGGTCCGGTCTGAGGTCATGCCCTCCATGAGGACCAGGGCCTGGGTCCAGGCGGCGACCGCCTCGTCGGCGCGGGCCTGGGCGGCGAGGCTGTCGCCGAGGTCGGCGTGGGTGAGCGCGTGGACCCGCTTGTACTTCTCGGGGTCCCAGCGGGTGAGGGCGTCGCGATGCTGCTGTTCGGTGCCGATGTGGTCGGCGAGGTCGGTCAGGGTGCGGGCGGTGTGGCTGGCCACGGTGCCGGCGGCCGGGCCGCTTACGCGGGAGTAGCTGGGCTGGGGACCGTCGTCGCGGAGGAGGGCGTCTTCGGCAGCGAGCAGGGCTCGCGCGGCCAAGGGGTCCTCGTCGACGGCCGCGTAGGCGCGGGCGTGGGTGATGTGGAGGAGAGCCTCGGTCTGGCCGTCGACGTGGCCGAGACCTGTGCGTAGGGCGCCTTCGACGAGGTCGACGCAGTGGTGGGGCTGCTTGAGGCTGAGGGCCTGGTGGGCGAGAGCACGCATCATCCAGGCCGCGTGACCGTGGGAGTCGGCTTCGCAGGCGAGCTGGTAGCCGACCTGGTAGTAGCGCTGGGCGGCGCCTTCCTGGCCGAGGTCGTGGTGCTTCCACCCTGCGAGATAGGCCAGCTCGGCGACGGCGCCGAAGGCGGCCCGGCGTAAGGCTTCGCTGGGGAAGCGTCCGCGCAGCATGGGGGCGGCTGTGTCGGCGAGATACGCGGTGACGGTGGTCAGGCCGTGCCCGCCACCGAGGCGCTCGTCTGCCGCGCTGAAGGCCGCGGTGATCTGGCGTACGACGTCCACGTCCTCTGCGCCGACCAGGGACGTGCCCGTGCGGGCGCGGAGCATGCGGGCGGTGGCCTCGTGGTCGTACCCGAGCGGCATGGCGACGCCGGCGGTAGTGAAGACCGCGATGGCGAGGAAGCGGCGGCGCTCGACGTCGGCCCGGCCCAAGTCGGTGACCGCGAGGATGGGGTCGGATTCCGCCGGCTCTTCGTGATCACCAGTCTGGAGGCCAATCTCGGTCTGGGTGACCGTGCGCCCTGCTCGGCGGGACAACGCCTCGGCCAGGTATTGAGCTACCCGGCCCGACGGGGCACGGGTGCCGTTCGCCCAGTGCGAGATGGCCGACTTGTTGGTCTGGAGGATCTCGCCGTTCTCGGCGGCGATGCGCCGCACGTCTCTGGCGAGGGCCTCGTAGGTGCAGTCGACCGCCGCGATGGCGTCGCGCAGACGGAAGTTGGGTTCTCTCTGCGCCGCCACGATCGCCTCCACCCCGGAGCTGTAAACCGCGTATACCGCTTCAACTGCCTTCCACCGTACCCACTGAGCGTGACCACGGGTTCACTTATCAGCAGCCGCCCGGAACGGCGCGACCGTGATCCAGGCTCCCCCTTGGTCCGGGCGGCTCCCCGAAGTTCCGTACGCCCACACCGGGCTCGGGCATTCCTGTGCCCGGACCCGGCCGATCAGAGACGGAGACACGGTGACCACCATCGACACCACGGCCATCACGGTCGAGCTGCCCGAGGCGTTCGACCCGCGCTGGAGCCGACTGCCTGGCATCCAGGTCGACGGCTGGCGCATCACCATCGACCCGGCCGAGTACTTCTTCCGCTTCGAGTCGAACACCTGGCTCGTCGCCGACTGGGAGCTGGTCAAGTCCCAGCTCCTGGACGTGGACGAGACGACCGAGAGCGCGGTCGAGCAGCTCGCGCTGGACTTCATCAAGCACCACGGCGAATCCACCTCCGACGCGGCCCGTGTCCTGGCCACCGCGTACGAGGTGTACGCCTACCTCTTCCGCGACGAGCACCTGGCCGGCCTCGGACTCCCGCAGATCACTGCCGAGCACCTGCGGATGCTCCGCGAGGCGGCCACGCTCATGGCGCTCAACAAGGTCGAGCCGGACGGGCACATCTCCAA
Organism: Streptomyces kebangsaanensis; assembly: GCF_001906585.1. Classification (GTDB taxonomy): domain Bacteria; phylum Actinomycetota; class Actinomycetes; order Streptomycetales; family Streptomycetaceae; genus Streptomyces; species Streptomyces kebangsaanensis. Next base: position 170,557 of record NZ_JUJA01000033.1, on the reverse strand, counting down.
CGTCGGCCCGTGCTGGTTCTTCCCCGCCGCCACCTCCGTCGTCTTCGACCTGGACGACAAGATGGGCGGGATGCTCGACGAGGTCTACCACGGCGGCTGGTTCAACGAGCACCGCCGGATCGAGTCCATCAAGGCCCACGCCGCACTCGGTGGCCGGCTCGTGCACGGCTGTCAGTCCGTGCCGGACCAGTCCGGCGGCGTGGTCGCGCCCTACGGTGCCTCGATGGCCAACTTCCGCGACGACCTCGCCGCGTTCAAGGCGGGCTGGATCGAGCAGGTCTACGCCCACCGCGTGAACCCCGCCGCGTAACCCCACCCGATCAGGCTCCGGGGCGGGTCGGCATCTCTCGCCCGCCCCGGACGCCACCATCTCCCCGGAGCCCTCCCGTGACCACGAACCCCAGCGCCGAACTCCTCGACAACCTGCTCACCGTGGCCGGTCAGGCCACCGCCGTACGGGAGGAGGTGCGCGTGTGGTCCATGTCCGGAGTCGAGCGCGTTACCTTCCCCGGCGGCACCACGGCCATCTTCAAGTACGCCAAGAAGCCGTTCGACAGCGAGGACCAGGCCCTCCGCCTGGCCCACACCCTCGGCGTACCCGTCCCCCAGGTCCACGCCTCTGCCGTTCTGGATGGCTGGCTCGGCATGCTCATGGAAGACCTTGGGCCGGCTGTCCGCGAGGCCGACGACCTGGACGGCGTCGCTGCGGCCGTGGTCCTGCACGGCACTCGTATGGCCGCCCCCTTGCCCGTCCTGGACCGGGAGCGGCTGCGCACGCTGCCGACCCGGGCGCTGGAGCATCTCGAACGGCTGCGCAAGGCCGACCGGTGGCAGGACGCCGACGACGTCGAGGGCGCGCTCGACCGGATCGCCCAGGCCGCCGAGGCCCGCTCGGCCGGAGCGGTGCTGGAACCGTTTGGCTGGGTGCACTCCGAGTTCCACCCCACCAGCCTCCACATCGGGGAGCGCGGCTGGAGGCTGCTCGACTTCGCCCGCACCTTCACCGGTCCCGGCCTGCTCGACCTCGCCAGCTGGCACGGCACCATCGAGCCCCCGCATCCCGTGCGCCTGCGCGTCTTCCTAGAGCAGTACGTCACCGCCGGGGGCACCCCCGACGCCCTCGCCCCGCGCGGCGGGCTCACCGCCGAGAGCTGGGCCCTGGGCTGGCATCGCATGTGGGCCGTCGAGTGGTTCATGAAGCAGGCCATCCGCTGGATCAACGACCCGGCCACCGACCCCGCCTACACCAAGGCCGTCCGTCGTCACCTCACCGACGTCCTCCACCTCCTGGAGATCTGACGTGCTCGCCCAGGCTTCCCCGTGGCACGCCCACGCCCTCCAGCGCACCGCCGCCGGACTCGCCGAACCCCTCGCCGTACCCGCCCGGATGGAGTGGACCACGAGGCCCGGCCAAGGCCCCAGCGCCGACGTCCTCGGGCCCGACCTGCGCGGCAAACAGCTCCTGGAACTCGGCTGCGGCCCCGGTCACAACGCCGCCCACCTCGCCACCCGCCACGGCGCCCACGTCACCGGCGTCGACCTGGTCGGCCTCCAGGTCCGCCGCGCCCGCTCCCACTACGGACGGCTGAACAACCTCACCTTCGTCGCCAGCCACGCCCTGCACTACCTGCATGCCTCCGACGAGCAGTTCGACGCGATCTACTCCGTCTTCGGCGCCGTCGGCCTCGTCGCCCCCGAACTCCTGCTCCCGGCCATCGCCCAACGCCTCACGCCCGGCCGGGTGCTCGCCTTCTCCGTCCCCCACCCGCAGCGCGGCGGCCGAAGCCCCTCCGGCGACGACCGACCCCGCCGCGACTTCGTCGCCCTGCCCGACCGCACCCGACTCCCCATCGCCCGCTGGGAGTTCTCCACCGACCGCTGGGAGAAGCACCTCAGTCAGGCGGGCTTCTGGCTCACCTCGGCCCAGGAGTTCCACGACCCCCGCACGGGCCACTGGCCCACCACCCTGCTGATCCGGGCCCGCAAGCTCTGACAGCCATTCGCCCTGGCATCCCCTTGGAGGAACCGATGCGCCTGCCCTACCTGCTCCTCGACATCGACGGCGTCCTCATCCCCTTCCCCGACACGGACGGCTCGACCCCGGCCGCCCATGCCCGCCACGACGTCGTCCCCACCGGTCGGAGCGCCGACAACCCGGTCACCGTCTGGCTCGACCCCGCCCACGGCCCCATGCTCATGGACGTGATCCGTACCAGCCTGGTCACCCCCGTCTGGTGCACCAGCTGGCGGCAGGACGCCACCACCTTGATCGGGCCACTCCTCGACCTCCCGCCTCTGCCGCACGTCGACCTGCCGCACCCTCAGATCACCACCAGCCACCCCAACGGCTACCTGTGGAAGCGCGACCACGTCGACGCCTGGCTGGGAGACGCCCCCGCCGTCTGGATCGACGACGACTTCACCGGTCTCGACCACGCCTGGGCGGCGGAGCGCACCGCCCGCGGCGCGGCGACCCTCCTGATCCAACCTGATCCCCGTGCCGGACTGCAGACTGAACACCTGATTGAGGCCCGAGCGTGGGCTGAGCGGCTGCTGGCTGTGCGGACTGATGCGATCGCTGCTCCGAGCGAAACCGAAGCAGCCTGATGCGAATCCCTGACAGAGGAGTCGATGCCCTCGCCACGACTCCTGGCGAGGGCATCTGCCCTGTGACGGCGGACCTTGGTGGTGGGCCGTCGAACTTGGGCGTGGCTCCATTGGAGGGACGGTCCCACCAGCACATGCCAACGCGTCCGTCCTCTGGGGTAGCGGGGAACTCGGGCCGATCAGACACAGATCCAGCAGTACAGCCGTTCCCCGCGCCGCTGAGCCCCGCGGGCGAGTTCAGCCAACTCGTGCAGCAGGCCGCCGAGCACGTCGGTGTCACCAGACCCCTGCTCTTCGACCCAACGCCGTGCCGCCGCAGTCAATTCAGCGGCCTCCACCCTCGCAAGGACGCCTTGAAGCTCATCGCTGATGGTTAGCACCAGACGCTCGCCTCCGTCGCGTTCGGCGACGGCGTGTGAGGTCCGAGGCCGTGTCAGGAACTCGTCGAAGTCGACCCCGGTCAAGATCCCCTCGATCGCTCCGAGATCGGTTGTCGAGTCGAACCCCTTGGTGGACACGACATGGAACCCCGTCTCGGCCAGGCGAAGCCGCGGCCTGATGAACTCGCGAAGGCCGTCGCGCCCGTAACGCCGCACGATCTCCGGGACGGGCATTGGCAGCTTCGCTCCCACACCGTCCGGCCCGCCGGGCAAGTCGATGGTCGTGGCGGCCGATTCGTCCGATGCCGCGGAGAAGTAGTCATACATCACACCCACAAGCGAGATCATGCCAGCGAGTGACGCGGCACCCCAGCCTGGTAGCCGCCAAGACTGGCTCCGATGAAAAAGGTCCCTCCAAGGGAGCCGCACCCATCGAACTCTGCCCAGGGATCCAGACACGTGCCGCCCCGGCGCGACTGTGCTACGTGTCGTCGAGCAGATGCGACGATCCCAGCATGAGCTCACCAGAACCCCTGTCTCCTCCTCAGCGTGCGTTCATGCTCAACGCATTCGAGATCGACATCCTCCCGGGCGTACGCGGCGACCTGGAGGAGCCGTACGAGGACGCTCCTGGTGCGGAGCTGGCCGACGTCTTGCTTCCGCTCGTCGACAGGCGGTGGATCGACGTCTGCCGCGTCATCCCCTGGACCGCGCCCGACGGGAGCAGTGGCTTCCAGCCCGGCAGGCCCATCGCGCGTGACGAGTTGCCTGCGCTCCTGGCCAACGACGACAACTGGGAATACCCCGACGACGGCGAGTGGATCGGCTGCCTGACCCTCATTTTGACCGACAAGGGACGAGAGATCCCCTGGTAGCCCGATGGTGGTCAAAGTTCGATGACAAGCGGCCACGGCTCGCTGTCGCAGGACAGCATCGGACGGGATCACCGGTGCCGACCTCGTTCTTCAAGCCTCATGGCCACTGGCGTGGCCGGAGGGTGTGGCGCGGCGGACACGGACGATACGCCGCTGATGGTGCTTCGGCTGCGAGCTGCTTGCGTCCGCCGGTTCGGCTGAGCGGCGATGCGCCAGGTGAGAACCTCGGCGGGGTGCTCGGCGCTGTCGAGCTCTCGCTCGGAACCCACCTCCGCCAGGAGGTGCCGGGGGTTGTGGCCGGCAGTCTTGGCGCGGGCGAGAGTCGTTGTCAGGGCGGCCCACGCGGGGTCGGCGAGGACGCGGTCGGCGTGGTAGGGAAGGGCGGCACGAAGGTCCTGCTCGAAGCGGCTGGCGGTTGTGGCGCTTGGAGCGCGGCGGGCGAGCTCCGCCAAGACCGGTTCGGCGGCCTGCTGGTAGCCCGCTTGGAGGTGGCGGAGGGTTTCCTCGGCTGCTGCCGCCTGCTGCTCGTGGCCGCGTTGCTCGTGCCACTTGGCGGCGGCGCGGGCCAAGTGCAGGGCCGCGAAGAGCACGGCTATGGCGAGCCCGCCCGGCTCACCGGAGGCATAGGCGAGTTCCTTTGCGGCCTGCCGCAGCGCGGCGGCGGCCTGGTGGTCGGCCCGGATCGTTGAGCGGCGGGCCCGGTTGAACGCCCTGGCTGCCGACACCAATTCCTGCCTGTATTGGCCGTGTGTGGCGCGAGCCATGTTGTGCAAGGTGTCGCCGAAGGCATCCAAGTGGCCCTGGACCGCGGAGTCGTCGTCCGAGCCGAGGATGGCGCTCGCCGTGCTGAGGGCGTTCTCGACGCGCCACCATGGCGTGTTGGGGTCCGCCATGCGCTCTGGGCGGTCGGCCACCTCCTGGTCGGGGAGGCGTTCGCGTAGGCGGTTGATGGAGAGGTCGGGGGCGAGTTTCGAGCCGCTGTACCAGACGGGTTCGCCGGCCGCGTTGGTGTCGCCGGGTGCGGCGAGGCTGTAGCCGATCACGTCACCGGTCTGGGGGCCGAGGCGGGTCTTGACCTTGATGCCGAGGGACTGCAGCGCGGTGAAGTAGTCGGCTTCGTTGCGTACGGCTGCGGCGACCGCGTACGCCTGCTCGCGCAGCCACTGCCGTGCCGTGACCGTCTGGCCCTGGCGTTCCGCCTTGGCGCGTTCGGCGCCGGTGGGGGTGCGGGGCGCGGTGAGGTCGCCGGACTTCAGGCGGCGCAGGCCGAATTCGGCTTCGATCTTGCGGCATTCGGCTTGGGCCCGCTGTCCGTCGCGGTGGGTGCGCGGGCGGCGCCCGTCGGCGCGGACGGTGGTGGCCATGATGTGGATGTGGTCATCGGCGTGGCGCACCGCGATCCACCGGCATGCCTTCTCGTCACCTTCGGGTGCGATGCCGACGGCGTGAACGATGCGGCGCGCGACCTCGGCCCACTCGGCGTCGGTGAGGTAGCAGTCGCCGGGCGCGGTGCGGACCGGGCAGTGCCACACGTGCTGCGGCGGCTTCTTGCCGCCCAGCTCGCGGGTGCGCAGGTCGACGTGGTGGTCGAGGCGCCTGGCGAGCAGGGTGTAGCTGGCCTCGGGGGTGCGGCCGGGGTCGGGGGCGCCGGCCATGTCCCAGGCGGCGACGATATGAGGGTCGGTGTGTTCGTCGCGGCGGCCGGGGCCGAAGAGGTAGACGATCAGTCCACGGGTGTCGGAGCCGGTGGAGACGTCAGGAACCATGTGCGGTGCCTTCCGCCAGGAGCTGGTCGATCAGCCGGTAGCTGTTCTGAGCCGCTTGCTCGACGCGGTCCAGCACCGCCTCGGCACGCTCGGGCACTGTTCCTCGGTGGATGGCTGCGGTGATCTGGTTGAGGTTGCCGCCGATGCGGTTCAGCGCGACCGTGTGTGCCTCGACGGCCTCGATCAGCGGGCGGAGAGGATCGTCCTCCGGGCTGCCGACCGGCCCCGCCTTGCCGAGGGCGACGGCGGCGGCAGCGTCCCCGACGAATCCGGCGAACTTCTGACCCCGCTGGTGAGCGGCGGCGCTGATCACGCGAACCGCGGTCCGCGTGAAGCGGATGGTCTTCTCCTGGTCGCGCTTCTCCACTGTGCGCTTGCGGTTCATCAGCGCGGGCAGGACGGGGGCGTCGAGATCCCGCCAGGACGGCTGCTCGACGGGCGGTTGGGCATCGGTCGGCGGCTGAGTGCGAGGGGCGACGGAGGCGGCTGCGGACGGACAGCTGGTCTCGGCTATGCCCTCCTCCGGCTCGGGCGCCCCCTGGCGCTCGGCCTTCTCCTCCGCCACCCCTGGGGCGGGGGCAAGCGCGGACGAAGCCTCGTTAGAGGCTCGTTCGCTCCAGCTTGCTGCTGATCGGCGGGGCAGGCCGAAGAGTTCCTTGCGGCGGCGGATGGGGGCGTTGTCGGTGCTCGTTTCGGGCATGTCGGTGCTCCGGTAGTCGTGTGGGGTGGGGCTTCGTCACGTCCGTTGCATCCGTCCCGTAGCTGGTCAGGGCAGGTACGGAGACGGTCGCCGGTACGGAGTGATCCGTATTGGCGAGGAACTCCGTCCCCGCGCTGACCTGCGCGGGGACGGATGCAACGGATTGATACGGAGTCGGTGTCAGCGAGTGGGCTTGGGGCCGGCAGGCCCGCCGGGCGGGCCGACGGGCAGCGTCCCGGACGGAGGGGTGGGTGGCTTGCCCTGGACTGGACGTGCGGGCGTGGCCTCGAGCCCGGCTGCGGGGGCCGGTTGGGCGGGGTCGGGGCAGTAGCGGGCCCAGGCGTCGAGGAACTGGTTGCGGGCGTATGCCTTGGCCTGCCTGCCGTTTTCGAAGCGGTGGTTGGCCGGGCTGATGCCGAAGTCCCTGAGCAGGTTGGCCAGGTGGTAGGCGTTCAGGCCTTTCGTCCCGTACTCGGCCCAGGGCGCTTCGGCGTCCTGGACGAGGGCGGCGAGCAGGTCCTGGCTGCGCAGAGCCTCCTTGCGGCCCTCCTGCTCGAAGACGCGGCGGATGTCGCGCAGCAGCCGCGTCTTGAGGGTCGTCTGCTCGTCCTGGACCACCTCGTTGCGGGTCATCGCCCGGCAGGCGGCACGGGCCCGCGAGGGCCAGTGCCCGCCGGCCAGGTCGGCGACGATCACCAGCGGCTCCCACGTGTCGGCGGCGCGGTCCTCGACCGGCATCTGCGGAACCAGGCCCGCGGCGGTGCTCCGCAGCGGGGTCAGCCAGGCGGTCAGCCGGTCGCGCAGCGCGTGCAGTTCGGGCAGCGAGTACCGTGAGCGGAACGGGGTGATCCGCTCGCCGGGCTTGCGCTTCTGCATGCGGATGACGACCGCCCGGTCCATGATCGTGTCGGGCAGGTCGCCGATCCCGGCGAGCGCGGCCATGGCGAAGGTGGGGAACGCGGTCGGCTTGTGCTCCGGCCCGGAGATCCGCCAGGCGGGCCGGTTGCGCTGGTGCCCGGCGTTCAGCAGGCCGCGCAGGTCCTCCTTCTCGCCGGCCTTGGGGCCGAAGATGGTGTCGGCCTCGTCCACCAGCAGCGTCGGCGGGTTCTTGCCGATGACGCGGAAGACCACTGCGGGGGACGTGTTGACCGTCATCATCGGCTGGTGCACGGTCTCGTGGAGTACGTCCAGGACGCGGGACTTGCCGCATCCCTTGGTCGGCCCCACTACCGCCAGCCGTGGCGCGTGCTGGAGAGCGGGCTGGATGTGGGAGGCCGCCACCCACAACGTGACCGCCGTCAGCGCCTCCTCGCTCGGCAGCACCACGTACCGGCCGATAGCCGCACGCAGGTCATCCAGCAGCGCGGCTCCTTTGTCGGCCGTCTCGCCGCCCGCACCGGCGCGGTCCCCGGTCCCCGGTCCGCCGCCGGGGACCACGGTCCCCGCAGATACGTGGGGACCGTGGCCATCACCATCTGCTCGGAGCACGACGTGTTCGCCCGGGATTCGGGGACCGGGTTCGGGGACCGGGGGACCGAAAGTCTCCGTCCGGTCCGCGACTTCCGCTCCCGCGGGACCGGTCCCCAAGGCACTGACCTGCACATGTTCCGCGCTGGGGGTGTTTCGGTCCCCGACCGGAACACCCGTCGAAGCATCGCCGCTGGCGGGTGCAGCAGGGGACCGTGACTCCGTTCGGTCTCCGCTTCGGTCCCCGTTGCGCCAGGTGATGCCTTGGCCGGGGACCGCGGTGGTGGGCCAGGCAACCTCGGAGGGTGTGTTCGAGGTGGCGGGGGACGTAGGGTCCGCCATAGACGTTCCTCTCGGGTGAGGGACGGGACGGGCAAGGTCCCGCCCCTCACCGGTTCGTTCGTTCAGAGATGGGCGACGTGCAGGGGAATCTCCGGCCCTCGGCGTTGGCGCGCCGGGGGCCGTTGCCGTGTCCGGGCCTGCCGGTGGCTCATGCGGCCAGGCCCCACTCGTCTCGGCCGTCGATCAGGGTGCGCTCGTAGCGCAGCAGCTCGCTCTCGGGGTACAGCACCCGCTTGCCGACCTTGATGCCGCGCGGGCCCTTCTTGATGTGGCGCCAGTAGCGGACGGTGCTCTCGGCTGTGCGGTAGCGCTCGGCGACCTCGGCGGTGGTCAGGTATCGCATGCATTCCCATTCGGTTAGATAGTGATTCGATCTGCATAAGGTTGTACCCCGCGATCGGCGGTTACCCAAATCGGGAAGCTCATGTTTCAATCTGGATAGCGATGGGGATGATGGAGGTTCGATGGCAGGCGACAAGCCCGAGGGCGGCGAGGTGCCGCTGCTCTACAGCGAGGGGAATGTGGCCGCGCGCGTGGCCCTGGAGCGCGAGGTCAGAGGGTGGAGCACGACCGAGCTGGCCGAGCGGGTGACCAGGGCCGGCGTCAAGATGAACCAGACAGCGGTCTGGCGCATCGAGAACGGCACCCCTCGCCGACGTATCAATCTCGACGAGGCCCTCGCCTTCGCCCGCGTCTTCGAGCTTCCTCTGGAAGAGCTGATGTCCCCGCCCCTGGAGGGGCTCGACATCGACAGCCGGCGGCTCGTCCAGGAGGCCGTCGAAGCGTTCTACGAGGCCCGAGACGCGCGCGACCGCCTGCACCACGCCGTGGTCGCCATCGCCGATCACATCAAGGCCCATCCCGACAGCTCGCGGGCGATCCACGAGCAGTGCCTCCGCCTCATGGGTGACGAGCGGGACGCTCGCACTCTCAGCAGCGACATCGAGGACGGCGGCCACTACTGACAACCGACACGAAGGAGAAGCCACTTGGCCAACATCCAGAAGCGCCCCAACGGCAAATGGCGGGCCCGCTACCGCGACCTCGACGGCAAGGAGCACGCGCGCCACTTCGAGCGTAAGATCGACGCCCAGCGGTGGCTCGACGAGGTCACGGCCAGCATGGTCACCGGGCAGTACGTCGACCCGCGGTCGGCGAAGAAGCCCTTCAAGGAGTACGCGGAGGAATGGCGGGCCATCCAGCCGCACCGGCCTTCCACGGCCAAGGCGGTGGCACAGCACCTGCGCTGCTACGTCTACCCGGCCTGGGAGAAGCGGGCACTCGGCGCCATCAAGCCCGGCGATGTGCAGAGCTGGGTCGCCAGCCTCACCACCACGCACGGGCTGGCCGCCAGCACCTCACGGACGGTCTTCAACACCGTCAACGCCGTCTTCCGGGCCGCCGTCCGTGACCGGATGATCCCTCACAACCCGTGCGCCGAGGCGAAGCTGCCCTCGGTGCCACGGAAGAAGATCGTGCCGCTGGCCGTCGAGCAGGTGCGGACGCTGTCCGAGGAGATACCCGCCCGATACAAGGGCCTCGTGCTGCTCGGCGCGGCCACCGGGCTCCGCCCCGGCGAGCTCTTCGGCCTCCAGCTCCGGCACGTGGACCTGCTGCACGCGACCGTCTCGGTCGAGCAGCAGATCCAGCAGACCGCCAAGCACGGCGTGTACGTCTGCCCGCCCAAGACCGCTCGCTCGCACCGCACGGTCCCGCTCCCCCGCATGGCGGTGGATGCGATGAAGACCCACCTGCGGGAGTTCCCCGCCGATGGGCCCGAGAGCTGGATCTTCACGGCGCCGCAAGGCGGACCCGTGGTCTACACGCACTTCATGGACGGGTCTTGGCGGCCCGCCTGCGCGAAGGCAGGCATACCGAAGGGCACCGGCCCCCACGCCCTCCGGCACCACTACGCCAGCCTGCTGATCAAGCACGGCGAATCGGTGAAGACGGTCTCCGAGCGTCTCGGCCACACCAACGCGGCCATGACGCTGAACATCTACACCCACCTGTGGCCCGACTCCGAGGAGCGGACCCGGGCCGCGGTCGACAAGGCGTACGCGGACCAGTCCGCCGACGCCCAGCCACCGGTCGACGAAGCGGCGTAGCCGCTCTCCCGCGCGCTGACCGAAGTCAGCACGCTGCGGACTCTGCGCGGACCGTAAAGGCCGCCCAACCCACTCCGCCGCAGGTCAGACGGCCTTTCGCTAGACGTATCAGACGTTGAAGCGGAACTCCACCATAAGGCTCTGACCTGCGAAAATGCCCGCTCATCCAGCACCGATCCAGCACGGGCGCCACGACGAAGAAGACTCAAGGTCACCAAACGTACCCGACAGCGCCCGCACATATATGAAGTCTGCGAGCGCCCGCTCCCTGCCGGCTTACAAGACATGCTGAGTACCCGCCCCGAGCACGCCGCCCGAGCAGCTTCTGTCATGAGACCCCACTCTTTGAACCGCCCCGGGTTCGATGGAGACATCGAAGACCCGGAAGGATGCCGTTTGTGGCTGCTCCCCGTAAGTATCCCGACGAACTGCGCGAACGCGCGACGCGCTTGGCGGTCGAGGCGCGCAAGGACCCGGTCGGCCGGGCCGGTGCGATCAAGCGCATCGCCGACCAGCTCGATGTGCATCCCGAGGCCCTGCGCGGGTGGGTCAAGCGGGCCGAGACCGACGAAGGCATCGTGCCCGGCACCATCAGTGCCGACGCCGCCCGGATCGCGGAGCTGGAGCGGGAGGTGAAGGAACTGCGGCGGGCGAACGCGATATTGAAGTCCGCCTCGGCTTTTCTTCGCAGCGGAGCTGGACCGTCCACTGCGATGAAGGTCGCCTACATCGACCAGCACAAGGAGACGTTCGGCGTCCAGCCGATCTGCGACGTTCTCGCCGAGACGGACGCGCCGATCGCGCCGAGCACCTACTACGCCGCCCGCACCCGCCCGCCCTCAGCCCGCAGCCTGCGCGACGAGGAACTCACTGTGGAGATCCGCCGGATTCACGCGGCCAACTACGGTGTCTACGGGGCACGCAAGGTCCACGCAGCCCTGGGACGCGAGGGATGCGAGGTAGCCCGCTGCACGGTCGAACGCCTCATGCGCGCGGCCGGACGGATTCGCCGGTTCAGCGTCCCAGGTGGACTACTCCGGCCCAGTGCGCCGGTGATGTCATGCTGTCCCCCTTCTCCCGCAGGGAAGCCTCGAATCGGGCGACTCGTGCCTCGAAAGCACGGGCGAGTGGTGCCGGGAAGCGGGCGGGAGCACGGCGATCAGGGTCACGCATCCAGCGCTGGGCCCGGCGTAGGGCCTCGGCGGGCTCGTGGCCACGGCGCAGGTGGTAGTGGAAGACGGCCATCAGAAAGCCGGTGGTGGCGTTCGTGAGCGGCCACAGCGAGGCGATGACCGCCCCGGCACGGGCCGCGAGGAACGCCGACGCGACGGTGAAGCCCTCGTCGGGATGGCTGAGGCTGACGTTGCTCGCGCAGCAGGCCAGCGAAACGCAGACACCGCGTGGTGAGCCAATGTCGGCGGTGGGACCGGCGAGGTCGAGCGCGCTGATCTGGTCGATGCGCAGACCGCCGTCCGGGAGGGCGATCCGGGCGCGCCAGGACTCGGTCACGTCCGCCATGAGGTGGGCTGCGATGTCCACGACGGTGAACTTGTGTGCCGTTTCCGAGAGTCGGCGCAGCAACCAGGGGCCAGTGGCCTGCGCCGCGTCGGCCACGGTCGCTCTGGGGTAGACGGCCTCGCGGAGCGTGCTTGTCGCCGCCCAGTCGGCCTGGTCGGCGGTGAGGCCGTTGACGAGCAGGGCCTCCTCGCCGGCCCGGACCGGGGGGAGCGCGGACGCGGCGATGAGCTGGCGGGCGCCACACACCGTCGTCATCACCAGCTGGTCCACCGCCGGTGTGTCCTGGTCCAGCACTGCGGCCGCCCACGGGACGAAGGCGAGTTCGCCCGCCGGGACCAGCACCACCCGGTGCCGCCCGTCCGCACGCCGCCCGCAGCGACTCGCGAGCTCACGCAGAAGTGGTGACAGCTGGCTCCTGCCCGACCGTTCCGACAGGTCCGCGAGCGCCGCCCGCCAGTGCGCGACGGTGGCGGACCGATGCTCGTCGTCCGCCTCTGGTCGAGTGCGGGCTCGCAGGGCTTCGACGTAGCGGGTCAAGGCCGCGTCGTCGCCGGGTGCGGCGGGCAGCGGGACCCACTCGGCGTTCCCGTCCGGCGTGACGAGGACGGCGCCTCGCTCCAGCATGTCCTTGGCTTCCGGTGGCGGGGAAGGCAGCAGATAGACGAGCGCGTGGGCGCCGACGGCCCGCAGGGCGGCGGCGACGGACGCCACGGTCGGCACGTCCTCGGCGCGGCCGTGGCGGTCGGCGTCCAGTACGTGGGCCACCTGCGCGGCGAGCTGGTCAGGGACGCTCAGGTCGCGGCCCGGGTCACCGGGCCGGTAGGGCAGGGCGCCTGCCGGTGCCGAGGGCCGCCGCTCCCAGCGGTCCGCGAGGTCGTGCCGGCCGACGGCGCGCAGCCGGGCGGCGGTATCGGGACGCAGCCTGGTCTGCTCGACGATGCTTCGGCCGGTCTCCAGGGCTCGTACCACGTCGTCCCACGCCCGGTCGTACGCTGCCCAGCGCGCTGCCCGCTGCGCCAGCGCCCCGGCTGCGCGCGCGAGGATCAGGGCGTCAGCGGTGTCGTCCTGTCCCATGACCGTACGGGCGTACTCGCGCAGGCAGCCAAGGGCAATGAGCCGGGACTCCGCGAAGTCCGCCTCGGGATCGGGACCGCCGGGGTCCGGCTGGGAGACCCGCGCGGCACGCACCTGGTCGAAGCGGGCGCGGGCCAGTTCGAGCAGCGGGGCTGCTTCGGGCGGCACCGAACCATCGGGCAGGGCGGCGTCGAGCGACTCCATACGCGTCGACCACGAGTGGCTGAGGGCGCGCTTGCGCAGTCCCTCAGCAAGCCGCATCGCCCCCTCGATTCGCAGTTCCCACATGGAGCCGCGCCTGGACTCATCGGCGGCGGCCCGCAGCTCAGCAACCGTGGAGTCGGTGCCCGCGGCCCCGGCCAGGCCGATCACGCCGCGCAGCAGCCGCGCGAGTCCGGCTTCGGGGTCCGCCGAGTCCGCCGGCCCGGTGAGCGACCGGACGTAGGAGAGCAGCCGTTCCTTCGCGTCTCCGTCGTCGCCGGAGACCAGCAGGAGCCAGTCGCGCAGCATCAGGATGTGGTGGTGGTCGGTGGTGTTGGGCCGGACGACGGCGCAGGCCCGCTCCGCCCACGGCAGCGCCTCGGTGGCAAGGGCCGCGCTGTCCCGGCCGGGCAGCTGAGCGGCCAGCGCGAAGCACTGGGCGGCGAACTGACAGGCGACCGACGTCAGTACCTCGCCCAGCCGGTCCTTCTCCAGCCGGTCCATGGTGCGCCGGACCATCAGGAGCGCCGCGTCCACGTGGTTGACGCCGCGGCTGAGCGGCGTATCGCAGTCCACGTCCTCACTACCCGCCCGCTGGTGGAACACGAGGTGGGACAGCGCCTGCAGCAGCCGCAGCACCACGGCGGCCGGTCCGGTCAGGAGCGTGTCCGACGCATACCGGTTCAGCAGGGCAAGTGCCTTTCGGGTATCCGCGACGGAGCCCGTGATGTGACTGCGCTGCATGAGCGAGTGGCTGAGGACCAGCAGGGCGTTGGGCACGCCGGGATGGTCGGGCGGTACGAGCGGCAGTGCCCGGCTCACGTCGTCGATGACACCGGCGATGGCGTCCTCGGAGAGGGAGTAGCGCACGAGGACGCCGCGGGCCATGCTCCGGATCAGCAGAGCGCTGGGGTATTCGGAGTCGCGAGGCGGGAGTCCGGCGAGCGCGGTGTCGCATGCCCCGACGATGTCCGGGGCGCGGGACACCGGCAGGAGGCCGGCGTTGACCGCGTGGATGGCACCCTCCGCGAACAGCACGGACTCGCGCAGCGCGGCCTCGTCACCCCGGTGCCGCACTCCTTCGAGATAGTCCAGGGTAGCGAGTAGGCTGGCCTTTCCCTGGGGCGTGTCCAGGCGGTGTTCCAGGTTCCACTTCAGCTCGACGCGCGCTTCGAGCAGGTGCAGGGCCCGCGCGGCGCCGGGGTCGATGCCGGCTTCCTCGCGGGTCCGCCGCGCGCGTTGCAGCACCTGTTCCACCCGCTCCGAGGCCATGGCCTCCCCGTCCCCGAGCAGCCGCTGCAACTCGGTCAGCACATCCACCGCCGAAAACACGCGCAGGTCCTGGTCGTCGGTCGGGGTCAGGCGCCGTATCCGGGCGAGGACGTGCTGCCTTTGCATCTGCAGTTCGCCGGCCAGCTTCCGGAGTGCGGTGGAGCCGGGTGTGCTCTCCTTGGGCCCGACCTCGGCCCGGAACTCGTGGGCCAGGTCGAGGAGGTCGTCCAGCCCGGCGTGCACCTGGAACAGGAGGTGGAGGACCTCCAGCGGATCCGGCCCGGGGCCGCTTGCGGATCGCACCGTACTGCCCGGGGCCGGGACGGCGTCCAGGCATTCGTACGCGTCCTCCAGTATGTGCAGGGCCTGCAGGCACTCGGTGATCCGGGCGGTGGGGCCGCCCTCGGCGCGCTCGCCGGTCAGGCCGCCGGAGTGGAAGAGCAGCAGGGCGAGACTCATCTGCCGGGTCACCCGGTCGTGAAGCCGGGGCGCCGGGGCGGTGCGGCGGAGCAGGGCGACGGTCCGGCACCGCAGCCGGTGGAGCGGCGGAGGTAGCGGCTCGGCGTGCTCGAAGTGGTCCACCTCGGCGGCGACCAGGAGGGCGAGGTCCGTTATCAGCGACGCCATGCCGGGGCCGTCGGGGCCGACGGCCCACGCGCGCGTGAGGATCGCCGCCACGTCCCAGGCGTCGTCCTCGTCCGCGACCGCTCCGCCCAGCGGCAGGCCGTTGAGGCCGACGGGGGTGGTGGGCACCGTGTCCGTCATGGCGCCGACTGCACCGAGGGAGCCGGCCCGGAGTGGCTCCCGGACTGGTCGGGCAGGGTGACGGCGGGGGCGGCCGGGAGTGGTGTGAGCGCGAACGCCGTCGCCGGTTCGGGCTCCGGGGGTACGAACAGGGTGTGCGGCGCCTGGAGTCCGCGGCGGCTGAGGTAACCGCTCAGCGCCGCACCCAGCTCCCGCTCCTCGGCGGGCGTGGCCGGGGCGGGCCAGCCCGCCACCCGGTAGATGTCGGCGCGGGCGGCGACCAGTACGGCCTCCACGCTGTCGCAGTACACGTCGGCGGCGGCACACAGCCCCCGGAAGAGCAGGAACACGGCGAGCGCGGCCCCGAGAGCAGCCGCCAGGAAGGCGCCGAGCTCCAGCGGTCCGCCGTCGTCCCGCCATACCGTCACCCCCAGGCCCACCGCGGCGGCCAGACAGGTCAGCACCGCCCACAGCAGGTTCTGCCCACGCGTGGTCAGCCGGTCGGAGTCGCCCCGCAGACGGCCGCTCAGCTGCTCCGGGAGCGCCAGGTCGATGAGTTCCCAGCAGGTCGCGAGGTCCCAGCCGTGCCGACCGGTCACCCGCTCGGTCATCGCGGCCAGGCTGTTGCCGATACGGGTCGGCGCGATTAGCAGCTCCCTCGGGTAGCGGCGCCGTCGCGCCCGCGCGCGGTCCAGCATCAGCCGGGCCAGGGCGGGGGCAGGGGCAGAGGCAGGGGCAGGGGCTGGCCGCCCGGAAGCGCTCATGCCCGGGGCGACCGGATCGGCCGCGCGCAGCCGGTTGTACACGCGTAGGTGCCGCCCCACACGCCAGGCCGTCCAGCGCCGGAGCCACGAGGTCACCGGCCAGGAGGTCCCGGCGAGGAAGCGGATGACGGGAGTGGAGGCCGCCGCCACCACGAGTGTGGAGCCCACCGCCGCCGCGATCGCCAGCACCCCGTACACGCACAGGGTGACGACGTCGAAGCGGCTGCCCTGGCACCACATCCCCGCAGTGCCCCGTGCGTCCGCGCAGCCGCGCACCGGCGGGAGCCAGGACCGCACCGCGAGACCGGCCACCGCCCAGAAGACCAGTGCGCCGCCGCTGATCCGGGCGAGCCAGCTCTTGGCGTGGCCCACCGCATAGCTGCTCAGCAGTTCCAACCGTTCCCCACCCTTCTCGCCCGCTTCTTCCCTCAGGGCAGGCGGTACTCGAGCCGGATGTTGTGCACCGGGCAGACCTCGATGCCGCTGTCGGTCCAGTCGGCCGTACCGCTGTGGGCCTGCGCGCAGCCGGAGGCGTCATCGCCTCCGCAGCGCCAGGCGTAACCGTGCTCCAGGGAGGGGGCAGCGGCGGGCGGGAAGGTCGAGGCGAGGTCGGCGTGGGCGCCGTCGAGGCCGTCGTCCCTTGGTCCGTCGTCGGGGGGTGGCGCGGAGTTTTTCATGCTCGTCCCTGGTGGTCTCTGGCCGTCCCGGCCGTGGGTCTGTGACGGCGGCGGGGGCCGCGCGGCTCGCCGGGAACCGTCCGGCCATCGCGGGCCGTGGGCCTCGGCGAATCCATCATGACCTACGAATTGCGTCATGGCACCTCAAATCCCTTATAGAGAAACGATCTTGGCCTTCCGTCCGATAACGTATGCTCCTCGCGTAGCGCACCTGTGCGCGGCACGACATCCGGGGGGATGCATGAGCTCGTCGGTGATCATCGACTGGGAACAGCTCGCGGCCGAGGAGCGCGCCCGGTGTCTACGCCTCCAGCAGGAGTTCATCGACACCCGCGCGTACGCCCGTCGGCTGGCCCGTCGTTGCGCCGCGACCCAGGCGGTCACTGGAGTCCGTATCGGCGTACCGCTGGTCACCACGCCCGGTATCGAGGAGGGCTCGGCCGCCCTGGCCGAGCAACTGAGCTCGTTACGCAAGCGGCTGACGTCCGTGGAGGAGCAGCTGGACTCCGCTGCCCGGGGCTTCGCTCATGAGCGGGCGGCGGCACGTCCCGTGCGGCAGGCACCGGCACCCGCGGCCCGCCCAAGCACCACGGCCGCCGACGAACTCGCGGCGTGGCGCGAGCGGGAGAGCACGCGGCAGCGGGCCGAGACGGAAGCGGCGGCCGAGCGGGTCCGCGCCGAGGCGGCCGAACGTGAGGCCGCGACCAGGCTCGCCCGCGCCGCCGATCTGGCCGAGGCTCTGCCCGACCGCGCGGAGGAGGTGCACGACGCGGCCCGCGCGGTACTGGCCGGCGCACCCGGTGCCGAGGCTGCCTTCGCGCGGCTCGCCGCGGCGGGCCGGGAGGCCGAGCACGCCGCACGGGCGCGTGAGGAGGTTGCGGTTCTTCGCGAGCGCATCGCTCTGGTGGCGGAGCAGGTCACGGCTGCCCGGGACCCCAAGGCCCCCGCGTACGCCGACATGCTGCGGGCTCAGGAGGCCAAATGCGGGGACGACCTCGCGCGGCTGGGCGACGTCCTGCGGGTCGCTCAGGAGGTGCTCGGCCGGCTCACCGCCGCCGAGAGCCGCGCCGAGCTGATCGTGGCGGTGCACGCGGCGATGAGCGAGGTGTGGTCCCTCACCGCCGCTCCCGGCGCCGTGACGGCGGAGCCGGCGGAGAGCGCCACGGGGCACCGCGTGAGCACGGGTGTCGCGGGCGCGGCGGGACACCTCGTGAACACCGTCCTCGTCCCCCTCCCGGACGCGTTCCCGCACCACGCCATCCGGTTCGACATGAACGACGCCGACTCGCTGACGGCGGAGATCGTCCGGATCCCCGGCGGCGACCCGGCGGCGGACCGGGCGGCGCAGGAGCACATGTGCGCCGACATGGACGAACTGACCGCGCGGCTCGCCGCCCGGGGTTTCGCCAGCACCTGGCGGGAGCAGGCCCCGGCGGGGGCGCTCCCCGTCGAGACCGCCGCTCGCGTGGAGCGCGACCAGGAGGCGGCGGAGCGGGCGGAGACCGCGGCTGCCGCGATCAGCCGGGCCCGGGCGGCCGCCCGGCAGACGGCGACGCAGCGCACGGACCCGGCGCGAGGTGACACATGAGCACTCCGCCACACGGTCCTCGCCCTGGCAGCACCACCCCCGACGGCACTGCCGCCGACAGGCGGTCGACCCTGCCCGAGGCATGGATGCGCGAGGTGGACCTCTCGCTGTCCCTCGCCCCGCATCTCCTGCTCACCGGCAATGTCCGCGATCTTTATCAACTCCCCGTACGCGAAGGCACCGTGCGGCTGGTGACCCTGCAGGACGTCCTGTGGGAGGTGTGCCGCGCACGGGGGTACGGCGCGCTGCTGACCCTGGACCCGTTGCGCGGGCTGGAGCGCGTGGACGACCCGGAGGATCCGCGCGCACCCACCCCACGGACCGCGGACCGAAGGACCGCGGACGCGAGGATCGCGGACCTGCTCAAGAGGTATGAGGGGACGGAGTTCGACTCGGTCAAGCTGCGCGGGCTCCTGGTGGCTCTGCACGACCTGTTCAGCGGCGAGGACGGGCTGACCGTGCCGGTCGCCCTCGTGGTGCCCTACGCCGCCCACGCCCTGCCGGGCGACACGGTGATGCGCGCCGACCGCACGCTGTTCACCGCGATCGAGGCACTGGGCCACACGGCCCCCACGATCCCGATGCCGGGCCGCCCTGGGGAGCGGGCCTTCGGGCTCACGCTGATCTGGGTGTGTGAGCAGCAGGACCACCTGCCCTCGGCCTTCCCGGTGGCCAGCGACTCGATTCGGGTGATCCGGTTGCTGCGCCCGAACCTCGACCGTCGTACGCAGCTCGCAGCCCGCTTCGTCCGCCGCGTGTTCGGCGCCGAGGCACAGAAGGAGGAGTTGAAGTCGCTCGCGGGGGCCACCGACGGGATGACCGCGCGCCAGGTGCACACGACCGTACGAACCGCCGCCACCCTGCCGCCGGGGCCCACCGTCTTCTCCGACGCGGCCCGGCTGGTGCGGGTGGGCATCACCGACGACCCCTGGGCGGGCGACACCGTGCGCCGTCAACTCGCCGATGCTGACGACTACTTGTCCCACCGAGTGCTGGGTCAGCCGACGGCCGTGCGCAAGACCGTCGATGTCCTGACCCGGGCGGCCGTCGGACTGACCGGCGCGCAGTCCTCGGCGGCCCGCAACCGCCCCCGCGGCGTCCTCTTCCTCGCGGGGCCCACCGGTGTCGGCAAGACGGAGCTGGCCCGCGCGGTCACCACGCTGCTGCTCGGGGAAGAGGCACAGCCGGTGCGCTTCGACATGTCCGAGTTCCGCGTGGACGAGAGCCGCCAGCGCCTCATCGGCGCACCGCCCGGGTACGTCGGTTACGACTCCGGCGGCGAACTCACCAACGCGGTAAGGGCGCAGCCCGCCTGCGTGCTGCTCTTCGACGAGATCGAGAAGGCCCACGAACGCATCCTCGACCTGTTCCTCCAGATCCTGGACGACGGCCGGCTCACCGACAGCCGGGGCAGCACCGTGTACTTCTCCGAGTGCTTCATCATCTTCACCTCCAACCTCGGCACCCAGCCGACGAAGGAGGGGAACGAGAAGGAGAACGACCCGGACGCGGCCGTACGCCGGGCCGAGGAGCTGCTCGATCAGTTCACCCACCACCCGGACGCCTACTTCAACCACTTCCGGTCCGCCTACGAGGACTTCTTCGACCGCAAGATCGGCCGCCCGGAGTTGCGCAACCGGCTCGGCGACAACTACGTCACCCTCGGGTTCATCGACAAAGCGGCCGCCTGTGAGGTCCTGGACCGCTCGCTCGAGTCGGTCGTCGCACGTGTCCGGTCGGTCCACAAGACCGAGCTGGTGATCAGCGCGGACGCGCGGGACACCCTGATGGACGCGGCCGTGGCCAAGCTGGGCCTCGGGGCACGGGGCATCCTCAACCTCGTGGAGAGTGCGGTGGTCAACCCGCTCAGCCGGGAGCTGTTCCACGAGCCCCGGACCGAGGACGCCCGGATCACCCTCGCGGACCTCATCCCGGAGAACGAAGGCTGGAGACCGGTATGGGACTGACCGGCGGGGAACGGACCGGAGCGGCTCCGACGGACACGGCTCTGCAGGTCAACCGCCTGCACTTCCCGGTCACGGCCCTGGGCCCGGGCCGTCGGCTCGGTGTGTGGACCCAGGGATGCTCGGTGCGCTGCGCGGGCTGCCTCGCCCACGACACCTGGTCACCCGGGAACGGCTCCCCCCTCACCCCTGAGGACTTCCGGGTTCTCTGGCGGCGAGCGCTCGATCAGGGCGCGGACGGGCTCACCGTGTCCGGCGGCGAGCCAGGCGACCAGCCGCAGGCGCTGACCGCGTTGCTGCGGGTGGCCCGCGAAGAAGTGGCCGACCGCCCCGCCGATCTCCTCGTCTACACAGGCCACCCTCTGACGGTCCTGGAGCAGCGCGCTCCCGAGGTGACCGGCGGCCTCGCGGACACGGTGATCAGCGAGCCCTTCCGGGCCGACCTGCCAACCGCTCTGATCTGGCGCGGCTCGGCCAACCAGATCGTCACCCCGCTCACCCCACTGGGGCGGGAGCGGTACGGCCCGTGGCTGGAGCACCGCCCCGAGCGCGCGCCCATGCAGCTCGTGGCATCCGACAGCGACGCCTGGCTCATCGGCGTACCCCGGCCGGGTGAACTGGCACTGCTGGAAAGGGCCTTACGCACAGCTGGCTTCCGCCATGGACAGGTTTCCTGGCGTCCAGGTCGCCGTTTCCTCCCTGGCTCCGCACCGGAATCCGGCGACGCACCCCGGGAGGTCAGACCGCCGATCACTTCGTCCGGCCCGCTTCAGAAGGAGAACGACCGGTGAAGTACTACTGCCGGGACGGCGAGCACCCCTGCGCCACCGCCTACTGCGACGAGCACGACTGCGACACCGTGAAGGCCACGCACCCGCGGGGCACCACTCACCCGCATACCGGACCAGCCGGGGACAGTGGCGCGGTGGACCCCATCGACGACCTGCTGCGCGGCGCGGGCGCGACGGACGCGGAGGACTCGGCCAGGGAATCCGCGCTCGGGCCGGACGAGGAACAGGTGGAACTCCCGCTCGGCGTCAGGCGCCGCTACCAGCTCCTGGCGATGCTGCCCGCCGAGGCCGCCGTCGGCGGGCGCCTGTGGTTGGCGGCGCCGGTGGTCAGCCCGCAGGGAATCGTCCTGCTGAAGGTGCACGCGCGCGGTTTCCAGCCGAGCGCGGCGAAAGACCGGCTGCGCAACGGGAACGCGGACGTCCTGGCGCGTCTCGACGGCGGGGTGGAAACCCTGCCCGACGGCAGCCGCACCGTCACCTGGGAGACCTTGCGGCTGCCAGGCGGCGGGACGCTGCGAAAGGCGTTGAACGATGCGCTCGCCGCGCCGGGAGGGCCTCCGGGCCGTCTCGGCGGACTGGCCGAGCCGACCGTCCGGGCCCTGCTGACCGGCCTGGCTGATCTGCTGGAGACCTGGGAGCGCGACTTCGCGGCGGTCCCCGTCAACATCTCACCGGACACGCTGTACCTGCGCGAGCTGGGCGGCTCCGAACTGGTGCTCCCGGATCTCGACGGCGCGGCCGTGCTGGGCGGGGAGTGCGCACGGGGTCCGCGCCCGCCGCTGACGCACTATCTGGCACCGGCCCATCTGGCGCTGCGGGGCCGCTGGGGCGTCCGCAGCGCCTGGGTCAGCGTGGCCGCCACCGTCCACGAACTTCTCACCGGTCGGCCGCGGATCGAGGCCGGCCAGGATCCCGAAGAGCTGACGGACGCCCTGCTTCACCCTCCGGCCGCCGACACGGGCGACCCGCGGTGGGACGACCTGCTCGACCGGCTGGCCGGCGGCCGCCTGGGGCCGGAGGAAGTACGGGCCTGGTGCGGGCAGGAGTCCGCGACCGCCCCCGCCGAGCCGTTCCGGTACGGCGACCGTGCCTACGACGACCCGAAGGAACTGGTGTCGGCCCTCATCGACTTGGGCGCGAGCGGTCCGCTGTGGCTCGGTGCCCCGGACAACACGGAGCGGCTTGCCGGGTGGCTCGAGTCCCTTGCGCCGCATGCGGACCTCAGTCCGTTGCACCGGCTCATGCGCTCACCGCGTGAACCCTACGCGGCCGACCGGGCCCTGGCCGCGCTCGCCGCGGACTTCCTCCCGTTCGTCCAGCCACGTTTCCAGGGCGATGTCATCGACGAGGACGGCCTGCTGGCGCTGGCCGCGCGCGAGGACGTCACGGTGCTGCGCGCGGTGCTGGACAGCGGCGTGCTGCGCAGTGCGGCCCGGCAGACCTGTGCCCGGCACGGTGGCGAGCCCGGATGCCCGGTATTGCGCGGCGTGTCCGACAGAGTGACCAGGGCCCTGGACACGGCCCGCCAGGAGACCGGCCGCACCGCGCTGGCGTTGGAGCGCGAACGCGACGACGAGTCCGACGAGTTGCGAGCCGACGCGGCCCAGCACCTGGTCCCGGCCGGCCCCGGCTGGTACGACGAGGACTCCGCGCTGTCCACCGTGGTCCGTTTACTCGTCGACGACGAGCGCTTCCTCCGGCACTGCCTCGAACGCCTGTCGAAGGTACGGCCCTCCGCAGGCACCCCGCGTTGGTGGGGCCGTCTGCACGACCAGACGACCGAGTCGCTGGGCCACGACCCGACGGGGCCGCTCGGGGCGACGGCGGCAGGACTGGTGGCGACGGCGCTGGCCTTCGACCGGCAGGTCATGGCGTTCCGCCGCGACC
>NZ_JUJA01000033.1:144375-147823 GCF_001906585.1 Streptomyces kebangsaanensis | reverse complement strand
CCCGCCGTAACTACACTCGCCGCCGACTCATCGAAGGAGCCCGGCGGGTGACCCGGAGCCTGCGCTCCCGTCTCTCCCGCTCGGCGGATGACCGCGACACGGCTCGCACCCGTCGCCAGCAGTCCATGGACCTGCTGCACACGAGACTGCTGCGCCTGAGATGGCTGTGGCTGACCATGTTCGCCGTGGGCCTGCTCGACATGGTCGGTTACACGACGTACGGCTGGGTGCCCTACGCCCCGCCCCCGCCCGTGGCGTCGGCCCCTGCTCGCCACACCACCGCGGCAGGCCCCTCCACCGCTTCCGCGGTCACCCTGGTCGACCAGAGGGGCAAGCAGCCTCGCCATCAGGAATCCAAGCCGACGTCGAACACGCCCCCGACCTGGCGCTCCCGCTCCCAGCTCTGGCACGAGGCGACCACCGACGCCGCACCGAAGGCCCGCAAGCTCGTCACCTCCCTCCACGACTTCTCCGACAAGGTCGTCAAGAAGCGACCGGACTGGGTACGGGACGGGGCGTTCTTCGTCTGCGGCACCCGACTCTCCGACCAAGTTCCCTGGCTGCTGCCCACGGCAATCATGCTGGGCTCCGCAGCGGGCCTGCGCTGGGCGGTCCGGGGGCGCACCCGCCTGCGACGCCTCACCTGCGCCATCGTGGCCACCCTGACCACTGCGGCCATCCTCTGGCACCTGTGGGCAGATGGCCTGACCCACACCCTTCTGGCCACTACCTACGCCCTCGACTTCTGGCACGGGACGGCCTGGGTGGTGGCTGTACTGGGCGTCTCGCTGTGGATGTGCGGGCAGCGGGGCGTTCCATCGGCGGAGACCCGCGGGACTGGGATGAGGGGGGCACGCTACCGCTGACAGGTGCATGGGGGGACCGCGCCGAGCAGTCGCTGTCGCCCTGTACGAACGGACGGAACTCACAGGAAGGTTGATGTGCGTGGCAACAAAGGAACAGTACGAGAAAGTCATTCTGAAGGCGGAGATTCAGGGCCTCAATGCCCTCTCGAAGCAAGAAGTCGACATGCTCAGGCGTCTCGCCCAACAGGCGGGCGCGATGGGAAACCGGGTCAGGAACCTCCTCAAGTAGCAATCACCACGACAGCCGTCGCAAGGAGCCCTTTCATGGGACTGTTCAGATCGAGAGAATCACTCAATCTGGAAGAGCCGGGCCGCGTGGAGATCGCCGACCACGTCAGGACGCACGTTCCCGACGTCGGTGAGCACTTCCTGGACTTCATCGGAGTCGGCAGGGATCAACTGGAACCCCATGTCGATGCGCTCCGCACGGAGAACGGGTGGGTGCCCATCGGTGCACTGCACCAATACGGGTTCAGGAAGCTGAACAACGGCCCGCTGACGTTCCTCAATGAGATGGTTGTACGTGACCAAGTCACGATGTCGGTCTGGGCGAGCTTCGGACTGCGCGGCAGCGACAAGCGTGCGGTCGAGTCCACAGTGGCCAGGATCTTGGAAGAGCAAGGTCATGCCGCAGCGGCCACCTGGGCCATTGTCGCGCGCCCGCAGGCTCGGCTGAATCTTGAGCTCCTCGGGGAATCGCTGACCTCTGGTTGGAACGAATCCGTCAGCACGATTCGGAATGGCGATCTCATCAAGGCGTTCAAGAAGTGGAAGAGCGCCCTCTGAGAATCCTGATCGGTCACGTGGCCCCGCAGGACGGAAGCGACAGCCAAGCCGTCGGGGTGCCGCATCGCCCTCGTACTGGATGGATGTACGTAGGCGATGCGGCAGTGCGGTGTGGCGACGGCGGCCGTCGCCGAGGACGCGTCGGCACCACGCCACACCGAGCTGATCGACGGCGCGATTGTCTTCATCATGTCGCCGCAGACGTAGTGGCACGGCCACCTCGTCACCATGCTCACCGTCGCTCTCATGGAACAGGCGCCCGGCGATGTCACGGTCGGCCGTGAGATGACCATCAAGCTCGATGACCGAAACCGGCCCGAGCCGGACCTGCGGCTGACGACGGCCGGCTACGACGGAGACTGCACCCGGTTCGCACCGCACGAGGTACGGCTCGTCATCGAGGTCGTCTCACCCACGTCCGCGCACCGAGACCGTACGGTCAAGCTCCGTAAGTACGCAGAGGCGGGCATCCCGCACTACTGGTGCGTGGAGGATGAAAGCGGCGCTCCCGTCGTGCACGTCTACGAACTCGATGAATCGACTGGCGTCTACGCGCCCGCTGGTATCTTCCGGGGCACCCTCGAGCGCCCCGCGCCCTTCGAGGTCAGCCTGGATCTCGACAAGCTCACCCCGCCGCGGGAGAACCAGGAATCAATCAGCACCAAGTCGGCACGGGAGACCAGAAGGGACCAGACTCGTCAAGGGCCGACTCCTTCCGACCCGCACGATGATCAGTAGTGGTAGCGGGTGGCGAGGATGACGATCTCCTTGTCCCTAACCAGGTAGACGAGCCGGTGCTCGTCGTCGATCCGCCGCGACCACGCCCCCGGCAAGTGGTACTTCAGCGGCTCGGGCTTGCCGATCCCTGTGAAGGGGTCACGCTTGACGTCCTCGATGAGCTTGTTGATCCGGGCGAGCATCTTGCGGTCGTTCTTGAGCCAGGACGTGTAGTCCTCCCAGCCCTGATCCTCAAAGACAAGCCTCACGCAGCACCCGCAGCAGGATCCGCCGCATCCGGATCGATCAGCTTGCGCTCCGACACGTTGATGTTGCTCAGAGCATTCTCGTACGCCTTGAGCAGTCGCCGTGCGTTCGCCGGGGAGCGGAGCAGGTACGAGCCCTCGCGCAGCGCCGCGTAATCCTCGGCTGAGACGAGCACGGCATTGCCGTGCTTGGAGACGATCTCGATGGCCTCGTGATCGTCGTTGACCTTCTTGATCAGCGGGAAGAGAGCCTTGCGGGCTTCGCTCGCGGTTATGGACATGAGCAGACTCCCTCTTTCAAGTGGTACCGAATAGCGTACCACTCCCAGCGGTCCAGAGGCGCGAGCTGCGGACGAGTCGTTGTTCCGAGCGGGCGCCTCGCGGCGGCCGCTTGTGTCCAACTTCGTCCAGATGGCCATCGCCTTCCCCGCCATCACGGCTTCAACAAACTGCCCTCCAGTCACAGATCCCCGAGAGCAGCCGCCGAGATAACCCACCGAGCGCGCCCCCTGCCCTTATCGTGTCCCGCCAACGCGCAGACAGCACCTGCACGGAAACGCAGCCAGGGGTGTCGCCGTTCCGTGAACCGTGACCCCCTATCGGTCGATGAAAAGTGACCCCTTCCGTGATCAAGTGATCAGTCTGGCTCCATGGGAGTCAGGTGGAAGAGGTGATCGGTGTGGAGGACTGGGCTGAGATCCGGCGGCTCCACCGTGCGGAGGGCATGTCGATCAAGGGAATCGCGCGGCACCTGGGGATCGCCCGGAACACCGTCCGGCGGGCCGTGGCCAGCGACGATCCGCCGAGGTACCG
>NZ_JUJA01000033.1:137504-144325 GCF_001906585.1 Streptomyces kebangsaanensis | reverse complement strand
GAGCTGCTGGCGGAGTACCCGCGGATGCCCGCCACGGTGATCGCCGAGCGGATCGGCTGGGAACGGTCGTTGTCGGTGCTGAAACGGCGGGTGCGGGAACTGCGGCCGGTCTACCTTCCGGCGGACCCCGTCTCGCGGACGGCGTATCAGCCCGGCGAGCTGGCCCAGTGCGATCTGTGGTTCCCGCCGACGGACATCCCGCTGGGCTTCGGGCAGACCGGGCGCCCGCCGGTGCTGGTGATGGTGGCCGGCTATTCCCGGGTGATCGCCGCGCGGATGCTGCCGTCGAGGCAGGCCGCCGATCTCGTGAGCGGGCACTGGGACCTGCTGTCCGGCTGGAATGCGGTGCCCCGGACATTGGTCTGGGACAACGAGGCGGCCATCGGCCGCCGCCGGGAGGGGCGGGTTGTGCTCGGCCACGAGTTCGCCGCGCTGGCCGGGCTGCTGGCCTGCAGGGTGATCCTGTGCCGGCCGCGCGACCCGGAGGCCAAGGGGCTGGTCGAGCGGGCCAACGGCTACCTGGAGACGTCGTTCCTGCCCGGCCGGGTGTTCACCTCCCCGGCCGACTTCAACACGCAGTTGGCCGCGTGGCTCGAGGTCGCCAACCGCCGGGTGCACCGCACCCTGCAGGCCCGTCCGGCCGAGCGGTGGGAGGCCGACCGGGCCGCGATGCTGCCGCTGCCGCCGACCGCGCCGCCGCGCTGGTGGCAGACCTCGGTGCGGATCGGCCGGGACCATTACATCCGCCTGGACACCTGCGACTACTCGGTCCACCCGGCCGCGATCGGGCGGGTCGTGCGGATCGAGGCGGACACCGAGACGGTGCGGGCCCGCCTGGACGGCCGGCTGGTCGCCGAGCATGCGCGCTGCTGGGCCCGCCACCAGACGCTGACCGACCCGGACCACGCCGAGGCCGCCACGGTGATGCGGCGCCAGTACCGGCACGGCGGGGCCGTCGCCGCGGCGGTGGAGGTCGCACAGCCGGATCTGCCGGCCTACGACCGCATCTTCCAGCTGATCGAGGGCGGCGGAGGAGAGGAGTGAAACTCATGGCCACCCGCACCATCACGTCCCGGGACGTCGCCGCCGAACTGGCCTTCCTCAGCCGTGCCTTGAAGGCACCGGCCCTGCTGGACGCCGCCGACCGGCTCGCCGAACGCGCCAGGGCCGAGTCCTGGACGCATCAGGAATATCTGGCCGCCTGCCTGCAGCGCGAGGTCGCCGCCCGCGAGGCCCACGGCGGTGAGGGCCGCATCCGCGCGGCCCGTTTCCCCGCCCGCAAGACCCTGGAGGAGTTCGACTTCCATCACCTGCGCGGGCTGAAACGCGAGGCGGTCGCCCATCTGGGCACCCTGGACTTCATCACCGGCAAGGAGAACGTGGTCTTCCTCGGCCCGCCCGGCACCGGCAAGACCCACCTGGCCATCGCCCTGGGCATCCGCGCCTGCCAGGCCGGCCACCGCGTCGCGTTCGCCACCGCCTCCCAGTGGGTCGACCGCCTGGCCACCGCCCACACCACCGGAAAACTCCAGGACGAGCTCCTCCGCCTCGCGCGCATCCCCGTTTTGGTGATCGACGAGGTCGGCTACATCCCATTCGAGCCGGAAGCCGCGAACCTGTTCTTCCAGCTGATCTCCGGCCGCTACGAACGCGCGTCCGTGATCGTGACCAGCAACAAGCCGTTCGGACGCTGGGGCGAGGTCTTCGGCGACGACACCGTCGCCGCCGCCATGATCGACCGTCTCGTCCATCACGCCGATGTGCTCTCCTTGAAGGGAGACTCCTACCGGCTCAAAGACCGCGACATCGGCCGCACACCGAGCGCGGCGACCGGGTGAACAACACAGCAGACGGGGTAAAAAGTCACCGACCCCAGGGGGGTCCAGGTTCAGAGACCGCCGACAAGGGGCGTTCGACCAAGCCGACGCCCCGGCCGGATCCTTTGCCACTCGCAAGACGGAGCGCCATCATCCCGCCCCATGAACGAAGACGGAAGCGGGCCACGAGGCACTTCACGGCCGCAGGCCAGGCTCTGGCCGTACACATACCAGCACGGGCGCTCTCATCCCATCCAGCACGAATCCAGCACGGTAGGGGTGAGCAGGGGTGATGACAGGTGACGAGAGGTCAGAAAATCCAGCACCTATCCAGCACCGTAAAAATCTAGGGGCCCGACCCCGAAGAGTCGGACCCCATTTGACTTGCACGTTTGCCAGATCAGCGAAGTGGTGCTAAGTCACCCGCTACACGTTGAAGCGGAACTCCACCACGTCCCCGTCGCGCATCACGTAGTCCTTGCCCTCCATGCGGGCCTTGCCCTTGGCGCGGGCCTCGGTGACCGAGCCGGTCTCGAGGAGGTCGGCGAAGGAGATGACCTCGGCCTTGATGAAGCCCTTCTGGAAGTCGGTGTGGATCACGCCAGCGGCCTCGGGGGCGGTGGCGCCCTTCTTGATGGTCCAGGCGCGGGACTCCTTGGGGCCGGCCGTCAGGTAGGTCTGCAGGCCGAGGGTCTCGAAGCCGACGCGGGCGAGGGTGGCCAGGCCCGGCTCGTTCTGGCCGACGGACTCCAGCAGCTCCAGGGCCTCCTCCTCGTCGAGCTCGGCGAGGTCGGCCTCCAGCTTGGCGTTGAGGAAGATCGCCTCGGCGGGGGCGACCAGGGCGCGCTGCTCGTTCTTGAAGTCCTCGTCGGTCAGTTCGTCCTCGTCGACGTTGAAGACGTAGAGGAAGGGCTTCGTCGTCAGCAGGTGCAGGTCGTGGAGGAGCTCGGCCCGCTCGCTGCCCTGGACGATGCCGTGCGCGAAGAGGGTGTCGCCCTTCTCCAGGATCTCCTTGGCCTCCTCGACGGCCTTGACCTTCGGGGCCACGTCCTTCTTGATCCGCGACTCCTTCTGGAGCCGGGGCAGGACCTTCTCGATGGTCTGGAGGTCGGCGAGGATCAGCTCGGTGTTGATCGTCTCGATGTCCTCCTTGGGCGAGACCCTGCCGTCGACGTGGACGACGTTCTCGTCCTTGAAGGCGCGGATGACCTGGCAGATCGCGTCCGACTCGCGGATGTGCGCGAGGAACTTGTTGCCCAGGCCCTCGCCCTCGCTGGCGCCGCGCACGATGCCGGCGATGTCGACGAAGTCGACGGTGGCCGGGAGGATCCGCTCCGACTTGAAGATCGAGGCGAGCTGGGCGAGCCGCCCGTCCGGGACGCCGACGACACCGACGTTCGGCTCGATCGTGGCGAACGGGTAGTTGGCCGCGAGCACGTCGTTCTTGGTCAGGGCGTTGAACAGGGTCGATTTGCCGACGTTCGGCAGACCGACGATTCCGATCGTGAGCGACACGTTGCGACTTCCCGTACGTGAGGAGACTGTGGGCCAGGCGGCCGATCCACCAGTCTACGGCGTGTCGCGGCGCGGCCCCGAGACGGTTCGAGCCCTCGGTCACAGTGCGTGGTCCGGCGTGTCAGACGGCCTATTCAGCACATAAACAGACCTAGGTTGGTGCGGTGGAGCAACACAGGACGCGACACCAACAGTACGGACCGCGACGCGGCAGGCCGTCGGTGCCCCCGGCGCGGCGGGCGTCGACGGCACGGCCCCCGTCCGCCGCCGCCCCGACCGCGGCGGCCCCCGTCCCACGGCAGCTGCCCGGTCCGCGGTTGACGGGCCTGGGCGGCGGGCTGTTCTGCGGGGCCGTCATGCTCCTGATGGGCCTTGCCGACCTGCTGCTCCTCGACGGCTCCCTGGCCGTCTACGGCGTGCTGTTCCTGCCGGTGTGCGCGCTGACCGCGGTATGGGTGCGCCAGGCCGACCTGCTGACCGCGCCCGTCGTGGTGCCGATCGGGTTCGCCGTGGGGCTGCTGCCGGTGGTCGACGGGGACGGGGGCTTCCTCGGCAGGCTGCTGGGGCTGGTGACCGCGCTCGCCACGCAGGCCCTGTGGCTGTACGCCGGGACGCTGATCGCGGGCGTGACGGCGCTGGTACGGCGGGCGGCACTGGGGCGGCGGGCGGCGCTGGTACGGCGGCGGGCGGCGGTGCGGGGCCGGGCGTCGGCGTGAGGTGCGACCCCGCACGGGGTCAGCCGTGCTCCGCCGCGTGCATCGCCGCGCCCACGATGCCCGCGTTGTTCTGCAGCTGCGCGGGGACTATCTCCGCCTCGACACCCTCGATGAGCGGCAGGAACTTGTGGGCCTTGCGGCTGACTCCGCCGCCGATGATGAACAGCTCGGGGCTGAAGAGCATCTCGACGTGGGCGAGGTACTTCTGCACCCGCCGCGCCCAGCGGTCCCAGCTCAGGCCCTGGTCCTCCTTGGCCTTGCTGGACGCCCGCTTCTCCGCCTCGTGGCCGTTCAGCTCCAGGTGGCCGAGCTCGGTGTTGGGGACCAGGGCGCCGTCGACGAAGACCGCGCTGCCGATGCCGGTGCCGAAGGTCAGCAGGATGACCGTGCCCTTGCGGCCCCGGCCGGCGCCGAAGCGCATCTCGGCGACGCCGGCCGCGTCGGCGTCGTTGACCACGGTCACCGGCAGGNNNNCCGAGCCGCTCGCTGAACAACGCGCGCGCGTCGGTGTCGACCCAGCTCTTGTCGACGTTGGCCGCGGTGCGGACCGTGGCGCCGCCGGTGACGACGCCCGGGAACGTCAGCCCGACCGGCCCCGTCCAGCCGAAGTGGCCGACCACCTGCCGGACCCCGTCGGCCACTCCGTCGAGCGTCGCCGGCTGCGGGGTGAGCACCTTGTGCCGCTCCTGGACCAGGTCTCCCTCGTCCAGGTCCACAGGGGCGCCCTTGATGCCGGACCCGCCGATGTCCACGCCGAAGATCTGCATGGCACCACGTTACGACGTACGACTGACGGTCACTCCTGCGCCGTGGCGTCCGGCCCGCCCGGCCGTCACTCCTGCGCCGTGCCCGACCCGCCTCGCTCGGCGGCCAGCGTCGCCGCCTCCTCGCGCAGGTCCCGGCGGAGCTCCTTGGGCAGGGAGAAGATGATGGACTCCTCGGCCGCCTTGACGATCTCCACGTCCTCGAAACCGCGCTGCGCGAGCCATTCGAGCACCTGCTCGACCAGGACCTCCGGCACCGAGGCGCCCGAGGTCAGGCCGACCGTGGAGACGCCCTCCAGCCAGGCCTCGTCGATCTCGTCGGCGAAGTCCACCAGGTAGGACTGGGCCGCGCCGGCGAGCTTGGCGACCTCCACCAGCCGCTTGGAGTTGGAGGAGTTGCGGGAGCCGACCACGATCACCAGGTCGGCCTCGGCGCCCATCTGCTTCACGGCGAGCTGACGGTTCTGCGTGGCGTAGCAGATGTCGTCGCTGGGCGGGGACATCAGCTGCGGGAACTTGTCCTTGAGCGCGTCGACCGTCTCCATGGTCTCGTCGACCGAGAGCGTGGTCTGCGACAGCCACACGACCTTGGAGGGGTCGCGGACCTCGACGTTCGCGACGTCCTCGGGACCGTCGACGAGCTGGATGTGCTCCGGGGCCTCGCCGGTGGTGCCGATGACCTCCTCGTGGCCCTCGTGCCCGATCAGGAGGATGTCGTAGTCCTCCTGGGCGAACCGGACGGCCTCCTTGTGGACCTTGGTCACCAGCGGGCAGGTGGCGTCGATGGTGGCCAGACGCCCGCGCCTGGCCTCCTCGTGGACGGCGGGGGCCACGCCGTGCGCCGAGAACATCACGATGTTGCCCGGCGGCACCTCCTCCGTCCGCTCGACGAAGATCGCGCCCTTCTTCTCCAGGGTCTGCACGACGTACTTGTTGTGGACGATCTCGTGCCGGACGTACACCGGGGCCCCGTACTGCTCCAGGGCCTTCTCGACGGCGATCACGGCACGGTCCACCCCCGCGCAGTAACCCCGGGGGGCGGCGAGCAGGACACGGCGGCCAGACGAAGCGGTCATGGCCCCATGGTAAGGCCGCCCCGGCGGCTCGAAGATCGCACCGTCCGGCCCGGGACGCCATGGTCCGCGTTGTCGGTGGCGGGGGCTACTCTCGCGGACATGGCTGTCTCCACGTCTCCCGAAGCCCCCCTGCCCGTCGGTGAGGTGTCGCGGCTGATCGGGGGGTGGATCGAGCGGCTCGGGGCCGTGTGGGTGGAGGGGCAGATCACGCAGTTGTCGCGGCGGCCGGGCGCGGGCGTGGTGTTCCTGACGCTGCGCGACCCGTCGCACGACATCTCCGTCAGCGTGACCTGTTACCGGCAGGTGTTCGACGCGATCGCCGACGTCGTCGGCGAGGGCGCCCGGGTCGTCGTGCACGCGAAACCCGAGTGGTACGCCCCGCGCGGGCAGCTGTCGCTGCGGGCCGCCGAGATACGGCCCGTGGGGGTCGGGGAGCTGCTGGCCCGGCTGGAGCAGCTGAAGAAGACGCTCGCGGCGGAGGGGCTGTTCGCGCCCGAGCGCAAGAAGCCCCTGCCCTTCCTGCCCCAGCTCGTCGGACTCGTGTGCGGCCGGGCCTCCGCCGCCGAGCGGGACGTGCTGGAGAACGCCCGGCAGCGCTGGCCCGCCGTCCGCTTCGAGGTGCGCAACGTCGCCGTGCAGGGCGTGCACGCCGTCCCGCAGGTCGTGCAGGCCCTCAAGGAGCTCGACGGGACCGACGACGTGGACGTGATCATCGTGGCGCGGGGCGGCGGCAGCGTGGAGGACCTGCTGCCCTTCTCCGACGAGCAGCTCGTCCGCGCGGTCGCCTCCTGCCGTACGCCGGTCGTCTCCGCGATCGGGCACGAGCCGGACACCCCGTTGCTCGACTACGTCGCCGACCTGCGCGCCTCCACCCCGACCGACGCCGCCAAGAAGGTCGTGCCGGACGTCGGCGAGGAGTACGAGCGGGTACGG
>NZ_JUJA01000033.1:135011-137499 GCF_001906585.1 Streptomyces kebangsaanensis | reverse complement strand
CTGCGCGACCGCGCCCGCAGATGCGTGCAGGCGTTCGTCGAGCGGGAGGAGCGCGGGCTCGCCCACGCGCTCGCCCGGCCCTGCATGGAGGACCCGCACCGCATGATCGACGAGCGGGCGGACCACGTCGCCTCCCTGCTCGACCGGGGCCGGCGCACCCTGCGGCACCTGCTGGACCGCGCGGACTCCGAGCTGACGCACACGCACGCGCGCGTGGTGGCCCTCTCCCCCGCCGCGACCCTCCGGCGCGGGTACGCCGTGCTGCAGAAGGCCGACGGGCACGTGGTCCGCGACCCGGCCGAGGTGACGGCGGACGAGGCCCTGAGGGCACGGGTCGCCGAGGGCGAGTTCACTGTTCGCGTCGATGCAGTCGATGCACAGGACACAGCCGGTGCACAGGACACATAGGGTGGTCGAATGACGAGCAAGGCATCCCCGGCGTACGAGGCGCTCGGCTACGAGCAGGCGCGCGACGAGCTGATCGAGGTCGTCCGGCGCCTGGAGGCGGGCGGCACGAGCCTGGAGGAGTCCCTCGCGCTGTGGGAGCGGGGCGAGGAGCTGGCCAGGGTGTGCCGGCGGTGGCTGGAGGGCGCGCGCGCCCGGCTGGACGCGGCGCTGGCCGAGGAGGTGGAGGAGGACGAGGCACGGGCCTCGCGGTAGCGCGCCGCCCCGCCTCCACCGGCCCCGTCGGTCCCACCGGACCCACCGGGTCTCGCGGCGGGTCCGGGTGGGTGAGCCCCGGCGGGGCTCAGGGGGCTCAGGACGTCTTCAGCGCCTTCGCCATCGCCGTCAGCCGGTCCCAGGACGCCGTGCCCGCGACCACCGTCGTGGACCCCTCGGTGCCCTCCAGCACCAGCGCGTCGTAGCGGCCGCCGGTGTAGCGGGTCCACGTACGGCCGTCGATCTCCTGGGTGACCTTCGTGGCGTGCCCGCCCCGGCTGGCGTCGTCGATGAACTTGTCGCGCTCCTGAGCGGACTGCTCGATCGCCACGTATTGACCGTCGGGATCCTGGAATCCCAGGTGCCAGTGGTCCTCCTCGGTGGCCCGGAAGCGGACCGAGGTGGCCTTCCAGCTGTCGGGCAGGCCCTCGGGCGCGGCCACCGGGTACGGCGCCGCACGGCGTGCCGTGAGCAGCTCGATGCCGTAGTCGACCCGCTTGAGGTCGGGAGCGCCGCCGCCGTGCGGGACGAAGAGGTAGATGACTCCCGCCGCGAGCCCGATCAGGCCCAGGGAGAGGAGCATGTCCCGGACCGTTTTCTGCTTGCCATTCGAACGTGCCACGTCTCCATCGTCGCAGGTGCCCGGTCCGCTCATCCGTGGGGCCCCCTGCTCATTCTGCTCACCCGGCGATAGAGTCGGGGCAACACCCTCATCCGGCCGTCGTCGTATCAGAAAGGTGCGCTCCGATGACCGAGAACCATCATTTGCCGTCCGAGCTTGAAG
Source organism: Streptomyces kebangsaanensis (assembly GCF_001906585.1). GTDB lineage: Bacteria > Actinomycetota > Actinomycetes > Streptomycetales > Streptomycetaceae > Streptomyces > Streptomyces kebangsaanensis. Next base: position 136,055 of record NZ_JUJA01000033.1, on the reverse strand, counting down.
TGCCCTCCGAGGCGCCCGACCGCAACATCGCCCTGGAACTCGTCCGGGTGACCGAGGCCGCGGCGATGGCCGCGGGCCGCTGGGTCGGGCGCGGTGACAAGAACGGCGCCGACGGCGCCGCGGTGCGCGCCATGCGCTCCCTCGTCTCCACCGTGTCGATGAACGGCGTCGTCGTCATCGGCGAGGGCGAGAAGGACGAGGCCCCGATGCTCTTCAACGGCGAACGCGTCGGCGACGGCACCGGGCCCGAGGTCGACATCGCCGTCGACCCGATCGACGGCACCACCCTGACCGCCAAGGGCATGCCGAACGCGATCGCGGTCCTCGCCGCCGCCGAGCGCGGCGCGATGTTCGACCCGTCCGCCGTGTTCTACATGGACAAGCTGGTCACCGGACCGGACGCGGCCGACTTCGTCGACATCAACGCGCCCGTGTCGGTGAACATCAAGCGGGTCGCCAAGGCCAAACGGTCCACGCCCGAGGACGTCACCGTGGTCATCCTCGACCGCCCTCGGCACGAGGGCATCATCAAGGAGATCCGGGAGACGGGCGCCCGCATCAAGCTGATCTCCGACGGCGACGTGGCCGGCTCGATCCTGGCGCTGCGCGACGGCACCGGCATCGACCTGCTGCTCGGCGTCGGCGGCACGCCCGAGGGCATCATCTCGGCCTGCGCCGTGAAGTGCCTGGGCGGCACGATCCAGGGCAAACTGTGGCCCAAGGACGACGAGGAGCGGCAGCGGGCGATCGACGCCGGGCACGACCTCGACCGCGTGCTGACCACGGACGACCTGGTCTCCGGCGAGAACGTCTTCTTCGTCGCCACCGGCATCACCGACGGCGAGCTGCTGCGCGGTGTGCGCTACCGCTCGGAGACGGCGACGACCGACTCGATCGTCATGCGCTCCAAGTCCGGCACGGTCCGCCGGATCGACTCCGAGCACCGGCTGAGCAAGCTGCGCGCCTACAGCGCGATCGACTTCGACCGCGCGAAGTAGCGGAGCGGCACCGCGCGCACGGCGGTACGGCTCGAGGGGCGCCCCC
>NZ_JUJA01000033.1:121070-134954 GCF_001906585.1 Streptomyces kebangsaanensis | reverse complement strand
GGCCGCCGCTATGCGCCCCGTCGTACGGGCCGCCTTCTTCAGCTCCAGGTCGCGGCGGCGGCGCCGGGCCAGGACGACACGGCGCTCGGCGGCGGTGAGGCCGCCCCAGACACCGTAGGGCTCGGGTTGCAGCAGCGCGTGCTCGCGGCACTCGACCATGACCGGGCAGCGCGCGCAGACCCGCTTGGCCGCCTCCTCCCGGGACAGCCGGGCGGCGGTGGGCTCCTTGGAGGGCGCGAAGAACAGGCCGGCCTCGTCGCGCCGGCACACCGCCTCGGTGTGCCAGGGCACGTCCTGTTCCCTGTCTCGCGCCGGCACCCGCTGGGCCGGAACGGCAGCTACCTGCAGGGACGAATGCGGCGGTTGCGGCACGGTCTTCTCCTGACGTCCTGACGACGGCTTCGCGAGCTGGAGGGTGCTCCGAGAGACGATGCAGCAAGGCCTACCCGCTGTGCGCGCGCCTATGCACTGAGTTCCGGACCGTGCGGTCGGTCGGGGGCCGGTCCTGACCGGAGGCCGGTCAGAGGTGCTTGCGCAGACGCTTGTCGACCTTGCGCTGCACCCGGTCGAGGATGTCCGCGACGAACTTGCCCCGCTTGGGCCGCGCCTCGACGTTGCCCATGACGGCCCAGCCGTCGACGTAGACAACGGGTGCCTCGGACTCGGCCGAGTCCAGCGTGACCACCTCGAAGTTGCCGAGGACGCCGCCGCCGGTGCCGCGCAGCGACACGTTCTCCGGGACGCGGACCTGCACGTCGCCGAAGACCGAGACGGCCTTGATCACGACCTGCTGGTACTCGAAGACCGCCTCGCTGAGGTCGATCTCCACACTGCCGAAGACCGCGTACGCGTGCAGCCTGCGTCCGGCGCGCCAGCGGCCCTTGCGCGAGGCCGCGCTGAACACCGCCACCACGTTCTCGTCGGCGACGGGGGGTATCGCGCCCGCCGCCGGGCGGTTCGGCGCGGGGGTGTACGCCGGAGCCGTACGGCCCTGGTGGGCGGCGGGCAGGTCCTGGATGAAGACCTCCAGCTCGCCGACCGTCTTGGCGCTCAGCACCCCCTCGACCCGCTCGGCGTGCTCGTCGGCGGTCAGACGGCCCTCGGCGAGGGCCTCGCGCAGGATGTCGGCGATACGGTCACGGTCGGCGTCCGAGGCCCGCAGCTCGGCGACGGGCGCGGGGGCGGGGGCCGCGGCCGCGCGCGGTTCGGTCTGCTTCTGAAGGTCCACGGCAGCAGGGTACCGAAACGCGATAGATCGCGACCAGGGGTGTGGACGGGCGGGTCGCGCCGAGGGCCGGGGCGGGGGTGAGGCGGGGCGGGGCTGAGGTGGAGGTGAGGTGGGGTGAGCCGGACCTCACAGGTTCGCCGCCAGTGGCAGGTCCTACGCTGGTTGGTGCCCGCCGGCGTCGGCGGGCGGCCGTCTGTCGAGTGAGGAATGGACTGCGATGCCGGAGTTCGCGTACACCGATCTGCTCCCCCAGGGTGAGGACACCACCCCGTACCGGCTGGTGACGTCCGAGGGCGTCTCCACCGTCGAGGGGCCCGACGGGCGTACGTTCCTCAAGGTCGAGCCGGAGGCGCTGCGCAAGCTGGCCGAGGAGGCCGTCCGCGACATCCAGCACTACCTGCGCCCGGCCCACCTCGCCCAGCTGCGCCGCATCATCGACGACCCCGAGGCGTCGGCGAACGACAAGTTCGTCGCCCTGGACCTGCTCAAGAACGCCAACATCGCCGCCGCGGGCGTGCTGCCCATGTGCCAGGACACCGGTACGGCGATCGTGATGGGCAAGCGCGGGCAGAACGTGCTGACCGCGGGCGAGGACGAGAAGGCCCTGTCCCGGGGCATCCACGACGCCTACACCAGGCTGAACCTGCGCTACTCGCAGATGGCTCCGCTCACCATGTGGGAGGAGAGGAACACCGGCTCCAACCTCCCCGCGCAGATCGAGCTGTACGCGACGGACGGCGACGCCTACAAGTTCCTGTTCATGGCCAAGGGCGGCGGCTCGGCCAACAAGTCCTTCCTGTACCAGGAGACGAAGGCCGTCCTGAACGAGGCCTCCATGATGAAGTTCCTGGAGGAGAAGATCCGTTCGCTGGGCACGGCCGCGTGCCCGCCGTACCACCTGGCGATCGTGGTCGGCGGTACGTCGGCCGAGTACGCGCTGAAGACCGCGAAGTACGCCTCCGCGCACTACCTGGACAACCTGCCGGCCGAGGGCTCGCCGCTCGGTCACGGCTTCCGGGACAAGGAGCTGGAGGAGAAGGTCTTCGAGCTGACGCAGAAGATCGGCATCGGGGCGCAGTTCGGCGGCAAGTACTTCTGCCACGACGTGCGCGTGGTGCGCCTGCCGCGGCACGGCGCGTCCTGCCCGGTCGCGCTCGCGGTGTCCTGCTCGGCGGACCGGCAGGCGCTGGCGAAGATCACGCCCGAGGGTGTGTTCCTGGAGCAGCTGGAGAAGGACCCGGCGCGGTTCCTGCCGGAGACGACGGACGCGCACCTGTCCGACGACAACGTCGTGGAGATCGACCTGAACCGGCCGATGGACGAGATCCTCGCGGAGCTGACGAAGTACCCCGTCAAGACCCGGCTGTCGCTGACCGGTCCGCTGGTCGTGGCGCGGGACATCGCCCACGCGAAGATCAAGGAGCGGCTGGACGCGGGCGAGGGCATGCCGCAGTACCTCAAGGACCACCCGGTGTACTACGCCGGGCCGGCGAAGACCCCCGAGGGCTACGCCTCGGGCTCGTTCGGGCCGACCACGGCCGGGCGGATGGACTCCTACGTCGAGCAGTTCCAGGCGGCGGGGGGTTCGAAGGTGATGCTGGCCAAGGGGAACCGCAGCAAGCAGGTCACGGACGCGTGTGCCGCGCACGGCGGCTTCTACCTGGGGTCCATCGGTGGGCCCGCGGCCCGGCTGGCCCAGGACTGCATCAAGAAGGTCGAGGTCCTGGAGTACGAGGAGCTCGGCATGGAGGCGGTCTGGAAGATCGAGGTGGAGGACTTCCCGGCGTTCGTCGTCGTCGACGACAAGGGGAACGACTTCTTCACCGACCCGGCGCCGCAGCCGACGTTCACGACCATCCCGGTGCGGGGACCGGGACTGGCATAACGCCTCCGCCGGCGTCCTCGGGGCCGGTCCGGGTGTCACCCGGGCCGGCCCCTGCCGTTCCGCCCGCCACCGCCCGCCGCCCGCACCCCGCCCCCGGCCGGCTGCGGCGGATCGGCGCCGCCGTCCACGGTCACGTCGCGCCGGTCACCTGACGCCTCCTCACCACGGGCCCGGTGAAGGCCCGTCGGCCGGCCACGGGCGCCCGCGCGTCCGGATGGCGGACGTCATGTTCCTTTTTTGGACAACCTGCCCGCACGGGCGCCTTTTTCGTTGACTCTCTCAACTTCCACTGTGAGTCTTCTCGCCAACTCGGCATGCGCATGCCATGTCAGGTTCCACGTGGCCACCCCACGGCCACTTCCCGAAGGAGACAGAGTGAGACGACGACTCGCCGTGGCAAGCTTCTCCCTCGCCGTCGCGCTCGGCTGCGGAACACTCCCCGCCGCAGCCGCAGCCGCCGCCCCGGCAGACGCCCGGCAGACGCAGGCCCCCGCGGACACGGGCCGGTCCACCACCGTGAACGCGATCGCCGCGCCCGACATCGACGTGACCAAGGTGCGGGCGCACCTGAGCGAGTTCAGCGCCATCGCCGGCCGCAACGGCGGCAACCGCCGCTCCACCACCCAGGGCTACCGCGACTCCGTCGCCTACGTGAAGGGCAAGCTGCAGGCGGCCGGCTACACCGTCACCGAGCAGCCCTGCACCTCCGGCTGCACCAGCGGAGCGGGTCCCAACCTGATCGCCGAGTGGCCGCGCGGCGACGCGAACAACGTGTACATGTTCGGCGCCCACCTCGACAGCGTCTCGGCGGGCCCCGGCATGAACGACAACGGCTCCGGCTCGGCCGCGCTCCTCGAGAACGCCCTGACCCTGGCGCAGCAGAACCCCACCCTGCGCAACCGGGTCCGCTTCGCCTGGTGGACCGACGAGGAGCAGGGTCTCAACGGCTCGAAGTTCTACGTCCGTTCGCTGTCCTCGGCCCAGCGCGCCACGATCCGGGCGTACTACAACTTCGACATGGTCGCCTCGACCAACGGTGGCTACTTCATCAACCACATCACCTCGTCGGCCGCCGCGCCGATGAAGGCGTACTGGGACTCGCTGGGCCTGCGGCCCGAGGAGAACACCGAGGGCGCCGGGCGCAGCGACGACTACCCCTTCGAGCAGGCCGGCATACCCACCTCCGGTTACGCGATGGGCGCCAGCGCCCGCAAGACGTCGACGCAGGCCGCCAAGTGGGGCGGCACGGCCAACGCCTCCTACGACCCCTGCTACCACCGGTCCTGCGACACCCTCACCAACATCAACACCACCGGCCTGGACCGCGCGGCCGACGGCATCGCCCACACCCTCTGGCAGCAGGCCGTGTAAACCGCCACCGGGAACCCGGGACGCCAGGTCCACGGTCGAGGCGGGCGGCAGCACGCTCGCCACACCGTCCGGCGCCGACGCCCGCAGCGGACACGTGCGGCGCCCGGTCGACCCGACGGCGACGCGGGCCGCCGGGTGGCCGTCTCCCCCCACGGCCGGTGAGGACGCGTCCCCGCGGACGGGCCTCCTGGTCGACGGCGCGGCCCTCCGGGGCACCCGGCCGGCGCCGGCCCCGCACGGGCTCCGCCCCGCCGCCTCCTCGCGGCGGGGCGGAGCCCGTTCCGGGTACCCGGGCGGGATGCTGTCAACGGGGAGCCGGCAGGAACACACCCGGCCGGCACCACTGCCGTGAACTTCGGAGGTACGACGATGACGACCACGGACGACGACCGGCGCTACCGCGTCGAGCACGACTCCATGGGCGAGGTGCGGGTCCCCGCCGACGCCAAGTGGCGCGCGCAGACGCAGCGCGCCGTGGAGAACTTTCCCGTCTCCGGGCAGCGGATCGAGCGCGCGCACATCGAGGCGCTGGCGCGGATCAAGGGTGCCGCAGCCAAGGTCAACGCGGAGCTCGGCGTGCTCGACGGGGACATCGCCGGGGCGATCCGGGCGGCGGCGGAGGAGGTCGCCGAGGGGAAGTGGGACGAGCACTTCCCCGTCGACGTGTTCCAGACCGGGTCCGGGACCTCCTCCAACATGAACGCCAACGAGGTCATCGCCACCCTCGCGAGCGAGCGGCTCGGGCGGGACGTGCACCCCAACGACCACGTCAACGCGTCGCAGTCGTCCAACGACGTCTTCCCCTCCTCCCTCCACATCGCCGCCACCGCCGCCGTCACCCGCGACCTGATCCCCGCCCTGGAGCACCTCGCGGCCGCCCTCACCCGCAAGGCCGAGGAGTTCGCCGACGTGGTGAAGTCCGGGCGGACGCACCTCATGGACGCCACGCCCGTGACCCTCGGTCAGGAGTTCGCCGGGTACGCCGCCCAGATGCGGTACGGGGTCGAGCGGCTGCACTCCTCCCTGCCCCGGCTCGCCGAACTGCCGCTCGGCGGGACCGCGGTCGGCACCGGCATCAACACCCCGCCCGGGTTCTCCGCCGCCGTCATCCGGGAGGTCGCCCGCGCCACCGGGCTCCCGCTCACCGAGGCCCGCGACCACTTCGAGGCGCAGGGCGCCCAGGACGGCATCGTCGAGACCAGCGGGCAGCTGCGCACCATCGCCGTGGGGCTGACGAAGATCGCCAACGATCTGCGGTGGATGGCCTCCGGCCCCCGGACCGGGCTCGCCGAGATCTCCCTGCCCGATCTGCAGCCGGGGTCGTCCATCATGCCGGGGAAGGTCAACCCGGTCGTCCCCGAGGCCGTCCTCATGGTCTGCGCCCAGGTCACCGGCAACGACACCACCGTCGCCACCGCCGGCGCCTCCGGCAACTTCGAGCTCAACGTCATGCTCCCGGTCATGGCCAAAAATGTCCTGGAGTCCGTCCGGCTGCTGGCCAACGCCTCCCGGCTGCTCGCCGACCGCACCGTGGACGGGATCGTCGCCCACCGGGAGCGCGCCCGCGAGTACGCCGAGTCCTCCCCTTCCGTCGTCACCCCGCTCAACAAGTACATCGGGTACGAGGAGGCGGCGAAGGTCGCCAAGAAGGCGCTGGCCGAGCGGAAGACCATCCGCCAGGTCGTCGTCGAGAGCGGGTACGTCGAGCGCGGGCAGCTCACGGCCGAACAGCTCGACGAGGCGCTGGACGTCCTGCGGATGACACACCCGTGACACACACCCGTGGCACCTCGGCACCTGCCGTCCGGGCGTGGATCCGTGACGCCTTCGGCGGCATCAGGTGCCCCGGGCACCTAAAATCTGCTCATGGCAGACGACGGAGCGACCACACGCGCGGCCGCGGGCGGTGCGACGGCCCGCTGGGCCCGGGGCAGCCAGATCCTGTGGCGGTACCGGGAGAACGGTGGCGCGCGCTTCCACATCGCGCGCCCCGTCACCGTCGTACGGGACGACCCGGACCTGCTCGCCGTGTGGATGGCGCCCGGCACCGAGTGCGTCAAACCCGTGCTCGCCGACGGCACCCCCGTCCACCTGGAACCGCTCGCGTCGCGCTACACCAAGCCGCGGACCGTGCGGCGCGACCGCTGGTCCGGCACCGGCGTGCTGAAGCTGGCCCGGCCCGGCGAGCCCTGGTCGGTGTGGCTGTTCTGGGAACCGGGCTGGCGGTTCAAGAACTGGTACGTCAACCTGGAGGAGCCGCTCGCCCGCTGGGCGGGCGGAGTCGACTCCGAGGACCACTTTCTGGACATCTCCGTGCATCCGGACCGCAGTTGGCACTGGCGCGACGAGGACGAGTTCGCGCAGGCACGGCGCGACGGGCTGGTGGACGCCGGGCTCGCCGAGCGGGTCGAGGCCGCCGGCAGGGACGCCGTGGAGGTGATCCGCGCCTGGCGGTCCCCGTTCTGCGAGTCCTGGCAGCAGTGGCGCCCGGACCCCGCCTGGGCGGTACCGTCACTCCCGGACGACTGGGACCGTACGTCCGCGCACATGGCCTCATGAGGCCCTTGATGCGCACCCGGGCGGGAAACGTAGGATCGTCCTCCGCAACAATCGGAACGATCGAACAGGGATCAGGAGCAACTCCCGGACCGCGGGCCGGGTCTGACCGGACGTCACCGAGGGGCGGCAGGACGTGAGCGAGGGGTACGACGGCAACACCCGTGCGGGCCGCGAACGGTTCGCCGGTTGCACAGGAACAACCTCTGACCACGCCGGAAATCCGTTCCTGGGGCATGTATTCCGGGTATTGGGTCTTCGGCGGGACGAACTGCGCGCCCGGCGCGCGGCCCCGGACGGATGGATTCGACACGCGTGACGGAGCAGCCGACCTCCTTCGAACGCCCCCAGGCGGGCGCCGACCCCACGGACACCCGTGGGGCACTCCTGCGTTCCCCGGCCGCCTCGGCGTTACCGCAACAGTCCCGCGCCGCCGGGTCCGAGCACTCCCAGTCCGCGTCCGCCGAGCCCGGCGCCCACCGTCCGCGTCCCGCGCCGGAAGGCATCCCGGCCCAGCCGGACGCGGCGGCCATGACGGCCGAGGCGGAGTCCGCCGAGGGCGGGGCGAGCGGTGACGGGGCCGGCAAGGGCGAGGACGGGACCGGCAAAGGCGGGAGCGCGGACCACGGGACCGGCGACGGCGCGTCCCCCGGCGGCCGGGACCGCAGGGCCCGGCGCGGTCTGCCCCCCGGCGGCAAGGAACGCCGTACCGGCCGGGGGCTGCCGCCCGGCCGGCCGTCGCCCATGCGGCGGGACGGGGACCGGCTGCGGTTCGTGGGGGCGGCCACGCGACGCATCGCGCGCGGCATGGACCTCGACGAGATCGTCATGGGCCTGTGCCGGGCCACCGTGCCGACCTTCTCCGACGCCATCCTCGTCTATCTGCGCGAACCGCTGCCGGTGGGCGACGAGCGGCCCACGGGCCCGCTCGTGCTGCGGCTGCGCCGCTCCGACCGGATCCCGTCGGAGCGCGACACCGACGGCGTGTACGTGCCGCCGCCGGTGCCGGAGCAGCCGGCGGAGCTGTCGGTGGTGACCAACGAGCTGTGCGAGGTACGGCCGGGCAGCGCGCTGGGCGAGGTGCTGCGGGGCGTACGGCCGGTGTTCACGGACACGGCGTCCGCCCAGGTGGCCCTCACCGAACTCCTCGGCGAGGGATCCGAGTTGGCGGTGCCCGACGGGCAGCGCACCATTCTCGCCCCGCTGCGCGGCCGGCGCCGCGTCATCGGTGCCGCGCTGTTCCTGCGCCGCCCGGAGCGCCATCCGTTCGAGCCCGACGACCTGCTGGTAGCCGCCCAGCTCGCCACGCACAGCGCGCTGGGCATCGACAAGGCGGTGCTGTACGGCCGTGAGGCGTACATCGCCGACGAGCTGCAGCGCACGATGCTGCCCGAGACGCTGCCCCACCCCACGGGCGTACGGCTGGCCTCGCGCTACCTGCCCGCCGCGGAGACCGCGCGGGTGGGCGGCGACTGGTACGACGCGATCCCGCTGCCCGGCAGCCGGGTCGCCCTCGTCGTCGGTGACGTCATGGGCCACTCCATGACCTCGGCCGCGATCATGGGGCAGCTGCGGACGACCGCGCAGACCCTGGCCGGGCTCGACCTGCCGCCGCAGGAGGTGCTGCACCACCTCGACGAGCAGGCGCAGCGCCTGGGCACCGACCGCATGGCGACCTGCATGTACGCCGTCTACGACCCCGTCGCGCACCGCATCACCATCGCCAACGCCGGCCACCCGCCGCCCGTGCTGCTGCACCTGGGCGGCCGGTCGGAGGTGCTGCGGGTGCCGGCGGGCGCGCCGATCGGTGTCGGCGGGGTCGACTTCGAGGCCGTGGAACTGGACGCCCCGGCCGGCGCGACCCTGCTGCTCTACACCGACGGCCTGGTCGAGTCGCGCCTGAGGGACGTGTGGACGGGCATAGAGCAGCTGCGCGAGAGGCTGTCGGCGACCGCGCAGCTCACCGGCCCCGACCATCCGCCGCCGCTGGAAGCCCTGTGCGACGAGATCCTGGACATGCTGGGTCCGGGCGACCGGGACGACGACATCGCGCTGCTCGCCGCCCGCTTCGACGGGATCGCGCCGAGCGACGCGGCGTACTGGTCCCTGGAGCCGGAGGACTCCGCCCCCGGCCAGGCCCGCCGCCTGGCCCGGCAGGCACTGGTCCGCTGGGGTCTGGAGGAGCTCACCGACTCCGTGGAGCTGCTGGTCAGCGAGGTCGTCACCAATGCCGTGCGCTACGCCTCCCGCCCGGTCACCCTCCGTCTGCTGCGCACCGACGTACTGCGCTGCGAGGTCGGCGACGACGTGCCGCAACTGCCGCGCATGCGCCAGGCCCGCGCCACGGACGAGGGCGGCCGCGGACTGTACCTGGTGAACAAGCTGGCCCGGCGCTGGGGCGCGACGCGGTTGAGCACGGGCAAGGTGGTCTGGTTCGAGCTCAACCACTCGGCCGGGAACGACCAGGCCCGCTGACCGGCACCAGGACGATCAGCACGGCTCAGTACGACTCGGCACGGCTCAGCACGCCGAAGGGGCGCCCGGACGGACCGGGCGCCCCTTCGTGCCGCTCACTGACCGTTGAGGTTGAGCAGGCTGTCGGTGGTGGCGGTGGTGTCGTCCGTCGGCTCCCTGGCCGGCGGGCTGTCGCTCGGGGACTGCGACGGGCTCTGGCTGGGAGGCGGCGACGAGGTGGACTGGCTGGGAATCTCGCTCGGCGTCTCCGACACCGGCGGGGCACTGGTGGTGGGCGACTCGGACGGGCTCTCGCTGGGCGACTCGCTGGGCGACGGGCTCTCCGAGGGCTGGACCGCGGCACCCTGCTTGGTGTCCAGGTCGAACTTGCTGATCTGACCCATCACACCGAAGGTGTACTCGGCCCAGATCTGGGCCGGGAAGCCACCGCCGTTGACACGCGGCTCGCCACCCGTCCCGTACAGCGGGACGTGCTTGCCGTTCTGCTTCAGGTCCTCGCCGAACAGGCCCACCGCGGTGACCAGGTTCGGCGTGTAGCCGACGAACCAGGCGGACCTGTTCTCGTCGGACGTACCCGTCTTGCCCGCGACCTGCTGGCCGTTGCGCCGCGGGTTGTCCCGCACCGACTTCTGGGCCGTACCGTCGTCGACCACGCCGGTCAGCACCGAGGTGACCGTGTCGGCGGCCTGGCGGCCGATGACCTGGTCACCGATCGGGTCGGGCATCTTGACCGTACGGTCCCGCTGCTCGGCCGACTTGACGATGGTCGGGGTGACCTTCTCGCCGTGGTTGGCGAACGTGGCGTAGATCCCGGCCATCTCCAGCGGGCTCGCGCCCATGGAGCCCAGCGTCTGGGCGGGGACCGCCTGCATGCCCTTGGTGTCCATGCCGAGCTTGCCGGCGACGCCCATCACCCGCTCCATGCCCACGTCGATGCCCATCTGCGCGAAGGCGGAGTTGACCGACTTGTTCATGGCCGTCTGGACGGTGATGTCGCCGTAGTTCTGGTCGTCCTCGTTGGGCGGCCCGAAGCCGACCTTGGTGCCGTGGTCCACGACCTGGCGTCCGCTGGTGCCGTCGTAGATCGTGTTCGCCGCGATCGGCTGGCCGTCCTGGGTCTTGGCGTCGTGCTCCAGGGCCGCGGCCAGGATCACCGGCTTGAAGGTGGAGGCGGGCTGGTAGTCGGACCGGGTCGCGTTGCTCAGGTAGTGCTTGAAGTAGTCCTCGCCGCCGTACAGGGCGACGATGTGCCCGGTCTTCGCGTCGACGGAGACGGCGCCGGCCTGGACGTGCCCGTCGACCTTGCGCTCCTTCGGGTCCAGTTTGCCGGTCAGCTGCGACGTGACCGCCTTCTCCAGCGCGGCCTGCTTCTTCTTGTCAATGTTCAGGGTGATGTTCCAGCCCTGGCCGTCGACCGCCTGCTCCGCCTGGCCCTGGGTCAGGCCCTGGTCCTTCATCAGCTGCTGCGCGAGCTGGCGGTTGGCGAGCGCGATCAGGTAGCCCTTCTGGCCCTCCTGCCCGGGAGCGGGCCGGGGTTCCTTGGGGACGGGGAACTTCATGGTCTGCCGCTCGGCGGCGTTCAGCCAGTTCTGCTCGACCATGTTGTCGAGCACGTAGTTCCAGCGGTTCTTGACGAGTTCCTTGCCGTTGTCGCTCGCGACGGCCCAGTCGTACTGGCTCGGGGCCTGCATCAGGGCGGCGAGGTAGGCGCCCTGCTCGACGCTGAGTTTCTTGGCGTCGACGTGGTAGTAGGCCTGCGCGGCGGCCTGGATGCCGTAGGCGCCCCGGCCGTAGTAGCTGGTGTTGATGTACCCGGCGAGGATCTCGTCCTTCGACATCTTCTGGTCCACCTTCAACGAGATGACCAGTTCATTCACCTTGCGTGTGACGGTCTGGTCCTGGTTGAGGTAGAAGTTCTTGACGTACTGCTGGGTGATCGTCGACCCGCCCTGCGCGCCCTTGCCCGACAGCGTGTTGAGCAGACCGCGGGCGGTGCCCTTCAGGTCGACGCCGTTGTCGGTGTAGAAGGACTTGTTCTCGGCCGCGACGAAACAGTGCTGGACGGCCTTGGGCACCCTGTCCAGGTCCACCATCTCGCGGTTGACCTCGCCGGTACGGGCCAGGATCGTGCCGTCGCTGTACTTGTAGACGTTGCTCTGGCGTGTCGCATCGGCGTTGCCCTCGGGTACGTCCACCACCAGGTACAGCACGATGAAGGCGCCGATGCCCAGCAGGCAGACACCGAAGAACGTGCCGAGGATCTTCCTCCAGGTGAACAGCCGGCGTATGCCGCCCTTCCTCCCGGCCGGCCGGGATGCGGCCCTGCGCGCCGCGGCCCTGCCGCCTTCGGCGGAGCCGATGCCGGCCGCCGGTGCCCCGGACGAGCTCCTGGGCGCCGCGCGGCGGCCCCCGCGCTGCCGCGCTCGTCTCTCTTCCGCTCGTCCCATGGGTCCGTCCGCTCCGCTTCCGTCTCGGCAGTCACTCACGTGGGTGCAGGTCAGCTCAGAAAGCTAACACCGACGTCTGTGGCAAAGGCCCCCCGATTCACCCCTTATCGGACGTGAGAATGAGCACCTGCCCCGGAAGAACCGACGCTCCATACGCCCACAGGGTTGTCATGGCGCGAAAAAGTGATATCACTTAGCTAGACAGACGCTATGAGTCGACGGCTCACCGGCCGTACGAGAACGGGGGGACCCGCCATGTCCGCACAACCACTGCAGGACTCCACGTCCACCACCGGCCTGCCCGACATGCCCGAGCCGCGGGTGCGCGAGTTCCCGGCGCACAGCATCGGGGGCGGACTCGCCCTGCTGCTGGGCCTGCTCGGAGTGCTGGTCGCGGTGGCGCTGGTCGCGGGCGGCGCGATGGTCACGGCGACCGGCGCCAAGGCCGCGCTGATCGTCGTGGGCATCCTGACCGGCATCGCCGCGCTGCTCGCGATGAGCGGGCTGAACATGGTCGCGCCGGGCGAGGCGCGGGTGGTGCAGCTCTTCGGCCGCTACCGGGGCACGATCCGCGAGGACGGGCTGCGCTGGGTGAACCCGTTCACCTCCCGGGAGAAGATCTCCACCCGCGTCCGCAACCACGAGACCGCCGTGCTGAAGGTCAACGACGCCTACGGCAACCCGATAGAACTCGCCGCGGTCGTCGTCTGGAAGGTACGGGACACCGCGCAGGCCACCTTCGAGGTGGACGACTTCCTGGAGTTCGTCTCCACCCAGACCGAGGCGGCCGTACGCCACATCGCCATCGAGTACCCGTACGACGCCCACGAGGAGGACGGCCTCTCCCTGCGCGGCAACGCCGAGGAGATCACCGAGAAGCTCGCCGTCGAACTGCACGCGCGCGTGGAGGCGGCCGGAGTGCAGATCATCGAGTCCCGCTTCACGCACCTGGCCTACGCCCCCGAGATCGCCTCGGCGATGCTCCAGCGGCAGCAGGCCGGCGCGGTCGTGGCGGCCCGGCGCCAGATCGTGGACGGCGCGGTCGGCATGGTCGAGGCGGCGCTCGCCCGCATGTCCGAGCGGGACATCGTGGAACTGGACGAGGAGCGGAAGGCGGCGATGGTGTCGAACCTGATGGTGGTGCTCTGCGGCGACCGGGCGGCGCAGCCGGTGCTGAACACCGGGACGCTCTACCAGTGACGGCTGCCGAGGAGGGGCCCTCCCCCAGGCGCAGGCCGCAGCAGCGCAAGCAGGTGCTGCTGCGGCTGGACCCGTCGGTCCACGACGCGATCGCCCGGTGGGCCTCGGACGAACTGCGCTCGGCCAACGCCCAGATCGAGTTCCTGCTCCGCCGCGCCCTGGCGGAGGCCGGACGACTGCCCGGGGACACGGGCCCCCTGCCCCGCCGCGGCCGCCCACCCGGGGGCTCCGCCCCCGGACCCCCGTCGGCCTGAGGAACCTGGACCTCGGGTCGTCGGACCTGAGGGTTGCCAGGTCCGAGGACCGCTTGGGGCTGGAGGCCGCCGGACCTGAGGGCCGTCGGGGTACGGGCGGTCGCCGGGCCCGGGCGGGCGGGACCAGGCGAGCCGGTGTCGTGGCAGAACCGTGACAATCGGTCCCCACCTGCGGGATCGCACCCCTCGCCACGCAGTGGACACTCCGCGTATACATGCTGCGTATACACCGTGTGTACAGTGCTTCTCATGTCCATCGGTCACACCCTTTTGGGACTCCTGGAGTCCGGCCCGCGTCACGGCTACGACCTGAAGCGGGCCTTCGACGAGAAGTTCGGTCACGACCGGCCGCTGCACTACGGCCAGGTCTACTCGACGATGTCCCGCCTGCTGAGGAACGGGCTCGTGGAAGTCGAGGCGATCGAGGCGGGCGACGGCCCCGACCGCAAGCGCTACGCCATCACCGAG
>NZ_JUJA01000033.1:115437-121029 GCF_001906585.1 Streptomyces kebangsaanensis | reverse complement strand
AGCCGTACCTCCAGTCGACCCTCTACACCAAGGTCGTCCTCGCGCTGCTGACCCACCGCGACGCCACCGACATCCTCGACACCCAGCGCGCCGAGCACCTGCGCGGCATGCGGATCCTGACCGACCGCAAGCGCACGGGGGACCTCGCCGACCAGCTGATCTGCGACCACGCCCTGTTCCACCTCGAGGCCGACCTGCGCTGGCTGGAGCTGACCGCCGCTCGCCTCGACAAGCTCCGTGAGGCGGTGACCCGGTGACCCCTCCCCCCGGCTCCCTGCTGGCCGCCGAGAACCTGCGCAAGGCCTACGGCCCGACCACCGCGCTGGACGGCGCCGAGTTCTCCGTCCACCCCGGCGAGGTCGTCGCCGTGATGGGCCCCTCCGGCTCGGGCAAGTCCACGCTGCTGCACTGCCTCGCCGGGATCGTCACCCCCGACTCGGGGTCGATCACCTACGACGGCCGTGAGCTGTCCACCATGACCGACGCCCAGCGCAGTGCGCTCAGGCGCTCGGAGTTCGGGTTCGTCTTCCAGTTCGGCCAGCTGGTGCCCGAGCTGACCTGCGTGGAGAACGTGGCCCTGCCGCTCAGGCTGAACGGCACCTCCCGCAAGGAGGCCGAGCGCACCGCACTGACGTGGATGGAGCGCCTGGAGGTCGACGACCTGCGCAGGAAGCGGCCCGGCGAGGTGTCCGGCGGTCAGGGCCAGCGCGTCGCGGTCGCCCGCGCCCTGGTCACCGACCCCAGGGTGCTGTTCGCCGACGAGCCGACCGGCGCGCTGGACTCCCTCAACGGCGAGCGGGTGATGGAGCTGCTCACCGAGGCCGCCCGGTCCTCCAACGCGGCCGTCGTCCTCGTCACCCACGAGGCACGGGTCGCCGCCTACTCCGACCGCGAGATCGTCGTACGGGACGGGAAGTCAAGGGACATGGAGCGGGTCGTATGAGAGTGCGATGGGGGCACCTCCCTGCTCGAGCGCAGTCGAGAGCTTGGGGGAGGGCCCGCGACCTGTCCATGGGCGCCAGGTTCGCGTTCACGGGGGGCCGCGAGGGCTGGACCCGGGTGCTGCTGACGGCGGTCGGCGTCGGCCTCGGCGTGGCCCTGCTGCTGCTGACCACCGCGATACCCAGCGCGCTCTCGGTACGGCACCAGCGGGAACAGGCCCGCCTGGACTTCACCTACAGCGAGCACTCCCCGCCGAAGGCCGACGACACCCTGGTGATCGCGGACGTCGACACGGACTACCACGACAAGAGCATCCGCGGGCGGCTGGTGGAGCCCGAGGGGCCGCGGGCCCCGCTCGCGCCTGGCCTGACGAAGTATCCGGCGCCGGGCGACATGGTGGTCTCCCCCGCACTGAAGGAGCTGCTCGACTCCGACGGCGGGAAGCTGCTGCGCGAACGGCTGCCGTACCGGGTGACCGGCACGATCGGCGAGAGCGGGCTCGTCGGCTCGCGCGAACTCGCCTACTACGCGGGCGTGGAGAACCTGGCGCCGCGCATGAACGGCTGGCAGGCGGACCGGATCACCGAGTTCGGCGACCCGCACCCGTCGTCCGAGCGGATGGACCCGGTGCTGCTGCTGCTCGTGATGGTCGTCTTCGTGGTGCTGCTGATGCCGGTCGCCGTGTTCATCGGCGCGGCGGTGCGGTTCGGCGGCGAGGCACGTGATCGCAGGCTCGCCGCGCTCCGCCTGGTCGGCTCCGACAGCCGGATGACCCGCCGGATCGCGGCCGGCGAGGCGCTCGGCGGCTCACTGCTCGGGCTGGTGTTCGGCACGGCCTTCTTCCTGGCCGGCCGTCAGGCCGCGGGATCCGCGGAGGTCTTCGGCATCAGCGTCTTCCCCAGCTACCTGAACCCCTCGCCCGCGCTGGCGGCGCTGGTCGCGGTCGTGGTCCCGGCCGCCGCGGTGCTGGTCACCCTGCTGGCGCTGCGCGGGGTGGTCATCGAGCCGCTGGGCGTGGTGCGTACGGCCAAGCCCGCACGACGCCGGCTGTGGTGGCGGCTGCTGCTGCCGCTGGGCGGCCTGGCGCTGCTGTACCCGATGCTCGGCAAGGGCCGCGACAACGGGGACTTCAACCAGTTCCTGGTGATCGGCGGCGTGATGCTGCTGCTCGTCGGCGTGACCGCGCTGCTGCCGTGGGTCGTGGAGACGGTCGTCGCCCGGCTCGGACCTGGCGGCGGGGTTGCCTGGCAACTGGCGGTACGGCGGCTGCAGTTGAGCAGCGGTACGGCGGCGCGCCTGGTGAACGGCATCGCGGTAGCGGTAGCCGGGGCGATCGCGCTGCAGATGCTCTTCGCGGGGGTGGAGGGCGACTACACCAAGCGCTCCGGGAACGACGTGCAGCGGGCCCAGATGACTCTGCTCGTGTCGCCGGGGGTCGCACCCACCACGACCGCCGAGAAGCTCTCCGCCACCAAGGGCGTACGGAAGGTCACCACGCTGTCCAGGACAGCCGTCGGTGCCCATTCCTGGAGCTCCGAGCGGGAGAACACCTCTGCCATGGTGACGATCGGCGACTGCGCGTCCCTGCGCGAGGTGGCGACCGTGTCCTCCTGCCGTGACGGTGACGTCTTCGCGGTGAGCGGTGCCGAGGACGACGCCGACACCGCGAAACTGGCGAGGCCCGGCCGCAAGCTGTACTTCTCCCAGACCTCCGACGAGGACCCGGCTTCGGAGGTCCGGTGGGCCGTGCCGACCATCCTGAAGTCCGCCCGTTCGATCAAGGACCCGGACGGGGGGGCTTACGGGGGCTTCCTGATGACGCCGGCCGCGGCGCCCGCGGAGGTGATTTCGGCGATCAGCCACAGCGTCTACCTGTCGCTCGACGAGTCGGTACCGGACGTGCGCGAGTACGTGCGCAACACGGCGACGGCCATCGACCCGATGACAAGGGTGTACGCGTTGATGTCCACCGAGCGGTCGAAGCAGTTCACCTCCATCCGCACCGGTCTGTTCGTCGGCGCGACCTGTGTGCTGCTGCTGATCGGGGCGAGCCTGCTGGTGTCGCAGTTGGAGCAGCTGCGCGAGCGGAAGAAGCTGCTGTCGGCGCTGGTCGCCTTCGGCACCCGGCGGCGCACGCTGAGCCTGTCGGTGCTGTGGCAGACGGCGGTCCCCATCGCGCTGGGCCTGCTGCTGGCCTCGGTGGTGGGCCTCACCCTGGGCGCGGTGCTGCTGAGGATGACGGGCACGCCCGTGGCCGTGGACTGGCCGAGCGTCCTGGCCATGACCGGCGTCGGCGCCGGCGTCGTCCTCACGGTCACCCTCCTCAGCCTGCCACCCCTCCTGCGCCTGATGCGCCCCGACGGCCTGCGCACCGAGTGACCGCCGGGGACTGAGCCCCCGCGCGCCGGGGCTCAGTCCCTGCCGCCGCCGTTCAGCACCCGCACCGGCAGGGGCCGCAGTTCCGCTCGCAGGGCGGCGGCGAGTTCCCGGTACTCGGCGGCGCGGGCCGCGCCCGTGCGCATGGCCAGGGCGATGCGCCGGGAGGGGGCGGGGTCGGCGAAGTAGCCGGTGAGGAGCCGGTTGTTGCGGGAGGTCTCGACCCTGAGGGCGGTGCGGGGCAGCAGGGTGCAGCCGAGACCGCCGGCGACGAGCTGGACGAGGGTGGACAGCCCGGCGGCGGTGGTCTTCACCGGCGCGTTCACGCGACCGGCCTCGCGGCAGATGTCGAGGGCCTGGTCGCGCAGGCAGTGACCCTCGTCGAGGAGCAGCAGCTTCAGTTCCTTCAGGGCTTCGCGGGGTATGCCCTCCCGGCCGCCGAGCCAGTGGCCGAGCGGGGTGAGCAGGACGAAGTCCTCGTCGAAGAGGGGGAGTTCGACGATGCCGGGCACACCGAGGGGCACGGCGAGCAGCAGCAGGTCGAGCCGTCCGCCGGCCAGCCCCTCCAGCAGGTTGGCGGTCTGCTCCTCGTGGACCTGGAGGTCGAGGTCGGGGTAGCGGTCGTGGACGAGGCCCAGAACGGTGGGCAGGAGGTAGGGCGCGACCGTGGGGATGACACCGAGGCGCAGTACGCCGGTGAAGGGCGCGCGGACGGCCTCCGCCTCCTCCAGGAACGCGCCGACCTCGCCGAGCACGGCCTTGGCCCGCACGGCGAGACGTTCACCCGCGGGTGAGAGCAGTACCGTGCGCGTCGTACGCTCCAGGAGGGTGACACCGAGTGTCTTCTCCAGGGTGGCGACGGCGCCGGAGAGCGCCGGCTGGCTCATGCCGATCGCCGCGGCGGCGTCCCGGAAGTGCAGGTGCTCGGCGACGGCGGCGAAGGCGCGCAGCTGGGACAGGCTGGGCTGCCTACGCGAACGGCTCACTTATAGGTACCTCCGATCAACACGACCGAGTGTAGCTATTTCCGCAATCAATGCACCGTGTGCCAACATCAGCATCGTCCAACCCCTGGGAAACACGGGCAAAGCCGGTGTTTCTTCGCTGCAAGGAGAGCGTGTGCTCACTGTCGGTGACAAGTTCCCCGAGTTCGAACTGACCGCCTGCGTCTCGCTGGAGAAGGGCAAGGAGTTCGCGGAGATCCACCACAAGACCTACGAGGGCAAGTGGAAGGTGATCTTCGCCTGGCCCAAGGACTTCACCTTCGTGTGCCCGACCGAGATCGCCGCCTTCGGCAAGCTGAACGACGAGTTCGCCGACCGCGACGCCCAGGTCCTCGGCTTCTCCGGTGACTCCGAGTTCGTCCACCACGCCTGGCGCAAGGACCACGACGACCTGCGCGACCTGCCGTTCCCGATGATGGCCGACCCCAAGCACGAGCTGATGCGCGCGCTGGGCATCGAGGGCGAGGACGGCTACGCCAAGCGCGCGGTCTTCATCGTGGACCAGAACAACGAGATCCAGTTCTCCATGGTGACGGCGGGCTCGGTCGGCCGTAACCCCAAGGAGGTCCTGCGGGTCCTGGACGCCCTGCAGACGGACGAGCTGTGCCCGTGCAACTGGTCCAAGGGCGACGAGACCCTGGACCCGGTCGCGCTGCTGGCGGGTGAGTGACGCATGTCGCTGGACGCCCTGAGGTCCGCCCTTCCGGACTACGCCAAGGACCTGAAGCTCAACCTGGGCTCGGTCATCGGCAACAGTGACCTGCCCGCGCAGCAGCTGTGGGGCGCGGTGCTGGCGACGGCGATCGCCTCGCGCTCGCCGATCGTGCTGCGGGAGCTGGAGCCGGAGGCGAAGGAGAACCTGTCGCCGGAGGCGTACACGGCGGCGAAGGCCGCTGCCGCGGTGATGGCGATGAACAACGTCTTCTACCGGACGCGTCACCTCCTCTCCGACCAGGAGTACGGCACCCTGCGCGCCGGTCTGCGGATGAACGTCATCGGCAACCCCGGTGTCGACAAGGTCGACTTCGAGCTGTGGTCCTTCGCGGTCTCCGCCATCAACGGCTGCGGCATGTGCCTCGACTCCCACGAGCAGGTGCTGCGCAAGGCCGGTGTCGAGCGTGAGGTCGTCCAGGAGGCCTTCAAGATCGCCGCGGTGATCCAGGCGGTCGCGACGACGCTGGACGCGGAAGCGACGCTCTCGGAGTGACGCCCACCACGTCGTGAAGCCCCGTCCACTTTCAGGGTGGACGGGGCTTCACGCTGTCTGCCC
>NZ_JUJA01000033.1:102022-115431 GCF_001906585.1 Streptomyces kebangsaanensis | reverse complement strand
GGTCTCGATGAGAGGTGGGGGACCTCAGCCCGCCGGGTCGGGCGGGGAGGCGGGCGAGCCCGGCGGAGCCGACCGCGCCGCCTGCCGGCGGGCCTGCTCCTGGGAGTACGCCCGCAGATAGCCGACCACCGTGTTCGTCACCGCGACCAGCGGCACCGCCACCACCGCCCCGCCGATCCCCGCGACCATCCCGCCCGCGGCCACCGACAGCACCACCGCCAGCGGGTGCACCCGAACCGCGCGCCCGAGGATGAACGGCTGCAGCACGTGCCCCTCGATCTGCTGCACCGCCAGCACCACCACCAGCACCATCACCGCGGTGAAGACGCCCTGGGTCACCAGCGCGACGACCACCGCCAGCGCCCCGGACACCACCGCCCCCACCAGCGGGATGAAGGCGAACAGGAAGATGAACACGGCCAGCGGCACCGCCATCGGCACGTTCAGGAAGTAGATCCCCAGCCCGATGAAGATCGCGTCGATCAGGGCCACGATCACCGTGCCCCGCACATACGCCGTCAGCGTCCGCCACGCCCGCGGCCCGGCCCCGGCCACCCCCGGCCGCGCCGCCGCCGGCACCAGCTTCAGCGACCACTCCCAGATCCGCCGGCCGTCGTAGAGCAGGAACAGCGTGGAGAAGACGGTCAGCAGGATCCCGGTCAGCGCCTCCACGACCACCGTCACGCCCTGCAGACCGGCCGACGTGATCTGGTCGGTGTTGGCCCCGATGGCTTCCCGCAGGTCCTTGGCTATCTGGTTGATCTGCTTGTCGGTGACGTGGAAGGGACTGTTCAGCAGCCACTTGCGCAGCTGGTCGATGCCGTCCTGGATCTGGCTGGAGAGCGTGTCGATGTTCTCCATGACCTGCCAGGTCACGAACCATCCGATCAGCCCCATGACGACGAAGCCGGAGATCGCGGTGAGCGCGGTGGCCGGCCCGCGCGGCAGCCCGTAGCGTCTCAGCCACGCCACCGTCGGCTGCAGCAGCGCCGTGATCAGCAGCGCGGCCACGAACGCGAGCACCACCAGCCGGACCGCGCTGATGACCTGCATCAGCACCCACACCGTGCCCGCGAGCACCAGCACCCGCCAGCCGGCCTCCGCCGCCACCCGTACGCCCCAGGGCACGGCCTGCGCGGGGTCGGGGCGGGCCGGGACGACGGTCACGTGGTCCGGCACGACATGGGCGTCCAGGACCTGCTCCGGCTCGGCCCCGGCCTGCTCCTTCTCCACCTCGGCGCGGCGCTCGTCCAACCGCTCCCCCATCTCGGTCAGTCCGGCACCCAGCCGGCCGAGCCACCGTGGCACTCGCGACATGATCGGTCCTCTTCCCCCGTCTCTGCGCACCACTCCCCCTGGAGTCGTTCCGTTCGACCGTACAGCGCGACAGCCCCTCCCCCTAAGACGGGGAGGGGCTGTGCGGGGGTTGAGAGCGGTGGCCGGTCCGGCTCGGTACCGGTGGTCGGTCAGTACCAGTGGTTGGCCTGCCAGAAGGCCCACGCGCCGCAGGGGCTGCCGTAGCGGCCGTCCATGTAGCTGAGGCCCCACTTGATCTGGGTGGCCGGGTTGGTCTGCCAGTCGGCGCCCGCGGAGGACATCTTGGAGCCGGGCAGCGCCTGGACGAGGCCGTACGCGCCGGAGGAGGGGTTGACCGCCCGGTAGTTCCAGGTGGACTCGTGGTTCACGATGTTGCTGAAGCACTGGAACTGGCTGGCGGGCACCATCGAACGCGCCATCGCCTGGACCTGCGCCACGGTGTACGAGCTCTGGACGGCGAAGCTGGAGGCGTCGCGGACGGCGTTGCGGCTGGCCGCGGCCNCCTGCCGCTCGGCGCGCTCCTTGGCTTCCTTCTCCGCCTTCTCGGCCTCCGCCTTCTTGGCGATCGCCGTCTCGGCGGCCGCCTTGCGCGCGGCCTGCTCGGCCTCCTTCTTGGCGCCGGCGTCCGCCGCGATGGCCTGGGCATCGGCCTGCTGCGCGAGCGAGACGGTCTGCACCTGGGCCTGCTGCCCCACGGGGATGTCCGCGAGAAGCGTCGTCGCGTCGGCTGCCATCGCCTCGGCGTCGTTGTTCTGCGCGACGCTGCCCGAGGCAACACCGACGACGCTTCCGACAGCGGTGACCGCGGTGGCGGAGGCCACTGCGAATCCCCGGACCGAGATCCGGCTCACACGGTTTCCTTCCAGCATCGCCCGCTTCGGTGACCCTGGCGGACGCAATCGTGCCCCTGGCACTGGCCTCCCAACTGCGGGGTCACGGAAGGCGCGGGCCCGGTGGGCGACTCCCCGGAGGGAGCGCCGCATGGTGCTCGGGCGGCATACGACGACGCTATGAAGTTGAAAGCGATGCCTCTGTGGTGCCTTACCTCCCCCAGTGCCTGAAGGGCCTGGGAGGGGCCCCCAGGGGGTACGGCTGTGTCGTATGCGGGGCCTGACAGGAGTGAGACTCTGCCGTAACACAACGCCGCAAGGCAATTCCGAGTTGCGTGTGAAAGCTCACAGCCCTTTCGACCCAGGAATTTTCCCGAATCACCCGCACACGAAGACGCCGCCCGGCTAGGCTCAGGCCTTTGCCGGACGGCGCCAACTTCCCTGCTGCCGCCCACAACTGGGCGGATCGGATCAGATGTGCCCGTCCTCCAGCATTTCGGTCACAAGGGCCGCGATCTGGGACCTTTCGGAACGGGTCAGCGTCACGTGCGCGAAGAGCGGATGGCCCTTCAGCTTCTCCACCACGGCGACGACACCGTCGTAGCGGCCGACCCGCAGGTTGTCCCTCTGCGCCACGTCATGGGTCAGAACGACCCGCGAGTTGGCGCCGATCCGGGACAGAACGGTCAGCAGAACGTTCCGCTCGAGCGACTGCGCCTCGTCCACGATCACGAACGCGTCGTGCAGCGACCGGCCGCGGATGTGGGTGAGCGGCAGCACCTCGAGCATCCCGCGCGCGGTGACCTCCTCGATGACCTCGCGGGACGTGACCGCCGACAGCGTGTCGAAGACCGCCTGCGCCCACGGGCTCATCTTCTCCGCCTCGCTGCCGGGCAGATAGCCGAGCTCCTGCCCGCCGACCGCGTACAGCGGGCGGAAGACCATCACCTTCTGGTGCTGACGGCGCTCCAGGACCGCCTCCAGGCCCGCGCACAGCGCCAGCGCCGACTTGCCGGTGCCGGCCCGGCCGCCCATCGACACGATCCCGACGTCCGGGTCGAGCAGCAGGTCCAGGGCGATGCGCTGCTCCGCGCTGCGCCCCTTGATGCCGAACGCCTCCCGGTCGCCGCGCACCAGACGGACGTTGCCCTCGGGCGTGACACGCCCCAGCGCCTTGCCGCGCTCGGACTGGATCGTCAGTCCGGTGTGCACGGGCAGTCCGGCCGCCTCGGGGACGTAGATGTGCCCCTCCTCGAAGAGGATGTCCACCTGTTCGCCCGGAAGAGTGAGTTCGGACATG
The DNA here is from genome assembly GCF_001906585.1 of Streptomyces kebangsaanensis. Classification (GTDB taxonomy): domain Bacteria; phylum Actinomycetota; class Actinomycetes; order Streptomycetales; family Streptomycetaceae; genus Streptomyces; species Streptomyces kebangsaanensis. Next base: position 111,984 of record NZ_JUJA01000033.1, on the reverse strand, counting down.
CCGGTCCAGCCGGAGGCGTCCGTGATGGCGAGTTCCGCGCGGTACTCCTCGGCCAGCAGGCCGACGGAGGACGCCTTGATGCGCAGCGGCAGGTCCTTGGAGACGACGGTGACGTCGTACCCCTCGGCCTGCAGGTTGCGGGCGACCGCGAGGATGCGGGAGTCGTTGTCCTCCAGGCGGTAGCCGGTGGGCAGCACGCTGGGGTCCGAGTGGTTGAGCTCGACCCGGACCGTTCCGCCGAGGTCCCCGATCGGGATGGGGGCGTCGAGGCGACCGTGCCGGACCCGGTAGTCGTCGAGCAGGCGCAGGGCCTGCCGGGCGAAGTAGCCGAGTTCGGGATGGTGCCGCTTGGCCTCCAGTTCCGTGACCACGACGATGGGGAGCACGACCTCGTGCTCGTCGAAGCGGGTCAGGGCGTTCGGGTCCGCCAGCAGGACGCTGGTGTCGAGGACGTAGGTGCGCCGGTCTGGCTTGTGGCGCTTTGTGCTGGTCACCACGGAAGGACGTACCCCCTCGGATGAGGTCGGGGAGCGACGAAGTGGAGCTGGGCCGGTCGGCTGCCCCCGCACGCAGCGGGCCGCGAACCGGCCCTCGGCGTCGTCTCCCGTGCTGCGACCGCACGGTCGGGCTGGTGCAAAGGGCCTCCCGGGCGGACGGCCCCGAGCCGCCCGCTGAGATCCGACACCCGTGGTTCGGGTGTCGACCTGTCTCACTTATGCCCTCGAACACTCGCCGCCATGCAAATGCACGGAACGACGCGCGAGTGAACTCCGGAAGACAGGTGTCCCGCCAGTGGGAGGCGTACGTCCGTCAGCCGCCGTAGCGGCGGTGGCGGGCGGCGTAGTCGCGCAGCGCGCGCAGGAAGTCGACCTTGCGGAAGGCCGGCCAGAAGACCTCGCAGAAGTAGTACTCGGAGTGCGCCGTCTGCCAGAGCATGAAGCCGGACAGCCGCTGCTCGCCGCTGGTGCGGATCACGAGGTCCGGGTCGGGCTGGGCCTTGGTGTAGAGGTGGCGGCCGATCATGTCGACGTCGACGGACTCGGCGAGCTCCTCCATGGAGGTGCCCCTGTCGTGGGCCTCCAGGAGCATGGAGCGCACCGCGTCGGCGATCTCCTGCCGACCGCCGTAGCCGATGGCGACGTTGACCACTATCCCGTCGACGTGGGCGGTGGTCTCCTCGGCCTCCTTGAGGGTGGCCTGCATGGCCGGCGGCAGCAGGTCCATGGTGCCGACGTGGTGCAGGCGCCAGCGGCCGTCGGAGGCCAGGGAGCGCACCACGTCCTCGATGATGCCGAGGAGCGGGACGAGCTCCTCCCGGGGGCGGTCGAAGTTGTCCGTGGAGAGCAGCCAGAGGGTGACGACCCCGACGTCCGTCTCGGTGCACCAGCCGAGGAACTCCTCGATCTTGTCCGCGCCGGCCCGGTGGCCCTGGGCGGTGGTGGAACCCGCGGCCTTCGCCCAGCGCCGGTTGCCGTCCATGATGACGCCGATGTGCTTGGGCACCTGAGCGGGGTCCAGGTGGCCCTCCACCCGGCGTGCGTACAGCCTGACCAGCAGGCCGCGCAGCTTGTCGCGCAGGTTCACGTCTCCGTCAGCCCCTCCGTACGGCGGTCCCAGGGGGCGAAGCCTACCGCTGGGAAGCCGGGCGTTCCCCAACAGGGCGCTGTACGCGCCTTGGTGCATCGGAGCACCCGGGTGTACCGGAAGCGCCCCCTGCCGCTCTCCATGAAAAAACGGGCCGGTCCGTGGGGGGGATACGGACCGGCCCGAGGGGGGGTTTCCACCATAACCCTTCGTGAGTGGTGCTGCGTGCATCAGCGCGAAACAACTACTCTCCGGAGTCGCCCGGCGACGCGTCGAGAGGGCCGGAAGCCGTGGTTCCGCCCCCGATCATGGCCGGATCGCGACGGAATCGCAGGAAAAACGGCCGGGAGGCAGCGAGAACCAGAGGGTTTGGGCCATCCGGGGCCGCTCGGCGAGTTGCCCCCCGCGCCCCTCCCGCGCCCCTCCCGCATCCCTCCCACGGGCGACCCGCTCGCGAACACCCGCTTGACGCCGACGGCGGCCGGGCCGCGTACGGCCGACAGGGGCGTGGTACCGCGCGGCCCCCTCCACCGCGCGGAACCACCCACGCGGCTTTGCTCGCGCGAATTCCCTTGGTCCGTACTTTACGTGTAGCGATCAGGTGAATCGAGGGGCCTGCGATAACGATGTGGACACCGTGTGCACGTCAGGCGGGGATGCCCTCGCTGTCTCCTGCTGTCCTTGCCGCTCATCGCGTCTTCCGCGTCTTCCGTGCCTTCCGTGCCTTCCGTGCCTTCCGCGCCTCGAGGAGATGGCGCGTGCTGTGCGCCACGAACGGCCCCCGCGACTCGATCCGTTCGTGCAGCGCCCGCAACCGGGACTCGTACGCCTCCACGGTGAAGCCGGGGACCATCCAGATCACCTTGCGCAGGAAGTGCACGACGGCGGCGATGTCGTGGAACTCCATGCGCAGCCGCTCGGCGCGCAGGTCGACGACCTCGAGCCCGGCCGCCTCGGCGGCGGCGCGTTCACGGTCGGGGTGGCGGGTGTCGCGCGCCGCCTCGGGCCGGGGCCCGAGGAAGTACTCGACGAGCTCGAAGGCGCTGCCGGGCCCGACGTGCTGCGCGAAGTACGTCCCGCCGGGCTCCAGGACGCGGGCGATCTCCTCCCAGTGCGGCCGGACGGGATGCCGGCCGGCGACGAGGTCGAAGGCCCCGTCGGCGAACGGCAGCGGCGCGTCCTCGCCGGAGGCGACGACCACGACCCCGCGCGGGCGGAGCAGCGCGGTGGCCCTGGCGACGTTCGGCGGCCAGCCCTCGGTGGCGGCGAGCAGCGCGGGCGCGCCCGCGGCCCGCCCGAGCGCGAAGGCGAGGACCTCCCCTCCCCCGGTCTGCACATCGAGCACGGCCCGCGCCCCGGCCAGCCGCCCGGCCAGCGAGACGGCGTACCCCCAGGAGGGCCGCGCCTCGGTGGCCCGCCCCTCGAACCACGAGAAGTCCCACCCCTCGGTGGGGACGGCGACCCCCTCGGCGACGAGCTCCTCGAAGGAACGGTCCTGATGGTCTGCCATACGGACGATCGTGCCAAGCAGCGGTCACCGGCCGCACCTGATATACGGTCTGGAACATACGGTTTGGGCGCTCACGCCACCGCGAGTGCCCCCAGCAGCAGCCCCGTGAGCGCCCCGCCGAGCATGAACGGCCCCAGCGGAATCGCCGACTTGCGGTTCGCGCGGCGCAGCACCACCAGGCCCAGCCCGTAGCCGGCCCCGTACAGCAGCCCGGCGAAGGCGCCCGCGACGAGCACCGGCCAGCCGTACCAGCCGAGGGCCGTGCCCAGCGCGAGCGCCAGCTTGACGTCGCCGAAGCCCATGCCGGACGGGTTGACGCGGAAGAGGACGAAGTACGCACCGCCGAGGGCGAGTCCGCCGAGCAGGGCCGTGGGCCAGGAGCCGGCGGCGCCGGGCAGGACGGCGGCGAGGCCCAGCAGCGCGGCGGTCGTGGCGGCGAGCGGCAGCGTGAGCACGTCCGGGAGCCGGTGCACGCGGTGGTCGACGAGCGCGAGCAGTACGCCGACCGGCGCGGCGAGCAGCCAGACGACGGCTTCCGGGCGGGGCCCGGTGGCGGCGGCGAGCGCGGCGCAGACGAGCGCGGTCACCGTGGCGACGGCCGGGGCGCCCGGCCCGTACGGTCCGCACCCGGCCATCGCATCCGTACAGCGGGCGCGGCCCACCCAGCCCCCGAACGCTCCCTTGATCGGATGCCCGCCGGGGCACGCCGCGCGCCAGGGCTCCTCCGCGTCGACCGAGAACCGGTGGGCGGCACGGGGCAGCAGCAGCCCGGCCCCCACGCCCCACAGGGCGGCCACGACGGTCAGAAGCAAGCGCACGCCAGGACCATAGTCCCGGGCGACCCGGCGGGACATGAGCCCGTGGACCCCATGCGGGACCTACTGCCGTACGGCTACGGTCGGTTGACAGGTCACAAGGCTCGGCGGGAGGGCGGCTCGGCATGGGACGGCGCTGGAGCGACGGGCGGGGCAGGCTGATCGTGCACGGCTCGCCCCCCGTGACGGTCCCGCTGGAGCTGGCGACCTCCTACCGCGCCCGCACCAGAGGGCTGCTGGGCCGCGACTCGGTCTCCGGCGCGATCCTGCTGTCCCCCGCGAACAGCATCCACACCTTCCGCATGCGCATCCCCATCGACGTCGCCTACCTCGACCGCCACCTCCGCGTCCTGGCCGTCGTCACCATGCCCCCGGGCCGCCTGGGCCTGCCCCGCCTCCGCTCCCGGCACGTACTGGAGTCGGCGGCGGGGGCGATGACGGGGTGGGGACTGCGGGCGGGGGTGCGGGTGGAGGTGGAGGCGGAGGCGGAGTAACGACCCGGACGGGGTGAGCCACAGGGAGGAGAGCACCGTGGTCCTCGGCCCGACATGCCGGATCAGGCCGCGTGATCGGCGAACCCCACGGTGTTGTGTCCATCGGAGACCACATGCAGCTCCACCGTGACATCGAGCGCCCCTGCCAGCCTGACCAGCAGGTCCGCGGTGAGAGGGAGCATCCCGCCCAGTTCGATGGCCTCGACCTCGTCGGCGGTCATTCCCAGACGCTCGCCCAGTGCCGACTGCGCCAGACCCAGCGCCGTACGCCGGTCGTACACCAGCTGCCCGAGTTCGTGCGCCAGCCGGATCTGCTCACGCTCCGCGACCACCTCGGGCTGCTCCTGGTACCCCTCGGCGACCTTCCGTTCCCGCGCCGGCTTCCAGCGGGTGTGGTTCACAGCTCCTCCCGGAACTCACGAGTGAACTCGTCGTGCGCTGGTCCATGCTCGGCCTCACACAGCTCTTTCGCCGGGCTGCCGTCACTCCTTCGTGTGGCCGCCCGCGAGGTACGCCCGGACGCCCGCCCTCGGCAGCACCGCCCACGTCCGCGTGCCGCCGCCGGGCTCCCGGGCGTCGCCGAAGCCCCAGTCGCCACCGCAGGCCCGGACCACACAGGCCGGCAGGCGCAGGGTCGAACGGCGGCGGGCGTCGCAGGCGGCGGCGAGGCGGGGGTGGGTGTGGCGCGGGTGCGCGTCGTAGAGGACCACGCGCAGGGCGTCCTCCCGGTACCGGAGGCGTACGTACACCTCCGGCGAGGTGGAGAAACGGCAGGCGCAGGCCGCGAGTTCACTCGTCACCTGCACGGCCGCGTCGGTCATGTCGGCGAGGCCGTGCGCACGCAGGACCGTGCGGAGCGTCGCACGGACGATCGCGGGGGTACGCGGGTCGGCGGGGAGCGTGAGGCTGTAGGCGAGGGTTTCGGGGGTGGGGGGTGCGGGCGGCCGGTCCATGGGGGTGTGCGGCAGGCAGGCCGAGGTCAGGGTGACGGGCATGGCAACTCCCTTGGCTGGGACGGGTGGTTGTCTCTCCGCTCGCATGGTGGCCTGTCGCCCGGACCTGGCTTGGCATGGGCGATGCGCTTCCGTTCGGCGGACGGAGGGTCGTGGTCGACCTGTCACAGACGGTAGGACATCGCGGAGTACACGTACTACCAACTTGCCGAAATCCACCCCCAACGAGTGGACCGCGGCCGACCGCAAGGGCAGACTGACCCCCGTCAGGCAATCGGGCAGGAGGGGAGCATGGCGCCCAGAAGTACACCGACGGCACGCCAACAACGCCTGGGCCTCGAACTGCGCAAGATGCGCGTGGCGGCAGGGATGACAACCGAGTACGCCGCCGGACTGCTGGGTGTTCCGCGAACGAATGTGCCCAACATGGAGTCCGGCCGCTCAGGCATCAGCCCCGAGCGGGTGCGCACCCTGGCGAACAACTACGGGTGCACGGACCAGGCCCTCGTCGATGCCTTGGCCGCCATGGCCGCCGATCGGGACAAAGGGTGGTGGGAGTCCTATCGCGGCCAACTGCCTGATGCCTTCCTGGACATCGCCGAGATGGAATGGCATGCCGAACGCGTGCGCATCGCGGTGAGTGTGCACCTGCCCGGACTGCTGCAGACCGAGGAACACGCTCGCGCGGTGTTCGAGGCCGTCATCCCCGCCTTGTCGTGGGCCGACGTCGAGGTCCGCGTCTCGCAGCGCATGGACCGACAGCAGGTACTCGACCGCCCGACGCCGCCCGAACTCGACGTCATCATCCACGAAGCCGCGCTACGCATGGAGTTCGGCGGGTCCGCGGTGGCCCGGCGGCAACTGGAGCACCTGCTGCGGATGTCCGAGCGCGAGAACCTGACGCTACGGGTCATCCCTTTCAAAGCGGGAGGCTTCCCCGGAGCCGGCCAGTCGGTCGTCTACGCCGAGTCGTCCGTTCCCCAACTCGACACCGTGGAACTCGACAGCACTCACGGGCCCGAGTTCATCGACTCGGAGACCCAGCTCAGCAAGTACCGGGCCGTGCTCGCGGCAGCGGAGTCCGTGGCACTGGATCCCGGCGCGTCACGCGACTTCGTCCACGTCCTTGCCACCGACCTCTGAGGAGCTGTCACCATGTCGGCCATTTCCTGGGAAGACCCCTTCTGCGGGGAAGGCGCCAACTGCTTCCGCATAGGAACCGACACCGAAGGCAACGCCTACATCGCCGTCGCCGGGCAGGAGGACCGCCCGCTGACCGACAGCCGTGAAGCCCTCCGTTCCCTCATCCTGGAGATCAAGGCGGGGGGAGCCGACCACCTGCTGTAGGCCACCGGCCGTCAACTCCCCGTGCGCGGGAACGTCACCTCGACCCGGCGGTTCTTCTTGCGGCCGTCCTCCGTGGAGTTGTCCGCGATGGGGTACTGCTCGGCGTAGCCGCGTACGTCGAAGGTGATGTTCGGGTCGTTCAGCTTCTGGGACAGGATGTCCTGGACGGCGTTGGCACGCTGCTTGGACAGGACGACACCGTGCGCGTGGGAGCCGAGGTTGTCCGTGAAGCCGAAGACGCGGACCTGGGTCGACTTCTGCTTGTTGATCTCCTCCGCGATCGCGTCGATACGCGCCTTCGCCTGGTCGCTCAGCTTCGCGCTGTCCCTGGCGAACAGCACCTCGGCCTGGAGGGCGAACGTCACGTCCGAGTTGGTGTCCTCACGGCGTTCCTCGCCGCCCTGGTCCTCGACCACCAACTTGATGTCGAGCACCTTGGGCTCGGCGAGGGTGGCACCCTCGGGCAACTTGAGGTCGGGATCGGCCGGGTCGACCTCCACGGGAGCGGGGGCGGAAGGTTCGGTACCCGGGGGCACACTGGGGCCGTCGTCGGCGTGAACTGCGGCGGCGCCGTAGAGGTTGGCGGCGACCAGGACGGTGGCTGCGGTGAGGGCGAGGGTGAGGCGGGTGTGAGTCATGGGGGCCTCACCCGGAGATCGCGATGGTGGCGGTGGCAAACCCTGGGAGCTGGAAGTTGACTTCGGTCGTGCTGGTTGGCGGTGATGGGAACTGCATGAACACGGGGATGGCCTCACCGGCTTTCAGGGAGGGCAACCCCGTGGTGGTTAGGGGGCGACCATCTGTGTCGCGCAGCACGTAGTAGCGCTTCTTCCCCTGTGAGTCCACAAGAGTGGCTCCGCCCAGTGAACTGCCGTTTCGGATGATCTCGGTCTCGTTCCCGCTGAGGTTGGAAGGAATGATGACGTTGTTGCCGCCATCGTTCTTCATGGTGCCGTTCACGGTGACGAATCCACCCGAGTCCCGCTTGGCAGAGGTGATTTGAAGAAGCAGGCTGTTGGGGCCCTTCAACTCGGCCAGAGGTTGATCAGATTGTCCTTCCTGAGCACTCGGCTTGGAGCCGCCACTCTTGGACGCCGATGTGGAAGTGTCGGGCTTCTTGTCGTCGCCACCACCACAACCGGCCAGACCGAGGGCCAGCCCGGCAGCCACAGTTAACGCGACGAGCCTCCTGCCAGCCTTCGCAGTGAACCGAATACTCATTACTCTACTTCCTTCACCACTCATCATTTGCTTGTCAGTCGGCCAGGCGGACGTCGAAGAGATCTTTGGGTTCCGGGAGATCAGTGAGGTTTTCCGGGTCCAAGTCCCAGTACCTGTTGTTCTTACAGGTGAGCCTCGGAAGCAGGTCCGTGTCTTCGGCGTCCTCGGCGGGGGGCTTGAACGTACAGAGCGGCTTGATGACAGCGCTGGCATGCGCCTTGGAACGCACGCTCTCCGTACCGGGAACGATGGACTTCCCCACGGCTTTGTCGCTCTGGACGTACACCGTGTACCTCAGTGCTGCTGGCAGCGGTTGGCAATCATCCACGTGCGCTCCGTTCTGCCCTGCCAACTGATATGCACGCCAGCAGCCGTTCAACTGCGCCGCGTTGCCGTCGAGAAAGTCCTGCCACTTGGTCGGGTCGAGCACGGCGTCGGCCCACTTGCCCGCGAGCTGGTCCCGGGTATCCTGCGCCGCTGCTAGTGCCGCCGCGTCTGCCGCCGTCTGCGCGCCGTTCCGATTGACCGCGGCCTGACCGACCGCGAAGTACGCGAACGCAAGAAAGAGCAGGCCCGCCACCACCGTGATGTAGATGGGGAAGGCCTGCCCTGTGTCGCCGTAACTGGGTCGCCGCATCAGGTGATTTCGTTGATCTTCGCCTTGATCTTGTCGAGAATCGACTGACCGACGTCCGTCCCCGTAATCGCCAGCACGATCGCCACCACCACCGCGATGATCCCCAGATACTCCACCGCGGTCTGTCCCCTGTCGCCGGTGTGGCGGCGCATCGACGCGATCGTCGTGTTCTTCCAGCCGTTCACGCGGACCTTGGTCGCAACCGCGGTCCTCAGCATCAGGTCGCTCATGGTGTTCCCCTCCGGGTCGGGTCTCGGTCCCGCACGCGCTGTCGGCAACGTAGGCCGGAACGCCCGGACCGCCGAAGGGTCCCGGGACCCAATTCCGGGCCCAGACAGAGGTTCGGCCGCGCTTGCCCCGTACCGCCGGCATCCCGCCTCACCCCCGTCCTCGTGACGAACCCGGCGCCGTGCCGAGCCACTTGGCGGTGGCCTCGGCGCGGCTGGTGCTGTGGAGCTTGGCGAAGATGCGGTTGATGTGGTTCTTGACAGTCTTCTCGCTGATGAAACAAGCGGCGGCGATCTGCTGATTGGTCATGCCGGACGCGATGAGGTCCATGATCTCCGCCTCCCTGGTGCTGAGTGGGAACCTCGACCTGTCGACGGCGGCCGGACGGCCACCTGCCCATCCAGACGACGACTGTCCCACATCCGATTGCATCTGCGAAAGGGTTTCGGGAGAAGTAGGTGAAACAGGGGCCGTTGGGGCTTCCTGGGTGTGTGCAGTCGCACCTTCCGTCTCGCGCAGCCGGGCCAGTAGGGCGCCCGCCGCCGTGGGGGTGAAGTGGACCTTTCCCGCCTTGATGTCCCTCACCGCCGTGATCAGTTGCTCGGCCGTGAACTCGCCGTGGACCAGGTAGCCGCTCGCGCCCCGGCGCAGGGCCTCCTGGATGACGTCCGGCTCCTGGCTGTAGGTCAGCATCACGACCGGGGCGACACGGGCCAGGTGCGGCAGGGCCGAGATGCCGTCCACGCCCGGCATGCGGACGTCGAGCAGGACGACGTCCGGGCGGTGGCGTCGGGTGGCCTCCCAGGCGGCGCGGCCGTCCGCGGCCTGCGCGACCACCGTGATGTCCGCGCGGCCGGAGAGCAGGGCCGTCAGGCCGGCGCGGACCACGGGGTTGTCGTCGGCCACGACCACGCGCAGCGGGGTGGCGGGGTCAGAGGCGGAGGGTGGTGGGAAGCCCTCGAAGGGGTCTGGGGTCGTCCGGTCGTCCGGCATGGCAGTGGCCTCCTCCCGAATGGCGGGGTGCGGGTTCATGTGGTCGTCAGCGCTTCCAGCGGTAGTTCCAGGAGGACCTCCGTGCCCCTCGGGTGCGGGCCGCGGCCGATGCGGATGCGGGCGCCCACCGAGGCCGCGCGCTCCACCATCCCGACCAGGCCGAAGTGGCCCGCCCGGCGG
>NZ_JUJA01000033.1:101671-102015 GCF_001906585.1 Streptomyces kebangsaanensis | reverse complement strand
CAGGCTCGTGCCGGGCGGCAGGCCGCGGCCGTCGTCGTACACGCTGACGCGCAGCAGGTCGCCGTGGACGCCCGCGTACACGTCGACGCGGGTGGGCGCCGCGTGGCGGTGGGCGTTCTCCATCGCCTCCGCGGCGATCGTGAGGAGCTGGCGGGCCACGGCGGGTGGGATCGGGGGCACGCCGGGCCCGCCCGTCGGACGGCAGGTGGCGGGCAGGCCCGTGCGGGCGGTGAAGTCGCGGGCGTGGTCCGTCAGTTCCGCCAGTACGTCGGTGCCGTGCTCCGGGTCGTTCTCGCGGCGCAGGTCCCGCAGCAGTTCGCGGGACTCGGCGGCGGCTCGGCGGG
>NZ_JUJA01000033.1:98727-101608 GCF_001906585.1 Streptomyces kebangsaanensis | reverse complement strand
CCCGCCGAACCCGCCAGGCCGTCGGCGGCCAGGGCCACGCCGTGCAGGGTCTTGGCCACCGAGTCGTGCATCTCCCGGGCCAGGCGGGCGCGTTCGGCGGCGACCGCCTCCGTGACGGCCAGGCGGGCCTGGACGGTGGTCAGGGCCCGGGTGGCCTCGCCGAAGCGGAGGAGGAGGTTGCGCAGGGTGACGCCGGCCGCGCCCGCGATGACGCACAGGCCGGGGAAGAGGACCGACTGGAACAGGTTCGCGGAGAGTTCCTTCGAGGCGGCGTGGACGAGGAGCAGGATCAGCGACTGGAGCGAGGCGAAGACGGCCGCGCCGCGCCAGCTGTAGACGAGGCCGGCGAGGAAGGGCGTGCAGACGCTGACGTAGGCGAGGGTGCTGTCCGGGCCCGCCGCGACGAGGAGCAGGGCACCGAAGAGGGTGTCCAGGGCCAGGAGGGTGGGGTGGCGCAGGAGGAGGGGGCCGAAGCGTTCCCAGTCCCTGAAGAGGACGTAGGAGCCCATGAAGGTGACGACGACCGCGGCGCTGACCAGGCGGGTGGCCAGGCCGGGGGCGGCGTTGAGGAGGGCCGCGGGGGCGGCGAGGGCGATCATCGCCAGGCGGAAGGCGAAGACGTGCCGGCACATCGCCTGCAGAGCGCTGATCTGTAACTTCTCGGGTGGGGGCGGCCCCTGTGGGGCCCCTTCGCCTTCGCCGTCGGTGGCCGTCCGTGCGTGCGGCTGCCGTGCGGTGGGCAGGGCGTGGGCCGGGAGGATCGTGTCCGTCATGTCCGCGTCGCCCCCTACTCGCCCGTGACCGAGCCGAAGTCCACGCCGGAGCCGAGGAGCAGGCCCGCGGTGAGGAGGATCATCGTGGCCGGGACCATGAAGGTGGTGATCATCATGGTGGCCTTGGGCACCGCGCGCGCGGCCTTGCGGCGGGCGTTCTGCGCGTCGGTGCGGCGCATGTCCTTGGCCAGGGAGACCAGGGTGTCGACGATCGGGGCGCCCAGCTCCTCGCCCTGCTGCAGAGCCGTCACGAACATCGCCACCTGTTCGGAGTCGTTGCGCCGCCGCAGCTCCGCGAAGGCCTGGCGGCGGCTCATGCCGAGGTCCATCTGGCGGAGGGTGATGCGCAGTTCGTCCGCCCAGGGGCCCTCGTACCGCGACGCCACCCGGTCCAGCGCCTGGCGGAAGCCCAGGCCCGCGCTCACCACGACCGCGAGCACGTCGAGGAAGTCCGGCAGCGTCCGCTCGATCTCGTCCTTGCGGATGCGGATCGCCGACCAGATGCCGACCTCGGTCCAGAACGCGCCGAAGGCGAGCAGCAGCAGGGCCACGACGTACTGGCCGCGCAGCAGGAACACCAGTCCGCCCACGCCGCCCAGGAAGCCGTAGACCGCGCGCCGGGCCGCGTAGCGGTCGATGGTCAGGCCGCCGGGGTTGCCCGCCAGGTCGATCTTGCGGCGGTACCTGGCCACCAGTTTGGGACCCATCAGGCGCAGTACGGCGGGGGCGTAGCGCATGCCGAGGCGGTCGACCAGCGAGTCCACGGCGCCGGTGCGCGTCGCGCCCACCTCCAGGGCCAGTTGCAGGTCGCCGGGGAGTCGCGCGTCCGCCCGGTACATGCGGATGCCGGCGAAGACGCCCCAGACGCTCAGGCCCGTCACCAGTGCGAGCAGCAGTGCCATTGTCCTGTTCCCTCCTTCCGATCTTTCCGATCCTTCGGATACTTCGGGGCCTTCGGGTCCTTCGAAGGCTTCGGGTCCCTCAGACGTCGATGCGGGACATGCGGCGGATGAGGAGGAAGCCGACCGCGTACAGCGCGAAGGCGACGATCACCGCGGCCTGGCCGAGGGGGGAGCCCGTCATGCGCTCCAGGGCGCCCGCCTTGACGCCGTTCATCAGGAACAGCGCGCCGACGCCGAGCACGGGCACGGCGTACGAGGTCATGGTGACCTGGGACAGCTGGGTGCGGATCTCCCGGCGGGTCTCCTTGCGTTCCTCCAGGGTCTCCGTGAGGTTCCGCAGGGCGCCGACCAGCTGGCCGCCCGCCCGGTTGGCCAGGACCAGGGTGGTGACCAGGACCACCAGTTCCCGCGAGGGCAGGCGCTCCGCCAGCTCGCCCAGCGCGTCGTCCATCGACACGCCCAGCGCCAACTGGTGGGCCACCTTGTCCAGTTCCTCGCCGGCCGGGGCCTCCAGCTCCTCGGCCGCCATGCCGATCGCGGTGCGCAGGGCGAGGCCGGCGTGGGTGGCGTTGGCCAGGATGCGGGCCAGTTCGGGGAGTTGGTTGATGAATTTCTCGATGCGTTTCTGGCGCTGCCAGTTGAGGAACTGCACCGCCGCCCAGACGCCGAGCAGTCCGGCGAGCGGGCCGAAGAAGGGGGCCAGGGCGGCCTGGCCGAGCAGCCAGAGGGCGGCCACCGTGGCGAGCATGTAGACGAAGAACTCGCCGGGGGTGACGTCCAGGCCGGTCGCGGCCAGCTTCAGCTCCAGCCTGCGGCCCGGTCTCGTACGGCGCAGGCGGCGGTCGAGGGCGTGGAAGCGGCGCCTGCGGCCGGTCGTGACCTGGCCGGTCTGCGAGAGCCGGTCGACGAGGGCGGCCCGCTGGGCCCTGCCCGTGGCGTAGGCGTGCAGGCCCGCGACGGCCAGGACGCAGGTCAGCAGCGTGGCGCCGGTGGTGAGGGTGACGAGGGTGCTCAGATCCATGGGGGCGGTTCCTCCCTGTCTACCTGGCTTCTCGGGTGGCCAGCTGGTCCGCGGACCGGGCGACGCCGAAGGCCTGGGAGATCGGCTGGTTCGCCATGTAGAGGCGGTCGGCGGTGCGGCGCGGCAGCGGGTGGTACTCGAAGGCGCCGTGGATCCGGCCGTCGGCCGCCATGGGCCGGGCGGCG
>NZ_JUJA01000033.1:96886-98678 GCF_001906585.1 Streptomyces kebangsaanensis | reverse complement strand
GGGCGATCTCGGTGACGCGGCGGGCGCCGTCGGCGAAGCGGGTGAGCTGGATGATCACGTCGACGGCGCTGTTGATCTGGTCGTGCAGGGCGGCGAAGGGGACCTCCACGTCGGACATGGAGGCCAGGGTCTGCAGGCGCATCAGCGCGTCCTCGGCGCTGTTGGCGTGCACGGTGGCGAGCGAGCCGTCGTGGCCGGTGGACATCGCCTGGAGCATGTCCAGGGACTCGCCGCCGCGGACCTCGCCGACGACGATGCGGTCGGGGCGCATGCGCAGCGAGTTGCGCACCAGGTCGCGGATGGTGATGTGGCCGCGGCCCTCCACGTTGGGCGGGCGGGACTCCAGCCGGATCACGTGGGCCTGCTGGAGCTGGAGTTCGGCGGAGTCCTCGATGGTGATGATGCGCTCCCCCTCGGGGATCAGGCCGGAGAGGGCGTTGAGCAGGGTGGTCTTCCCGGTGCCGGTGGCGCCGGAGACGATGATGTTGAACTTCGCCTGCACCAGACCGGCCAGCAGGAACAGCATGTGCTCGTCCAGCGAGCCGAAGCCGATCAGCTCCTGGAGGGTGAAGGAGCGCGGGAAGCGGCGGATGGTGAGGGTGGGGCCGGTGAGGGAGAGCGGCGGGATGATCACGTTGACGCGTTCGCCGGAGGGCAGGCGGGCGTCGACCATCGGGTTCGACTCGTCCACGCGGCGGTTGACCGTGGAGACGATCCGCTCGATGGTCTGCATGAGCTGGTCGGTGGAGGCGAAGCGGAGGGGGAGCTGTTCGACCCGGCCGCCACGCTCCACGAAGACCGCGTCGGGGCCGTTCACCATGATCTCCGTGATGGAGGCGTCCTCGAGGAGTGGTTCGAGGATGCCCAGGCCCAGGGCCTCGTCGACCACGCGGCGGATCAGCTGCGAGCGCTCCGCGGTCGACAGGACCGGGCCCTCACGGCTGATGATGTGCCCGAGCACCCGCTCGAGGCGGGCCCGGCGCTCGGCGGCGGCCAGCGAGCCCATCTCCGCCAGGTCGATCTCCTCCAGCAGCTTCGCCCGGTAGGAGGCGACCAGGTGGCCGTCCTCGCCCCGGCTGCCCTGCTCCTCGGGGGAGTTGATGCGTGCGCGGAGGCTCATGGGTGCGTTCCCCGTTCAGTGGTCGAGCGGCATGGTGGCGGTCTTGTGGGCGTCGCCGATCGGGTCCCAGAGGGGGATGATCGAGGGGATGCGGACGGTGGCGGTGACGGTGACCGTGTCGCCGCCCCGGGCCTCGGTACAGCTCGTACGGCCGCTCAGCGAGGCGGACACCGCCTCCCGGCAGCCCTGCTGGGCGCTCATGCCGAGCGAGGCGGCGCGCGCCCCCGCGCGGGCCGCCGTGCCGGCCTGCTGGGCGGCGTAGGCGACGAGCCCGGTCTGGATGACGGCCATGGCGAGCAGCATCAGGACCGGGATGAAACCCAGGTACTCGATGGCGACTTGGCCGCGGTCGCGGCTGCGGCTGCGGCTGCGGCTGCGGCTGCGGTCACACTCGCGGCCGTGCTCGCGGCCGTGCTCGCGGCCGTGTGCGCGGTCATATGCGCGGTGTCGTGTGCTGTGGTCGTACGGCATGTCAGTCCGTCGCCTCCTCCACGGCTCCGGCATGGCCCCTGACGGTGATGGGGAAGTCGATCACGCCCGGAAAGAGGACGGGCACCTTGAGGTCGACGTCGGCCTTCACGAAGCCGCCGCCCGTCGCGCAGCCCACCTCGGCCCCGCTGCGCCACGCCTCCGAGAGCTTGTCGAGCCCGGCCTGCCGGCAGGCGCCGTCCC
>NZ_JUJA01000033.1:80883-96881 GCF_001906585.1 Streptomyces kebangsaanensis | reverse complement strand
GGGGGGCGCCGCCGTTCCCGCCCGTACCGCCTCGTCGGCGGCGTTCCCCGCGAGCGTGTACGTGTATCCCAGCAGCGCGCACTGCCACAGCAGCACCAGCGTGATGATGATCGTCGGTGCCATGCCGAGGAACTCGACGGCGACCTGCCCGCTGTCGGAGCGCAGCCGCCGCCGTAACAGCCGTGACCACGGCTCCCCCGCGCCCGCCGCCCTTGTCCTCATCGTCCTGCCTCCCTGCGCCGCCGGAAGCTCACCGACCCCCGGTCGCCACCCCGCGGCCGGCCGCCGCCCCTGTGGGCTCCCACGGGCGCCTTGACCATCCCGAGTTCGCCCGCGAGGCCCCACAGGGCCTGTTTGACCGTGCTCCTGCTGTCGAGCTCGTGGATGCGGCCGGCGTCCACCGCGCCCTGGAGTTCCTTGAAGGCCGCGGGGACGGCCGTCCCCGCCACCGCCGTGCCGGTGATCCTCCGGATGAGCGGCGGCTGGATCTCGGTGCCCCGGTTGTGGCGGTTGACCACGACCGTCGTCTCCTCGGCCTTGCGGATCTGCAGCCGGTCCCACATCCGTACGGTCCTCTTGGCGGCGCGCACCGCGACCACGTCCGGAGTCGTCAGCAGCAGGGCCGTGTCGGCCATCTCCACGGCCGCCGCGCTCGCCCCGCTCAGCTGGGCCCCGCAGTCCAGGACGACGATCTCGTAGCGGGAGCGCAGGGCGCTGACGATCTGGCGGGCGGCGCGGTCGGTGACCTCCTCGCCGCGTTCGCCCTCACCGGGGGCGAGCAGCAGCGCGAGTCCGGTGTCGTGGCGGAAGACGGCGTCGGCCAGGACGCGCGGGGAGATGTCGGTGATGGCGGCGAGGTCGACGACCGAGCGGCGGAACTGGACGTCCAGGTAGGAGGCGACGTCACCGGTCTGGAGGTCCATGTCGACCAGGGCCGTGCTGTGGCCGGACGCCTGTGCGGCGAGGGCGAGTTGTATCGCGGTGAGGGTGGCGCCCACCCCGCCCTTGGCCCCGCTCACCGTCACCACGCGCCCGCCGGCCCCGGTGAACACGTCACCGCCGTGGCCGAGGTGACGCCGTACGCCCACCGACCACTGGGCCACCGCCTGTACGCGGCTGGCCACTTCCTCGTAGCTCAGCGGGAGCGCCGCCAGGCCGCGCGCGCCGGAGTCCATCGCGGCGGAGAACAGGCCGGGGCTCGCGTCGGAGGTGATGAGGATGACGCCGACCGCCGGGAAGCGCAGGGCCACTTCGCGGATCAGCTCCAGGGCCGGAACGGGGCCGATCCGCTCGTGCACCACCACGATCTCGGGCAGTTCGTCGACGGACTCGGCGGCCAGGCGTGCGAGGGTGTCGACGAGCTGGGTGGAGTCGGCGACCGGGGGCGCCGGCTCGGCGTCGGGGAGCTGGCTGAGCAGGGTGACGAGGGACCGGGCCGCGTCCGCGTCGCCGACTGCCGGGAGGATCCTGGTGGGCATGCGTGCGGGCCTCTCACTTGTCTTTCGCGAGTTCGTAGGTCCGGTCCTTGTCCGGGACGCCGGGGTCGGTGCCGGGTGCGACCAGCGCGAGCCGGACCCGCTGGGCGAACGACTCGGCGTAGGTGATGCGCTGGGCGTCGATGGTGGAGAGCGCGAAGGTGATGGGGACGGCCTGGGTGGGCTGCTGGGTCCTGTTGTCGGCCTGGGGGTCCAGGGCGGTGATCCGGCCGACGTCCAGCACCCTGGCGTTGGTGACGATGATCTTGGACTGGGCGGGGTCACCCTCCCGCCGTCCGGCGAAGGTGGCGTACACGTTGACCGTGGAGCCCGGCGTGATCTTGCCGGCGACGCCGGTCGCCGCATCGATCATGATGGCGACCTCCTGCTGCCCCGGCTGCAGGGCGGGCTGGTTCACGATCATGTCGCTCTGCAGCAGGGAGCCCTGGCGCAGGGTGGTCACCGCGATCTTGCCCCGGATCCGGTCGAGGTCGGTCACGGCGTTCGGCGACAGCCACCGCTTGGGCATCTTGATCTTCTCGAACTGGCCCGTGTTCAGCGCGGTGTACGGCGGCACATCGGTCTTGAGCTGGTAGGCGGTGACCTCGGGGCCGACCTTGGACTTCACGTCGCTGACGACGGAGAGCACGCCCGCGAACGCGCCGAGGGCGCAGATGACGGACAGAATCAGGAGTATCACGCCGCGGCGCTGACGGGAGTTCATGAACCCTGCAACCTCATGGGGGTGTCGGTCGGCGGAGTCGAGCGGGATCGAACGGAGTCAAGCGGGATCGAGCGGGATCGAGCAGGGTCGGGCAGGTTCGGACGGCGGGGGTTCAGGGCTCACCCGAACCCGGTGGGTGCCGGGCTCTCGTGGACGGGCGGGACGGCGGAGCAGAAGACGCAGCGGTCTCCGATGACGTCGATGCCGCACCAGTGGCACACGCCCCGGCGCACCGAGGCGACGAGCTGGTAGAGCACCGACAGGTCGGGCAGGTAGGTGCAGAACTCGACCAGCTTTCCGGTCCCCCACCAGGTGGCGGACTCGGCCGGGAGCGGGACCTCGTGCAGTCCCTGCACGTGCCAGGCCGGGGCGAGGGTGGTGCCGACCCAGTCGGACTGGAGCCGGCCCTTGGCCAGCAGCATCCAGGTGCCGAAGTCCGGTCCGGCCAGGGTGGCTCCGGGGTCGAGCCTCACCAGCTGCGGCTCGGGGTGGGCGACGACGCCGAACTGGCTGCCGGGAACCCAGGACTTGGCGTGCGCCTTGAGGCCGACGGGAACGTGGTCGAGGCGGGCGACGGAGCCCAGGACCGCGCCGGAGTGGATGTAGTGGGTGAGCAGCCGGGCGGCCGAGGCGAGCACGCCGGGGCCGAGGTCGCAGGAGGCGAGCTGGCGTAACTGGCGGGCGAGGACGGCGAGCCCGAGCGGGGGCAGGTCGGGCCGGAACAGGGCGATGCGGTCGCTCTCCAGCAGGGAGCGGATCGTGTGCAGGCGGCGCGCGACCCCGCCGGGGGCGGCGCGCGAGCACACGACGACGACGTGCCCGTGGTGGTCGATCAGCGCCTGCACCCCGTCCAGCGTCTCCTCGAGCGGCCGGCGGTCCAGGTCCGGCAGGACGACGGCGGGCACGGTCCGTTCGTCCTGCGCGGGCAGCGCCATGTCGGCACTGGTCACAGCAATGGCAGTTGACACGCGCTGCTCCCCGTTTGACGCCTGTCGGCCCGCCGTCGTTCCTCCGGCGCACCGAGTTGACTTCACTGCGTGACTACCTCAGCACTGTATCCACGCCTCTACCGGCGGAGAACAGCGATTCCGCAGCCGAGTGGCAACTCTTGTTGCGCAAGTCGCACGAAAACGGGGCAGGTTGAGCATCCCGCCGCGACCCAAAAGCATGGGCCGTGTACGGGCAGTTGACTTCGGGCCCCGCTTGAGGCCGGCCCGGCGGGGCCCCGGGGCGCCCATTTGGTCTGGACCTCTTGACAGGAAGAATGGTCTGGACCAACTTGTACGACCAAGCGGTGGCCACCGTTTCCCAGTCCTCCCCTCCTTCCCCACTCCCCCACCGGAGGCCCCAGTGGACCGCGTACCAGGCATGCCCAGACCCGGCGGACGGCGGCTGCGCCTGTGGTCGGGAGCCGTCACCGCCGCCCTCGCCCTCTCCTTCGCCGTCACCGGCCAGGCCGCGGCGGCGGACGTCAACAACGCCAGGAACGCCGGCTTCGAGTCGGGCCTGAGCAACTGGACGTGCTCGGCCGGCAGCGGTACGACCGTCTCCTCCCCCGTGCACGGCGGCTCCGCCGCGCTGAAGGCCACGCCGGCCGGGCAGGACAACGCCAAGTGCACCCAGACGGTGGCGGTCAGGCCCAACTCGACGTACACGCTGAGCGCCTGGGTGCAGGGCGGCTACACCTACCTGGGCGCGACCGGCACGGGCACGACGGACGTGTCGACGTGGACGCCGGACTCGGCGGGCTGGAAGCAGCTGTCGACCGCCTTCACCACCGGTTCCTCGACGACCTCGGTGACGGTGTACCTGCACGGCTGGTACGGGCAGGCGGCGTACTACGCCGACGACGTCTCGGTCCTCGGCCCCGACGGGGGCGGCGGCGGTGACCCGGCCCCGACGGTCCCGGCGGCACCGGGCGGCCTGGCGGTGACGGGCACGACGTCCTCGTCCGTCTCCCTGGCCTGGAACACGGTCTCGGGCGCGACCGGCTACAACGTCTACCGCAGCGGCACGAAGGTCACGGCGGTGACCGGCACGTCGGCGACCGTGACCGGGCTCGCGGCCTCCACCTCGTACCCCTTCCAGGTCACCGCGGTCAACGCGGCGGGCGAGTCGGCGAAGTCGGCGACCGTGACCGGCACGACGACGGCCGGCGGCGGGGGCGGCGGCACGGGCCTGCCGAAGCACGTGGTGACCGGCTACTGGCAGAACTTCGACAACGGCGCGGCCGTCCAGAGGATCTCGGACGTCCCGTCGCAGTACGACATCATCGCGGTCTCCTTCGCCGACGCCACGAGCACGCCGGGCGCGGTGACCTTCAACCTCGACACGGCCGGCTTGAGGGGCTACACCGTCGACCAGTTCAAGGCGGACATCAGGACCAAGCAGGCCGCCGGCAAGAAGGTCATCGTCTCGGTGGGCGGCGAGAGGGGCACCGTCGCGGTGAACGACTCCGCCTCCGCGACGAACTTCGCCAACTCCGTGTACTCCCTGATGCAGACGTACGGCTTCGACGGCGTCGACATCGATCTGGAGAACGGTCTCAACGCCACCTACATGACGCAGGCCCTGCGCTCCCTGTCGGCCAAGGCGGGCCCGTCACTGATCATCACGATGGCCCCGCAGACGATCGACATGCAGTCCACGTCGGCCGGCTACTTCCGGACCGCGCTGAACGTCAAGGACATCCTCACGGTCGTCAACACCCAGTACTACAACAGTGGTTCGATGCTGGGCTGCGACGGCAAGGTCTACAGCCAGGGCTCGGTCGACTTCCTCACCGCCCTGGCCTGCATCCAGCTGGAAGGCGGCCTCGCCCCCTCCCAGGTCGGCCTGGGCGTCCCCGCCTCCACCCGCGGCGCGGGCAGCGGCTACGTCTCCCCCACCGTCGTGAACAACGCCCTGGACTGCCTGACGAAGCTCACCAACTGCGGCTCCTTCAAGCCGTCCAGGACCTACCCGGACCTGCGCGGCGCGATGACCTGGTCCACCAACTGGGACGCCACGGCCGGCAACGCCTGGTCGAACACGGTGGGCCCGCACGTGCACGCACTGCCGTAGCACGGGCCCCGAAGCGAGTGACGGGTGCCGGGTGAGCGCACAGAAGTGCGCTCACCCGGCACCCGTCGTCCTCGGGCCGTGGAAACAGTTCGGAACCGCCGTGAAACATTCCGGCGGGCCCAGCGCATCAAAGAGGCGAGAGGGTACGGACGGACCGAACGACAGACGGCACGGGGGAACGCATGAGAAAGACCCGCGACAACGGTTTTCCGGAGTTCGCGGCGGCGCGGGCCGGGCACCTGTACCGCTCGGCCTGTCTGCTCACCGGTGGTGACACCCATCTCGCCGAGGACCTGGTCCAGGAGACCCTCGGCCGGGTGTACGTCCACTGGAAGAAGGTCTCCCGCGCCGACAACCCGGCCGGTTACGCCCAGACCGTCCTCACCTGCGCCTTCCTCGCCCACCGGCGTCGCCACAGCAGCCGCAGGGAGCGCGCCACCGGCGTGCTCCCCGAGGTGCCCGAGCCGCAGACGGGCGGCGACGCGCCGCTGCGGCTGACCCTCCTGGAAGCACTCGGACAACTCCCGGCCAAGGACCGTGCGGTGGTCGTCCTGCGCTACTGGGAGGACCGCAGCATCGAGGAGACGGCCGCCGTGCTGAACGCCAGCTCGGCGGCCGTCCGGACACGCTGCGTCCGCGCCCTCGCCCGGCTGCGCGTGCTGCTCGGCGACTCCCTCGGCGAGTACGCGAGGTCCTGACCCGCTCCGGCCCACGACCGGATCATCGATCATCAACCAACGTTGCGGAGACGGCGGTTCGTCATGCCTGTTGCAGATCACGACCACGACCACGACCACGAGCCCGACCCCTTCGAGGAGCGGTTCGCCGGCGCCCTGCGGGACACCGGCACCGCGTTCGGAGCCGACGGGACCGACCGGCAGGACCTGGCCGCCCGCGGCGAGGCGCACGGGCGGCGGATGCGCTCGCGGCGGCGGGTCGCCGTCGCCGGCACGGCCGCCGCGGTGGCGCTCGTCGGGCTGGGCGGGGCCCTGCTCCTCCCCGGCGGGCAGGGGGACGGCGGACGGCAGCAGACCGCGGCGGCCGACCCGTCGTCCCGGTCCGCCTCCACCACTGCCCGGTCCGCCTCCACCGCTCCCCAGGCCCCCATGTCCGCCGACGACATCGTCCGCACCCTCGAGGAGCTGCTTCCCGAGGGGGGGATCAGCAGCGAGGGCGGCCACGTCACGGACAACGGGTCCTACGCCGGGGCCGTGTACGACGACGGAAGGGGCAAGGCCGCCATCACCGTGTCCCTCGACCGCGTGCAGCCCGGGAGCCGGGAAGCCCGCCAGATCACCCAGTGCCCCGACAAGCTGTTCGTCGCCTACGACGCCTGCACCACCACGAAGCTGTCCGACGGCTCCGTCCTGATGCTCTTCAAGGGGTACGAGTACCCGAACAGCCGCAGCGGCACGAAGCGGTGGACCGCCGAACTCGTCACGCCGGCGGGCGGGCACGTCGGCGTGCAGGAGTGGAACGCCGCCGCCGAGAAGGACTCGCCCGTCACACGGAAGCAACCGCCGCTCGACCTCGGTCAGTTGACGGCGCTCGTCACCGCGCACGAATGGCGTACGGCCGCCGACGCCATGCCCCTCGACAAGCGCTCCCCGGCCGGGCCGGACACGACACCGGCCACCCCCCGCGGCTCGATCTCGACCACACTCACCGCACTGGTGCCGGACGGGCTCAAGATCGTCTCCAAGAGCCCGCCGGACGACGACCAGTTCGGGTACCTCGTCCTGGACGACGGCAGGGGCAGGAGCCTGGTGCAGGTCAACGTCCAGCCCGGCATGCAGGACGTCGAGGACCAGTTGTTCGGCTCGGACGCCAAGGTCCTGCCCGACGGCACCAAGGTCGCCCTCCGCAAGCAGTCCGGTGACAAGGGCATCTCGGGGATCGTCTGGTGGAGCGTGGACACCATCCGGCCCGACGGTCTGCGCGTGGTGATCAGCGCCTTCAACTCCGGGGCCCAGAACACCCCGGCGACCCGCGAGGAGCCGGTGCTCACCATGGAGCAGATGGAGGCGATCGCCACCGACCGCACGTGGCTCACGCTCGGCTGATCTCCGGCGCGGTACCGGGCCCCGGCAGCCGCCCGGGCCCGGTACCGCAGGGGTCAGGAGTCGCCGGGGTCAGGAGTCCTCGGCGGGCGGCTCCTCCGCCGCGTCCTCGCCCGCCGCGCCGTCCTCGAAGTACGCGTCCAGGACCGCGTCCAGCTGCTTCTCCCACTCGGCGAAACGCGCCCTGGCCGGGGCGTCGACCTCGATCGGGTACCAGCGGCGGTCGGGGGTGTGGACGGTGACGGTGAACCGCTTGCCGAAACGGGGGGTCGCCGTCTCGACGGCGCCGATCTCGTCCCAGCGGAACTCGCACTGCTGGTCGTCGAGGGACAGGCGTATGCCCCTGTGGTCGGCGACGATGCCGGCCCGTCGGTCGGAGGCCTCGAAGACGGGGCCGTCCGCGGGTGGTTCCGCCTCCGGCTCGGGCTCCTCGGCGGGCTCCGCGTCCCGCGGGGCCGCGTCCTCGGGTGCCTCGTCCTCCGGGACCTCGTTCTCCGGGACCTCGTTCTCCGGGACCTCGTTCTCCGGGGCCACGTCCTTCGCCGCGGGCGGCTCCCCGGCCTCCTGCGGCCGGGCGTCCGCCGGTTCCGCGGGCGCGGGTGCGGTGAGGCCGGGGATGTACGCCGGGTCGAACCCGGCGCCCTTCACGGGCTCGGCCTTCAGGGGCCGGCTGCTCGAACCTATGCGCTGCTCCACAGCGGGCAGTATGGTCGAAGATCCTGTGACGGGCACAGCCAGCCCCGACTTCGTTGTTCGAAGATGCCCGAAGACGCCCGAAGACTTCCGGAATCAGCCGAGCACCGCGAGCGCGTCGATCTCGACGAGGAGGCCCGGGGGCAGGCCGACGTAGACCGTGGTGCGGGCGGCGGGAGGCTGGGTGAGGCCCTGCTCCTCGAAGTAGGCGTTGTAGACGTCGTTCATCTCCGCGAAGTGGTCCACGTCCGTGAGGTAGACGCGGAGCATCATCACGTCGTCCCAGCTCGCGCCGCCCTCCTGAAGGACCGCCTTGACGTTGGCGAGGGTCTGGAGGGTCTGCTCGCGCAGGGTGGGGCCGGCGGGCGTGGGCGGCCTGCCCTCCTCCGCGGGCAGGAAGCCGACCTGGCCGGCGACCTGGAGGATGTTTCCCTTCCTCACCCCGTGGGAGAACGCGGCGGGCGGGGTGGTGTGGGTGCTGGGAGTGAGCGCGGTCTTCTCGGTCATTCGGCGGTGCCTTTCGCTGGCGTTCTTCCGGAGTACTCGCCGCTGATCGCGTCGGCGGTACGGCGCACCAGCGGGAGCAGGGTGAGGAGTTCGTCGGCGGTGACGACGACGTTCGGCGCGGAGACCGACATCGCGGCGACCACCCGGCCGTCGGCGCCTCGGACGGGCGCGGCGACGCAGTTGATGGACTCCTCGTGGCCGCCGAGGTCGGTGGCCCAGCCCTGCTCGCGCACTGTCGCCAGCTCCTTGAGGAAGGCGGCGGCGTTCGGCGTCGAACGGGCCGTGTACATCGGATAGTCGAGCCTCTCCGCGACCGCGCGCCGCTCGGCCTCGGGCAGGTCGGCGAGCAGCAGCTTGGCCACGGCGGCGACGGTGATGGCGACGGGCCTGCCGATCCGGGAGTACATGCGCACCGGGTAGCGGCCGTCCACCTTGTCGATGTAGAGGACCTCGCCGTCCTCGTGGACGGCGAGGTGCACGGTGTGCCCGCACGTCTCGTTGAGGCGTACGAGGTGGGGGTGGGCGATCTCGCGGACATCGAGGCTCTCCATCGCCTCCTGGGCGAGGGCGAAGAGCCGGGCGCCGAGGCGGTAGCGCTGGTCGGACTGGCGGTAGACCAGGCCGTGCTCGTGGAGGGTGCGCAGCAGCCGCAGGGCGGTGGACTTGTGCACACCGAGCCGGTCGGCGACCCGCCCGAGGTCGGCGGGGCCCTCGGCGAGCAGCGGCAGGATGCTCAGCGCGCGGTCGACGGTCCGGCTCATGGTGTCCGTACCTCCTCGTCGTCCCCGGCCGTGGTACGCGTCGTCCAGCCGGGGCCGAGTCGCAGTCTCCCCCACGCCTCCTCGTCCAGGGCGGCAAGGCGGTCGGCGTGGTCGCGGACGGGCGGCCTGGCGAGGTCGCCGGGGACGGTGAGGGCGGCGGCGGCCATCAGGTGGCCGTGGCGGAGGCGGTCGCGGACGGGCAGTCCGCGCAGGGTGGCGGAGAGGAACCCGGCGGCGAAGGCGTCGCCGGCGCCGACGTGGGCGACGACGTCGACCTTCGGGGCCCGGACGAACGCCGCGGTGCCGTCGCCGTCCTCCAGGCCCTCGGTGTTCCTGTCGCAGGCGGTCGCTCCGCCCGGTCCCTGCTTGACGACCACGATCTCCGGTTCGGGCAGCGCGTCGAGGACGGCCCGTCCACCGTGCAGGCCCCACGCCTGGCGTGCCTCGTCGTGGCCGACGAACACGATGTCGGCGCGGCGCGCCAGCTCCAGCAGCACGCGCGGCCCGTCGGCGTCCCTCCACAGTCCGGGCCGGAAGTTGACGTCGAAGGAGACGAGCGGGCGGCCGGGGCCGGGAGCCGTCAGCTCGCGCAGCAGTTCCAGGCAGTCGTCGGAGAGCGCCGCGGTGATGCCCGACAGGTGCAGCACGCGGCAGGCGTGCAGCGCCGCCGTGTCGACGTTGCCGACGGCCATCGCGGAGGCCGCCGAGCCGGCGCGGTAGTACGCCACCTCGTGCGCGTCGCCGGCCCGGTCGCCGGCCGTGCGGAAGTAGACGCCGGTCGGGCGGTCGGGGTCGCGCCGTACGGAGGTCACGTCGACGCCGTACGACCCGATCGCCGCCACCAGGTGGTCGCCGAAGCCGTCCGCGCCGACCCGGCTCACCCAGCGCGCCGAGTGCCCGGCGGCGGCCAGCGCGCAGGCGACGTTGGACTCGGCGCCGCCGATGGCGCGCTCGAAGGACGGCACGTCGGCGAGGCGGCCCGGACGGGAGGGCAGGAACGTGACCATGGACTCGCCGAGCGCCGCGACGTCCACCACGTCGGTGCCGTTGCGGGATCCGTCGGCGGTCACGATGCTCGTAGCTCCTGGGTCGTTCGGGTCGCGGGGCCCTTCGTTGACCTCGCCTGGCCGGGATGCTAGACAGCGTTGAGCGATATGCGCAATGACCATTGCAAGGAACGCAACACACCTGATCAGGGAGGTTCCATGAGCACCGAGGCGCTGGCCCGTCTGGCCGAGGAACGCGTCGACCACCGCTTCAAGGGCCTCCCGCCGGACGCGGACGGCCTGACCGTGGGCGAGCTGGCCGCCCAGCGCCGCAACCTGTTCACCGGAGGCTTCGCCACCCCCGTGCTCGCCCTCTCCGCCGAGCGGCTGGAGCACAACCTGCGGCTGATGGAGACGTACGCGGACCGCCACGGTCTCGCCTTCGCCCCGCACGGCAAGACCTCCATGGCGCCCCAGCTCTTCCACCGGCAGATCGAGCACGGCGCGTGGGGCATCACGCTCGCGACGCCGCACCAGGTGTGGGTGGCACGGGCGTTCGGCATCCGGCGGATCTTCCTGGCCAACGAGCTGGTGGACCCGGCCGCCCTGCGCCGGCTCGCCGCCGAACTGGCCGCCGACCCGGCCTTCCGCTTCGTCTGCTACGTCGACTCCGTGCGCGGGGTGGAGCTGATGGACGCGGCCCTGGAGGGGGCCGGAGGGCGCCCGGTGGACGTGGTCGTCGAGCTGGGCGCCGGGGAGGGCGCGCGGACCGGCGTGCGCACGGAGGCCGAGTGCGCGGCGGTCGCCGACGCGGTGGCGGCCACGGACACGCTGCGGCTCGTCGGGGTCGCCGGATACGAGGGCGAGATCCCGCGGGCCGACCCGGAGCGGGTGCGCACGTGGCTGCGCCGGCTCGTCGCGCTCGCCGTCGACCTCGACAAGGCGGGGCGGTTCGCGCGGGCCGACGAGGTCGTGGTGAGCGCGGGCGGCAGCGCCTGGTTCGACGCGGTGGCCGACGTGTTCGCGGAGATCCCCGAACTCTCCCTCCCCGTCCTGAGGTTGCTGCGCTCGGGGGCGTACGTCTCGCACGACGACGGCCACTACCGGAAAATCACCCCGTTCAACCGCGTCCCGGAGGAGGGCGCCCTGGAGCCCGCCTTCCGCCTGTGGGCGCAGGTCGTCTCCCGCCCCTCCCCCGACCAGGCCTTCGTCAACGCGGGCAAGCGGGACGCGGCGTACGACCTCCACCTGCCCTTCGCCCAGGTGGTGCGCCGGGACGGCGTCGAGCGTCCGGCGACGGGCATCGAGGTCACCCGCCTGTCCGACCAGCACGCCTGGCTGAGCACCGGGCCCGGGGCGGACGTGGAGGTCGGCGACTGGATCGGTCTGGGGCTGTCCCATCCGTGCACGTCCTTCGACAAGTGGCCGCTGATCCCGGTCGCGGAGGCGGACGGCACGGTCGTCGACTACATCCGTACGTTCTTCTGAGAGTTCTCGGGACAGGAGGCGCCCCCATGGATCCGGTGGAGCTCGCCGACTTCGCCGATCTGGCCATCCGGGACGCGGACGTCGTCGACGGCACCGGCGCCCCCTCCTACCGCGCCGATGTCGCGGTCAAGGACGGCAGGATCGTCTCGATCGTCAAGGAGGCCGCGGCGGCCGGCTGCCAGCGCCCGCGGGCGAGGCGGGAGCTGGACGCGGAGGGCCTGGTCCTGGCCCCCGGCTTCATCGACATGCACGCCCACAGCGACCTGGCCCTGCTGCGCGACCCCGACCACAGCGCGAAGGCCGCGCAGGGCGTCACGCTGGAGGTGATCGGGCAGGACGGGCTGTCGTACGCGCCGGTCGACGACCGCACGCTGGAGGAGGTCCGCCGGG
This sequence comes from Streptomyces kebangsaanensis, assembly GCF_001906585.1. Classification (GTDB taxonomy): domain Bacteria; phylum Actinomycetota; class Actinomycetes; order Streptomycetales; family Streptomycetaceae; genus Streptomyces; species Streptomyces kebangsaanensis. Next base: position 84,734 of record NZ_JUJA01000033.1, on the reverse strand, counting down.
CGGTCACCGGCTGGAACGGGTACGGCGACGACATCGACTTCGACTGGCGCTCGGTGGGCGAGTACCTGGACCGGCTGGACCGCGGCTTCGGCGGCGAGGGCATCGCGGTGAACGCCGCGTACCTGATCCCGCAGGGCACGGTCCGCGCGCTCGTCGTCGGCTGGGAGGACCGCGCGGCCACACCCGAAGAACTGGACCGGATGCGGCAGGTGGTCGCCGAGGGCATGGAGCAGGGCGCCGTCGGCATGTCGTCGGGGCTCACCTACACGCCCGGGATGTACGCGGGGGACGCCGAACTGACCGAGCTGTGCCGGGTGGTGGCGGAGCACGGCGGCTACTACTGCCCGCACCACCGCAGTTACGGGTCCGGTGCGCTTCAGGCGTACGAGGAGGTGGTGGCCCTCGCGCGCGAGGCGGGCTGCCCGCTGCATCTCGCGCACGCCACCCTGAACTTCGGCCCCAACGAGGGCCGCGCGCCCGAGCTGCTGGCGCTGCTGGACGACGCGCTCGCCGCCGGTGCCGACATCACCCTCGACACCTACCCCTACACCCCCGGCAGCACCACCCTGGCCGCGCTGCTGCCGAGCTGGGCGGGCGAGGGCGGTCCCGAGGCGGCCCTCGGCCGGCTCACCGACGACACCGCCGCCGCACGCGTCCGCCACGACCTGGAGGTGGCCGGCTCCGACGGCTGCCACGGCGTGCCGGTGGAGTGGGACACGATCGAGATCTCCGGTGTCACCGATCCCGCGCTGGCCGAGTACGTCGGCCGCACGGTACGGGAGTCGGCGGACCGGCGCGGTGAGGAGCCCTGGGCCACGGCCCGCCGGCTGCTGGTCGAGGACCGGCTCGGCACGACGGTCCTGCAGCACGTCGGCCACGAGGAGAACGTCCGGGCGATCATGCGCCACCGCGTCCACACCGGCGGCTCCGATGGCATCCTGCGGGGCGCCAAGCCGCATCCACGGGCGTACGGCACCTTCCCGCGGTATCTCGGCCGGTACGTCCGGGAGTTGGGCGTGCTGTCGCTGGAGGAGTGCGTCGCGCACCTCACCGGGCGGGCGGCGGCCCGGCTGCGGCTGCCGGACCGGGGCGTGGTCCGCGAGCGGTACCGGGCCGACCTGGTGCTGTTCGACCCGGCCACCGTCGCGCCGGGCGCGACCTTCGAGCGGCCGCGCGCGCTGCCGGTGGGGATTCCGTACGTCCTGGTCGACGGCCGGTTCGTGATCGAGGACGGGCGGCGCACGGACGTACTGGCGGGACGGGCGGTCCGCCGGAGGTGAGGCGCGACCGCCCGCAGTCGACCGCCGTGACGGGGTTACGGCTTGGGCAGGGTGCAGCCGCTCCTGTTCAGGTCAAGCTGGTTGCCGGCGGCGAAGCAGGCGGGGATCTGGTAGGTCTGCTGGGCGTAGTTGATGCCCTTGCGGACGGTGATGTTGCCGCTCGCGTCGACCTCGCAGGGTTGGCAACTGCTCGTCGGGAATGTGTACGAGGTCGGTTTAGCTCGATCGTGTGATGGTCGGCTGGCAGCCTTGCGGTGCTCTGGGCCGGTCGGGGTAGCGTTGCCGTGCGATCTGGGACGCCGGGTGCGGTGCCGGCGAGCGGGGCCCCTGCTCCACCAGAGAGATGGTTCAGGGCCTCCCCGTCGCCTCTGGCCGTACCCACAGGCCAGGTCGTGAGGGACTCCGCCCGCCCGGCCCGGACCACGGACAAGATCCGTGTCGCCGCCCGGGATGCGAAAGCGGACGACCAGTGCGCCCAACTACCGTTCGGGGCGTGCGGCTGACCGGACTCACTCCCGCTCAGTTCCCAGGAACGGTTGTTCACGGTGCAGCGGCCGCCGCTCTCCTCACCGATGCTGTTGACGGCGAAAACCTTGCCGAGCGACGGGGCCGGTCTCCAGGCAGCGGCCATTGGTGAACACGAGCACCGGGTGGCTGTCCGCGGAACTGGGGAGGCGGACGACCGGGCCGGAGCAATTGCTGAGCGCGGCAGCGCTGACGAAGTCGACGGCCAGGGCGCGGGGGCCGCACTGACGGATTTCTGGGCGGAGCCGCGCCGCCGGCTTCCTGCGCGGGCGCGGCGACCGCGGGTGCCGCACCGGCCCCGGCGATCACCAGGGCGAACAGTGCGGCGACGAGAGGCTTTCTCATGTGGGGTCCCCTCTTGCGACGGGGGCGACCGGAGATCCTCCGGCCACCCGCTTTTTTGTCATGTGCATTGTGAGCACAGAGGGGTGGGTGAACAAGGGCGCGACGCCGGACCGTAGGGCTTTCCCTGCCCGCGCGTCGGCGGCGCGCGCCGACACGCGGATGTCTCACGTGGCGGATAACACGCGCCACGGGGCGTTACCCGGCCGTAAGCTCCAGGGCATGCAGGTGACCCAGTCGACCAAGCTCGCCAACGTCTGTTACGAGATCCGGGGCCCGGTGCTCGAGGAAGCGATGCGGCTCGAGGCCGCCGGTCACCGCATCCTCAAGCTGAACACGGGCAACCCGGCCGCGTTCGGCTTCGAATGCCCGCCGGAGATCCTGGAGGACGTCCTCCGCAACGTCTCCACGGCCCACGGCTACGGCGACGCCAAGGGCCTGCTGGCCGCGCGGCGCGCGGTCGTCATGCACAACCAGACCCTCGGCATCGAGACGGACGTCGAGCACGTCTTCATCGGCAACGGCGTCTCCGAGCTGATCGTGATGGCCATGCAGGGTCTGCTGGACGACGGCGACGAGGTCCTCGTCCCGGCGCCGGACTACCCGCTGTGGACCGCCGCCGTCTCCCTGGCCGGGGGCACCGCCGTCCACTACCGCTGCGACGAGCAGTCCGACTGGATGCCCGACCTCGCCGACGTGGAACGCAAGGTCACCGACCGCACCAAGGCGATCGTCATCATCAACCCCAACAACCCCACCGGCGCGGTGTACGACCGGGCCGTGCTCAAGGGGCTGACCGACATCGCCCGCCGGCACAACCTGCTGGTCTGCTCCGACGAGATCTACGACAAAATCCTCTACGACGGCGCCACGCACACGCCGACCGCGAAGGTCGCCCCGGACCTGCTGACCCTCACCTTCAACGGCATGTCCAAGGCGTACCGGGTGGCCGGCTACCGGGTCGGCTGGATGTCGATCTCCGGCCCTCGCGCGCACGCCGACTCCTACATCGAGGGCCTGACGATCCTGGCGAACATGCGCCTGTGCGCGAACATGCCGGGCCAGCACGGCGTGGTCGCCGCGCTCAGCGGGCGGCAGTCCATCGACGACCTGGTGCTGCCGGGAGGGCGGCTGAAGGAGCAGATGGACACCGCCTACGAGATGCTCACGCAGATCCCGGGCGTGACGTGCGTACGGCCGAAGGGGGCGCTGTACCTCTTCCCGCGCCTGGACCCCGCGGTCTTCAAGATCAAGGACGACCGGCAGATGGCGCTGGACCTGCTGCGCCGCGAGAAGATCATGATCGTCCAGGGCACCGGCTTCAACTGGCCCGAGCCGGACCACTTCCGGGTTGTCACGCTGCCCACGGTCGGCGACCTGCGCGACGCCGTGGAGCGGATCGGGAACTTCCTGGAGGGCTACGGCCAGGCCTGACGCTCACCCTCGGTGCGCGTACGGACCGATTCCGCGAACCGCCTCAACTTTAGACGAGTTCTAAGCTAGGATGCCTTCTGTCAGCGCACAGGAGGTCATCCCATGTATGAACCGATACGCACCGGGTCCTCCGGCACCTCCTCCGACTTCCCGCACCGTTCCCGTGAGGAGGAGCTGGACATCCAGCTCGCGGGCCATCTCGCGGCACTGCTCGCCGTCACGGACGAGCTGCGCAGCCTGGCCCCGTCCGCCGACCTGGACACGGCGGCC
>NZ_JUJA01000033.1:72504-80850 GCF_001906585.1 Streptomyces kebangsaanensis | reverse complement strand
GCCGGTCACGCCCCGGTCCGCGCCTCGGTGTCGGTGGCCGTCGGCAGCGAGTCCTCCGCCCTGCACGACCGGGCCCACGCCCTCGCCGGCCGCGCCCTCGTCGTCGCCGCCTCCCGCGCCGACACGACAGCGGCGATCCTGGCGGCCGAGCGCATGGAGGCCCACGCGGCGGCCCGGAACCTGAGCCACGCCGGCTAGCCCTCCCGGGGAGGGCCCCCTCGATCGGCCCCGGTCCGCGTGCACCCGCAGCGACACGCGGACCGGGCGCCCTACCACTGCGTTCGGCCCGAGCGGGTGGGCCGTGGCATGGGGGTTGTCCAGCTGCGGAACGGAGAGGAACTCGCTGCCGTTGCCGGCATCCACCGGCACTACGTCCCGCACAGTGCCACCACGTTCGACGAGACGCCGCGCTCGGTGGCGGAGTGGGAGCTGAAGTTCGACGACCTCGCGGAGCGAGGGCTGCCGTTCCTCGTCGCGGAGGGGAAGACGGTCGTGGGGTTCGCGTACGCCGGGCCGTGGCGGCCGAAGCCCGCCTACCGGTACACCGTGGAGGACACCGTCCACCTCGCGCCGGACGCCGTCGGCCGCGGCCTCGGCGGTGCGCTGCTGCGAGAGCTCGTCGACGCCTGCCCCCGGGCCGGGATCCAGCGCATGATCGCGGTGATCGCCGACTGCGGGGACGAGGCGTCGGCCGCGCTGCACCGCCGGTTCGGCTTCGCCGACGTGGGACGGCCGACCGCCGTCGGGTGCAAGCACGGCCGCCGGCTCGACACGTTGCTGCTGGAACGGGCGCTGTCCCCCGAAGGCGAAGGCCCCGGCGAGCCGGGGGTCAGCCGAGGAGAACCGTCAGGACCACGAACAGCACGAGAATCAGCAGGACGACGAACCACACCGGCCAGTTGCCGCGGCCGCCCGGCTCCTCGGGGCCGCCGCCACGCGGGCGGTCCTCGGCCAGCTCGGGGATCTCCGGACGGTCCCGGGCGTAGAAGTCCTCGTCTCCAGCCATGCCTCATCCCTCCTCCACCTGAACGCCTCCCGAGTACCCGGAAGGGACGGCGGCGACACGCCGGAGAGGCCGGGCGCGCACGCCGTTGTGCGCGCCCGGCCTCTCGGGTGGACGCCGCGGCCGGCCGGGCGACATCGCAGGTCAGGGCAAGTCGGTCAGCCGGCCGCGGAGATCGGGCGGGGGCGGGAGCGGTCCCTCGTCAGCCCAGGCGCTCGACGAGCGCGCGGTACTGGTCCCACAGTTCCTCGGGCGTGTGGTCGCCGAAGGTGTTCAGGTGCTCGGGGACCAGGGCGGCCTCCTCGCGCCACACGTCCTTGTCCACCGTGAGCAGGAACTCCAGGTCGGACTCGGGCAGTTCGAGGCCGTTCGTGTCCAGGGAGTCCTTGGTCGGCAGGATGCCGATGGGGGTCTCGACGCCCTCCGCCCTGCCGTCCAGACGTTCCACGATCCACTTCAGCACACGGCTGTTCTCGCCGAAGCCGGGCCAGACGAACTTGCCCTCGTCGTTCTTGCGGAACCAGTTGACGTAGTAGATCCTCGGCAGCTTGGACTGGTCCTTGTCCTTGGCGACCTCGATCCAGTGGGCCATGTAGTCGCCCATGTTGTAGCCGCAGAACGGCAGCATGGCGAACGGGTCGCGGCGCAGCTCACCGACCTTGCCCTCGGCGGCGGCGGTCTTCTCGGAGGCGACGTTCGCGCCGAGGAACACGCCGTGGTTCCAGTCGAAGGACTCCGTCACCAGCGGCACCGCGCTCGCCCGGCGGCCGCCGAACAGGATCGCCGAGATCGGCACGCCCCTGGGGTCCTCCCACTCCGGCGCGATGATCGGGCACTGCGCGGCGGGGGTGGTGAAGCGGGCGTTGGGGTGCGCGGCCGGGGTCTCCGACTCCGGCGTCCAGGAGTTGCCCTTCCAGTCGGTCAGGTGGGCCGGGGTCTCCTCCGTCATGCCCTCCCACCACACGTCGCCGTCGTCGGTGAGCGCGACGTTGGTGAAGACCGAGTTGCCCCACAGCGTCTTCATCGCGTTGGCGTTGGTGTGCTCACCGGTGCCGGGGGCGACGCCGAAGAAGCCGGCCTCGGGGTTGATCGCGTACAGCCGGCCGTCCTCGCCGAACCGCATCCACGCGATGTCGTCGCCGATGGTCTCCACCGTCCAGCCGGAGATCGTCGGCTCCAGCATGGCCAGGTTGGTCTTGCCGCAGGCGCTCGGGAAGGCGGCGGCGACGTACTTGGCCTCGCCCTGCGGGGGCGTGAGCTTGAGGATCAGCATGTGCTCGGCCAGCCAGCCCTCGTCGCGGGCCATGACGGAGGCGATGCGCAGGGCGTAGCACTTCTTGCCGAGCAGGGCGTTGCCGCCGTAGCCGGAGCCGTACGACCAGATCTCGCGGGCCTCGGGGAAGTGCGAGATGTACTTGGTGGAGTTGCACGGCCAGGGGACGTCCTCCTGGCCCGGCTCCAGCGGGGCGCCGAGGGTGTGCACGGCCTTGACGAAGAAGCCGCTGTCGCCGAGCTCGTCCAGCACCGGCTGCCCCATGCGGGTCATGGTGCGCATGGACACCGCGACGTAGGCGGAGTCGGTGATCTCGACGCCGATCGCCGAGAGCGGCGAGCCCAGCGGCCCCATGCAGAAGGGGACGACGTACATCGTCCGCCCCTTCATCGAGCCGCGGAAGATGCCTCCGTCCCCGTCCTCGCCCTGGAAGATCTCCCGCATCTCGGCGGGGGCCTTCCAGTGGTTCGTCGGGCCGGCGTCCTGCTCCTTCTCGGAGCAGATGAACGTCCGGTCCTCGACGCGGGCCACGTCCGAGGGGTCCGAGGCCGCGTAGTAGGAGTTGGGGCGCTTGACCGGGTCGAGCTTCCTGAAGGTGCCCTTCCGGACGAGCTCCTCGCACAGTCGCTCGTACTCGGCCTCGGATCCGTCACACCAGACCACGTTGTCCGGCTGCGTCAGTTCGGCGATCTCGTTGACCCACGAGATCAGTTCCTTGTGGTGGGTGGGGATGACGGTGGGAGCCGCGATGTCGCGCGCCACGATCGCTCCTAAAAGAGGGTTTTCTGACTTGTCGCCCCGTGGGGGCCGCGGCCCGGATGCTTCGTAGCCGCTCATCCGGTGCCGACCGCACTCATTTGATCATCCGACGAGAGTGCCCATATGTCCAGGGGGCCGCACAAGTGAGCGGCGTGATGAATCCCACGGTTTCCGCGATTCCTTGCGTGCCCCTTGGATTCAGCTGAAGGACTTTTTGCGTTCGGCGCGATCTTCGCGCTCACCGCCCGACACCGGCAGCCGACTCACGGCGCCGTCGGTACGATGCGCGCATGACTGCGTCCGCCTCCGATACGCCCCTGGACACGCCGGTCACCAGCCGCGGTCCGGCCGCACTCCCCCTGCCGCACCCGGTCAAGCCGAAGCTGCGCGGCTGGCTGCACCTCGGCATGTTCCCGGCCGCGCTCGTCGCGGGTCTGGTCCTCACCGCGCTGGCCAGCTCCACCCGCGGGCGGATCGCCTGCGGGATCTACGCCCTCACCGCCTGCCTGCTCTTCGGCGTCAGCGCGCTGTACCACCGGGGCGACTGGGGGCCGCGCCTGGGCGGCGTCCTGCGCAGGCTCGACCACGCGAACATCTTCCTGATCATCGCGGGCACGTACACCCCGCTGACCCTGCTGCTCCTGCCCGGCGCCAAGGGCCATTGGCTGCTGTGGGGCATATGGGCCGCGGCCGTCGCCGGCATCGTCTTCCGCGTCTTCTGGGTGGGCGCCCCGCGCTGGCTCTACACCCCCTGCTACATCGCGATGGGCTGGGCGGCCGTCTTCTTCCTGCCCGACTTCCTGCGCACCGGCGGCATCGCGGTCCTGGTCCTGGTGATCACCGGCGGCCTCCTCTACAGCGTGGGGGGCGTCGTCTACGGCATCAAGCGGCCGAACCCCTCCCCGCGCTGGTTCGGCTTCCACGAGGTCTTCCACTCCTTCACGCTGGCCGCGTTCGTGGTCCACTACGTGGGGATCTCACTGGTGGCGTACCAGCACGCATAGTCCGTCCCTCCCTCCGGCACGGCCACGGCTCGCACGAGTCGTGGCCGTTTTTCATGCCCGGAAGCCCGAGTCGATTGACAGCGTGACACTTTTGAGAGTTACTCTCATTTCATGGTTACTGTCAACCACGCCGAAGGCGTACGGCACGACCCCCGCCGCTGGTGGGCCCTCGGGGCCCTGGTCGCGAGCATGCTGGTGCTCGGCTTCGACATGACGATCCTCAACGTCGCCCTGCCGACCCTGGCGAGGGACCTCGGCGCCACCACCGGCCAGCAGCAGTGGATGGTGGACTCCTACGTCGTCGTCTTCGCCGCGCTGATGCTCCCGGCCGGACTCCTCGGCGACCGGTTCGGGCGGCGTCTGATGCTGATCACCGGACTCGGCGTCTTCCTCGCCGGCTCCGTGGTCGGCGCCCTGGCCGGGGACGTGCACGCGGTGATCGCCGCCCGTACGGTCATGGGGATCGGCGCGGCCCTGGTCATGCCGCTCGCGCTGTCGGTGCTGCCCTCGCTGTTCGGCGCGGACGAGCGCACCAGGGCCGTCGGCGTCATCTCGGCCGCCTCCGCGCTCGGCCTGCCCCTCGGCCCGATCGTCGGCGGCTGGCTGCTCAACCACTTCTGGTGGGGCTCGGTCTTCCTGATCAACGTGCCCATGGTCGCCATCGGCGTCGCGGCCTGCGCCTTCCTGCTCCCCGAGACCCGGGACCCCGCCTCCCCCCGGGTCGACACGCTCTCCACGGCGCTCACCGCGACCGGTCTCGGCGCGCTGATCTACGCGATCATCGAGGCCCCCGACCGCGGCTGGGGCGACCCCCTCGTGCTCGGCGTGTTCGCGGCGGCCGCCGCACTCCTGGCCGGGCTCGTGCTGCGCGAGCGCCGGGAGGCCCGCCCCATGCTCGACATGACCCTGCTCGGCCGGCGCGGCTTCCTGTTCAACACCCTCGCCGCGACCCTGGTGATGTTCGTCCTGTCCGGCCTGATGTTCGTCCTGCCGCCCTACCTGCAGGCCGTCCTCGGCCACGACGCCCTCGGCACCGGCCTGAGGCTGCTGCCCATGATGGGCGGACTGATGATCGCCGCGAAGGGCGCGCAGCCGGTCGTCGCCCGGTTCGGGGCACGGGCCGTGGTCGCCGTGGGCCTGGTGGTGCTCGCCTTCGCCGCCCTGCTCGGCAGCCGTACGACGGTGGACTCCGGCTACGGCTTCACCGCGCTGTGGCTGTCCCTCGCCGGCGTCGGCTTCGGCTTCTCCGTCGTCCCGGCCATGGACGGGGCGCTGGCCGCCCTGCCCGCCGACCGCGCCGGAAGCGGCTCGGGCCTGCTGATGACGCTGCGCCAGGTCGGCGGCGCGGTCGGCATCGCCCTGCTCGGCAGCCTCCTGGCGAGCGCCTTCCGCGACCGGCTCGACGTCACCGGACTGCCCGGCGAGGCGGCGCACACCGCCGGGCAGTCCGTGGTCGCCGCGCACCTCGTCGCCGCGCGGGCGGGCTCCGCGCGGCTGGCGGACTCCGCGAACGGGGCGTACGTGCACGGCATGGGCCTGGTGCTGCTGGTGTCCGCCGTCGCCGCGCTGCTGGCGGCGCTCCTGGCCGCCGCCTTCCTGCCGGGCGCCCCGGCCGCCGTACGGAACGAACCGGAGGAGGAGGCCCCGGTCATGGCCGGTCCCGGAGGTGATGCCGGACAATGACGACCATGACGGCCGCACGCATCACCACCCCCGCCGACCGCCCCGCCGAACGTCCCCCGATGGGACTCAGGGAGCGCAAGAAGCTCAAGACCCGGCAGGCGATCCGCTCGGCGACGTACACGCTGGTCGAGGAGCAGGGGTACGACGCCACGACGATCGAGCAGATCGCCGACCGCGCCGAGGTGTCGCCGTCGACCGTCTTCCGCTACTTCCCCACCAAGGAGGACATCGTCCTCACGGACGAGTACGACGAGATCCTGCTGGAGGAGCTGCGGGCGCGGCCCGCGGACGAGCCGTGGATGGACTCCCTCCGGCACGTGATGCACAAGGCCCTGGCGCTGGGTGTGACCGAGGAGCCCGAGGTGTCCCGGCTGCGCGCCCGGCTGGGCGTCGAGGTGCCCGCGGTCCGCGCCCGGATGGTGGAGAGCATGTCGGCCGCCGGCCTGCTCATCCGCCAGGCCGTCGCGGACCGCACCGGACTGGACCAGGACGGCCTGGAGGTGCGGGTCTTCGCCATGTCCCTCATGGGCGGCCTGATGGAGGTCTCGCTGTACTGGGCCGAGAACGGGTGCGAGGGCGAGCTGAGCGACCTCATGGACCGCGCCATGGACGTCCTGGAGCACGGGCTGCCCGCCGGGAAGCCCCGGGGAGAGCTCCGCGGAAAACCCTGAGGTCCCGGCCCCTCGGTCATGCCATCCTGGCCGGGTGAACGGTCCCGAGATCCGCGTCGAGTTCGCCCCCGGCCTGAGCCTGTTCGTCCCCCACGCCCGGCGCCGCGGCGCCACCCCGGTCGTCACCGACGGCGTCTCGACGCTCGGTCACGTCGTGGAGTCCCTGGGCGTGCCGCTCACCGAGGTGGGCGCGCTGGTGGTGGACGGCCGCGAGGTGCCGGTGTCGCACGTCCCGCGGGCGGACGAGACGGTGCGGGTGCGTGCCGTGGCACGCCCGCAGCAGGTCCCCGGCGCCCCCCTGCGCTTCCTCCTCGACGTGCACCTGGGCACCCTCGCCCGCCGTCTGCGCCTGCTCGGTGTGGACGCCGCCTACGAGTCGACCGACATCGGCGACCCGGCGCTCGCCGCCCGCTCGGCCGCCGAGAAGCGCGTCATGCTCAGCCGCGACCGGGGCCTGCTGCGCCGCCGCGAACTGTGGGCGGGCGCCTTCGTCTACAGCACCCGCCCCGACGACCAGCTCCGTGACGTCCTCGACCGCTTCCGCCCCGGCCTCTCCCCCTGGACCCGGTGCACCGCCTGCAACGGCCCGCTGGAGGACGCCACGAAGGAGGAGGTGGCCGACCAGCTGGAGCACGGCACGCACCGCACGTACGACGTCTTCGCCCGTTGCCGCGACTGCGGCCGCGCCTACTGGAAGGGCGCCCACCACGACCGGCTGGAGGCGATCGTGGAGCGCGCCCTGGCCGGGTACGCCGACCGGAGGTGACCTCCGGGGCCTGCCTCAGCCGCCCAGTGCGGTGTTCAGCGCGGTGCGCAGGCGGTCCGGGTCGGTGGTCGGGGCGTCGCAGGTGAAGTCACGGCAGACGTAGGCGGCCGGCTCGCCCCGGACCAGGGTCCGGCCGGCGAGCAGGGGGAACTCGTCGCTCTCCGGCGTGCCGCAGGCGACGACCGCGCCGGGGGCGGTGCCCAGAAGTGCCGTACGGTGCAGGGCCTTCGTCGCCGTGTCGTCGGGGGACGGCCCCACGACGGCGACCTCGCGCGGCCCGTCGAGCAGGGCCTCGGCGACGGCCAGCCCCCAGCCGATGAAACGCGGGACGCGCGGACCGAGCGCCCGGACCACGCCCAACGCCCGCTCGGCGGCGGTGCGGTGGGCCTCGGAACCGGTATGGGCCGCATAGCCGAGCAGGGCGCCGGCGGCCGCCGTCCAGCCGGAGGGGACGGCGTTGTCGGTGGGGTCCTGGGGACGGCGGATCAACTGCTCGGCGTCGGCGGCCGTGTCGTACAGGGCGCCCGACTCCGGGTCGGTGAACCGGGTGAGCACGTGTCCGAGGAGCAGTCCGGCGAACTCCAGCCACACGCCCTCGCCGGTGACGGAGGCCAGGGCGAGGAAGCCCTCGGCGACGTCGGCGTAGTCCTCCAGCACCCCGGCGTTGGCCCCGGCCCGGCCGTCCTTGCTGGTGCGGTGGAGCGCGGCGTGCTCGTCCATGTGCAGCCGTACGAGGAGGTCGGCGGCGCCGGTCGCGGCGTCCACCAGGTCCGGACGGTCGAAGTAGGCGCCGGTCTCGGCGAGGGCGGCGATCGCGAGCCCGTTCCAGGCGGCGACCACCTTGTCGTCCCGGCCGGGTGCGGGCCGCTCGGCCCGCTTGCCGAACAGCCGGTGCCTGACCGACTCGATCCGCCCGGCGTCGAAGACGCCCTCCTGTACGGGGAGTTGGAGCACCGAGGCGCCGTGCTCGAAGGTACCCTCCTCGGTCACGCCGAAGTACCGGGCGGCGAGTTCGGCGTCCTCCTCACCGAGGACCTCGCGCAGCTGCTCCGGGGTCCAGACGTAGTAGGCGCCCTCGACGTGCCGGCCGGTCCCGTCGTCGCTGTCGGCGTCCAGGGCCGAGGCGAACCCCCCTTCCGCGGTGCGCAGTTCGCGCACCATGAAGTCGGCGGTGTCCAGGGCGACAC
>NZ_JUJA01000033.1:64324-72487 GCF_001906585.1 Streptomyces kebangsaanensis | reverse complement strand
GGTGGCCCGCCACAGGTGGGCGTAGACCCGGCACAGCAGGGCGTTGTCGTACAGCATCTTCTCGAAGTGCGGCACCACCCAGTCGCGGTCCACGGAGTAACGGGCGAAGCCGCCGCCGAGCTGGTCGTGGATGCCGCCGCGGGCCATCCGCTCGCAGGTGTCCCGCGCCATCTGCAGCGCGCCCTCGGAGCCGGTGCGGGCGTGGTGCCGCAGCAGGAACTCGATCACCATCGACGGCGGGAACTTCGGCGCCCCGCCGAACCCGCCGCGCTGCGGGTCGTACTCCCGGGTCAGCGCGAGCAGCGCCTGCGTGAGCTCCTCCTCGCCGGGGACCCGCGGGGCGCCGTAGTCGATCTCCCGGTGCGCCAGGTCCCGCACGATCTTCCCGGCGACGTCGGTGACCTCCTCCCGCCGTGTCTCCCACGCCTGCCGCACGCCCTCCAGCACCTGCCGGAACGACGGCATCCCGTGCCGGGGCGCGGGCGGGAAGTACGTGCCGAAGTAGAACGGCTCGGCGTCCGGGGTCAGGAACACGGTCATCGGCCAGCCGCCCTGCCCGGTCGCCGCCTGCACGGCCTCCATGTACACCGCGTCGACGTCGGGCCGCTCCTCGCGGTCGACCTTGACGCTGACGAAGTGCTCGTTCAGGACGGCGGCCGTGTCCTGGTCCTCGAAGGACTCGTGCGCCATGACGTGGCACCAGTGGCAGCTGCTGTACCCGACGCTCAGCAGCACGGGGACCTCGCGCCGCCGCGCCTCCGCGAAGGCCTCCCCCGACCACGGCCACCAGTCGACCGGGTTGTCGGCGTGCTGGAGCAGGTACGGGGACGTCTCATGAGCCAGTCGGTTCGGCATGCCCCCATCCTGCCTCACCCGCCCCCGCCGGGCACGGAACGTGATCGCCGAACGGCTCCCCGTGCACCCTCGTGAGGGCGGTCGGCCCCCGGTCCGGCCGTCCGTTGTCCGCCGCCCTCTCGCGCTGCCGTCCCCGCCCAAGGACACTCGTGGGAAAAGAAGTTGTCACCGGAGGGGGACGGGACATGCGGGACGGGCACCGGGTGGACGCCGAGCGGCTGCTGGCTCGGGCCGTGGAGGAGGAGGTGCGCCGGTCGGGCGGGAAGGTGGACGGAGGTGTGCTGCTGTCGCGGGCGCGCGGGGCTCTGGACGGCATGGCCCGGGCGGCGGCGGAGGAGTACGAGGCGTACACGGGGGCGCTGGACGAGGCGGCGGCCGGGCAGCTCACGTTCGCGCAGCGGTACGCGCGGGAGAGCGGGGGAACTCCCCTGCTGGTCGCGGCCGTTGCGGGACTGGCCGCCCTTGTGGCCGATCTGGCGCTGGGCACGGACGCGGGTACCGCCGTGGGCGCGGGGGTCACCGCGGGGGCGGTGGGCGCCGCCGCCACGGTGGTGAAGGTGACCGCCGCCCACCTGCCCGCCGCGCACCACCGGGCGGGCGCGGCCGGTCAGCCGGGCGGGCCGGAGCAGTTGCGGCTGCAGTGGCTCACCGCGCTGGAGGTGCGCGGGATCCGTCCCTTCCTCGACCAGCAGCGCGTGCTGAGCGCCTCCACCCCCGGGAAGAAGGCGGTGCCCCCGCTGCGCGGCACGGACAAGAGCGCGGCGGCCCGCAGACGCAGCCTGCTGGAACAGTCGTTCCGGCAACTTCCCGATCCGGACGGGGTGTTCGCGGGACGGCGGCAGGAGATGGCGCGGATCCGGCAGTGGGTGCAGGCCGCCCGGGCGAGCACACGGACCCGGCCGACGGTCGTCGTGCTGCACGGGACGCCCGGCTCCGGCCGCAGTACCCTCGCGGTGCGCGCGGCCCACGACCTGAGGGACCAGTTCCGGGGCGCGGTCGTCGTGGACCTGCGCGGCGACAGCCCGGGAGAGCCGCCGCTGCCGACCCGTGACGCGCTGCTGCACCTGCTGAACCGGCTCGGCGCGCCCCGCGAGCAGCTGCTGTTCCGCGAGCGGTCCTCCCCCGCCCAGCAGCTCAAACGGCTGGGCGAGCTGTACCACCAGCACCTGACGGGCCTGCCGGTCACGATCGTGCTGGACGACGCCTCGGACGCCGAGCAGGTCCGCGCCCTGGTCCCCGAGCGCTCCGACAGCCTGGTCCTGGTCACCTCCCGCGAGCCCCTGGAGCTGCCCGCCGACCTGCCGGCGTGGGTGTACCAGCTGCCGGTCCGGGCCCTGGACGCGGCGGGCGCGGAGGAACTGCTGGGCGCGGCCGCGCAGGACGCCTCGGGGCCGTACGACGGCGAGTCCGCCGACCGGATCAGGGAACTGTGCGGCGGGCTGCCGCTGGCACTGCGCGTCGCGGGCTCCGCCCTCGGCCCGCGCTCGCCCCGCCGGCTGGCCACCGACCTCGACGCGTACGGTCCGGTGGAGCCGGTGGAGCGGGCGCTGTGGCTGCGCCACACCGACCAGTCGGAGCAGGCCCGCCGGCTGCTGCGCCGGCTCGCCCTGGCCGGGCGGACCTCGCTGGGTGCCGCGGCGGCGGCCGCGCTGCTGGCCACGGACGAGACGGAGGCGACCCGGCATCTGGTGGCCCTCGCCCGGGCGGGTCTGATCGACCATGTGCGGGGCGACCGCTACCGGCTGCACGACCTGGTACGGGCCTTCGCGCACGCCCGCCTCCTGGACGAGGAGGACCCGGCCGAGCGGACGGCGGCGCAGGAGCGGCTGATCGTGAACTACGCCGAGCTGGCCGACTCGGTGCTGCGCCTGGTCGACGGCAACATGTCGACCCGCTCGGACCGGTTCAGCCCGCACGGCTTCACCTCGCTGGACGAGGCGCTGCGCTGGCTGGACGACGAGTCGAGCTTCATCACGGCGGCCCTCAGACACGCGGAGGGCGTGAACCAGGCGGCCGTGCTGAACCTGCTCGGCGCGCTGTGCGACTACTGCCTGCTGCGCGGCGACCTGTACCGCCTGGGCGAGATCAGCGAGCTGACGCAGGCCGTGGACCAGGGGCTGCTGGTCCGGTCGGTGCAGTGGCGTACCGGTATCGCGGCCCGTCAGCTCGGTGAGCTGGACAAGGCGCGTACGACGCTGGCCTCGGTCGTCGACCTCTACCGGGAGGCCCACCACGACGCGGGGGCGGCCCGCGCGCTGACCTCGCTCGGCATCACGCTGCACCACCAGGGCAACCTGCCGGAGGCGGCGGCCCGGCTGCGTGAGGCGCTCGAGCTGCAGTCGGTGCCGGAGCTGGCGACCGACCGGGCCTGGACGATGCACGCGCTGGCGGCGGTGGAGCGGGACCGGGCGCGGCTGGCCCAGGCGCTGGACCTGCTGACGCGTTCACTGGTGCTGCACCGGGAGGGCGGCTCGGTGCACGGCGAGGCGTGGGCGCACTTCCAGCTGGGCCAGCTGGCGCTGCGCCTGGGCGACGTGGAGCACGCGGAGGCGGATCTGCGCCAGGCCCTGGAGCGCTACGGCCGTACCCGCGACGCCCGCGGCGAGGCGTGGGCGCTGACCCAGCTGGCCCGGGCCCGGCTGGTGGCCGGCGACGCTTCCGACGCGGTGGACGAGCTGCGGCAGGCGGCGGTGCGGCACCGGGACAACGAGGACGCGCGCGGCGAGGCGTGGACGCTGTACTACCTCGGTCAGGCGCTGGAGGAGACCGGCGACCTGGACCGGGCGGTGCGCGAGCTGGAGCGCGCCCGCACGATGTTCTCCCGGATGCGCGACGTGTACGGCCTGGCCTGTGCCCGGCACCACTCGGCGCGGGTGACCCGCGACCAGCTGGCGGCCCGGACGGGTTCGCTGCGCAACTCCGGTTTCGCCCGTCAGCTGCTGGTCGACGCCCGCGCCGACTTCCAGCGCATCGGCGTCGCCCACGGCGAGGCGTGGACGTGTCTGGAGCTGGCGGTGGTGGACGCCGGCAACGCCCGCACCCAGCAGGCCCTCGCCCTGTGCGACGAGGCGGTGGCCCTCTTCGCCTCCTACGGCGACCGCCGCGGTGAGGACTGGGCCCGCTTCCTGCGCTGCACGCTGCTGCCGTACGCGGCCGCCGGTGGTGTGGAGGTCGGTTCGGCGGTGGCCCAGGAGGAGCTGGCCCGGCTCGCCCGCGGCGGCCATCCGCTGCGCGACGGGAAGCTGGACGACTGCGTCCGGGCCTACCGGCTGCTGCTGGAGCGGGGTGTGAGCCTGGAGGCGGGCTGGCAGGCCTGGCGCCTGGGCATGGTGCCGGGCCGGCACGCGCGGGAGGTGATGGGGGTGGCGGTGCCGGCCGGGCGGTGAGGGCGGCACCGCCGCCCGGGGTCAGCTCCGCCGGGCCTCGGGGTCGGCCGCGGGTGCGCCGGACTTCGCCCCCGGGTCCGGGACCTCCTTGAAGTCGACCTTGTTCATGTGGCGGTTCATGGACTTCATCAGGCCCCACACGGCCAGGGCCATCACGGCGAAGACGATGAATCCGAGGACGCCGGGGGTGACCTTGTTCGGGTCGACCTCGGCGAGGGGGACGAGGTGCGTCATTGCCGGGCTCGCGCTTGCGCTCATGTCAGACATTGTCCCTCAGGGCCGCCGGACGCCCGCGAAGAGGTCGTCCTCGGGGATCGAGGTGTCCACGAGGGACTTCGCGAGTTCGTACTCCTCGGTGGGCCAGACCTCCTTCTGGACCTCCATCGGCACCCGGAACCAGCCGCCGTCGGGGTCGATCTGCGTGGCGTGGGCGATCAGTGCCTTGTCGCGGATCTCGAAGAAGTCGGCGCAGGGGACGTGGGTGGTGAGCGTGCGCTCATCGCGGCCGGACTTCTCCCAGCGCTTGAGCCACTCGCCGTAGGGGGACTCCAGGCCGCGGTCCAGCATGGCCTGGTGCAGCGCCTCGGTGCGCGGGCGGTTGAAGCCCTGGTTGTAGTACAGCTTCAGCGGCTGGTACACCGGGCCGTACTCCTCCACCGGGTACTTCTCGGCGTCCGCGGCGCCCTCGAAGGCCACCATCGTGATCTTGTGGGTCATGATGTGGTCGGGGTGCGGGTAGCCGCCGTTCTCGTCGTAGGTGGTGATCACCTGGGGGCGGAAGGAGCGGATCCGGCGCACCAGCTCGCCGGCCGCCTTGTCGACGTCCTCCAGGGCGAAGCAGCCCTCGGGCAGCGGCGGCAGCGGGTCGCCCTCGGGCAGGCCGGAGTCGACGAAGCCGAGCCAGTCCTGCTCGACGCCGAGGATCTCCCGGGCCTCGTCCATCTCCTTCCTGCGCACCTCGTGGATGTTCTCCTCGATGTACTTGTCGCCCTGGAGCTTGGGGTTGAGGATGGAGCCGCGCTCTCCGCCCGTGCAGGTCACCACCAGCACGTCCACCCCCTCGGACACGTACTTGGCCATGGTGGCCGCGCCCTTGCTCGACTCGTCGTCGGGGTGCGCGTGCACGGCCATCAGTCGCAGCTGCTCAGTCAAGGCTCAGTCCTCAGGATCAGGTCGGTGCCCGGCGCAAGCGGGCAGTCAACGGTGCCACCCCGCGGGTACGTCGTCCCGGGGTGGCGGTCGGGCGGTCGTGCGCGGGCTTCTATAGTGACCGAATCGGGGGGCGAATAATTCCGGGGTACGGCTCCGGAAGCCCCCGCGGGACGCAGGTCCCGCCCCGGCCGAGAGGACGATCATGAGTACGGCGAGCACCAGGCCGCCCGAGGGCCGCTACGGCCGCTCCCCGGACGAGCGCGCCGACCGCAAGCTCAAGATCGCGGGCGCCGTCCTGGGCACGGCCCTGCTGGCCCTGGTCGGCTACTTCGGCTACCACTACGTCGGCCAGAACGAGATCAGCGCGCAGGTCATCACCTTCCAGGCCTCGGACGACGCGGTGCGGGTCCATCTGGAGGTCCACAAGGACGCCGACGCCCGCGGCTACTGCACGCTGCGCTCGCAGGACACGAGCGGCGACGAGGTCGGCCGGGCGGACTTCCGCTTCGACCAGCGGGCCACGCGGATCGACAAGATGGTCACGCTGCGCACGACGGCGCGGGGCTCGACGGCCGAGCTGCTGGGCTGTCACGCCGGCTGACGCGTCGGCCGCGGACCGGAATACGCGGGCGCTGATCTGCGTTGACGTAGCTCTTACGGCTTATGTCCTCCCCCTTTGGGGCGGGGGTTGTTAGGCTCGTGGTTTCGCCCATCCAAGAGGGAACATTCTTCTGGGTAGGGCGATGCTTTTGTATTCCCAGTACCGACGAGGAGCACCTGTGACCCAGACCAGCGAGAACGTCACCTGGCTGACCCAGGAGGCGTACAACAAGCTCAAGGACGAGCTTGCCTACCTTACTGGTCCCGCGCGCTCGGAGATCGCCGCCAAGATCGCGGCCGCGCGCGAGGAGGGCGACCTGCGTGAGAACGGGGGGTATCACGCGGCCAAGGAGGAGCAGGGCAAGCAGGAGCTCCGCGTACGCCAGCTGACCCAGCTCCTTGAGACCGCCCAGGTCGGCGAGCCGCAGGCCACCGACGGTACCGTCGCGCCGGGCATGGTCGTCACGATCGCCTTCGACGGTGACGAGGACGACACGCTGTCCTTCCTGCTGGCCTCGCGTGAATACGCCAGCGCCGAGATCGAGACCTACTCGCCGCAGTCCCCGCTGGGCTCCGGAGTGATCGGGCACAAGGTCGGTGAGGACGCGGAGTACGAGCTGCCGAACGGCAAGATCGCCTCGGTGAGGATCCTCAAGGCCGAGCCGTACAAGGGCTGAGCCTCCGCGCATCCGCCTCTCTTCCGGTGAGCCCCCGGCGCCCTGTCTGTGCGCCGGGGGCTTCCGCATGCTCCGGCCGGTCCGCCGGCCCCGCGTCGTCGCCGCCTACGCCGCGGCCGAGCGGTACTTGCGTACCGCCAGGGTGCGGAATATGAGGATGATCAGCACCGACCAGATCAGTGAGGCCCACACGGGGTGCTGCATGGGCCAGGCGTCGGGCGTCCGGAAGCCCGGGGGAAGGTTGCCGAACAGCTCGCGGCACGCCTGCACGGTGGCGCTGAACGGGTTCCACTCCGCGATGTGCCGCAGGAAGGACGGCATCTGGCGCGCGTCCACGAACGCGTTCGAGATGAACGTCAGCGGAAACAGCCAGATCAGGCCGCCCGAGGTCGCCGCTTCAGGGGTGCGCACGGACAGGCCGATGAGCGCGCCGATCCACGAGAACGCGTACCCGAGCAGCAGGAGCAGGCCGAACCCGGCGAGCACCTTGCCGAAGTTCTCGTGGGTGCGCCAGCCGACGATCACGGCGACGACCGCCAGGACGACGAGTGTGAGCGCCGTCTGCACCAGGTCGGCGATGGTGCGGCCGGTCAGCACCGCACCGCGTGCCATCGGCAGGGAACGGAAGCGGTCGATGAGGCCCTTGTGCATGTCGTCGGCGATGCCCGCACCCNNNGCCCGCCGTGGCGAACGTGACGGTCTGGGCGAAGATGCCGGCCATCAGGAACTCTCGGTAGGCCTGGGGGGAGGTGGACGAGCCGACCTGGATCGAGCCGCCGAACACGTAGGTGAACAGCACCACGAACATGATGGGCTGGATCAGTCCGAAGATGAGCATCTCGGGGATCCGGCCCATACGAATCAGATTCCGGCGGGCGATGACCAGCGAGTCCCGGACGGACTGGGTCATGGCGTTGCCGGACGACTCGATCCGTGCGCTGTCGGTGACGGTACTCACTTGGCGGTCTCCTTCTCGCCCCGGCGGTCCTTGGCGCCGGCGCCCTTCGCGCCGTTCTCCTCGTCCGTGGCCTCGGCCACGTGGCCCGTGAGGGACAGGAACACGTCGTCGAGGGTCGGGCGGCGCAGTCCGATGTCGTCGATCTCGATCCCGCGGGAGTCCAGCTCGCGGATGATCTCCGCCAGCAGCTTGGCGCCGCCGGTGACCGGCACGGTCAGCTTGCGGGTGTGCTCCTCGACGGCGGTGTCGCCCTTGCCGAAGCCGCGCAGCACCTCGCGGGCGGTGGAGATGTGCTCGCGGTCGTGCACGACGACCTCGACGCGCTCGCCGCCGGTGCGGGCCTTGAGCTGGTCGGAGGTGCCGCGGGCGATGACCCGTCCGTGGTCGACGACCGCTATCTCGTGCGCCAGCTGGTCGGCCTCCTCCAGGTACTGGGTGGTCAGCAGCAGGGTCGTACCACCGGAGACGAGCTGCTTGATGACGTCCCACAACTGCTGGCGGTTGCGCGGGTCGAGGCCGGTCGTCGGCTCGTCCA
>NZ_JUJA01000033.1:56108-64279 GCF_001906585.1 Streptomyces kebangsaanensis | reverse complement strand
GGCGGCGCATGCCTCCGGAGTAGGTCTTCGCGGGCCGGTCCGCGGCATCGGTGAGGTTGAACTGCTCCAGCAGCTCGGCCGCCCGGGCCTTCGCCGTACCGGCCCTCATCTGGTAGAGCCGGCCGACCATCTGGAGGTTCTCACGGCCGGTCAGGTACTCGTCGACCGCGGCGAACTGGCCGGACAGGCCGATGGAACGCCGCACTTCATTGGGCTGTTTGAGCACGTCGAGGCCGGCGACGACGGCTTTGCCGCTGTCGGGCCGCAGCAGGGTGGTCAGACATCGGACGGCGGTGGTCTTGCCCGCGCCGTTCGGCCCGAGAAGTCCGAGCACCGTGCCCTCGGGGACATCGAGGTCGACGCCGTCCAGAGCCCTTACGTCGCCGAAGGTCTTCACCAGACCTTCGGCATAGATGGCGCCTGGCATATGAAATCTCCACGTCGTCGGGGATTGTCGGAAAAGCCTAGAGAGGCAGCTCTCGTTTCGCTGGGAATTTCGTCTGCGCAGCGTCCACGCGCCACCGCGAGGCGTGAGACACACCATAACGCGATGTATCGCGTCTCTCAACGGGCTTGCCCGAACGAGTGACAAGAGAAGGGCAAAGGGCCTGTGACCTCGGCGTTCCGCCGCCCGACGGATCAGTCGACGACCGTGTAGCCGGCGTCGCGCAGGGCCTGATTGACCTCGGCGCAGTGCGCCGGCCCCTTCGTCTCCAGGTGCAGTTCCACCTCCGCCTCCGTGAGCCCGAGCCGTGGGTCGGTTCGCACATGGCTCACGTCGAGGACGTTGGCGTCGACCACCGACAACACCCCCAGAAGCGTGGCGAGCGCGCCCGGCCGGTCCGTCAGCCGCAGCCGGACGGCCAGGTAGCGGCCCTGCGCGGCCATGCCGTGCCGCAGCACCCGCTGCAGCAGCACCGGATCGACGTTGCCGCCGGACAGCACCGCCACCACCGGGCCCTCGATGCCGCCCGCACCGCCCAGCAGCGCGGCGACCGGACTCGCCCCGGCCGGCTCCACGACCAGCTTGGCCCGCTCCAGGCACAGCAGCAGCGCGGCGGACAACTCGTCCTCGGTGACCGTGCGCACCTCGTCCACCAGCTCGCCGACGATCGCGAACGGCACGTCGCCCGGCCTTCCGACCTTGATGCCGTCGGCCATCGTCGCCGGATCGTCGATCGCCACCGGCCGACCCGCCGCCAGCGACGGCGGATACGCCGCCGAGCCCGCCGCCTGCACCCCGACGATCCGCACGTCCGGCCGCAGCTCCTTCACCGCCACCGCGATGCCGGCCGCGAGCCCGCCGCCGCCGATGCCGACGACGATCGTGCGCACCTCCGGGCACTGCTCCAGGATCTCCAGGCCGACCGTGCCCTGGCCCGCGATGACGTCGGGGTGGTCGAACGGGTGAATGAACACCGCCCCGGTCCGGGCCGCGTACTCCTGGGCGGCGGCCAGCGTCTCGTCGACCACCTGGCCGTGCAGGCGCACCTCGGCGCCGTACTCCCGGGTGGCGCTGATCTTCGGCAGTGGGGCGCCCCTCGGCATGAACACCGTGGCGTGCACCCCGAGCAGCGACGACGCCAGCGCGACGCCCTGCGCGTGGTTGCCGGCGCTCGCCGCCACCACTCCCGCGGCGCGCTCCTCGGGCAGCAGCCCGGCGATCCGGACGTAGGCGCCGCGCAACTTGAACGACCCCGTCCGCTGCAGGTTCTCGCACTTGAGGTGCACCGGCGCGCCCACCAGCCGGGACAGGTGTCTGCTGCCCTCCATCGCGGTCACCCGCGCCACCCCCGAGAGCATCTTCTGCGCACCGCGCACGTCGTCGAGGGTGACGGGCCGCAGCGAGCCGGCCGTGCTGTAGCTCATGCCCCAAGTCTCGCAGTTCACGGCCGCCGGACGCGGTTGTGACCAACCTCCGAGACCGGTTTGCGCAGCGCCGGTACGGCCTGCCCCCCAGCCGCGTACNNCCCCCAACCCAAGCAGCTCTTCAGAAGTGAGCCCCCCGCCATGCCCACAACACCCGACATGTCGATGGACATGACGACCGTCGGCGACACCGGTCTCCTCGACACCCTCCAGCACGAGGTGGCGGTCTTCGCCCGCCGTGCCGAACAGACCCGGCTCGGCGGGGTCGGGCAGGTGCGCAACTCCATGGACCGCGCCGCCTACCTGCTGCTCAACCGCCTCGACAAAGAGGGTCCGATGGGGGTCAAGGCGCTCGCCGCGAGCATGGGCATCGACTCCTCCACCGTCACCCGCCAGGTGGCACCGCTCGTCGACACCGGGCTCGTCAAGCGCACCTCCCACCCCGAGGACGGGCGGGCCGTGGTGCTGCAGCTGTCCCCGCGCGGGCTGGCGCGGCTGGAGGAGGTCCGCTCCTCCCGGCGGCAGTTGATGGCCGAGCTGACCCAGGACTGGCAGCCGGAGGAGCGCGAGGCCTTCTGCTCGCTGCTGACCCGCTTCAACCACGCTCTCTCCGCCCGCCAGGCCTCCCACGGCGCACCGCAGACGGACACGCCGCCGGCGTCCTGAACGCCTTCCGCCGCCCCGGAGCCACCACCGGCGCCCCGAAGCGGACACCGAGCCCTCTGCGCGGCTCTTGACCGACGGGCTGTCGCTGCCCTCATATGAGACCGGGCCCCGCACGCGGTCGCGCACACCGTACGAGCACGGGTCCCGCTGTCACGGTCGCCCTTGGCGGGAGGCGCGGTGCGAGAACGGCAGGTGTCCCGAGGCGCTCGCCGGGCCCGGGAGTTCGAGGCGTTCGTCGCGGGCGCGGCCGGGCGGCTGCTGCATGCCGCGACGCTGCTCACCGCGGAGGCCCCGGACGACAACCCGCGCGCGCGACGCCTGCTGACCCTCGCCCTGGCACACACGTACGCGTGCTGGGACCGGCTGCGCGGCGAGGACCCGTACGACCGCACCCGCCGGCACCTGGCCACCCGCTTCGCCCGCGAGGCCTGGCATCGGCGCGGCGGCCCGGGCCGCACCCGCCGGCGGCCTCCCGGCACGCTGGCCTCCCTCGCCCCGCAGGAGCGGCTGGTCGTCGTCCTCAGGCTGTACGAGGGCGTGGCCGAGGAGCAGGCGGCGGCCCTGCTCGGGCTGCCCGCGGACCGTGTCCGCGTCCTCTGCGACCGCGCGATCGCCGCGCTCACCCACCCGGCCGGCCGCCCGGCACCGGCGGTACGCGGCACCGAGGTGGCGTCGTCGTGAGCGCTGCGAGGGCCGCGAGCACCCTGAGCGTACGACGACCGGACGAGGGGAGGCGGCGGTGAACCGGACCGAGCGCGAGGCCGCCGTACGACGGCTTCTGGAGCAGCGGCCGCCGCAGGTGCCGGTGGAGCTGTACGACGACGTGGTGCGCCGCGGGGAACGCGTGCTGCGCCGCCGGACGGCCGCCCGCCGGGTGATGTGGCTGGTGCTGTTCGCGGCGGCCGTGGCCTTCACCGTGTGGGCGCTGACGGTCCGGCCGTGGGTGGAGCCGCCGTCGCAGACGACTCCACCCGTGAGCGGTTGGTGACCGTCAGCCGAGGGCCCGCTGCAGGTCCTCGAGCAGGTCGTCGACGTTCTCGATGCCCACCGACAGACGGACCAGGTCCCCGGGGACCTCCAGGGCGGAGCCCGCCGCGGAGGCGTGCGTCATCCGCCCGGGGTGCTCGATCAGGGACTCGACGCCGCCGAGGGACTCGCCGAGCGTGAACACCTCGGCGCGGTTGCAGACCTCGACGGCCGCCTCCTCTCCGCCCTGGACCCGGAAGGAGACCATCCCGCCGAACGCCTTCATCTGCTTGGCGGCGACCTCGTGGCCGGGGTGCTCCGGCAGACCGGGGTACAGAACCTGCGTCACGCGCGCGTGCCGGGACAGCATCTCGGCGACCTTGGCGGCGTTCTCGCTGTGCCGGTCCATGCGCACCGCGAGCGTCTTGGTGCCGCGCAGCACCAGCCAGGAGTCGAAGGGGCCCGCGACGGCCCCCATGGCGTTCTGGTGGTACGCCAGCTCGTCGCCCAGTGCCGCGTCGCTGACGATCAGCGCGCCGCCGACGACGTCCGAGTGGCCGCCCATGTACTTGGTCAGCGAGTGCACCACCACGTCCGCGCCGAGCGCGAGCGGCTGCTGCAGGTACGGCGTGGCGAAGGTGTTGTCGACGACGAGCCGCGCGCCCGCGTCCCGGGCGACCTGGGCGACGGCGGCGATGTCGGTGATGCCGAGCAGCGGGTTGGAGGGGGTCTCCACCCACACGACCCTGGTCCTCGGGGTGATCGCGGCCCGTACGGCGGCCGGGTCACCGGTGTCCGCCACCGACCACTCCACACCCCACCGGGAGACGACCCTGGCGAAGAGGCGGAACGTGCCGCCGTAGGCGTCGTTGGGGATGACGACGTGGTCCCCGGGGCTGAGCAGCGTACGCAACAGGCAGTCCTCGGCAGCCAGTCCGGACGCGAACGCGAGGCCGCGGCGGCCGCCCTCCAGGGCGGCGAGGTTCTCTTCCAGGGCGGTCCTGGTCGGGTTGGCGCTGCGGCTGTACTCGTAGCCGCCGCGCAGTCCGCCCACACCGTCCTGCTTGTAGGTCGAGACCTGGTAGATGGGCGGGACGACCGCTCCGGTGAGGGGGTCGGCTGTATTGCCCGCATGGATCGCGAGCGTCTCGAAGTGCTGACTGATGTGCCTGTCACTCATGGGCCCGAGGGTAGTGCGCCCGCGGGAGTGGTGTTGGACGGCGGGTCCGGCACCGCCCTCGGTCGGGTTTTCCACAGGCGGCGGGACGGGTTGGCCAATTGTCGGCGCGGTCTGGTTCGCTTGAGGCATGGAGATTCTCTGGGTCCTGATGGCACTGGTCTTGCTGGGCTTCGTGCTGATCCCGTACCTGCGGCGCAGGCGCGGCGTCATCGAGCAGGTGCCGGCGGGGCACCCGGACGCCGCGGACCCGGCGGACTACGGGTTCCTGCGGCAGGAGGAGCTCGACGTCCGCCTGCCCGGACCGGACCAGGACCTGCTGGACGTCCTGGACCTGGTGCAGCGGACCCAGGACCATCGCGCGGCCTCCCAGCTCCTCGCGGGCACGGACAAGGAGGACGAGCAGCGCTGGCAGCGCGTGCAGGCCTTCGCCGGCGCCGCCTCGCTGGAGCTGCAGCATCGGCCGGGCGGGGTCGGCGAGGTGCCGGGCGGGCAGTGGCTGCGGGTGTGGCGGGCCGAGGCGCCCAAGGACCCGGGCGGCGCGGCGGTGCACGCCGAGTTCCTGGTGCAGCAGGCGTGGCGTACGGCGACGCCGGGCACGGACGAGTTCCGGATCATCATGGAGGAGGCCAGGGAGGCGTGCGGCCAGGCCGCGCTGCTCGCCCCGGGCGACCCGATCCCCTGCATCGTCGAGCTGTCGGTGGCGCGCGGCCTGGCCTACTCGCAGCCGGAGTTCGAGAAGCTGTGGCTGAAGATCCTCGACCGCGCGCCGAACCACATGGGGGCGCATCTGGCGGCCCTGCACTACTGGTGCGAGAAGTGGCACGGCTCGCGCGAGCTGGCGATGTCGTTCGCCGAGGCCGCGGCCGCCCGCGCGCCCCAGGGCTCGCTGCTGGCGGCCCTGCCGCTCTTCGCCGTCTTCGAGCACCTGCCCGAGGTGAACCTGGTCCGGGGCTTCTACCAGAGCGAGGTCGTGACCAAGGCGATCCACGGCGCGCTCTTCGCGGTGCACGAGGCCCGCTCCGACGACCCGATGCAGGCGCACGTCCGCCATCTGCTGCTCTTCTTCCTCGTCCGCTGCGAGCGGTGGGCCGAGGCCATGAACCAGTTGGTGCACGTCGACGGCCACGTGGGCGCCCTGCCGTGGACGCTGTCCGCGGACCCGGCGGCGGAGTTCGCCGTCCACCGCGCCCTGGCGGTGGCGGGCTACGAGGCGAACGGCGGCAGCCCGGCGACCCTGCTCCGCTGACGGGCCCCGCGCCTTCGGCCGGACCGCACTCCCGGACCGCACTCCCGGACCGGACTGCCGGGCCGGACTGCCGGACCGGACTCCGCTGAAAACCCTGCGCGTCCGGGCGCCGGCCCGGGGCCGAAATTGCCCTCTGACCTGCGGTCGGGCATACTCCGCCTACTCCGCTTGCCGCGTCTTCCCCCACACGCGTCACCGCGCGGTCGCCTCCCAACGGCCGCCGCTCTGCCATGTCCGCTTCTCCAGGTCCTGTGGGGGGATGTGCCCGATGGGCGCAACTCTGCGCGCGCTGCGCGCCGTCGCACTGCTGCTCGGCTTCCATCTGCTGAGCCTCGTCCTGCTCGCCGCGCTGGCCGCCCTCAACGCGGCGGCACTGCGCTGGGCACCCGGCCCGGTCGCCGGCAAGATCGTGGTCGTCTCGGTCCTGCTGGCCGTCCCCGTCGTACGCGGCATGTTCATGATTCGCACGCCGAAGGACGAGAACGTGGCGGGCCTGCCCGTCACCGAGGCCGACGAACCCCGGCTGTGGGCGCTGGTACGGGAGCTCGCGGACGCCGCCGGCACCCGCGCCCCCGACCGGATCGTGCTCACCGGCGACGTCAACGCGGGCGTCACCGAGCGGCCGCGGCTCTTCGGCCTGCTCCCCGGCCCACGCCGCCTCTACCTCGGCGTCCCCCTCATGACCGGGCTGAGCGAGGCCCAGCTGCGCGCCGTACTCGCCCACGAGTACGGCCACTTCACCGGCGGCGACACCCGGCTGTCCGCCCTCGTCGTCCGCGGCCGGACACAGATCGAACGGATCATCGAGCAGTTCCACGCCAAGGCCGACCGCACGGCGGCCGAGGAGCACGCCCGCCAGGAGAAGGCCGCCGCCAGGGCAGCCGTCAAGGGCAAGAAGGCCAAGGAGATCGACACGTCCGGGTCCGGCCTCACGTACCGGATGATGGCCCGGCTCTACACGCGGTACGGCGAGTTCTACCTGCGGGCCTCCCTGACGACCGCCCGCGACCAGGAGTACGCGGCGGACCTGGCCGCCGCCCGGATCGCGGGCCGCGACGCGACCGCGTCGGCGCTGCGCGAGATACCGGCCCTCGCCTCGGCGCACGACTTCTACCTCGAGTGCTACGCCACGCTCGGCGCGCGGGCGCGGCTGATGCCACCGCGCGGTGAGTTCTTCGGCGGCTTCGGCCGGATGCTGAACGCCCGCGCACTGGAACTCGTACAGCTGCGCACGCAGTTGCCGGACGAGCCCGCATCCCCCTACGACTCGCATCCGCCGATCGCCGAACGCGTCCGCCGGATCGAGGACCTGTCCGCCGACGGACGCGCCGAGGAGGCCAAGGGCGTCGCGCTCGACCTGCTCACCGCCCCGGAGCTGACCCTGACGGCCCTGGAGGACGTGGTCCTGACCGAAGAGGCACGGACGTTCCGCCGTACCGCCGACTGGAACGAACTGCTGGACGCCGCGATGGCCGACGCCCTCGCCTCCCTCGACACCCCCCTGCACCGGGCGCTGGCCTTCTACACCAAGGACCGGCCGACACTGCCCGGGCTGCTGACGGTGATCGACGACGGGCAGCTGTGGCGGCTGGCGCAGCGGCTGCCGCTGTCCGACGAGGCGGCGGCCGCGAAAGGCCGTGCCTTCCGCGAGTTCGTCCGCCCGGTGATGCGTGACGCGCTGCGGAGCATGGTGCTGGCCGAGTTCAGTGCCCGCTCGCTGGTGCGCTGGGAGTTCTCCTGGGAACGGGCGGCGACCGCGCACCTGCCCGGACCCGCCGCCGACGCCGGCGGCGGAGACACGGAGGCCGGCGCCGTACTGAACGCCGCGGTGGACGCCGCGCTCGCCGACCGCCCCGACACCGGGCCGCTGCGCGCGCTGCTGCCGCCGCGGGCCGCCTGAGCCTGCCGNGCCGCTCCGACCGACCTCTCCCTCTCCCCCTCTCCCCCTCTCTCCCCGACGACCGAGAAACGGACTCACACCCCCGATGACCGTCCTGCTGTGGATCCTGGGCATCCTGGCCGTCCCCACGTTGATCTTCATCCTGTGGATGGCCTGGGTCTTCGCGAAGGAATACGTGAAGGCGTCCCGCTCGCCGGGCACCGAAGGCGGAGGCGGAGGGAACAGATCGGAGGCCGCCGAGAAGTTCGGCCTGCTCCCCCCGGAACGGCAGAACACCGACCACGCGGCCCCGCTGCCCGCCGACTGGGCGGCCGCGCTGAGCGCGGTGCGCGGCGGAGAGTGGC
>NZ_JUJA01000033.1:31420-56099 GCF_001906585.1 Streptomyces kebangsaanensis | reverse complement strand
CCGGCCTGCTGCGCGGCATCGGCCGCGACTGGGAGCGCCGGTCCGCCGCCGCCGTCCTGCTGGCCGAGCGCGCGGCCGAGGACGACACCTGGCTGCTCGACTGGGAGACCGAGCACCCCGACGACCCGGACGCCGCCGTGCTCAGGGCCCGCAGCACCGTCATCCTCGCCTGGAGGATACGAGGCGCCCAGCGGGCCAACCACACGACCCAGGAACAGTTCGAGGGCTTCCACCGGATGCTGGCACGCTCCCGCGAGGAGATAGCGCGGGCCGCCGCCCTGAACCCCGACGACCCCACGCCGTACATCACGGAGATCTGGGTCGCGCTCGGCCTCGGCTACCCGAACTCCGAGATGGACAAGCTGTGGACGGAGCTCACCGCCCGTGCTCCGCACCACTACGAGGCCCACTTCTCGGCGTTGCAGTACTGGTGCGCGAAGTGGCGCGGCTCGGAGCGTCTGGCCACCGAGTTCGCCGAGCGGGCCGCGGCCGACGCGCCGCTGGGCAGCCTGCTCACGGCCCTGCCGCTCATCGCCCACTACGAACACGACGAGTCGGAGGACAGCGCCGTCGACCGCACGCCCGAGATGGTGGCCCGGGTCGACGCCGCCCTCGCCGACGCGGCGGCGGCCGATCCGGCCCATCCGCGGCTGCCCGAACTGCGGCACCTGCTGGCGTACTACCTGTCGCTGCAGGACCGCGACGAGGCGGCGCTGGAGCAGTTCAAGCTGGTCGACGGGTACGTGAACGCGCTGCCGTGGCGCTACCGGGGCGACATGGCCGACTACTACTGCGGCGTCCGCGACGCCTCGGCCGCGGCGGTGGCCGCGTCCGCCGAGCCGACCGCCTGAGCGCTGGAATGCGGGCGGCACCGGGATCGTTGTCCTGGATGCCGTCGCCCGCGCACCGCGAGAGCGGCGGAACCGACGGGCCCGTTGTGACGGGCGGGCCCGCCCCAGACCGACGGGGAGACCCTCATACTCTTCGGCCGAACGCCGCAGCTGCCCACCCCGAGCAGGCGCTCGAGGGCCGGCCCGCGCCCGCGTTCGGGGTCCCCGACCGCCGCACCGTCCTCGGCGACCCCCTCCTCGGCCCGTACCCCGAGGGTCTGGAGACCGCCGACTTCGGCCTGGGCTGCTTCTGGGGTGCCGAACGCAAGTTCCGGCAGCTCCCGGCGGGCGTGTGGACCACCCTGGTCGGCCACCAGGGCGGCTACACCGAGAACCCCACGTACGAGGAGGTCTGCTCGGGCCTGACGGGCCACACGAAGGCGGTCCGCGTGGTCTACGACCCGAAGGTCATCCCGTACGACCGCCTCCTGAAGACCTTCTGGGAGTCCCACGACCCCACCCAGGGCTTCCGCCAGGGCAACGACGTGGGCACCCAGTACCGCTCCGCGATCCACACCCACACCCCCGCCCAGGCGGCCACCGCGGAAGCGTCCCGCGAGGCGTACCAGAAGGTCCTCACCGCAGCCGGCCACGGCACGATCACCACAGAGATCCTCCCGTCCGACGACCGCCCCTTCTACCCGGCGGAGGCGTACCACCAGCAGTACCTCTCGGACACCAAAAACCCGAACGGGTACTGCGCGGCCTCGGAGGGACGGAGGTCAAGCCAGGTGACCCGTTCGAGACGAACTGGGGAGCCTCCTGTCCCACCGGCGTCGCCACGGCCGACGGCTGAGACGCACGGATTCAGCAAAGTCGGGTCGGGATCGCCGGACCCGTTCTGCCCTTCCCGGCTGTGTCCCGCGTCCCGCCGCCGGCACCCGTCGTCCACAGCGGGTCGGCTCCGGCCCCGCAGGCGCGGTCCGGCTGGGAAGCCTCGGCCGGTCGGCCTCCGCCTTCCGCCAAGCCGCCTCGCGGTCAGCCCTCCGCGCGGGCGGGCAGCCGCCATCCCGGGCGCGGGAAGTGGCAGGTGTAGCCGTCCGGGTAACGCTGCAGGTAGTCCTGGTGCTCGGGCTCGGCCTCCCAGAAGGGGCCGACCGGCTCCACCTCGGTGACGACCTTGCCGGGCCACAGTCCGGAGGCGTCCACATCCGCGATCGTGTCCTCGGCGATCCGCTTCTGCTCGTCGTCCACGTAGTAGATCGCCGAGCGGTAGCTGAGGCCGATGTCGTTGCCCTGGCGGTTCTTGGTGCTCGGGTCGTGGATCTGGAAGAAGAACTCCAGGATCGCGCGGAAGTCGGTCTTCGCGGGGTCGAAAAGGATCTCGATGGCCTCCGCGTGCGTGCCGTGGTTACGGTACGTCGCGTTCGACACGTCACCTCCCGTGTATCCGACCCGGGTCGCCGTCACGCCCGGGAGTCGGCGGATCAGCTCCTCCATCCCCCAGAAGCATCCGCCAGCCAGCACTGCCCTCTGCGTCTGCGTAGCCATTACGGCCCCTCCAATGTCTGTCAACTCGGTCGCTCGGTCTGCTCGGCTCGCACACCCCCGGCATCCCATGCCCACTGTCCTCAACGCGCGAGGCTTCGAAGCGATTCCGTGCCCGTCCAACCCGCCCTGCGGTCGCCGGCCACCGGCCACCACGAGGAGCGCACCGACCTGTTGCCCACCCCCGCGCCGGTGGCCTCATCCGGAGGGCCCTACTCCACACACGGCTACCGCGGCGTCGGCATCACCGCCCCGCTGGGACGGGGGTCAGGCTAAGTACCCCGTTCGAGACGAACCGGGGCGCGTCGTGCCCGACGGGCATCGCGCCCGCCCCGGGAGTCACGGACGATTGAGCCGCGGCGGTACGACGGGGCGCCGTATCGGTTCTCCCTCACCCGTTCGAGCGGTGGTGGAGCACTCACGCCCGATACGCTGACGCCTGGGATCAGAATCAGGCGCATGGGAGCAGTCATGACCACCTCCGCCGCTGGGCAACCGCTCATCCCTCAGCCTCCTGCCACGGTTGCCGCGCTGCGGCAGGCCATCAGCCAGATCGCGCCTGCCGCACTACCGGCCTTCACCCGGGAGCTGGACCAGGCGGCCGACCAGTCTCGACAGGGCTCCGATCTAGCACCGCTCCAGCGGTTCATCGCTCAGTGGGCCGTTTATGTCCACATCCAGCGCCTGCCGGACCTGGCAGCAGCCCTCCGCCTCTGGGAGGACACCGCCGCGTCCGGCGACGCGGCCCAGGCACGGCAGGCCGCCTCCGAGATCGGACGGATCCTGGACGAAGCCCACGCGGCCATCGGCCTGTCGGCCCGGTGAGCACGGACTGGCGCTGGGAGTACGACCCCGACCACGACCACGTGGCAGGCGGCATCCCCGCTCACGTGGTGGCGGAGGTGCAACGTCTGGCCGACCAGCTCGTCGACCTTGCCGGTATGGGCATCGACGTCAGCGATCTCGGCAACGGCCCCCGACCGGGCGGTCTGCGCCGCATGGACGCCGCCGGCGGCTGGTTCTACTTCCTCGTGGCACCGCGTGACCCGCTGATCATCGTTGTTCGCATCGTGCCTCCGTTCGAGGCGCTGTAGCCCTCACCACGGTTTCGCGCGCCAGGGTGACCCGGCCCGAGAGCCTCGTAGCCACGGGGGTCGAACCAACTACCCCGTTCGAGACGAACCGGGGCGCGTCGTGCCCGACGGGCATCGCGCCCAGTTCTTCGACTGCTCGGCGACAGTGTGATCGCGGGTGGGGACCAGGGTCCCGTCCACGATCAGCACCGTGTCCTTGCGGAACCGTCTGCGGGGCTGGAGTGCGAGCGAGGGGCCGAGGTGGTTGATGATGCGGTCGGCAGCCGACTTCGACACCCCGAACAACGGCGCCGGCTGCCGTGGGGTGAGGTTCGTGCGCCAGTACGCGGCAACCAGCAGGACCCGGTCCTCCAGCGGCAGGCTCCAGGGCCGGCCCTTGCGGACCGGATCGGCACCCTCGCACCGCAGCGCGGTGATCAGCTTGCCGAACTGCCGCGGGCTCAGCCCGGTGGACGGGGCTGTCCAAGACGACTCCGACGCCGTGAGCACACCAGACACAGCGAGATCATTTCATTTGTCGCCGGGTGTCCTGTTCACGGCAGTTCTGGGCAGTCTCACCGAACCTCGAACGGCGTCCCCACAGGCCCCGGCGACCTGAGTCAGTCGAAGAGGGCAACGAGTCCGTTCACCCAGATCGCGAGGAACGCAAGAACCGCCACCAGGCATCCGGCCCCGGCCAGGAAGCCGGCGAAGGCGCTTTTCCTGTCGTCTGCCTTCTCGCCGGATGGCACCGTGTCCCAGTCGACGGGGTGTCCCATGGCATCGGAGCAGGCTGCTCGTACTGCTGCCAGTTGCTCTCTGGCAAAGGCTGTCCGGGCAAGCGACTCCGGTCCCTGCCAGGCAAGTGCCCGCATGCGCTGCGGGGCTGTGTGGTATCTCGCCTCGAAGGCGGAGGTCTCAGCCGCGTCCCGGTCCCGTTCGAGGTACATCCAGCGGCCCGCTTCCGCGGGCTCTCCGTACAGGCGGTACACCTCGGCCAGGCGCCGGCGAATCATCAGGTCGTTCGGAAAGGACGACACCAGCCCGCGCAGGCGCTGGCGCGCGACGGGAACCCGGCCGGCGGCCAGGTCTGCATCGACTCGGGCAAGGGTGTCTCCCAGGGGCATGAACGCATGATCGGGTACCGCAGTGACCACCGTCGACCTGGTTTTGTCGCTCAGCACCCGCTCGCCCCCAACGACATCGGCCGGCCTTCGCTGAGACGGGACACCAACAGTTACGGGGCAGCCCTCAGCCCATGCGCCCAAGTTCCACGAGCCTGCGCTACGGTCCTGCTTTGAGAGACACGCTCTAGTCCGCCCGGACAGCCACAAGGTGGGCGTCCACGGCGACGACACCGTCGACGCCCTGGCACAGGCCCACGGCCACCGGGACGAGACGCGGTTCCGGGACGTGACCCCGCAGCGTAACGGCACCGTCCCGGACCTCGACCGAGACGGTGCCCTCTTCCAGGCCGAGGATGCGGCCCAGGACGTCCCGCTCGACCTCGCCGCGGATTTCGACGTCGGAGCGGATGAAGGCGGTCAGCAGGTCGCTCCGGCTGACGATGCCGGTCAGGAGCCCGTGGTCGCCGACGACCGGCAGTTGCTTGACGTGCCGCCTGCGGAGTTCCCGCGCGGCCCGGGGGATCGTCCAGTCGGCACGGGCCGTGAAGACGGGGCTGCTCATGAGCGCGCCCGCGGTCCGGGCCCGGGCCTTGCCCCATGCGTGCTCGTCGTTCCCCTCCTGCCCCTGCGGGTCGGGCATGCCGGTCTCGTGCCGCAGCACGTCGGACGCGGACACGACGCCGATGGGGGCGCCCTCGTCATCGATGACCGGGGCCGCGGCGATGTCGTTCGCGTCCAGCAGGGAGGCGATCTCGTGGAACGGTGTGTCGGGACGGAGGGTGATGACTTCTTCGGTCATCACGTCACCGACCGTGCGGCGGTGCAGCATGGCATCGGCCTCCTCCGCTTCGCGACGGCGCGGCGCCCCGGCCTTCGCGGCCGCTCGTCCACGTCCGTCTCCCTACCCATGACAACACCGCGCCGCTCCGGCGACCAGTGACGTTCGACCTGGCGGGGAGGGCCGGCGGTCCCACGGCGGCGTCCAGCGAGTCGATCACCGCGCGGCCGGCTCGCTTCGTCGAGCGCTGAGCATCCGACAGCGCGGGCCACAACACCCATCCCGGTCAAGCGGGAGCAGCCACCAGCAGTACCTCGACAAGAACCCGAACGGGTACTGCGGCCTGGGCGGGACGGGGGTCGGTCCGAGCACCCCGTTCGAGACGAACCGGGGGCGTCCTGCCCGACGGGAATCGCCCCTGCGCCCGAAGTCACGGAGAAGTGGTCGGCCGAGCCCGAGCCCGGTCCGACCGGCCGTGGTGCCGTCGGGCGCGCGGTGCCGCGGCCGAGTCGTCCCGCGGAAGCGACCGCGTTCGAAAATCAATGGCCGACGGAGATCCGTCGGCCCCACCCTGTGCTCATGGAAGAACCCCAGCGCAGGATCCGCGCGCTCCACACGGCATCCACGATCACCGTCTACCAGGCGTACTCCCCCGAGATCGGCGTACCCGCGGTTCGCCGGGGCCGTTTTCCCGCCGCGTGGAAGCGGGACCGCATGACCTGGATCAAGCCGTCGTTCCTGTGGATGATGTACCGCTGCGGCTGGGGCACGAAGGCGGGGCAGGAGACCGTTCTCGCTGTCGAGATCGCTCGCGACGGCTTCGAGTGGGCACTGCGCAACGCGTGCCTGTCGAGTCACGTACCTGAGCTGCATTCCGATCGCAGCACCTGGCAACGCGAGTTGAAGCGTGCGCCGACCCGCGTCCAGTGGGACCCCGAGCGCGATCTGCACCTGCGGCCCCTGCCGTACCGCTCGCTGCAGCTCGGGCTCTCCGGTGAGGCCGTACGACGGTACGCGGACGAGTGGACGGTCTCCATCAGCGACGTGACCCCGCTCGCCCGCGAGATCCGCGCACTCGTCGGCGACGGCGACCTGGACACCGCGGCCCGACTGCTGCCCGAGGAACGGCCCTACCCCGCCGAAGGTGAACTGATGGCGCACCTGCGCCCGTGACCGGGCACGCCGGTCGTGCGGCCGGCTGCCGCCCATGGGTCACATGGCAGCACACGATCCGTAGGGACGGGCGTCTCCTGCCCGATCGGCCGCGGCCGGGAGGGGCTCGCAGGGTTCGCCGTCCGGTGCTCCCGCGGGAGACAATGGGGCTCCCGGGCCGGGTGAGGTGGTGGCGATGCCCGCATGGCATCTGCGTGACTATCACGACGACGATCTCGACCAGGCCATCCAGATCTGGGACCAGAGCCGCCAGGCCGACGCGGACCCGGTGTTCCCGGTCTCCGAGGTGATGGCCGCGGCCAAGGCCGGCCAGCCGGCGGTGGTCGCGATGGTGGGCGACGAGGTGGTGGGCATGGCCGTGGCCCAGGCGGACGGCAAGCGCGGGTGGGTCCTCCTGGTCGCGCTCGCCGCCCGCTGGCGTGAGCGCGGGATCGGCAGTGCCCTCCTCGGCGAGCTGGAGCGGCGCCTGCGGGCACTGGGTGTACGCCACATCAGCGCGCTGCTGCCCGCGGGCGCCGCCGGGACGAAGGCACTGGAGAACTCCGGCTACCGGTTGCGCGACGGCCTGTCCTACTACGAGAAGTTCGAACCGCCCGGAGCCGCCAACGCCGACGTCCTCGCGGCGCTGGGCGGCCGCGTGCTGCCCGAGGGGCGCTGGGGCGCCATGGCGGGCATGGAGCGGGAGAAGCAGGTCGTCGAGCGCCGTGTCGTGCTCCCGCTGACGGAGCCGGCGCTGGCCGACCGCTACGGTGTCGTCCCGCCCAAGGCGATCATCCTGTTCGGCCCGCCCGGCACGGGGAAGACCAGTTTCGCCAAAGCGGTCGCCTCGCGGCTCGGCTGGCCGTTCGTGGAGCTCTTCCCGTCCCGGCTCGCCTCCGACACGAGCGAGGGGCTGGCCGCGGCGCTGCGGGAGGCCTTCGCGGAGCTGGCGGAACTGGACTCGGTGCTGCTCTTCATCGACGAGGTCGAGGAAATCGCCGGCGCGCGGTCCGGGAAGGCGGTCGATCCCGGGCACGGGGTGACCAACGAGCTGCTCAAGCTCATCCCCGTCTTCCGCGAGCAGGACGCGCGGCTGCTGGCCTGCGCCACCAACTCGGTCCGCTCTCTCGACGCGGCCTTCCTGCGGCCGGGCCGGTTCGACTACGTCATCCCCATCGGACCTCCGGACCCGGCCGCCCGTACGGCGATCTGGGCCCGTTACCTCGGGGACGCCGCCGCGGTCGACCTCGCACGGCTGGTCGCGGCCAGTGAGCTGTTCACGCCGGCCGACATCGAGTTCGCGGCCCGCAAGGGCGCGCAGGCGGCGTTCGAACACGAGGTCGCGCACCGCGAGGGCCGGCCGGCCACCACCGAGGACTACCTGACCGCCATCGCCGACACCCGGCCGACGCTGACCGCGCAGGCGATCGAGGAGTTCACCGAGGACATCGAGAAGTACAGCCGCCTCTGAGGCCGCTTTGAGGCCGCTCCCGTTGCCCGGTCGGCGTCACAGCGCCCTTCGGCGGCCGGGCCGGGCCGTCGCGCCCGTCCGAAACGGTGATCGAGTGGCTCGGGGGGCCGGTCCCACCGGGCACGGGTGACCGAGGAGGACATCACGAGCACGCGCGGGACCCCTCATCGCCTCGGCCCCCGACCACGCACACCCCGCCCGGCGAGCCAACGCCCTCGGCATCCACCGCTTCTGGCGCGACATCGGCTACGCCGCCGGCGCCCTGGTGGCCGGCGTCCTCGCCGACGCCTCCGGCCTGAACGCCACCGTCGTCGCCGCGACGGCCCTCACCGCCGGCTCGGGCCTGCTCGCCGCCCGCCGGATCATCGACAGCGCTCACGGCCGGGGCTCCCGGCGCGTCGACCGGTGACGGAGCCCGCCGCGGTGTGGACGAGCCAGCCCGCCGCCGCGCCGACCGCGTACCAGAACAGGTCGGGCGGATCGAAGGTGGAGCCGAGCACGAGGCGGGCGACGGCACTGCGCCGGGAGAGCTCCGCCGGCACCTCGCTGAGCTGGAGGAACTCGATGCCCCAGCTGACAGCCAGCGCGCTCGCGGCGGCCGTCAGGGGCGTTGCCCGGGGCACCGCCACCACGACCAGAGTCAGGATCAGGACGGTGTACAGCGCGTCTCCGCCGTACTTGCCCACGTCCCCCGTCGCCACGGCCCGGAGCCCCAACCCCGCTCCGACGGTCACCACCGCGGCCCCCGCCGCCGCCAGGCGGATCCGTACGGGGTCGGGGAGGGCGTCCGCGGCGCGATCACGGGGTCCGGGCAGGAGAGGCACAAGGCCATCCTGCCGGATGCCCGGTGCGCGAAGTGGAACACCGGTTCGAAGCGGAGCACCGGCGCCAGGCGCGGTGGCCGTCCCGTCAGGCCGGGCTCGACGACGGGGGCGTGACGTCGCCGCGGTGGTCCTTGGTCCCCTCGGCCGCCGCCTTCGCCTTCGCCGTCACCGCCGACAGCGGCCTGGCGATGTCCTCCAGGGAGCGCTGCTCGGCGTTGACCGCGAGGAAGGCGGCGACCAGGCCCGCCGCGCACATCAGGCCGGCACCGACCTGGAAGGCGAGGACCGTGTCGCCGATCACGCCGGTGCCCGTGAGGTCGGCGAAGACCAGCGGGCCGCTGATGCCGCCGGCCGCGGTGCCGAGGGCGTAGAAGAAGGCGATGGCCATCGCCCGGGTCTCCATCGGGAAGATCTCGGAGACGGTCAGGTAGGCGCTGGAGGCTCCGGCCGAGGCGAAGAACAGCACCACGCACCAGCAGGCCGTCAGTGTGCCGGCGTCCAGCGCGCCCCGGTCGAACAGCCAGGCCGTGCCGAACAGCAGCAGACCGGACAGCAGGTAGGTGGAGGAGATCATCACCCGGCGGCCGACCGTGTCGAAGAGGTGGCCCAGCAGCAGCGGGCCCAGGAAGTTGCCGGCCGCGATGACGGCGAAGTAGTAGCCGGTGTGGTCGGAGGGAACGCTGAAGAACTTGGTCAGGATCGCGCCGAAGCCGAAGGTGATGGCGTTGTAGAGGAAGGCCTGGCCGATGAAGAGGGAGAAGCCGAGGACCGTGCGCCTGCGGTAGTGGGCGAAGACCGTGCGGCCGATCTCGACGAAACTCACGCTGCCGCGCTGGTGGATGGTGATCTCGCCGTGCGGCTCGGGCAGGGGTTCGCCCTTCTCCTGCTCGACCCGGCGTTCGATACCGCTGACGATGTCCTCCGCCTCCCGGTCCCTGCCGTGGATCAGCAGCCAGCGCGGGCTCTCCGGAACGTGGCGGCGTACCAGGAGGATCACCAGGGCGAGCACCGCGCCGAGCGCGAACGTCATGCGCCAGCCCACATCGGCGGCCAGGACGCCGGTGTTCAGGGCGAGGATCGACAGCAGGGAGCCGCCGACCGCGCCCAGCCAGAAGCTGCCGTTGATGATCAGGTCGACGCGGCCGCGGTGGCTCGCGGGGATCAGCTCGTCGATCGCGGAGTTGATGGCCGCGTACTCGCCGCCGATGCCGAAGCCGGTCAGGAAGCGGAAGAGGAAGAACCACCAGGCCTCGAAGGAGATCGCGGTCAGGGCGGTGGCCGCGAGATACACCGCGAGGGTGATCAGGAACAGCTTCTTGCGGCCGTAGTGGTCGGTCATACGGCCCCAGAACAGGGCGCCGACGCAGGCGCCCGCCACGTACAGGGCCGCCGCGACGCCCGTGACCTGGCCGGAGCTGATCGCCAGCCCGCTGCCGGGCTCCGACAGGCGGCTGGCGATGTTGCCGACGACCGTGACTTCCAGGCCGTCGAGGATCCACACCGTGCCCAGGCC
Organism: Streptomyces kebangsaanensis; assembly: GCF_001906585.1. Taxonomy (GTDB): domain Bacteria; phylum Actinomycetota; class Actinomycetes; order Streptomycetales; family Streptomycetaceae; genus Streptomyces; species Streptomyces kebangsaanensis. Next base: position 45,783 of record NZ_JUJA01000033.1, on the reverse strand, counting down.
GATGACGACCGACCAGTGCCAGCGCGACCAGGGGAGTCGGTCGAGCCTGGCGGGGATGTCGGTGGTCACGGTACGGCCGGTCCGGGCCTCAGCGGTGGTCATGGGCTCCCTCCAACGTCGAACGGAACGCCATGCGGGTTCCCCCGAACCACCGGGACCACGCCCGGGGGCGGCCGACCGGGCTACGCCCCCAGCGCCCGCGACACCGTGAAGATCACCAGGCCCGCGAGGGAGCCCACCACCGTGCCGTTGATGCGGATGAACTGCAGGTCGCGGCCGATGTGGGCCTCGATCTTGCGGGTGGTGTGCTCGGCGTCCCAGCCGGCGACCGTGTCGGTGATCAGGGAGGTGATCTCCTTGCGGTACGTCGTCACCACGTACACCGCCGCGCCCTCGACCCAGTGGTCCACCTTGCCCTGGGCCTTGGGGTCCTCGGCCATCCGGGCGCCCAGGGACAGCAGCGAGGCCCGTGCCCGCATGCGCAGCTCGCTGCGCTCGTCCTCCGCCGCGGCGACGATCATGGACCGTACGGCGCCCCAGGCGGAGGCGATCAGGTCCTGCACCTCACCGCGGCCGAGCACCTCGCCCTTGAGCCGCTCCACACGCGCGCGTGTGTCGGTGTCGGACTGCAGGTCGGAGGCGAAGTCGGTGAGGAAGCGGTCCAGGGCTCCGCGCGCGGGGTGACCGGGCATGTCCCGCATCTCGGTGACGAAGCGCAGCAGCTCCTTGTAGACCCGCTCGCCGACCTTCCTGTCGACGAACCTCGGGGTCCAGCCGGGCGCGCCGCCCTGTACGGCGCCCATCACGGAGTCGCCGTGCAGCACCAGCCAGTCGTGGGCGCGGGTGACGACCAGGTCGACGACCCGTTTGTGACCGCCGTCGGCGACGATCCTCTCCAGCAGCTTGCCGACGCCGGGCGCGATCTCCTGCGTGTTGGCCCTGCGGGTGATCGCCTCGCCGACCACGGCCTGCACGTCGGAGTCGCGCAGGACGGTCAGCGCGCCGCGCAGCGCGGTGGCCAGTTCCGCCGTCACCCGGTCGGTGTGCTCCGGCCGGGCGAGCCAGGCTCCCAGCCGGCTGCCGATGCCGACGGCGCGCAGCCGCTGCCGTACGACGTCCTCGGAGAGGAAGTTCTCGCCGACGAACTCGCCGAGCGACACGCCGAGCTGGTCCTTCTTGTTCGGGATGATCGCGGTGTGCGGGATGGGCAGGCCGAGCGGGTGGCGGAAGAGGGCGGTGACCGCGAACCAGTCGGCGAGCGCGCCGACCATGCCGGCCTCGGCGGCGGCCGCGACGTAGGCCGTCCAGGCGCCGGCGCCCGCGTGCTCGGCCCACGTGGCGAGGACGTACACCACGGCCACGAGCAGCAGGAGCCCGGTGGCGGTCAGCTTCATACGGCGCACCCCGCGGGCCCGCTCCTCGTCGGCGGCGCTGAACACGGTCATCGCGCGGCGGGAGACGGCGTCCGCCGTCTCCGGGCCGGCCTGTGTCGTCTGTTCCATCCACTCCACCCGTTCAGTGAGCCCGCGCACAATTGTCCCTTCCTGACCGACTCCCGGAACGGAACGAGAGTTCCCGGCGTCTGCCGGGGGTGCGTCGGCAGGGTCCCGTCGACGCGCCCGAGGAGAGCATCGCCCGCACGACCAGGCGTCACGGCCATGCCCCGCCGACCGCGGTCGGCGACGCTTCCGCCGCCGTCCGGGCCGGCGCGGGAGGCGGTACGGCAGCGGGTCGGCGCCGGGATCCGGGGCGGGCGGGTGCCCGGTGCCGTCGTCGGCTCCGGGCACCATCCGCATCCGAGTGGTCAGGGGTGCCGGAGGCCGGCGGAAGAGGTGTCCGGCCTCCGGGAGCAGGAGGGGGCGGCGCGGCCGCCCGTGGTCATGACAGTTCTCGGCGTTTGGCCTTGCGGGCCAGTTTCTCCTGGCGGCGTTCTTCCTTCTGGCGGCGGCGTTCCGCCTCCGTGAGTTTGCGTCTGATTCCCACGCCGCCCCAGAAGGCCACGCCCGTCACGATCACGCGGGGGGCGCCCGGTTCGGCCGGGGCGCCGTCCTCGCGGTGGTCGAAGCCGCCCATGATGCCGACGCCGCGGACCACGACCTCGACGCCGTGCGGCACGGTCACCTCCACACCGCCCATGATCGCCACGCAGTTGATCTCGACCTCGCGGTCGGCGAAGTTCGCCTCGCGCAGGTCGATGTTGCCGCCGCCCCAGAGGGTGAAGCAGTTGAACCGCCTGGGCACGGTCCAGCCGCCCTTGCGTTCGAAGCCGCCCATGACGGCGACGGCCCACGACGAGGTCCCCTCCCCGCCGACCACCCGGCCCGCCCAGCCGCTGTCCGGTTCGGGCTGCTTCACCATGTTCACGGCCGGGGCGCTCACCCCGGGCACGGGCAGGTCCCGGGTGAGCGGCGCGAGTTCGCCGTACGTCCGCGCCGTGTACGCCGCCTCCAGCCGCTCCTCGAACTCCGTCATGTCGAGACGCCCCTCCGCAAGGGCGTCCCGCAGGTGTTCGGCGACTCGTTCACGATCGGCGTCGGAAGCGCGAAGCTCCGGGAGGTCCTCCGTCATGGCAGCAGCCTACGAGACCGCTTTCTCGGCGTACATCCTGCCGATGACCGCCTCGATGTCCGGCTCCCGCACCGACAGGTCGACCAGCGGGTACTCGGCCGCGATCCGGGCCACCAGCACGGCCGCCGACTCGCCCGCCGGGAAGGCCAGCCACTGCCGCGGCCCCTCGACCCGCACCACGCGCGCCGACGGCAGCTCGATGGGCGGCAGCTCCCGCTCCAGGTCGACCACCAGGGTGCGCTCGCTCTCGCCCGCCTCGTGCAGGCCGGCCAGCGGGCCGTCGTACACCAGGCGCCCGTGGTCGATGACCATCACCCGCGAGCACAGCTGCTCGATGTCCTGCAGGTCGTGCGTGGTCAGCAGCACCGTGGTGCCGCGCTCGGCGTTCAGGTCCCGCAGGAACCCGCGGACCTTGGCCTTGCTGACGACGTCCAGGCCGATGGTCGGCTCGTCGAGGTAGAGGACCTCCGGGTCGTGCAGCAGGGCCGCCGCGATGTCCCCGCGCATCCGCTGGCCGAGCGAGAGCTGCCGTACGGGGACGTCCAGCAGGCCGCCCAGTTCGAGGAGTTCCACGCAGCGCTCCAGATTGGCGCGGTAACGGGCGTCGGGGATGCGGTACATGCGGTGCGTCAGCCGGTAGGAGTCGATCAGCGGCAGGTCCCACCACAGGGTCGTACGCTGCCCGAACACCACCCCGATGCGCCGCGCGAGCCGGGCCCGCTCACGGGAGGGGTCGATGCCGGCCACCCGCAGCCGGCCGCCGCTGGGCGTCAGGATGCCCGTGAGCATCTTGATCGTCGTCGACTTTCCCGCGCCGTTCGGGCCGATGTAGCCGACCATCTCGCCGCGCGCCACGCGGAACGAGATCGCGTCGACCGCCCGCACCTGCCGCCGCTCACGCCTCAGGAACCCGGTCCTCCTCCGTACCTCGAAGACCTTCTCCACCCGGTCGACCTCGATGAAACCGCCGTCCACCACCATGTGCCGCTCGCCCCTTCAGCTTCCCGTGCTCCGATACGACCGCAACCCCACCCGCCACGCCGCCCCCGCCAGCGCGCAGCACCCCACCGCGACCAGCGGCGGCGCGAACGCCGTCCACCGGGGCAGGTCGAGCGGATACGGCCGCCCGAGCACGTACAGCGCGGGCAGCCAGTTGACGAACGCCAGCGGCAGGACGAACGTCACCCCGCGCACCAGCTCCTTGCCGAACACCGTCGGCGGGTACTGCAGCAGCGTGGTCCCGCCGTAGGTGAAGGCGTTCTGCACCTCCGAGGCGTCCTGCGCCCAGAACTGGAAGGCCGCCCCCGCCACGAACACCGCGCAGAAGATCCCGCAGCCGCTGACCACCATCACCGGCATCAGCAGCAGCTTCAGCGGGGTCCAGTCGACGTCGAGCCGTGTCAGCGCCCAGCCCAGCAGCAGCGCGCCCTGCGTCACCCGGCCCAGCCGGCGCAGCGCGAACCGGTCGGCGGCCACCTGGGCGAGCACCGGCGCGGGCCGCACCAGCAGGATGTCCAGGGTGCCGTCGCGCACCCGCCGCCCCAGCCGGTCCATCGAGCCGATCGCCAGGTCGGCCAGACCGAAGGCGGTGTTGGACAGCCCGTACAGGAAGGCGATCTCGGGCAGCGTGTAACCGCCCAGCGCGTCCACGTGGGAGAACATCAGCAGGATCGCCACGAAGTCCAGCGCGGTCGCCACGAGGTTCCCGAACGTGGTCATGACGAAGGAGGCGCGGTAGGCCATCGTGGAGCGGATCCACATGCCGGCGATCAGCCGGTAGGCCCGCAGCCCCTCCCGCAGCCGGCCGCCCGCCGTGTGCCCGGAGAGCTCAGCCACCCTGCACCACCACCCGCCGCGTCGCCGCCAGCTGCACCAGCCGCCCGGCCGCCAGCAGCGCCACCGCCCACGCCCCCTGGAAGGCGTACGTGCCCAGCGGGTCCGCGTGCCCCAGCAGGACGTCGGCGGGCGCCTGGAGCAGCGAGGACCACGGCAGCAGCCGGACCACCTCGCCGAGCGTGCCCGGGAAGACGTTCAGCGGCAGCAGCATCCCCGAGCAGAAGTACCCGGCCAGCCGGGCCATCTGCAGCACGCCCGTACCGTCCAGCAGCCAGAACGCGCTCAGCGCCGCCAGGAACCGGATCCCGAAACCCACCAGCATCGCCAGCGCCACCGCGCCGAGGAACGCCACCCAGGTCAGCGGGTCCGTCGGCAGGGACACCGGGAAGCACAGCGCCCCGAACACGAACGGCACCACCCCCCGCCCGACCAGCTGGAACAGCGCCCGGCCCACATCGGCCGCCAGCCACCACAGCTGGAGGTCGGCCGGCCGGTACAGGTCGATCGCGACATCACCCGTACGGATGCGCTCCATCAGCTCGTCCTCGACGCCGCCCCCGCCGATCGCCAGCGCCGCCAGGAACGCCTGCCCCAGCCACACGTACGTCACCGCCTGCGCCGGGTCGTAGCCGCCCAGGTGCGGCCGGGCGTCCCACAGCGCCAGGTACGTGTACACGAGGATCAGCCCGAACACGGTGTTCGTGAACACCCCGGCAGCCGTCGCCGTCCGGTACGTCGCGTACCGTCGGAACCCCCCCGCCGCGACGGCCGCGTACAACCGCCCAGCGCCCACCTCCACCGCCTCCCAGGCCCACGACAACGAAAGCGCGCGAGCCTATTACGCCCGGGACGTGATATGCCACGCATTTTCCGGCCCGGAAAACTGCGCGTGACCGGGAACGGAACGCTTGATGCGAGAGTCTTCACCTGGGGGCGCGGAAGGCGCACGAGGGCGTACGGGAACGTACGACGCGAAAACAGGAGTCCGTACACCAGATGAGCGACGAGCCGAAGCCGCAGGCGCAGCCGGAGCCGCAGGCGCAAGCGCAGCCCCCGGACCAGGTCGGAGCCGTACCGGAGCCGCCCGCGGTGCCCGGGGCGGAGGGCGGGAAGGCCGGCCGGCCCGGACGCACCGGATGGCGCCGGGCCGTCCCGACCTGGCGCATGGTGCTCGGCGGTTTCCTCACCGTCGTCCTGCTGGGCATCGGAGCGCTCCTCCTCGGCTACTCGCTGGTGAAGATCCCGCCCGCCAACGCCCTGGCCGTCAAACAGGCCAACGTCTACCTGTACGCCGACGGCACCGAGATCGCCCGCGACGGCGAGATCAACCGGGAGAACGTCGGCCTCGCCCAGATCTCCAAGGACGCCCAGCACGCCGTGCTCGCCGCCGAGGACCGCGACTTCTACACCGAGTCCGCCGTCGATCCCAAGGCCATGCTGCGCGCCGCCTGGAACACCGCCACCGGCAAGGGCAAGCAGTCCGGCTCCACGATCACGCAGCAGTACGTGAAGAACTACTACCTGGGCCAGGAGCAGACCGTCACCCGCAAGGCGAAGGAGTTCTTCATCTCGATCAAGCTGGACCGCCGCCAGTCCAAGGACAAGATCCTCGAGGGCTACCTCAACACCAGCTACTTCGGCCGCAACGCCTACGGCATCCAGGCCGCCGCCCAGGCCTACTACGGCGTCAAGGCCAAGGACCTCGACCCGGCCCGCGCCGCCTACCTGGCCGCGCTGGTCAACGCCCCCAGCCAGTACGACGTCGTCGCCCACCCGGAGAACAGGTCCGCCGCGACGGCCCGCTGGAACTACGTCCTGGACGGCATGGTCTCCAAGGGCTGGCTGAGCCCCTCGGAGCGGGCCGGCATGAAGTTCCCCATGCCGAAGGAGGCCACCGCCCCCGTCGGCATGGCCGGACAGCGCGGCTACATCGTCCGCGCGGTCAAGGACTACCTGGCCAAGAACGAGATCCTCGACGAGAACCAGCTCGACGCGGGCGGCTACCGCATCACCACGACCCTGCGGAAGGGCAAGCAGGACGCCTTGGTCAAAGCGGTCGACGACCAGCTGATGAGCAAGCTCGACAAGAAGAACCGCAAGGTGGACACCTACGTCCGGGCCGGCGGCGCCGCGATCGACCCCAGGACCGGCGAGCTCGTCGCCCTGTACGGCGGCATCGACTACGTCCAGCAGTACACCAACAACGCCACCCGCCGGGACTTCCAGGTCGGCTCCATCTTCAAGCCGTTCGTGTTCACCGCCGCCGTCCAGAACGTCTCCCAGACCCGCGACGGCCGCCTGATCACCCCGAACACCTACTACGACGGCACCAACAAGCGCCCCGTCGAGGGCTGGAGCGGCTACTACGCCCCCGAGAACGAGGACCAGCACTCCTACGGCGACATCACCGTCCGCGAGGCCACCGACAAGTCCGTCAACGCGGTGTACGCCCAGATGGCCGTGGACGTCGGCAGCGAGAAGGTCAAGGACACCGCCGTCGCCCTCGGCCTGCCGGGCGACACCCCGGAGCTGACCGCCGCCCCGTCCATCGCGCTCGGGGTGGCCAACGCCAGCGTCGTGGACATGGCCCAGGCCTACGCCACGCTCGCCAACCACGGCAAGCACGGCCCGTACACGATGATCAAGGAGATCACCAAGGACGGCACCGACACCGTCGAGCTGCCCGGGCGCACCGAGACCCAGCAGATCAGCCGCCAGGCCGCCGACACCACCACCGCGATCCTGCAGAGCGTCGTCCAGAACGGCACCGCCACCGCCGCCCAGGCCGCCGGCCGCCCGGCCGCCGGCAAGACCGGCACCGCCGAGGAGGACACCGCCGCCTGGTTCGCCGGCTACACCCCCGAGCTCGCCACCGTCGTGTCCGTCATGGGCCAGGACCCGGTCACCGCCCACCACAAGTCGCTCTACGGCGCGATGGGCCTGGCCCGCGTCAACGGCGGCGGTCCGCCCGCCCAGATCTGGGCGCAGTTCACCAGGAACGCCCTGAAGAACAAGCCGGTCACCGACTTCGACCTCCAGCTCCAGCCGGGCGCCGACCAGGTCGAGGCGCCGCCCTCCGCCCCCGTCGAGACCCCGGGCACCGACAGCGGGGACGAGGGCGACGGCAGCACGGACACCGACGGCCAGGACACCCAGGGACAGGGCCACGACCAGGGGCAGACCGAGGGCCGGACCACGGACGGCACCACCGGGGACACCACGGAGGGCACCACCGGCGACACCGGCGGCACCCCGCCGGCCGGCGACACCGGCCCGGACACCGGAGGCACCCCGCCCGGCGACGGCGGCACAGGAGGTACACCCGGCGGGAGCGGCGGCGGCCAGGGCAACGGCGGAGGCGGCACGTCAGCCGGCACCACCGGCGACGGCGGCACGACGGCCCACCTGTTCAGTGGCCGGAAGTCATCTTGAGCCCCACCACGGCCACCAGCAGCAGACACACGAAGAAGATCCGGGCGGCGGTCGCCGGCTCCCCCAGCACCAGCATGCCGACCACCGCCGCACCGCCCGCCCCGATGCCCACCCACACGCCGTAGGCGGTACCGATGGGCAGGGAGCGGGCGGCGTACGACAGCAGGACCATGCTCGCGACGATCCCGGCACCGGTGAGCACGCTGGGCACGAGCCGGGTGAACCCGTCGGTGTACTTCATCCCGATCGCCCAGCCCACCTCCAGCAGACCGGCGACGACGAGCAGAACCCAGGCCATGACAGGCACCTCCGGGGCGACGTGAAAACGACGGAAAACAGGGTGCGTCGTCTTTGCCTACGTCCCGGTACGGCGCGTCTCGTCGGGCTGACGCACGAGGCTAGCAAAAGAACGGGAACGACAAAGGGGCTGGTGACAAGGGTCACCAGCCCCTCTTTCGCCGTTGCTCTACAGGTACAGGCCCGTGGAGTCCTCCGACCCCTCGAACCGGTCCGCGGCCACCGCGTGCAGATCACGCTCGCGCATGAGCACGTACCCGACCCCGCGCACCTCGACCTCGGCACGGTCCTCCGGGTCGAACAGCACACGGTCCCCAGGCTCCACGGTCCGCACGTTCTGCCCGACCGCCACGACCACCGCCCAGGCCAGCCGGCGTCCCACCGCCGCCGTCGCGGGAATCAGGATGCCGCCGCCCGAACGCCGCTCGCCCTCGCTCGTGTCCTGCCGGACGAGCACCCGGTCGTGCAGCATCCGGATGGGCAGCTTGTCGTGGTGACTGCTGTGCTCATTTCTCTTGGCGCTCACGCCTGAAAACCTACCTGCCCCCGGCACGGCCGCACGCGGTGGGTCGCCGAGCGGCTCAGTCCCGGCGCCTGCGGGCACCGAGCGCGAGCAGCCCGACCAGCCCGACGGCGACGAGCGCGACCGGTACGACCCGCTCCAGACGCGGGGCGCCCTGCTCGTCCACGAACTGCGCCCGCACATCGCTCACGACCCGGTTGACCTGCACATAGGCCCGCCCGAGCGTGTGGTCGACGTTGGAGACGACCTTGGCCTTGGCGTCCCCGACGATGGTCTTCGGGTGCACCCGCATCCCGATCTCGTCGAGCGTCTCGGCCAGCACGTCGCGGCGGCGTCTGATGTCCGCCTCGATCTCAGCCGGGGTCCTGGTGTCCGCGGTGTCCGCCACCGTACCGCCTCCGAAGTCCACTGATGCCTGTTCGGCACAGTCTGTCAGCTCTCGCCCCGACCGCGCTGTCGGCACCCCCGGATACCCTCGGAGCGACACGGTACCGGCACGTACGAGGAGACACCTTCGATGACCGAGCGGCTCCAGCCCGGGGACGTCGCCCCCGCCTTCACCCTCCCCGACGCCGACGGCAAGGAGGTGTCGCTGGCCGACCACGCGGGCCGCAAGGTCGTCGTCTACTTCTACCCGGCCGCCCTCACCCCCGGCTGCACCAAGCAGGCCTGCGACTTCACCGACAACCTGGACGTACTGGCGTCCGCCGGCTACGACGTGATCGGCGTCTCCCCCGACAAGCCGGAGAAGCTGGCGAAGTTCCGCGAGAAGGAGTCCCTGAAGGTCACGCTCCTGGCCGACCCCGACAAGAAGGTCCTGGAGGCCTACGGCGCCTACGGCGAGAAGAAGCTCTACGGCAAGACGGTCGTCGGCGTCATCCGCTCCACGGTCGTCGTGGACGAGGAGGGCAAGGTCGAACGCGCCCTGTACAACGTGAAGGCCACCGGCCACGTGGCCAAGATCATCAAGGATCTGGGCATCTGAGAGACCGCTCCCGCGGCTCGTGCGGCCCGCACCGGGGTGCCCGGCGCGGGCCGCTCTGCGTTCCGTGCGTGACTGTCCGATTACCGGTTCGTTACTCCGTATGGGCCATGAACGCATGGCCGAGAACGGAGGGAACCCATGGGGGCCAGTACGTACACGAGGGAGCGGCTGGAGGAAGCGGCTCGCGGGGCGCGGACGTTGTCGGAGGTGTTGGAGAGGTTGGGGGTGGATCCGAGGAGTTCGACACGGAACTACATCCGGGCGCGGATGAAGAAGTTCGGGGTGGATGTGGCGCACTTCGAGCGGGAGGGGGTGAAGTGGACAAGGGAGGTACTTGAGCAGGCGGTTGCGGCCTCCACAAACATGTGCGAGGTGCTACGTCGACTTGGGCTGGAGGTCGTGGGCGGCCACCACACCCACATCAGCCGACGGATCAAGGCGTACGGCATCGACACGTCGCACTTCCGGATGCCGACCCGGCGAGGGAAACCTTGGCGCCCCCGAACGCCGGAAGGTCTGCTCATCGAGCAGCCGACCGCTCAGGCCCGACGTATCCCGAGCGATCGCCTCAAGTGGGCGATGCTCGCGACAGGCGTGGATGAGCGGTGCGCTCTGTGCGGTACGGAGCCGGTCTGGCACGGGCGTCCGCTTCCGTTGGAAGTCGACCACATCGACGGCAACTGGCGGGACAACCGCCTCGAGAACCTGCGGTTCCTCTGCCCCAACTGCCATTCGACGACGGACAACTACCGGGGGCGCGGCATCGGTCGCCGTAGGGAGGCCCGGTGACTCCTCGCAAGAAGCACCCCAGACCCACGCACGACGAACTGCGTGCAGCGGTCGCCGAATCGATCTCCATCGCTGAAGTGCTTCGCCGGCTGGGACACCCCGACAGCGGTACACAGCGCACCCTTCTGCGCCAGTGGATAGCTGAGGAACGCCTCACAACAACACACTTTCTGGGACAGGCACATCAGCGAGGGAAAGTCCGCCCGGATCTGGCCAAGCGGCCCGAGGAGATTCTGATCCGGCACAAGGGAAGGCACCGCACCAAGACAGCTCTGCTGCGGCGTGCACTCCAGGAAGTCGGCGTACCCGAAGAGTGCGCTAAGTGCGGGGTGGGCTCTGAGTGGCTCGGCCGACCCATGACACTGGAGGTGGATCACATCAACGGGGACTGGAGCGACGACCGGCGCGAGAACCTAAGGCTGCTGTGCCCCAACTGTCATGCGATCACCAGCACCTGGTGCCGAGGTGGCCAGCGGCGTCATACTCTCCCCCAGTAGAGTAGGACGCGGTCGGGCGCCCGTACGCCAACGGCCGAGCGGCAACCTTTAGGTGGTTGTGTTTGTCGGTTCGAATCCGACCGGGCGTACAAGAAAAAGAGGCCCCGCACCTTCGATTCGTAGGTGCGGGGCTTCTTTCGTAAGTTCAGTCCAACAGCTCCCGCACCACCGGTACCAGTGCCCGGAACGCCTTGCCGCGGTGGCTGATCGCGTTCTTCTCGGCCGGGGTCAGTTCCGCGCAGGTGCGGGTCTCGCCGTCCGGCTGGAGGATCGGGTCGTAGCCGAAGCCGTTCGTGCCCGCCGGGGCGTGGCGCAGGGTGCCCCGGAGCTGGCCCTCCACCACCCGTTCCGTGCCGTCCGGCAGGGCGAGGGCCGCCGCGCAGGCGAAGTGGGCGGCCCGGTGGCCGTCGGCGATGTCCGCCAGTTGGGCCAGGAGCAGGTCCAGGTTGGCCCGGTCGTCGCCGTGGCGGCCGGACCAGCGGGCGGAGAAGATGCCGGGGGCGCCGCCGAGGACGTCGACGCAGAGGCCGGAGTCGTCGGCGACGGCGGGGAGGCCCGTGGCCCGGGCGAGGGCGTGGGCCTTCAGGAGGGCGTTCTCGGCGAAGGTGACGCCGGTTTCCTTGACGTCGGGGATGTCGGGATAGGCGTCGGTGCCGACCAGTTCGTGGGGCAGGCCGGCGTCGGTGAGGATCGCCCGGAGTTCTGTGATCTTTCCGGTGTTGCGGGTGGCGAGGATCAGGCGGGTCATGCTTCGGCTCGTTCCTTTACTTCGCCAGGGCCGTCTGCTGGATGGCCGCGAGTTCCGCGCAGCCGGCGACGGCGAGGTCGAGGAGGGCGTCGAGTTCGTCGCGGGCGAAGGGTTCGGCTTCGGCGGTGCCCTGGACCTCGACGAAGCGGCCGTCGCCGGTGCAGACGACGTTCATGTCGGTGTCGGCGCGTACGTCTTCCTCGTAGCAGAGGTCCAGGAGCGGGACGCCGTCGACGATGCCGACCGAGACCGCGCCGACCGTGCCGGTGAGCGGCTGGCGGCTGGGCCTGATCAGTTTCTTGGCCTGGGCCCAGGCGACGGCGTCGGCCAGGGCGACGTAGGCGCCGGTGATGGCCGCGGTGCGGGTGCCGCCGTCGGCCTGGAGGACGTCGCAGTCCAGGACGATGGTGTTCTCGCCGAGGGCCTTGTAGTCGACGACCGAGCGCAGGGAGCGGCCGATGAGGCGGGAGATCTCGTGGGTGCGGCCGCCGATCCTGCCCTTGACGGATTCGCGGTCGCCGCGGGTGTTGGTGGCGCGGGGAAGCATGGCGTATTCGGCGGTGACCCAGCCTTCGCCGCTGCCCTTGCGCCAGCGCGGGACGCCTTCGGTGACGGAGGCGGTGCAGAGGACCTTGGTGTCGCCGAAGGAGACGAGGACGGAGCCCTCGGCGTGCTTGCTCCAGCCGCGTTCGATGGTGACCGGGCGGAGTTGTTCGGGGGTGCGGCCGTCGATTCGAGACATGACGTCGAGCCTAGTCCCCTTGGGGGAAGGGGCTCCTTCCGCGGTGGGAAGTGCCCCTTCCGGATGAATCGTGGTGGCCGTGGCGGCCCTGGTGGTCCGTGGCGGCCGCGGTGGTCCGCGGTGGTTCCGCGGGTTCTACATCATGTCCTCGATCTCCGCCGCGATGGGGTCCGCGTCGGTACCGATGACGACCTGGATGGCGGTGCCCATCCTGACGACGCCGTGGGCGCCGGCGGCCTTGAGGGCGGCCTCGTCGACCAGTGAGGGGTCGCTGACCTCGGTGCGGAGGCGGGTGATGCAGCCCTCGACCTCTTCGATGTTGTCGAGGCCGCCGAGCCCGGCGACGATTTTCTCAGCCTTGCTGGCCATGTTCCTTCTCCCTGGTCGGTACCGAACCGTCTGTGGACTGGTCTACACCACCGTTGAGGCGGCGGCCAAACGTGGTGCGGGGAGGGCGTTCGTGGGTATCGGCCCGGTGGCGGCCCCACCGCACCCCTTACGGTGCGTAGCGGTCCGGTCGCGGATCAGCGGGTTCCTTGCGCTTCCCCGCCGTGCTACAACTGGTCTACACCACTACGTGGTGTAGACCAGAGAGCCGCCGCCTCCCCCTTCTCTCCCTGTCCGGGCGGCGCCATGCCCACTGGAGGGACTCGTGACCACAGCCAGCGCCGCTCCCGCGGCCGAGAAGAAGAAGGGCGCCGGCGTGATGGCTGTGCTGCAGCGCATCGGCCGCAGCCTCATGCTGCCGGTGGCGGTGCTGCCCGCCGCCGCCCTTCTAGTGCGCCTCGGCAACGACGACATGCTGGGACGCTCGTCCTTCCCGACGTTCCTGACCAGGATCGCCTCCTTCATGGCGGCCGGCGGCAACGCGATCCTCGACAACATGGCGCTGCTGTTCGCCGTGGGCATCGCGATCGGCTTCGCGAAGAAGTCCGACGGCTCCACCGCGCTCGCGGCGGTCGTGGGCTACCTGGTCTTCAAGAACGTGCTGGCCACGTTCACGGACAAGAACCTGACGAAGGTGGCACAGGTCGTCGACGGCAAGATCGTCATGATGGACAAGCCGGTGGACGCCGGGGTCCTCGGCGGCGTGGTGATGGGCCTCGTGGTCGCCCTGCTGTACCAGCGCTTCCACCGCACCAGGCTGCCGGACTGGGCGGGCTTCTTCGGCGGCCGCCGTCTCGTGCCGATCCTGTCCGCCTTCGCGGGCCTGCTCATCGGCATCGTCTTCGGCTACGTCTGGCCGGTCCTCGGTACGGGCCTGCACAACCTCGGTGAGTGGCTGGTCGGTTCGGGGGCCGTCGGGGCCGGCATCTTCGGTGTCGCCAACCGTGCGCTGATCCCGGTCGGCATGCACCACCTGCTGAACTCGTTCCCGTGGTTCCAGGCGGGTGATTACCAGGGCAGGAGCGGCGACATCGCCCGCTTCCTGGCCGGCGACCCGACGGCGGGCCAGTTCATGACCGGCTTCTTCCCGATCATGATGTTCGGTCTGCCGGCGGCGTGCCTGGCCATCGTCCACTGCGCCCGTCCGGAGCGCCGCAAGGTGGTGGGCGGCATGATGTTCTCGGTCGCGCTGACGTCGTTCGTCACCGGCGTGACCGAGCCGATCGAGTTCACGTTCATGTTCATCGCGCCGGTGCTGTACGCCATCCACGCGGTGCTCACCGGTGTCTCGATGGCGCTGACCTGGGCGCTGGGCATGAAGGACGGCTTCGGCTTCTCGGCGGGCGCGATCGACTTCGGGCTGAACCTGGGCATCGCCGGCAACCCGTGGGGGCTGGTCCTGGTGGGCCTGTGCTTCGCCGTGGTCTACTACGCGGTCTTCCGCTTCGCGATCACCCGGTTCGATCTGCCCACGCCGGGACGTGAGTCGGACGAGGAGCTCGCCGAGCTGCAGAAGGCCGAGGCCAAGTAGGCTCCGGCGGCATCCGCGCGGCGGCCCC
>NZ_JUJA01000033.1:27137-31387 GCF_001906585.1 Streptomyces kebangsaanensis | reverse complement strand
GCGTGCGTCGGGCTCAGATCTCGTACGTCGCGCCCGCTGCCGCCACTTCCACCGGGCCGGGGTAGGCCGCGCGGGCGTGGGCCAGGTTGACCTGGGGGTCGGTCCACGGGGGGATGTGGGTGAGGACCAGGCGGCGGGCGCGGGCGCGGGTGGCGGTCTCGCCTGCCTCGCGGCCGTTGAGGTGGAGGTCGGGGATGTCCTCCTTGCCGTCCGTGAAGGCGGCCTCGCACAGGAACAGGTCGGCGTCGCGGGCGAGTTCGTCCAGCGCGTCGCTCACCCCGGTGTCCCCGGAGTACGTCAGTGCCCTGCCGCCGTGCTCGACCCGGATGCCGTAGGCCTCCACGGGGTGGGCCACCAGGTCGGTGTGCACGATGAAGGGGCCGATCTCGAAGGTGCCGGGCTTCACCGTGTGGAAGTCGAACACCTCGCTCATGGAGGAGGCAGTGGGGGTGTCGGCGTAGGCGGTGGTGAGCCGGTGTTCGGTGCCCTCGGGCCCGTAGACCGGGATGGGGGCGCAGCGGCCTCCGTCGTACCGGTAGTAGCGCGCGACGAAGTAACCGAGCATGTCGATGCAGTGGTCGGCGTGCAGATGGCTCAGGAAGATGGCGTCGAGGTCGTAGAGACCGCAGTGGCGCTGCAGCTCGCCCAGGGCGCCGTTGCCCATGTCGAGGAGCAGCCGGAAGCCGTCGGCCTCGACGAGGTAGCTCGAGCAGGCCGATTCCGCGGACGGGAACGACCCCGAGCAGCCGACGACGGTGAGCTTCATGAAGCAGGAACCTCCGCTGGCGGTGAACAGCAAAAAGAAGGGTGACGGGGGTCGTGCGGTCCGTCGAGCGTAAGGCGCGAAACATCCGGTCGCTCCTCCGGCAGGGGCTGTTGTGGGCGAACTCACCTGTGGTGTCACCGGTTCGGCTGGATGTGGGGTGCACGGGGTCCGGAAGAGGGCGCGCACAGAGGGTCGCGCGCCGGTAACGTCGTCCTATGGACACGTCCTGGTGGCCGGCGCTCGCGGCGGTGGTGCTGCTCGCGCTCGTCGCCGCGCTGGTCGACGGCTGGGGGCGGGGCCGGCGGCCCGCGGGCCGTCGGGCGCGTCCGCCCGGGCGCCCGGGTGCCCGGTCCGGCCGGGCCGTCGTGGCGCGCCCGCGGCCGGCGGAGATCTGGTGGGCCAGCGTGCCCTGCGGCGAGGGGCCGGGGTCGAGGGACCTGCCCTGTCTGGTGCTGTCGGTGCGCGGCAAGCACGCCAGGGTCGCGGAGATCACCAGCAGGTACCACGACGAGCGGGCCGGGGTGATTCCCCTGCCGCCGGGCTCGGTGGGGGACGCGCAGGGGCGGGCCGGCTTCCTGGAGACCGACGAGGTCCGGGAGGTGCCGGTGTGGGATTTCCGGCGCCGGGTGGGGGTCGTGGATCCGGTGCTGTGGGACCAGGTGCGGTATCTGGCCGGCTGAGCGGGGGGCCGTGCCGGACGTGGTTCATGGCCTCGCCACCTTGACCGTGACCGTCCACTGCTGGGTGCCCTTGCACCCGGTCCGGCCGGGGCCGGTCGGGCACAGCGGGCGGGTGGAGGTGAGCCGGGCCGTTCCGGGCGTGACCGCGTCGAAGGCGGCGACGGCGTCGCCCGGCAGGATCACGATGCCGGCGTTGGTGCTCCGCAGGGCGGTGCCGGTGGACTTCACCGGTGTCCAGGGGCGGTCCTCGGTGCCGTCGAGGGTGAGCCGGACCTGTCCGCCGGCTCTCAGGCAGAGGGTCTGCCCGGAGTCGGCGGTGGTGAGTTCGGCGTGGTCCGCGCAGCCGGGCACGGGTTCCGGGGCGGAGCGCGGGCCGGAGGCCGACGGGGAGCCGTCGCCGTCCCGCCCGGGACCCGTGCCGTCGTGTTCCGTGCCGCACCCTGCGAGGAGCAGGGTCGCCGCCGCGGCGGTGACGGTGGTGCGCTGGAGCGTCGTACGGCGCATGGGACGGCCGCCTTTCAGGCCCGGGGTGCCGTTCCCTGTCCTTCTTGCCCCGTCTGCCTCCGCCGAACTTCGGCGGGTCCGCGAAATCGGCCGCCGGGGGCTATGCCCAGAGCTGTCCTTGGAGCTTCTCGATGGCCTCCTCGGTGGTGGGTGCCGTGTAGACGCCGGTGGAGAGGTACTTCCAGCCGCCGTCGGCGACGATGAACACGATGTCGGCGCTGCGGCCCGCCTTCAGCGCCTTCCTGCCGACGCCGATGGCCGCGTGCAGGGCGGCGCCGGTGGAGACGCCCGCGAAGATGCCCTCCTGCTGGAGGAGTTCCCGGGTGCGGGTGACCGCGTCGGCGGAGCCGACCGAGTAGCGGGTGGTCAGCACGGAGGCGTCGTACAGCTCGGGGACGAAGCCCTCGTCGAGGTTGCGCAGGCCGTAGACCAGGTCGTCGTAGCGCGGTTCGGCGGCGACGATCTGTACGTCCGGCTTGTGCTCGCGCAGGTAGCGGCCGACGCCCATGAGGGTGCCGGTGGTGCCCAGGCCCGCGACGAAGTGCGTGAGGGAGGGCAGGTCGGCGAGGATCTCCGGGCCGGTGGTGGCGTAGTGGGCGCCGGCGTTGTCCGGGTTGCCGTACTGGTAGAGCATCACCCAGTCCGGGTGCTCGGCGGACAGCTCCTTGGCCACCCGGACGGCGGTGTTGGAGCCGCCGGCGGCCGGCGAGGAGATGATTTCCGCGCCCCACATGCCGAGCAGGTCGCGGCGCTCCTGGGAGGTGTTCTCGGGCATCACGCAGACCATCCGGTAGCCCTTGAGCTTGGCGGCCATGGCCAGGGAGATGCCGGTGTTGCCGGAGGTCGGCTCGAGGATCGTGCAGCCCGGGGTGAGGCGGCCGTCCTTCTCCGCCTGCTCGATCATGTGCAGGGCGGGGCGGTCCTTGATGGAGCCGGTCGGGTTGCGGTCCTCCAGCTTCGCCCAGATCCGGACGTCGGCGGACGGCGACAGCCGCGGCAGGCACACCAGGGGGGTGTTGCCCACCGCGGCCAGCGGGGAGTCGTAGCGCATCGCTGGTCAGCGGCCGATCAGCGCATGCCGCCGGCGACGGCCGGCAGGATCGTGACGTTGTCGCCGTCGGCGAGCTTGGTGGAGATGCCGTCCAGGAAGCGGACGTCCTCGTCGTTCAGGTAGACGTTGACGAAGCGGCGCAGCTGCTCGCCGTCGACGATGCGGGCCTGGATGCCCGGGTGCCGGGTCTCGAGGTCGGCGAAGAGTTCGGCGAGGGTCTCCCCGTTGCCTTCCACGGCCTTCTGGCCGTCGGTGTACTGGCGGAGGATGGTGGGGATGCGGACCTCGATGGCCATGGTTGCGGGCTCCTGTCGGAAAGGGTGTCGTTCGGTTCGGGGGGCGCGCGATGGGGTCCCCCCAGGCTTTCGGCATGGAGGGAGCGCCGCGGCTCACGGCCGCGTGGCGGCAGGGGACGTCAACAGATGGCGCTGTTCAGCCTGCACAGGTCGACGTGCAGCCGCGCCACGAGCAGCGTGCCCGGCGTCCGATCGCTCACGTCGTTGGAAACCATGGGGTCATCGTATCGATTCCCGGTCCGGGATCCGGAATACGATCTCGCTCCTCGGACGGCATTCATCCACGTCGCGAGATGTGTACGGGATGTGCAGGCCGCTGCGGGCCGGTGCGCGCCGATCACCGGGGCGGGCGGTGCGCCGGTCAGTACGCGTCCACCACCTTGACCTCCTCCTCGGTGATCTCTCCGTCCACGATGCGGAACGAGCGGAACTGGAACTCGCCGAGGCCGTCGGTGTCGGCCGTGGACACCAGGACGTAGTGGGCGCCCGGCTCGTTGGCGTAGGTGACGTCGGTGCGGGAGGGGTAGGCCTCGGTCGCGGTGTGGGAGTGGTAGATGATCACCGGCTCCTCGTCGCGGTCGTCCATCTCGCGGTACAGCTTGAGCAGGTCCTGGGAGTCGAACTCGTAGAAGGTGGGCGAGCGGGCCGCGTTGACCATGGGGATGAACCGCTCGGGCCGGCCGGAGTCCACGGGACCGGCGACGACGCCGCACGCCTCGTCGGGGTGGTCCTTGCGGGCGTGGGCGACGATCTGGTCGTAGAGGGCCTGGGTGAGGGTCAGCATGCCGGCCAGCATAGACAGAGGGGCCACCCCGTACCGAGGAGTGGTACGGGGTGGCCCACATGGTGGACGTCCTGAGCGGCTGCGGGGCGGGTGCCAGGAGTTCCCGCCCCCGCCGGACGTCCGGTCCGGGGAGCGCGCCGGGTCAGCCCGTCTTCTCCAGCTGCGGCTC
>NZ_JUJA01000033.1:25326-27095 GCF_001906585.1 Streptomyces kebangsaanensis | reverse complement strand
CCCAGCCGATGGCGAGGGCGACGGCCCAGACGGCCATCACGTACAGGCAGACGCGGGCTTCGGCGTCGTACGCGATCATGGCGGTGACGAGGAGCAGGAACGCGATGGCGATGTAGGAGCACACCGAGCCGCCCGGCGCCGGGAAGGAGGAGGCGCGCAGCCGGCCCGCCTCGACGCCCCGGCGGTACAGGATGTGGCTGATGAGGATCATCAGCCAGGTCCAGATGCCGGCCGCGGTGGCGACGGAGGTGACGTAGCCGAAGGCCTTCTCCGGGACGATGTAGTTCAGCACCACGCCGATGCCCATGAAGGCGACGGAGACGCCGATGCCGAGCGCCGGCGTCCTGGAGGCCGACAGGCGGCGGAAGACCCGGGGGGCCTCGCCGTTGTCCGCGAGGGTGCGCAGCATGCGGCCGGTGGAGTACATGCCGGAGTTGCAGGAGGACAGGGCCGCGGTGAGCACCACGAAGTTGACGATGCCCGCGCCGGCCGGGATGCCGATGACCGCGAACGCCTTCACGAAGGGGCTGACGTCCGGGCCGAACTCGGTCCACTTCACCACGCACAGGATGACGGTGAGGGCGCCGACGTAGAACAGGGCGATGCGCCAGGGCAGGGTGTTGATGGCCTTGGGGAGGGTCTTCTCCGGGTTCTTCGACTCGCCGGCGGTGACGCCGACCAGTTCGACGGCGAGGTAGGCGAACATCACGCCCTGCAGGGTCATCAGGGAGGAGCCGATGCCCTTGGGGAAGAAGCCGTCGAACTGCCAGAGGTTGGCGACGGCGGCGGTGTCACCGGCGGCGCTGAAGCCGAAGGTGAGCACGCCCAGGCCGATGACGATCATGCCGATGATGGCGGTGACCTTGACCATCGAGAACCAGAACTCGATCTCGCCGAACAGCTTGACGGAGATCAGGTTGGCCCCGAAGAGCAGGATCAGGAAGACCAGGGCGGTGACCCATTGCGGGATCGCCGGGAACCAGTAGTTGATGTAGATCGCGGCGGCCGTCAGCTCGGCCATGGCGATCACCACCCACATCAGCCAGTACGTCCAGGCGGTGAAGTAGCCGAAGAACGGGCCGAGGAACTCGCGGGAGTACTCCGCGAAGGAACCCGAGACCGGGCGGTAGAGCAGGAGCTCGCCGAGCGCCCGCATGATGAAGAAGATGATCACACCCGCGAGGGCGTACATGACGATGAGGCTGGGTCCGGCCTTGGCGATGTTCGCCCCGGCGCCCAGGAAGAGGCCGACGCCGATGGCGCCGCCGATGGCGATCATCTGGACCTGGCGGCTGCCGAGTCCGCGCTCGTACCCCTCTTCAGGGGCTTCGGTGACCTGCGGTGAGGCCATGGGCTGTGCGCCTTTCTCCATGCCGACCCGGGCTGTGGTAGGCCGCGGGTCGGGTCTCGAATCCCCCCCAGGATTGATGGAGTTGTGCCTGACCGATCGTTGCCGGCTCGGCGACACACCCGGCCGAACGCGGGTGGTGTTCGCCGGGCGGTCGTGAAGGTGTACCACGGCCGCAACGCTGATCGCCGGGAAGACGTGTGACGCACCACACAGGAAGAAGCGGACAAAGCGCGCACGGCGAACCCATAACCGGCCGCCGTGGTGACCGGATCGTTATCCGGATTTGAGCGTCCTCTGAGCGAACACGGAATCCACGTAAACCGGGAGGTGTCCGGAAAGGGTCAGGGAGGCGGCCAGAGGGGAGTCAGGAAGACACCCGGGGCACTGCGGCAGGAGGACGGAGCGCCACGGCGGGAGG
>NZ_JUJA01000033.1:23695-25286 GCF_001906585.1 Streptomyces kebangsaanensis | reverse complement strand
GCACTACGGCATGAGGGTGGAGACGAGGGTCTCCTGGAGGCCGCCCAGCCACAGATAGGCCATCACCATCGGCTTGCGCGGGTCCTCGTCCGGCAGGCCGTAGAGGTCGTCGGTGTCGTCCTCGTCGGTGATCTCCAGCCGGGAGCCGATCGCCAGGCGCAGGTCGTTGAGCGCGCCGAGCCACCGCCTGGAGTCCTCCACGGTCAGCTCCAGCACCGCCCCGCCTTCGCCGGCGGGGGCGAGCGCGTTGAGCGAGTGGACCACCGCGAGGGCGTTCTCGCGCTTGCCGGCGCGCAGGTCGTTCTCGGTGTAGCGGCGGAACTCGGCCGAGTGGGCGCGCTGCTCGGCGGCGTCCCGCGGGGTGCCGGGCGGCTCCTCGGGGTCGCGGTAGGCGTCGGGGAAGAGCCGTCTGAGGACCGGGTCGGAGGGCGGCTCGCTCGGACCCTCGGCGAACAGTCCGGCGAGCGGGTCGCCGGGAGCCTCCTCGGCGGGGCCGGGGCCGATGAGCTCCAGGAGCTGCACGGCCAGCGAGCGGATGATGGAGATCTCGACGTCGTCGAGGGCGATGGCCGCGCCACCGCCTGGGAGCGGTTCGAAGTGTCCTGCCATGAAGGGAGTCGCTACTTCCGATCCTGCTGGAGGGTGGCCCACAGACCGTAGCCGTGCATGGCCTGCACGTCCCGTTCCATCTCCTCGCGCGTTCCGCTGGAGACGACCGCCCGGCCCTTGTGGTGGACGTCGAGCATGAGCTTGGTGGCCTTGTCCTTGGAGTAGCCGAAGTACGCCTGGAAGACGTACGTGACATAGCTCATGAGATTGACGGGGTCATTGTGAACGATCGTCACCCAGGGGACGTCGGGCTCGGGTACGGCGAAGACCTCTTCCGCCGACTCGGTCTTCTCGATCTCGATGGGGGCCGCTGCCGTCACAGGGCCCATGCTGCCATCCCGAGGGGGCACACGCACAAACGGACACCGCGGTGATCGATTCGCGGGCCCCTAAATCGTCAGACTGACGAAATGAGAGTACGATCCGTTGCCGTGCGGTACTCCCCGGGGGACGCCCCCGGACCCCCGGCCGCCGCCGGGGGCCACCCGGCACGACAGGCCTAGGAGAGTTTTGGTGGACGCAGCGGACCTTGGGCTGCCGGTGAACGTTCCGTCGACGGCGCTCTTCACGGACCACTACGAGCTGACCATGCTGCAGGCGGCCCTGAAGGCCGGGACCGCCGAGCGGCGCGGCGTCTTCGAGGTCTTCGCCCGGCGGCTGCCCGACGGGCGCCGCTACGGTGTCGTGGGCGGCACCGGGCGGGTGCTGGACGCGGTGGAGAACTTCCGCTTCGAGGAGGGCGTGCTCCGCTTCCTGCGGGAGCGTGAGGTCGTCGACGAGGCGACGCTGGAGTGGCTCGCCGGCTACCGGTTCAGCGGTGACATCTGGGGCTATCCCGAGGGGGAGGTCTACTTCCCGGGCTCGCCGATCATGCGGGTGGAGGGGTCGTTCGGCGAGTGCGTGCTGCTGGAGACCGTGATCCTGTCGATCCTCAACCACGACTCGGCGATCGCGGCCGCCGCCTCCCGGATGGCCTCGGCCG
>NZ_JUJA01000033.1:21998-23667 GCF_001906585.1 Streptomyces kebangsaanensis | reverse complement strand
CCCGCCGCACCCACGAGCTGGCCGCGGTCGCCGCCGCGCGGGCCGCCTACGTCGGCGGCTTCACCTCCACCTCGGACCTGGCCGCCGGTTTCCGCTACAACATCCCGACGGTGGGCACCTCCGCCCACGCCTTCACCCTGCTGCACGACAGCGAGCGGGACGCCTTCCAGGCGCAGGTCGATTCGCTCGGCCGGGACACGACGCTGCTGGTGGACACGTACGACGTGGCCGAGGCGGTCCGTACGGCCGTGGAGATCGCCGGACCCGAGCTGGGCTCGGTGCGCATCGACTCCGGCGACCTGCTGCTGGTCGCGCACCGGGTGCGCCGGCAGCTGGACGAGCTGGGGGCCCGGGACACGAAGATCATCGTCACCTCGGACCTGGACGAGTACGCCATCGCCTCGCTCGCGATCGCGCCGGTGGACGCCTACGGGGTCGGCACCCAGCTGGTGACCGGCTCCGGCCATCCGACGGCCTCCATGGTCTACAAGCTGGTCGCCCGTGCCGAGAGCGCCGAGCCGGGGGCGCCGCTGGTGCCGGTGGCGAAGAGGTCCACCGGCGGCAAGACCTCCGTCGGCGGCCGCAAGTGGGCGGCGCGCCGGCTGGACGCGAGGGGGGTCGCGGAGGCCGAGGTGGTGGGCACCGGGCCGGTGCCGGACGCGCTGGCCGACCGGCAGCTGCTGGTCGAGCTGGTCAAGGGCGGCGAGGTGGTCGCCCGCGAACCGCTGGACGCGGCCCGGGACCGGCACGCGGCCGCCCGCGCCAACCTGCCGCTGTCCGCGACGCAGCTCTCCCGGGGGGAACCCGTCCTTCCGACGGAGTACGTCCACGGGGGCTCGGGTAGCTAGAACGAGTGCCCCCGCCCCATGCGCCGCCCGACATGCCCATGCCGCCGACCCGATACCCGAAGGACACCGACCATGCGCCGCGCCTTGATCGTCGTTGATGTGCAGAACGACTTCTGCGAGGGGGGCAGCCTCGCGGTGGCCGGGGGCGCCGACGTCGCCGCCGCGATCACCGAGCTGATCGGGCAGGCCCCCGCCGGCTACCGGCACGTGGTGGCCACCCGCGACCACCACATCGCGCCCGGCGGCCACTTCGCCGACGACCCCGACTACGTCCGCTCCTGGCCCGCGCACTGCGTCGCGGGCACCGAGGGCGTGGGCTTCCACCCGAACTTCGCCCCCGCCGTCGCCTCCGGCGCGGTCGACGCCGTCTTCGACAAGGGCGCCTACTCGGCGGCCTACAGCGGCTTCGAGGGCACGGACGAGAACGGCGTGTCCCTGGCCGACTGGCTCAAGGCCCGCGAGATCGACGAGGTGGACGTGGTCGGCATCGCCACGGACCACTGCGTCCGCGCCACCGCCCTGGACTCCGTCAAGGAGGGCTTCCGCACCCAGGTCCTCCTCGACCTCACCGCCGGCGTGAGCGCGGCCACCACGGAACGGGCCCTGGAGGAGCTGCGCCAGGCAGGCGTGGAACTCACCGGCGAACCGGCCGTCGCCTGACCCCACGGACCCCGGCCGACCCCCGCCCGCGCCGTCGTCACCACCGACACGCCCACCACCGGCCCCCGCACCGCCCTCCGGACACACACCCCCGCCGGGCAGGCGCAGAACCCACCGGCGAACCGGCCGTCGCCCGCCCGCGCCGTCGTCGTCACCGGCGG
>NZ_JUJA01000033.1:21407-21990 GCF_001906585.1 Streptomyces kebangsaanensis | reverse complement strand
CCCCGCCGACGCCGTCCCCGCGGCACCGGCGCCCGCACCGCCACGCAGGCGCGGCCACCGGCGCCCGCGCCGCCCTCCGGACACGCACCCCGCTGGGCAGGCGCCCCCTGACGAACCCGTGCCCCGGCCGGGCGGGCGCCCCCGCCGGGCCCGCAACGCCGCAGGCGCACGCGCCGGCGTCAGGCGTCATGTGCGTGTCGCCGTCTCGCGGCGCAGCAGGGTCCTGATCGGGTGCCACAGTTCCAGGGCGTCGACAGCGTTGTCGGGGGACGTGCGCCATATCAGGCCGTCGGGGTGGTGGAGGACCGCGGTGACCTCGTCCGGGGTGGGCGGGGCCGCGTTGCCGCGCAGGTAGACCGCGCGCAGGCCCAGGTTGCGCAGGCGGGTCAGGGCGCGGGCGCGGTTGCGGGCGTGGACGAGTACGCGGACGCCGCCGACGCCGTCGGGGGCGGGGGTGGGCAGGTTCAGCGCCACCACCACGGTGCCGTTCGGCAGCTTGCAGAAACCTCCTGCGGCCATGCGGTCACATCCCCCGTTCTGGTCGGTGTCAATAAGGGAGTCACAGCAGGCACCTAAACACGAT
>NZ_JUJA01000033.1:16965-21401 GCF_001906585.1 Streptomyces kebangsaanensis | reverse complement strand
ACCCGCCAAGGGGTTGCCGCCGATACGCGTTTGACCTGCGGAAATACCGACTACTTCACCGCGCCGCCGACCTCGAGCTCGATCGTGGAGCCGTCCTTGGCCTCCTTGGTGATCTTGATCTTGGTGTTGGTGTCAGTGACCTTCACACTGCCGCCCGGGTTCGCGGGGTCCCAGTAGGTGTCGGTGTGGTCGTTGAAGACCGGCACGCCCTTCGACGACTTGATCTTCGTGGCCACGCCCGCCTTGTGCAGCGTGATGCCGTCCGTGCCGTACGTGCTGAACGTCGAGTCGTAGGTCTGGATGCGGTTGCGCATCAGCGTGCCGTCGGACCACTTCAGCGCGGCCGGGTGCGAGTCGACCGGCAGGATCAGACCGGTGCCCGGGTGCCTGCTGGTGTTGTTGTCGACCTGGGAGGTGTCCCACTTCCAGATCAGCAGGCCGTTCTGGTACGGGAAGTGCTCCACCCAGTCCGGACGGCCGGTGTCGAGGAAGCCGAAGTTGTACGGGCCCGTCTTCAGCGTGGTGTCGTACGACACGTACTGCCGGTTCTCGGCGATGTAGTACTGCTTGTAGTCCTTGGTGAAGGACGCGCCGATCCGGGAGAAGCCGTTCGCCGTCCACGCCGGGTCCGCGCTCTCGGCGTCGTCCGCGAAGAGCACCGCGCCGTCCGCGGTCAGCGTGATCCGGTCGGCCGCGAAGCCCCTGAGCGCCACGCCGCCGTCGGTCTGGTAGCGGAAGCGGAGCTGGATCTTCTGGCCCGCGTAGGCGTCGAGGGAGTACGACAGCTTCTTCCAGCCGTCGACCGAGCCGGTCAGCGCCGGCTTGTCGCTGCCGTCGCGCGGGATCGGCCGGCCGTCCGCCGTGCCGTCCAGCGCGGTGAAGTTGGCGCCGCCGTCGGTGGAGACCTCGGCGTAGAGGAAGTCGTAGTTGGCCTCGATGTCGTACCACCCGTCGAGGGTGAGCGCGGCCGACGACTTGCCGGTGAGGTCCACGGATCGGGTCAGCGTGTTCCTCAGGTTGTTGGCGCTGCCGCTCCACCACTGCGTGGCGCCCTGGGCCGGGGTGACGACGGTGGTGGTGACCGGCTTGTCGGGCAGCGAGACCACCACGGCCTGCCGGTGCTTGGTGTTGTACTCGGACAGCCCCAGCTTGTGCGCGGACTTCACGCCGGCCTTGGCGGTGTCGTAGTTCAGCCAGCCCAGTTGCAGCTTGTCCCAGGCGTTCATGTCGCCCGGCAGGTCGCCGATGGCGTCCTTGCCGCGGCCGAGCCAGGAACCGGAGGACATCAGCGTCCAGAAGCCGGTGGAGTTCTCGCCGCCCGCGGTGTCGTACGCGTCCGGCAGGCCGAGGTCGTGGCCGTACTCGTGGGCGAAGACGCCGAGGCCGCCGTTCTCCGGCTGGATGGTGTAGTCGCCGACCCAGATGCCGGTGTCGCCGATCTGCGCGCCGCCGAGCTTGTTGAACTCGGGGCCGGTGGCGCCGGCGTCGGTGCCGAAGGCGTACCAGCGGTGGGCCCAGATCGCGTCGGTGCCCTGGGCGCCGCCGCCGGCGGACTCGTCCTCACCGGCGTGCACGATCTGGAAGTGGTCGATGTAGCCGTCCGGCTCGTTGAAGTCGCCGTCGCCGTCGTGGTCGTAGCGGTCCCACTGGTCGTACTCGGCGAGCTTGGCCCGGATCTCGGCGTCGGTCTTGCCGGCCGCCTTCTGCTGCTCGACCCAGGCGGTGACGCCGTCCTGCACCACGTACCAGGCGCAGTTGTCGGGGTCACACTTGTTGGAGCCGTAACGGGCCTCGTTGTAGGGGACCTTGACCCAGTCGGAGACCTCGCCGTCGACCGAGTAGCGGCCCGAGGACTGGGTCTCGTAGTACTTCTTGACCGACTCGACGTTGTTGCCGGTGCCGAAGTACAGGTCCTGGTAGTGCTTCCGGTTGTAGTCCTTCTTCCAGTCCGTGCTGTTGTCCTTCTTGCGGTCCGGCTGGGCTATCCGGTTGTGCAGCGGGCCGGGCGTGCCGCCGTACCTCGGGTCGGTCTTGTCGCCGAACTCGACCAGGATGGTGAAGATCTTGTCGGTCTTCTCCCGGCCCAGCTCGACGTACTTGGTGTCGCCCTTCTTGCCCTTGAGCTCGACGACCTTCGAACCGTGCCGGTTCTGGGCCTTGGCCTTGCCGGAGATGAGCTGGTCCAGGGCCTCCTGGCGCTGGGCCCTCTGGGTCTTGCTCAGCGGGCCGTCCAGGTCGTGCGCGTGCTGCTCGACCGGCTGCGGGTCGTGCCGGTCCACGGAGGCGGGGCCGGCCGTCGTGGCGGCCTCCGCGACGGCGGACGTCGAGAACGTGGCGGTGGCCGCCGCGAGCGCGACACCGATCGCGGCTGTTCTGAACGTCCAGGTTCTGCTGGTCACTTGATGTCCTCCCCTGACGCGTTCGTGCACGCGGAAGGGGAACCTGGGAACAAGGGAAGGTCCGCGCGCGAGCAACGCGTGTAGTCAAGTGACGTCATTTGACTAGAGGTTGCCGAGAAAATACAGACCTTGA
Organism: Streptomyces kebangsaanensis; assembly: GCF_001906585.1. GTDB lineage: Bacteria > Actinomycetota > Actinomycetes > Streptomycetales > Streptomycetaceae > Streptomyces > Streptomyces kebangsaanensis. The sequence goes on along the minus strand of NZ_JUJA01000033.1, from coordinate 18,869 downwards.
CTTGAACAGGTCAACTGCACTATGCGGAGCGCCCGTCCGCTTTGCGAACGCGGGGACGGCGGCGAACCGGAGGGGCCGTACACCGGAACAGGTCCCGAACGGGCGCGCGAATCCATGCACTTCGTGGGCCGTATGACTCCGTGCGCCCCCTGTGCACCGGCACCGCGGGTCAGGCCATGCTTACCGACGGTTCCACTCGGGCACACAGCCGGTAGAGTCGGCCGGCGGAACGCCCGGAAGCCGGTGGAAAACCAGGCCGACATCCTTGTCACACCCGCAGTTCCCTGTCCGCATCCTCCCCCAAGCGAGAGGCACGGGGGGAGACCCCCACTTTCGAGGACCCGATTGCCATGCCTCGTCCGACCGCCGCACAGCTCGTCTACGGCTCCTGCACCGTGATCTTCTCGACGCTCGCCATGTTGCTGCTGTCCCGGACGAGTTCGGGCCCGGGGGTGGTCGTCATCGCCGTGTCGGCGCTCGCGCTGGGCCTCCTGGTCGCCATGACGGCACCGCTGCCGAAGGCACGTACGGTGAGGCCGGCCGCCGGGCGGACGACTCCGCGGGCGCCGGTGCGGCGGGNGAGCCGGTCTCGGCGGGGATGGAGCCGGCACGGGGGCGGACGGCCTCCTGACCCTGCCCGCTTCGGGCTCCGCCCCGGTCCTCACTCCGGTCCTCACTCCGGCCTTCACCCCGGTCTTCACGTCGGGCCGGCGTCAACCGGTGCTGACCACCACCGTCCTGGCCGCCTTGTCGTGCAGGCCCTGCTTGTAGGGCCGGTCGAAGAAGCTCCAGCCGCCGGAGATCACCAGCCAGAGGCAGGCGCAGCAGAACCAGCACGGGATCCACAGCACCGCGGCGCGGGCCAGCGCGGTCGGGACGGACGGGGTGGAGCCGTCGGCCAGGTTGGCCACGCGCAGGTTGAGCCACTTCTTGCCGAGGGTCTGCCCGGATCTGGCGATCATGAAGGTGTCGTAGGCCATGTAGAGCACCACCCCGACGACCGACTGCGCCACGGACTTCCCGACCTGCACGCTCTCGGCGTTCACCGCGTACTCGTTGACCCGCAGCGCCCAGGTGATCAGCGCGACGACGATCCCCACCAGGATCAGGTCGACGATCCGGGCGAGGGTGCGCTTGCCGCTGTCGGCGAGCGGGGGCATGCCGGCGAGGGGATCGCCGGGGTACGGCCCACCCCCGTAGGGTCCACCGCCGTAGGGCCCACCGCCGTGGGGCCCGCCTCCGCCGCCGGGGGGCCCGCCGGGGCCGTACGGGCCTCCGCCCTGGCCTCCGCCGTACGGCCCCCCGCCCTCGGGACCGCCGCCGGGGGGTGGCGGCGGCCCGCCGGGGGGCGGTGGCGGCGGCCCGGAGCCGTGGGGAGGTTCGGAGCCGTGGGGCGGTTCGGTGCTCATGCGCCGAGTGCACCGCGAGCGGGCCCGCCCCGCACCTGGGACGGGCCGTACGGATGACCTTGGTCGTCCGGCCGGGGCGGCCCGCGCCGGTCCGGTCAGCCGGCCACGAACGTGTGCGCCGCCTTGTCGTGCCAGCACTGGTGCCACGGCCGGTCGAACAGGCACCACACCACGCCCACGAGGCCGACGCCGAGCAGGCCGGGGACGCTGTAGACGAGCCAGCGGCGCAGGGCGGACCCGAAGGCCGGGGGCTCGTGGGCCTCGATGTCCCGCACCTCCAGACCGCACAGCTTCTTGCCCAGGGTGCGGCCCCACTTGACCGTGGGCAGCACCTCGTAGACGACGCCGAAGAGCAGCAGCACGGCGAGGACGATGCCGAGGTACGTCCCCGTGGTGCCGTCCAGGAGCCAGACGGTGACCGTACGGCCGGAGAGCCTGGCCGCGTCGATCTTGTCGTTGACGTGGTCGACCGCCCTGGCGCCGAGCGGTACGGCG
>NZ_JUJA01000033.1:16637-16918 GCF_001906585.1 Streptomyces kebangsaanensis | reverse complement strand
GCTTGCCGAGGCCGGCCGGGCGGGCCGCCGCCTGCCGTCGCGCCGCCGCCTGGAACGGGTCCTCGACCGGCGGCTTCCAGGGCGCGACGGGCTGCTCGTCACCCGCCCCCGCCAACTGGTGCACCTGCTGCGCCCAGGAGGACTGCCCGCCACCGGGCCCACTGGTCAGCGGCGCGGACGCGGCCAGGGGGGCGCCGGACTGCTGGGGCAGGGGCGCGGCGGGGAAGTTCGCGGGGGCGGGCCCCCCGAAGGGCCCTGGGGACGGGGCGGGTGCGGCGGGG
>NZ_JUJA01000033.1:0-16599 GCF_001906585.1 Streptomyces kebangsaanensis | reverse complement strand
CCCCGCCGGTGCACCGGCCGGCCCCTGCGCGGGGCCTCCTCCTGCCCGGCCCTGAACCCCGCTGCCCGCCTGGCCCTGCGCCGCTGCCGCGCGCTCGGCGGCGGCCTTCCCGGCGCCGAAGCCGGGACCGCCGGCAGCGGAACCCCCGCCGGACGCGGACGGGCCCTGGGCCGGGAAGGCCCTCGGCGGTACCGGGCGGAAGGTCATCGTGCCCTCGTCGACAGGGGCGCCCGGGCCCGGGATGCCGGGGGCGTCGCCCGGCGTCTCCGGGGTGCCGGCCTCCGCCGCGTGGGGGACCCTCGGGTCGGCACCCCAGGAGACGCGGTGGTCCTGGTCGCCGCCGAAGCCGGACTGCCGGGAGCGGTCGGCGCCCCACGCCGACGCCGGTTCGGGCCGGCCGCCGCGCCGGGCCTCCGCCGGGCCGGGCCCGGGGTCGGGGTCGGGGCCGAGGGCGGGGTCGTCCTCGTCGAAGAAGTGGGGGCCCGTCTCCTCCACCGCTGGGGCCGGCGCGGGACGCGCGCCGGGCGGCGGGCCGAGCGGCTCGCCGTCGGCCGGTGCCGGCCGGCTGGTGCCCGGCACCCAGGCGGAGCCGTTCCAGTACCGGACGTATCCAGGAATGGACGGGTCCGGGTAGTACCCCTCGCGGGGTCTGTCCTCACCGGGTTCCGGGGTTGGGGCGCTCATGTCCGTCGTCCCGTATCTACTCGGGGGTCGTGTTGGGGGCTCCACATCTATCAGACCGGGGCACCCGCCACCGCCGGTCCGGCCGGACCCACTCCTTTCCGGGCAACTTCGTACATGTGGTTCACACCCGTGATCAGAACAGTTTGCCGGGGTTGAGGATGCCCAGCGGGTCGAAGACCTGTTTGATCGCCCGCTGCATCTCGACCCCCACCGGGCCGATCTCCCGCGCCAGCCACTCCTTCTTCAGCACGCCCACACCGTGCTCCCCCGTGATCGTGCCGCCGAGCCGGAGGCCGAGGGCCATGATCTCGTCGAAGGACTCACGGGCGCGCCGCGACTCGTCGGGGTCGCGGGCGTCGAAGCAGACGGTCGGGTGCGTGTTGCCGTCGCCGGCGTGCGCGCAGACCCCGATGGTGAGCTGGTACTTCTCGGCGATCCGTTCGATGCCCTCGAGCATCTCGCCGAGCCGGGACCGCGGCACGCACACGTCGTCGATCATCGTCGTGCCCTTGACCGCCTCCAGCGCGATCAGCGACAGCCGCCGCGCCTGCAGCAGCATCTCGGACTCGGCGGCGTCGTCGGCGGGCACGACCTGGGTGGCGCCCGCCGCCTCGCACAGCGCGCCGACCGCGGCGAGGTCGGCGGCGGGGTCCGGGGTGTCGAAGGCGGCCAGCAGCAGCGCCTCGGTGGTCTCCGGCAGGCCCATGTGCGCGAGGTCGTTGACGGCCTTGACCGTCGTACGGTCCATGAGCTCCAGCAGGGACGGCACATGGCCTCCCGCCCGTCGCCCACCACCACCCTTCTGCGGAAGCGCTTCGCGCCCTTCTGTTTTCATGATCCGGCACACCGCGTCGCAGGCGGCGGCCGCGGAGGCGAACTCGGCGGCCAGCACCAGCTGCTGCGGCGGCCGCGGCTTGAGCGCCAGGACGGCCCGTACGACGATGCCGAGCGAGCCCTCGGAGCCGACGATCAGGCGGGTCAGGTCGTATCCGGCTACGCCCTTGGCGGTGCGGCGGCCGGTGGACATCAGCCGTCCGTCGGCCAGCACCACGTCCAGGCCGAGCACGTACTCGGCGGTGACCCCGTACTTCACGCAGCACAGGCCGCCGGAGGCGGTGCCGATGTTGCCGCCGATGGTGCACGTCTCCCAGCTGGAGGGGTCCGGCGGGTAGCACAGGCCGTGCTCGTCCACCGCGCGGGACAGCGCGGCGTTGACGACGCCCGGCTCGACGACCGCGATCCGGTCGACCGGGTTGATCTCCAGGATGCGGTCCATCCTGGTCAGGGACAGCACGATGCAGCCCTCGGAGGCGTTGGCCGCGCCGGACAGGCCGGTGCGGGCGCCCTGCGGGACCACGGGGACGCGCAGCTCGGTGGCGACGCGCATGACGTGCTGCACCTCTTCCACCGTGCGCGGCAGGACGACCACGGCCGGGACGCCGGACGGGCAGAAGCTCGCCATGTCGTTGGCGTAGGAGGCCGTGACGTCGGAATCGATGAGGACCGCCTCGGCCGGCAGACCCGCGAGGAGCCGGTCGGTGAGGTTGCCCTGGACTTCTTCGGGGGCGGCTTGAATACGGCTCATGATCACAGCGTCGCACTCGCGGCCATCGGTGTGAACCCGTCGGCCGCATCCCTCCGCCTCCCGGGTGGCGATAGTCGTATTGACGCACAGTGTGCGCCATGGAGAACCCACTGCAGAGCCCGGCCGCGTCGCCGTCGCCCGAGCCGCGTCGCCGCTCCCGCCTGCTGCGCCGGGTGCTCCTCGCCCTGGTCCTGCTGGCCGGCGCGCTGGGCGCGGCGCTGCTGTCGCTGCCGGCCCCGCGGCCGGTGACGAGGGCGCCCGCGCCGGCGCCCGCACCGGCGCCCGGTCCGGCGCCCCGGGCGATGGCGCTGACCGCGGTGAGCACCGGGGTGCCGGCTTCGCTGCCCGGCCTGGCGGCACTGATCGCCGAGCGGGAGCGGCATCTGCGGGCGCAGCCGCGGGACGCGCGGGCGTGGGCGGTGCTCGGGGCCGCCTACGTCGAACAGGGGCGGCGCACGGCCGACGCGGCGAACTGTCCGAAGGCCGAGGACGCGCTGCGCACCTCGCTGCGGCTGCGCCCGGAGGAGAACCCTCGGGCCCTGGAGGGGCTGGCGGCGCCGGCGAACGAGCGGCGGGACTTCTCCGCGGCCCGCTCCCGGGGCGAGGAGGCGCTGGACCTGGAGCCCAGGCGGTGGACGACGTATCCGCTGTTGATCGACGCCTACGCCGGGCTCGGCGACCACGAGGCCGCGCAGCGCACCCTGGACGAACTGCTGAAGCTGCACCGCTCCCCCGCCGTGCGGGCCAAGGCGGCGGCCGTCCACTGGGACCGGGGCCGGTGTGAGGACGCGGCGGCCCAGCTGTCGGACGCGGTGGCCTCGGCGACCTCGCCCGCCGAGCAGGCCGCGTACCTGGAGCAGCCCGGCCGGATCGCGTTCGAGCGCGGGGACCGCGAGGAGGCGCTGCGCCACTTCGACGAGGCGCTGCGGCTCGATCCCGGCCGGCGGGCGGCGATGGCCGGGCGGGGGCGGACGCTGGCCGCACTGGGCCGGACGGCGGAGGCGCTGACGGCGTACCAGCAGGCGCTGGCCGAGCAACCGGATCCCGAACACGCCTTGTAGCTGGGCGAGTTGTACCAGTCACTGGGGATGGAGCAGGAGGCCGGCCCGCAGTACGGCCTGCTGCGGGCACGGGTACGGCAGGGCGCGGCGGCCGGGGTCGACGACGAGCTGGTGCCGGGGCGGTTCGAGGCGGACCACGGCGACGCCCGGTCGGCGGTGCGACGGCTGCGCGAGGAGTGGCGGCGGCAGCCAGGGACGGCGGTAACCCACGCCCTGGGGTGGGCGCTGCACCGGGGAGGGCAGGACGAGGAGGCGCTGGACTTCGCCCTGGAGGCCACGGAGGCGGCCAGGGGCGGCGGGGTGCGCAACGCGCTGTACGCCTACCACCGGGGGATGATCGAGCAGAGCCTGGGGCTGCCCGGCCCGGCGGCATCTGGAGAAGGCGCTGCGGACCAACCCGTACTTCTCCCCGCCGGCCGTGCCGCAGGCGCGGGCGGCGCCGGCGGCACTGGGCGGGCCGCCGGGGACGGAGGCGCCGGGGGACGTCACCGGATAGCGGCGCCGGTGGGCGCCGCTGCCGGCGGTGACGGCGGTGACGGCGGTGACGGCGGCCCGCCCGCCGCGCGGGTGGCGCGGCGGGCGGGTCCACCGGTGTGTGCGGGCTCCGGGCTCACAGGTTGCCGCGGCGCTCCTGCTCGCGCTCGATCGCCTCGAACAGGGCCTTGAAGTTGCCCTTGCCGAAGCCCATCGAGCCGTGCCGCTCGATGAGTTCGAAGAACACGGTCGGGCGGTCCTGGACCGGCTTGGTGAAGATCTGCAGCAGGTAGCCGTCCTCGTCGCGGTCGGCGAGGATCTTCAGCTCGCGCAGGGTCTCGACGGGCACGCGGGTGTCGCCGACCCACTCGCCGAGGGTGTCGTAGTACGAGTCCGGGGTGTCGAGGAACTGGACACCGGCCGCCCGCATCTGACGGACCGTCTGCACGATGTCGTTGGTGTTCAGCGCGATGTGCTGGACGCCGGCGCCGCCGTAGAACTCCAGGTACTCGTCGATCTGGGACTTCTTCTTGGCGATCGCGGGCTCGTTGATCGGGAACTTGACCTTCAGCGTGCCGTCGGCCACGACCTTCGACATCAGCGCGCTGTACTCGGTGGCGATGTCGTCGCCCACGAACTCCTTCATGTTCGTGAAGCCCATGACCTTGTTGTAGAACTCCACCCACTCGTTCATCCGGCCGAGTTCGACGTTGCCGACGCAGTGGTCGACGGCCTGGAACATGCGCTGGGCGGGCGGCTCGACGACGGGCTTCGCGGCCACGTAGCCGGGCAGGTACGGGCCGTCGTAGCCGGTCCGCTCGACCAGGGTGTGGCGGGTCTCGCCGTAGGTGGCGATCGCCGCGAGGACGACGGTGCCGTGCTCGTCCTTCACCTCGTACGGCTCCGCCACCGAGCGGGCGCCGTGCTCGACGGCGTAGGCGTACGCGGCGCGCACGTCCGGCACCTCGATGGCGAGGTCGACGACGCCGTCGCCGTGCTCGGCCACGTGCTGGGCGAGGAAGTGGCCCCAGGTGGTGACGGGCTTGATCACCGAGGTGAACACGAACCGGGCGGAGCCGCTCTCCAGGACGTAAGCGGCGGTCTCGCGGCTGCCGTTCTCCGGTCCGGAGTAGGCGACCAGCTTCATGCCGAAGGCGGTGGAGTAGTAGTGCGCCGCCTGCTTGGCGTTGCCCACGGCGAAGACGACCGCGTCCATTCCCTTGACCGGGAAGGGGTCGGCCTGCCGGGCGGTCTCGTCGGGAGTGTGGTGTGTGGTCTGCGTCATGGCGGAAGGTTCACCCGGTCTCGCAAGGTGCGCAATAGTTCGCGCATTCACTGGGCAATATGACCAGCGAGAGCGGCGCATCTGCGGGCTTTCTGTACAGGATGACCACCCCGGGAGGCGGAACGCATGGCGATCGATCATCTGGACGGCCGCATCATCGTGCTGCTGGCGCGCGAGCCGCGCGTCGGCGTGCTGGAGATGTCGCGGCGGCTGGGGGTGGCACGGGGAACGGTCCAGGCGCGGCTGGACCGCCTGCAGTCGGGCGGGGTGATCCGCGGCTTCGGCCCGGAGGTGGACCCGGCGGCGCTCGGCTACCCGGTGACGGCGTTCGCGACGCTGGAGATCCGGCAGGGGCAGGGGACGGACGTACGGGCGCACCTGGCGGCCGTGCCGGAGGTGCTGGAACTGCACACCACCACCGGGTCGGGCGACATGCTGTGCCGGCTGGTCGCCCGCTCGAACGCCGATCTGCAGCGGGTGATCGACCGGGTGGTGGGCTTCGAGGGGATCGTGCGCGCCTCGACGGCGATCGTGATGGAGAACCCGGTGCCGCTGCGGGTCATTCCACTGGTGGAGCAGGCGGCGGGAGAGGAGTGAGGGCAGGTTCCAAAGAACACGTTGCAAAGCCTTCTTTGCAACACTATCTTTGTACGCATGAACGAGCCCCGGGACCACCAGGTCCGCCCTCTCGACGCCCGCTCACTGAGGGGGCTCGCCCATCCCCTGCGCATGCAACTGCTCACCGCACTGCGGCGCGGCGGGCCGGCCACCGCGTCCCAACTGGCCGCGAAACTGGGCGAGTCCAGCGGCGCCACCAGTTACCACCTGCGCCAGCTCGCCGCGCACGGCTTCGTCGAGGACGCACCCGAACACGGCAAGGGGCGGGAGCGCTGGTGGCGGGCGGCCCACGGGGGCGTGAGCCTCGACGGGACGCTGCTGAAGGACCCCGACCCCGAAGTGCGCGGCGCCGCCGACCTGTTCCTGCACGAGCTCGCGAACCAGCGCACCCAGGAGCTGGCGACCTGGCTCGGTACGAGGAGCGACTGGTCCGAGGCATGGACCCGCGCCTCGGACCTGAGCGACTGGACGCTGCGCCTCACGCCCGAACTCGCCCGCGAACTGGGCGAGAAGATGCACGAGCTCGTGGAGAGCTACCGCGCCCTGGCCCCCGCCGACGGCACCCCGGACACCGAGCGGGTACGCGTCCACACGCACGTCTTCCCCACCCACACGGACTGAGAGGCCCCGCCCGATGCTCCCCGAGACCCATCTCGTCCTGCACCACACCCACGCCGCCGAACTCCGTACCCGGGCCACCGCCCACCGCCTCGCGACCGCGGCCACACCTCCCCGCGATCTCCGCGTCCGCCTGGGCTGGACCCTCGTGGAAGTCGGCCTCCGCCTCGCCACGGCCGCCCCGAAGCCGGTGGCCGCGGTCTAGCAGCTGGGGACGGAGCCCTTCCCCTTCTCCAGGGCCACCAGGGCGTCGACGGCGCCCTTCAGGGTGGTCACCGGGACCAGGCGCAGCCCCTTCGGCAGCTCGGACCTGGCCCCGGCACACTCGGCCTTCGGGACCAGGAAGACCGTGGCGCCGTCCCGGCGGGCGGCCTGGGTCTTCAGGCCCACGCCGCCGACCGCGCCGACCTTGCCGTCGGCGGTGATGGTTCCCGTGCCGGCGATCGTCCGGCCGCCCGTGAGGTCGCCGCCGCTGCCGTCGCCGTCGAGCTTGTCGACGATGCCGAGGGAGAACAGCAGGCCCGCGCTGGGTCCGCCGACGTCGGCGAGCCTCAGCGTCACCTTGACGTTCTTGTCGTCGACGCCGAGGTACTTCAGGGCCGCCTGGGCGGCCGCGTCCTGGGACTGCCGCATCTGCTCGGCGTTGTGCCGCTCGATCTCCTTGACGCTGTTGCCGCTCGGGTAGACCGCGTCGCGCGGCATGACCGCCCGGTCGGTGGCGAACCAGCCGTCGATCACGTCCCCCAGCGAGACGTTCGCGTCCGGGCCGGTCGCCTCGATGGTCGTCATCCGCAACTGCCCGCTCGTTTCGCGGATGGGGGCGCCGGAGACGGTGATGACCTGGGTGCCCTTGTTCTCGCCGAGCACGTTCGCCGTCATGCCCGGCTGCGCCACCGAGAACGGCAGCGGCACGAACACCGCGGCGGCGATCAGAGCCACGACGGGCAGCGCGCAGACGGTGAGGGCCTGGGGGCGTGAGAGGCGAGGGAGCACGGGATCAATCTAACGCGCCGCAGCCACGCCCACCTCGCCCGGTGCGGCTCGGCGGCTGTGCTAGCGCAGCGCCTCCGCGACCTCGCGCGCCGCGTCCATCACCCGCGGCCCCACCCGCTCCGGTACGGAGTCCGCCAGCATGACGACCCCGACGCTGCCCTCGAGGCCCGTCACGCCGAGCAGCGGGGCCGCCGCCCCGCAGGCGCCCGCCTCCAGCTCGCCGTGGGTCAGGATGCAGCCGGGATCCGCCGCCGGCCGCCGCCGGGCCGCGAGGATCGCCTTGCCCGCCGCGCCCCGCTCCAGGGGGTGCCGGAACCCGGCCCGGTAGGCCACGTGGTAGTCCGTCCAGGTCGGCTCGACCACGGCGACGGCCAGCGCCTCCCCACCGTCCACCAGCGTCAGGTGCGCGGTCGCCCCGATGTCCTCCGCGAGTGAGCGCAGCGCCGGCAGCGCGGCCTCCCGCACCAGCGGATGCACCTGGCGGCCCAGCCGCAGCACCCCGAGCCCGACCCGGGCGCGGCCGCCGAGATCACGGCGTACCAGCGCGTGCTGTTCCAGGGTGGCGAGCAGTCGGTACACCACGGTCCGGTTGACGCCCAGTTTCTGGGACAGCTCGGTGACGGTCAGCCCGTGGTCCGTGTCGGCCAGCAGCTTGAGGACCCTGAGGCCGCGGTCGAGCGTCTGAGAGGTCTCCGCGGTCACGACGCCCACTCCTTAAGTGGTGAGGTCGGCGGACCCCTTCGCGTCGGATGCGTCACCGAGTCCCGTCAGTGACGCGACAGAGGCCGCCGATCGGCCGACGGTCCGGGTCGTCCCGGACTGAAGTCGCTTCACGGCTGCGCTCCGCGGCGGCGCTGCCACGGGGCGTGTGCGTAGCGGGACATTAGCGAAGCCGGTTCGCTGAGCGGAAGCCTCCGTCCAGAATCCGGTCACCGGTCGTCACGGACTACTCACGTTTGTCCGGATACGCCCACCGAACCGACCCGGCGACGGAACCCTGAAGGCACGGGGGCGAAGCCCGGGGGTGCGGGGGCGCAGCCCCGCCGGGGCCCGGGGCGGAGCCCCAGGGGGTGCGGGGGGCGCAGCCCCCGCCGGGATCCGGGGCGGAGCCCCAGGGGGTGCGGGGGGCGCAGCCCCCGCCGGGATCCGGGGCGGAGCCCCAGGGGGTGCGGGGGGCGCAGCCCCCGCCGGGATCCGGGGCGGAGCCCCGGGGGACGGTCCCCCCTCGACCCACCGAGACGGGCGGGCGGGTGGGAAAGCCCCCCACCCCCAGCGGAGCGTCACCGCATCCGCGTAGCCCACTCCTGCACCTTGGCGATCCGCTGCCGCAACTGCCCCGCCGTCGCCTCCGCGCTGGGCGGACCACCGCACACACGGCGCAGTTCGTTGTGGATCACCCCGTGCGGCTTGCCGCTCTGGTGGACGTACGCGCCGACCATCGTGTTGAGCTGCCGGCGCAGCTCCATCAGCTCCTTGTGCGTGACCACCGGCCGCCGGTCGGCGGGCAGTTCGAGCAGATCGGCCTCCTCGGCCGGCCTCCTGCGGCTGTGCGCGATCTGCCGGGCCTGCCGCTTCTGCAGCAGCATCTGCACCTGCTCGGGCTCCAGCAGCCCCGGAATGCCGAGGTAGTCCTGCTCCTCCTCGCTGCCCGGGTGGGCCTGCATGCCGAACTCGGCGCCGTCGTAGAGGACCCGGTCGAAGACGGCGTCGGACTCCAGCGCCTCGAAGGGCAGCATGTCCTGCTCGCCCGTGTCCTCGTCCTGCTCCCGGTTCGCCTCCTCCATCTCCTTCTCGGACTCGGCGTACGGGTCGTCCTCGCCGCCCTTCTTCGGCCTGTCGAGGGCGTGGTCGCGCTCGACCTCCATCTCGTTGGCGAAGGTGAGCAGGTCCGGGACGGTCGGCAGGAAGACGGAGGCGGTCTCGCCGCGCCGCCGGGACCGTACGAAACGGCCGACGGCCTGGGCGAAGAACAGCGGCGTGGAGATGGTGGTGGCGTACACCCCGACCGCGAGGCGGGGCACGTCGACGCCCTCGGACACCATGCGGACGGCCACCATCCAGCGGTCCTCGTTGTCGCTGAACTCGTCGATCCGCTTCGAGGCGCCGGCGTCGTCGGAGAGGACGAGCGTCGCGCTGTTGCCGGTGATCTCGCGGATCAGCTTGGCGTAGGCGCGGGCGGAGTCCTGGTCGGAGGCGATGACCAGGGCGCCGGCGTCCGGGATGGCCTTGCGGACCTCGGTCAGCCGCTGGTCCGCGGCGCGCAGCACGGCCGGCATCCACTCGCCGCGCGGGTCGAGCGCGGTGCGCCAGGCCTGGCTGATCGCGTCCTTGGTCATCGGCTCGCCCAGCCTGGCCGCGACCTCGTCGCCGGCCTTGGTGCGCCAGCGCATGTTGCCGCTGTAGGAGAGGAAGATGACGGGGCGGACGACGTTGTCGGCGAGGGCGGAGCCGTAGCCGTAGGTGTAGTCGGCGGCCGAACGCCGGATGCCGGCCGCGTCCTCCTCGTACGTCACGAAGGGGATGGGGTTGGTGTCGGACCGGAACGGCGTACCGGTGAGCGCGAGCCGCCGGGTGGCCGGCTCGAACGCCTCCAGGCAGGCCTCGCCCCAGGACTTGCTGTCGCCGGCGTGGTGGATCTCGTCGAGGATGACGAGGGTCTTGCGCTGCTCGACGCGGTTGCGGTGCAGCATGGGGCGGACGCCGACGCCCGCGTACGTCACGGCGACCCCGTGGTACTCCCTGCCGAGCGGGCCCGCGCTGTACTCCGGGTCCAGCCTGATCCCGATCCGCGCGGCCGCCTCCGCCCACTGCTTCTTCAGGTGCTCGGTCGGCGCGACCACGGTGACCTGCTGGACGACGTGGTGGTGCAGCAGCCAGGAGGCGAGCGTCAGCGCGAAGGTCGTCTTTCCGGCACCGGGGGTGGCCACCGCGAGGAAGTCGCGTGGCTGCTCCTGGACGTACTTGTCCATCGCGGCCTGCTGCCAGGCACGCAGCTTGCTGGCGGTGCCCCAGGGGGCACGCCCCGGGAAGGCGGGCGAGAGGTGGTGGGAAGAGGAGGCGGCGGCGGTGATGGTCACGGTCTCCAGTTCGCTGTGCTCGGGTGCTCGGCTACGTACGACAACCGGGCCACCTTATCGGCGGCCCGGCTGTGCCAACGTGCCGACGGCACGGCGTCCCCCGGGGATGGGACTGAGGTCACATCGACTCGTGCAGTTCCCTCAGACGCCGGGCGATCAGGCCCACATCTTCCAGACCCCCGGCCGCCGCCTCGACGACCAGCTTGTACGCCTCGTCCTGATCGACGTCGACCATTTCGGCCCCGTTGAAGTCGAGGAAGACCACGGTGCACATCCACGCGGTGCGCTTGTTGCCGTCGATCAAGGGATGGTTCACGGCGAGCGACTGCAACAGCGCCGCCGCTTTCTCGAACAGGTCCGTGTAGGCCTCGACGCCGAACATCTGCGACCGCGGCCGATGAAGGGCCGAGCTGAGCAGGCCCAGGTCGCGAACCGCGATCTCCTGCTCCCCGCACGCCAGCTCGGCCAGGTCCAGGGCCTCCTGGACCGTCAGGTACTTCATCTACTCCCCCAGCCGCCTCAGAAGGTCGGCGTGTTGCGCCGCGTATTTGGCCCCCAGGCGGCGAACCGTGGCCCGGTCCGCTTCCTGCTCCAGATACCGGTCGATGGCCTGAAGCACTATCGCGTGCATACTGCGCCCCTCCTCCTCCGCCCGCTGCTTGAGAGCTTCCTGCTGGTCGTCACGGAGACGAAGATTCATAGCCATACCAGAATGGTACCATTCTTGGGGTCATTGCGGTATCAATCTATACGCTACGCAACCGCCCCGTCACCCAGGTCCCCGCCAGCGCCACCGCCGCCATCGGCAGGAACACCGCCGCGAACGCCGCCGGGTGGGAGGTGGAGCCGGCCGTCGCCGTCGTGTGGGCGACCGTGCCGCCGCCCAGGGCGGCGAAGGCGGCGCCGCCCGCGGCGAGCAGGACGACGTTGGACAGGGCGTCGGAGATCTGCAGGGCCGCGGAGTTGGCGCCGGCCTCCTCGGGGGCGGACAGGCGCAGCAGCAGCACACTGGTGGAGGCGATGACCAGACCCATGCCGAAGCAGCCGAAGGCCCAGGCGACGGCGACCGTCCAGACGGGCACGGCGGCGATCAGCACGCTGGGCGCGGCGGCGATGGACGCGGCCACCAGCAGCATCCCGAGGGTCATCAGCCGCTCCCGGTGCGGCGCCATCCGCGGCCGCGACTGCACCCACGAGCCCAGCGCCCAGGTGACCCCGCCCGCCGCGAGGGAGAACCCGGCCAGCGTCGGGGACAGTCCCCGCTGGGTGACGAGCATCAGCGGTACGAAGGACTCGGCGGCGATGAAGGAGCCCGCCGCGACCCCGCGCAGCAGCACCACGGACGGCAGCCCGCGCGCCGCCCGGTACGTGCCGCGCGGCAGCAGCCCCAGCACGGCCGGCACCAGCAGCGCGGCCCCCGCCACTCCGGGCAGCAGCGACAGCCACCGCAGGTCCTGGGCCGCGTACTGCAGCAGCCCGGCGCCCAGGGAGATGCCGAGGGCGAGCCGGATGCGCCGCCGGTCGAAGGATGCCCGCTCCTCGCCGGGCTCCCCCACCGGGCCGCCCGCCCGCCGCCGTATCTGCGGCAGGGCGACCGCCAGCGGGAACACGACCAGCACCGGGACGCCGACGAACACCCAGCGCCAGCCGAGGTGCTCGGTCACCGCGCCCGAGGCGAGGGGGCCGACGATCGACGGGACCACCCAGGCCGCCGCGAACGCCGCCATGATCGACGGCCGCAGCCGCTCGGGGTAGGCCCGGCTGACGACGACGTACAGGGCGACGATCACCAGTCCGCCGCCGAGCCCCTGCACGGCCCGCCCCAGGATGAACACCCACATCGCGCCCGCCGTCCCGGCCAGCAGCAGCCCGGCCGCGAACGAGCCGATCCCCGCGGTCAGCGGCCCCAGCGGTCCCCGCCGGTCCGACCACTGCCCGGAGAGCACCATCCCGAACAGGGAGGTGGTGAAGAACCCCGAGAACGCGAACGCGTACAGCGACACCCCGTCCAGCTCGCGCGCCGCGACGGGCATGGCCGTGCCGACGGCCGTCGCCTCGAAGGCGATCAGCAGCACGACCGACACGATCCCGATGCTCAGCGACCGGTGGCTCCGGCTCAGCACGGTGTCGGCCGGCTCGTCACGCGGCCGGCTTCTGTCGGAGATGTCCGCGACGTCGGCGTCGCGCGGTTCCAGGGCACTCATGCCCGCCAGCGTAAGGTGCGCAGACACCTTTGGCCCCTGTCGGAAGTCTCCCGTGACCTGCGACCTCGGTCGTACGTCCGCCGTTCACGAACGGCGGGCGGGGCCCCCGAGAGCGCGGTGCAGCAGCCAGAGCATGAGGGTGAGGACGGAGACGTCCTTGGTGAGCGGGGACAGGGTGGCCCGGTCCTCGCTCCAGGTGCCGACCCTGCCCGTGGCGCCGTCGACCAGCAGGCTGTTGCCGTCCACGAGGCGGCCCAGGCGTATCAAGTGATCGGCGCGGGCGGGGAGTTCGCCGGGCCGGAACGCGTCGACGCACTCGTCGGCACGCTCGTCGGCGTAGAACTCGGTGAGGGTCGGCAGAGGTACGTCGGTGTCCAGCTGGAGGAGGACGCCGTCCTCGGGCAGGCCCGTGTCGCGCAGGAAGCGGCGGGTCGGCTCGTGGGTGAGGGTGGCGGGGAAGTCGACGTCCTCGAAGCGGGCGACGCGTCCCTGGCCGAACTCCTGGCGCAGCAGGCGGGTGGGCAGGTCCAGGGCCAGTCCGGATGCGGGCAGGGTGATCACCGCGGCGACGGTGTCGGTCGTGCTCATCGCTCCCCCGTGCGGATCGGTTCGGGTGCCGGGCGGGGCGCGCCTCGGCGTGCCGCCCCGGGCGGAGGCCTTGTCCCCACTGCCGGAAACACTACGCCGCACCACTGACAACGCCCCCGGGACGGAAGACGCCGGCGGGGCCGTAGGCGTTCCCTCCCGGCCCCGTCCGTTCCGTCCGGGTGTCCCGCCTACTGGTTCGTCACGACCGCCGCCTGGGGGCGGATCGGCAGGCGGTTGACGGGGCGGCCGGTGGCGGCGCGTACCGCGGAGGCGACGGCCGCCGGGGAGGTCACGACCGGTACCGCGCTGGCCGCCTTGGCGCCGAAGGGGGCGACGACGTCCCGTTCCTCGACCAGTTTCACGATCCGGATGTCGGGCGCGTCCAGGGCCGTGGGCAGGGCGTAGCCCGTGAGATCGGGGTGGCGGACCAGCCCGCGCGGGGTGCGCAGGTTCTCCGTGAGGGCGATGCCCACGCCCTGGGTGACGCCCCCCTCGATCCGGGCGGTCAGCTGGGCGGGGTTCAGGACCCGGCCGACGTCCTGCGCCACGGCCAGCTCCACCACCCGTACCGTGCCCATCTCGATGTCCACGTCCACCACCGCGCGGATCGCGCAGAAGGCGAGGCCCACGAACGCGTCGCCCTGGCCGGCCTCGTCCAGCGGTTCCGTGGGGTGCGGGCGGCACTGGGCCGTCGCCCACAGTTCCTTGCCGTCCAACGCCTCCGTCACGGTCGTGGACAGCACGCCGTCGTACGACGTGATCTTGCCGTCCGTGATCTGCAGCAGTTCCGTGGACATGCCGAACTTGTGCGCCAGCGGCTGCAGGAGCTGCGTGCGGACCATCTTCGCCGCGCGTTCCACCGCGCCGCCCGACACCCAGGTGTGGCGGCCGCGGCAGCCCGCGCCGGCCGGCGGCTGGTCGGTGTCGACCGGGGCCACGTGGACCTCGTCGACGCCGAGGGTCTCCTGGACGATCTGCCGGGCGAGCGTCGTGAAGCCCTGGCCGGTCTCCACCGCGGCGCACAGCACCGTCGCCACGCCCCCGTGGACCCTCACGGTCGCCGTGGAGACCTCGTCGGCGCCCTCCGCGCCGAGCATGTGCACCATGCCCAGGCCGTAGCCCACGCCCCGGCGCACCGCGCCCGGTTCGCCCGCGCCCTCCGGGCCGCCGGGCAGCAGCCACTCCTCCTCGGGGGTGTCCTTGGGCAGCGGGGGCAGGGGGTGGTCCCGTACGGCCTGGAGCAGTTCGGCGACCGGCGCCGGGCACGTCACCGTCTGGCCGGTCGGCAGGACGTCGCCCGTCGCCATGGCGTTGCGCAGGCGCACCTCCGCCGGGTCCAGCCCGAGCTTCTTGGCCAGCTTGTCCATCTGCGCCTCGTAGGCGGCGCACACCTGCATCGCGCCCTCGCCGCGGACATGGCCGGAGGGCGGGTTGTTGGTGCGCACCGCCCAGCCCTCGATGAAGGCGTTCGGCACGACGTAGGGGCCGCAGGCGAAGGCCACGGCGGCGGCCAGGGCGTCGGAGGAGGTGTCGGCGTACGCGCCCGCGTCCAGCAGGATCTGCGCCTCGACCTTCACCAGTCTGCCCTCGGCGTCGGCGTGGTGGCGGTAGCGCAGCAGCGTCGGGTGGCGGTGCGTGTGGCCCAGGAAGGACTCCTCGCGGGTCGCCGTCAGTTTCACCGGGCAGCCGGTGCGCAGCGCCAGCAGGCCGAGCGGCAGCTGGAAGCCCTGGTCCTCGCGGTCGGCCGTCGCGCCCGGCACACCGGTGACGACGATCTTCACGCGCTCGGGTTCCAGGCCGTAGCAGGCGGCGAGCGTGTCGCGGTCGGTGTGCGGGTCGGTGGAGGCCAGGTACAGCTCCACGCCGCCGTCGGGGCGGGGCACCGCGAGCCCGGCCTCGGCACCGATGGGGGCCGGGTCCTGGCGGCCGATGCGGTACAGGCCCTCGACGACGACCTCGCCGACCGCCTCCGGGTCGCCGTGGCGCAGCGGGATGTGCCGGATCAGGTTGCCGTCGGGGTGCAGCGGCTCGGCCTCGAAGGCCTGCTCGGGGTCGGTCACCGGGTCGAGCACCTCGTACTCGACGATGACGGCCGCGGCGGCCATCCGGGCGGTGTCCGGGTGGTCGGCGGCGACGGCCGCGATGGGCTCGCCGTGGTGGCGTACGGCCTCCGAGGCGAACACCGGGCGGTCGGCCGTGCCCCGCCCGTGCACCGGGCGGCCGGGGACGTCCTCGTGGGTGACGACGGCCCGCACTCCGGGCATCTCGCGCGCGTGGGTGGTGTCGATGGACACGATGCGCGCGTGCGGGTGCGGCGAGCGCAGCACGGCCGCCCACAGCAGGCCCTCGGCCCACAGGTCGGCCGCGTAGGGGAAGGTGCCCTCCGTCTTGGCGCGGGCGTCGGCGGCCGGCAGCGAGGAGCCGAGGCCGTGCGGCAGCGGCTCGGGCGCGGCAGCGGTCTCGGTGGCGGCAGCGGTGGCGGCTTCGTTGCTCACGCCTGGCCTCCGTCCTGGCCGTAGGGGTCGTGCGGTCGCGGGGACCCGAACGCCGAGGGGTGGACCCCTCCGTCGCCCGGTCCCGCCTGGTGCGGGATGCGCGGTTCGGCGGTGTCCGGCTCTCCGGCGTCCCGTTCGGCGTCGTCCGTCGCGGCGTGCGCCTCGCGTTCGGCGACGACCTCCTTGACGGCCTGCAGGACGCCCCGGTAGCCCGAGCAGCGGCACAGGTTGCCGCACAGGGCCTGGCGGGTCTCCCGCTCGGTCGGGTCCGGGTTGCCCTCCAGCAGGTCGTGCAGGGTCATCGCCATGCCGGGCACGCAGAAGCCGCACTGGACCGCGCCGCACCGGGCGAGCGCCCGCTGCACGTCGGAGGGCCGGCCGTCCACGGCCAGGCCCTCGACCGTACGGACCTCGCTGCCGGCCGCGGTGACCGCGGGCACCAGGCAGGAGGCGACCAGGCGTCCGTCGACCTGCACGTTGCAGGCGCCGCACTCGCCCTGCGAGCAGCCGTCCTTGGCGCCCGCGAGGCCGAGCCGCTCGCGCAGCACGTACAGCAGCGACTCGCCGACCCAGGCCTCGGTGACGGGCCGGTCGACGCCGTTGACGCGCAGCACGTACGAGGCGAGCGGGTGCTCGTCCTGCGGGGGCGCGGGGGGCGGGCCCTCGGCGGGCGCGGTGTCCCGGTGCGGGGTATCCGGGGCCGACGTGTCCTGGTGCGGGGCGTCCTGGCGCGCGGTGGCGGTGCCGGCGTCCGCGGCGGGCCCCTCGGGGCCCCGGGAGGACGGGCCGGTGTCCCCGGCCGCGTCGGGCCGCGCGGGCGGCTCGGCAGGGCCTTCGGCTGCCCCTGCGGCAGCCCCGTCGGCCTCGGCGGCCCCGGGTCCGGGCGGGGTCCGGGTGTCGTGTCCGGGTGCGGCGGG
>NZ_JUJA01000032.1:87281-95938 GCF_001906585.1 Streptomyces kebangsaanensis | reverse complement strand
GGGCGGCCGCCGCGGCGGGACTCGATGAGGCCGACGGCGTGCTCGGGCAGCCAGGCGGAGGCCGTGCCGCTGTCGTCGGAGCCGGGGCCGAACAGATGGGGGGCGAGCTGGGCCTGCAGGTCGGCCGGGTTGGGCCGGGCGGTGGGGTCCATCTCCATGCAGGACTCGATCAGCGGACGCAGATCGTCCGGGAGCCCTTCCAGGTCGGGGCCCTCGCGCAGCAGCATGAAGACGGTCTCGACGGGGTTGGCGCCGTGGAAGGGCGGGTGCCCGGTGGCGGCGAAGACCAGCATGGAGCCCAGCGAGAACACGTCGCTGGCGCCGGTCACGCTGCGGGAGTCCTTGGCCTGCTCCGGGGACATGTAGGCGGGGGTGCCGACGGCGACGTTCGTCATGGTCAGACGGGTGTTCGAGACCCCGGAGGCGATACCGAAGTCGATCACCCGCGGCCCGTCCTCGACGACGAGCACGTTGGACGGCTTCAGGTCGCGGTGGACCAGCCCGGCGCCGTGGATGGACTGCAGCGCCTCGGCGACGCCCGCCGCGAGCCAGCGCACCGCCTCGACCGGGAGCGGCCCGCACTCGGTCACTATCTCCTCGAGGGAGGGCGCGGGAACGTAGGCGGTGGCCAGCCACGGCACGGCGGCGCGCGGGTCGGCGTCGACGACCGCGGCCGTGTAGAAGCCGGAGACCGCCCGGGCCGCCTCCACCTCGCGCGTGAAACGGACCCGGAACAGCTGGTCCTCGGCCAGCTCGGTCCGGACCGTCTTGATCGCCACGCGCCGGCCGGACGCCGAGCGCGCGAGATAGACCAGCCCCATGCCGCCGGCGCCCAGCCGTCCCAGCACCTCGAACGGCCCGATCCGCCGCGGATCGTGCTGCGTCAGCTGATCCACCACTTGCCTGCCACCTCCCCGTACGAGCCGCGCCACCCACATATGTACGCGGCCGAAGTGCAGCGTCTCACCACCGCACCGCCGCGGCGGCACACACCCCGATTCTTCCTGTCCGGCGCACAGGTTGCGAACCCGGTGACGAAACGGGATGTCCTGGTGAAAAACCACCCCTTTCCCCTCAGGGGGCGGATTTCACCTCTGCAATACCGCGAAGGACGCCCCCTGATTGTCGACGACGACGGCCACGTTTCCGTACGACGTCCCGAAGGGCGGCACCTGCACCCGTCCGCCGAGCCGGCCGACCGTGTCGAGGGCGGCGCCGAGGTCCGCCACCCGGAAGTGGACGAGGAAGTGCGGCGGCATCTCGGCCGGGAAGACCTCGGAGACGGCGGCGCGGCCGAAGTCGGGCTCGGCGCCCGGGCCGAAGAGGGCGCCGTGGAAGAGTCCGCCGTAGAAGGCGTTGGCGGCCTCGGTGTCGCGGGCGTACAGCTGGACCCAGACGAAGGTGCCCGGCTCGTGGCGCCGGCCGAAGCCCGGGTGGCTGCCCGGCTGCCACAGCCCGAAGACGGCGCCCTCGGGATCGGCGGCGAGGGCGGCCGTGCCGAGGTCGTCGACCCGGGCGGGCGGCGTGACGACCTGTCCGCCCCCGGCTCCGATCCGCGCGGCCAGCGCCCGGACGTCGGGAGCGGCGAAGTACACGGTCCACACGGTGGGCATACGGCCGTCCGTCTTCGGCGCGAGCGCGGCGACGGGCTCCCCCTCCAGCCGGGCCAGTACGGACCTGCCGTACGTCTCCTCGTCGAAACTCCACCCGAAGAGCTCACCGTAGAAGCGCTTGCCCGCCTCAAGATCGGGAAGCTGCGCGTCCATCCAGCAAGGGACGCCCTCTGTATACGCGGATGCCCTGTTTTCGGCCATGTTGCCAAATTATCCGGGTCACGTGCGCCCCGCCCACCGGCACACCAGTCGCTCTCGCCCCTCGCACCCCATTTGCAGTCGGTCAAATCGCGCTCCGATCACCCCTCGGTAAGCTGACGACATGACAGGACAAGTACGTACTGTCGACGGCCGCGTGGCCGGTCGACGTGGGCAGGAGACCCGGCAGAAGCTGCTCGACTGCCTCAGCGAAATGCTCAGCTCGTCACCGTACCGGGACGTCAAAGTCATCGATGTCGCCCGGCGGGCGGGAACTTCTCCCGCGACTTTCTATCAGTACTTTCCGGACGTCGAGGGCGCCGTCCTGGAGATCGCCGAGGAAATGGCCGCCGAAGGCGCCGGATTGGCCGAACTGCTCGAAGGCCGTTCCTGGGCGGGCAAGGCCGGCTGGCAGACGGCACAGGAACTCGTCGACGGATTTCTGGAATTCTGGCGCAAGCACGACGCGATTCTGCGCGTGGTCGATCTCGGGGCCGCCGAGGGCGACAAACGCTTTTACAAGATCCGTATGAAGATCCTGAACTCCGTGAACAACTCCCTGGCGGACTCCGTGGCCGAACTCCAGTCCAAAGGCAGGGTCGACAAGGACGTGAATCCGGCCGCGATCGCCGGTTCGCTGGTCACCATGCTCGCGGCGGTCGCCTCGCACCAGAAGGGTTTCTCCTCCTGGGGCGTGAAACAGGCCGAGCTCAAGCCGAACCTGGCGCTGCTGGTGCACCTGGGCATCACCGGCAGGAAGCCGACGAGGTAGCCCGCCTCCCCGGCCCCGGATTATTCCCGCACCCCCAGTCCTGTCAGGCAGGCGGCGGTCCACCCAGGTGGGCCGCCGCCTGTCGCGTTGTACGGCCCGCCGCCCGCCCTCCGGTCACGGTGGACGGAATCATGCCCGGCCCGGGGCGATACTCGGGACCATGGAACCGGATCTCCACGACCTGCTGAAGTCACTCCGCGTCTGGGACCCGGAGGTCACCGAGCTGCCCGCCCTCGACCCGGCGACGGCACCCGGCACTCCCCTCGCCCTCTTCGCGAGGTGGTTCGCGGAGGCGGCCGCGGCCGGTCAGCTCGAACCGCACACGATGTCGCTGGCGACGACGGACGAGGAGGGCCACCCGGACGTCCGCATCGTGATGCTGCACGGCGCCGACGCGGAGGGCTGGTCCTTCGCGACCCACGCCGGCAGCCGCAAGGGGCGGCAGCTGGCCGCCCTCCCGCACGCCGCCCTGGCCTTCTACTGGCCGGTCCAGGGCCGCCAGGTCCGGGTCCGGGGCCCGGTCACGACCGCCACGCCGGAGGAGGCGCGGTCCGACCTGCACGCCCGCTCGACGGGTGCCCTGGCCGCCGCGCTCACCGGCCACCAGAGCGAGGTCCTGACCGGCCTGGAGGAGCTGGCCCGGGCCTCGGAGACGGCCTGGGAGCGGGCCCGGCGCGAACCGGACGCCGAGGTCCCCTCCTGGACGCTCTACCGCCTCCGGCCGACCGCGGTCGAGTTCTTCCAGGGCGAGGCCCGCCGCCGCCACGTACGCCTCCGCTACCGCCGTACGCGGGACGGCTGGGCCCGCGAGCTGCTGTGGCCCTGACGGGGCTCAGCCGAAGTCGTACACCGCGAAGTCGGACACCGGGCGGTAGCCGATCCGCTGGTAGAGCCCGTTGCTGGTGGGGTTGGCGAGGTCGGTGAACAGCAGCACCTCCCGCGCCCCCGACTCCAGGGCGGCGCGGCTGACCTCGGCCGTGACGGCTCCCGCGTACCCGCGCCCGCGCAGGTGCGCCGGTGTGTAGACCCCGACCACGCGCACCTGCCCGGCGACCTCGGGCGCCGTCCCCGCCATGGCGACGGGCGTCCCGTCCGGTGCCTCCCAGAACATGACGTCACCCCGCTCGACGCGTTCGTCCGCCCACTCCTCGGCTTCCCGGAAGCCGGACTCGCCGACCTCCGCGCAGAACTCCCCGAACCACTGGACCAGCGGTTTCCGGTCCGCCTCGCCCGCCACCCTCGCCCGCCCGGGCGGGGCCGGCCGCACAGCGGTCAGCTCGCCCAGCCGGTAGAGCCGCATCCGCTGCCGGAGGGCGGTCCCGGCTCCCGTGCGGCGGCGCCAGGCCCCGGCGAAGGCGGCGGCGGTGTCACGGTCCGCCGAGACGCCGGACAGCTCGCGCCCCGAAGCGGCCAGCCGGGCCGCCAGCGCGTCGGCCTCCTCCTCGGTCAGCGAGGTGAGGCAGACCGGATGCGGCGGCGTACGGAGGAAGGCGCCCCGCACGCTCGCGGCTCCCTCGCCCTCCCCCGCCAGTACGCCGAACTCGGGGTCGGCGTCCCCGTAGACACGCGGGCCGCGCGAGCGCAGGGTCTCCGTCACGGTCAGGTGGACGGTGTGCCGTGCGGGCCGCGAGCGGAGGAACTCCCCGGCGCGCGCCAGGAACTGCTCGACGTCCTCGGTCAGGTACCAGTCGTTCCAGTCGTTCCGGTCGTTCCGGTCGTCTTCGGAAGGCATGCTCCATGGTCCTGCCCACGGCCGCCCCGCGCCTCCGAATTAAGCCGCTCCCCGGTCAAGGGGCCCCCGGCTCCGGGTCCGTGGCGAGCCGTGCGTGCAGGTGGGCGTCCCGGAAGGCGTCCCGGCGTCCCGCCTCGAAGAGCGCGCCGCGCAGGAGGCCCTCGTGGCGGAAGCCGCGGTGTTCCGCGACCCGGCAGGAGGCCTCGTGGCCGGCGACGTGGGCCAGTTCGAGCCGGTGGAGCCCCACCTCGCGAAAGGCCCAGTCCGCCGCCAGCCCCAGCGCCCGGGTGGCGACTCTGCGTCCCCGCGCCTCGGGCAGCACCCAGTAGCCGACCCTGGCGACGCCGAGGAGCCGGTGGACGTCGTTGACGCCGATGTGCCCCAGTGCCGTACCACCGCCGCTCTCCGCGTCCGCGATCAGGAAGGACGCCGCCGAGCCCTCCCGGGCGCGGGCCGCCCGGGCCCGCAGGAAGTCGCGGGCGCCGGCGGTGTCCGTGACGGGGACGGGCGGTGTGTTCCAGCGGAGGAACTCCGGATCGGTGACACCGCGCAGGCACGCCGCCACGTCCGCGTCGGACTCCGGGTCCCACGGGCGCAGGAGCAGCCCGTGCCCTTCCAGGCGTACCGTCGCAAAGCTCTGGGAGTCATGAAGGTTGGTGACCACCGGCTCATTGAACAACACCCGGTCGGAGCCGCGCAGTTGTGACCAATCCGCAATCAATTCCGCTCTTGGCCGAGACCAATCGACCAGGTGCGTGATTACGCTCGCGCTCATGACCGACTCCGCATCCGGCCCCGACGCCTCCACCACCGCCCCCACCGCGCAGCCCGCCGACCGCCCCGTGTACGTCATCGGCGGCGGTCCGGGCGGGCTGGCCGCCGCCCAGGCGCTGCGGGCGCGGGGGATACGGGCCGTCGTCCTGGAGAGGTCCGACCGCGTCGGATCCTCCTGGCGGCGCCACTACGACCGGCTGCGCCTGCACACCACCCGGCGCCTGTCCGGCCTGCCCGGGCTGCCGATGCCGCGCCGGTTCGGCAGGTGGGTCTCGCGCGACGACGTGGTGCGGTACCTGGAGACGTACGCCGAACACCACCGGCTGGAGATCGTGACCGGGGTCGAGGTCTCCCGCGTCGAACGCGCGCCGGACGGCACCGGCTGGCTGCTGCACGCCACCGGCGGGCGGGAGCTGACCGGCGGCGCGGTGGTCGTCGCCACCGGTCACAACCACACGCCCCGCCTGCCCGACTGGCCCGGCCGCGAGGCGTACACGGACGCGTCCGGCGAGCTCCTGCACGCCTCGGAGTACCGCAACGCCAAGCCCTACGCAGGCCGTGACGTCCTCGTCGTCGGCGTCGGCAACACCGGCGCCGAGATAGCGGTGGACCTGGTGGAGGGCGGCGCCTCGCGGGTACGGCTGTCGGTGCGCACCGCCCCGCACGTCGTGCGCCGCTCGACCGCCGGATGGGCCGCCCAGTACACGGGCATCGCCGTACGGCGGCTGCCGGTCGGACTGGTCGACGTGCTCGCGAGACCGCTGGCGAGACTGAGCGTGCCGGACCTGTCGGCGCACGGCCTGCCCCGCCCCGGCACGGGCCTGTACTCGCGGGTGCGCGAGGGGTCGATCCCCGTCCAGGACGTCGGTCTCGTCGACGCCGTCCGCAAGGGCGCCGTCGAGGTCGTGGCCGCCGTCGACGGCTTCGAGAACGGCAAGGTCCTCCTCGCCGACGGCACCCGTGTCCAGCCGGACGCCGTCATCGCCGCCACCGGTTACGTCCGCGCCCTGGAGGGGCTGGTCGGCCACCTCGGCGTACTCGACTCCCGCGGCCGGCCCGTCGTCCACGGCGCCCGCACCCCGAAGGACGCGCCCGGCCTGTACTTCACCGGCTTCACCAACCCCATCAGCGGCATGCTCCGCGAACTGGCCATCGACGCGGAGAGGATCGCCCGGGCGATAGCGAAGGCCGACGCCGGGGCCGGCGCCCGCGAGGACGGCCGACGGGTCTCCCGGCTGCCGGCCTGATCCAACGTCACCCGCTCCCGGCCCGGACCCGCGGTCGCCGTCTGATCACCAACGCCATCAGGGCCGCCGCCGCGCACAGCGCGCCCGAGGCGTACCAGACGACGTCGTACGAGCCGAAGACGTCCCGCGCGGCCCCGCCGAGGTAGGCGACGAGGGCGGCACCGACCTGGTGGGAGGCGAGGACCCAGCCGAACACGATCGCGCTGTCCTCGCCGTACTGCTCCCGGCACAGGGCGAGGGTGGGCGGGACGGTGGCGACCCAGTCCAGGCCGTAGAAGACGATGAAGAAGACCATCGGCGGGTGCACGCCCGGCGCCAGCAGCATCGGCAGGAACAGCAGGGAGACGCCGCGCAGGGCGTAGTACACGGCGAGCAGGCGGCGCGGTTCGAAGCGGTCGGTGAACCAGCCGGAGGCGATCGTGCCGACCACGTCGAACACGCCGATGACCGCGAGCAGCGAGGCCGCCGTCGTGATCGGCATGCCGTGGTCGTGGGCGGCGGGCACGAAGTGGGTCTGGATCAGGCCGTTGGTGGAGGCGCCGCAGATGGCGAAGGTGCCGGCCAGCAGCCAGAAGGGGGCGGTGCGCACCGCCGAGGACAGGACGGTCAGGGCCCGGCGGGCGGCCCCGGGCACCGGTTCCGGCCTGGCCGTGAACTCCCGTGCGCCGTACGGGCGTACGCCCACGTCCGCCGGGTGGTCGCGCAGCAGCAGCCAGACGAGGGGGACGACGGCGAGGGCCGCCAGCGCGACCGTGACGGCCGCCGGGCGCCAGCCGTGCGACTGGACCGTCCAGGACAGGACCGGCAGGAAGATCAGCTGGCCGGAGGCGGAGGCGGCGGTGAGGATGCCGCTGACCAGGCCGCGGCGCTCGGTGAACCAGCGCTCGGTGACGGTCGCGGCGAAGGCGAGCGCCATCGAGCCGGAGCCGAGACCGACCAGCAGGCCCCAGCACAGCCACAGCTGCCAGGCCGTCGTCATCCACACGGTCAGGCCGGAGCCGAGGGCGATCACGGTCAGCGCGACGGCGACCACGCGGCGGATGCCGAAGCGGTCCATGAGCGCGGCGGCGAAGGGCGCGGTGAGGCCGTACAGGGCGAGGTTGACCGAGACCGCCGCGCCGATCGTGCCGCGCGACCAGCCGAACTCATGGTAAAAGTTTGGGGCACACGGCACGGTGAGCAGGAACAAGGGGGGCAGGACAGGTGGACGTCACCATCTACGTACGACTCAGCCTCGATCAGCACGGCGACGAGTTGGGCGTTCAGCGGCAGGAGGACGAGTGCCGGGCGTACGCCGCAGCTCGTGGCTGGACCGTACGAGAGGTAATCGCGGACAACGACGTCAGCGCCACCTCGGGCAAGGTGCGACCAGGGTTCGAGCGGCTGTTGGCGTCCAAGCCGGACGCGATCCTCTGTTGGCACACTGACCGGCTCGTACGCAAGACGGAAGACCTGTTGCGAGTGATCGCACTCGGGATCAACGTCCACGCCATCCACGCCGGACACCTTGACCTCTCGACTCCGGCCGGTCGAGCCACGGCCAAGACGGTTACGGCGTGGGCGGAGTACGAGGGTGAGCAGAAGGCGCTGCGGCAGAAGGC
Source organism: Streptomyces kebangsaanensis (assembly GCF_001906585.1). Taxonomy (GTDB): domain Bacteria; phylum Actinomycetota; class Actinomycetes; order Streptomycetales; family Streptomycetaceae; genus Streptomyces; species Streptomyces kebangsaanensis. Next base: position 88,001 of record NZ_JUJA01000032.1, on the reverse strand, counting down.
ATCGAACCTTCAGGCGGCGAAGAACGGCACGCCGCACAAGACGGGCTTGCGCCCCTTCGGCTACGCCGACGACTACGTGACCGTGGTCGAGGACGAGGCAGAAGCGATCCGCAAGGGTGCCGAGATGGTTCTTCAGGGCGAGACCCTGGCGGCTGTCGCCCGCTTCTGGACCGACCTCGGTCTGCTCGCTCCCCGCTCATCGTCCGGTACGGCGAAGGGCGACGCGAAGGGGTGGGGTGTAGGCGGAGTGAAGAAGGTACTCATCTCCCCTCGGTACATCGCCCAGGCTACGTACCACGGCGAAGTGGTGGGCGAGGGTCAGTGGCCCGCGATCCTGGACGAGGCGACTCACTACGCCCTCGTGTCGGCACTGACAAACCCCAAGCGCTTCACGGGTGGTGCACGTACCGGATCGGCCCCTCAGACCCTGCTCGCCGGGCTCGCTACGTGTGCGCGTTGCGGGGAGACCGTGCGAGGCGGCATGTACCGAGGGACGCCGGTCTACCGCTGCGGACAGAAGCACGTACGCGTGCCCCGAGAGCTGGCCGACAAGCGAGCCGGTAACGCCGTCCGGGCGCGGATCGTCTTCCCCGACTTCCTGCCCTGGGTCCTCGCCGCTCGACAGGAGCAGGGAGACGACTCGGCCCATCTTCACCAGGAAGCGCAGACCCTGCGGGAACGGCTCGACGGGTTGGCTGTGTCCTACGCCTCCGGAGCCAT
>NZ_JUJA01000032.1:79342-87260 GCF_001906585.1 Streptomyces kebangsaanensis | reverse complement strand
GATCCGAGCCAGGCTCGACGAGATTGACGAGAAGCTGTCCGGTGTCACTGGCCTGCCCCCGATCGACCCTGTGTCGGGCATCGCTGGCCTGATTCAGGACTGGCCGAACACTCCACTCCCCGTCCGTCGAGCGTGGGTCAAGTTCGTCACCACGATCACGATGCACCCCAACGGCTTCAAGAAGGCGGCGAAGATGACCGTGGACGACTACATGACCGTGGAGTGGAACCACACCGCCGACGACGAACAAGACGCGTAGCCTGCCTCGCTCGACTGGCCCCGCTCTCACCAGAGGGCGGGGCTTCGTCATGCCGGATCAGAAGGGGGGCGGCTCTTGCCCTGCTTCTTGGAGCCGGTCGGTCAAGCCGTCGTAGTCGAAGTCCACCGGCAAGGGAGGCGCGTACGCGTCGCCGAACCAGCGTTGCCGCTGTTCCTCTCGCTTGACCTTGCCAAGGTCTACGAAGGACAAGGTGGGAGCCGAAGGCCCCCCAAGAGAGCCAGCCCCTTCGCCTTCCTTCTGGGGGCCGCTTACGCGGCCCACCTTCGCCGGCTGCTTGCGCTCTTCGTCTTCGCCCTGTCGGCCCCCTCCGAGGGGCCGCTCTTCGCTTACCGGCTTGCTCTTCGCCGTTGGCTCCTCACTCCTGCCGCCGTCGCTCTTGAAGGTATGTAGGTTGTATGGCTCCTCAGCCATACCCCCCTGCTTCGGCAAGGTGAGTCGGTAGATCACTGGACCATCCGGCACCTTGCCGGTCTTCATGAGCCAGCCAGCCTTACGCAGCCTGCCAACGATCTTGTTGACCGTCTGCTCCGGAGCCTTCCCGCCGTAGCCGAGTTCTCTGGCGATCGTCCCGTTGGACGGGCACACGTTCTCGCCGGTCTCGTAGTCCGCGTACAACGCCATGGCGACGCCGACCAACTTCTCTGCGTGCTTCATGTTCGAGCGCACCAGCGCACGACGCCATACGTGTTCCTGTATTTCGGGCTTCCCTTCCCTGTAGTCTCGCGGGACCCCGAAATCTACAGGTCTACACAGACAAAAGAGCAGGTCATCGTATGTGAGGAGCCTCTCAGACGGGCTCGAAACCGTGGCAGAATTTGAGCCGGTAAGACCCGGCGGTGCGCCACGACGGGCTCAGGGGGTCATACCCCACCCCTTCGCCGCCGACGATACGTCTCTCGGAGGAAAGGTGTGGCCCCTGTGGTTGCCGTCGGCAAGATGGTCCACGTGCCTGTAGCCATGCCACCTGCCCTTGGCCTCGTGCGTAGCGCCCTGTTCCTGCTGTGCTGCGCAGTCCTGCTCTTCGCCTTCTCCTACGTCCCCTTCCAGCGATGGCTGTTGCGCCGCGTGCGGATTCCGATACGGCGTTGGCTACGCCGCACAAGGAGTGCGATACGCGCCCGCTACGACGACCTCGTCAACACACTCATGGGCCGCATGATCAGCCAGGTCGCCCCCGTCATCGCCGAAACTCTCCCGGACGGCGGCCTGCGGGCACGCCCCCTCATCACAGAAGCCGCCTTGAAGTGGTGGCGAGCCGCCCTGTGGGCCATCCCGGCCCGGGCGCTCGGTCTCCTGATCCTCGTCTACTGCACGGCGAACCTCGAAGCGATCGTCGACTTCATCCGCAACCCGCCGAAGTACAACGATGACCTGCCACGCGATACCGCCAGCGGCTCCGGGCACAGCTACGCGCCAGACGCTCCGCCGCCAGACCCTCTGAGCGCACTCTTCAGGGGCATGAAGGACGCCGCCGCATGGATCATTCACAAAGTGGCGGACGGAGTGTCTGCAATCGAACGTCTCTGGTCCCTTGCTCCCTCCTGGGGGATCTTCACGCCGCTGACCTACCTCGTATTGATCCTCTCGATCCTCCTGGCACTCAAGGCGCTCTACCCGTTCGCAATCGCCCTGACGAACGGGGCACGACAGATCCCGCCGGAGAACTCAAATCGACAGCGCTCACCACGTCGCGCCCGGCATCCCGCCACCGTCGATGACGAGGCCCGCTACAGACCCGTTGTGGTGCTACTGCTCACCGCCGCCGACTGCGCTCGCACCTGGCGCGCATGGGGTCAAGGTTCCCCTCTGAACACGCCGCGAGTGTCTGTTCGCCGCGCCGAATACGTCATCCGAAATGCCTGGCGAACCGGATGCGGATACAACTCCTGGTCAGAACGCGCGCGACAGCGTCACGCCCTCAAGGCCCACGCCGCAAAGGTGATCGGGGCTCTTCGCACGGTCGAAGCTCGCCAGTACACAGATCCCGACATCGGCATGGCCCTCCAAGAACTGGCCGACATGTTGCTCACCATCGCCGAGCGGTACGCGGAAGGGCGCATCGGCCAGCTCCTGGATGATGTCGACACCGTGGAGGCCGCCACCGATTACGAGTGGCTGCGCCTCCTGGGCGTCGGTGCGTTCGGCGTCGGGGCCCTGGTTGCGGCGTCGATGGCCAACCTGCCGGAGGAAGCCAACGGTGTGCTGGTCGGCATGGCTTTGCTGCTGGCCGGCTCCTGGCTCTTCAGGCACAGGCTGACGCATCCAATGGACCTGATTGATGTGTTGCGAGGCGCCGACCGAAAGTGACGCAACCTCAAGGTATTGGCAGGCCCAAGTTGTAGCGAACAGCGATCACGGCGATGCGTCTCGAAAACCAAGGTTTGTGAGACGAGACGGCAGGCGCCTCACAAGGGGGCGCAGCACTGTTCAAAACCCGTCTCGAAACTTCCATCTCAACCTTGACGTATTGAGACGAGTTCTGAGACAGTCTTGGCCGTGACGACGAACACGATCACTGGCCAGCTCATCGGTTATGCCCGCGTCTCCACCGACGACCAGGAGGCGCAGCTTCAGCGCGACGCACTGACGACCGCAGGGTGCGCCCGCATCTTCGAGGACAAGGCCAGCGGGAAGAACACCAACCGGCCAGAGCTCACGGCCGCACTGGACTACGCCAGACCTGGCGACACCCTGTGCGTGTGGAAGCTCGACCGCTTCGCTCGGTCGCTCATCGACCTTGTGACCATGGTCGACACCCTTCGAGAGCAGGGCATCGGGTTCAAGGTGCTCACGGGTGCGCTGGCCAACATCGACCCCAGCACGGCCGACGGCCGTCTCATGCTTCAGGTGGTCGGGGCGATGGCGGAGTTCGAGCGCAGCCTCATCAAGGAGCGCACCCGCGCCGGACTGGACGCAGCCAAGGCGCAGGGGCGTACGGGCGGACGGCCGACTGTGGTGGATGAGGATGTGCTCACGGTGGCCCGTGCCAGGAAGGCGAAGGGTGAAAGCGTGAGCGCCATTGCCAAGGCTCTCGGGATCTCCCGTGCCACCCTCTACCGCCACCTTGACGAGAGCGCCTGAGACAGGCGCACAGCCACGCGGTCAGGCCCCCAGGGCCCGGACAAGCATCGTGCCCACAGCCCTACCCTTTGGCGGATCGATCAGCGACACGCGCACGTCAGAGAAGCCGCGCCCCGTCAGGATGCGCCCCCACTCATCCGGGGTGTGGTCGTGCCGCAGTCCGGCTTTGACAGGCTTGGGCCCCTGACTGCCTGGAGGCAAATGCGAGAAGGCCAGGATGCCGCCCGGCGTCATGCGCGAGCGGATCAGCGGGAGCAGGGTGCCCGGATCGACGAACCACACGGCACCAAAGATCGAGAGCACGACATCGAATGTCTCGTCCGTCTCGTTCAGGAACACAGTCGCCTCCGCCGTACAGAACTCAAGGCCCGGCAGATGGCCCCAGCGCTCCCGCGCGACCGTCTCGCGGGCGGGGGCGATGTCCACCCCTTGGCCTGTCGCACCAAGCGTCACGAGGTGCGCGAGGTTACTACCGCTCCCCGAGCCGAGTTCCAGCACTCGGCGTCCGGCCACGGGACCGAGAACGCTCTCGTCCGGCCCGTGATCGGGGTACTGGGTCCAGTTCAGCCAAGTCGCATCACCTCTGGCGTTCACGGTCCTGCGTGGCTTGCTCCCGACCGCGTACCTGTCCCAGGACTCAGCCAATGACATGCGGTGATCCTTTCCGGCAGAGGGGCCCACCCCCAACGTACGAAGGTAGGCCTCAACTCACCTGCCGCTCACTACTACTTGGGCGAGTCGTGGCACCCGGCGTGGCACTGGTTGCAGTCGGCCGCGTCCTCCATGCCCCACAGGTCGGGGTCGATCTCGAACCCGGCCGCCTTGATGGCCTTGATCGTCTGTTCCAGGACGAGCGGGCCGCCGGTCCTGATGTCGTGGCCGTCCAGCGTCGCCTTGTCGTCGCTGACGCACTGGACACCAGCCGCCGTCCCCGGAAGCTCCGGTACGTGGTGGATGTACCGGCCGAAGTGCCGGCTGGTGAAGTGGTGATACGGGATCGAGTCGAGCATGAACGAGTGCCATGCCTCGTCCACCTGCTTGGACGGGCCCATGAGAAGGTCCGGGTTCTCGCCGCACGTGACCAGGTAGGCGATGGCCTGTCCGAACTTGGCCTCGGCCAGTTCGCGCGTGTTCTCCGGGTTGCGGAGCAGGAGGGCCACCTCCCGCTCCCACACGTCCGGGGTGACGTACGCCTTCGGGTCGCGGATCACTACTGCCGTGCTCATGCTGGCTTGCCTCCACGCAATTGGGGGTCCGTGGTGCTCCGGTCATGTCGCCCACCCCTGCACCTGGGGCACAGGCACGGCGGCATCAGGCCGGTAGCGAGGGGTTCCCCGCCCTCACCCTCGTACAGGGTTCGCGGCTTGGTCTGAGTGCCGTCGGCTCTCACCGTGTAAGCGCTGATACGGATGGACATGACGTCCATGTTCCTGACAGGCCATGACCATTGCGGCGACGTTCAAGGCGTCCCTCGGGCGTCATGTCGACGTCACCCCGAAGGCGTCAAACCGGTGTCATTGAAGGCGTGGCGTGGCTACTCTCGGATCATGACGACTACGGCAGAGCGTGGGCGAATCCCCAACGACGTGCTGACCTCCGTACGCAAGTCGATGAACCTCAGCCAAGACGAGTTCGCCCGGGGATTACGTGACGCAGGCGAGGAGTTGGGGGAGCCGAACGACGCCTCCAAGCGACTCGTGCAACGCTGGGAGTCCGGGGAGACCAGGACATGCCGCCCGCTGTACGCGCGGGCACTGAAGCAGCTCACCGGCCGCACCCCCGAGTCACTGGGGTTCGCGATCCCGATGACACGCGTCCACTCGGACGGGGCAGGAGGCCACGACATGGAGGCTGGGGAAGTCGGCACGGCCGACGCTGTCACAAGCCCGGAGCCGGAGCCGCAGAGCGAGTACGCGGGCATTTGGCTGTCCCGGTACGAGTTCTACTCGTCCAGCCGTGACGAGACGTTCGACTGCAAGCACCACGTCGTGATCGTCCAGCACGGCAACCGGCTGACAGCCCAGAGCCTGCCCGGAGTGTCGACCAACCCGGACAGCCCTTTGTCCCTGGACCTCACCGTGGACCGGAACGTTGTCACCGGTACGTGGACCGAGCAGACGGCAGCCGACGGGTACTACCAGGGCGCCCGCTACCACGGTGCGATTCAGCTGCTCATCGAGCCGACAGGCCGACGCATGGCGGGCAAGTGGGTCGGGTTCGGCAAGGACTTCGACGTGAACACGGGCCCGTGGGAGCTGCGCCTACTCGACCGATCGACAGGCCGCGCGAGCATCGAGCGGTACTCGACCACACCGGAGTGAGGGATCGGGGCGCTCCCCTGTGGGACCGCCCCGTACGGGCGCGCTGCCTCTGAATCCGCCCCGACCGGTTGGGAACTGGCAGGGACACAAGACCCGCTTTCAGATTCCCCAAAGCATCACCAAGCGAACTCCTGGTGCAGCGGGTCGATGAGCAGGCCGGGTAGCGAGCGGAAGGCCGCCGCGCCGGTGATCGTGACGAAGGTGACGGCGGCGACGAACCAGGCGAGATGAACGCGGGAACGGAGACGGAAGCGGGAGCGGGTCCGGCGGCCGGGCGGCTCTTCCTCCACGGCGGCCGCGGGTTCTGCGGTCTGGGTCACGCCATGAGCTTCCGGTGCGGGGCCGCCGCGCTCCACTGGCCCAGAAGACAGTGTTCGCTAGGATCGGGCCATGAATACGGCCACGGGTACGGCCACGGCCTTCCGCGCGCACCGCGTCGCCGTCCTCGCCCTCGACGGGCTGCTCCCCTTCGAGCTGGGCATTCCGCACCGGATCTTCGGGCGGCCCAGGGACGCCGCCGGGCGGCATCTGTACGAGGTCGTCACCTGCTCGGTCCGCCCGCCGGGGCCGGTGCGGACGGACGCCGACTTCTCGATCGACGTGGCGCACGGGCCGGAGGCCCTGGCCACCGCCGACACGGTGATCGTCCCGGCGTCGTACGAGCTCGGCCCGGTCCACGAGGAGGGTGTGCTGACCGGGGAACTGGCCGCCGCGCTCGCGCTGATCCGGCCCGGCACGCGGCTCGCCTCGATCTGCACCGGCGTGTACGTGCTGGCCGCGGCCGGTCTCCTGGACGGGCGGCCGGCCACGACGCACTGGGCCGAGGCCGACCGCTTCCAGCGGCTCTTCCCGCGGATCAAGGTGGACGCGGACGTGCTGTTCATCGACGACGGCGACGTGCTGACCTCGGCGGGCGTCGCGGCCGGGATCGACCTGTGCCTGCACATGGTGCGCCGCGACCACGGCACCGCGATCGCCAACGAGGTGGCCCGGCGGACCGTCGTACCGCCGCACCGGGACGGCGGGCAGGCCCAGTACATCCACCGCCCGGTACCGGACCCGCAGCTGGCCACCACGACCACCGCGCGCGCGTGGGCGCTGAGCCGGCTGCACGAGCCGGTCCAGCTGCGGGACATGGCCGCGCGGGCGGCCATGTCCGTGCGGACCTTCACCCGGCGTTTCCGCGAGGAGGTCGGGGTCAGCCCGGGGCAGTGGCTCACGCAGCAGCGCGTCGAACGCGCCCGGCATCTGCTGGAGTCCACGGACCTGTCCGTGGACCGGGTGGCCCGCGACGCCGGCTTCGGTACGGCCCAGTCCATGCGGCAGCACCTGCAGGCGGCGCTCGGGGTGACGCCGACGGCCTACCGGCGCGCGTTCCGGACCGCTCCCGGAGCGGGGGCGGAGAGTTGTCCACAGCCTGTGGACAGGCCGGGGGCGGGAGGGTGAGTACGGCTGGCGGCGCGCTCCTGCCCGCCCCGAACGCGGCAGGGCGCGCCGCCCTCCGACCGCGGCGCACCGGCCCCACCCCCCTCGGACCCTGCGGGGACCGGCCGGCGCCGACATCACGACCCACACTCGCCGAGGACTTCCGGCGCCCGGGCCCTCGACGTCCCCTCGCGGCGAATCGCTGACCACAAGCGTGATCAAGCGGACAGGACACGTCAACACCGCCCAGGCGATTTACCCGTTATGCCCCCCTCGCAACGGGGCGCGCACAGAAGCATCTCCCGGCGCACGAGTTGACCGCCCGGAGGGGAAAGGACGGCGCGCCGGCCACCGCGCGAGGACGCCGTCCGCCCCGTGCGCCGGCTCGGGTTCCCTGCGGGGAAAGGAAGTTCTACACCGCCTCGTAGGCCGGCTTCTCGTAGGCCGGTTCCTCGTAAGCCGGTTCCTGGTGGGCCGGTCCCTCGTACGCCGCCGGCGTCGCGGTCTCCTCCGCGTCAACCGGTGGTGTGCGGCGGTCCAGTTCGCACCAGATGTGCTTGCCCGCACCCTCCGGGCTCCAGCCCCACCGGTCGGCGAGGCCGTCGACGAGGGCGAGGCCGCGACCGCTCGTGGCCTCGTCGCCCACGCAGCGCGGCACGGGGGCCCTGGTACTGGTGTCGGCCACCTCCAGGCGGACGGTGGTCACTTCGGCCGGCGCGCCGGGCAGGGACAGCCGCAGTACGGCGGGGCGGCCGGTGTGCACCACGGCGTTGGTGACCAGTTCGGAGACGAGCAGGACCAACGTCTCGGC
>NZ_JUJA01000032.1:71358-79309 GCF_001906585.1 Streptomyces kebangsaanensis | reverse complement strand
AGCGGGCCCACCTCCGGGCTCGCCCCACTTCCGCGGGGTCGGGCCGGATCTCCAGCTGCACTTGAAGCACCTGCACCGCTCACACCATCCGAACCGGCGGACATATGGCCTCGCGCACGCGAGGGCCACGATCGTAGCCATTTTCTGCATGGGCAGAACAATGCCCGGAGCAGGAATCACGGAACGTGACTCCCTTCGGAAACAGCATGGTTGACTTACCGTCACCGCAACAAGCGCTTCGGGCATATTCCCGCGCGAAGGAGTACCCGTGCGGCATACTGTGCGACGCCCGTCATGACATGGCTCGTGCTCGGAACCACTCGCATCCCGCACGAGTACTCGAACACGGCGGCGACTCCGGGACGTGACCGTTCACGCGCGGGGACGCCGGTACGGTGGCGACGCTCCGTGACGCCCATGTGCCACGATCCGTGACATCGGCCGGCGGCCGTCCACGGCGTCACGCGGACAGCGGCTCCTCGTCCACCGCTGCCGCGAGGTCCGGGTAGACGTCGAAGAGGCGGCGCACGCCGAGCGCGCCGAGCACACGGTTGACGTGCGAGCCGTCGACCGCGCCGCGGGCCGGCAGGATCAGGCGGAGCCGGCCCTGGCAGGACCGGATCAGACGGCGGGCGGCTATGAGGACGCCGACGCCGCTGGAGTCGCAGAAGAAGACGTCCGAGAGGTCCAGGACGAGATGGCGGCGGCCCTGGGCCACCGCCTCGTGCACCCGCTGCCGCAGCACCGGCGAGGTCAACAGGTCCAGTTCGCCGGCGACCCGGAGCACGCTCCACCCGCCCTGTTGGTCGTCGGTCACCTTGAACGCCACGGCCCGCCCTCCGCTCACCGGATCTTCCCCGGAACCGCTCGGAAACGGAAGCAGTTCCTACGCTTCTTTCCGCGCGGCTGCCCAGCGGCCGTTCCCTCAAACGCCTTGACTCAAACCGAGACCGCTCCTTCAGAGACTTGTTTCAGTCATTTTCGATCGCACTCGATCAGAGTTGGTCTTGCGGTAATGGGGGCGCGCATTGGCACAAAGGGGCGTGCGTTGTCGGACGTGCCGACTACATTCGAGGTGACCGCACCGACACGCTGGGCAGGGCGCAGCCGGGTTCTGGAGGGGGCCGCATGGCGAAGAAGGGCGCACCGCCCCACTGGGACCGCAGGATGCGACAACGGCTCGTGCGCGGGGAGGCGGCCGCCCTCGGTGAGCTCTACGACCGTTTCGCCTCCCTCGTGCACGGCCTCGCCCACCGGGTGCTCGGGGACGAGCGGGCCGCCGACCGCATCACCCGCGAGGTCTTCGCGCACGTCTGGGAACACCCCGACGCCTACGACCCCCGGCAGGGACCGCTGCGCTCCTGGATGGCCTCGCTGACCCACCGGATCGCCGTGCAGCGGCTGCGCAGCACCGGGACCGCCGCGCAGGCCCGCGACGGGCAGGGCTCCCCCGAGGCCCTGGAACTCAGGGTGCGCCGCGCCTCGGCCGCCGCCCGCGCCGACTACATCGTCCACTCCCTGCCGGCCCCCCTGCGCGCCGCCCTGGAACTGGCCTACTTCCAGCGCCGCGACTACCGGCAGACCGCCGCCGACCTCGGCATCCCCGAGGACGAGGCCCGCCGCCGCCTCCGCCTGGGCCTCCAGCTCCTCTCCACGGCCCACGACACGGACTCCCCCGGCACACCACCCGGCCACGGGGGCGCGGCATGACCCCACCGGAACCGGAACAGCCCGGCACCCCGGGCGGCCCCGGCGACCCGGGCTGCTCCCACGACCCCGACGGACCGAACGGCCCACATGACCCCGGCGACCCCGGCGGTCCGGGCGGTCCGGGCGGTCCGGGCGGCCCCGGTCGCCCCGGTGGGTCTCGGGGTGCCCCCGGGCCCGGTCGCGGTCGGCCGGTGCGTGCACCCGGGCCCCGCGCGTCCGTCGAGGATGGCGGGTGGTCGCTGCCCGTGCGGGAGGAGTCGGCGGAGGTGAAGGGCCGGAGTGTGGTGGAGCACCATGTTCTGAAGTCGCTTCTCGGGGCGTGGGCGTTGGCCGCCTGCACGCAGGAGGAGGCGGTGGCGGTCGAGGAGCACCTCGGGGGGTGCGGCGACTGCGCCGAGGAGGCTCTGCGGCTGCGGGAGGCGGTCGGGCTGCTGCACCGGCCCGACAGCCTGGACCTGGACCCGGGGCTGCGCACGCACGTGCTGGACGGCTGCCTGGAGCGGCGGCCGCCGCGCATCCCCGTGCCCGGGTGGGCGGCTGCCTACGACGCCGAGACCGCCCGCCTGGACGCGCTGCTGCGGGACATGGGCGACTCCGAGTGGCACGCGCCGGTACGCCTGCGGTGGTTCGCGGGCGAGGACGCCACCAGCCGCCGTACGACCGTCGCCGGGGTCATCGCGCACCTGTTGAGCGTCGACGGGCTCGTCGCGGTGGCGCTCGGACTCGACGACCCGCTCGGCGACGCCGGCGCCCGCGCCGACCGCCCCACCCCGGCGGCGCGCACCGAGGCGTACTGGCGGGCCTCGCACTTCCCGCCGACCCGGTCGGTGCGGACGCCCTGGCGGGAGCAGACGCACGCCCTGGTGCGGACCGTGTCCTTCACCGGCGAGGGCACGGGCGGACCCACCGTGCCCTACGGCGACTTCGAACTCCCGCTGCCCGACGCGATGCTGGACCGCGCCTTCGAGTGCTGGGTGCACGCCGAGGACATCGCCCGGGCCGTGGACTACCCGTACGGGCCGCCGGCCCCGCGGCACCTGCACGGGATGATCGACCTCGCGGCCCGGATGCTGCCGGGCGTGCTGGCCGCACGGCGGCGGGCCGGGCTCGCCTCGCCCGCCCGCGCCCGGCACCTGGTGACCGCCGGCGAACCCGGCCGCAGCCTGCGCCTGGAGATCGAGGGCCAGGGCGGCGGCCAGTGGCTGATACCGCTCGACTCACCCGGAGCGGTCGGCTCCGCGGAACACGAGGTGGCCCATGTGGTCCTGGACGGCCCGGAGTTCTGCCGGCTGGCGGCGGGGCACGTCGCTCCGCGCGAGGCGGTGGCCGGTCAGGTCGGCGACCGCGAGGCGATCAGGGACGTGCTGTACGCGGCGGCGTCGCTGAGCCGTATGTGAACCCTCCCCCGGCTGAAGGCAGGGAGATTCCCGGCTCACGTCGCCTGCGGGCCCGGCGGACCAGCAGGTCTTGCACGGTCGACACCGGCCGGGGCGGAACCGGCCCGGTCCGGCACCGCGAGCAAAGAAGTCGCCCTGCCGGCTCGGTTCTCGCTCAGCGCGGCGGAGAGCACACCGGTCCGCCCGATTCTCCCCCGCAAGCGGGCGGTACCCCCACCCCGCCCTGGAGGACGGGTCGTCCTCGGAGGTTCCCGGTGACACCGCCGCCGGGCGGGTCAGGCGAACACCACCGTCCGCCGCCCGTTCAGCAGGATCCGGCGCTCCGCGTGCCACTTCACCGCCCGCGCCAGCGCCTGGCACTCCACGTCCCGTCCGACGGCGACCAGTTGGTCCGGGGTGACGTCGTGGCCCACCCGTTCGACCTCCTGCTCGATGATCGGGCCCTCGTCGAGGTCGGCCGTCACGTAGTGCGCCGTCGCACCGATCAGCTTCACGCCGCGCGCGTGCGCCTGGTGGTACGGCTTCGCGCCCTTGAAGCTCGGCAGGAAGGAGTGGTGGATGTTGATGACCCGGCCGCTGAGCCGCTTGCACAGGTCGTCGGAGAGGACCTGCATGTAGCGGGCGAGGACGACCAGTTCGACGTCCTCCTCGCGCACGATCTCCAGCAGCCGTGCCTCGGCCTCCGACTTGGTGTCCTTGGTCACCGGGATGTGGTGGAAGGGAATGTTGTACGACCCCACCAGCTCGGCGAAGTCGGTGTGGTTGGACACCACCGCCGCAATCTCCACCGGCAGCGCGCCGATCCGGGCGCGGAAGAGCAGGTCGTTCAGGCAGTGCCCGAACTTGCTGACCATCAGCACGATCCGCATCTTCTCGTCGGCCCGGTGGATCTGCCAGTCCATCGAGAAGGAGTCACCGATCGCCGCGAAGCTGGCGCGCAGCTTGTCCACCGTGATCGGCGCCTCGGCCGAGAAGTGGACCCGCATGAAGAACAGTCCCGTGTCGTGGTCGCCGAACTGCTGGCTGTCCTCGATGTTGCAGCCGGTCATGAACAGATAGCTGGACACGGCGTGCACGATGCCCTTCTTGTCCGGGCACGAGAGAGTCAGGAGGTACTGATCGGCCGGGGCCGCCGCGGCTCGGGAGGACTGCTCGTTCATGCAGGACAGGGTCTCATGCCGGGCACGGCCCGTCGTCCGGCGTCCGTCACACGGACCGTCCGCCGCGCGGGCCGTCCGTCACGCGGACCGCGTCAGGATCCGCAGCACCTCGAGGGTGCGCGGCGGCGTGTCCGGGTCCTCGCCGTCGCTCGCCGCGAGCCGCACATGCGCGTCCCGCGCCGCCCGCACCGCCTCCGGCCAGGCGTGGTGGTCGAAGTACGCGGCCACCGGCGCGTCCGGGCCCACCTGGTGCATGATGCGCAGCACCCGCAGGACCGCGGTGTCGACGAGCGCCGCCTCCTGGGAGTCCCGGAAGATCGTGCCGACGTACTTCTCGGCGGACCAGTTGTCCAGCCAGGTGTCCTCGACCAGCCGGTAGACGGCGTCGGTGACGTCGCCGTACCCCTCGACGCCTGCCAGCCAGACGTCCCGCTGGAACACCGGATCGGAGAGCATGTGCAGCGCGGAGCGCACATTGCTGCGCCAGCGCCACCACGGCATGTCATTGACGGGCATGCCGCCCATGGTGGAGGAGCGACGGCCGCGACGGGAAGAGTTCTCCGAACCTTGCACGGTCACCGATCGTACGTTCCTCGCCCCAGCCGCCCCACCTGCCCCCGCAATTCACCTCTTTGTCACCCTTCGTTGACCGGGAGTCACTCAGAGATTGGTGATGTGACGGAATCGTGTGTGTACATGACCGGCAGGCGACGTTTCCGCACCACACTTCTCCCCACCCTCACCCGGCCCGCCGGAAGAGCCCTGCTGCCGGCGGGCGCTCTGGTGGCGTGTGCCTCGCTCGCCGCCGGCTGCGGGGTCGTCCCCGGCACCACGGGGGGTTCCGGGGGCGACTCCGTCACCGTGATGACCTGGGCGCCGGAGGACACCAGAGCGGCCAACAAGCCCGGCATGCCCGCCATGGCCAGGGCCTACGCCCGCTGGGTCAACGCCAACGGCGGGATCAACGGCCGCAAGCTGAACGTCCTGACCTGCAACGACGGCGACGACAGCGTGACCGCCGCGAAGTGCGCCCGACGCGCCGCGAAGGAGAACGTGGTCGCCGTCGTGGGCTCCTACAGCCAGCACAGCGGCTCCTTCTTCCCGCCGCTGGAGGGCGCCGGCATCCCGTACATCGGCGGCTACGGCGTCACCACCACCGAGTTCACCCGGGCCCTGTCCTACCCCGTCAACGGCGGCCAGCCCGCCCTGCTGGCCGGTCTCGGCAGGGAGCTCGCCGCACAGTGCGGCCCCGTCACGCTCGTACGCCCCGACACCGTCGCGGGCGACGAGCTGCCCGCCCTGCTCAACGCCGGTCTGCGGGCCGGCGGCCACGAGGACGCCCACGACCAGCGGGCCGCCGACGACGCCAACGAATACTCCGCCCAGGCCGACCGGGCGCTGAGCCGGTCGAGCGCCGACCCGGCGAGGGAGGGCTGTGTGGTCCCCGCCCTCGGGGAGCGCACCGACATCTTCATGGACTCCTTCCGCCGCGCCCGCGAGAGCCATCCGGCCGTGCGCACCGCCGCCGTGTTCGGCAGCGTCGACCAGTCGGTGATCGACGCCGGCGGCGGGAAGTCCGGCCCGTACGAGGGGGCGTACGTCACCGGCTGGTACCCGGTGGCGAGCGATCCGCGCTGGAACGGGATGAAGAAGGTCATCAACGAGCAGGCGTTCGGGGACAACCGCATCGACCCCGAGGACGCCGGAGTGCAGACCACGTGGGTCGCCTACACCGTGCTCCGGGCCGTCCTGGAGAAGATCGGCGACGGGGAGGTGAGCGCCCGCACCGTACGGCGCACCCTCGACCGCGGACTCACGGTCCACACCGGCGGGCTGACCCCGCCGCTGCGGTGGCGCACCTCCGACCTGCTCGCCTCCTCCGACTTCGCCCGGCTGGTCAACGCGGACGTGACCCAGCAGGTGGTGCGGCAGGGCCGGCTGGTGCCGGCCACGAAGGGGTTCACCGACATGGCGAAGACGCTGGAGAACGCGGACACCGACTGACCGGGCCGCTTCCCCTCACAGCTGGGTCGGCTGGCGCTGGGTGAGGCCGTACGTCTTCGCGATCTCGTTCCACAGCTGGGCGGCCTTGGCCTTCTCGGCGCTGGCGGTGCCGCTCTCGCGGTCGCCGGCCCGGCGCTCGCCGGTGATCCGGGCCTGGCCCTTCTTGCAGCCCTTCTTGCCGCGGGTCTGGTCGGCCCAGGCCGCGTAGTGCAGGTCGGCGGACTCCGACGCCTTCCAGGCCTTGGTGAGGGCCTGGGTCAGCTCGGCGTTGCCGGGGAGCTTGTCGACGGACAGCTGGTCCAGGCTCGTGACCAGCCCCTTGCGCTGCTCGGCCGCGTCGCGCAGGTCGGAGGCGGCCTGGTCGAGGTCGCGGCAGTTCCTGACGTCGTCCACCGCCTTGATCACGGAGGAGCGGCTGCTGCCGCTGTCGGCCAGCAGCTTGTCCAGCGCGACCGCCTGCTCCCGGGCCGGGTCGGCGGCGGACGAGGGGGACGCGTCGTCGGTGGCGGGCGCGGTCGCCGAGACGGTGGTGCTGTTGTCGCCGCTGTCGCCGCCGCCGCCGCTGAGCAGCGCGCCGGCGCCTATGCCGAGGGCGACGATCCCGACGCCCACGGTGGCGATCAGCGGCACGCGAGAGCCGGTACGCCGGCCTCCCCGGCCGCCCCCGCCGTCGTGCTTGCCGTCGTACCCGCCGTCGTACCCGCCGTCGTATCCGCCGGGCGGGGTGAACGCGGGCTGCTGGAGGCTGGGCAGTTGCTGGGTGGCCGGGGCCGCGCCGCCGGAGTCGTTGCGGAAGAGGTTGTCGAACTCGGCGGGCGTCTGCCATCCGCCGCCCGCCTGGGCGTCCACGGGCGCGATGAACTGCGTGGCCTCGGCGTCGGGGTTGTGCCCGGGGACGCCGCCCTGGGGCATGTGGCCCGGGAACCGCGCCGACGGGTCCCCGCCCGCCCCGGGCGGCATGGCCCCCGGCACCACGGGCGGTATGTACTGCGTGGCTCCTTCGTCCACCGCCGCGTTGCCCACGGGCGGCAGGAACTGGGTGGCCCCTTCGTCGACCGCCGGACCGCCGGGAGCACCGTGCGGGGTGCCGTACCCGCCGTACTCGGCCGCGTACGGCGCCGAGTGGGCGGTGGGGGCACCGTCACCGTAGGACGGGGCCGGCGCGCCCTCCGGGGGCAGGGGGCCCGCGCCCGGGTGGGCGGCGGAGGCCTGCGCGCCCCACTGCCGGGAGTCCCAGGACTGGGCGGACGGGGCGGTCTGCCAGCCCTGACCGTGCTGCGGGGACTGCTGGTCGGGACCCCACGGCTGGCCCCAGGCCTGACCGCCGGCGGGCGCCGGGACCTGGCCGCCCGGCCCGCTCGTCATGCCCGGCAGCAAGGGCTCACCTCCGTCGGAGGGCAGCACGATGCCTTCGTGCGCGGGCCGCGCCGAGGGCTCCTCGCCCTGTCCACTCTGCGTCACCGGGACTCCTACGATTGGGGGACCTTCGGAATCGTCGGCTCACGCTACCGGGTCCCCGGAGTCTGGTGCCACGCAGCACGGGGCGAGAGCTCCTTCCCCGTGGCGGCGGTAACAAAACCCGCTCACCGGGCGCTGTATATGTCCCGCATGCCTCACCAGGCCGTTCTCAGGCCGCCACCCGCACCTCCAGCCGTGCTCCGAACTCCCTCACCACCGGCT
>NZ_JUJA01000032.1:66190-71335 GCF_001906585.1 Streptomyces kebangsaanensis | reverse complement strand
GCCGCTGCTGGAAGTCCTCCAGGTACTCCGTCCCCCGGTCGGACCGCAGCGTCCGCAGCAGCTCCACCGCCTTCAACCCGGTACTGCAGGCCTGCTCGACCTCCCGTTGCTGCACCTGCGCGGTGGCGAGCAGCACATGGCCGATGGCCCGCCGCCGCACCCGCGAGGCGGGATGCCCGGCCAGCGCCTCCTCCGCCCACCGCGCCGCCGCCTCCCCCTGGCCCAGATCCCGGTGGCAGTGCGCCAACTCGTCGGCGAGATAGGCCTCGTCGAAGTGCGCGATCCAGACCGGGTCGTCCCCCGTGTCCGACGCGGTGGCCTCCAGCGCGCGCACCGCCCGCCCGGCGGCCACCTGTGCCGCCCGCGCGTCGCCCATCAGCGCGTGCCCGCGTGCCTCGGCCGCGTGGAACATCGCCTCCGCGCGCGGTGTCACACGCCCGCGTGCGCCCTCCTGGGCCGCCCGCGCCAACTGCGCGATCTCCCGCGGGTTTCCGAGCTGCGCGGCGAGGTGACTCATGGAGGCGGCCAGCACGTAGCCGCCGTAGCCGCGGTCGCCGGCCGCCTGGGCGAGCCGCAGCGCCTGGATGTAGTACCGCTGGGCCAGGCCCGGTTGGCCGGTGTCGACGGCCATGTACCCGGCCAGTTCGGTGAGTCGGGCCACCGCGGCGAACAAGTCGCGGCCCACCGCCTCCCGGTACGACCCGGCGAGCAGCCCGGAGACGACGCTGTTGAGGTAGTGCACGACCACCGGGCGCACATGCCCGCTGCCGTAGGTGTGGTCCAGGTCGACCAGCGCCTGCGTCATGGCCTGTACGGCCGCCACGTCGGACCGGCCCACCCGTGACCCCACCGTGCGCGCGACCTGTCCGTCCGGCGCGGAGATCAGCCAGTCGCGGCTCGGCTCGACCAGCGCGGACGCGGCGACGGAGGAGCCGGACAGGAAGTCCCGCCGGCCCACGTCGCTGCGCCACAGCTCGCAGACCTGCTCGATGGCCCCCAGCACCGTCGGCGAGAACTGGAGACCCACACCGGAGGCGAGGTTCTTGCCGTTGGCCATGCCGATCTCGTCGATCGTGACCGTACGGCCCAGCTTGCGGCCCAGCGCCTCGGCGATGATCGCCGGGGCACGCCCGCGTGGCTGCTGCCCGCGCAGCCAGCGCGCCACGGACGTCTTGTCGTAACGCAGGTCGAGGCCGTGCTCGGCGCCGCACATGTTGACCCGGCGGGCCAGCCCGGCGTTCGAGCAGCCCGCTTCCTGGATGAGCGCCTGCAGCCGTTCGTTCGGCTGCCGCGCGACGAGAGGCCTTGCGGCCATGGCGTAACCCCCTGTAGCTGCGGTGCCCTGCCCACGCACCGAGTCGACGAGTCTTGCGCGGCCGGAGACAGTCCGCGTCCCGACGGAGAGTTCCGGACGTGAAGATCAATGCCCCGCGTACCTACCGAAAATGCGAGACATGCGAGGATTGCCGGGGTAAAGGAAAAACCACCCCACACCGAACTACCCAGCGCCCGCCGACGATCCTCCCGCGCGCCCCCGCAGATGCACCCATGCGCCCCGGGCGCGGACCCGGTGCTCCTCCCCGGCGCGTCCGTCCCCCGTAACCCCCGTAACCCCAGGTGGGTGCGGGAGTTGAGTGGGGCGTGGAAGAGACGATCCCGGGTGCCCGAGCCGTACACACCGCCGACCCGACCGCCGGTCCGACTGTCGGCCGGACCGCCGGCCGGATTCCCCAACAGCGCGGAGAGCCACTGCTGGAGACAGCCGTCCGCTACGCCGAGGAACGCCGCTGGGACGTGTTCCCCGGCACCTGGCTGGAGACGGCCGACGGGGTGCAGCGCTGCTCCTGCGGCGACCCGGTGTGCGCGGCACCCGGCGCACACCCCGCGCACGGGGACTGGGCGGCCCGGGCGACCGGCAGCGCGACCGCGGTCCGCCGGATGTGGCAGGAGCGGCCGACCGCGTCGATCCTGCTGCCCACGGGCCGTACGTTCGACGCGTTGTCCGTCCCGGAGACGACCGGGTTCCTCGCGCTGGCCCGGATGGAGCGGAGGGGAGCGGCCCTCGGGCCGGTGATCCTCACCCCCGAGCGGCGGATGCAGTTCTTCGTGCTGCCGGGGGCGTGCGTGAAGGTGCCGGGGCTGCTGCGCAGGCTGGGCTGGTCGTCGGCGTCTCTCGACCTGGTCCCGCTGGGCGAGGGGGCGTACGTGGCCGCGCCGCCCACGCGGTACGGGTCGCGGGGGGCCGTGCAGTGGGCCTGCCGGCCGACGCCGGCGAATCGGTGGCTGCCGGACGTGGAGGAGTTGATCTCGCCGTTGGCGTACGCGTGCGGCAGGGACAGGTAACGGCACCTGTTGTTCCGCTTGGTTCCCTTTATCCCGCGACTGCGGGTACGTCGTGGTTGTTCACACAGCTCCCCGCGCCCCTGAGGCGGAGTGCTCCCCCGTAGGGTTCGACCTGATGGAGGGAGCAGTCGCAGTGGGTACAAGCGCCGTACGTGTGCAGGGGCTCTGGAAGCGGTTCGGGCAGCAGGTCGCCGTTGCCGGGATCGATCTCGAGTTGCCCGCGGGGAAGTTCGTCGGGCTGGTCGGGCCCAACGGGGCGGGGAAGACCACCACGCTCTCCATGGTGACCGGGCTGCTGCGGCCCGACCAGGGCGCCGTGGAGATCGCCGGGCACGACGTGTGGCGGGACCCGGTGGCGGTCAAGGCGCGGATCGGTGTGCTGCCCGAGGGGCTGCGGCTCTTCGAGCGGCTGTCGGGACGGGAACTGCTGTCGTACTCGGGACGGTTGCGCGGTCTGCCCGGAAACGAGGTGGACCGGCGGGCCACCCAGCTGCTCGACGTGCTGGATCTGGCCGGCGCCCAGCACAAGCTCGTCGTCGACTACTCGACCGGCATGCGCAAGAAGATAGGGCTCGCGGCCGCGCTGCTGCACAACCCGGAGGTCCTGTTCCTCGACGAGCCGTTCGAGGGCGTCGACCCGGTGTCCGCGCAGACCATCCGGGGCGTCCTGGAGCGGTACACCGCCTCCGGCGCCACCGTCGTGTTCTCCTCCCACGTCATGGAACTGGTCGAGTCGCTGTGCGACTGGGTGGCCGTGATGGCGGCCGGACGGATCCGCGCCCAGGGCCCCCTCGCCGAGGTGCGCGGCGAGGCCCCGACCCTCCAGCAGGCCTTCCTCGAACTCGTCGGCGCCCGGGACCGGGACGCCGGTTCCCACCTGGACTGGCTGGGCGGCGGTTCCCGATGAGCACCGCCACCGAAGCGCCCACGGCAGCCCCCTCGATCACCCCCGTCGTCGTACGCCTGAAGCTGTCGCTGCTGCGCAACGGGCTGAGGCAGTCCGGCGGACGGCGGGCCGCGTTCATCACGTCCGCCGTCGTCGCGCTGCTGTTCGCCGCGCTGCAGCTGCTCGGGCTGGTCCTGCTGCGCGGCCACGCGCACATCGCCTCCGTGGCCGTCATCGGCGTGGCCGTGCTGGCGCTGGGCTGGGCCGTGATGCCGCTGTTCTTCCCCAGCGGCGACGAGACCCTCGACCCGACCCGCCTGGTGATGCTGCCGCTGCGCCCGCGGCCACTGGTCAACGCCCTGCTGGCGGCCTCCCTGATCGGCATCGGACCACTGTTCACGGTGCTGCTGCTGGTGGGCTGCGTGATCTCGGTGGCGCACGGGGCGGTCGCGCTCGCCGTCGCGGTTCTCGCCCTCGCCCTCGCGCTGCTGGTGTGCGTGGCCCTCGCGCGGACCGTGGCCGCCGCCAACATCCGGCTGCTGACCAGCCGCAAGGGCCGGGACCTGGCGGTGCTCAGCGGACTGGTCATCGCGATCGGCATGCAGGTGGTCAACTTCGGCATGCAGCGGCTGGGTTCGACGGACCTCGGCCGGCTCGACCCGGTCGCGGACGTGCTGCGGTGGGTGCCGCCCGCGTCGGCGGTGGGCGCGGTGGACTCGGCGAGCCGGGGCTCCTACGGCGTCGCGGTGGCCCAGCTCGCCCTGACCGCGGCCGTCCTGGCCGCCCTGCTCGCGGTGTGGGGGCGCAGCCTGGACCGGCTGATGACCTCGCCCGACTCCTCGACCCTGCAGGCCGTCGACGCTCCCGTACGGAAGCGCACCCGCGAGGGCGGCGGCCTGGCACGGCTGCTGCCGTCCGGCCGCACCGGCACCGTCATGGAACGCAGCCTGCGGTACATCTGGCGCGACCCCAAGACCAAGGCGGCCTGGGCGACCTCGCTCGCCATCGGCCTGATCGTGCCGGTGTTCAACGCCCTGCAGGGCACCGGCACGCCGTACTTCGCCTGCTTCGCCGCCGGAATGCTCGGCATCCAGATGTACAACCAGTTCGGGCAGGACACCTCCGCGTTCTGGATGGTCGCGCTGACGATCTCCTCCCCGCGGGACGCCTACGTCGAGCTGCGCGGACGGGCGCTGGCCCTGCTGGCGATCACCCTGCCGTACGCCACCCTGGTCACGGTGCTGACCACGGGCCTGCTCGGCGAGTGGTCCCGGCTGCCCGAGGTGCTCGGCCTGTCCTTCGCCCTGCTCGGCGCGATGCTGGCCACCGGGGCGTGGACGTCGGCCCGCTTCCCCTACTCCATCCCGCAGGAGGGCTTCAAGAACGTGGCCCCCGGTCAGGCGGGCCTCGCCTGGATCTCCATCTTCGGCGGCATGGTCGCGGCGGCCCTGCTGTGCTCCCCCGTCATCGCCCTCACCATCTGGTCGAACGTCAGCGCCACCGGCGGCAGCTGGAGCCGGCTGCTGCTGCCGGTCGGCGCGGCGTACGGGGCGGGGCTGACCCTGCTCGGTCTGCGCCTGGCGGCGCCGCGCACGGCGGCCCGGCTGCCGGAGATCCTCACGGCGGTGAGCAAGGGCTGAGGTTCCGGCGCGCGGAGGGCCGCGTCAGCGCAGGCGCGCGGTCACCACGTGCACCGTGAAGCCGCACGGAACCCGTCCGTCCGGCCCCACGAGCCCGGCCGCCTCCGTCAGGAACGTCTCCCGCAGGCGGCGGACGGCGACCGGGTCGAGCGGTCCGACGTCGTAGATGCCGGACAGGGTCACCCGGACCCGGTCCGCCGGGCCGCTCAGATCGATCGGGACCGTCTCCCAGTCCGGCGCGCCGAAACCAGCCGGTTCCAGGACCTCCGCGAGCCC
>NZ_JUJA01000032.1:56116-66085 GCF_001906585.1 Streptomyces kebangsaanensis | reverse complement strand
CCCCGCCGAGGGCGCCGCCGCCGATCACGCAGGCCAGCACGCCGCCGGGCGACAGCACCCGGGCGATCTCCGCCGCGACCCGGTCCACGTCCCCCATCAGCATCAGCGCCATGTGGCAGACGCAGGCGTCGAAGGCGCCGCCGGCGAACGGCAGCCGCTGCGCCCTCGCCTCCGCCGGCGCCGCCGCGTGCAGGGACGGGCGGCGCCGGGCCAGGGCCAGCGCCTCGGGCGAGAGGTCCACGCCGGCGAGCCGCCGCCCCTCGGTGCGGGCGAGCAGGTCCAGCAGGACGCCGTCGCCGCAGCCGAGGTCGAGGACGCGGCGGGCGCCGGCCACCCGGTCGCACAGGACCTCGTAGCTGGACCGCCCGTCCGGGGCCCGGCCGTCGGCGAACGCGTCCGCGGTGACCGCCGGGTGCTCGGCGTGGAAGGCCCTCAGGAACGCCTCCTGCACGGCCGTCGGGGCGGTCATCCGGCGAGCACCGCGTCGAGGAACGGCTCGACGGCCGCGCGCCAGGCCTCCGGCTGGTCGTAGTGGACGAGGTGGCCGGCGTCGGCCACCTCCGCGTACTCGCCGTGCGGCAGCACACGGACCATCTCCTGGGCCTCGGCCCGGCCCAGTTCGCCGTCCAGGCCACGGACCACGAGGGCCGGGCAGCGGACCTGGGCCAGCTCCTCCCAGTGCGCGTCGTACACCCAGGCCTCCCGGGACGTGAGCATCTGCTGCGGCTCGAAGACCGGGCGCCAGCCGTCCGGGCCCTCGTGCATGACCTCGGCGTAGAACTCTCCCCGCGCCGGGTTCGGCCGCTCCACCCACGGGTCGTCCTCGCCGAACCACTTCCGTACGTCGGCGAGGGTGGCGAAGGGCACCGGCCAGGCCTTGAACCAGTCCTCCCACTCGCGCTGGGAGGCCGCGCCGAGCGCGGAGGCCCGCATGTCGCAGATGACCACACCGCGCACCAGGTCGGGGCGCCGGGCGGCGAGCTGCCAGGCGGTCAGCGCGCCCATGGCGTGCCCGATGACGACGGCCGGGGCGAGACCCAGCTGTTCGAGGGCGGCCTCGGCGTCCTCCACGTAGGCCTCGCGGGTGCAGGCCGCCTGCGGGAGCTTCTCGCTCTGGCCGTGGCCGCGCTGGTCGAGGGCGACGGCGCGGTGCCGCTCGGCGAGCCAGCGGGCGGTGGAGGCCCAGTGCGAGGCGCGGCCCATGAGCCCGTGCAGTAACAGCACGCCGTCGGTGCGCCCCGGCCCGGTGTCGGGCGGTCGGTGCGGTTCGGGCGCCTGGGCCTGGGCGGGCACGAAGGGCAGCCCGGGCCCCGCTCCGTCCCTCCCCGCTCCGTCCCCGCCCGTCTCCGCCCGCCCCGGCCCGGGCGCGGCCTTGTCCGGGCCGGCCTTCGGGGGCTCGCCGAACTCCCAGGCGGCAAGCCGTACGCCGTCCGCTCCGGTCACGTCGATGCGCCGCACCATTGGTCTGGCACCCCCCTAGCTCCGCTCGGACCGCTCGCTCCCGGTCGGGCCGACCGGTCCTGTGAACCGTGTTCCGTTTTCCCTGTGCCGTACGTGCCGTACGTGCCGTCGTACACATTCCTGCAGCGCAGGCCCCGGGGGACCCGTCACTCCCAGACATTCAGGCTATCGAATGCGTATTCGAAAATGCCTTCTCCGTCACGAACACCCCTCGTTCGAGTGACCCCCCGCAAGGAATGATCGCCGCCGCCATGGGGAGATCTCCAACGGGAGGCGGACCGCTCGGGGAAAAGAGGTCCGAGGGGGACGACCCTGAGAGCTCGGGGCTCCGGGTCGCCACAGGGGGGAGGACAGGCCCCGGCGCCGCACGGCGCCGGGGCCCTCCACATGTCTACGGCACATCCTCCCCACCCCTTCGGGTCATATGCCTCTCGCAACAGCCTGGCACGGGAAACGACCGAACGCTGCGCTTCGACGCACTGAATCACCGAAGAGAGGGAGGGGCGGCTGCCGGCCCGCAGGCCGGCCGACGGGCTCAGCGCTTGGCCACGAACACGTGCGAGGCGACGTCCGCCTTCAGCTCGGCGGCCTCACCCCCGCTGCCCACCAGCACGCCACCGGCCGACTCCGTCACACTCACCACCGAGCCGGGCTGCACGCCCGCGCGGCGCAGCGTGTACATCAGCTGCGCATCCGTCTGGATCGGCTCCCCGATACGACGGACGACCACCGTCTTGCCGTCGGTCCCCGGGTCCAGATCGGCCAGCGACACCATGCCCTCGTCGAGGAACGGGTCGGCGCCGTCCGTCTCGCCCAGCTCCTCCAGCCCCGGGATCGGGTTGCCGTACGGCGACTCGGTCGGGTGCCGCAGCAGCTCCAGCACCCGGCGCTCCACGGCCTCGCTCATCACGTGCTCCCAGCGGCAGGCCTCGGCGTGCACCTGCTCCCACTCCAGGCCGATCACGTCGACCAGCAGACACTCCGCGAGCCGGTGCTTGCGCATCACCCGCGTGGCCAGCCGGCGGCCCTCCTCCGTGAGCTCCAGGTGCCGGTCCGGAGCGACCGAGACAAGACCGTCGCGCTCCATCCGCGCCACCGTCTGACTCACCGTCGGCCCGCTCTGGTCCAGCCGCTCCGCGATCCGGGCGCGCATGGGGACGACGCCTTCCTCCTCCAGCTCGAGGATGGTGCGGAGATACATCTCCGTGGTGTCGATCAGTCCGGACATACGTACCCCTCGATTACCTCTGCCGGAAGCCCGGCGGCTCTCCGACGCGTGCGCTGGCCCTGACCTTCAATTCTGACCCATCCCACCGACAACCGGACCGCTCCGTCGGAACCTCGGCCGAAGGCGCCGCACACGCAGACGACCCGCGAGCTGGGTCCCTCCGTCCGAACGACGGAGAAGCCGGCCGGACGTACCGGCAGCTCGCGGGTCGGGTGACTGCTTGGAATTGGGCCGGCCGCACGCATCTGTCGCGCACTGGCCCGGCACCGCACTGGGGGGGGCGACGGGCCGCTAGCCCGCAGCCACCTCACGCGTCCGGGTTTCACTCATGTACCCGATCACCTCCTTTCCTGTGTAAACGACACTTTAGGAAGCGGGCCGGAGATGCTCAACAGGTTTTCCCGGCAGAAGCAGAAGCGGACTCGGACGCCTGGCGCCGGCGCCTGTAGTGGCGGGCCGCGCGGGCGCGGTTTCCGCAGGACGGCTTGCACCATTCCTGGCGTCCGTGGCTCTTGACGAAGTAGCGCACGCAGCGTGGCGCGGTGCAGGCGCGCAGCTGCTCACGCCGCGGGGTGACGGGGTCCACGGCGGCGACGGCGTTGAGATGGGTCAAGGCCTGGTCGGCGGGCATCAGGCGATGGACGTCCGCCCGGCTGGGCGGAGAGGGGCTGACCACTCGGGCGAACAGCGCGCGAACCGCTCGCCGCACCTCGGTGATCCTGAGACTGAGGTCCTCGTCCGCCGGGATGTCGGCGGGCAGCAGGTCTTCCTGCTGACGGAGCCGGCGGGTCACGCCCTGGACCGTGGCCAGGTCGTCGACGACGCCACCGTCTCCGTCGTGCCGGATCGTGCTCGCCAGTTCCGGGGCCAGTCGGCGTTCCATGGACATTCCCTTCCCGGTCCGTGCCCGGTCGGCAGCATCCCTTGATCACCCCGACACGCACACCCCGGAGTCCCTGACGGAAAATCTGGATTTTCCGTCAGGGACAGGGGGAGAGCATGACGGTGTTGCTCGCGCAGATCAGCGACCTGCACCCGGACGGCAGCGACAGAGCGACCCGACGCGCCACCCGCGTCATGGACCACCTGCGGGCGCTGCCTCGCCCCACGGATGCTCTCCTGGTCACCGGAGACATCGCCGATCACGGCGCGGAGGCCGAGTACGAGGAAGCCGCTCGGATCCTGGCCGCGCCCTTCCCGGTGCTCATGTGCCCCGGGAACCACGACGTGCGCCCGGCCTACCGGAAGGTCCCGCTCGCCGAGACGCCCGACGACGGCCCCGTCGACCAGGTCCACCACGTCGCCGGCACGGCCGTCCTGATGTGCGACTCCACCGTCCCGGGCCGCGACGAGGGGCACCTCGACGAGCAGACGCTCACCTGGATCGACACCACCCTCGCCGGACTGCCGCGGGAGACACCGGCCGCCGGTCGCACTCCACCACCCGCTGCCCGACTCCGGCGTGCTCGAAGCACACCCGCGGGTCGCCGCCGTCCTCACCGGACACGCCCACACCGCGGCGGCCTCGACATTCGCCGGACGCCCTCTGATCGTGGGGCCGGCGATCACCTGGACGCTGCGTATGCCCTGGGAGGGCGGCCGCGCCGCGGACCGCGACCAACCGCCCGGTCTCGCCTTCCACATCCTGGACGACGCAGGTCGACCGACCACCCATTACCGCGTCGTGCTCTGATCCAACCGGCCGACAACGCCCGCCACGACCGCCTACCGTTCGGCGTATGACGGAGCGGCGGGCAGTTCTCAGTGGGTCGGTGTTCGAGGAGCGGATCGGGTACGCGCGGGCCGTGGTCGACGGGGAGTGGGTGCACGTGTCGGGGACGACCGGGTACGACTACGCGACGATGACGATCCCCGAGGACGTGGTGGAGCAGGCGGAGCAGTGCCTGCGGAACATCGGGGCCGCGCTGGCGGAGGCCGGGTGCGGGTTCGGGGACGTGGTGCGGGTGCGGTACCTGCTGCCCGCGCGGGAGGACTTCGAGCCGTGCTGGCCGGTGTTGCGGCGGGTGTTCGGTGAGGTGCGGCCGGCGGCGACGATGATGGTGTGCGGGCTGGCGGACCCGAGAATGAGGATCGAGATCGAGGTGTACGCCCGCAGACGGGCTTCCTGACCTCTCAGGTCCGTTCGTTCTTCAGCAGGCCGGCCAGGTCCAGGGCGGTCGCGACGCGCCCGGCCACGTCCTCGGCGTAGGCGGCGTCGGGGCGTTCGAAGGGGGTGCGGCCGGCGGCGCGCAGGAAGGTGACGACGCCGAGGGTGCGGCCGCGGCTGCGCAGGACCGAGCACAGGGCGTGCACGGCGTCGGGCGGCCACTGGCGGGCCTCGGCCCACTCACGTGCCTGTTCGGGTGAGGCGGTGCCGGCGGTGGCCCGTACGGAGCCGATGCGGTCGACGCACTGCAGGGCGGGGTGGCCTTCGGTGTAGCGGACGGGCAGTCCGGCCCGGCCGGTGAGCAGGCTGGGGCCGGGGCCGACGGAGGGCGTGGCCGCGACGCGTACCAGCCGGACCGGGGCCGCCGTCTCGTGGTCGGGCGGGGCGGTGCCGCCTGCCACGCGGTCGACCAGGGCGTGGTCGGCGAAGCCGGCGAGGGCGAAGTCGAGGTGGACGGTGACGGCCTCGGCGGGGTCCTCGCACTCGGCGGCGGCGCGGGCTGCCCGGTGCAGCTGGTTGGTGCGGAACCGCAGCAGGGACGCCTCCTGTTCGGTCTGCCTGGCCTCGGTGACGTCGGCGAAGAGCCAGGCGACGCCGAGCGGCACCGGCTCCTCGGCGAGCGGTGAGGCGAGCCGGACGAAACCGCTGCGCCAGCAGCGCCGCCTGTCGCCCTCCGGAGTGCGTACGCTCACCCAGATCTCGGCGGGGGCGGGTGGGGCGCCCTCCGCGAGCACGTGGGTGAGCGCGCTCTCGAGCTCCTCCACGCCCCGGGAGAGCAGTTCGCCGAGCGGCCGGCCGAGGACCGCCGTGCGGCCGGTGCCGAGGGCGCGGGCGGCGTGGGCGTTGACGACGGCGGGCCGCAGGTCGGCGTCGACGAGGACGACACCCCAGGAGGCGTCCTCGAACAGGGCCTCGCTGAGCGCGATGGACCGCTCGAGGTCGATCTGCGCGTGCACCTCGCTGAAGGCGCAGTACAGGCCGGCGGGCTTGCCGTCGGGTCCGTGCACGGCCGCGGACTGGGTGCGGACGAGTACGCGACCGCCGTCCTTGGTGAGCAGCGCGAACTCGTGCACCTGCCGTCCGGGGGCGTGCATGGCCGCCATCAGCCGCCCCTCGACCTCCCCGGCGTCCGCGCTGCGTACGGCCCATCCGGCCAGCCCGTGCCGGCCGACGGCCTCGGCCGCGGTCCAGCCGAGGATGCGCTCGGCCTCGCGGTTCCAGTGGGTGACGACACCGTCGGCGTCGAAGGCGCACAGGGCGGCGTCCATGCCGTCGAGGAGGGCGGCGAGCAGATCGGAGCCGCCATGGCTGTCGGGGCAGTCCGGGCCCCGCGGACCGTCCCGTTCCGGCTCGGGCTCGTCCGGCCCGAGCTCGTCGGTGGCCCCACTACGCCGGGAAGCACTCACCTGGACCCCCTGCAGGCTGCGTCCGCACGTACGGCGCGTCGGTTCACTCACTGGCTCTCATTCAACTTGAACGTGACCCAGCACACACCGAGTTCCCGCAACATCGAAGGAATTGCCGTCCGCGGAGAGCCCGCGGGGACCCCGCGGAGGTGTCCGTGCGCCGTCGGCGTCGCCGCCGTCGTCGTCAGCGCCGGTAGAAGATCCGGTCCGCGTACCGGTCGAAGATCCGGCTGTTCCACTCGTGGCCGCCGTCGACGTTGCCGGAGCGCAGCAGCGGGGGTTCGGTGCCGCGTTCGGCGAGGGTGGTCGCGGTGGTGGCCAGGACCGCCTGGAGGAGGGCGGCGGTGACGACGGTGGAGGCGGGGGCGAAGGGTGCCGCGACGGTGTCGAGGGCGAGTTCGGCGTCGCCGACCGCGATCTTGGAGTCGAGGACGATGTCGCAGTGGTCCTTCAGGTACGTCCCCGAGGCGTGCCGGGAGGTGGTCCCGGTGGCGTAGGCCACCGAGGTCACGCCGATGACGCGCACGCCGAGGGTGCGGGCCCTCATGGCCATCTCGACGGGCAGGGCGTTGCGGCCGGACAGCGAGATGATCACGAGGGCGTCGCCGGAGCGGACGGGTGAGCTGTCCAGGACGGCGGTGGCGAGGCCGTCGACGCGTTCCAGGGCGGAGCCGAGGGTGGCGGGTACGACGTCGACGCCGACGGCGCCGGGGACGGCGAGCAGGTTCATCAGGGCCAGGCCGCCGGCGCGGTAGACGACGTCCTGGGCGGCGAGGGAGGAGTGGCCGGCCCCGAAGGCGAACAGGCGGCCGCCTGCGGTCACGGTGTCGGCGAGCAGCGTCCCGGCGGCGGCGATCGCCTCGGCCTCCTCGTCGCGGACCCGCTGCAGCAGGCCGATGGCGGCGTCGAAGAACTGACCGGCCGGCGTGCGGTCGCTCATGCGCGGACCGTCCCTTCGGGAGGCTGTGTCGCGGATCACGGTGAGGTCTGGACCACCTCCGTGTCAATACGGCACCCGTGACGGCGTGCGTCAGGGGCTCAGCCGCTCCACGCGCCAGCCGCCGTCCGGCCCGGCGACGTACCGCAGGCGGTCGTGCAGGCGGTTCTCGCGGCCCTGCCAGAACTCCACCGACCTGGGGGCGACCCGGAAGCCGCCCCAGTGCGGCGGGACGGGCACCTGCTCGCCCTCGGGGTAGCGGGCGGCCAGTTCGGCGTAGGCGGTGTCGATCTCCGCGCGCGTGGAGACCACCGTGGACTGGGCGCTGGCCCAGGCGCCGAGCTGGGAGCCGTGCGGGCGGGTGCGGAAGTACGCGGCGGTCTCGTCGCGGCCGGTACGGCGGGCCACACCCTGGACGATGACCTGGCGGGCCATCGGGTGCCAGGGGAAGAGCAGGGAGACGTACGGGTTCCGGGCGAGGTCGCGGCCCTTGCGGGAGTCGTAGTTGGTGTAGAAGACGAAGCCCCGCTCGTCGAAGGACTTCAACAGCACCGTGCGGGAGCTGGGCCGGCCCTCGGCGTCCGCGGTGGAGACGACCATGGCGTTGGGTTCGAACAGCCGGCCCTCGGTGGCGGCCTGCTGGAACCAGCGGGCGAACTGGGCCACGGGGGTGTCGGCCAGATCGGCCTCGGTCAGCCCCTCCTCCCGGTAGTGCTTGCGCATGGAGGCGAGGTCGAAGGGGGCGGTCTCGCCGGCTTCTCGGTCGGTCACGCGGTCATCTTGCCGTATCGGCGGGGCGCCGCCACGAGGTGCCCCGGGCCAGAGAGTGGCACTGGGTGCCGTGCATCTCCCCTTCTGTGACACTCGGGGTTATGGTGCTGCTGCCGTATCGGTGGGGTGACCGTCACCGGCACGGGGCATGACAGGGATGACCGCCACGGACCGCGAGCCGCAGGCCTCGGCAGTGGACCCGACCGGCGGACACCCGTTCCCGACATCTCCGACATCCGACACTTGGTCGTCACCCCCATCGCACCATCTGTCGCACAGACCCACGAGGAGCCGCCTGATGTCCGACTTCGTACCCGGGCTCGAGGGAGTCGTCGCGTTCGAGACGGAGATCGCCGAACCGGACAAGGAGGGCGGTGCCCTGAGGTACCGGGGCGTCGACATCGAGGACCTCGTCGGTCACGTCTCCTTCGGCAACGTCTGGGGGCTGCTGGTCGACGGCGCCTTCGACCCGGGCCTGCCGCCCGCCGAGCCGTTCCCGATCCCCGTGCACTCCGGTGACATCCGCGTGGACGTCCAGTCGGCGCTGGCGATGCTCGCCCCGGTGTGGGGGCTGAAACCGCTGCTGGACATCGACGCCGAGCAGGCCCGTGAGGACCTGGCGCGGGCCGCCGTGATGGCGCTGTCGTACGTCGCCCAGTCGGCGCGCGGGCAGGGGCTGCCGATGGTGCCGCAGCGGGAGATCGACAAGGCGCACTCGATCACCGAGCGGTTCATGATCCGCTGGCGGGGCGAGCCGGACCCCAAGCACGTGGCGGCCGTCGACGCCTACTGGACGTCCGCCGCCGAGCACGGCATGAACGCCTCCACGTTCACCGCCCGCGTCATCGCCTCCACCGGCGCCGACGTGGCGGCCGCCCTGTCGGGCGCGGTGGGCGCGATGTCCGGCCCGCTGCACGGCGGCGCGCCCTCCCGCGTCCTCGGCATGATCGAGGAGATCGAGCGGACCGGGGACGCCGTGGGGTACGTCAAGAAGGCCCTGGACCGCGGTGAGCGGCTGATGGGCTTCGGCCACCGGGTGTACCGGGCCGAGGACCCGCGCGCGCGTGTGCTGCGCCGTACCGCCCGGGAGCTCGGCGCCCCGCGGTTCGAGGTCGCCGAGGCCCTGGAGAAGGCCGCCCTGGAGGAGCTGCACAACCGCCGCCCGGACCGGGTGCTGGCCACCAACGTCGAGTTCTGGGCGGCGATCATGCTGGACTTCGCCGAGGTGCCGGCGAGCATGTTCACGTCGATGTTCACGTGCGCGCGTACGGCGGGCTGGTCGGCGCACATCCTGGAGCAGAAGCGGACCGGCCGCCTGGTCCGTCCCTCCGCCCACTACGTGGGCCCCGGCCCGCGCAGCCCTCGGGAGATCGAGGGCTACGAGGACCTCGCGCGCTGACCCGACCGCACGCGCGCGTGCGACGCATCACGCGGGGCTGAGCAGCTCCGCGTGATGCCGCTGGGCGACCAGCGGGTGCGCCCGCAGCTTTCCCTTGAGCTCGTTGTGGCCGTACTCCGCGAACAGCGGGTTGCCCGGGTCGTCGGTGACGCCGGGCGCGGTGGAGGCGTGCGGGAAGGACAGCGGGGCGACGCGGGCGTCCAGGCGCGGGTTGTAGAAGAACGGCACGGAGAACCGCTCGGTGGCGCCGGGCGGGGAGACGACCCGGTGGTTGGTGGCCACCAGGTAGCCGTTGGTGGCGACCTCCAGCAGCTCTCCGAGGTTGACCACGAACGCGCCCGGGAGCGGCGGCACGTCGTGGAAGAGACCGTCCTCGCGCTGTACCTGGAGTCCGCCGATCCCGTCCTGCAGGAGCAGGGTGAGGAAGCCGTAGTCCTTGTGGGCGCCGACGCCCTGGTCGGTGCCGTCGCCGGCGCTGCCGGGGTAGCGGACGAGCTTGAGGTGCGGGTGGGCGTGCTCGCCGAAGAGCGGGTCGTAGAAGTCGGCGGGCGCGCCGATGGCGGTCAGCAGCTCGTGCAGCAGCTTGCGGGCGACTCCACC
>NZ_JUJA01000032.1:50807-56110 GCF_001906585.1 Streptomyces kebangsaanensis | reverse complement strand
GTCGATCCAGTGCAGGGCGGCGGTACGCAGCTCGGGCAGGGCGGCGGGCCACTGGTTGGGGCCCTGGAGCCACCAGTACGCCGGCTCGCCCGGCCCCGGGACGCGGGCGGGCCGCTCGGCGCCTATGTCGAGCTGGTCGCGCCAGTCGCGGGCGCCGCCGGTGCGCTCGTCCCCGGTGCGCGTGTAGCCGCGGAAGTGCGGCGAGTTGACGTTGTCCAGGGCGAGACGGTCGGCCTCGGGGAGCCGGAAGAAGGCGTGCGTGGCGTCGAGCAGCGCGTCGGTCTCGGCCCGGGTGACGCCGTGCCCGACGAGCTGGAAGAAGCCCACGTCGTGGGCGGCGCTGTGCAACTGTGCGTGCAGCAGCGCCCGGGCCCGGGGACCGCGGTCGGCCGCGGAGAGGTCGATGAGGGGGAGCTGGTCGTACGACGGGTTCGTCGCCGTGTTCGTCATGGTCACGTCCGCAGGGTGTACGGGGCCCGGACCGCGGCCATGGGTGGGCGCGCGGCACGGGTGCCGGGGGGAGGAACCGGGTGAGGTGTGCGGCGATCGGGTCGCCGCTCGAGGAGGGCCGGATCAGGCAGAGCGCCGACAGCCCATGCTCGTGACGCGTACGTAGTCCACGTGGCGGCGTCGCACGAGCAGCAGAAGCATGCGCACAGGGTACTGCGGGCGGCCGATACGGGTGTGGCCGCGTTCACGGTCGCCCGGGAGTCAGATCTTGCCCCAGACGTAGGCCGTGCGGTGGCCGCCCAGGACACTGGCCGTGCGGGCACGGAAGTCCTCGGTGAACCGCGGCCAGTTCCAGAACTCGAGGCCGAGGTGGGCGAAGGCGAAGTAGTCGTCGGACCAGGTCCAGTCGGGCAGCGGGACGGAGGCGGCGCAGGCGGGACACTCGACGTCGGCGGCGCCCGTCCTGTGCCAGGTGCCGATGGCCTCCGGGAACGGTGCCCATGTCTCGGCGATCAGCTCCCCGCGGTCGGTGTGCAGGCGTGTGGTGGCCGCGCAGCGGGGACAGCGAGCCGATTCCGCTCCGCCCTGGCCGCCGTGGAACACGGTGCGCCCCGTGTATACGGCAAGTCCGTCGTACGGCTTCCAGACCCCGTCGTCCTCGGCCACCGCCCGCCGCCAGTTCGGGCCCGGTGGATGTCCTAGCGGCTGCCCCAGGACGCAGTCCGTGCGCTCGGCGAGCACGATGCCCTCCGCCACGAGCCACTCGACCGCGCGCCGCGCCAGCAGCGGCGCTTCCCGCGGGCTCGCGTCGAGGTCGACGATCGTCTGGAAGTGATCACCCATGCCGGAACCGTAGCCCCGGCCACTGACACCGCCCTCAGCCCAGCGCCTGCTCCAGCAGGGCCGCCCACTGGGTCACGACGCGTTCGCGGCGGGCGGTGTCGTCGGTGAGGAGGGTGGCGAGGCCCAGGCCGCGGGCCATGTCGAGGAAGCCCTGGACGGTCTCGCGGGTGCCGGGGCGGGACTCGTCCGCGCCCAGCAGCTCGACGGCCGTGCGGTGGGTCTCGCGGCCCACGCGGGCCTCCAGCTCGGTGACGCGGGGGCGCAGCTGGTCCTCGTCGGAGGCGGCCACCCACAGGTGGAGGGCGGCGCGGAAGAGGGGGCCGGTGTAGAGGTCGACGAGGGCGGCGACCACGGCGTGCCGGTCGCCGGCCGCGCCCTGCGGGAACAGGGCGCGCAGGGCGGTGCACCGTTCCTCGGCGACGTACTCGACGGCGGCGGTGAACAGGTCCTCGCGGGTGGGGAAGTGGTGCTGGGCGGCGCCGCGGGTGACCCCGGCGCGTTCGGCGACGACGGACACCGTGGAGCCGGCCCAGCCGTGTTCGGCGAGGCAGTCCACGGCGGACTGCAGGAGCCGCTGCCGGGTGACGCGGCTGCGGTCCTGCTTGGGGACGCGCTCGGCGCGGTCCGCGCGGTCCTGTGTCGTCACACCGTCCATTCCGGATCCCGTCGTTCGAGGAAGGCCGTCATGCCCTCGCGCGCCTGCGCGGAGGAGAACAGCCGGGCCGAGAGCGCGGTCAGGCCGGCCGCGTCCCGGTCGAAGGCTTCCAGCACCCTAGCCGTGAGCAGCCCCTTCGTCTCTGCCAGGGCCTGGGGTGAGGAGCGGCGCAGGCCGTCGAGCACCGGCTCCAGTACGGCGTCGACGTCGTCCCCGGCCGCGGTCACCAGGCCGGTCCGGACGGCCTCGGCCGCGTCGAAGCGCTCTCCGGTGAGGTAGTAACGGGCGAGCGCGCGCGGATCGGTGCGGGGCAGGACCGGCAGGGAGATGACCGCGGGGGCGACGCCGATGCGCACCTCGGTGAACGCGAAGGTGGCCTGGTGCGAGGCGGCCGCGATGTCGCAGGCGGCGAGCAGGCCGAGGCCGCCCGCGCGGACGTGTCCGGTGACCCGGGCGACAACTGGCTTGGGCAGTTCGACGATCTGCCGCAGCAGGCCGACCAGGGCGTCCGGGTGATGGGGGTCTCCCCTGCTCGAGCGAAGCCGAGAGCTTGGGGGAGGGTCGCGCAGGTCGGCGCCCGTGCTGAAGGTGTTGCCGGTGTGGGTGAGGACGACCGCGCGGACCTCGTCGTCCTCGGCGCAGTCGGCCAGCGCGTCCGCCAGTTCGCCGACGAGCGCCGCCGACAGGGCGTTGCGGTTGTCCGGCGAGTCCAGGGCGAGCGTTTCGACGGCACGCGCGCGCGTACGTCGGATCAACGTCATGACTGCTCCTCGTACTCGCTGCTGAACACGGTCCTGCCCGCACGCCGGCGGGCGTCTCGGTACGGCTCAGTACGACTTGGGCAGGCCCAGGCTCTGGTGGGAGACGTAGTTGAGGATCATCTCCCGGCTCACCGGAGCAATACGTGTCACGCGTGCGGCCGTTGTCAGCGAGGCGAGCCCGAATTCGCGGGTGAGGCCGTTGCCGCCGAGGGTGTGCACGGCCTGGTCGACGGCTCTCACGCAGGCCTCGCCGGCCGCGTACTTGGCCATGTTGGCGGCCTCACCCGCGCCCACGTCGTCGCCGGCGTCGTACAGGTGGGCGGCCTTCTGCATCATCAGGCGGGCGAGTTCGAGGTCGATGTGCGCCTGGGCGAGCGGGTGGGCGATGGCCTGGTGGGCGCCGATGGGGGTCTTCCAGACGGTGCGTTCGCGCGCGTACTCCACGGCGCGGGTGAGCGCGTGGCGGCCCATGCCGATCGCGAAGGCGGCCGTCATGACGCGTTCGGGGTTGAGTCCGGCGAACAGCTGCAGCAGGCCCGCGTCCTCTCCCCCACTGCCGAAAGCGTGGGAGGGGCCCCCACCGACCAGCGCGTCGGCGGGCAGCCGGACGTCGTCCAGGACCAGCTCGAACTGCTTCTCGGCAGCGCTCAGTTCCATCTCGATGGGCCGCCACTGGAAGCCCTCGGCGTCCGGCGGGACGATGAACAGGCAGGGCTTGAGGCGTCCGGTGCGGGCGTCTTCGGTGCGGCCGACGATCAGCACGGCGTCGGCGGTGTCGACACCGGAGATGAACACCTTGCGGCCGGTCAGCAGCCAGTCGGCGCCGTCGCGGCGGGCGGTGGTGGTGATGCGGTGGGAGTTGGAGCCGGCGTCGGGTTCGGTGATGCCGAAGGCCATGATGCGGGTGCCGTCGGCGAGTCCGGGCAGCCAGGTCCGCTTCTGCTCCTCGGTGCCGAAGCGGGCGATGACGGTGCCGCAGATGGCGGGTGAGACGACGAGCATCATCAGCGGGCAGCCGGCGGCGCCGAGCTCTTCGAGGACGATCGCGAGTTCGGTGATGCCGCCGCCTCCGCCTCCGTACTCCTCGGGGAGGTTGACACCGAGGTAGCCGAGCTTGCCCGCCTCGGCCCACAGTTCGGCGGGGCGGCGGCCCTCGGCCACGGTCCGGGTGAGGTACTCGCGCCCGTAGCGCCTGCCGAGCGCGGCGACGGCGGCGCGCAGGGCCTTGTGTTCGTCGGTTTCCAGCGTGGCGCTCATTGGTCCTCCCGGTGTGCCTCTACGACGGCGAGCAGGGCACCGACCTCGACCTGGCGGCCGGGGACGGCGTGCAGGGCGCTGAGCGTCCCTGTGACGGGCGCGGAGATCTTGTGTTCCATCTTCATCGCCTCCAGCCACAGCAGTGGCTCTCCGGCCCGTACGGCGGCTCCCACGGCCAGTCCGTCGGCGACGCGGACGACGGTGCCGGGCATGGGGGCGAGCAGCGAGCCGGGGGCGCGCTGGGCGGCGGGATCGGGGAAGCGGGGCAGGGCGGTGAGGGCGGAGCCGTTGACGTACACCTGGTCGCCGTACCGGGCGACGTCGAACTTCCGCCGTACGCCGTCCACTTCGAGGACGACCCGGCACGCGTCCGCGTGCACCACGCGCACCCCGTCGGCGTCGGCGGCGAGGCCCGCGCGCGTGTGCCGGTAGCGCACCTCGTGCTCCTCACCCGCCCACAGGTACCGCTTGACCTGCGGCTGCGAGGGCACGTTGCGCCAGCCGCCGAACCGGGAGCGGCCGTGGGCGTCGGCGAGCGCGGCGGCCAGCGGGGCGTGCGGGTCGGGGGCGGGCCGGGTGAGTTCGGCGAGGTGGCGGTCGTAGAAGCCGGTGTCCGCCCGGCCCCCGGTGAACTCCCGGTGCCGCAGGGAGCGGACGAGCAGGTCCCGGTTGGTGACCGGTCCGTGCACGGCCGTCCGCTCCAGCGCGCCGGCCAGCTTGCGCAGTGCCTCCGCGCGCGTGGGGGCGTGGGCGACGACCTTGGCGAGCATCGGGTCGTAGTGGACGCCGATCGTGTCGCCGTCGGCGTAGCCGGTGTCCAGGCGGACTCCGTCGGGGACGGCGAGGCGGTGCAGGGTGCCGGCCTGCGGGGCCCAGTCGCGGGCCGGGTCCTCGGCGTACAGGCGGGCCTCGATCGCGTGCCCACGCGCGCGTGGCGGGTCGGCGTCCAGGGCGTGGCCCTCGGCGACGCGGATCTGCAGGGCGACCAGGTCGACGCCGAACACGGCTTCCGTCACCGGGTGTTCGACCTGGAGGCGGGTGTTCATCTCCAGGAAGTGCGCGCGGTCGCCGGCCACCAGGAACTCCACGGTGCCGGCGCCGGTGTAGTCGACGGCACGCGCGGCCCGTACGGCCAGCTCCCGCAGCTCCTGCTCGAGTTCCCCGGAGAGTCCGGGCGCCGGGGCCTCCTCGACGACCTTCTGGTGGCGGCGCTGGAGGGAGCAGTCGCGGGTGCCGAGCGTCCACACGGTGCCGTGGGTGTCGGCGAGGACCTGCACCTCCACGTGCCGCCCGCCTTCGACGTACGGCTCGGCGAACACCTCGCCGTCCCCGAAGGC
>NZ_JUJA01000032.1:50441-50747 GCF_001906585.1 Streptomyces kebangsaanensis | reverse complement strand
GAGCCGCCGTACGACCCGCATCCCGCGTCCGCCACCGCCCGCCGCCGCCTTCACCAGCACCGGAAGGTCGGCCTCGGTGACGTCCCGCAGGGGCCGGATGCCCAGGAGTTCCTTGGCGCGGGTCTTGGACGCCATCGCCTCGATGGCCTCGGGGGGCGGCCCGATCCAGAGCAGGCCCGCGTCCAGGACGGCACGGGCGAAGCCGGCGTTCTCGGACAGGAAGCCGTAGCCGGGGTGCACGGCGTCCGCGCCGGCCGCGACCGCCGCCTTCACGATCAGGTCGCCGCGCAGGTACGTCTCGGCGGG
>NZ_JUJA01000032.1:42643-50433 GCF_001906585.1 Streptomyces kebangsaanensis | reverse complement strand
CCCCGGCAGCCGTACCGCCGCGTCGGCCACGCGCGTGTGGAGGGCGCCCTCGTCGGCGTCGGAGTGCACGGTGACCGTCCGGATGCCCAGCTCGCCGCAGGTGCGGAGGACGCGGCAGGCGATCTCGCCCCGGTTGGCGACGAGCAGAGTCGAAATCACGGGATCCCTCACATCCGGAAGACGCCGAAGCCGCCGCGCGCGCCCTCGTAGGGGGCGGTGTGGACGGCGGAGAGGCACAGGCCGAGGACGGTGCGGGTGTCGCGCGGGTCGATGACGCCGTCGTCGTACAGCCGCCCGGACAGGAACATCGGCAGCGACTCGGACTCGATCTGCTGCTCCACCATCGCCCGCAGCGCCGCGTCGGTCTCCTCGTCGTACGGCTGTCCCTTCGCCGCCGCCGACTGCCGGGCGACGATCGACAGCACGCCCGCGAGCTGCTGCGGGCCCATGACGGCGGATTTGGCGCTGGGCCAGGCGAACAGGAAGCGCGGGTCGTAGGCCCGCCCGCACATGCCGTAGTGCCCGGCGCCGTAGGAGGCGCCGAGGAGGACGGACAGGTGCGGCACCCGCGAGTTCGAGACGGCGTTGATCATCATGGCGCCGTGCTTGATGATGCCGCCCTGCTCGTACGCGCGGCCGACCATGTAGCCGGTGGTGTTGTGCAGGAAGACCAGCGGGATGTCGCGCTGGTTGGCGAGCTGGATGAACTGGGCGGCCTTCTGCGACTCCTCGCTGAACAGCACGCCCCGGGCGTTGGCGAGGATGCCGACGGGATAGCCGTGCAGGCCGGCCCAGCCGGTGACGAGGCTCGTCCCGTACAGCGGCTTGAACTCGTCGAAGTCTGAGGCGTCGACGATCCGGGCGATGACCTCGCGGGGGTCGAAGGGGATCTTCAGATCGCCGGGAACGACACCGAGGAGCTCCTCGCTGTCGTATGCGGGCGGCTCCGCGGCGGGGGGATCGGGATGGGCCTTGCGGTGGTTGAGGCGGGCGACGACGCGGCGTGCCTGTCCAAGGGCGTCGCGTTCGTCGACGGCGAAGTGGTCGGCGAGACCGGACACACGCGCGTGCATCTCGGCGCCGCCCAGCGACTCGTCGTCGCTCTCCTCCCCGGTCGCCATCTTCACCAGGGGCGGTCCGCCGAGGAACACCTTGGCGCGTTCCTTGACCATGATCACGTGGTCGGACATGCCGGGGATGTAGGCGCCGCCGGCGGTGGAGTTGCCGAAGACGACGGCGACGGTCGGGATGCCGGCCGCCGACAGCCGGGTCAGGTCCCGGAAGACGGCGCCCCCGGGGATGAAGATCTCCTTCTGGGAGGGCAGGTCGGCGCCGCCGGACTCGACGAGGCTGACGCAGGGCAGCCGGTTGGCGAGCGCGATGTCGTTGGCCCGCAGCGCCTTCTTCAGGCTCCACGGGTTGCTGGCGCCGCCGCGCACGGTCGGGTCGTTGGCGGTGATCAGGCACTCCACGCCCTCCACCACCCCGATCCCGGTGACGAGCGAGGCGCCCACGGTGTGGTCGCTGCCCCAGGCGGCCAGCGGCGACAGCTCCAGGAACGGCGTGTCGGGGTCCAGCAGCAGCTCGATCCGCTCCCGCGCGAGCAGCTTGCCGCGCCGCCGGTGCCGCTCGACGTACTTCGGGCCGCCGCCCGCGAGCGCCTTGGCGTGCTCGGCCTCCAGGTCGGCGAGTCTGGCGAGCATGGCCTCGCGGTGGGCCCGGTAGTCGGGGGAGCCGGTGTCCAGGGCGGAGGAAAGGACCGTCACAACAGGGCCTCCGGGATGTCCAGGTGGCGGGAGCGCAGCCATTCGCCGAGCGCCTTGGCCTGCGGGTCGAACCGGTGCCGGGCGGCGACGCCCTCGCCGAGAATCCCCTCGACGACGAAGTTCAGGGCGTGCAGGCCGGGCAGGACGTGCCGGGTGACGGGCAGCGCACGGCTCTCGGGGACCAGCTGCCGGAACCGGTCGGCGGTCAGCTCGTGCACGAGCCACCGCCAGCCGTCCTCCGACCGCGCCCACACCCCGACGTTGGCGTCCCCGCCCTTGTCGCCGCTGCGGGCCCCGGCGACGAGCCCGAGCGGGGCACGCCGCACGGGGCCGCCCGGAAGGGGATCCGGCAGGGGCGGCTTTGGTACGTCCTCGAGTGGGCGCGTGTCCTGGGCCGGCGGCACGGTGACACGGCGGCCGTCGTGGAGGACGGCCACATGATCGACGGCGTCCTGGGGAACGTACGCGGCCTCGAAGACGCCGTAGGGGGCGCCCTTCCCCGGCGGGGCCAGGACGTGGAAGCCGGGGTAGCCGGCCAGCGCCAGCTCCACGGCGGCCCCGCTCAGCGCCCGTCCCACGGCCTCCTCGCCGGGGTCGCGGACGACGAGCCGGAGCAGGGCGCTCGCGGTCTCCTGGGTGTCGGCGTCGGGCCGGTCGGTGCGGACCAGGTCCCACCGCACCTCGGCGGGCCGGGCCTCGGCGGCCCCGAGGGCGTCCTCCATCTGCAGCCTGACCAGCTCGGCCTTGTACTCGATGTCGAGCCCGGTGAGGACGAAGGTCACTTCGTTGCGGAAGCCGCCGAGGCGGTTGAGGCCGACCTTGAGGGCGGGCGGCGGGGCCTCCCCGCGCACGCCCTCGACGCGCACCCGGTCGGGTCCGTCCTGGCTGAGCCGTACGGTGTCCAGCCGGGCGGTGACGTCGGGCCCGGCGTACCGGGCCCCGCCCGTCTCGTACAGGAGCTGGGCCGTCACCGTGCCGACGTCCACGAATCCGCCGGTGCCGGGGTGCTTGGTGAGGACGCAGCTGCCGTCCTCGTGGAGCTCGGCGAGCGGGAAGCCGGGCCGGCGGAGCCGGTCGAGGGGGTGTTCGGCGGCGAAGGCGTAGTTGCCGCCGGTGGCCTGGGCGCCGCACTCCAGCAGGTGCCCGGCGACGACGGCGCCGGCGAGGTGGTCGTGGTCCTCCGGTGCCCAGCCGAAGTGGGCGGCGGCCGGCCCGGTCACCAGGGCCGCGTCCGTCACGCGCCCGGTGACGACGACGTCCGCGCCCTCGCGCAGACAGGCGGCGATGCCGAAGCCGCCGAGGTAGGCGTGGGCGGCGAGGCTGTCCCTGGGGGTCGCCCCTGCTCGAGCGGAGCCGAGAGCTCGGGGGAGGCGGGCCCTGAGGTCGTCGCCCTCGACGTGGGCCACACGCACGGGGACACCGAGGCGGTCGGCCAGCTCCCGCACCGCGTCGGCGAGTCCGGCGGGGTTCAGGCCGCCGGCGTTCGTCACGATCCGCACGCCCCGCTCGTGGGCGAGCCCGAGGCACTCCTCCAGCTGCCGCAGGAAGGTGCGGGCGTACCCGGCCGCCGGGTCCTTCAGCCGGTCCCGGCCCAGGATCAGCATGGTCAGCTCGGCGAGGTAGTCGCCGGTGAGGACGTCCAGCTCGCCGCCGGTGAGCATCTCGCGCATGGCGTCGAAACGGTCGCCGTAGAAGCCGGAGGCGTTGCCGATCCGCAGGGTCCGCGACGTCACCCGGCCACCCCCTTGGGCGCCCGCCCGTCACCGGGCGGCCCGGCGAAGGCCTGGGCGATGTCCAGCCAGCGGTCGGCGTCCGGGCCCTCGGCGCGTACGGCGAGGTCGGTGCGGTGGGCGCGCTGGGTGACCAGCAGGCAGAAGTCGAGGGCGGGCCCGGTGACGCGCTGGGGGGCGTCCTCGGGGCCGTACGCCCACAGCTCGCCGGAGGGACCCCGCACCTCCACGCGGAACTCCTCCTCGGGCACGGGCAGCCCCCGCGCCCCGAAGGCGAAGTCCCGCGCTCGCACCCCGATGCGCACCACATGCCTGAGCCGGTCGGTGGGTGTGCGCATCACACCCAGTGCGTCGGCCACGTCCTGCCCGTGCGCCCAGGTCTCCATCAGCCGCCCGGTCGCCATGGAGGCGCCCGACATCGGCGGCCCGTACCAGGGGAACCGGGCACCGGGCGGCGCCGCGCGCAACGCGGAGTCGAGGGCCGCCCGCCCCTTCCGCCACCGCGCCCGCAGCTCACCCGGCGGCAGCCGGGCACCCTCCTCCGCCCCCTGGTCCACGAACGACCCGGGCGCGGCGAGCGCCTGCTCGACCAGCGCGTGGAAGCCGTCCGGGTCGGTGACGGCGAGAAGGGCGGACCGGTCGGTCCAGGCGAGATGGGCGATCTGGTGGGCGACGGTCCATCCGGCCGCGGGGGTGGGGCGTCCCCACTGCTCGGCGCTCAGCCCGGCGACCAGCCGGTCGAGTTCTTCGCTTTCCTCACGCAGATCGTCGAACACGGGCGTCGGATCGGCCATGGGGGGAGCATGGCAGCGCCCGCGGAGACAATCAAGCATGCGTGCATGCTTTTTCCCGCAGGGTGTCCACGGCCGTCACCGCGCGGGCGGGCCCTCCGTCAGGAGTCCACCTGCGGCACCGGCGCCTTCCCCCGGGCCACCTGTGTCCGCACCGCCCCCATGCTCGCCGCGATGACCAGGGCGATCGCGACGGTCTGCGGCGCGGTGAGGGACTGGCCGAGGATGAGGAAGCCGGCCGTGGCGGCGAGGGCCGGTTCCAGGCTCATGAGGATCGCGAAGGTGGAGGCGGGCAGGCGGCGCAGGGCGAGCAGTTCGAGGGTGTAGGGCAGGACGGAGGACAGCAGCGCCACCGCCGCGCCCAGCCCGAGCGTCACCGGATCGACCAGCTTCGCGCCCGACTCGGCGATCCCCAGCGGCAGGAACAGCACCGCGCCCACCGTCATCGCCAGGGCCAGTCCGTCGGCCTGCGGGAAGCGGCGGCCGGTACGGGCGCTGAAGACGATGTAGGCCGCCCACATGCCGCCCGCCGCCAGCGCGAAGGCGACACCGACGAGGTCCAGACTGCCGAAGCCCCCGCCCCCGAGCAGGAAGACACCGCCCAGGGCGAGACCGGCCCACACGAAGTTGACCGCGCGGCGTGAGGCCAGGACCGACAGGGCGAGCGGGCCGAGGACCTCCAGGGTGACCGCCGGACCGAGCGGGATGCGGGCGACGGCCTGGTAGAAGAGGCCGTTCATGCCGGCCATCGCGATGCCGAAGACGACGACCGTGCCCCAGTCGGTGCGCGAGTGCCCGCGCAGCCGCGGCCGGCAGACCACCAGCAGCACGATCGCGGCCACCACCAGCCGCAGGGTCACCACACCGAGCGCGCCCGCCCTCGGCATCAGGGCCACGGCCAGCGCGCCACCGAACTGCACCGAGACACAGCCGCCGAGCACCAGGCCGACCGGCCCGAGCGAACCGAAACGGCCCGGCCCTCCGGACACGGGTGCGCCGGCCGACGGGGAGACGACAGGGGGCGAGGGGGACGTCGAAGGGGAGGGGGTGGCGGCGCTGGGCGTGGTCACGGGGCTGTCCAGGGGGCTGAGCTCGGGTTTTGTTCATCGCGATGTACTGCTGGGTCCAGGGTAATGGACCCCGTCAGGTGTGTGAGACCCGCACACCACTGTCTCACCGCCCCGGCTCAGTCCGCATCCAGTGCTTCCGCCAGCACCTCCGCGAGGTGCCGCCCCCGCACCCCGGCCAGCTGCTCCAGTTGCGTACGGCACGAGAAGCCGTCCGCCAGGACCACCGTCCCGTCCGGTGCCTGCCGCACCGCCGGCAGGAGCTGTTCCTCGGCGCAGGCCGCCGACACCTCCCCGTGGCCCTTCTCGAAGCCGAAGTTCCCGGCCAGGCCGCAGCAGCCGCCGGACAGCTCGCCGGTCAGGCCCGCCGCCGTACGCAGGTCCCGGTCGGCCGTGTCGCCGAGGACCGCGTGCTGGTGGCAGTGGGTCTGGCCGGCGACCGGACGGTCCAGGCGGGGAGGGGTCCAGTCGGGGGCGTGGCGCCGCAGGGTTTCGGCGAAGGTCAGCACGCGGTCGGCCAGGCGGCGGGCGCGCGGGTCCTCGGGCAGCAGTTCCGGCAGGTCGGTGCGGAGGGCGGCGGCGCAGCTCGGTTCCAGGACGACGACCGGGGCGGAGGTCTCCAGCACCGGTTCCATCAGGTCGAGGGTGCGGCGCAGCACGGTGCGGGCGCGGTCGAGCTGGCCGGTGGAGACGTACGTCAGCCCGCAGCACACCCGGCCCCGGCCGCGCAGTACGGACACGGGGTTCAGCAGCGCCGAGCTTCCGTCGCCCACCGGGGGCCGGCGCAGCCGCAGCGTCGGCGGGAGCGCCACCCGCAGCCCGGCCGCCTCCAGCACGCGTACGGCCGCGCGGCCCACGGACGGCGACAGGTGCTCGGTGAAGGTGTCCGGCCACAGGACGACCAGCTCGCCCCGCCCCTGCCCTCCGCCTGCCCGCCTGCGGCGCCACCATCGGGTGAACGGCTCCCCCGCCACCTCCGGGATCCCCCGTTCGGGGGCGATTCCGCCCAGCCGTTTCGCCACCGAGGCCAGCGGGCGTACGGCGGCGAGCGCGTTCAGCAGCGGCGCGGTGCGCGTACGGGCCACCCAGCGCAGCCACACCGGAAGCCATCCCATGGAGTAGTGGGCGGCGGGGCGGCGCCGCCCGGCGTAGTGGTGGTGCAGGAACTCCGCCTTGTACGTGGCCATGTCGACCCCGACCGGGCAGTCGGACCGGCAGCCCTTGCACGACAGGCACAGGTCGAGCGCGTCCCGGACCTCCGCCGACCGCCAGCCGTCGGTCACCAGCTCGCCCGCCAGCATCTCGTGCAGCAGCCGGGCACGCCCGCGCGTGGAGTGCCGCTCCTCGCCCGTGACCCGGAAGGAGGGGCACATCACCGCCGGGCCCGACACCGCCGTCGTACGGCACTTGGCGACGCCCACGCACCGGCGCACCGCCGCCGAGAAGTCCCCGCCGTCGCCCGTGTAGCCGAAGGCCACGTCGACCGGGCGGCGCGGCAGCACGGAGAAGCGGAGGCCTGCGTCCAGCGGGGCCGGGCGGACCAGCATCCCGGGGTTGAGCAGGCCGTCCGGGTCCCAGACGTCCTTGGCCCGCTCGAACAGGGCCACCATCTCCTCGCCGTACATCCTCGGCAGCAGCTCGGCCCGCGCCTGTCCGTCCCCGTGCTCCCCGGACAGCGAACCGCCGTGCGCCACCACCAGCCCGGCCAGTTCCTCCGAGAACCGCCGGAAGCGGCCGATCCCCACCTCCGTGAGCAGGTCGAAGTCGATGCGGACGTGGACGCAGCCGTCCCCGAAGTGGCCGTACGGCGTGCCGCGCAGCCCGTGGGCGGCCAGCAGCGCCCGGAAGTCGCGCAGGTACGGCCCCAGCCGGGCCGGCGGCACCGCGCAGTCCTCCCAGCCCGGCCACGCCTCGGTGCCGTCGGGCATCCGGGTCGCCGTACCGCTCGCGTCCTCCCGGACCCGCCACAGCGCACGCCGGGCGGCCGGGTCGGTGACGACGAGCGCGTCCACGACGTCGGCCGCGCGCACGATCACCTCCGCACGCGCGCGTGCCTCCCGCTCCGTCTCCCCTCCCGTCTCCACGAACAGCCAGGCGTCGCCCCGGGGCAGCCCGGCGGCCGCAGCCGGCACCAGGT
Source organism: Streptomyces kebangsaanensis (assembly GCF_001906585.1). Classification (GTDB taxonomy): domain Bacteria; phylum Actinomycetota; class Actinomycetes; order Streptomycetales; family Streptomycetaceae; genus Streptomyces; species Streptomyces kebangsaanensis. The sequence continues at coordinate 42,942 of NZ_JUJA01000032.1, read as the reverse complement.
CCCGTGCCATCCCCTCCACGGTCAGCGGCCGGTACGGCAACAACCCGGCGGCCGCCTCGGCCGCGGCGCCCTCGTCGGCGTACCCGAGCACGGCCAGCGCCCGCGCGCGGGGTGCCTCCACCAGCCGTACGACCGCCTCGGTCAGCACGCCCAGGGTGCCCTCCGAGCCGCAGAAGGACCGCGCCACGTCGGCACCGTTCTCGGGCAGCAGCGCGTCCAGGGCGTATCCGGAGATACGGCGGGGCAGCTCGGGGAAGCCGGTGCGCAGCCGGGCCGGCTCGCCGTCCACCAGCTCCCGC
>NZ_JUJA01000032.1:35893-42632 GCF_001906585.1 Streptomyces kebangsaanensis | reverse complement strand
GCCCACCCCTGTCCCAGCCGCAGCCGTTCTCCGCGCAGGGTGACGACCGACAGCTCCCGGGCGCTGTCCGCCGTCGTCCCCCAGGCGACCGAGTGCGAGCCGCAGGAGTTGTTGCCGATCATGCCGCCGAGCGTGCAGCGGCTGTGGGTGGAGGGGTCCGGGCCGAAGCGCAGGCCGTGCGGTGCGGCGGCCTCCTGGAGCCGGTCGAGGACGAGGCCGGGCTGGACGACGGCCGTGCGCGCCTCCGGGTCGACGGACAGCAGGCGGTTCATGTGCCGGGTGAAGTCGAGCACCACTCCGGTGCCGGTCGCCTGTCCCGCGATCGACGTCCCGCCGCCGCGCGGCACCACGGGGACGCCGTACGTCCGGCAGACCGCGAGGGCCGCCGCCACGTCGTCGGCGTCCCGTGGAGCCACCACGCCGAGCGGCACCCGGCGGTAGTTGGAGGCGTCCATGGTCGTCAGCGCCCGCGCGGTGGTGCCGAAGTCCACCTCACCGCGCACGGCCGCCCGCAGCCCGGTCCGCAGTTCCCGGAGATCCCTCATCCCCCCAGGATGCCTCTCGGCGGACGGGCCACCCGTGACCGCGCACACCCCCGCGCGGCACCCGGGACGGGAACCGGTCCCCTCCGGGTTGGACCAACTCCCTTGAATAGAACCGGAATACCTCCTAGGCGATCACGAACTCCCATATAGTGACCGCGAGTTGCGCACAGTTGTCGGTCCTCGTTCAAAAGCGATCCAGAACCGGGTCCGGCGACCTCATCGAACCGCGCGAGGGCCGCGCAGACGACGGCGCACGCCCGCGAACCCGACCGCGAACCCGACCGAGGACCCGACCGAGGACCCTGACTGATGACCTCCCCCCTGCTCCCCGGCGACCGCCCCACCCCTCGCAGCCTGCTCCCCGTCCCGTTGCTCACAGCGGTGCTCGCCGCGGTCGCGGTCACCGCCGTCGTGCTCCTGGGGCCGGAGTCCGCGCGCGGTCCGCTCGCGGCGGCCGGGGTGACCGCCGCCCTGCTGCTGTGCGCGGCCGTCACGGTGGCCGCGCACGCCGTCCTGTCGGCGCGGGCGGCCCGCGGGCGGCTGGAAGCGGTCACCCAGGACGTCGGACGGCTGCTCCAGGAGCGGACCCGCCTCGCCGAGGACCTGGCGGCGGAACGCGACCGCCGCACCGAGCAGCACGACGCCGCCACCGCCCGGTTGGCGCGGGAGCTCGCCGAGGAGCGGGCCCGGCTCACGGACGACCACGCCGCCGAACTCAAGCGGCTCACCGAGGAACACGCCGCCCGCACCGACCGGTTGACGCAGGAGCACACCGAGGAGCAGGCCCGGCTGAGCGGGGAGCGCGACCGGCTCGCACAGGACCGGGACCGGCTCGTCGCAGAGGGCGCGCGGCTGGCCGCCCGGCTGCGCGAGGCCAACAACGCCCGGGCCGCCGCGCTGTCCGCGACCGCCAACGCGGCCGGCCGTATGCAGGCCCTGTCCACCGGCATGCTCGCGGACCTGCGCGCGATGGAGGACAAGCACCACGACGAGGAGGTCCTCGCCGACCTCCTCCACCTCGACCATCGCACCGCCCAGGCAGGCAGGCTCGCCGACTCCGTCGCCGTCCTCACCGGCGCCCGCTCGGGTCGCCGCTGGGCCCGGCCCATCGGCATGGAGTCGATCCTGCGCGGCGCCATGGGCCGGATCAACGGCTACCAGCGCGTCCGCGCCCACTCCACCAGCGACATCGCCGTCGCCGGGCACGCCGCCGAGGGCGTGATGCACGCGCTCGCCGAACTCCTCGACAACGCGGCCAACTTCTCACCGCCGACCGCCGAGGTCCACGTCTACGTCGAGGAGGTGCCGGCCGGGGTCATCGTGTCCGTCGAGGACAGCGGGCTCGTCATGGGCGAGGCCCAGCTGCGTCGCGCCGAGCGCGCGGTCTCCGGCGAGTCCACCGGACTCGGGGGCCTCACCGGTACGCGGCTCGGACTCACCGTGGTGGGCCGGCTGGCCCGGCGATACGGCCTCCGGATCTCCTACCGCCCCTCGGCCCGCGGCGGCACGGGCGTGCTGATGCTCGTCCCGCAGGACATCCTCGTATCGCCGGACGCGCCCAGGCCCCCGGCCGCCGACGCCACCACGACGACCGCCGCGCCGCCCGTCACCGCCGCGCCGCCCGTCACCGCCACGCCGGCCTTCCCCACCGCCACGCCGGCACCGTCCACGTCGCCCGCGGACGAGATCCCGGCGGCCACGGCGTCCGAGCCGTCCGCCCTGCGCCTCCCCCGCCGCCGCGGCACCCTCCCGGCCGACGAACCGGCCCGCCCCACCGACGGGGTGGAACCGGAAACGCGCCACGCCGCCTCGTACGACACCGCCCCGGCGGAACGCGGCGCGACGCCCAGCGCCACCTCCCGCCCCGCGCCGGCCCCCGGCCACTCGTACGCGGCGTCCCGCGCAGGAGCCGACGACCTCGACCCCGACCCGGTACCCACCCATGAATCCCCGGCCCGGGGCACGGACGCGTCCCTGCTCAGCCTCCCGCGCCGCCGACGCGGCCGAACCCTCGCCGAGGCCGAGCGCACACGTTCCGCCGGTCGCACCGCCGTCCAGCGGCCGGCCCCGACCGCCGAGGAGACCAAGGCCCGCACGGCCCGCTTCAGCAGCTTCCGCCAGGCCGTACGCGCCACCACCCCGGACGACACCACCGCCGAGGCCGCCGCCGACGCCGGTACGACCGCCGGGACCTCCGGCACCACCCCCGACCAGACCAGCGAACCCCGGACCACCGAACCCCGGACCACCCCCATGACCCCGGAAGGCGACACCACCTCATGACCGGCACGACAACCGCCGACGAGAAGCTCACCTGGCTGATGGAAGGCCTTCTGGAGCGCACGCCGGGTGCTCGGCACGCCCTGGTGCTGTCCCGGGACGGCCTGAAGCTGTGCCGCACCCCGGAACTCTCCGCCGACCGGGCCGACCAGCTCGCCGCGATCGCCGCGGGCATCCAGTCGCTGTCGCACGGCGCGTCCGTGGAGTTCGGCGACGGCAGCGGGGGCGTCCGGTCCGCGATGACCGAGTTCTACGGCGGGGTGCTGTTCATCGTGGAGGCGGGCGAGGGCGCGCACCTGGCCGTCGTCACCACCGAGGATGCGGACGTCGGGCTCATCGGGCACAACATGAGCGAGGTCGTGGAGCAACTCGGCGAGCACCTGACCGCGCCGCCGCGCACCTCATGAGCAGGCCCGGCCGGGACGACGCCCCGGACCGGCTCTACACCCTCACCCAGGGACGCAGCCGGTCCGGGCCCGACAACCCCTTCGACCTGGTGACCCTCGTCGTCGCCGAATGCGATCCGGTGCCCGGCATGCAGTCCGAGCACGCCGCGATCCTGCGGCTGACCGGGCGCCCCGCGGCGGTCGTGGAGATCGCGGCCGAACTCGAACTGCCGGTGAGCATCACCCGCATCCTGCTCTCCGACCTCCTCGCGGCGGGCCGCGTCAGCGCCCGCCATCCCCGCAAGGCCGCCGTTCCCGACCCCGACATCCTGGAGCAGGTGCTCGTTGGACTCCGCAACCTCTGAGCCGCGCACGACCTCCGCGCCGCGCACGACCTCCGAGACGCGCACACCGCTGGACGCGTCGGCCGACAACGGCCTCAAGATCGTGATCGTGGGCGGCTTCGGCGCCGGCAAGACGACGATGGTCCGCTCGGTGAGCGAGATACGTCCCCTCAACACCGAGGAGACGATGACCCGGGCCGGAGAGGCCGTCGACGACGTCAGCGGGGTGCGCGGCAAGACCGCGACCACCGTCGCCTTCGACTTCGGCCGGATCACGCTCGACTCGCACAACGTGCTGTACCTGTTCGGGGCACCCGGTCAGGAGCGCTTCTGGTTCCTGTGGGACCGGCTGTTCTCCGGCACGCTGGGCGCGGTCGTCCTGGTCGACACCCGGCGCATCGACGACTCCTGGTACGCCATCGACCGGCTGGAGAAACACGGCACGCCGTTCATCGTGGCCTGCAACGACTTCGGCGGCCCCGCCTTCACGCCGGAGCAGATCCGCGAGGCCCTCGACCTCGATCCGCACGTGCCGCTGGTCACCTGTGACGCGCGATCCCGGGAATCCAGCAAGCTGGTGCTGATCACCTTGGTGGAGCACATCCGGGCTCTGTACGCCGACCTCTCCCGAGCCCCCCGTCAGGAGCTGGTGTGAACCCCACCCCCGCCCCCGTCCACCTCAGCGGTCCCCTGCTCCAGGACGACCCGGCCAAGGTGTACCGGGAGATGCGGCGCGAGCACGGCAGCGTGGTCCCGGTCCTGCTCGACGGCGACGTACCGGCCTGGCTGGTGCTCGGCTACCGCGAGCTGCACCAGATCACCGGGGACCCGGTGCTGTTCAGCCGCGACTCCGACCTGTGGAACCAGTGGGTGAACATCCCCGACGACTGGCCGCTGCTGCCGATGATCGGCCGTAAGCAGCCGTCGATCCTGTACACCGTCGGCGAGCGGCACCGCGAGCGGGCCGGAATGCTGATCACCGCGCTGGAGGCCGTGGACCCGTTCGAACTGCGCGGTTACGCCGAGAAGTTCGCCGACGAGCTGATCGACGGCATCTGTCCCAGGGGCAGCGCCGACATCGTCGCCGAGTTCGCGATGCTGCTGCCGGTGCGCGTACTGGCCCGCCTCTACGGCTTCGCCGACGAGGAGGGCCCGGCCCTGGTCACCGCCCTCAACGACATGATCGACGGCCGGGAGCGGGCCATCGCCGGCCAGACCCACCTGTTCACGTCGATGACGGAGTTGGTGGCCGGCCGTAAGGAGAAGCCCGCCGAGGACGTCGTGTCCCGGATGCTCGCCGACACCTCCGGATTCACCGCGGAGGAGATCTGCCAGGACCTGATGGTGATGATGGCGGCCGGACACCAGCCGACCGCCGACTGGATCGGCAACTCCCTGCGCCTGATGCTGACGGACGGCCGGTTCGCCGCGTCCCTGTTCGGTGGCCGCAACAGCGTCGCCGAGGCGATGAACGAGGTGCTGTGGGAGGACACCCCCACACAGAACGTGGCCGGCCGCTGGGCGGCCCGCGACACCCAGCTGGGCGGTCGTCGCATCCGCGCCGGCGACATGCTGCTCCTCGGCCTCCAGGGTGCCAACTCCGACCCCCAGGTGCGTACCGACGGCTCGGCCCTGACCGGCGGCAACAGCGCGCACTTCTCCTTCGGCCACGGGGAGCACCGCTGCCCGTTCCCGGCGCAGGAGATCGCCGAGGTGATCGCGCGGACCGGCATCGAGGTGATCCTGGACCGGCTGCCGGACATCGACCTCGCGGTACCGGCCGCGTCCCTGACCCGCCGCCCGTCGCCGTGGCTGCGCGGGCTGTCCGAACTTCCGGTCACGTTCACTCCCACCCCTTCCCTTGGAGGCAGGTTCGCATGACGGCTGCTATGGACACGACGACGGACATCGGACAGTCCCGCATCCACCTCGACCCGTTCGTCTCCGACCTGGACGGAGAGAGCGCCGCGCTGCGGGCCGCCGGACCCCTCACGCCCGTGATGCTGCCGGGCGGCGTACCGGTGTGGGCGGTCACGCACCACGCCGAGGCCAAGAAGCTGCTCACCGACCCCCGGCTGGTGAAGGACATCAACGTCTGGGGCGCCTGGCAGCGTGGCGAGATCGCCCCCGACTGGCCGCTGATCGGACTGGCCAACCCGGGCCGGTCCATGCTGACCGTGGACGGCGCGGACCACCGCCGCCTGCGCACCCTGGTCGCCCAGGCGCTCACGCCCCGCCGGGTGGAGCGGATGCGCGCCCGGATCACGGAGCTGACGGAAGGGCTGCTGGACCGCGTCGCCGAGCACAAGGACGACACGGTCGACCTGAAGTCGATGTTCGCGTACCCGCTGCCGATGTACGTCATCGCCGACCTGATGGGGCTGGCGGAGGAGCGGCTGCCGCGGCTGAAGGAGCTGTTCGAGAAGTTCTTCTCGACGCAGACCCCGCCGGAGGAGGTCGTCGCGACACTGACCGAGTTGGCCGGAATCATGGCCGAGACGGTCGCGCAGAAGCGCGAGAACCCCGGCGACGACCTGACCTCCGCGCTGATCCAGGCGTCCGAGAACGGCGACAGCCTCACCGACCAGGAGATCGTCTCCACCCTCCAGCTGATGATCGCGGCCGGTCACGAGACGACGATCTCCCTCATCGTCAACGCGGTGGTCAACCTCTCCACCCACCCCGAACAGCGCGCGCTGGTGCTGGCCGGCGGGGCGGACTGGTCGGCGGTGATCGAGGAGACCCTGCGGTACTCCACCCCCACGTCCCACGTGCTGATCCGGTTCGCCACGGAGGACGTACCGGTCGGGGACAGGGTCCTGCCGGCCGGGGACGCGCTGATCGTGTCGTACGCCGCGATCGGCCGCGACGAGCAGGCCCACGGTCCGACGGCCGGCGCCTTCGACATCACCCGGGACACCCCGAACCGCCACATCTCGTTCGGCCACGGCCCGCACGTGTGCCCCGGAGCGGCCCTGTCCCGCCTGGAGGCGGGCGTGGCCCTGCCCGCCCTGTACGCACGCTTCCCGGATCTGGACCTGGCGGTCCCGGCGAGCGAGCTGCGCAACAAGCCGGTGGTCACCCAGAACGACCTGTACGAGCTCCCGGTGAAGCTCGGGGGCTGATCCCGGGGCGCCGGTGCGGGCGCCGAGGCGGGCGGACGACCCACCGCCGGTCCCCTCCC
>NZ_JUJA01000032.1:24687-35866 GCF_001906585.1 Streptomyces kebangsaanensis | reverse complement strand
CACCGCGCCCCGTCCCGCCCCGCCGCACCGTCGGCGCACCCGCACCGTCAACCCCCGTCTCATCCGACGGAATGCGTTTCACCCGGATTTCCCGAGCCGCTACGCTCGCGTTCGTGGCTGAGATCCAGATTCCCTCTGACATCAAGCCCGCGGACGGACGTTTCGGCGCGGGTCCCTCCAAGGTGCGGACGGAGGCGCTGGACGCCCTCGCCTCCACCGGTACGTCCCTCATGGGCACCTCCCACCGCCAGGCCCCGGTCAAGAACCTGGTCGGCAGGGTGCGCGAGGGCATCAGCGAGCTGTTCCGGCTCCCCGACGGCTACGAGGTCGTGCTCGGCAACGGCGGCTCCACCGCTTTCTGGGACATCGCGACCCACGGTCTGATCGAGAACAAGTCGCAGCACCTCACCTTCGGCGAGTTCAGCTCGAAGTTCGCCAAGGCCGCCAAGCTCGCCCCGTGGCTCGCCGAGCCCTCCGTCGTCTCCAGCGACCCCGGCACGCACCCGGAGGCCGAGGCCGAGGCGGGCGTCGACGTCTACGCCCTCACCCACAACGAGACCTCGACCGGTGTGGCCATGCCCATCAAGCGGGTGGCCGGGGCCGACGAGGGCGCCCTGGTCCTGGTCGACGCCACGAGCGGCGCCGGCGGCCTCCCGGTGGACGTCGCCGAGACCGACGTCTACTACTTCGCCCCGCAGAAGTCCTTCGCCGCCGACGGCGGCCTGTGGATCGCCGTGTTCTCCCCGGCCGCCGTCGAGCGCGCCGAGCGGATCCACGCGAGCGGCCGCCACATCCCGGAGTTCTTCTCGCTCCCCACCGCGATCGACAACTCCCGCAAGAACCAGACGTACAACACCCCGGCGCTGGCCACCCTCTTCCTGCTCAACCAGCAGCTGGAGTGGCTCAACGGCCAGGGCGGCCTGGACTGGGCGGTCCGCCGCACCGCCACCTCCGCGCGCACGCTGTACGGCTGGGCGGAGGACGTCAAGTACGCGACCCCGTTCGTCACCGACCCGGCCAAGCGGTCCCAGGTCATCGGCACGATCGACTTCGCCGACGAGATCGACGCCGCCGCCGTCGCCAAGGTCCTGCGCGCCAACGGCATCGTCGACACCGAGCCCTACCGCAAGCTCGGCCGCAACCAGCTGCGCGTCGCGATGTTCCCGGCGATCGACCCGGCGGACGTCGAGGCCCTGACGAAGTGCGTGGACTACGTGATCGAGAAGCTGTAGGCACCGCCTCACGGCAGTGAGGGGCGCCCGGCGGTGATCTGCCGGGCGCCCTTCGTGTGCTGTGCGATGCCTACGAGAACTGGCTGAGGAAGGCCTGCCAGCCCTCACGGGAGACGGTGAGCAGGGGACCGTCCTGCCGCTTGCTGTCGCGGACGGCTCGACCGCCCGGAGCCGTGTCGGCGACCTCGACGCAGGCGTTCTCCTGTCCCGAGTACGACGACTTCCGGAAGGGGCTTACGACCTCGGTCACGATGCGTCTTCCTTCAAGCTCCGCAGTATGCCCCGGATGAGCTTCGCGCTCGCGTCCGGTGCCAACGCCGCCGATCGTAGTAGGTCGTATGCATTGGCGTAAGCGGCCAGGTCCTCGGGCCCTTCAAGGACCGACGTGCCTCGCAGATTGTCCATGGCGACCGCTTCGACCGTCGGCTCCTCGTCGAAGCTGAAGGAGGAGAAGGCGGAGGAGTAACCGGCCAGGACGCCCGCGCTGAACGGCAGCACCTGCACAGTGACGTTCTTACGCTTCCCGATCTCCAGGATCGCGGCCAACTGCTCCCGGTGAATACCGACCTCCACCAGCGGATGCGCGACGACCGCTTCCCAGAGGATCGCCGTGTACGACGCTCCGCCCTCTTCGATCTTCGCCTGCCGACCCTCGCGCACCTTCACCAACTGCGCGACCTGTTCAGGCTCGATGTAGTGAGGACCGCCGGCAATGACCGCCTCCGCATAGGCCGGAGTCTGCAGGAGTCCCGGCACCATGACCGGCTGCCACTCACGGATGTAGGTCGCGTCGTCCTCCAGAGCGATGTGGTCGACGTAGTCCGGTCGTAGGTGTGCCGCATGTTCGAGCCACCAACCCCGGTTCTTCGAGTGCTTGGCCAAATCCTCCAGCTTGGCCCGCACGTCCGAGTCCTTGACGCCGTATGCATCCAGCAGCAGTCGTACCTCGATGACACGCGCCGTGACATGTCCGCTCTCAAGGCGACTGATTCTGGCCTGACTTGACGCGATGACCTCGGCGGCCTGCGGCTGATCGAGCTTGGCGGCCTGCCGGTACTGCCTGAGCGCCCTGCCCAGGCGCCTGCTGCGTACCGTCGGCCGTCCGCCTGCGGGCATGGGACCTCCCCTCTCCTGCCGCAACGATGCCACACAGTCCGCAGGCCCTGGGAACCTGTCACTCGATCGAGTACACAAGTGAATGTATTCACTGAAGCGGATTGCACGTATGTCGATTTCAGTCGTAGCTTCAGCAAAGCTCCCTCGCAGAGCATGCTTTGACAGCTCGTCAGGAGGTACGGCACTCCATGCCCGCAACCAAAACCTTCCTCATCCCCAAGCACCGAAGGCACGTGCCCGAGGCCCGACAACGCGCTCACAAGACCCTCGCGGGCTGGGGCGTGACCGACGAACTCGCCGACACCGTCGTCCTGTCGGCAAGCGAACTCGTCACCAACGCCGTGCTCCACTGCCGGGTCTCCTACGCCCAGGTCAGGGTCACGCTCACGCTGAACGGACCGGAGCTGGTCCTGGAGGTCTGGGACCCGGACCGGGACAGACTCCCCCGGTGCCGCGATTCCGCCTTGGACGAGGAGGGCGGACGCGGGCTGGCGCTCGTGGAGGCACTGTCCGACGCGTGGGGATGCCGGCAAGAGCCGTACGCGAAGTGCGTCTGGGCCCGGTTCACGCTCGCGGAGGCGGAGAGGGTCCGTGTTCCGACTGATTCATGACGCGGTCGGCCGCCTGCTCTCCCGCCCACACTCCAGCAGTCCCACGGTGGGTGACTGGGACCTCGCCCGGGAGGTCCGGACGCCGGATCCGTACGTATGGCGGCTTCCGAGCCCGTACGAGGCGCGCCGGCGCCGCTGGGCCAAGCGCTGCCGAGCGGTCGGCCACTACGTGCCGTTCCCTCACGAGGAGGAGCGCGAGAACCGGACCCGGCCGGTGCCTGCGGCCGTTCGGATCGGCCACGAGCGAGAGTCCGGTGACGGACCCCATCGCCGTGGCGGCTGTCAGCCCGACGATCACCGAAACGGGCGGCTCCGCATCGCCGAGGTTGACGCCCAAGGGACACGACGGCACAAGCTGAGGGCCCTCACCAGCTGGTGAGGGCCCTCAAAAGTCCCACCCCGGTCGCTTGGCGTGAGCCAGAGGCTGAACCGGGGAATCTGCCGACCATGATACATCAGGGGAGTGCAGATACAACCGACCGCGGCGCAGCTCAAGCTCCTGGAACCGCTGATCTCCCGGCCTCGCCTGGTCCCCTATCTGGCTGCCACGAGCACGCCGACGGCGGCGATGGAGCTGTACCTGTGGAACGTGCGCCTGTCGGCGGCCTTCGGCGAGGTGATCGCACTCGCTGAGATCATCTTGCGCAATGCCATGGCGGAGCAGCTCGCCGCCGCATACGGAGACACCTGGTACGCGCGCGCCGACCTGTTCGACGACCGCACGATGGGCGGCTTCAGAACCACGTGGCGCAACATCACCATGCCCACCGACCCGGCAACCGGGAAACCCGCGCAGAAGACCCTGCGCGCCGTCCCCGCCGGGAGGATCGTGGCGGAGTCCACCTTCGGCTGCTGGGTCAACCTGCTCGACAAGGGCGGCACCCGCGGCGACGGCCCGTACAAGAAGAACGTCGACTACGACTCCACCCTGTGGCGCAAGGCCCTGTACAAGGCGTTCCCGAACAGCGGCGGCAAACGAACCACCGTGTTCACCACCGCCAGCCACGTCCGCTCGCTGCGCAACCGCGTCGCCCACCACGAGCCTCTGATCGGCGGCGTTCCCCTCCCGGGCCAGACGGACCGCCGAGGCCGGACCCGCCGACTCACCCTTGCCGACGCGCACGCCGAGGTCCTGCGCCTGGTCGAATACATCAACAAGGACGTCGCCACCTGGCTCGGCCGGAGCAGCCGAGTTCACGAGCTGCTGCGCACCCGGCCATGACCTCCGACCGATGCTCGGTGACAGCCCGCTGCCGCGGGCTGCTCTGCGGCACCGACACCGAAGTACTCACAGACAAACTCAGGCCCTGATGCTCCGGCGGACCCGGGCGATCACCTGCTGGGCGTCGGCGCCGAAGACGGCCGACTCCGGGAGTCGAAGACGAGCGTGTCCCAGGTCTCTTGGACAGGAGTGTGTCCAGCTGCCGACTGCCGACGCCAGGAACGGATATGACTTCCGAACCCCCTGAGGCGGGCGCGCAGTCCACTGAAGACGGCGGGCTGACCGGTGCCTTCGGCCCATGCTCGAAGGTCGTCGTCGGTGGACGTCTGCCTGCCGTTCTCCATTTTGCTGATCTTCGACTGGGTCCAGCCCAGCCGCTGGGCCAGTTCCGCACCAGTGAGCCGGCCTCGAGGGCTGTCGATCCGGAGCTCACGGAGCCGACGCCCCAGTTCCTCACGTGCCCTCTGACAGTCCGTGCTCACCGGTGTCAGCTCTTGCCCCTACGCGTCGTCGTACATCTCTGCCATGAACTGCTGCCACGGTACGGCGTGATGCCCAGCAGCATCCCGCACCATGCGGCAGCGCACCACCTCTGCCGGTTCGGTGATCAGATCCACGTGCGTGAGCTGATCGTCGTCATCGAACCGCAGGAGCGCGACGAGGCGACTGCCGAACAGCCAGAAGTCCTCGGCGGGCAGCCGCGTTCACGCTTTCGGACGCCACTCGTTCGAGGACGTGAGTGGCATCCGCCTTTCCCCACCGAGCCCGGTTCGTCCGTGCCGCAGGGCCGCCGGAGGCTTCTGGCCGAAAACGCACAGGGCGGCCACCGCGACGCAAGACAGTCGGCGACGATCAGTGCATGAACGAGATCGTGCTGATGTCGGATCCGAGGATCGCGGCAATCCCGGTGGCCGACTGCGGCGAGCCGCTCATTGACGTCCGGCTCCAGGAATCCCTCGCCGTCGACTCCCGCAAGACCGATCGGTCAGGGGCGTTCGCGCACCTGCGGGAAGGGGTACTGACCCGTCTCCTCAAGGCGCAGAAGCTGCTCCCGGACGGCATCCGTCTGTTGTTCGTGGAGGGATACCGGCCGCCCGCGCTGCAGCGCCACTACTTCGAGCAGTACGCCACCGAACTGCAGGCCGGCAACCCGGGCTGGTCGCCCGCGCAGGTCCGCGAGGCCACGAGCCGGTACGTGTCTCCCCCGGAGATCGCGCCTCACAGCGCCGGTGCCGCGGTGGACCTCACCCTGATCTCCGCCGACGGACGGGAGCTCGACATGGGAACCCGGGTGAACGCCAGTCCGGAGGAGAGCGGCGGCGCCTGCTTCACGAACGCCGGCAACGTCGACGCCGGAGCACGGGCCAACCGGCGGATACTCGGTGACGCACTCACCGCCGCGGGCCTGGTGAACTACCCCACCGAGTGGTGGCACTGGTCCTACGGCGACCGCTACTGGGCTTTTTCCACCAGAGCCGGCAGCGCGATCTACGGGCCACGGGAACTCGGATGAGCTGCGAGCGACGCCCCCATCGGCGTGCCTTCGTCCCCACCCTCGCCGCCCGCAACCCGGCCTACCGGGAGCTGACCCGGGCGTGGATGCGCCGCAGCCGCCACCTGCTGGAGCAGCACTTCGACGCGGACACCGCCCGCCAGCTCGACGCGCTCATCGAGGGCCTCGCCCTGCACCGCGCCCTGGACACCGCCCCTCACGACCGCGCGCTGACCCGAAGGGCCGTCACCCGCATCACCACCACCGCCGCCGCCGAGCCGGCGCCCACCCCAGCCGCCCGTGGGGACGCGGCCTGACCCCGCACCCCCACGGGCCGCACGAAGGAACCGCTCCCTCACGCCGCCGTACAGCTCAGGCTCGGCGCGCTCCCGCCGCCGGGGGCTCCCCCGAAGCCGAAGCTCGTCGAACCGCCCGCCGGGACGGACCCGTTGTGGGCGGCGTTCACCGCCGTCACGGTCGAGCCGCTCTGGGTGTACGTCGCGTTCCACATGTTGGTGACCTTCTGGGAGCCGCTCCAGGTCCAGGTCACCTTCCAGGACTTGATCGCGGTGGTACCCGTGTTGGCCACCGTCACATCGGCGTTGAAGCCACCGCCCCAGTCGCTGCTGACGACGTAGGTGGCACGGCAGGTGGCCTTGCCGCCGCCGTCACCGCCACCGTTGTCACCGCCGCCGTTGTCACCGCCGCTGCTCGGGAAGCCCGGTGCCTTGACGGTCGCCAGGTACCCGTCCTTCACGGTGTCCACGGTCTGCCAGTCGTCCTTCAGGATCCCTCCGGTGTCACCGGAGTTGGGGTTCCAGGACCAGAAGGTCCAGTGGAAGCCGTCGGCGCCGTACGTCGACGTCGGGCGCAGGTAACTCACCAGCGCCGCAAGCCACTTCTGGTCCACGGTGGACTGCAGCGTCGTACCGAACTCGCCGAGCCACACGGGCGCGATGTTCTGCTTGAAGATGTAGCCCCAGTACTTGTCCCAGATCCCCGGCATGTTGCCGGGGAAGGACGGGTCGCTGAACCAGCTCTGCTGGGCGACGCTGGTGGCGTAGTCGTGGGGCGAGTACACCACCCGGTTCGCGACGTCGAGGCGCACCGGGTACTGGGCGACGCCCATCAGGTTGCCGCCCCACCAGCCGGAGACACCGTTGAAGGTCTGCACGCCCTCGACGAAGATCAGCAGGTCGGGGTTGACGGAGAGCACCGCGTTGCCGGCCCGTTCGGCGGCCAGGCGCCAGTCGGTGGCCTGGTCCCCGCAGCCCCAGCAGGCCGGGTCGTGGGGCTCGTTGTGCAGGTCGATGCCGATGACCGTGGAGTTGCCCTTGTAACGGGACGCCAGCGACTTCAGGTTGGCGATCCACGTCGACTCGGGGACGGCGGAGGTATACCACAGGGCCGACTGGCCGGCCGAGTTCGGGCGGTGGCGGTCGAGGATGACCTTCAGTCCGTCCTGGCCCGCGTACGCGACGATCCTGTCGATGACCTGCAGGGAGGTCAGCCCCTGCAGGTCGGCGTTCTTGCCCGCGGAGAAGTCGATGCCCGTGGGCGTCGCGCCGGACTTGAGGATGTCGTCGCTGTAGGGGAGCCGGATGGTGTTGTAGCCCAGCGACTTCATCTGGTCGATCATGCTCTTGTAGTCGCGCGACCACAGGCCGTGCACGACGCGGTTGTCGGTCTCGAAGCCGAACCAGTTGATGCCGGCGATCCGGACGGCCTGCCCGGACGCGTCCAGGATCTGGCGCCCACTGGTGTGCCAGTAGCCGGCGCCGCCCGCGGTGGGGGCCGCGTGCGCGGTGGCCGGCAGGCCGAGCCCCAGGCCCAGCGGCAACAGGAGCGCCGCCGCGACGGCGCACAGCGCTCTTCGCAAGGTGCGGAACATGGTGCTGCTTCCTCTCGAGGGGCCGCGGGGCCGGAACGAGTGGGAGCGCTCCCACACAACCCGCACCTCTTATGGAAGTCAGGCAGCAGCCGCCCGTCAAGAGCGGCGACGCAACAGACGCCCCAGTCCCAGCACCGCGACCACCGCCACGACGGCCGCCGCGGCGGCGCCCGCCCCGAGTCCGCCGCTCCCGTCCGAGCCGCTCCCGCCCGATCCGGAACCGGCGGAGCTCGAACCCCCCGGCGCGGACGGCGACTTGGCGGAGGAGTCGGCGCCGGGCGCGTCGCGCACCTCCACCGGACTGTTCTCGCCCTCGGTGCCGTAGAGCAGCTTGGTGCCGTCGGCGCTGTACGTGACGGACTCGCCCTGCCGCTGCAGCGGTACGGCGAGCCGGTCGATGCGCTTGATCCTCCCGCCGTTCCAGTCGTAGTGGATCCCGCCGAAGTAGCCGCGCACGGCGAGTCGCGTGCCGTCGGGCGAGAGGGCGGCGTCGGTGGCCCACAGGTCGACGGGGGCGATCGGCTCGAAGACGTTCGTGCCCGAGGCGGACAGCTCGGCGGGGCCCTCGTACAGGTGCCCCCCGTCCTCCTTCTTGTCGATGATGTAGACCCGCCCCGTCTTCGGGTGCACGACCATCGACTCGGCGTCGCGGGGGCCGTCCGCGTACTTCACGACGTACTGCGTGGCCCGGATCGTCTGGTCCTTCAGCTCCTTCGGCTCGGGCAGCCGGTAGATCCACACGTACGGCCAGGTGCCGCCGAGGTTGTCGCCGATGTCGCCGACGTAGATCTGGTCGCCGGGCCCGATCGAGACGGCCTCCACGTCGCGGGGCTTGCCGATGCCGCTGAGCGTGACGGTGGCGACGGTCTCGCCCGTCCTGCCGTCCACGGCGTAGATCTGGGGGCCGTAGCCGCTGTCGTTGTGGGTCCAGTAGACGCCCGGGTGCCGGCGCGAGGCCGCGAGCCCGCTGGACTCCTTGATGCGGGGGTCCTTGATCGTGAACCCGTCGTCACCGTCGGCGGCGGAGGCAGCGAACGCGGCAGGCGCGGCGGGCACGGCGAGCGCCCCCACGAGGAGGGCCCCGGCGAGCAGGGCGAACGGTCGGCGCATGCTCCAAGCCTGCCATCCCCCAGGGGAGTTCACCGGGGTGGTGGGCCTCACATGCCACCGCGCCCCGCGATCGTCCATCATGAGCGGATGCTCAGGCTCATGCCCGTCGGCGACTCCATGACCATCGGCAGCGCGGGCGAACACACATGGCGTTACCGGCTGTGGCGGCACCTGTGCGCGACGTACGGCGGCCCGTTCACGTTCGTCGGCCCGCGCGAGACGCTGTACGACAAGACGGCGGACGCCCCGACCTCGTACGCCTACGCCGCCCCGGACTTCCCCCGCGCCCACCTGGCCGGCTGGGGCGAGGGCTGGGGACACATGGCCCCGGTGATCGGCGAGGCGGTACGGAAGCACCGGGCGGACGTCCTGCTCGTGTCCCTGGGCCTGATCGACCTCGGCTTCTACACCGACGCCGAGCAGACGGCGGCGAACGTGCGCGCCTTCGTGGCCGCGGCGCGGGACGGCAACCCGCGCATACGCATGGCCGTCCTCCCCGTGATCCCCAACATCCGCGCCGAGTCCGACCCGCCCTTCGCCGCCCAGGTGACCCTCTTCAACGAGCTGCTCGCCAAGACGGTGGCCGACCTGGACGAACCCCGCTCCCCGCTGCTCCTCGCCTCCCCTCCGGCGGCGTACGACATCCACACCGACACCTACGACGGCACCCACCCGAACGAGAGCGGCGAGCACAGGATCGCGGGGGCGTTCGCGGGGGCGATGCACCAGGCGTGGGGGTGGGGAGGGGAGTACGGGGGCTGAGCCTCGTACTACCCGTCTGGCATATGCGCACTCCCCCGTAACGCGGTCACCGCGCACATCGTTGTACTGCGCGGCTGTGCTGATGACGGTGACAGGGGTACGGGATGGATGCGGCCGACGCCGGCAAGCGGGTGCTGGACGGGATGTTCGACCGGATGACCGTACCCGAGGGCTACAAGGCAGAGATCGTTGAAGGCGCCGTCTTCATGGTGCCGCAGACAGACGTCCATTGGCAGATCACCTGGGGCATCGTCGCGCAGGTGGGCGCCAGGCACCCTGACAAGGGCCTGCTGTCCGACGTCCGTGTCGACTACCCGGGTCCGCTGAACGGCTTCGCCTCCGACGTGACGCTCCTGGCGGACAAGACCACCAGAGAGCCGTTCCACCACCAGGACGTCGAGTTTGTCGCCGAGGTCATCTCGAAGGGCACGGCCCACAACGACTACGGACCCAAGAAGGCCGCTTACGCCCGCGCCGCAGTCCCGGTGTATCTCATCGCCGACCCCTTCCAGGGCAAGTGTCGTCTGTATACCCAGCCCGAGGGCCGTGAATATCTCAGTGAACTCTCCGTCGGCTTCGGAATGGACGTCGACATGACCGCCACCCCCCTCGGCCTCGCCCTCAAGACCGACGGCTTCCCCCGCCCCCGCGACTGACCGCCCCCGGCCACCCCGCCTCCCAACCCCCTTGCTTCGAGCGCACTCCAGCACGTTGGCTTGTGGACCATGAAGTACACACAGCTCGGACGCACGGGACTCAAGGTCAGCCGACTGGTGCTCGGCACGATGAACTTCGGTCCGCAGACCGACGAGGCGGACAGCCACGCGATCATGGACGCGGCGCTGGACGCGGGGATCAACTTCTTCGACACCGCCAACGTGTACGGCTGGGGCGAGAACAAGGGCCGTACCGAGAAGATCATCGGGAACTGGTTCGCCCAGGGCGGTGACCGGCGCGACAAGGTCGTGCTGGCCACCAAGGTGTACGGGAACATGGCCCCGGACGACTCCTCCGTCTGGCCGAACCACGACAAGCTCTCCGCCCTGAACATCCGGCGGGCCGTCGACGCCAGCCTCAAGCGGCTGCGGACGGACTACATCGACGTCTACCAGTTCCACCACATCGACCGCCGCACTCCCTTCGAGGAGATCTGGCAGGCCGTCGACGTCCTGATCCAGCAGGGCAAGATCCTCTACGTGGGGTCGAGCAACTTCCCCGGCTACAAGATCGCCCAGGCCAACGAGATCGCCGCCCGCCGCGGCGGCACCATCGGCCTGGTCAGCGAGCAGTGCCTGTACAACCTCGCCGAGCGCCGCGCCGAGATGGAGGTCATCCCGGCCGCGCAGGACTACGGACTCGGCGTCATCCCCTGGTCGCCGCTGCACGGCGGACTGCTGGGCGGTGTGCTCAAGAAGGAGGTCGAGGGCGGTCGGCGCGCCTCCGGGCGGTCCGCCGACGCGCTCGCCAACACCTCCGTACGCTCCCAGATCCAGGCGTACGAGGACCTGCTCGACAAGCACGGCCTGGAGCCCGGCGAGGCGGCGCTGGCCTGGCTGCTCACCCGGCCCGGCGTGACCGGCCCGATCGTGGGTCCGCGCACCGCCGGGCAGCTCGAATCGGCCCTGCGGGCGGTCGAGCTGGAGCTGGGCGAGGAGCTGCTGGACGGGCTCGACGAGATCTTCCCGGGTCCGGGACCGTCCCCGGAGGCCTTCGCCTGGTGACCGGCACCGGTCACTGACCGCC
>NZ_JUJA01000032.1:14204-24651 GCF_001906585.1 Streptomyces kebangsaanensis | reverse complement strand
GGCCGCCAGGGCGACGACGGCGAACATCAGCACAAGCGCACCGGCCATGATCCGGTTCCGGGTTTTCGGGTCCACGTATTCGAGACTAACCGGCCCCGCGCAGTGGCCCGCGGGCGACCGGCTCGTAGCGGGGCTGTGCGCCCGCCTCCCCGGACTTCGGCAGATGGCTGCGGACGAGGACCAGCTCCTCCACGGTCCACGCGGGGCTCGTGAAGTCCGCCAGCGCCCGGACGTACGACCGTACGTCCACCGGGCCCCGGCCGCGGGCCACCGTGAGGTGGGCCTTGTACGAGCGGTGCTCCCCCATCGGCACGCCCGCCCTCCGGGCCGCCGCCTCCGCCCGCTCGGCCAGCAGTCGCATGGTCGCCAGATCGCCCTCCGCCCCCGTCCACAGCGCCTTGCCGTGCCCGAACTGCCCGCCGCCGCGCAGCGCCAGCGCGAAGGGCTCCGTGCGCCGCGCGGCCTTCTCCAGGCGTGCCGACAGCTCCGGTACGACCTCCTCGTCCACCTCGCCGTAGAAGGCGAGGGTGAAGTGCCAGCCGGGGCGCTGCGTCCAGCGCAGCCGGTCCGCGCCGGGCGCCTTCCGCAACCCGGCGATCTCGTACGCGAGCGCGCCGATGACGTCCTCGGGTGGCAGGACGGCGGCGAAGAGCCTCATGGAACCCATGGAGCCAGTCTCCCTCCGGCCGGACGCGTACGCCCGGCCTACGCCACCGCCGCCAGTTCCTTCCTCCGCTCGCGCGGGACCAGGACGACACGCGGGTGACCGCGGTTCCAGCCGAAGCACAGGCGCAGGCCGCCGGCGCGGGTCAGGACCAGGCCGATGGCGGCGGCCGCGGCGAGCGAGACCGCGCCGCCGAAGGCGAAGCCGACGCGGGCGCCGTAGGCGTCGGTGATCCAGCCGACGAGGGGGGCGCCCAGCGGCGTACCGCCCATGAAGACCATCATGAACAGGGCCATCACCCGGCCGCGCATGGCCGGGTCGGTGGCCATCTGCACGGTGGTGTTCGCCGTGACGTTGACCGTCAGGCCGAAGATCCCGATGGGGGCCATCAGCAGGGCGAACAGCCAGTACGACGGGGCCAGCGCGGCCACGATCTCCAGGGCGCCGAAGGCGGCGGCCGCCGCGACGAGCAGGCGCAGCCGGGCCGTGCCGCGGCGGGCCGCCAGCAGGGCCCCGCCCAGCGAGCCGACCGCCATCACCGTGTTGAACAGGCTGTAGGCGCCGGCGCCGGAGTGGAAGACGTCCTCGGCGTAGGCCGACAGCCAGACCGGGAAGTTGAAGCCGAAGGTGCCGATGAAGCCGACCAGGACGATCGGCCAGATCAGCTCGGGGCGTCCGGCGACGTAGCGCAGGCCCTCGCGGAGCTGGCCCTTGCCGCGCGGGGCGCGCTCGACCACCTGCAGCTCGCGGGTGCGCATCATCAGCAGGCCGGCGATGGGGGCGACGAAGGACAGGCCGTTGGCGAGGAACGCCCAGCCGGTGCCCACGCCGGTGATCATGATGCCCGCGACGGCGGGGCCGATCAGACGGGCGGACTGGAAGTTCGCGGAGTTCAGGCTGACCGCGTTCTGCAGCTGCCCGGGGCCGACCATCTCGGCGACGAAGGACTGGCGGGCCGGGTTGTCGACGACCGTGGCGAGACCGACCGCGAACGCGGCGAGGTAGACGTGCCAGACCTGCACCTGTCCGGTGAGGGTGAGCACGGCGAGGGCGAGACCGGTGACGGCCATGGCCGACTGGGTGACGAGCAGCGTGGGCCGCTTGGGGAGGCGGTCGACGAGGACGCCGCCGTAGAGGCCGAAGAGCAGCATCGGCAGGAACTGCAGGGCCGTGGTGATGCCGACGGCGGCGGAGGAGCCGGTGAGGCTCAGCACCAGCCAGTCCTGGGCGATGCGCTGCATCCAGGTACCGGTGTTGGAGACCACCTGGCCGAGGAAGAACAGGCGGTAGTTCCTGACCCTCAGCGAGCTGAACATCGAGGACTTGCGAGGGGCGCCGGAGGTGGTCCGGGAGTCGTGGTCGCCCTGAACGCCCGGATCGCTCTGGACGCTCCGGGTGTTCTGGCTGCTCTGAACGTTCTGGTTGTTCTGGTTGTTCTGGGTGTTCGGTGCGGGGGCGGAGTCTTCTCCGGATCCCGTACTCAAAAGGGTTCGCCTCCTCGGCTGACGTGCTTTACAGGTGCGCGAGCTTCTCCAGTACGGGGGCGGCGGCGCGCAGTTTCGCCCACTCGTCCTCGTCCAGCCCCTCGACCAGACCGGCCAGGAAGGCGTTCCGCCTGCCGCGGCTCTCCTCGAGCATGATCTCGGCCTGCGCGGTCCTCGTGACCACCTTCTGGCGGCGGTCCTCGGGGTGCGGCTCCAGACGGACCAGCCCCTTGCCCTCGAGCAGCGCCACGATGCGGGTCATCGAAGGGGGCTGCACGTGCTCCTTGCGGGCGAGCTCGCCCGGGGTGGCACTCCCGCAGCGGGACAGGGTGCCCAGCACCGACATCTCGGTGGGGCTCAGCGACTCGTCGACGCGCTGGTGCTTGAGCCGACGGGACAGCCGCATCACGGCGGAGCGCAGGGAGTTCACGGCGGCGGCGTCGTCGCCACGGCTAAGGTCCGGCATGTTCTTTAGAGTAACTCATTACTCTAGCTAAATACCACCGGAAACACCCCCTACACCCGTGATGCCCGCCACTGAAAGATCACGTCACTCTTTCGGGTGACTCCGGTACGGAACGTGACGCCTTCCGCCGAGAGATCCCGCGACCCTCGTCCGCATGGGATCCAGCGTGCTCAGCGTGCGCATCGACCACGAGCTGCTCGAACGGCTCAGGGGCCATGCGGCGAAAAGAGGAATGAGCGTCCAGGACTATGTCGTCCGGACGCTCATTCGGGATGACTTCGACGAGCGGTTCCAGACCGCCGTCGAGGAGACGGAGAAGTTCTACGGGGTCACATGACCCGGCACTGCGGGAGCCGGGCCGACCGGGCCGACCGGGCCGACCCGATCAGGCCGGGGCAGGCCGGGTCAGGTCAGGCCGAGGGCAGGCATCAGGTAGTAGAAGGCGAAGACGCCCGCCACCACGTACATCGCCGCCGGGACCTCCCGGCCGCGGCCGGCCGCCAGGCGCAGCAGCGCGAAGGTGATGAAGCCCATGCCGATGCCGTTGGTGATCGAGTAGGTGAACGGCATCATCACCATCGTCACGAAGGCGGGGATGGCGATCGTGTAGTCCGCCCAGTCGATCTCCTTGATCCCCCCGGCCAGGATCAGGAAGCCCACCGCGATCAGGGCGGGGGTGGCCGCCTGGGACGGCACCATGGTGGCGATGGGCGTGAGGAAGAGCGCCAGGGTGAACAGGCCGCCGGTGACGATGTTGGCGAAGCCGGTCCTGGCCCCCTCGCCGACACCGGCCGTCGACTCCACGAAGCAGGTGGTGGCCGAGGAGGAGCTGGCGCCACCGGCGGCGACCGCGATGCCGTCGACGAAGAGCACCTTGTTGATGCCCGGCATCTGGCCCTGGGCGTCGGTCAGCTTGGCCTCGTCGCTGATGCCCATGATCGTGCCCATGGCGTCGAAGAAGCAGGACAGCAGCACGGTGAAGACGAACAGGACGCCGGTCAGCACGCCGACCTTGGAGAAACCGCCGAACAGGCTGACCTGGCCGAGCAGCCCGAAGTCGGGGGGCGACACGGGGTTGCCGGGCCACTCCGGGGTGGTGAGCCCCCAGGAGGGCACGTGCGCGACGGCGTTGATCACGACACCCAGGACGGTCATCGCGACGATCGAGATGAGGATCGCTCCGGGCACCTTGCGCACGATCAGCGCGAGCGTGAGCAGCGTACCCAGGACGAAGACGAGGACCGGCCAGCCGGTGAGGTGACCGTTGGCGCCCAGCTGGAGCGGGACGGTGGTGTTGGCGACGTCCGGGATGCGGGAGACGAAGCCGGAGTCGACGAGCCCGATCATCATGATGAACAGGCCGATACCGATGGCGATGCCCTTGCGCAGGCCGAGCGGCACGGCGTTCATGACGCGCTCGCGCAGCCCGGTGGCCACGAGCAGCATGACGACGAAGCCGGCGAGCACCACCATGCCCATGGCGTCCGGCCACGACATGCGCGGCGCGAGCTGCAGCGCGACGACGGTGTTCACCCCGAGGCCGGCGGCGAGCGCGATCGGCACGTTGCCGATGACACCCATGAGGAGCGTGGTGAAGGCGGCGGTCACGACGGTGGCGGTGACGAGCTGCCCGCCGTTGAGCTGGTGCCCGTACATGTCCTTCGCGCTGCCGAGGATGATCGGGTTCAGCACGATGATGTAGGCCATCGCGAAGAATGTGGCGAAGCCGCCGCGGATCTCCCGGGACAGTGTGCTGCCCCGCTCGGAGATCTTGAAGAAGCGGTCGAGAGCACCGTACGCCGGCGGAGTTCCCGGCTGCTCGGGGGCGGGGGCCTTGGCGGTGGCCGAGGTGGACATGCGTATGACCTCAGGGGATGCGGGTGGGTACGGAGTACAGGGTCTGGACCGACGGGTTCCCCCACACCTCCGTCGCCTCACGTTTGGAGATTCCTACGAAAAGAAATGGCCAGACTCGAACTGTTTCAGTATGAACATATGAAGCAGGAAACACCATCTCCGCGCGTAGACCTATGCGGCGCAAGGGGCGGTCCCCGTTGGCCGCGGGGGCCATAAACTGATCCCCATGGCGAAGTGGACCCCCAAGCACGAGGCGCCGGAGCCCCTGGAGGGCCCCGTGGTCGCCACCATCACCGGCGGCACGATCGTCTGGTTCGTCCTCTTCCTGGTCCAGCTCCCCTTCTACGGCTGGTTCCACGACCACGGCCACACCTGGTGGCTCTGGACCTGCCTGGCCGGCGGCGGCCTGGGCCTGATCGGCATCTGGTACGTCCGGAAACGGGACGCGGCGATCAAGCGGGCGGCGGCGGAGGAATCCACGCGGACGGAACAGCCGACACCGGCGGAGTAGGGCACGAAGCCCTGCCGGGGTCCGGGGCGGAGTCCCAGGGGCGGAGTCCCAGGGGCGGGGCCCCTCACCCCACCGGGACGAGCGGGTGGGCGGGTGGGCCGAGCCCGCCGTACGACCACCGCACGACTCCCCTCCTCCCCAGGTCGGATCTTCCGCCCCTCCAACGCGTGCGGCCGCACAACCCCACGTAACGTCGGAGACATGACCCACACCGACGCGGGCGCGGAGCTGGACCCCATGCACC
The DNA here is from genome assembly GCF_001906585.1 of Streptomyces kebangsaanensis. Lineage (GTDB taxonomy): Bacteria > Actinomycetota > Actinomycetes > Streptomycetales > Streptomycetaceae > Streptomyces > Streptomyces kebangsaanensis. The sequence continues at coordinate 19,425 of NZ_JUJA01000032.1, read as the reverse complement.
CCACGCACCCAGTGCACCCCACGCACCCCGGGCCCGTCCCGGCGACGGTCCGGGCCACCGGCCTCACCTCCGCCGAGGTCGCGGAACGCAGGACCCGCGGCGAGATCAACGACGTCCCGGTCCGCAGCAGCCGCTCCCTCCCCGAGATCGTCCGCGCCAACGTCTTCACCAGGTTCAACGCGATCATCGGCGTGCTGTGGCTGATCACACTCGCCGTCGCCCCGATCCAGGACAGCCTCTTCGGCTTCGTGATCATCGCGAACACCGGCATCGGCATCATCCAGGAGTGGCGGGCGAAGAAGACCCTGGACTCCCTCGCCCTCATCGGCGAGGTCCGCCCCACGGTCCGCCGCGACGGCACCGCCCTGGAGGTCGCCACCTCCGAGATCGTCCTCGGCGACCTGATCGAGATCGGCCCCGGCGACAAGGTCGTCGTCGACGGCACCTGCGTCGAGGCCGACGGTCTGGAGATCGACGAGTCCCTGCTCACCGGCGAGGCCGACCTCGTCGTCAAACGCCCCGGCGACCCCGTCCTGTCCGGCAGCTTCGTCGTCGCCGGCGGCGGCGCCTTCCAGGCGACCAGGGTCGGCCGCGGCGCCTACGCCGCCCAGCTCGCCGAGGAGGCGTCCCGCTTCACCCTCGTCCGCTCCGAGCTGCGCACCGGCATCTCCACCATCCTCAAGTACGTCACCTGGATGATGGTCCCGACCGCGATCGCCCTGGTCATCAGCCAGTTGGTGGTGAAGAACAGCGACCTGCGGGAGTCCGTCGCCCGCACCATCGGCGGCATCGTCCCCATGGTCCCCGAGGGCCTGGTCCTGCTCACCTCCGTCGCCTTCGCCATCGGGGTGATCCGGCTGGGCCGCAAGCAGTGCCTGGTCCAGGAGCTGCCCGCCATCGAGGGCCTGGCCCGCGTCGACACGGTCTGCCTGGACAAGACCGGCACCCTCACCGAGGGCGGCATGGACGTCACCGAGCTGAGAGCCCTGGACGGCCACGACGAGACGTACATACGCAAGGCCCTCGGCGCCCTCGGCGAGTCCGACCCGCACCCGAACGCCTCCCTGCAGGCGATCATCGACGCCTGCCCCGACAGCGAGGAGTGGCGCTGTGTGGAGTCGCTGCCCTTCTCCTCCGCCCGCAAGTACAGCGGCGCCAGCTTCAGCGAGGGCAACGGCGAGTCCAGTACGTGGCTGCTCGGCGCCCCGGACGTCCTCCTGCCCGCCGACGCGCCGGCCCTCGCCGAGACCGGCCGGCTGAACGAGCAGGGCCTGCGCGTGCTGCTGCTCGCCCGCGCCACCGGCGACCTGGACGCCCCGGACGTCGCCCGGACCGTCGCGCCCGCCGCCCTCGTCGTCCTGGAGCAGCGGCTGCGGCCCGACGCCGCCGACACCCTGCGCTACTTCGCCGAGCAGAACGTCCGCGCCAAGGTCATCTCCGGCGACAACGCGGTCTCCGTCGGCGCGGTCGCCGCGAAGGTCGGCCTCGACGGCTCCGCCGTCGACGCGCGCCGGCTGCCCGCCGAGCGGGAGTCGATGGCCCGGGTGCTCGACGAGACCACGGTGTTCGGGCGGGTCACCCCGCAGCAGAAGCGGGACATGGTCGGCGCCCTGCAGTCGCGCGGGCACACGGTCGCGATGACCGGCGACGGCGTGAACGACGTGCTCGCCCTGAAGGACGCCGACATCGGCGTGGCGATGGGCTCGGGCTCGGAGGCCACCCGGGCCGTCGCCCAGATCGTGCTGCTGAACAACAGCTTCGCGGTCCTGCCGTCCGTGGTCGCCGAGGGGCGCCGGGTCATCGGCAACATCACCCGGGTCGCGACGCTGTTCCTGGTGAAGACGGTCTACTCGGTGCTGCTGGCGGTGCTGGTGGTCTGCTCACAGGTGGAGTACCCGTTCCTGCCGCGCCACCTGACCCTGCTGTCCACGCTGACCATCGGCGTCCCGGCCTTCTTCCTGGCCCTCGCCCCGAACAACGAACGGGCCGAACCCCACTTCGTCCGGCGGGTCATGCGCTACGCACTGCCGGGCGGCGTCGTGGCCGCCGTCGCGACCTTCGTGACCTACCTGGTCGCCCGTCACCACTACGCCGGCCCGGACACCCTGGACGCGGAGACCAGCGCGGCCACGCTCACGCTGTTCCTGGTCGCGATGTGGGTCCTGGCGATCATCGCCCGCCCCTACACCTGGTGGCGCGTCGCCCTGGTGGCCTCGATGGGCGCGGCCTTCGTCCTCGTCCTGCTCGTGCCGGCCCTGCAGCGCTTCTTCGCACTGCACCTGGTCGGCACGGTGATGCCCTGGCTGGCGGTGGGCATCGCCGTGGTGGCGGCGGCCGTCCTGGAACTCCTGTGGAAGTGGGTCGACCGCCGCTTCCCCGTCTAGGTCCGGTAGGTCCGGCGCGGCTTACCTCACGTCGACGAAGTCGGCCGCGGCGTTGACCGCCGGGGTGGTCGAGTTGCCCGCGAAGGAGTAGCGGTAGTAGCCGTCGACCGTGGCCTTGGTCGTGGTCTTCAGGTTGCCCTTGGAGTCCGTCTTGACGGTCTTCAGCGTGGTGTAGGTGCTGGAGCCCTTCTTGCGGAACTGCAGCTTCACCGACTGGCCGCTGTAACCCGCGTACTTGTTGGTGTTCCAGTTGGCGCGGGTCAGCTTCCCGGTGACGGTGAGGGTCTTGCCCTTCTTCACCGGCTCGGGCGTGGCGTTGACGGTGAGCTTGGAGACGCGCTGGATCAGCGTGGTGCCGAGGCCGCCCTTCTCGGCGATGCCGATCTTGCTCCAGTCCAGGTCGTCGGACTCGGGGTTCTGGCCGTTGAACGCGATGGCCCCGGCGCCCGCGCTCCACTTGCCGGCGTCGGCGTTGTCCAGATCGCCGTAGGCCGGGTGGACGTCGATCCTGCCCTTGCAGTCGGCCGTGGTCGCCGAAGTGATGGTGCACTTGGCGTTGTCGCCCACGAGCACGTTCTGCGGCTTGGCGGAGGAACCCTTGTACAGGAGCGGAAGGGTGGCGAAGTCCTTGGCGCGCACGGGCACGTCGGCGCCGAACTTCATGCTGTAGGTGACACTGATGGACACGCGGCCGGTGGTGCCGACCTTGACCGCCTTGGCGACCTTGAGCTTGGAGAAGGTGACGTCCAGGGCGTAGGGCTCGTCATCGTCGGCGACGCTCGGGCTGAACCCGGCCTTGCCGGAGGTGGCCGCGTGCGTGGTCCGGAGGACCTTCGTGGCGTCCGCGCCGTGGGGGGAGGTACCGGCGGCCTGCGCGGCCGGGACGGCGAAGGCGGAGAGGGCCAGGGCGCCGGTGACGGCGGCCACGGTGGCTCGTATACGCATGCGTTGTTCTCCTGGTGGAGAGGGGCCGGGCGCCGGTCGTTCCTCGCGGTTCGTCTTCGGCACGGGCCCAAGTGGTCGTGGAGTCTGCTTGACTCGCAGGATCAGATCCACGACCGGCACACATGGTTGTACGAATCCTGGATTTTCCGTGGACGCCCGTCAGTCGAACCAGCGGTCCCGCGCCAGCTCCTCCGTCCGGGACGGGTCCTCCAGCAGCGCCGCGACCTCGAAGCGGCGGGGCCACTGGCCGGACGCCCAGGCCAGGCCGGCGGCCACGCCCTCCAGGGTGGCCGCGTGCAGGACGCCGTCGGAGGTCAGGCGCCAGTCCAGCTCGGTGCCGTCGACGACGAGTTCCTCGTGCTCGACGTACGTGGCGGGCGTGCGCGGGCCGAGCAGGACGCGTACCGGCTCCGGTACGTCGTGCTCGGTGCCCTCGGAGTCGACCTCGCCGGTGACGGACTCGCTCAGCCGCCGCACCTGGAACAACTCGGCCAGCCCGGCGGCCAGGGACGGCCGTACGGGCAGCAGCGGGACGCCGGAGGTGAACGGCAGCAGGTCCGGGGAGTCGCACACCACGGCGTCGGCGGCGTCCACGACCTCCACCCGGCCGTCGACCACGGCCCGCACCTCCTCCGGCAGCGTGACCTGTTCCGGGTCGAGTTCCGCCAGGTACCCGTACAGGGCGTGCAGTTGGGCGGAGGTCACCGGACGTTCGGGGTCGGCGAGCCGGTCGAGCAGTTCGGCGGCGCCGCCCGGCTCGTCGAGCAGTGCGGCGACGGACGTCCTGACGCCGAGCGCCCGCAGCACCTGCTCGTCGTCGAAGCCGGTGGCGTCCGCCTCGTCGTACAGGCCGCGCAGCAGCGGGTCGGAGCCGGCGGCCCGCAGACCGGCCGGGCGGCGCCCGCCGAGCACCGGGTGGCCGCGCAGCCACCAGGCGGTGTACGGCCGGACGATCTCGTGGGTGCCGTCGGGGAGCAGGATCCGCACCGGCTGGGTGAGGGCGTCCCTGAGCGGCGGCCGGGACAGCAGGGCGAGGGCCTGGGGCCACTGGTCGTCGTCCACCAGGTCCAGGTCCCGTACCGCCACGACCTCGGTGGCGACCGGCGGCACGGGGGTGTCCGGGAACCGGTCGAGGAGGTCCTCGCACCACACGTCCACCGCGTCCAGCAGCCCGGGGTCGTCCGGCTCGGGGAAATCCCCTTCCCTGGGATCCAGTTCGTCCGGATCGAGGACGACGTCCGTGGCCCGCACGAGGGCGAAGTCCACCAGCACACCGCACGCGGCGAGCGGCTGCTCGCCCCACTTCTCGGCCAACTCAGCGTCCACGGCCGGAAGTTCGCCTTCATGCATGACGCGCGCGAACGGGCCGCCGGGGAAGACCAGTTCACCGGCCGGGGCGAGTTCGCCGTCCTCGTCGGGCAGGGCGAGCGCACCGAGCCAGGGCTCGTCGCCGGGCTCCAGGCCCGCGTCGCGGACGAGGGCGAGGACGGTGTCGGCGAGTTCCTCGGCGTCCGGGGTGTCCTCGTCCCAGCCGCCGGTGTCCTCGTCGAGGGAGGCGGCGACGGCGGCCCGCACCTGCGGGGTGGTGAGCACCGCGCGCGGGGTGGCGGGCAGGGCGCCGAGCTTCTCCAGGACGGGGTGGGCGGCGTCCGGGTGGGCGACCTTCAGGCCGAGCCGGGCGAGCACCTCCGGGTCGACGCGGGCGGCGTCGGGGGCGGGCAGCAGGACCTGCCGGGGCCCGAGGGCCGTACGGCCTCCCCCAGTGCTGAACGCCTGGGAGGTACCCCCAGCAAGCGGCACGGGCAGCCCGGAGAGCCGGTCGGGGTCGATGCCCGCGAGGCTGTCGTACAGCCGCCGCCACCAGCCGGGCTCCTTCTCCAGCCCGGCCAGCC
>NZ_JUJA01000032.1:0-14141 GCF_001906585.1 Streptomyces kebangsaanensis | reverse complement strand
CCCGCCGCTCGAGTCCGGCGGGCAGCAGGGTCGGCAGCACCTCGGCGAGGACGCGCACGGTGTCGGCGCCCGCGCCCTCGACCACCTCCGCGTCCCGGGGGCGGAGGGATTCGGGCAGGTGGGGGTCGTGCTCCGCGGGCACGGCGGCGGGCGGCAGGAAGGAGACGCGGGGCAGCCGTTCGAGGATCGCCTGCCGCAGTACGCCGTCCAGCTCCCCCTTGCCCAGCGGGCCGGGCACCAGGTCGATGACGCCCTCGCCCACCGGCCGCCACTCGGCGAGGAGCTCGGCGTAGGCGTCGGCCGCGCGCTGCACCAGGAAGTCGGTGAGCGGTCCGGGCGCGGTGTGCCGGCGGGTGCTGTCCAGCGGGAACGACGCGATGAGCAGGGCCGGGACGCCGAGGGGTTCGTCGCTCGGGGTGGGGGCGTGCACGACGGGGCTGGTGCGGGGGCGGACCGGGTTGCCGTAGGCGTCGACGGGCACCGCCCAGGTGGCCGACCAGTTCGGCCGCAGCCGCTCCTCCACCGGGCGGTCGGCGAGCAGGTCGGGGGTGAGGGCTCCGTGGGCGGAGGCGGTGCGCCAGTGGGTGACGCCGTCGCTGGAGTCCTCGACGACCGTGAACGCCCCGTCGGTGCGGCGGCTCAGGGTGCGCGGCTCCTCGTCGCCGAGCTCGACCACGACCTCCTCCAGGCCGGGCAGGGCGAGGAGCAGGGCGTCGTCGACGGACCGCAGGAGCCGTTCGGCGAGGTCGGCGGCGGCCGTGTCGCGCAGCGGCAGGATGACGACCGTGTCGTAGGGGCCGGGGGCGGTGCCCTCGGCGGTGAAGGGCAGGCGCAGCAGCGGTACGTGTCCGTCGCGGCGGCGGATCTCGTCGCCGAGGCCGGGGCTGTGCCGCGCGGTCTCCTCGGCGAGGCCGCGGGCCTCGGCCAGCGACCAGCGCACCCCGCCGTGCCGGCCGACCACCGCGGGTTCGTCGGTGACGGCGAGGACGGCGGCGAAGCCGACGCCGAAGCGGCCGACGGCGCTCTCGCGCGCGTCGCGCTTGGCGGAGGCCCGGAGCGTGGACAGCGACTCGACGCCGGCCGTGTCCAGCGGAGCGCCGGTGTTGGCGGCGACGAGGACGCCGTCCCGCAGGGTGAGCCGCAGCCGGCCGGTCACGCCCGCGCGGGCGGCGGCGTCGGCGGCGTTCTGCGCCAGCTCGACGACGAGCCGGTCCCGGTAGCCGCCGAGGACCAGGTCCTCCTCGGCATTGGCGTCCTCCCGGAACCGGGCCGGACTGGCCGTCCAGGCATCCAGCACACCACGCCGCAGGCGCGCGGTCCCAAAGGGATCGCCCTCGGCGGCCGGCTGCACGAACATGCTCACGTCCCACTCTCCTCACGGATGTGAGGTCGAAGGTACCGCTCCGCTGCACACGGGTCGCACCCCGTCCCTTGTGACGCCGGGTCCGTCTCAGGGTGCCCGGAACGGCCCCCGCGTCACACTCGCCGGGGCAGCCGCGTGAGGAGGCTGCCGGGGGGCCGCTAGGAGTGCCCCAGTTCCGCCGACGACTCGTCCTCCGTCGCCGGGACCGAGCCGGAGTCGGCGGCCGGGCGGAGGGGGAACGGGTCCACCCGTGTCTCGTCGATCACCGGCGGAGCCGGCTGCGGGGGCTTGGGCATGACCGCGGCCTCGGAGTGGCCGCCGCAGCCGTACGTCAGGGAGACCACGCGGCCGTCGGCCGGGGAGAACTCGTTGGCGCAGACACCGAAGGCCTGGCCCAGCGAGCCGCCCATGGGCACGAGGAAGCCGCAGCTCACGCAGGCCGCCGGGGCCGCCTGGGCCATGGGGGTCTTCGCGCCGAACGCCTCCTCCCAGCGGTCGGCGGCGACATGCAGGCCGTAGCGGGACAGGACCCGGGCGCGGCGCATGCCCAGCTCCTCGGCGACCGCCGGGATGGAGCCGCGGGCCGGGGCGGTGGGGAGGTTCCTCGGCGGGCCCGCCGTGACGTCGGCGTCCTCCGCCTCCGCCAGCTCGGCCATGTCCGCGGAGACCGCGGAGTTCGGTGCGGGCTCGTCCTCGCCGGAGAAGCCGGGCTCGAGGCGGAGGTCCTCGGCATCGGTGGGCAGCAGGTCGCCGGGGCCCATGTCGCCGGGGCGCAGGCGCTCGCTCCAGGGCACCCACTCGGGTGCGAGCACCGCGTCCGGGCCGGGCAGCAGGACGACCTCGTCGACGGTGACGACCTTGGCGCGGGAGGCGCGGGCCACCGTGACGGCCCAGCGCCAGCCGCGGTAGCCGAGCTCCTTGCACTGGAAGAAGTGCGTGACGACGCGGTCGCCCTCGGAGACCGCGCCCGCGTGCTCGCCGATGACTCCGGGCGCGGCCGCCTCCTCGGCTGCGGCCCGGGCGAGGTCGACGGCCTCGGCGCACAGGCGGTCGGGGGTGCGGCTTCGCGTGGTCGCTGCCTTCACAGGTATCGCTTCTCTCCTACGCCGTTTTTGGGTGCGTCGGCCTGAAGGCGGTGGGGCGGACGGAGCGGACCCTGGGACCGCGTCGACGTCCGCGTCCGATCGCGCTCGGGCGCACCTACGTCATCCATTCTGCGGTATGCACGTAAGGCGCGCGGCCGAGAACGTTCGCCACGACGCGCTAGGCACGCTACCTTCTCGTCGCCTCTGGGCCTACACCGACGGTGGTTTCCCACCGCCCGCCCGTCTCGCTGGGTGGGACGGCCGGCCCAGGACCACTGGAATCGGGCGGAATCGGACAGCGGCCGGAGGGCGGCCGGAGACACGCCGACGTGCGGGAGGCGGGGCAGGCCCCCGGCGCCCCGGGTGACCGGCTCACCAGGGGGTGCGCCGGGGGTGCTCGGGGGGTTCACCGGAGATCGTCCGGGGCGTAATGGCGCTAGCGGCCGCCGTCTCGGGGCAGTATGACGGGGTGGCAGCCGCGAGGACGCCCCCGGGGATCACCGGGATCCGCGGGGACAAGGGGTACAAGGGGAACAGCCGGGGCAGCGGTCCGGGCCGGTTCGGCGGGTCCGTCCGCGCGGTCGGGCGTGCCCTGCACCTGCCCGTCACCGGGGTGGTCCGCGGCATCCGCAGAGCGACCAACGCGCACGGCGCCGGCGAGTCCGGGCTCGGCAGGCTGATCGAGCTGCACGCGGTGAACGGCGCCGGCGACGTCATGATCACCGTGGCGCTGGCCTCCACCGTCTTCTTCTCCGTGCCCACCGACGAGGCCCGCGGCCGGGTCGCGCTGTACCTCGCCGTCACCATGGCGCCCTTCACGCTCCTCGCCCCCGTGATCGGCCCCCTGCTCGACCGCCTCCCGCACGGCCGCCGGGCCGCCATGGCCGGCGCCATGCTCGCCCGGGCGCTGCTCGCGCTGATCATCGCGGGCGCGGTGGCCGGAGGCAGTCTGGAGCTGTATCCGGCGGCGCTCGGCGTGCTGGTCGCCTCCAAGGCGTACGGCGTGATCCGCAGCGCCGTCGTACCCCGGCTGCTGCCGCCGCGCTTCTCCCTGGTCAAGGCGAACTCCCGGGTGACCCTCGGCGGGCTGCTCGCCACCGGCGTGGCCGCGCCCGTCGGGGCGGGGCTGCAGGTCCTGGGCGCGCCCTGGCCGCTCTACGGCGCCTTCGTGATCTTCATCGCGGGAACGTTCCTGTCCTTCTCCCTGCCGCCGAAGGTCGACTCGGCCAAGGGCGAGGACCGGGCGCTGCTCGCCGCGGACGAGCAGCATCTGCGCGGCCCGCGCCGCGAGCCGCTCAAGCGGCCCGGTCTGCGCACGGTCGGCACGGCCGTCACGCACGCCCTCGCCGCCAACGCCGCCCTGCGCTGTCTGTCCGGCTTCCTGATCTTCTTCCTGGCCTTCCTGCTCCGGGAGCACCCGCTGACCGGGGAGAGCGCGGCGGTGTCGCTGGGGATCGTGGGGGTCTCGGCGGGCGCGGGCAACGCGCTCGGTACGGCGGTCGGGGCGTGGCTGCGGTCACGGGCGCCGGAGATCATCATCGTCACGGTCGTCGCGATCGTGCTGGCCGCCGCCGTCACGGCCGCGATCTTCTTCGGCGCGTTCCTGGTGGCCTGCCTGGCCGCGGTCGCCGGCTTCGGGCAGGCGCTGGGCAAGCTGTCCCTGGACGCGCTGATCCAGCGGGACGTGCCGGAGCTGGTGCGGACCTCGGCGTTCGCCCGCTCCGAGACGCTGCTGCAGATGGCCTGGGTGCTCGGCGGCGCGATCGGCATCGTGCTCCCGCTGAACGGGGCGCTGGGCCTGTCGGTGGGCGCCGCGATCGTCGCCGCGGGCTGGCTGCCCACGGTCCGCGGCCTGCTCCTCTCGGCCCGGCGTGGCGGCAGCACCCGGCCCCGCGTGGCGTGACCCGCCCCTGACCGGGCGGTGTCGCGGCCCGGCACCCCCCGGGGGGCGACCCGCCGCACCCCCCGCGTAAACGGCCCGCCCGGCGTGCCCGATAACCTTCGGACATGACCACGCTGCCCCGCGGCGAAGCCGCTATTGGACACCGCGCCGCGCGACGCCGCCGCGCCGTCGCCGCCGCCGGCGCCGTTTCCGCCGGACTGCTCGTACTGTCGGCCTGCCAGAAGCCGACGCCGATGGCCACGATCACCGTCGGCGACAGCTCGGTGACCTCGGAGGCCACCTGCTACAACGACGGCAAGGCGATCAAGACCGCCGATCTGCTGAAGTGCCTGAAGTCGGACAAGACGATCAAGGTCGACCCCGACGAGACCGTCCGCTTCGGTGTCGACCCGGAGATCGCGGACAAGGGCTGGACCATCCTGATGAACGGCCAGCCGCTCACCGACTCCAGCAAGAAGACGTACCGCGCCATCCCGGGCAGCGTGTTCTTCAACGCCAACTACGGCGCCAGTGGCAACTCCACCTGGGTCTCCATCAAGGAGGGCGACAAGGACACCCTGGGCATGTGGTCCTTCAAGCTGCAGAAGGACTCCTGACCACGTACCCGGTGTCCTCCGTGCGCGTACTCGTCGCCACCGCGGTCCCGGCCGAACGGGAGGCGGTGGCACAGGCGTTCACGGAGCCCGTGCGCGAGCTGCAGCTGCCCGGGGTGACCGTGCACCGCTCCGGCGGTCACGACCTGATCGCCGCCGGTGTCGGCCCGGCCCTCGCCGCCGCCTCCACCGCCACCGCCCTGACCGCCGCCGCGCTCGGCGGCACCCCCTACGACCTCGTCGTCTCCGCCGGTATCGCCGGGGGCTTCGCGCCCGCCGCGCCCCTCGGCTCGCTCGTCGTCGCCGACGAGATCACCGCCGCCGACCTGGGCGCCGAGACCGGCGACGGTTTCCTGCCGGTGACCGAACTCGGCTTCGGCACCGTCACCCACCGCCCGCCCGAAGCACTCGTACGGGCGATCGCGACCGCCACCGGAGCCCGTGCCGGCACCGTCCTGACCGTCGCGACCGTGACCGGCACCGCCGCCCGGGCCGATGCCCTGCGCGCCCGCCACCCCCGCGCCCTGGCCGAGGCCATGGAGGGGTTCGGGGTGGCCGAGGCGGCGGCCGCGCACCGCGTCCCGGTGCTGGAGCTGCGCGCGGTCTCCAACCCCGTCGGCCCGCGCGACCGCGCGGCCTGGCGCGTCGGCGACGCCCTGGCCGCCCTGACCGAGGGCTTCGGGAAGCTCACGAACGTCCTCACGAGGTGGAACCCCCATGAGTCCTGACCCCCGGCGACTGCGGATCGCCTACTCGCCCTGCCCCAACGACACCTTCGTCTTCGACGCCCTCGCCCACGGCCGCGTCCCGGACGCGCCCGCGCTCGACGTCACCCTCGCGGACATCGACGTCACCAACGGCATGGCCGAGCGCGGCGAGTACGACGTGCTGAAGGTGTCGTACGCCGTGCTGCCGTACGTCCTCGGCGCGTACGCGCTGCTGCCGTGCGGCGGCGCGCTGGGCCGGGGCTGCGGGCCGCTGGTGCTGACGAGGGAGCGGGACGCCGGGGGCACCTCCCACGCGTTCGGCAGTGGGGGACTGACGGGCCGTACGGTCGCGGTGCCGAGCGAGACGTCGACGGCGTACCTGCTGTTCCGGCTGTGGGCGGCGGACACGGTGCCCGGTGGGGTCGGCGAGATCGTGGTCATGCCGTTCCACGAGATCATGCCGGCCGTGCGGGACGGGAAGGTGGACGCGGGACTCGTCATCCACGAGGCGCGCTTCACGTACCGGAACTACGGTCTGCACAAGCTCGCCGACATGGGCGAGCACTGGGAGGACACCACCGGGCTGCCGATCCCGCTGGGCGCGATCATCGCCAAGCGGTCGCTGGGCGAGGAGACGCTGAGGCGGCTCGCCGACTCGGTCCGCACCTCCGTACGAGCCGCGTGGGACGACCCCGAGGCCTCCCGGGCGTACGTCATGGAGCACGCCCAGGAGATGGACCCGGCCGTCGCCGACCAGCACATCGGCCTGTACGTCAACGAGTTCACCGCCGACCTCGGCGAGGACGGCTACGCGGCGGTCCGCGGGCTGCTCACGCGCGCGGCGGCCGAGGGGCTCGTACCGCCCCTCGGCCCGGACGCGCTCGACTTCCCGTAGTCCCGGTGCCGGCTGTCAGGTCATACGTCCATCTGGTCGGCGACCGCGCGCAGCAGGCCGGCGACCTTCTTGCCCTGGGCCCTGTCGGGGTAGCGGCCGCGCCCCAGCTCGTTCGCGACGCCCTCCAGGAGCGTGGTCAGGTCCTGCACGATGGAGGCCAGCTCGTCCGGTTTCTTGCGCTGGGCGGCCGCGACCGACGGGGCCGGCTCCAGGACCGTCACGGAAAGGGCCTGGTCGCCGCGTTGTCCGGCGACCACCCCGAACTCCACTCGCTGTCCCGGCTTGAGCGTGTCCACTCCGGCGGGGAGCACCGAGGAGTGGACGAAGACATCGCCGCCGTCGTCGCGGGAGAGGAAGCCGAAGCCCTTCTCCGCGTTGAACCACTTGACCTTGCCGGTAGGCAAAGCACGCACCCCATCTCACCGGTCAGCCGAACCACTGTTGCCGCAGGTCAGGCTATCTAGCGCTTGCTCTTGCCTGCCGTTGTCCCGAAGCCTCCCCAGCTCTTTACCCCTCGTCAAGCCCGCCCACGCCAGTCGGCCGAACCTGGCCGATCAGTGGGGAGTCGCTCGCCCGGGGTGAGAGAGACATGAGAGAGACAAGGGATATCTCAGCACACGGAGGGCATGCGGCGGCAACCCTATTCCGGGCCGGGCGGACGTGCCGGCGGCACGCTCCTGACCAGCGGCACGCCCCTGCCCGGCCGTACGCCCCTGACCAGCGCCGACACGAGCCGCGCGGGGAACTACCCTGGTCGGGTGCGTGAAGAAACCCCAACGAACTCCCCCGCGGCCGGTGAAGGGCTGATCCGTGCCGGCGCCATCGTGTTCTTCGTCGGCGCGGTGGCCACGCTCGTCACGATCGCGCCACTGTTCCTCGGCACGAAGCCCTTCCCGACGTACATGTTCGGCCTGAGCATGCTCATGGGCGTCGGCTTCCTGATCGCGGGCGCCGGCGTGTTCCGGTCGATCGCGGCGGGACGCCGTCAGGCGCGCGGCGACTCGCGGTAGCCGGACAGCCAGTCCGGGAACTCGGTCAGATCGGTGAGGACGACGTCCGCGCCCGCCGCCCGCAGCTCCCGCTCGTCGCACGGTCCGGTGGCCACCGCCACCGAGAGGGCACCTGCCGTACGGGCGCCGCGCACGTCGCCGACGTGGTCGCCCACGTACACGCGCGCGCCGTGCTCGCGCAGCGCCTGGGCCTTCTGCTCGGCCCACAGGTCGCCGATCACCGCGTCCGGCTCCATGCCCAGGTGCTCCAGGTGCAGCTTGGCGTTCGGCTCGTGCTTGGCGGTGACGACGATCGCCCGCCCGCCGTACCCCCGCACGGCCGCCATCGCCTCACGGGCGCCGGACAGCGCGGGCGCGGCGGCGACGGCGTACGCCGGGTACATCTCCCGGTACAGGTTCCCCACGGCCTCGACCTGGTCGGCCGGGAACCAGTTGACCAGCTCCTCCTCGAGCGGCGGCCCGAGCCGCGTGACCGCCAGGTCGGCGTCGATGTACGTCCCCGTCCGCTCGGACAGCGCCAGGTAGCAGGCGCGGATGCCGGGGCGGGAGTCGATGAGGGTCATGTCGAGGTCGAAGCCGACGGTCAGGAGGCTGGAGGTCATATGGGCCATTGTGCCCAGGCGGATGTGCGGGCAGGCGCCCGGCCCGTGTGACGTACAACCGTCTCCGGTCCGCGGCTACCCTCGGCGCTGCGAGCGCCAGAGCAGGAACAGGGCCGAGAGCACGGCCGCGGCCCGCACCACCCACGGCCAGGTCTCCTGGACCGCGTCGTTCATGTGGCCCTGGGCGATGGGGGTGCCCCAGCGGTCGTCGGTCCGTCCCCACAGCCACACCACACCGGCCGCGAGCGCCAGGGTCGGCATGCCCATGACGGCCAACTTGGACTCCGTCGGGGTCAGCCGGCGGGAGCCGTACGCGATCAGCCAGCCGAGCAGCAGCACGAACCAGTTGCCGAGGACCGCGCCGACGACCAGCAGTCCGGCCGCGAGCAGCAGCAGCGGATTGCTCCAGCGCCCCCTGAGCAGGGGCAGGCCGAGGCGCCGGCGCGTGGCCGGTGCCTCCTCCGGGCCGGCCGTCCCCACCGCCGCCGCGTCCGCGCCGGCGGCCGTCCCGGGCGCGGGACCGGGCGGGGCGGGTTCCTCGGGCGGCGGGGGCTTGAGCAGCTCGGGGACCTCCACGCCTCCCACGAAGCCGGGCACGTCGTCGCCGATCCCGAACGGGCTGTTGTCCAGGCGCCACCAGTCGGGATGCGTGGCCGGGTCACCGAGCTCCTCGGCGCTCGCCAGGTGCGGCGGGGACGGTCCGTCCAGGGGCGCGGGGTCCGCCCTCGGCTGCGGTGGACGGGGCTGTGGCACGACCCTGCGCAGACCCTTCGGCCGCTCCCGGTCCGCCTCGGCGTCCCGCTGCGCGGGCACGGCCGGCTCCGGCGCCCGCGGGGCCGCCCCGCCCGTCGCGGCCGCGACGACCTCGTCCGGGCTGCCGAGTCGGTCGAGGATGCGGCGGACGGCGGCGGGACTGTCGACGGCGGCCTTGGCGCGGTGCCGGTCGATCTCGTTGCGCAGCCGGGAGACCAGGCGCATCCGGGTGGCCGAGGACAGCTGCCGCTGCTGGGCGACGTCTCCGACGCGGCTCAGATACTCGTAGACGACCTGATCGCTCTCGATCCCCACGGTGCCCCTCCGGGGTGGCTGGCCGGATACCCCGTGGGGGAGAAGGTATCGCAGGCCTGCCTCGGACAGCCCGTCCCGGGGGTCCCCCCGCTCGGAGAGCCTGGGGAAGGTGGGGGGGAGCTCGGGGGAGGTCGAGGACGGGACCGTTCGGGCCGGCGGGGGTCCGGGGCACAGCCCCCGGGGACCGCGACCCGCTACCGTGGGTCGGATGAGCAGCGATGAGCAACCGTCGGCTCCGCGTTCCCTCGCGGAGGCACTCCGCGCGCGCGACGACGCCTGTCTGGCCGCGCTCCTGCGCAGCCGCCCCGATCTCATCACGCCGGTCCCGACCGACCTCACCCAGCTCGCCACCCGCGCCGGGACCCGCGCCTCGGTGGTGCGCGCCCTGGAGCGGCTGGACCGGTTCGCCCTGCAGACCGCGGAGGCCCTCGCGGTGGCCGGCGACCCGGCGACGTACGGCGAACTGCTCGGCCTGATGGCCTCCGACGCCCAGGACCCCGCCGTCGCCGCCGCGCTGCCCCGCGCCCTGGGCACCCTGCGCGAGCAGGCCCTCGTCTGGGGCGGCGACGACCGGCTGCGCCTGGTGCGCACGGCCCGTGAACTGCTCGCCCCGCAGCCGCAGCACCCCTCCCCAACCGGGCTCGGGCCGACCGTGCGGGAGGCGACGGCGGGCATGTCGCCGGGGCGGATCCAGGAGATCCTGGCCACCGCCGGCCTGCCCTCCACCCACGACTCCGTCTCCGCGGTCGCCTCGCTCACCGCCCTGTTCACCGACCGCGAGCGGATGGCCGCGCTGCTCGCCGAGCTCCCGGCCGACTCCCGCGAGGTACTGGACCGCCTGGTGTGGGGCCCGCCGTACGGCCAGGTCACGCCCGATCCGGCACCGCGCCTGCGCCGGCTGCTCGACCGCGGGCTGCTGCTGCCCACGGCGCCCGGGACCGTCGTGCTCCCCCGCGAGGTGGCCCTGCACCTGCGCGGGGGCCGCGCCCACCGCACGCCGGAGCCGGTGCCGCCCGCCGTCGAGGCGGCCGCCACGCACCGTCCACAGGTGGTGGACGCCACCGCGGCCGGACAGGCGTACACCGCCCTGGCCACCGTGGAGGAGCTGCTGAAGGACTGGGACGAGGGCGGGCCGAACGTGCTGCGCGCGGGCGGCCTGAGCGTGCGCGACCTCAAGCGCACCGCCGTCGCCCTCGACGTGCCCGAACCGGTGGCCGCCTTCTGGGTCGAACTCGCTCACGCCGCCGGGCTGATCGCCTCCGACGGCGAGGTGGACGAGCGGTACGCGGCCACCCCCGCCCACGACGAGTGGCGGGAGCGGCCCGCCGCCGAACGCTGGGCCCACCTCGCGGCGGCCTGGCTGGCGGCCACCCGCACACCGGGGCTGGTCGGCGGGCGGGACGCCAAGGACCGCGCGCTGTCGGCGCTCGGCCCGGGACTGGACCGCTCGGCGGCACCGGAGGTGCGGCACCGGGTGCTCACCCTGCTCGCGGGACTGCCGGAGGGCGCCGCGCCCTCCGCCGAGTCGGTGCTGGCCCGGCTGCGCTGGGAGCACCCCTCGCGCGGACCGCGGCGGGAGGACGACCTGCGCGACCGGCTGGCCCGGTGGACGCTGTCCGAGGCGGAACTGCTCGGCGTCACGGGACGCGGCGCGCTGTCCGCGCACGGGCGCACGCTGCTGGGCGTGCCGCCGCCCGCACCGGCCGCCGAGGAGCACGCCGAGCGCGCCGAACCGGCGGGACCCGGCGACAAGCTCCCCGTCCACAGGCACCACCGGCCCGAGCCGGCCCCCGGCGTCCCGGAACCGCTCTCCCCCGCCGAACAGGCAGCGTCCCCCAAGCTCTCGGCTCCGCTCGAGCAGGGCGGTACCCCCACCACCGCGGCCGCCCGCGTCCTCGCCCCGCTCCTGCCCGAGCCCCTGGACCACGTCCTGCTGCAGGCGGACCTCACGGCGGTGGCGCCCGGCCCGCTCCAGCGGCCGCTCGCCGACATGCTGGACGTGCTCGCGGACGTGGAGTCCAAGGGCGGCGCGACCGTCTACCGGTTCACCCCCGCCTCCGTGCGCCGCGCCCTGGACGCCGGCCGCACCGCCGCCGACCTGCACGCCTTCCTCGCCGCGCACTCCCGTACGCCGGTTCCGCAGCCGCTGGCGTACCTGATCGACGACGTGGCCCGCCGGCACGGACACCTGCGGGTCGGCGCCGCCTCGGCGTACGTGCGCTGCGACGACGACGCGATGCTGAACGAGATCCTGGCCGACAAGCGGTCCGCCGCCCTGCGCCTGCGCCGTCTGGCGCCCACCGTGCTCGCCGCGCAGGCCGACCCGGCCACGCTCCTGGAGGGCCTGCGCGCGATGGGCTACGCCCCGGCCGCCGAGTCCGCCGAGGGCGACGTCCTCGTCACCCGGGCCGACTCCTACCGCACCCCGCCGCGCACCGCGCCCGAACCGGTCCCGGAGGGCCCGCCGTCCCCGGACGCCACCCTGCTCGCCGCCGCGATCCGCGCGATCCGGGCGGGCGACCTGGCCTCCACCGCCCCGCGCAAGCCGACCGCCGCCCCGGTCGCGGACGGCGAGCTGCCCCGCACCAGCTCCGCCGAGACCCTCGCCACCATGCAGGCCGCCGTCCTCACCGGCGAGACCCTGTGGATCGGCTACGTCAACGCCGAGGGTGCCGCCAGCCAGCGCGTCATCGCGCCGATCCGCGTCGAGGGCGGCTTCGTGACGGCGTACGACCACACCGCGGACGAGGTCCGCACCTACCCGCTGCACCGGGTCACGGGGGTCGCCGAGCTCGCGGACGACCGGCCGTGACCATGCGCGATTAGGGCACACTTGGGATTGGGGACGACCATGTACCCGTACGGGACCCGACCGCCGGTGTAGCGACCCTCGCGGCGCAGGTGCTCGTGCGCGCTGGACACCCGCATGCCGATGGTGTCGGATTCCAGCTCCGCGAAGACCGCGATCACCTTCGCCATGGCCCGGCCCATGGACGACGTGAGGTCGAGCGGCTCCGTTGCCGACGCGAGCGCGACGCTCTGGTGCTCGGCGAGTCGCATGATCTCCGCGAAGTCGACCGTCGAGCGTGCGAGCCGGTCGATCTTGAAGAACACGATCACGTCCAGCTCGGCGAGCCTGGTCAGAATGCGTTGCAGACCCGGCCGGTCGAGGCCCCGCGAGAGGCCGGAGACATCGATGTCTTCCTCGACGACCATGACGTCCCAGCCACGTGCCTCACACAGCGCCTCGCACGCCGCTCTCTGGCGCTCAGGAGAAGTCGTCTCGTCCGTTTCACGCGATAGGCGAACATAGATAGCGGCGCGCATCCCCGGCGCGTCGGCCGGTACGCCCTTCCGGCGCCGGGCACGGGGCATGGCCCGAGCCGTGGCAGGTGTGGTGTCCGTCACGGTGACAATCCGATCCGCGGAGGTATGCGTGTCCTGCCTGATCGTCCAGTCCGACAAGACCCTGCTGCTCGAGGTCGACCACGAGCGGGCCGACGAGTGCCGTCGGGCCATCGCGCCGTTCGCCGAGCTGGAGCGGGCGCCCGAGCACATCCACACCTACCGGGTCACCCCGCTCGGCCTGTGGAACGCGCGCGCCGCCGGGCACGACGCCGAGCAGGTCGTCGACGCGCTCGTGCAGTACAGCCGCTACCCCGTGCCGCACGCCCTGCTCGTCGACATCGCCGACACGATGGACCGCTACGGGCGGCTGACCCTCACCAAGCACCCGGCGCACGGCCTGGTCCTGACCACCACCGACCGGCCGGTCCTGGAGGAGGTGCTGAAGTCCAGGCGGATCGCCCCGCTGGTCGGCGCCCGCATCGACCCGGACACCGTGGCCGTGCACCCCTCCGAGCGCGGGCAGATCAAGCAGACCCTGCTGAAGCTGGGCTGGCCCGCCGAGGACCTCGCCGGATACGTCGACGGCGAGGCGCACCCGATCGAGCTGCGCGAGGACGGCTGGGCCCTGCGGCCCTACCAGAAGCAGGCCGTGGAGAACTTCTGGCACGGCGGCAGCGGAGTGGTCGTACTCCCCTGCGGGGCCGGCAAGACGCTGGTCGGCGCGGGGTCGATGGCGCAGGCGAAGTCCACGACGCTGATCCTGGTCACCAACACCGTCTCCGCCCGGCAGTGGAAGCACGAGCTGGTGAAGCGGACCTCGCTGACCGAGGAGGAGATCGGCGAGTACAGCGGGAACAAGAAGGAGATCCGCCCGGTCACGATCGCGACGTACCAGGTCCTCACCACCAGGCGGAAGGGCGTCTACCCGCACCTGGAGCTGTTCGACTCCCGCGACTGGGGCCTGATCGTCTACGACGAGGTGCACCTGCTGCCCGCACCCGTCTTCAAGTTCACCGCGGACCTGCAGGCCCGGCGGCGCCTCGGGCTGACCGCGACCCTGGTGCGGGAGGACGGCCGCGAGTCGGACGTGTTCTCCCTGATCGGGCCGAAGCGGTTCGACGCGCCCTGGAAGGAGATCGAGGCGCAGGGCCACATCGCGCCCGCCGACTGCGTCGAGGTCCGGGTGAACCTGACGGACTCCGAGCGGCTGGCCTACGCCACCGCCGAGACGGAGGAGAAGTACCGCTTCTGCGCGACCACCGCGACCAAGCGGAAGGTCACCGAGGCGATCGTCCGCCGCTTCGCCGGGCAGCAGATCCTGGTCATCGGCCAGTACATCGACCAGCTCGACGAGCTGGGCGAGCACCTGAACGCCCCGGTGATCAAGGGCGAGACGTCCAACGCGCAGCGCGAGAAGCTCTTCGACGCCTTCCGCGAGGGCGAGATCAGCGTGCTGGTGGTGTCGAAGGTCGCGAACTTCTCCATCGACCTGCCGGAGGCCACCGTCGCCATCCAGGTCTCGGGCACCTTCGGCTCCCGCCAGGAGGAGGCCCAGCGTCTCGGCCGG
>NZ_JUJA01000031.1:252-14028 GCF_001906585.1 Streptomyces kebangsaanensis | reverse complement strand
TAGCGTTCATCGACGAGCACAAGGGCCGCTTCGGCGGCGTCGAGCCGATCTGCCGGGTCCTCACCGACCACGACTGCAAGATCGCCCCGTCCACCTACTACGCCCACCACAAGCGCCAGGCCACGCCCGCGGCCCGCACCGTCCGCGACGCCGAGCTCAAGACCCTCATCACAAAGGTGTACGAGGCCAACTACCGTGTCTACGGCGCCCGGAAGATCTGGCGGCACCTGAACCGCCAGGATGTCGCGGTGGCCCGCTGCACCGTCGAGCGCCTCATGCGCGAGCTCGGCATCACCGGAGCGGTCCGCGGCAAGAAGGTGATCACCACGATCCCCGACGCGAGTGCGGAACGGGCTCCAGACCTCGTGGACCGCGACTTCGTCGCCCCGGCCCCGAACCGCTGCTGGGTCGCCGACTTCACCCACGTCGCCACGTTCGCCGGCGTCGTCTACGTCGCCTTCGTCGTGGACACCTTCTCCCGCCGTATCGTCGGCTGGTCCGCGGCCACTTCGAAGGAGACCCGACTCGTCCTGGACGCCCTCGAGATGGCCCTCTGGCAACGCGACCGAGATCAACGATCCCATCAGAAAGGCGAGTTGATACATCACTCCGATGCCGGGTCGCAGTACACATCGTTCGCGCTCGCCGAGCACCTCGACCGGGCAGGCATCGCCGCGTCGATCGGATCGGTCGGCGACGCTTACGACAATGCCCTGATGGAGTCCACGATCGGCCTGTTCAAAACTGAGTTGATCAAGCCCCGTCGGCCCTGGAAGACACTCTCCGAGGTCGAACTGGCCACCGCCGAATGGGTCGACTGGTACTGCCACCGCCGACTGCACGGTGAGATCGGGCACATCCCACCCGCCGAATACGAGACCAACTACTACCTCGAAACCACGAAACCCCAGGTCACAGTCACAACCTAGAGTCTCGATCAAACCCGGAACGGTTCACGAAGCCTGTTGAAGCGAATGCGAGGAGCGCCATGAGCAGCACGTCCGACCTGACTTGGTTCAAGAGCAGTCACAGCGGTTCCGACGGCGACGCTTGCATCGAGGTCGCCCTCACTCTCGCCACGGTCCATATCCGGGACTCCAAGGACGAGCAGAGCCCGCAGCTCGCCTTCTCCCCCAGCGCGTGGAACGACTTCGTGTCGTACGCTGCCCAGGCCTGACGCCCTATGGCAGCGCGCTCCGCACCGGCCGGCTCCGGTGCGGAGCGCTTACGTTCTCAAAGTAGGCGTCCGCAGGGACGCTTCGGAGTCCTGCCAGTCATTCATCGCTCCGGACCCTGCTTCTACTGCTGTCACATTCGCCAGAGGCCAAGGGCGTCGAACTGCTCATGCTGCGCCACGAGAACACGGCGCTACGCCAACAGTTCGACGCCCGGATCCACCTTGCCCGGCCGAGCCGCCCAGGGTTCGCAACTCTCGCCCGGCACCTGCCGTCCTACTTGCGGTCAGTCGCCGAACATTCCGGCAAACAGGTCTGGCTCACCCGTCCATGGGTCCAGACCCTCCTTCCACAGGCGTTGTTCCNCCGCCGATTCAGGAAGGTCGCCGACTCCCGTCCCCAGAGGGAGAGATCGCCGAGAGGACATTCATCGAATTCCGCCCGCAACGCACGCAAGAGGAACTGCACCATCCCGCAGTCATAGCGGCGCCACAGGGCGTCGTCCCGGTTGTACGCCAGGACGGGCCACATGCCGGGGTCCTCGCGGGAGGCGTCCCAGCACAGGATGTCGGCGCTTGCATCGCCTCCCCAGGCAATCAGCTCAGGGCTCGCACCCCCAGTTCGGATGACTTCTGCACCCACGACCAAGCATCGTCGGCCTCCTGGGTTGCATTGGCCATATCGGAAGTTGTCGACACCGCACCCTTTGACTCGGGCTTCAAGACCTCCATATAGTTCTCGATTCCCCCATACCCATACATCTCGATGAGCTGTCGGTAGTCAGGGGGAAAACTCCCTGCCCCACGACTCGTGCATCTGCCCCCAGTCGACCGATGCGTTGCTCGAGGCCCTGGGCGGCATCAAGTGCCGCAACTCCTCCAGCGCGTTCTCCTCGGTCATCTCTTCCTCATCTCCCATGAAGTACATCATCGTGTCGCCCCAACAGGGACCTGCAGACCCGACTTGTGATCCACGAAAGTACTGAGGTTTCGCCCCTTCAGGTCGTTCGAGACGAACATGGGCTTGAACCTGGATTCACTGATCGGTGAATCCAGGTTCAGTCCTCCGGCCCACGGAACGAGGGCAATCACTTCGACCGATCGGGTTCAAGGCCGGTTGCCGGACCTCAGATGCGACCGAGGCGGTCGGTCCGCCATGTGCCAGACCGACCGCTCGCCCAGCCACTACAGCGATTCGAAATACGGTGGGCCAACGGTGTCGGCGACCGTCATGACTGCACCGTGCCGACCGGCTCAAACATTGGCTCGCCCTCGATCACCGGAACATCGAGTTCTCCACTAAGCGCCGCCCACAGAAAGTCCGTGAACGACAATGGCAGTTGAACCCACTCGCCCATGTCCACGACCACAGACCAGCCCCTTCCTCCGGTAGTTGGAGGAGCCAGAAAAACATGATTTCCGGAGGTAGATCGAGCAATGGGAACGCATCCACCGGGCGCCGGATAAACCCGGAACGGGTACATTTCTGGAGCATTTCGAGATAGCTCCGAATATGCATAGGACGCCTGTTCCCACAGCGATTCGAGAGGCAGCCCTTCACTCCCACTNNNNGCCCGCGGATGAAACAGATACAACTGGCCATTCACGCAGCCGGGACCGTATGCCGTTACGAACTGCTTGTAGTCGTCCGGAAGGTTCAGTCCGGAGTGCACCTCCAGCGCTTGCCAGTCCTGCTCCACATCACCGTTGACTGTCGGCTGTCCCAGAAGTTCACGGAATCGAGAGATTTCCACCGGATGACCTTTCGGAGCAAGTGTAACCACCAGACGGTCGATTATAAACGGTGCAGTTCAGACGATACCCACGGTCCCCGACCGCGCGCATTCGTATCTCCGTTGGAATCGCCGGGTCTTCCCCGTACACAGGGACGACACCGAGTGCGATACGCTCCTGAAGTTTCACGGCACGCGTGATGTCGTCCTCCAGCGACCGCATGTGAGGGGAGTTCGCGGGAGTCTGGTAGCCTGCCACGAAATTACGCAGAGTATCGTTGGCACCTCCCATCTGATTTCCGAGCAGGTGGAGGGCCGCCCGGTTATTGACCGGCAACCGATCATATCCAGCAGGTTTCCACTTCGGATCCAGGCGCCACGGTCGCAGATCGTACGAATCGATATATGCAACCGCACCAGTGGCCCGGCAGTCATCGGGCCCGGGACCGAACCGAGTCATCGGGGCGTAATAGAAGGACGGGTCGGTAGACGGGAAATCTCGAGAGCAGGAGTTGCGCGTGCGCTGAGCCTTTGGGTTCGCTCCAGAGTGTCCATAGCCTAGATCCGGGTCGATGTCCTGGTCCGGAAAGAAGTCCTGGAGCTCCTGGAGACTCAGACTGTCCTCGGGCGTGTATTGGTTGTTTTTCGCCAGATCCAGCATCTGGAGGGCGCCGACGACCATCTTGATGGCGTCGCCGGGCTTCCAGCCGCCGCTCCCCTTGCCTCCCCAGTCCGGCTTGGGCGCCGGTCGAGTCGGGGCGGTCCTGGGGTTCTTGCCGTTGTTGGGGTTCTGGTCGATCGACAAACGGATGGGGCGGACCACGGGCCGTGCAATCGTGCCCGTGCCGGTCTTGGGCGTGGTGTAACGAGGGTTGTAGTAGCGATAGGAAGGGGTTCGGGGACCGGCGTTGCTTCTGGGACCGGCACCGCTCTTGGGGGTGTTGAACCTGCTTGCCTGGCCCCGCAAGGCGTTACCCAGACCGCTTGTGTAGGACAGAGGGTGGGACAGAGCCGTGCTTCTCGCATACGACGAGGAGCTAGAGGACGACCACGACCAGTTCCAGTCCCAGCTCCAGCTGGAGGTGTTGGTCTTGCTCAGTTCGTGGGAAGCCCAGCCGGCCAGTGCCACACCAGCGGCGATGGCCAGATAGCCCTCCATGGCGCAGGCGTCCCAGAAGCAGTGGCCGCTCGGGTCCGTTCCGTTGAGCACCGCGCCACTGCCGTAGCTGTAACGGTTTGCTTGCCCTGAAGGGACCGGGTCGAGCTGCCAGGTGTCCCGTGAGGTGAAGCTGCCGGTGCCGGGCTGGTACCAGCGGGCGGCCATGTTGACGTCGCCGGATTCCGGGTCGGTCCAGCCGGACTGGTAGCCGACGGCCGGGGTGGTGCCGCTGGTGGCGGCGACGGTACCGAAGGGGTCGTAGGCGGTGGAGCCGGTGACCGTCGTTCCGTCGGTGGACAGGCCCGCGACCAGGTCGGTGTGCTGGTCGGTGACGGACCACTGGGTGGTGGTGCCGTCGGAGGAGGCCAACAGGGAGCCGCCGGGGGTGCGGGTGTAGTCGGTCGTGCCGTCGCTCAGGAGGTTGTTGGACCCGCCGTCGTAGCGGAACGTGGTGGCGTTGTGCGTGGCGACGCGGTCCATGGAGTCGTAGGTGTAGCGGGCCGTGCCGTCGGTGACCTTGCGTTCGAAGGCGTCGAACGCGAGGGTGCGGGTGTCCGTGCCGGTCGTGGTCCGGGCCAGGGTGCCGCGCGGGGTGTACGTGTACGCCGTGGTGCCGTCGGTCAGCAGCCGGTTGCGCGCGTCGTACGTCGCCGTGGCCGAGCCGGCCTTCGTGCGGTTGCCGGACGCGTCCCACGCGTAGTGGGTGGTCTGCTTGTCGTGGGTCCAGTAGGTCAGGCGGCCTGCCTGGTCGTAGCCGTAGACGTGTTCGCCCGCGCCCGCCGTGCCGCTGGTCCGCTTCCAGGTCAGGCGGTCGTCCAGGTCATAGGCGTAGGTGGTGGAGGCGATCTCGGTCGTCTCGTCAGGGGTGGTGATGATGTCGTCGGTGAAGCGGCCCAGGTTGTCGTAGCCGTAGCTGCGGCGTGCCGACTCCACCCACTGGGACGAGCCGACCGGCTGGATCGCGTACTGCTCCATCACGGGGCGCCCCGCGGCGTCCCACTCGTACCAGATGTCCGCGCCGGTCATCTCGTTCCACAGCCACTCCAGCCGGCCCGCCGTGTCGTAGCCGTAGACGGTGGTGTTCTTCGCGTCCGAGCGTTCGGTCATGCGACCGTCGGCGTCGTAGGCGTAGTTCACCGTGCCGGCGGGGCCCGCCGCGGTGAGGAGTTGGCCGCGGTCGTTGTAGGTGTAGGTGTTCGGCGTGAGCGGGGTGCCGGAACCGGCCGTCGTGATCCGGCCCGCCAGGTCGTAGGACAGCGTGCGGTCCGTGGTCGCGGCCTCCGCGCCGATGCCGGTCTCGTGGACGAGGCGGCCCAGGCCGTCGTAGGCGCGCTCGCGTTTCACCCCGCCCGGCAGGAGTTCCGCCACCGCCTGGCCCGCCTTGTCGTAGACGGTCGTCCAGGTGCGGTCGGCGGCGTTCGGGTGGGCGGACGTGGCCGGTTCGATCGTGGACTCGGGCAGGCCCCAGGAGTTGAAGGTGTAGACGGTGGTGTTGCCCCGGCCGTCGGTGAGACGCGTGCGGTTGCCGGTCGCGTCGTGGCCGAAGGTCGTCGTGACCGACTCGCTGCCGGAGACGGACTCGACCTGCTCGGTCATCCGGCCCAGCGCGTCATAGCCGTACGTGGTGCGGGCCTTGGTCTGCGCGGAGATCACCGCGGTGCGGTTGCCTTCAGCGTCGTATTCGGCGGTTGCCGTGCGCAGCACGGTGGTGCCCGTGCCGTAGTCGGTGGTCGCGGTGACGTCGCCGAGGGCGTCGTAGGTGGCGGTCGTCCGGCGGTTGGTCGCGTCGACGGTCTCGGTCGGGCGGCCGAGGCCGTCGTAGTCGAACCTGGTGGTGCCGGCCGGGTCCGTCACGGACTTGGCCTCACCCGCCGGGTTGTAGGTGCCGATGGTGGTGATGCCGCCCGGTGTCCTCGAAACGGTCTGGTTGCCCGCGTCGTCCCAGGTGTAACGGGACACCAGGTTCAGCCGGTTCGGATGGCGCTCGATCGTGGTGGCGGTCAGCTGTCGCCCGAGCTCGTCGTAGGTGGCCTCGGTGCGGGAGCCCGTCGGATCCGTGGCGGAGAGCTGGAGGCCGGTGGGCGTCCAGGTGTAGCGGGTCACGCCGCCGCCTTCGGCGTTCATGGCCGGACCCGCGATCAGGCCGTGGTCGGGCTGTGCCCGCAGGGCGTCCGCCGGGTTCGCGACCGGGTCGGTCCTGCTGGTGAGTTGGCCGAACTGGTCGTAGCCGTAGCGGGTGGTGCGACCCAGCGGGTCGGTGACCGACTGCGGCAGGCCGAGTGCGGTGTAGGTGGTGCGGGTGGTCGCGGTGAGCGCGGTGATGCCGCCCGGCGGGGTGTAGTCGGGCAGGGTCACGGCGGTCGTGCGGCCGAGCCGGTCGACCTCGGCGCGGACCACCTTCCCTCGGGCGTCCTTCGTCTCGGTGGCCTCGCCGAAGGTGTTGTAGCCGGTCAGCGTGGTCGGTTTGACCGTGGTGGCCGTGCCACCGTTCTCCTCGGCCTGGACGGCCGGGGCGGTCTCCTGCACCGGGCGGCCGAGTTCGTCGTACCGGTAGGTGGTGGTGTACGCGGACGCGTCGGCGCCGGTGACGTTGCCGCGCGGGCTGACCGTGGTGAGCGGAAGACCGCGCTGGTCGTAGGTTCCGGTGGTGGTGTGCGTGCTGGTGCCGTCGGTGACGGTCTGCCTCGTGAGGTTGCCCGCCGAGTCGTACTCCGCGGTCGTCGTGAGCTTCTTGCTCCCGGAGATGGTCTGCGTCTGCTCCTTCAACAGGTCGTCACCGTCGTAGGCGAAGGTGCTCGTCCGGTTCAGGCCGCCCGGGTCGAGAACGCTGGTCCTGGTACGGCCGAGCGCGTCCACCGTGTACGTCCGTGTGGTCCTGCCGCCACCCGTGACCTGCTGGGTCAGGTTGCCTGCCGGGTCGTAGGTGTTGGCCTCCAGGACGATGTCGCGCTTCGTTCCGTCGGCCTGGGTCACCTGCTTGGCCGTGGTGGTGGCGGGCAGGCCGTCGGCGAAGTAGGTGTAGGCGGTGGTGGCGCCCATCGCGTCGGTCGTGGACGCCAGGCGGCCAGCCGGGTCGTAGGCGTTGGACACCACGGTCAGGTCCCGGGTGGTGCCCGACGGGTCGCCGGTCCAGCCCTTCAGGACGGTGGTGGCGTGCTGCCCGCGAGCGGTGTAGGCGTACGTGAAGCGCGTGCCCGCCGGGTCGGTCATCCCGGTGACACGGCCCAGTTCGTCGTGTTCGAACAGGGTGGTGTTCTGCTCGGCGTCGGTGGCCCTGTCGTTCAGGCCGTGCGCGTTGTAGCGGTAGGTGGTGGTGCGTTCGGGATCGCCGCCGGTGGTGTCCTTCGTCGTCTCGGACAGCAGGTTGCCGTCCTCGTCGTAGTCGCGGGTGATCTTCGCGGTATGGGTGGTGCCGGTGATCTCGTTCCTCACGCCGGCGCCGGTTTCGGAGACCACGTGCGAGGCGCTGTCGTAGCCGTACGTCGTGGTCACGCCGTCCGGGAAGGTGTCGGAGACCTGCTTCTCGGAGGTTCTGCGGCCCAGCCCGTCGTAGGTGTACTTCGTGACCAGTCCGGACGGCGAGGTGACCTCGGCCAGGTCGCCGTTGGCGTAGTAGCGGTACGACGTCTTCGCGCCGCCCGGTGTGGTCTGCGTCGACACCAGGCCGGCCGGGGCGGTTCCGCCGCCGACCGCGGTTTCGGTGCCGGCGGTGTAAGTGGTGGAGGCCGTGCTGTTGTCCGGGCGGACCGCGGTGAGCGGCAGGCCGAGGGAGTTGTAGGTGTACTGGGTGCGGTAGCGGCTGTCGCCGTTACTGGTGGACCGGGCGTCGGACTCGGTGAGTACCTTGCCGTTGCGCGGGTCGAGCGGGTCTGCCGCGTTGGTGTGGTAGGTGGCGAACGAGGTCCAGCAGGAGTCGGCGTCACGGCAGGTGGTGCGGGAGACCGGATTGCCGGAGGCGTCGTGACCGGTGATCACGGAGTGCCCGTTGGGGTCGGTGACCGTGTGCGGGAACCCGCCGGTGTCGTATGTGAAGGTGGTGGTGCCGCCGGCCTGGTCGGTCGTCGCGAGGAGCCGTTTGCCGCGCAGGGCATCGTAGGTGCTGCTTGTCGTCTTTCCGGCCGGGTCGGTGACGGTGACGGTGGAGGCGAGTGCGGAGGTGCCGCTGTACTCGCGGCTGTTGAAGTGGGCGGCGACCTGGTCGGCGGTGAGGGGATGGTCGTAGAGGGCAGCCTCGTCGAGGTCTCCCTGGAAGTAGGCGTGGCGGCCCGTCACCCCCATCCAGCCCTCGTTGCCCCAGCCGGCCCCCAGGTAGGCGTACTGGCCGGGCCGGGTTTCGACGGTGCCCTTGAGGCTGCCGACCGCAACGCCGTCGAGGTACAGGGTCTGGGTGGTTCCGTCACTGGTGAGTACCGCGTGGTGCCAGATGTTGTCGTTGACCGCCTGGGGCGACACGATCGGTTTTGTTCCGGCGTATTCGGTCGTGTAGAACTGCCCGCGCAGTTTTCCCGCACCGTCGATGCTGAGGTAGGGGCTGAACTTGCTGGGTCGCTGGCCGATTTCGGCATCCTGCAGGGTTGCCAGAACACCACCGGTCCTGGTGGTGCGGAACCAGAGTTCTGCCGCCAGGCTGTTGTCCCCCTCGATGGACGCGGAGGGTATGCGGACGCTGGCGGAGCCCGCGAAGCGAGCGGCCGTGTTGTCTCCGGTGCCGAAGACGCCGGTCTGGCCGAGGGCCACGTCGGCGTAGGTACCGTTTGCCGCGCCACCGGCGATCACGCTCTTGGCGGTGGAGGTGCCGGCAGGCTCGTCGAATCGCCAGTAGGCGGAGGGGCTGTCACCCGTGACGGCACCGCGGTACTGTATTCCGTCGCCGCTGACGATTCCGGCGCGGGCCCGGTAGTGCCGGGTGACGGAGGCGGCGTCGAGTGGTTTGGCGTAGATGGCCACTTCGTCGATCTGGCCGGGGAAGTAGCTGATGTCGCCCGGCGATGCGGGCCAGCTTCCGGCTGCGAAGCCCGCACCGATGTAGGTGTACTTGTTCGACTGGTGGTTGACGGCGCCGGTGAGGGTGCCTTGCCTGACCCCGTCCAGGTACAGCGTCTGGGTACTGCCGGAAGCGGAGACGACGGCGTGGTGCCACTCGTTGTCGGTGACGGTCGTGTCGGAGGCGAGCGGGGTCGTCGTCACCGAGGACGTCGCATAGAACTTGCCGTGGAGCTTGTTGTCGGAGCCGACGTACAGGACCGGGGTCCAGCCGCCGACGGGTGTGGTGGCTCCGTCGAGTTCGTTGGCCTGGTCGCCGACGAGCACGCCGGGCTTGCTGGTGCGGAACCACAGTTCGACGGCGAGGTTGGTGCTCTGGTGCAGTACCTCCTGGGGTATCTCGGCGTAGGTGCCTTCGCCGAAGCCGACGGACGTGTCGTCGCCATCGGCGAAGACTCCGGGCAGGCCGAGGTCGACGCCGCCCTGGTAGGAGCCGTCGGTGTCGTCACCGGTCTGGCTGCGTACGGTGGCACCGCTGCGTTCGCCGAGCCGCCAGTAGGCGGCCGGGCCGGAGGACCGCACGGCGTCGGCGTAGGCCGCGGAGCCGCTGCTGTAGTCCTCGGCGGAGACCTGCCAGGTGCCGCCGTTCTCGTCGGTGGTGCTGGTCAGCCGTCCGGTTACGGGGTCGTATGTGGAGGTGGCGTGCGTGCGTCCGGAGGGCAGGACGACCTTCGTCATGCGGCCGGAGGCGGTGCGGGCGGCATAGTGCTCGGCGACCGTGCCCGCGTCGAGGGTGTGTGCGTAGACGGCCACGTCGTCCATCGAGCCCTGGAAGTGGTACGTGGCGCCGGTGACGCCCATCCAGCCCTCGTTGCCCCAGCCGGCGCCGAGGTAGGCGTACTGGTCGTCGCGGGCCTGGACGGTGCCGGTGAGGCTGCCGACCTCGGCCCCGTCGAGGTAGAGGGTCTGCGTGGTTCCGGCGCTGGTGAGGACGGCGTGGTGCCAGGCGTTGTCGTTGACGGTCCGAACCGACGTGATCGGCTTGGTCCCGGCATACTCCACTGTGTAGAACTGTCCGCGCAGTTTGCCCGCGCCGTCGACACTCAGATACGGGCTGTACCGGGTCGGCCTCTGCCCCACCTCGGCGTTCTGCAGGGTGGCGAGAACACCTGGTTTCGTGGTCTTGAACCACAGTTCGATCGAGACGAACGCGGACGTCCTCAGCGTGTTGTCCGGAAGCTCGATCACCGAATCCGTGCCGTCGAAGGCCGCGGACGTGTCAGAGGTCCCGGCCATCGCCGGAGCGGAGCCGAGTGTGACGTCGCGGTAGACGGCGTCGTTGAGACCGGTCCGCGAGGGCGCCTCGCTGCGGACGACGGAGCCTTCGGACTCGCCCAGCCGCCAGTACGACATCGGGTTCGAATCCAGCACGCTCGCACGGTAGAGGGAACCGTCCTCATAGGTGTACGTCGTGCAGGCCGTGGCGGAGGAGGGCGGGCAGACCTTGGTCAGCCGGTCACCCGTGTAGTCGTAAGTCCAGGTCAAGCCAGGATTTTGGGCGTCGACGGCGCTGGTGGTGACCGATGAGACGCGGCCGTCGGTCCAGGTGAAGGAGATGCTGCGGCCGGACAGGTCGTCCACGACCTTGGTCAGCGGACCGCCGTCTTCGTGAGTCCGCCGCAGGGTCTGGCCGCGGCCGGCGCCGTCGACGATCCGGGCGAGGTCGCCCCCGGGAGCGAAGTGGTACGTGGCGCCGGAGCGGTCGCGCAGAACCCAGCCGTCGCCCTCCCGAGCGAGTTTGCTCGTGGAACCGGACGGGCCGGTGTATCCGCCGCTCAGGTTCTCGCCGTACCGCGTCTGCGCGCCGTCGGCCCCCGTGATCACCACCGTGCGGGTCTGCGGCTCCTCGCGCAGCCGCGCGTCCCAGCGCGTCGACCAGCCGGCACCGAAAGCGCCGTCGGTGCGCGGATCGAGAGAGTTGTACGTGCGGGTGACCGCGAGCTCCGGACCAACGGTGGTCAGCGCGGCGTCGGTGGCAGAAGTGACGTAGTTGCCCCCGCGCGCACTGAATTCCCGCCCGGAATCGGAGCCGCCGAGATGGCTGGTGACACCGGGCTGCGGCACCTCCGTGGTGAACAAGGCCGCAGCGGGCCGAAGAGAGGTGGCCGCGCCGTCATACACGTAGGCGTACCAGGCGTAGGTCTTCCCCCAGGAGAGCCAGCCGCTGGGCACAGCCCACTGTTTGCTCGCGCCGCGGGTGCCGGTCCGGCAGCCCTTCCGGGTGTCCTTGCCCTCGACCTCGCAGACCTCGAACTGGTACTGCAGCGCCTGGGGGTAGCGGTCCGGGTCGCTGCCGCTGGCCCACAGCGTCGGCGTCAGCGAGTCCAATACGACGTTACTGGCGGGGGACTCCGCGGTCAGCTGCGGCGGGATGTTGACTGCAGAGAACTTCACGGCCGGTCCGGGAATCCCCTGCGTGGTGAAACGCGTACCGCCGAGCTCCACCATCGTCCACTGAAGGGTGTACGTGGCCGGTGTCAACGGCGCGATCTTGGCGTTGAGAGTGACGCTCCCACCGGGCGAGACATCAGTGGGCATCGGGGTGTGACGGATGCTGGCCGAGGCAGTGATCTCCTTGCCCGCGGCGTCGAAGAGGTTGTAGCGCAGCTGGTAGTTGCCCCCCTTCTTCCAGGTCTCCTGCCCCTGGTTGGTGACGGTGACCCGCATCTCGGCCTCGGTGGTCGCCGTCACCGGGCTCAGGAGTTCGCCCAGCTTGTAGGTGGCGCCGTACTTCGTCCAGGTGACGTCCAGGCTGGGCTTGCCGTTCGGGTAGTCGTCCGAGCCGAACTGCTTCCAGCTCTTGGAGTCCGTCGTGGACGCCTTCACCGCCAGGCCGTAGTTCTTCTTCCGGCCGTGTGTCCAGTCGTCCACCAGCGTGCGGCCGGCCGAACCGAGCTTGATGGCCTCCCAGGCCGGACCGCACGACCACTTCTCCGTGCCCTCCGGACGCCAGCCGTGCGCGAAGCTCTTCGACGCCAGCGACGAACCGGTCGACGGGCCGGGCCACTTCGTTGTCGTGGTTTCCGACCAGTTCGACGTGATCGGGTGCACCGTCACCGGACGCGCCGTACACGAATACGACCACGTGTTGTAGAGAGCCAGGTTGGCTCCCAGCACCCAGGCGTTCTTCAACGTGCTCTCGATACCCGAAAAGCGAAGGAACGCCGCCGCCTTGTGGCTGCCGCTGTCGTACGTGCCGACCTTCAGCACCGTGTCCGAGGCGAAGTTCTGGTTGTACGGGTACTCCACGTACGTCCCGGAGGTGGCGGCGAAAGACTTCACCGACGGGTCGACCCGCACCGGGAACACCCTCTCCGGCGCGTTCAGCCAGTCCGCGTCCAGCCTCATCACGACGACCTGCCGGCCGTTCTCCTCATCCAGGCCGAAGACGACTCCGGAGGACACCTCCCCCTCGGTGGAGTCGTCCGACGTCGCGGAGTCCTGCATCCACCCCGGCGGCATCCAGGCCCGCTGCGCCCCGTCGGCGTCGGTGAAGACAATGCCGCCATGGCCGTCGAGAGCAGCCGTCAGTCCCTCGAGCTCCAGCGGGAAGCGCCACTCCGAGGGCGCGGTCCTGTCATGCAGGACCACAACCTCCTTCACCGAGGAGCCGCCCGCCACGAGCTCCACATCGGAGGCGTCCCGCACCCCCGCATAGGTGATCCGGCTGCCCTCGACACCACCGGTGACCGCGTCGGCCCCCTCGATGGAGTACCCCACCGACAGGCCGTCGCCGAGCCCCATCCGCACCAGCGGGTCCGCGTCGGCGGAGCCGGCGAAGGACACCGGTGACTCGGTCGCCTCCGTCTCCCAGCCCGGATCGCTCACGTCCATCGTCCGCGCGCCCGAGTCGTCCTGACGCACCAGCGTGGTGTCGATGGCTTCCCAGCTGCCGTTCTTCGCACGGAAGTTGACCGGCTCGGTGTAGAAGCGCGTGGTGTGGGTGCCGTCCGTGTTCCGGAACGTGCGCTGCCGCTCCTTGCGTTCGCCCTTGAGCTCCTTGCTGCGCTGGGAGTCGAAACCCTGAACCGTGGGTGCGTCGGGTGCCCTCGTCTCCTGCACCGGCCCCGGCTTCGGCAGTTTCGGAGCACTGTCCAGCCGGGTCATCCCCGTCTCACCCTCGGCGGGCAACTCGCCCCGGCCCGTGAGCGGCTCGGCACGGCCGCCCTTCGCGGAGGCACTCGTCGCGTTCGTGACCGCGGAATGGCTGCGCCCGGCGGCGGAACCCCACCGCTGGTCGGGAGCCGCCTCTCCGGGGCTGTTCCCCGTCCACTGATCCACCGCGAGCGCGGCTTGCTCAGTGCCCGCCAGCACGGCCAGCACGAGCGCAACAGCAACAACAAGCGGACGTGCCGGACGCACGGAACCCCCCACCTCAAAGAATCAAGATCAAAGAACTTTTAAATGATCTTTAAAGGGGTTCACAAGCCGTCCACACGATCTACATAGCGTAACGTGACCAAGGTCACTGGGCGCTTGTTGTAGAGCCATACAAACCGGGCCGACCCCCACCTCCACCAGCGGACACTCCGCACCTGCCGTGCGAACACACGAACAGCAAGGGCGATCCAGCCCTCCAGCAACCAGCTTCGACGCCCGCCTGGGGGCGACGCGTGTGCTACGGCTCCCTGCACACAGGGCATCCTCGCCACGAACTTCACTGGCTC
>NZ_JUJA01000031.1:0-235 GCF_001906585.1 Streptomyces kebangsaanensis | reverse complement strand
CCCGCCGCACGGGGGGTGCGCCGAGCCCTGAGCAAGGGCCGACAGCGGGCCTCGGTGGGGCCGGGAAGTGTGATGCCACCCATAGGAGCCAGATCACTTCCTAACGAGCCTCGTAGCAGCCAGGCCGCCCCGAACAGCACAGAAAAGCCGCATAGCGGTGCATATCGGGCATGCCTCCGTAGCCGGGTAGTACGTCACACCTTTGCACCCCGCCCCGCCCGCCGCTAACCATGGA
>NZ_JUJA01000030.1:17433-18595 GCF_001906585.1 Streptomyces kebangsaanensis | reverse complement strand
TCACTGACCGAAGAGGTCGTCGACGAGTTCCGTTCCCGGTTCGTGATCGAGCCGCTGGAGCCGGGCTTCGGCTACACCCTCGGCAACTCCCTGCGCCGCACCCTCCTGTCCTCGATCCCGGGTGCGGCGGTCACGTCCATCCGCATCGACGGCGTCCTGCACGAGTTCACCACCGTGCCGGGCGTCAAGGAGGACGTCACCGACCTGATCCTCAACATCAAGCAGCTGGTCGTCTCCTCCGAGCACGACGAGCCGGTCGTGATGTACCTGCGCAAGCAGGGCCCGGGTCTGGTCACCGCCGCCGACATCGCGCCGCCGGCCGGTGTCGAGGTGCACAACCCCGACCTCGTCCTCGCCGTGCTCAACGGCAAGGGCAAGCTGGAGATGGAGCTGACCGTCGAGCGCGGTCGCGGCTACGTCTCCGCCGTGCAGAACAAGCAGGTGGGCCAGGAGATCGGCCGGATCCCGGTCGACTCGATCTACTCGCCGGTGCTGAAGGTCACGTACAAGGTCGAGGCGACCCGTGTCGAGCAGCGCACCGACTTCGACAAGCTGATCGTCGACGTCGAGACCAAGCAGGCGATGCGTCCGCGTGACGCCGTGGCCTCCGCGGGCAAGACCCTGGTCGAGCTGTTCGGTCTCGCCCGCGAGCTGAACATCGACGCCGAGGGCATCGACATGGGCCCGTCCCCGACGGACGCCGCCCTGGCCGCCGACATGGCGCTGCCGATCGAGGAGCTGGAGCTCACCGTTCGGTCGTACAACTGCCTCAAGCGCGAGGGCATCCACTCCGTGGGTGAGCTCGTCGCCCGCTCCGAGGCCGACCTGCTGGACATCCGCAACTTCGGTGCGAAGTCCATCGACGAGGTCAAGGCGAAGCTGGCCGGTCTGGGCCTGGCGCTCAAGGACAGCCCGCCCGGATTCGACCCCACCGCCGCCGCCTTCGACGCGGACGACAACGCGAGCACGGGTTTCGTCGAGACCGAGCAGTACTGAACGCCGCGCCGCCGGGTCGCGGGGGAGCCAGGAAGACGGAGGAGCCGGCGATGACCACCGGTCGGCCGCACCTGGCTCCCTCGTGACTCCCTCGTGGCTTCCTCGATGCGAACCACGGGCGGTGCGGTCACTGAGGGCTGCCCGCCCGACCACGATCGGCTCGTGG
>NZ_JUJA01000030.1:0-17356 GCF_001906585.1 Streptomyces kebangsaanensis | reverse complement strand
ATGCGGGTCCCCGGGGGCCGGAAAGACCACCGTTGCCCGCGCGACGGCGCGCCGCCTCGGTGTGCCGTTCCTGACCCGGGACGAGATCAAGGCCGGGCTCGGGCTGTCCTCCGCTTCCGTCGCCGAGGACGGCGGTGTCCAGCTCAACCCGGACTTCCACATCGCCGGCGGACCTCTGAGCCTCCGCGCTGAGGCCGTGATGGTCAACGCAGCCCGGCTGCTCGCCTCCTCAGGGGTGAGCTTCGTCGTGGAGTCCTCCGTGCTGTCGCACAAGCTGCTGGATGCGCTGCTCGCATGTGACGCCCGAGTGCTCGCCGTTCACGTCGTCGCCCGCGAACCGGTCATCGACGAGCGCCTCCGCGCCCGGGCGGCCGAAGGCGGGGCAGCCGACCGACAGCTCTCGTCCCAGTTCCGGCGAGGCGAGATGAAGCGGTCGATCTTCGATCCGCCGGGTGGAGTCGATGCCGTCGTCGAAGTCGATACCTCGGAGGCTGGTGATCCGGACATCGACCCCATCGAGACGGCAGTCGTCGCCCTGATGCGGTGACCGAGCATGATCTGCCGGATCTGCCGGATCTGCCGGATCGACCGACCGGAGTCGACGAGATCGATGACCTCGCGCCGGAACCCGGTCGGGTAACTGCGGGGCAACAGAGCCTCCTTGAGTGTCCGGAACACCACCTGTCCAGCAAGGCGACTCCACCGGACCCGGGGCACATCACTCCCGCTCCCACCTGCGAGCAGCCCGGATACAACCCTCGTGGCCCGTCGCGAGTCGGAGACGCCGAGATGAGGTAAGGGTCCTCGCGTAACCGGGCCACAGGAATGGCATACGATGCGCGCGACCCTCATGAAGATCACATAAGAGGATGTACACGTCATGGCAATCCGTGCCTCGTATCGTTCCCTTCGCGGCATATCCGCCGTTGCCGTCCTGCTCGGGATCGGTGCGGTGGGATGCTCGGACGTCTCCGACGCCGTCGGCAGCGCCAAGGACGGCGTGAAGAAGGTGGCTCGCCAGCGCTCGGTGTTCTCGCTGGACGTCGGCGACTGCTACAACCCGAACAGCAAGGCCGAGGGAGAAGCGTACGCCATCGAGATCGTGCCCTGCGAAGAGGCGCACGAGGGCCAGGTCATCGGCGAGTTCAAGATCGACGAGGGCAAGGAGTACCCCGGCGACGACGGGGTCTCGGCGATCGCGGACGAGCGCTGCCCGGTCGAGGCGGAGAAGTACGCCCCGGACACCTGGGCGCTCCCCAAGGGCGTCAGCCTCTCCTACTACACCCCGACCAAGGAGAGCTGGGCGACGGGTGACCGCGCGGTGAGCTGCACCTACACCGCGGAGAAGGGCACGTTCAGCGGCTCGCTGGACACCGCGAAGTCCCTCAAGCCCGAGCAGATCACGTACCTCAAGGGTTCGAACGCGGTCTACGAGGCCCTGTGGGCGAACCAGCCCGAGAAGGACACCGTCGAGGACGACCTGGCCGGCTACAAGGCACAGGCCAAGGCCGTCGCGGCCGCCCTCGACGCACACGTCAAGGGCCTGAACGGCATCGAGGGCACCGAGGTCGGCAAGCTCCGCGCGACGCTGACGAAGGCGGCCGGGAACTGGAAGAAGGCCGCGAACGCCGCCGACGCCGACGCGTTCTACACCGCCTACGACCCGGCGCTCACCGGCATCGACCCGAACGAGTCGGTCGCCGCCCGCAAGGAACTGGGCCTGGCCACCACCGTCCCGGCCGACGAGGCCGAGGTCTGGGCGGACTGACGCCCCGTCGGATGGGCGGGGCCGTGCCCGTCGAGGACCCGGCCCCGCTTCCTGGTGCTACTCCAGCAGGTGTCGCCAAAGTGTCACGCTCACATCAGGAGCGATGCGAGGGTGACGGCTGCTTGGTAGAACTGGGCGGTGCCTGCTCCGGAGCGGGCACGGATGACCATTTTGTCCGGCGCACCGCCTCCTCCTTCCGCCCCGGCCTTCACCTGGAGCCCGCTTTGCCTCTGCCGACAGGTACCACCCGCCCGATATCCCTGCTCCTGTCGACCGCGCTGGCGGCCGCAACGCTCACCGGCTGCACGTTGCTGGAGCTCGCCAGGGACTGCGAGGGGACCGAGGACCGGGTGAAGGAGACGGCGGCGCTCGACATCCTCGACTCCCGGCCCGCCGGGGCCACCGTCGCCCGGGGCTTCGAGAAGGTCGACGCCGGCTGCTGGGCGGACAGCGGCGATGTCACGGTGTATGCCAACCGGACATACGCCTTCCCCGGCACACAGGCCGAAGTGGCCGCGTACTACCGGACGGCGGCGGTACGGAACGGATGGAACCCGGACCCCGAGGCCTTGTCCGACGACCTGTGCTTCGTCAAAGAGAAAATGTCCCTGCAGGTCGTCTTCCTCACCGCCGAGGGCCTCGCGGAGGACGGTCACGGAAGCCGCCCCGACCTCACCGCCGGGGCCGGTTACTCGATCAACATCGACTCATTCGTGAACAGCGGCGTCGAGGCGGGCTGCTAGTACTCCAGCAAGATCACGACCTACAGCTGGAGTATTGGGCATGGCTCTGCCAATGTGGCAGATCAAATCCTGTGACCTGGGGCTGCCCGTCGGGACACCTGCCGATGGTGGTCACCGTCGGTCGGCCTCGGGGAGCCTCGGACGTGACCCATCCTTGTCAGGTCGATCACGGGGGTCGGCGAAATCGGTCAACCGGCTCTGCGTCTCGACGCTTCGTCCGCCAGGGTCCAGCGCCAACCGCCGCTGTCCGCGCCTGTCGATGTCAGACGCTGAGGTCAGCTATTCCATGCGGCCTTGGCAAAGGGGGATGAGTTGGTCCTGATCGCTGCAGGGTTCTTGGTGCTGTTCATCCTGTCCATCTTCTTCGCCGTTGTCGGGGTATACGCCCTGCTCCTCGGCCGCATGCCGGGCCAGTGGCTCCAACGACGGGTGCGGCAACCCAGGCTCTGGGGAGTGGGTTCCCTGCTGATGCTGATCAGCTGGAAATTCCACTCCCTGTCACTTCTCGCTGTGGGAATCGGCCTCGTCGCGTTGGGCCATGTCCTGAAGCCCATGCAGTGACAGCGAAGGTCGGCGGAGTCCCAATGGACGTGGCAAGCGCCGGCGACTGCGGTCAGTGGCCGGTTTACTGATCAGCCCTTCCGCTGACCAGCGAGACTGAAGAAGCCCACGGTCCTGACCAGTTCAGATGCCGCGGGCTTCTGTCGTTGTTGGTCGGCGTCGGCTGACCTTGGACGGCCCAGGGACGGCCCGTCCGAGGGACTGAGAGCTGGGACGCACGCCTTGTCGGCTCGGCGTCAACTGCCGGTGGGGGCGATGGATGATCAACATGCAGGTACGCGGGGACCAGGAAAGACTCGTGGCTCGTGCCCAAGTCGGACTGGAGTGGACGGACCTCTTCCCCGCCCTGGACCCGGTGAGCTTTCCGATGTTGTGGGCCTTGGCCCCCTGTGGAGATGCCGTCTTCAACAAGCGGCAGGTGCCGCTACTGCTCGCGGAACTCGATCGGCTTCCGGAGGCCCACGGTGGCACCTGGGTGGACCAAGCCCGAGAGTTGTGCCAGGTCGTTCAGAGCGGAACACACCGCTATCTCTGGTTCGTCGGCGACTACTGGCTTCGGCTCGTCAGGGTGAATCTTCGCGAAGTCCCTGAAGGGCCTGGGGCGGTGGCTGTATCCCGTGGTGTGTGAGATATGGCGATGGGGGCGGGTTGACCGCTGAGGGGCGTCGGCGCCGGGAGTCGGTACGGATGCAGGCGGCCGAGCTGTTCGAGCAGGAGATCAAGCCGACAGAGGTCGCACGGCGCCTGCGGGTGAGTCCGAAGTCGGCCTACCAGTGGCACCAGTTGTAGCGGGACGGCGGTGCGCAGGCTCTGGCCTCCCGTGGCCCGAGTGGATCTCGTTGCTGTCTGTCCCCGCGCTGTCTGGAGAAACTGGCCGCGTATCCGGGCAGGGTCCGGCCGCGCACGGCTGGGTGGAGGACCAGGTGTGGACGGCGGCGAGGGTGGCCACGCTGATCGGCAGGAAGTTCCACGTCTCGTACAGCGTCTCCGGGGCCACTCGGTTGATGCACCGGCTCGGCTTCAGCCCGCAGGTGCCCGTGCAGCGGGTCGCCGAGCGCGACGAGCAGGCCGTGACCGCGTGGAAGGAGAGGACCTGGACCGAGGTAAAAGAGCACGGGCGGCCTGCGGAGGCCACATCTGCTTCGAGGACGAAGCCGGGTTCACCCGCCGGCTGCCCAGGGGGCGCACTCCCCCAGGCTCCGCCCGGGGGTGCCCCCAGGGGCCGGCGGGGCCGCGCCCCGGTCGTGACCGTCAGCGGGCGGCGATCGGGGCGCCTGTCGGTGGCCGGGCTGATCGCCATGCGGCCCGGCTCCCGCACCCGCCTGTGCCACCGCCTGCGCACCCACACCACAGGCAAACGCCGCAGCATGGGCGAGCGCGACTTCATCGCACTGATCGACGGCGTCCACCAACTCGTCAAGGCACCGATCGTGCTGGTGTGGGACCGCCTGAACACCCACGTCTCCCACGCCATGCGTGAGCTGATCGCCGAGCGCGAGTGGCTGACGGTGTTCCTGCTGCCCGCCTACTCGCCCGACCTCAACCCCGTCGAGTGGGTATGGGCGCACGTCAAGCGCAGCCTGGCCAACCTCGCCGTCATGGCCCTCGACCGCCTGGAGGCCCTCGTCCGCAACCGGCTCAAACGCCTCCAGTACCGGCCCGACACCCTCGACGGCTTCATAGCGGGCACCGGCCTGGCCCTCGACGACCCAGCGTCACCCTGACGAGCCGAAGTCAGTAACGATGGGCACGCAACCGGCCCCGCGCAGCTGTCGGCACCACCGACCTGACCTGACTCCGGCCGCGGGTACCCAGCCGGGCAACCGCTCCACCCCGACGTCCTTGCGGCCCTCCTCAACGACGTCGCCATCCCCACCACAGCCGGCCGCACCGCCGCTATCTGACAGCACGTGCTGGAGATGCCTGCCCCGGTCGTCGCGGAGGCTCCGGGCTATCACCCGGGTCACCACGGCCAAGCTGGCCTCCGAGACCGGAGGCACCTGGAGCCCATACGCCTCTGGACCACCACCAGGCGGGGGACGAGGCAGCCGACAAGGAACATGGCTCGTTGGGCAGCCTGAAACGAGCGAATCGCCAGACCAAGCAGTAGCCACTCACGCCTGATGAGGCAAGGCTAATTAAAGACAAATTACGAGGCGAATGTCGGAGAAGTGGCCTGTCGAGTCGAGATTAAAAAGACTTATGGCCAACCGTGCACTAAACGCCTCCCTTGCGACTTTCTCATGTGACCCACGTCACGCTTTCGCAAAGTCGTTGCAATCTCCCTACCGAGGCCTTTAAGTTTCTCTGCATCCGAGAAGATGATCTTCACGGACCCGTTGGAGAGAAGGTTTAGAAAATGACTGCAGTTCGACGTATTGCCGCCACTTCGGCAGCCGTGCTCATTGGTATGGGTGTCATGGCCCCGGCCGCCATGGCCGGCGGTAACTTCGATTACGGC
The DNA here is from genome assembly GCF_001906585.1 of Streptomyces kebangsaanensis. Classification (GTDB taxonomy): domain Bacteria; phylum Actinomycetota; class Actinomycetes; order Streptomycetales; family Streptomycetaceae; genus Streptomyces; species Streptomyces kebangsaanensis. The sequence goes on along the minus strand of NZ_JUJA01000030.1, from coordinate 11,823 downwards.
ACATCCCGGTAACTTCGATTACGGCACATCCCGCACCAAGCTCAGCAGCGGCACCCTCTGGACCTCACTGACCAGCGGGACTGGCTCCTCCTGGAACGTGACCGACTCGTACGACAAGGACCCCAACACCAGCACCATTACCGCGCGTTTCGGGTGGACTCACGTCGGCGTCGCGCGCACCGGGTCGTGGTTCACCCAGTCGGGGGGCACCACCAAGAGCACCAAGTGGTCCAATTACACCCTCAGTGGCTGTAACCCCGTCGTCGGCTGGATGGAGGTCCAGGGTCAGCAGACCTTCAACAACGCGCCGGTCACCCAGTGCTGAAGCACTGAACGCGGGGCCCGCGCATGGCGGGCCCCGCACCCGCATCGATCCTCCCGCGCGAGCCCAGGAAACGACCGCATGATTCAGGCAATATTCAATGGTAATCAAGGAATGTTGGTGACCGCTGTCGCCTTCTCTTTGATTGCGGCTCTGGTGTCCTATTTTCTGGGGCGCCGTCTCGGAAAGCCCAGAGTTCTGTGCGCTCTGACGGGCGCCGCGCTCGCCGGTGTAATAACTGCCACGCTCTATCCTATTTCTCCCGATGCGCCCGCCTCGGCAACCTGCTTTATTGAACGCGACATCATCACAGGGACGTTCACTACCCAGGGGTTGCTGAACGTTCTCCTCTTCGTCCCTCTGGCGGCCCTGGCCACCTGGCTGACCCGCCGCCCGGTTCCGGTCACTCTGGCCTGCGTTGCCCTCTCGGCCACCATCGAGGTCACGCAGGCTCTTACACCGGGCATGGGGCGCGCCTGTGACAGCACTGACCTGTGGACCAACAGCATCGGCGCCTTTGCCGGTGCCCTCGTCGCAAGTGCTGGGCTGTACTGGGACACCGCCCGTGGTGGACGTGACGCCGCCGTCCTCATCAACAGGCGCCAGGTCCGCCGCTCCCTCATCGGATTCGCTGCCGGAATCGCCGCAATCGGTCTCACCAGCGCCTTCACCGTCACCTTCGTGATGGCAGAGGTGGCATGGGCGAACACCGCCTCCGCTGAACAGCAGGAAGCCGCCCGGAAAGCTATCGCCAACTTCCTCGGTGAGCAGGCCCATGTCGCATCAATGCAGTTCTTCCCCGGGCCCCCTGGAGGTCCTGGGCGGATCTCGGCCAACACCGACCGCGGGGTCCTCGACATTGAGTGGCCCTCCCGCGAGGTGACCTCCGGCCTGCTGCAGCCCACCAGTCCGGCCCTCGGGCCCGATGCCGCACCTGTCAGCGACGGTGCCGCTCTCAAGGCCGGCACCGCCTTCGTGCGCGACCACTTTCCCTGGGCGCTCGCCGGCCGTGCGGACGTCAGCGCCGCCGGGCCCCAGCAGGCCTCGAAACTGGTCTCCTGGCGCTCCCGCAAGAATGGCGTGCTGATGCCCATGCGGATGGACGTCCTCGTCGGTCCCGACCGTAAGATCATCTCGTTCACCGCACGTCACATTCCCGACCCCGAACTGCCCTCGGTTCGCGTCGACCGGCGGCAGGCTCAGGCCATCGCGACGCGCAAGTTCCCCGGTGACGTCGTCCACTCCGGTGAACTGCTGGCTCGCACCGACAACGCCGGCCGCTGGCGCCCGTACTGGATGCTGAGTGTCGGCCCCCCTGGCGCTGAGGCCGCCCCCTCTCAGGACGGCGTTGCCCAGGATGGCGGCCCCGACGAAGGCCCCTCACAGTCCACGACTGCCCCCTCCATCCAGGTGCTCGTGCTGGACGCCGTCACCGGAGCCGTCGCGACGACAAATTCCGACTCCGCCGAGCTGGACTGAGAGCAAGAGACCGATTGTGAGTCGATCACGCCGACCGCCGGCCTCACCGAGGTCCCGCCACAGCATCAGCAGGAGGGCGTAGCGGGCTGTTCGCTGGGGTGCTTGGATTCATCTGTCATGGCGGCATTATTCCTCCTCAGCCACCACTCACCCCAGATCCCATCCCGTACGCTGTCGACCCACACACCGTGGAGCGGGCGTGGTCCATGGCGTCCAGGTGGAGCGCGCCACTGTACGAACGACCTGGACGCCATGGGCCGCCTCTGCTCGGCTCTGCCTGGGTCGACGGTGGACGGGATGGGAGCTCCCCGCGCACGCCACTACGGACCCGCAGTCGGGGACGGCACCCCCTCCATCCCGGTGCCGGCCGATCCCCGCCGGAGGCGAGGAGGGGTGGCGCGGCGGCGACCGACCGGCGCCGCCGCGCTGTGCGCGGCACCTTCGATCTCCGATCGGACTGCTTGCAGTTCAGGAGGCCGGGAGCGACGGCGAGCGAAGCGAGCTCTTGATGACGTAGGGAAATTTCCACCGCGCCATGATCCGGAGTCATTGTCTTGTCTCGGTTGATGCTTGACGTTGTGGCTTCACCTGATGCTTGACACCGCTTGCCGCGGCTTGGCTGTGCGCGTCGGGTTGGCGTGCGCGGGGAGGGCCGGGGCCGTGTTGGTGGAGTTGAAGCGTGGTCGAGCAGAGATTTCTGATCAGGACTGAGCGGCGGCGGCTCAGCAGTGAGGGATGGCGCCCGACGTCGAGGCTGACTCCCTGGGGGACGACTCGGGGGCGGTGGGGCGCAAAAGGAACGGAAGCCCATAATCCGTGACGTTGAACACAGCGCTCCGCGATCAACCAGAGTGCTTAGTAGATACGACGTAGCGGGAATATGGGGATTTGTCTGTTTTGGGCGGAGTGCGGATCCTGCCGCGCGTCCCGGAATTCCGCCCGGCCGGCCTGCACGCCAGCTGCCCCGTGATGCAAGGCTTCTGACGCCGTGACAGCTTGTCCTCCTATCGCCGCGTGCTGACCGGAGGCTCGCGCGCTGCCCTGGCGAGGTCCTGGGACCTACGAGGCGACGTAGTGGCGGGACCCGTTGCACGCCCTGTTGAGCCGTTCTAAGAATGACGACTCACAGGACGTTGCTGCAGTTCGGGACCGGTGTTCACGCCGAGTCGACCGCGCACTGCGGCGCTCGGCGTCACCGAGTGAGTAGGAGCCCCCCACACATGAAGTTGTTCCGAACGTCCCCGAGACTCCTCGCCCTCGCTCTCGGCCTGGGTCTGGCCTCCAGCGTGCTGGGCGTGGCGGTGCCCGCGAGCGCCCAGCCGGCCGCCACCCCGTCCGCTTCCGCCGGTACCTCCATGGCGCGGTATGGCGGGTCGGTTGAGGAGGCCGCGAACAACAAGGCGTTCTTCGGGGCTGTGCTCAAGTCGGTCGCCCAGAAGCGCACCGCCCAGCCCAACGCGCAGGCGGTGACCCTCTACTACGACGCCTCCAAGGCACCGAGCTTCCGTTCGCAGATATCGAGCGCGGCCTCGATCTGGAACAGCTCCGAGTCCAACGTCAAGCTCGAGGAGGCTTCGAGCGGCGGTGCCGACTTCTCCTACTACGAGGGCAACGACCCGCGCCGCGGGTCCCACGCCTCCGGCGATGGCCACGGACGCGGCTCCGTCTTCCTCGACTACGCCCAGATTCGGCAGTACGACCCGATCCGCGTCGTCACCCACGAGACCGGGCACATACTGGGGCTGCCGGACGACTACAGCGGGCCGTGCAGTCAGCTGATGTCGGGCGCCGGCCCCGGCCCGTCCTGCACCAACCGCTACCCGAACGCCACCGAGCGCGCGCGTGTCGACCAGCTGTGGGCCACCGGACTCGCGCAGGCCCGGAGCACGGAGGACCAGCCCGCTGGTGACCCGAGCGCTGGTGACCCGAGCGCTGCACCGCCGGTACGGACCGTGACGCCGGACCACGGTCCGTGGCGTCCGCACCACAGCACGCCCTGGAGTTGATCGCGTTCCCAAGTGGGAAGCGGCTCGCTGTCGAGGGTGGCTTCAGCCACATGCTCAAGACGGTCGTCTGAGCACTCCTGCAGGCCGGCCGACAGACGCTGGTGCTCTGTATGGCTGTCCTGGGAGGGCGGAGCCGGGGAAGGCAACCGCCCACTGGTTGGTGGCCTGCAACATGGCCAACAGGGCCGGGTTGGTCGCCAACACTGCCAGCCCGGCCACGACCAGCAGAAGCCGGCTCTCTCGCCGCCCACCCGCGTCCCTGTAAGCACGGGCCTGCTGCAGGTTTGGGTGACAGGTTCGGTCACGCGGCCTGGAGGGCCGGTGTGGTCATGACGGTTTCGAATTCGACGGGGGTCAGTCGGCCGAGCGGGGCTTGTCGGCGGCGTCGGTGGCAGGTCCTCTGGGCCCAGGTCACGATTGCGATCCGCAGTTCCTGGCGGGTGTCCCGTGAACGGCGGTCGAGGACGTTCTTCTGCAGCAGGCTGAAGAAGGACTCCATGGCCGCCTGCCGCCCCGGCCCTTTCCTGTAGGCCAGGCCATCTGGTGGCTGTCGGGTGCCCGGACGGATTTCCGTGACCGGCACTGCGACCCGGGATCGGTGTGATGTCACCCGATCGTGCACCAGGCCCGTATGGCCGGGCGCGTGGTCGTCGACTCGTCGGCTTGTTCGCCTGCATGTATTACGGCGCCCTACGTCCCGCTGAGGCTGTCGGACTCACCAAAGCAGACCTGAAGCTGCCGGAGACCGGCTGGGGGACGGCCCTGCTGAACCGGACACGTCCCAGCGTTGGCAAGCAGTGGACGGACTCCGGCGAGACCCACGACGACCGCGGCCTGAAGAACCGGCCGGCCGAAGAGGTCCGGCTCGTACCGATCCCGCCCCAGCTCGTCGCCATCCTTCGGCAGCACCTCGACACGTTCGGCACTGCGGAGGACGGGCGGCTGTTCACCAACGAACGCGGGGGAGTGGTCGGCTCCTCGACGTACTACCGCGTCTGGCAGGAAGCTCGGGCCCTGGCGCTCCCGCCCGCCGCGGTCGCTTCGCCACTCGCTGCCCGGCCGTACGACCTCCGGCACTCGGCGCTGTCGACCTGGCTCAACTCCGGAGTGGACCCCACAGAGGTGGCCGAACGCGCGGGCAACAGCGTTGAGGTCCTGCTGAGCCGCTACGCCAAGTGCATCGACGGACGGCAGGAGATCGCCAACCGCAAGATCGAGGAGCTGTTGCGCGAATACGAGTGATCACGTGCACAGGCTTTAGCCCCCAGCCCGCACGGGCCGGGGGCTTCGTCGTGTCTCAGCCGCGCGTCGTCGGCCGTTGGTTGCTGGTTGCACCTGCCGCGTCGTGTGCCGTTTCACTGATAGACGGCTTCCCCAGGTGTCCCGTCCGGTTCGCGGTCTACGCATGTGCCGTTGGGCTGTCGACTCTCGCGGTATGGGGGTTTTCGAAGAGGAGCCGCGTCGGCTCGGTCGTGGGAAGTCCCGCTGTCCGTACTGCGGGCTGTTGGGGGAGCGGGTGGCGACGCTTGAGCATGATTGGGTGCTGTTGGAGCCGGACATGGCCCCACTGGCCCATACGGTGCCGGCGGAGCATCGGTGGATCGTGCTGTCTGACGGGCGGGTAACCGGCTACGGGGTGTGTCCGCCAGATCCGTATCAGCGGTGCCGTATCGAACACCGGCTGGCCTGCTCGGCGCAACCGCTGCCGGATCTTTGGCCGTGGCTGACGGCACTGCGAGACGAGAACGAGCGGAGAGCGAAGCGGCAGGAGGATCCGGAGCCGCCAGAGCCCCCGGAGGAATGGCCGGATGCGGGGTAACGGTCCCCACGCAAGCGACGACTGACCTGGGCAGACGCTTCAAGATCCTGTCCACGAATAGTCCACGGGCCGTGTCCTAGGGCCGCTCAGCGCTGCATACGCCTGCACATACACGAAGACCCCGGCCTCAGCGTTTCCGCTGGTGACGGGGTCTTTGGGCACCTCATGCTGGGTGCCCCCGGCAGGATTCGAACCTGCGCACACGGCTCCGGAGCCCAGGTGAGTGCGAGGGGTGTCGGGCGCGCTGACCTGCGGGGGAGGGGTGCATGGGCTGCACTCCATCGAAGATCATTACGTCCCTATTACGTGGGCGCCCTGTCCGCGGGTGCGGCTGCGCCGTATCGTCGGAGGCATGATCTCGGGCAGTAGCGGGGGACCGGTGGGCGGCGGTACGGAGTTCACGGCAGAGGGCGTGGCAGTCGTTCTGCGTGAGGCGTGCGAGGCTGCCGGACTGGATGCTGACGGGGCGGAGCTGCTGCGGCTCGGCTCCAACGCGGTGTACCGGCTGGCGTCCTTACCGATCATCGTCCGCATCGCCCGTGACCCCAGCGTCCTGCCGGAGATGGAACGCGCCGTGGGCGTGGCCCGCTGGCTGCAGACGGTCGACTTCCCGGCCACCCGGGTGCCGGCCGGGATCGCTCAGCCTGTCGTCGTCCGCGGCCTGGTGGTGACCTTCTGGGAGAGCGTCCAGGAGCGCGAGGAGTACGCGACGGTCGGCGAACTGGCCGACCTGCTCCGCCGGCTGCACTGGCTGGAGGAACCCGAGTCGCTGGGCCTTCCGTACTTCGACCCCATGGCCAAGCTGTCTGCCTCGCTGGACGGGCTGAATGCCGTCTCCGAGGAAGATCGGTCCTTCCTGGAGGAACGGGCGGCCAAGCTCGCCAAGGAGTACGACCGGCTGGACTTCGTGCTCCCCTTCGGGATGATCCACGGGGACGCCAGCATCGGAAACATCCTCCGCCACCGGGATGGTCATGCCGTCCTCATCGACCTCGACGGATTCGCCCTCGCTCCGCGCGAGTGGGACCTGATCCAGACCGCGCTCTTCTACGACCGGTACGGCTGGCACACCGAAGCGGAGTACGCCGAGTTCGTCCACCGGTACGGGTTCGACCTCATGAACTGGCCCGGGTACGAGACCTTGGCCGACATGCGGGAGCTGATGATGGTGGCGTGGCTCGGTCACCAGGTCGGCGTGAGCGAGCGTTCTGCTGCCGAGTTCGCCCGGCGGGTGCGGTCCCTGCGGACGGGCGAGGGACGCGAGGAGTGGAACCCCTTCTGAGGGGCGGTGGTCGTCTTCCTGCGGGGCCGGTAGCTCTCGGTCGACCCTACTGCTCCGCAGCGATCCACAACCTGTGTTCGCGGGCCTGCTCTGCAAGCTCACGCGCTGCGCTGCTTCGGCCGGCCGCGCTGAGGTTTCGGCGGAAGTCGGCGAGGTAGGTGATGCATCGCGCCGACTTGAGCTGTTCTCCGAGATCCAGCGCGTCGAGTGCCACGCGGCATGCCTCCTCGACGTCCTCGGCCCTCAAGTGTGCGTCGGCCAGGACCATGGTTGCGAAGAAGTCGCTCCGTACGTGGCTGCCGCTCATGGCGTTCTCGGCGTGGGCGACGGCTCGGCGGGCGCTGTTGACGTCACGGAAGCAGTGGGCGGCCTCGGCGGCAAGCTCGGCTTCGTCGAAGTAGCTGATCCACTCCGGTTCGTCCTCGTTGTTTCGGCTTTCGAGGGCCTTTGTCGCTGCGCTCAGGGCGGCCTCGCAGGCAGCGACGTCGCCAGTCCGTGCAAGGGCGCGGGCCTCCATGGCATGGAACTGCGCGCGCAAGGTCGGCGTAGCCACCGGAGAGATGCCCATGAGCGCGGCACGGGCGAGAGTGGCGGCCTGGGTGTACCGCCCCAGGAACGTCGCCTGATGGCTCATCGCTGACAGGATGCTGCCAGCGAGCCGGCGGTCGTTGGCGTCCTGGGCGAGACGGAGGGCCTGGAGGAAATACCGCTGGGCGAGCCCGTGATGACAGGCGTCGTAGGACATCCAGCCGGCAAGGAGGGTCGCTTCCGCCACGGTGGAGAACAGGGCCCGGCCTACCTGTTCGGTGTACCGGCCTCGCAGGAGTGGGGCCACGTCGTTGTTGAGGTACTGGATGACCGAGTGCCGCGCGTGGTCTCCGCCGAACTGGTCGTCAAGCTGGGCGAACATGTCCGCCGTGGTCTTTATGGCTGCCACGTCACCGAGACTGACTCGGGTGCCTTCGGTACGCGGCCGGGGGATGCCCGGCTCAGGCGCGACCAACCACCGGAGGGATGCCTCGTTCCATGCGGGCTCGGACGGCTCCGCGGTGAGTAACGGGTCGTACTGGTTGAGGTCGGCACGCCACAGTTGGCCAACCGTCCGAATGGCGTCGTCCGGGCTGGCGGGATACGCGGCGTCGAGCAGAGCGGTGTCTTTGAGTTCCCCGTGACTCAATCCGAGCTCGGCCGCGCTGGTGGTGAAAGCGTCGCACAGAAGCGGCCCGTAGAAGTCGTCCGGGGCGCTGTGGCCGTTCTCCCAACTGGCAATACGCCGCTTCACGCTGGCGTCCGACGGGAGTTGGTGGCCACGCTGGGCGGCGGCTTGGCGAAGTTCCCTTACCAGCCGTGGCTGACTCCAGCCCCGGCCCGTGCGGGCCTCACGTAAGCGGACACTGGTCGGCTTCAAGACGGCCCTTCACTCCCTGCGCGATGCCGGTGTGACAACTCGGGGTTCCGTTACTGAATGTACGTGCTGGTCATCGCTTCGTGCAGGCAATAACCGGAGATCGTCTGCGCGGAATGGGGAGGACGGGGGATGACGTGTCGTGCGTGGACGCGTCATTCCCCGTCACCTCTCGTCATCTGCCCTGGCCAAGGGCAGGCCGCGAGTCTGGACGCACGGCGGCATCGGGGCCGCACCGTAGTCCGACTGAGGGTGAGACGACGTGCAGAGGATGACCAGGCGGGGCATGGAATGGCTGTCTGCGGCGGCGGACGACCCGGCGCAGTGCCGACAGGTTTGGGAGGATGACCCGCGGATGCCCTGCCTACTGGCGACGGGCCGCTTCTTCGACGTGGTGAGCGTGGAACAGCGCCTCGGCTTGGAGATGTTCGACCGGCTCTTGCGCAGTGGCTTGCCGTTCGGACCCTCGGCCGTCGACCGCAAGGCGCAGCGCGTCGGATTCTTCCTCGGCTCGCAGAGCCGCGAGACCTTCGTGCACTACCTCGGACGCGAAACGTCCTCTCCGCCGCCGCACCGGTACCTCGGCCACGGCTCCGCCGTCGTAGTACCCGGCCCCATTCCGCTGTCCGGCGACCGCTACCAGTGGCTTCGCGCGCCGATGCGCCGGCCGGCGGCCAACCCGCCGCGACCGGTCGCTCTCGCGACCGCGCTGGTGGCCTCCGCGGAACTCCTCGCGAGGATCGACCGCTTCGACGAGCAGTACCCGACTCCGTACGCGGCGGTCGCTGCGCTCCCCGAGGAGACGACCACCGATGCGGGATGAGCCGACCGGCGGACACGACGCTGCCACATGGTCGCCTCTCGACAGCGATGGATGGTACGCGGCCCGAAACGCGACCACCGCACTGCGGGACGCCCTCGTACGCGCGGGCCTGGAAAAGGACTTCCCGTACCTGCGCGCGGACTTGAATGCCTTCGGACACGGCCTCGTCGAGTTGGGCCGAGTGTCTCCCGACACGGCCGAACGTCTTGCAGAACTCCTGCGCCTGGCGCTGGCAAGCGCCTTCGGCACGGGCCATGACGACCTCGGGCACGCACCGACCACCGCCAATGAACCCAAGGGAAGGACCTGACGTCATGACCGACCGGCGAGGAGTGGTGGCCAAGCGCGCGGAAGACTTGTTGCCCGGCGTGCCCTACGTCCGTGGCTGGAACCGCGCACGGCGAAGCGCCGGCACTCTGGCCGATCAACTGGCGCTGCTCGGGCTGGACTCCGACTTCCCCGGCCTGGTGGCCGACGTGAACGTTTTCGGTGACGGGTTGGTGCAGCTCGGCACCGTTCGCCCTGAAGCGGCCGAACTGCTGACGAAGTTGATCAGGGCAGGACTCGAAACGGAGCTGCACGGCGCAGCGGCTGAAACGTCTCCGGCCACTGACGTTTTCTCGTGCGCCCAGCAGGACAGGAGGTGACACCGTGACGTAGCGGTGTTCTTGCTGTTCGTAAGCTCGTCGTCGCCTGCCGGTGGAAGTCCGGTCCGGGTAGCTGCCAGGAGGCCCGGTAGCAGGCTGGCGGCGTCGGAGGGAAACGTCCGGCGTCGAAGCCCAGCGTCAAAGGCCCTGTAAAGGGGGAGCGACGATACGGTCCGTAGCATCACGCGAAGCCTGCGGCGTCGTTACTCAGCCATCCTTTCGGGTGGAACGAGGGAGTGCCGAGCCCTTCGAAATCGGGGTGAAGGCCATGGAAGCGGTGAAGATCCTGGACGGGCAGCCGTGAAGGACTCCCCGGCGTATGGGGCGCGGAACGTATCGAGGGTGGCGGCGGGAACTGGGGAGGCCCTCCCTGGCCCGGTGACCTGCGGAGAATCGTCGCCGGAAGCTGCGCGTCCTATAACCGGTGATCCCGGGAAGTGGGCGTGAGCCGGGTGGGCGTCGGAGGTGGCCGTAGTACTGCTTGAGCCGAGGAGACAGCACAACTCCCGGTGAGGGAAGGGCCACTGCTTCGTCGGTGCGTCATGGTGACAAGGAGGGGCCCGGTGAGTGCCCATATGGCTAGTCCCGCCGTCGGGGGACGTTCTCCCTCGGACAAGGTCCGCGCTTTGCAGCATGCGCTTTACCGGTCGGCCAAGGCCGATCCCGGACGGCGGTTCCACGCGCTGGGAGACAAGATCCACCGCAGGGATGTGCTCCGGCGTGCGTGGGCCATGGTGCGTGCCAACAACGGCGCACCGGGCATCGACCGCACCACCCTGGCCCAGGTTGAGGAGTACGGCATCGACCGTCTTCTCGACGAAGTGACCGACGAGTTGGGGCGGGGACAGTATCGTCCCCAGCCCGCCCGCCGGGTGTTCATCCCCAAGCCGGGGGTGAAGGACGAGCGCAGGCCGCTGTCCATCCCGACGGTTCGTGACCGCATCGTGCAGGCGGCGATGAAGATCGTGCTCGAGCCGGTCTTCGAGGCCGACATGCTGCCGTGCAGCTTCGGGTTCCGCCCGAAACGCTCGGCGCACGATGCTCTGCAGGTGCTCATCGACGAGCACCATCGGGGCAGGCGGTGGGTGGTGGAGACGGACATCGCCGAGTGCTTCTCGGCGATCCCGCATGAGGAGTTGATGCGCGCGGTCGAAGAGCGCATCTGTGACCAGTCTGTTCTCAGGCTCCTGCGGCAGATCCTGCGGGCCGGGGTGATGGAGGACGGGCAGGTGCGGCGGCCGGTGACCGGGACCCCGCAAGGCGGTGTGATCTCACCGTTGATGTGCAACGTCTATCTGCACCGGCTGGACCGGGCATGGGACGAGCACGACGGAGTCCTGGTCCGTTACGCCGACGACCTGGTCGTGATGTGTTTCTCCCGCAGTCAGGCCGAGCGGGCACTCGCCCGACTGGCCGCACTGCTGGGGGAGTTGGGGCTGAGGCCGAAGGAGTCCAAGACGAGGATCGTGCACCTGATGACGGACGGGGAAGGCTTTGACTTCCTCGGGTTTCACCATCGTCAGGTCCGCTCCCGGGGACTGCGCGGACGCCGACGCGTCGACTTCCTGGCCCGCTGGCCCTCGGACAGGGCGATGCAGCACGCCCGCGACCGGATCCGGGAGATCACCGCCCGGCGCCGGCTTCCGCTGCATCCCGAAGCGATCGTGGGGGATGTGAACCTGTTCCTCCGCGGGTGGATGGCGTACTTCCGGTACGGCCATTCCGCCCGCCGCTTCAGCAAGATCGGAAGGTTCGCGCGGGAACGCGTCGCGCACTTCATCAGCAGAAAGCACCGGCGCAGCCGGGCCTTCGGCTGGTGGGTGCTGACCGTCTCGTCCCCGAATGAACTTGGCCTGATCAGCCCGTATGGAACCGTCGTGGCACCCAGGGCCGGAAAGCCCTGGCGGGAGAGGCCGAATGCCGTCGGTGAACGGCGTCGGTGAGCCGTGTGCGGGAGAACCGCATGCACGGTTCGAAGCGGCGGGGGCTGGAAACGGAGCGGAAGCACTCCGCCACCGCGCCAGCCCCCGACCCTACAGC
>NZ_JUJA01000002.1 GCF_001906585.1 Streptomyces kebangsaanensis | reverse complement strand
GCGGGGCCCGGGTGGCGAGTTCGGCGAGTTCGGCGAGTTCGGGGCGCGTTTCTATGACCACCGGCGGGGTCCGGGTGGTGAGTTCGGTGAGTTCGGCGAATTCGGTGGTGGCCGGGGCGGCGAGGGCTTCCGCGGAGGTCCGGACTTCGGCCCGGACTTCGGTCACGGCGTTGGTCGGGGTGGTGGCCGGGGCGGTGATTTCGACCACGGCCCGGGCGGCGTCCGCAACATCGTGGCCGTGCCCGGCGCGATCGCCCGCGGCGGGCAGCTGGCGGTCACGGTCGAAGGCTGCCGCAACGGCGGCGTCATGCAGTCGCGCGCCTTCCCGAGGACGCCGCTGCGGCCGGTCAACGCCTTCGGCGAGAGGGCGAGGGGCATCGCGACCATCCGTGAGAACGTCCACCCCGGGACGTACGACATCGCGACCGAGTGCGACGGCCGGAGGCTGATCCGCCCGAGGGCCTTCACCGTCGTCGGCGGGGTCCGGGGCGGCGTCGGCGGCGGCACCGTCATCGGTGCCGCACCGGCCGACATGGCGATCGGCGGCGGGCTGCTGGCCGCGGGCACCGTCGGCGGCGGCGTGTTCTGGCTGTGCCGCCGGCGCACCGACAAGCGCGTCTGACGTCGCCCGCCGCGGTCCTGGGGATCCGGCCTCCGCCCGGCGGAGGCCGGATCCCTTCGCACCCACAGGCCTTCGCCCCGGACCTGGGCAGGTCCGGGGCGAAGGCCTGTGACGAGGAAGGGGCGCCGTCAGGCGGCGCTCCCTTCCTCTCCGGTGCGGCGGCGGGAGAGGTAGTACGCCGCGCCGACTGAGCCGGCGACGAGTGCGGTGCCCATTCCGACCTCTTTGAGATCGAAATCGGCGATGGTCCCGCCTTCGCCCGCCCGGACGCCATGGTGGAAGTGCTCCGGTCTGTGTCCTCCGCGGCCGCCGTAACGGCCCTCGTTGTCATCTCCGTCGTCGGAGCGGCCGTAGCCGCCCCCGCTGTAGCCGCCCCCGCCGTAGCCGCCTCCGCCCCCGTAGGAGTGGCCGTCACCGCCGCTGGCGACGGCGGCCGGTGCGGAGAGGGTGAGAGCGCCGAGCCCCAGCAGTGCGGCCGAAACGACTCGTATTACGCGCATGATGAATCCTCCGGTCCCCGAGGAGCAGCTGCGGACCCTTTCCGCCTGCGCCGGAAATGCACCTCGATGATCAAACGCTAGGGAGATGTGCACCGCGGCGCGATCGCACCCGGGCGAACGGGGCAACGCCGTGGGCCGCACAGGGGACGGCGTTCCTGCAGGCGGGGGACACGACCGGGAAACCGTCAGTCCGTCAGTCCGTCAGTCCACCGGCCCGTCAGCCGGTGAGATGCGGGAACAGGGCCAGGAAGGGGCCGGCCGTCGCCGACACCCCGCGGCTGTAGGGGGCGTCGAAGTCCCAGATCAGGAAGAGCAGGAAGGCGATCAGCGCGGAGAACAGCCCCGCGAGGACCAGTTCCCGTGCGGTACGGCGGATCTGCAGCGCGAACACCATCCCGATGGTGACGACGGCCCCCGAGAGCAGCCCGAACCACACCACGCCCGGCATCGTCGGTCCGGTGGAGTCGGCGCGTGCGGTGCGGGCCTGGGCGGCGGCGGCCACCTGGTCCACCAGCGGCTGGTAGGCCTGCGCCTCGAAGTCCGACTTCGGCTGGTAGTCGGTGACGTCGGCGCGGACGCGGGCCAGCAGTTCGTCGCCCCGCCCGGTGACCCGGCCGTGGTCGGTCATGGTCTTCCACTCGGTGGTGACGACGTGTCCGACGTAGGTGTCGACGTCGCCGCGGATCCGGTCGCGGACGTCGGGCGGGTAGACGCGGACGCGCTCGGAGATCTCGTGCAGCGCCTGGGCCTCTGCCTGGACGTGGTCCTGGGCGGCGGCGCGTGCCTCCCAGACGCCTGCGATGGCCAGGCCCAGGACGATGGCGTACACCACGCCGATCCACATCGTCATGTACTCGATGACGTCCGGGGTCTCGGTGGGATCGTCGTCCTCGGCCTTCGTACGGTGCCGCACGAGGGTGATGACGACGACCACCACGCAGGCGGCCAGCATCGCCAGGGTGAGAACAAGCCATTCCGACAACGGGTTCCTCCAGGGGTCAGCGCGGGCGGAGCGCGGCGACGGCGGCCAGTGCGGGCACCGCGATGAGCAGGACGTAGGTGATCGGCGACGGACTGCGCCGCGGCGTCGGCCGCTGCGGCTGGGGGTGGTGCCGCGGGTAGGCCACCG
>NZ_JUJA01000029.1:3575-8986 GCF_001906585.1 Streptomyces kebangsaanensis | reverse complement strand
CGGCGTCGAAGCCCAGCGTCAAAGGCCCTGTAAAGGGGGAGCGACGATACGGTCCGTAGCATCACGCGAAGCCTGCGGCGTCGTTACTCAGCCATCCTTTCGGGTGGAACGAGGGAGTGCCGAGCCCTTCGAAATCGGGGTGAAGGCCATGGAAGCGGTGAAGATCCTGGACGGGCAGCCGTGAAGGACTCCCCGGCGTATGGGGCGCGGAACGTATCGAGGGTGGCGGCGGGAACTGGGGAGGCCCTCCCTGGCCCGGTGACCTGCGGAGAATCGTCGCCGGAAGCTGCGCGTCCTATAACCGGTGATCCCGGGAAGTGGGCGTGAGCCGGGTGGGCGTCGGAGGTGGCCGTAGTACTGCTTGAGCCGAGGAGACAGCACAACTCCCGGTGAGGGAAGGGCCACTGCTTCGTCGGTGCGTCATGGTGACAAGGAGGGGCCCGGTGAGTGCCCATATGGCTAGTCCCGCCGTCGGGGGACGTTCTCCCTCGGACAAGGTCCGCGCTTTGCAGCATGCGCTTTACCGGTCGGCCAAGGCCGATCCCGGACGGCGGTTCCACGCGCTGGGAGACAAGATCCACCGCAGGGATGTGCTCCGGCGTGCGTGGGCCATGGTGCGTGCCAACAACGGCGCACCGGGCATCGACCGCACCACCCTGGCCCAGGTTGAGGAGTACGGCATCGACCGTCTTCTCGACGAAGTGACCGACGAGTTGGGGCGGGGACAGTATCGTCCCCAGCCCGCCCGCCGGGTGTTCATCCCCAAGCCGGGGGTGAAGGACGAGCGCAGGCCGCTGTCCATCCCGACGGTTCGTGACCGCATCGTGCAGGCGGCGATGAAGATCGTGCTCGAGCCGGTCTTCGAGGCCGACATGCTGCCGTGCAGCTTCGGGTTCCGCCCGAAACGCTCGGCGCACGATGCTCTGCAGGTGCTCATCGACGAGCACCATCGGGGCAGGCGGTGGGTGGTGGAGACGGACATCGCCGAGTGCTTCTCGGCGATCCCGCATGAGGAGTTGATGCGCGCGGTCGAAGAGCGCATCTGTGACCAGTCTGTTCTCAGGCTCCTGCGGCAGATCCTGCGGGCCGGGGTGATGGAGGACGGGCAGGTGCGGCGGCCGGTGACCGGGACCCCGCAAGGCGGTGTGATCTCACCGTTGATGTGCAACGTCTATCTGCACCGGCTGGACCGGGCATGGGACGAGCACGACGGAGTCCTGGTCCGTTACGCCGACGACCTGGTCGTGATGTGTTTCTCCCGCAGTCAGGCCGAGCGGGCACTCGCCCGACTGGCCGCACTGCTGGGGGAGTTGGGGCTGAGGCCGAAGGAGTCCAAGACGAGGATCGTGCACCTGATGACGGACGGGGAAGGCTTTGACTTCCTCGGGTTTCACCATCGTCAGGTCCGCTCCCGGGGACTGCGCGGACGCCGACGCGTCGACTTCCTGGCCCGCTGGCCCTCGGACAGGGCGATGCAGCACGCCCGCGACCGGATCCGGGAGATCACCGCCCGGCGCCGGCTTCCGCTGCATCCCGAAGCGATCGTGGGGGATGTGAACCTGTTCCTCCGCGGGTGGATGGCGTACTTCCGGTACGGCCATTCCGCCCGCCGCTTCAGCAAGATCGGAAGGTTCGCGCGGGAACGCGTCGCGCACTTCATCAGCAGAAAGCACCGGCGCAGCCGGGCCTTCGGCTGGTGGGTGCTGACCGTCTCGTCCCCGAATGAACTTGGCCTGATCAGCCCGTATGGAACCGTCGTGGCACCCAGGGCCGGAAAGCCCTGGCGGGAGAGGCCGAATGCCGTCGGTGAACGGCGTCGGTGAGCCGTGTGCGGGAGAACCGCATGCACGGTTCGAAGCGGCGGGGGCTGGAAACGGAGCGGAAGCACTCCGCCACCGCGCCAGCCCCCGACCCTACAGCGGCTGTGCTTGGCGGTGGAGCCGTTCGGACACCATGGCCCTTCATGTCGGCGACCAGTAGTCCCCGTAACTGACAGAGTTTGCCCATCAGTTGCGGCGGAGTGGGTGCAAGTCGAGCACTGCTGCTTGGGCCGCCGACATATCTGGAACATCCGAGGAAACATCAATGGCTCGTCCACCTGCGCTCAAGCTCGCCGAGGTCCTAGCGGAAATCAGGATGAGCCCGTCGGCTTTCTATCGCCTGCGCGCTCGCGGTCAGGCACCCCGAATGATCAAGCTGCCCAATGGTGAACTGCGCTGCCGCCGCGCCGATCTGGATGCGTGGTGGGATGCCTGTGAAAGGGATACGCCTGGATGGCGATGAGTTATAACATCCGCTTCTGGGAGATACGTGAGCGCCCCGATCGGCGCAAGCCTTTCCAGATTCGGTGGACGGTTAACGGGCGAGAGAAGTCTGAGTCCTTCATCGCGTTCGCGCTTGCTGACAGCCGGCGTGCGAAGCTGATGACAGCCGCGCGCGAGGGTGAGCCGTTTGACGAGCACACAGGTCTGCCAGCATCCGAGTTGCGGTCCATCAAGCAGCGCACTACGTGGTACGACCTGGTGCACGAATACATCGAGCAAAGATGGGAGCGCACGCCAGGGAACACCCGCCGCACCCTGGCTGATGCCTTCGCTACGGTCACGCCCGCCCTGGTACGCCCCGGCGCAGCGTATTCCGATCCGCGGGTACTGCGGCGTGCCCTGTACTCGTGGGCATTCAACAAGAAAGCTTGGGAGTGCGAGCCCACCGAGGAGTGGCTCCATGCGCTGGACTGGATGAAGCGCAACTCGCTGCCGGTCAGCGCCCTCGCGGAAGCCGACGTTCTGAGGCGGGCCCTCGATGCGATGTGCCGCAAGCTGGACGGCAAGGCGGCTGCGGCTAAAACAGCCCGACGCAAGAGGGCTGCATTCAACGAAGCTCTCAACACTGCGGTGGAGAAGGGGTACTTCGCAGAGAACCCCCTCAAAGGGCTCCGGTGGCAAGCGCCAGCAGTCAGTGAGGAGGTGGATCCGGCCGCCGTTCCCAATCCGGCCCAGGTGCTTCGGCTGCTCGAGGCCGTTGCTCGCCAGCGGGGGCGGGGTCCTCATCTTGAAGCATTCTTCGGCTGCATGTACTTCGCGGCTATGCGGCCAGCAGAGGTCATCCACCTTCGGATCGAGCAATGCCACTTGCCAAAGACGGGATGGGGCATGCTGAACCTCTCGGGCGGGGTCGTCACGTCTGGCAAGGGGTGGACCGACGACGGTGAGGTGCACGAGGTGCACTCGCTCAAGCGTCGCGCGGCAAGCGCGACGCGGCCTGTTCCCATCCCGCCGCAGTTCGTACGCATGCTGCGTGCCCATGTGAATCGGTTCGACGTGGCACCTGACGGTCGACTTTTCCGGAACCAGGCTGGCAATTACGTGGACGCTGCCGCCTACGGCATCACATGGGCGCGGGCCCGGGAATACGCCCTGACCCGTACTGAGCGCACTTCTCGCCTGGCCAAGCGGCCTTACGATCTCCGTCACGCCGGGATCTCGTTCTGGCTCTACTCCGGAGTGGACCCGGCCGAGTGCGCCCGCCGCGCCGGCCAGAGCATCGAGGTTCTCTTTCGCCACTACGCCAAGTTCCTTGACGGCCTTCGAGAGCAGGCGAACCGTCTCATCGAGCAGTCCATGAACGAGTGGCAGCGCGTCAGTCAGGGTGACGTACCCGAGGGCTGAACCGGGGGTTTGGTCCGTGACTGGTCCGGAAGCACTGGTCAGGAGGGGTGCAGTCGTGGGAGGAATTGGGAGTTAGCACGCAAGCCGGGCCCGGTCGAGAACGGGTTGCACGAAGGGCGCCTGACGGGTGAAAACCCAGTTCAGGCGCCATTTCGCATGTGTCTAGAAGAAGCCCAGCCTCTTCGGCGAGTACGACACCAGAAGATTCTTCGTCTGCTGGTGGTACAGCGCTTGCGTGTCTCTGGTCCGAAAATAACGTCTGACTGACCGCGGGTTGTGGGTGAAGGTCACGCCGCTTCGATGGGTTCGAAGCGGACGGTGAGGCCGAGGGCGTTGGCTTGTCGGGTGATGCGTCGCAGGGCGCGTTCGGGGTCGTGCTTGGTGTAGTAGTCGCCGCCCAGGTCGTGGAAGCCGGTGTCCTGGGTGAGCATGTGCCACACGGCGGTGAGGATGGAGTGCTCGAGGGCGACCAGCGCCTTCTTCTTGCCCAGGCGGGGCATGAGCCGCATGTAGCGGGCGCCGAGGTAGGTGCGGTCGCGGGTGCGGGAGGCGGCCATGGCCGCGGTGCCGAGCGCGGCACCGAGCCAGCGGTTCCCGTGGCGTCTGCGCCCGGACTTGTGCTTCCCCGCGGACTCGTGGTTGCCGGGGCAGACCCCGGCCCAGGAGGCCAGGTGTCCGGCGGTGGCGAAGCGGTTCATGTCCGCGCCGGTCTCCGCGATCAGCACTTCGGCGACGGCCTGCCCGACGCCGGGAACGGTCTGCAGCAGCTCAAGCTGGCGCGCGAAAGGGCGCACATCCTCCTCGATCCGCGCCGACAGCTCCGCGATCGTGGTCTTGAGGTGGTCGATCCGCTCCAGGTGCAGCCGGCAGAGGAAGGCGTGGTGCTCGCCGAAGTTCCTCGTGAGTGCTTCCACCAGTTCGGGGATCTTGGGGCGCATGCGGGCCTTAGCCATCTGGGCGAGCGTGTGGACGTCGCGTTCGCCGTCGATGAGCGCGTCGAGCATGGCCCGTCCGGACACGCCCAGGATGTCGGTTGCGACCGTGGAGAGCTTGATACCGGCGTCCTTGAGCTCCTTCTCCAGCCGTTGGGCCTCCCGGGACAGCTCGCTCGCGAGGGTGGAGCGGTAACGGGTCAGATCGCGCAGGTGCCGGATCGGCTCCGGCGGCACGAACGAGGCCCTCAGCAGCCCGCACTCACCCAACTGGCACAGCTACGCCGCGTCCGCGACGTCCGTTTTGCGCCCGGGCAGTCCCTTGGAGTGGGCGGCGTTGACCAGGATCACGTTCAGGCAGTCCTCGAGCAGGTAGAACGCCCCGCGCCAGTAGTCGCCGGTGGCCTCCATGACCACGAGGGTAACCTTCTCCGCCAGCAGCCAGTCCCGCAGCTCCAGCAGCGCGTTGGTCGTGGTGGCGAAGGTCCGGATCTCCTGCCGGCGCGAACGCCGACCGCTGGGACTGGGCGTGCGCACGCACGCCTTGAGGTCCTTCTTGCCGATGTCCAGCGCGGCACACCGCTCGTGCAGCACGTCCATGACCCAGCCCCTCCCACCTGCCGATCGACCGCCCAGGGCGTGCCGTCCGGAGGAGCCACAGGGCTGAAGAGTCTGGTCCGCGTGCTGCCGCAACAATTGACGGTCCCTGCAAGCGGCTCCCGACGCCATACTGACACGCGAGCTCACAGGCATCACAGATTCGCCGGCGTCCCGGACGGACACGCCCCGATTTTCCCGGCCTCACGGCGGC
>NZ_JUJA01000029.1:0-3479 GCF_001906585.1 Streptomyces kebangsaanensis | reverse complement strand
GTGCGGCAGCGGGCCCGGCTGGTAAAGGCGCGGGCCTGGCTGGAGCGAGCCCGCACCCCCGACCGGTCCCCTCACCGGAGTCCCGTGCCTGCCTGAGTGACCCCAACTCCCGGCTGATGCTCAGCAAACGCGGCGGCTACCTGCAGGGATACAACCTGCAGATCGCGTGCGCCCGCCGCCAGCTCCTGCTGGCCATCGAGGTGCACGACAATCCCTCGGACACCACGGCCCTCGTCCCGATGGTGACCAAGACCCGGCACAACCACCAAGCCGCCGGGCTTCCCGGTGGCATCCGGCTCTGGCTCGCCGACAGCGGATACGCCTCCACCGCCGCCTTCGAGGCCCTCGCCGACCTCCCGCTGCTGGTCTTGGTCACCAGCGAAGCCCACCAGGCAGGGTTCTCCGCGAAGCGCCAACACGCCCGCGCCGGCCAGCACGCGATGGCCGCCCGCCTCGCCACCCCAGCCGGTCGGGTCCAGTACCGGCAACGCAGTGCCCTGGTCGAGCCGGGATTCGCCCAGCTCTTCCAGCGATTCGGGCGCCACCTCAACTACCGCGGCCGCCCGGCCGTGGACGCCGAGATCAAGCTCCTCGGCACGGTCCACAACCTCAACAAGCTGCTCAGCCACACGGCCAGAACTCGCTCTTGACCTTCACCGGGGAGGAGTTGTGCGACAGCCTCGCCGCCGTCGCGCGGACGTTGCGAAACCCCCGGCGGACCCGGGCGGGGCCGGGGTCGCGGAGCATGACCCGGTCCGAGCGCAGGCGCCCGACCAGCACGACGGGCAGGTCGGTGAGGGCGTGGGTCAGGTAGGCGACGTCGTAGCCGGAGTCCATCACGATCAGGATGTCCGGGTCGCCTGGTCTCCAGTGGCCTGCGATCGTCAACCTCTCGATGACATCGCGGAATTGGGCGGCGGTGACGGTGGTCGCGTCGTCGGCCGGGCCCAGGCGGACCGCGTCCAGGAGAGCGACCCAGGAGGGGCGCCCGGACTCCATGGCCGCGACGAAGGAGTAGGGCCAGCCGGGCACCAGCTGGTCCGAGCCGCGGTCGCCGCGTCCGTAGACATGGTAGAAGAGCCGGTCGCCGCTGGTGGGAGCGTCGGGTCGCAGCCAGTGCGACACGTCCACCGCCAGCACGATCCGCCCGTCGGCCGCCTTCGGCAGCGGCAGGCTCGCCAGCCGCGCGGCGCGACCGTGTCGGTTCCCGCCAGCCACGGTCCAGGGCCGCGTACAGCGCACCGTGCCCGCGCCGGCGCTCGACCGCCAAGGAGAGCTCGACCAGGGTTTTCACCGGTCCGTCCGCGCACAGCACCGCGTCGGTGAGCTCGAAGAGCGAGTCCGCGCGGCTGTACAGGCAGTCGTAGAAATCGACACGAAAGTGGGACAGGACGCCCAGTGCGGCGTCGGCGGGACCTGCAGGAGCGAGACTCTTCACCAGCGGCCGTTCCTTCACGCGACATTGCTCGACACCTCGAAGCGTGAAGAACGGCCGCCCTGCTGTCCCTCGAAGAACACGAGATCAGCGGGTCGAGTGAACCGGCGAGGTTAAACGCCAAGCTGTAGGGTCGGGGGCTGGCGCGGTGGCGGAGTGCTTCCGCTCCGTTTCCAGCCCCCGCCGCTTCGAACCGTGCATGCGGTTCTCCCGCACACGGCTCACCGACGCCGTTCACCGACGGCATTCGGCCTCTCCCGCCAGGGCTTTCCGGCCCTGGGTGCCACGACGGTTCCATACGGGCTGATCAGGCCAAGTTCATTCGGGGACGAGACGGTCAGCACCCACCAGCCGAAGGCCCGGCTGCGCCGGTGCTTTCTGCTGATGAAGTGCGCGACGCGTTCCCGCGCGAACCTTCCGATCTTGCTGAAGCGGCGGGCGGAATGGCCGTACCGGAAGTACGCCATCCACCCGCGGAGGAACAGGTTCACATCCCCCACGATCGCTTCGGGATGCAGCGGAAGCCGGCGCCGGGCGGTGATCTCCCGGATCCGGTCGCGGGCGTGCTGCATCGCCCTGTCCGAGGGCCAGCGGGCCAGGAAGTCGACGCGTCGGCGTCCGCGCAGTCCCCGGGAGCGGACCTGACGATGGTGAAACCCGAGGAAGTCAAAGCCTTCCCCGTCCGTCATCAGGTGCACGATCCTCGTCTTGGACTCCTTCGGCCTCAGCCCCAACTCCCCCAGCAGTGCGGCCAGTCGGGCGAGTGCCCGCTCGGCCTGACTGCGGGAGAAACACATCACGACCAGGTCGTCGGCGTAACGGACCAGGACTCCGTCGTGCTCGTCCCATGCCCGGTCCAGCCGGTGCAGATAGACGTTGCACATCAACGGTGAGATCACACCGCCTTGCGGGGTCCCGGTCACCGGCCGCCGCACCTGCCCGTCCTCCATCACCCCGGCCCGCAGGATCTGCCGCAGGAGCCTGAGAACAGACTGGTCACAGATGCGCTCTTCGACCGCGCGCATCAACTCCTCATGCGGGATCGCCGAGAAGCACTCGGCGATGTCCGTCTCCACCACCCACCGCCTGCCCCGATGGTGCTCGTCGATGAGCACCTGCAGAGCATCGTGCGCCGAGCGTTTCGGGCGGAACCCGAAGCTGCACGGCAGCATGTCGGCCTCGAAGACCGGCTCGAGCACGATCTTCATCGCCGCCTGCACGATGCGGTCACGAACCGTCGGGATGGACAGCGGCCTGCGCTCGTCCTTCACCCCCGGCTTGGGGATGAACACCCGGCGGGCGGGCTGGGGACGATACTGTCCCCGCCCCAACTCGTCGGTCACTTCGTCGAGAAGACGGTCGATGCCGTACTCCTCAACCTGGGCCAGGGTGGTGCGGTCGATGCCCGGTGCGCCGTTGTTGGCACGCACCATGGCCCACGCACGCCGGAGCACATCCCTGCGGTGGATCTTGTCTCCCAGCGCGTGGAACCGCCGTCCGGGATCGGCCTTGGCCGACCGGTAAAGCGCATGCTGCAAAGCGCGGACCTTGTCCGAGGGAGAACGTCCCCCGACGGCGGGACTAGCCATATGGGCACTCACCGGGCCCCTCCTTGTCACCATGACGCACCGACGAAGCAGTGGCCCTTCCCTCACCGGGAGTTGTGCTGTCTCCTCGGCTCAAGCAGTACTACGGCCACCTCCGACGCCCACCCGGCTCACGCCCACTTCCCGGGATCACCGGTTATAGGACGCGCAGCTTCCGGCGACGATTCTCCGCAGGTCACCGGGCCAGGGAGGGCCTCCCCAGTTCCCGCCGCCACCCTCGATACGTTCCGCGCCCCATACGCCGGGGAGTCCTTCACGGCTGCCCGTCCAGGATCTTCACCGCTTCCATGGCCTTCACCCCGATTTCGAAGGGCTCGGCACTCCCTCGTTCCACCCGAAAGGATGGCTGAGTAACGACGCCGCAGGCTTCGCGTGATGCTACGGACCGTATCGTCGCTCCCCCTTTACAGGGCCTTTGACGCTGGGCTTCGACGCCG
>NZ_JUJA01000028.1 GCF_001906585.1 Streptomyces kebangsaanensis | reverse complement strand
TCCGGCCTCGCCCCTGCGGCTGGCCATGAACCCGTTCTTCCCGATGGAGCACCGCCTCGAGCGGGTCGTCGAGGCCACGGATCGGGCCGAGCGCCCTGTCGTGTATCCAGCCGAGAGCCGGAACGCGGACACACAGCCTGGTCACCTGCCGCCGGAGGTGGCCGTCGCCCTCGCCTGGCAGGCTCCCGTCCAGGCGCCCCCGCGCCGCCCCCGCCGTGCTGCCCGCCCCGCTGGCGGGCAGTAACCCCGTACGCAGTCCTTGGAGGCGCCCCTGAACCGCAACTCCCCGCTCGACCCGCCCACCCCAAGCGGCACCCGGTCCGCGTACCGGGTCGGCCCCCGGCACCTGGCCGGTGACGACGGACGTCTCTACGACGTCGTCGCGGACACGCTCGCCGGCCTCGGCTGGACCAGCCTCGCGATCGTCCGCGGACGTCAGGAGCCCGACGATGCCCTGGAGGACCGGCAGGTCCTGCGCAGCACCGTGCTCCACATCAGCCCCGACACCCTCCGGTGGGCGCAGTGGATGCCGCCCGACGAGCCGTTCCACCTGGGCGACCTGCCGATCGCGTGGCAGATCTCCGCCCGCCGGGACGGGACTGCGCCCCTTGCGCAGTGGTCCGCCTACTTCACCCTGGATGTGCCGGGCGAGGTTCTCGCCGACTTCCTCCTCGCGCTCGACGCCCGCGACGACCCCACCGCCGCGTATACCGGGCCTGGGCTGGTCCTCGATGCCGTCACGGCCCACGGCTGGCTCCGCGACGTCGACCAGCCCGACGCTGGCGCGGCGGACCCGACGTTCACCTCTCACCTCAGCCTCGGCGAGGTGCCGCCCCTGATCCAGGACGCCGACCCCCGCGTCCTGATCGTCGAGGCGGACGAGACGGGACCCGCCGGATGGCAGGCATGGGCGCAGCCTGCACTGGGCGCGCCCTTTTTGTGGGCCGCGTCCTTCGGCGCCAGCGTGCCGCACGACCTTGTCGCGGTCTTCGCCGCCTCCCTCAGCTCCACCGTCCCGGTCCTGCGCCGGGTGCTGCCCGAGAGCACGCGGGACCGACTCCTGCGCGCCCCGGCCGGCTGAGCGCAGGAACACCGCGCACATAAGCCCGGCCTCCCGCTTCGGGAGGCCGGGCTTCGTGGTGTTCCGGACTGATCGCTCACTGTCTCGGGCTGTCGCCGAAGGGTCAGGTACAACCACGGCGCCCCCGGTCGTTCGCGTGACCGGGGGCGCCGTGGCATACGGAGGAGTGTCAGCGGGCTGCTGTCGCCTTGGCGAGAGCCTGGCCGAGGTGCCGGTCGACGAGGGCGGGTGAGCCGGAGACGATCAGCAGCAGGTTTCCGGTGCGGACCGCGGTCTGCTTGACGACGCTCTCCTGTCCGCCGACGGAGAAGGTGAGCAGCCGGCTCCAGCGCTCGTCGCCGAGCTGGGGCGCGGACGTCTTCCGGGTGGCGACGTCGATCGCGTTGCTGCCTGCCAGAACCTGGTACTGCGGGCAGCCGGTCATCGCGTCGAAGATCCGCCTGGTGCCGGCCGTGCAGGTGAAGGACGCCTTCACCTGGCGGGGGAAGTCGAGCGAGCCTGCGGTGGCCGCGTCACCGCCCAGCCGGTTGAGGGCGGGGCAGCCGAGCACCGTCACATCGTCGTGCTGCGTGGTGCC
>NZ_JUJA01000027.1 GCF_001906585.1 Streptomyces kebangsaanensis | reverse complement strand
GATGCCCAACTTGCCCTCGATGCCGGCGAACGCGTCATCGACCACCGGGTCGGCTGCGGTCCTCAGTCCGCGCCCTCGGAGATCATTTCCAAGAGCGCGGAAGCTTTTCCCATGACCTCCAACGCGGCTTTGTTCCGGGCCAGTTCCTTCTCCAGCCGTTCCACCTGGCGGCGCAGCTTCTCGTTTTCCGTCTCTGCGGCCGACTTCTTAGGCCGGGCCGGGCTGGTGCGCTGGTCGACCAGCTTCTCCAATGCCCCGGCATCCCGCGCGGCCCGCCATTCCTTGACGTGCGAGTGGTAAAGGCGCTCGCGGCGCAGGACAGCGCCCTTCTCGTTCTTGGGTGCGGCGTCGTACTCGGCCACGATGCGCAGCTTGTACTCCGGACTGAAGGAACGGCGCTTCGGCCTGGGGGCCGGGTCGGACTCGGCGGGGTTGGTGCTGGTCATGAGGGGGTGGTTCTCCTGTCGTGCCCTCTCAGGCTAACCCGACTAAGCGGGGCGTCTCACCCAAGACTGACAGAGAGGGCCGCCCGTCGCATCCTCTTGAGGCGCGTGAAGGAGTTGGGAAGTCACTCACAGGAGTTACACGGCGTGAGACGCGGGAAGTGTCCCACGGGAGCTTCGAGGCGTGACGGGGCTTAGACTCGAACGCTCGGCCTTGTGCCGAGGGCCCAAACAGCGTCCTTGCGATCGCGTCTATAGCTGATCAGGAGCGATCTTGACCCCACGATGCGGCGAGCCGGTGCCCCGAAGCAGTGAAGAACAGCTATCGCGCAGCACACCAGGTCGTTACTATCTAAGTTCGTTTCACTGGGGGTGGGTCTTGGGGGATGCGTGCGCCATGGAGTAGTAGGCGTCACTCTGTGCGATTCGAGAGCCAAAACAGCGTTCGACACGTCTGTGACCTGTGGTTTTTCAGATGACTTGTCGATATTCAGCCAGTCGAGTGGTTTTTGGCCGGTCTGCACTGCTCTCACCTGGGAAAACACTGAGTGTCATTAAGGATCACTGCGGATGCCTTCACGGGGAGGGGGCTTTAGTGTTTACTAAAGATGGTAGGTGTGTGATCTGGCGAGGCAGTGGGGAGTCATTCCATGATCGCATTGAGTGCGCGGTGAGGGGTGATGGATCTTCGCCGGCGGCAAAATTTTGGGCGGATCTTGCGGCGGGNTGATCCATACTTCCAAAGTCCACCGGATGAGGATCAGATACATAACGCAGCCAAGCTGTTTGCGCACCTCAAGCATATCGGCGAAAAAGGGTATCCGCCCTATCAGAGGGCTATCAATTTCTTGAAGGATGGGATATGGGAGGTGAAACACGGTCATCGTCGGATCGCTTACTTTGACACCTTCGGTGATGGAGGTTATGAGCCCAAGGGCAGGGTTGACGATCGCCGAGATATTGACCCCGAAATGAACGATGAATTTTGGTGGTACCCGGATTTGGATCCCATCCTCCGTCTTACGAACGGATGGGCGAAAGAAGGCAAGAAAGCTCCGCCTGAGGCGATTGAACTAGCGTTGTTGGTGCGAGAGGAGGACGTAGAACATGACAAGTCGTGACGAGAAGAGCTTGATTGAGAGCTACGCCAGTTTTCCTCGCGGCGCTCAAGAGCTTTCTGCGGCGAGCCTGGCTCAGAGCGTGGTTAGCTGCTTGGAGCAGGCAAAGAGGGCGTCGGGAAAATCGAATAAGGAGCTTTCCTCGCTCTTGGGTGTATCGGAAGGGGCTGTTTCCCAGGTACTGAACAGTGACGGAAACATTCGAATCTCTACGCTTGCGCGGTATCTTCGCGCAATGGGTTTTGAACCGCGTTTGAGTGCCGATTCGGTCGAAGGCGGCGAGTCTTTGCCGTTGGCTCCGCGCCGCGTCCGCAGTCGGCGGAAGAGAAGCACCGAGGCCAGCGCTGCGCCACGCGTAGAGCGGATGAGTGTTTCCGTCTCTCGGTGCAGCGTCACGGATGGTGACGTTGTGGCACCTGCGCTGTCAGTCCTATTCGTAATGTCCGATCAGGATGACGACGTCACGAGGGCTGCGACTCGGGAACATCTAGAAACACCTAAGGTGTGGCACGTCCTTGAAAGCCCTTCGTGGCTAGCACATTTTACGGCTGAGGCGCCTGGGGCCGGTGAGGCTCAAGAGGAAGAATTTCAAGCCCGGGCCAATGGAGGCTAGCCAATGACGACTCGCAAATTTTACGCAAACGAAGGCCGCGAAGTCATTGCGGACGCGTCTTCTTTGGTGGAAGTCGTATTGGGGGACGCTTCAGCTAGGCGAGGGCCAGCAAAGCACTACAAGCCTGGTGACGCACATGTTTCAGTCGAATCTCAGGGCAACTTCAGTCGAAACCCCAAAGATCCGTCTAAAGGGTTGATCGCTTGCAGGGATCGCTATTCTGCCGAATTGCTCAATTCGGATGGAGATCGGATCGCCATTATTAAGGCATCTTTCGTTGCCGCTTTCTCTGTAGTGCGCGAGGAAGATCCGGACGAGGCAGAGCTTGAGGCATTTGCGAACTCTACGGGTCGTCTGGTGATCCGCCCCTATGCGCGAGAGTTCATTCAGCAACTGTCAACGCGTATGGGGGTTCCCTCGTTTGTGCTTGAGGTTCTGAGCCTGGATCCACCGCGTAGCGGACGGGCCGTGGACGGAGAAATCAGAAGAGGTGCCCGCTGACCTGGGATGATGGGAGTTCCTACGCTTCCACCGGTCCCGACCTGCAAGGCACCTCTCAAGTGAAATCGTCCCACAGCCCGGCGCGGGTGTTTGCCGCGTTCGACGAGCCGAATCTCATCGCGCATGCCGGACTGGTCCCGGTGATCCGGCTGGCCGAGCGGTGCGGCCTGCCGGCTCTGGTGGCCGAGAAGGTCAAACTGACCGGCGCGGCCAACGGCGCCGGCACGGCCCCCGACGCGAAGGCGATGAGCATCGTGGGCGGCATGGCCGCCGGCGCCGACTCCATCGACGACCTGGATGTCCTGCGGCACGGAGGGCTGCGGAAGCTCTTCGCAGGGGTGCGGGCACCGTCCACGCTGGGCACCTTCCTGCGCGCCTTCACCTGGGGACACGTCCGGCAACTCCAGTCCGCGACAAGCGCGTTCACCTGCAACCTGGCCGCCCACACCGGACTGGTGCCCACGACGGACGAGGTGGTGTTCGTCGACATCGACTCCAAGGTCAAGCAGGTCTACGGCCCGGCCAAGCAGGGCGCCTCGTTCGGCTACACCAAGGTCCGCGGGCTGCACTTCCAGATCGTCACGGTCAAGACGTCCACCTGCGCGCCGGTCATCGTCGCCACCCGGCTGCGCAGGGGCTCGGCGGGCTCCGGCAAGGGGGCGGCGAGTCTGCTGCGCGAGGCGCTGACCACGGTGCGGGCCATGGGGATCACCGCACAGATCATCGTGCGCGCCGACTCGGCCTACTTCTCCCACAAGGTCGTCGCCGCCTGCCGTCGGGCCGGCGCCCGCTTCTCGCTGGCCGTCGCGGTCACCAAGACGATCCGCGAAGCGATCGCGTCCATCGCCGAGGACGCCTGGACGCCGATCCGGTACACCGACGCGATCTGGGACGCCGAGGAGGAACGCTGGATCTCCGACGCCGAGATCGCCGAGATCCCGTTCACCGCGTTCACCAGCAAGAAGAAGCAGTTCCACACCACCGCCCGGCTGATCGTCCGCCGCGTGAAGCGGCTGAACCCGAAGACGGTGCCCGACGGACAAAGTGAGCTGTTCGCGGTCTGGCGCCATCATGTGGTCTTCACCGACAGCACCTTCGTCCTGACCGACGCCGAGCCCATGCATCGTGCTCACGCCGCGGTGGAACAGGTCTTCGCCGATCTGGAGGACTCCGCCCTGGCCCACCTGCCCTCGGGGAAGTTCACCGCGAACGCGGCCTGGCTCACCCTGGCCGCCACCGCCTACAACCTCACCCGCGCGGCCGGACACCTCGCTTCCGCCTTCCACGCACGGGCACGGACCGGCACGATCCGCCGTCATCTCATCGCCGTTCCGGCCCGCATCGCCCGCCCGGGACGACGAGTAGTGCTGCATCTGCCCCGACGCTGGCGCTGGGCCGACGACTTCACCGACCTGTGGACCGCCACCGGGCAGCGGATGCAGACCTGACCAACCGGACCCCCGCCCGTCCACGATCTGGAAGACCTCGGAGAACCCGCCACCGGAACGGCCATCCGGAAACCCGCCCTGCCCGGAACCGAAAATCCACCCCGAAACCAATCACACCGCGCGATCAAAGATCACGCGGTGGATCGAGG
>NZ_JUJA01000026.1 GCF_001906585.1 Streptomyces kebangsaanensis | reverse complement strand
CTCAAGGCGCAAGGGCTGACGGTGCGTGAGGGCCCGGCGGGCAACCTGGCCGCGGTCGACGCCAACGGTCGTACGGTGTTCAAGGCACCGCCCGCGCGGATGTGGGACTCGGCGGGTGAGGCATCCGGGACGCAGACGCAGTGGGCGGTGAGGAAAACAGCCGTCACGGGCGGGGGCGAGCCTTCCGACCCGTCGGAGGCGGCTCCGTCGGGCTCTGGCCTCGAGCCCGGGCAGGGCGATGCGGTGGCTCCCATGGACGTGCAGGTCACGAAGGATTCCCTTTCGGTGGTGCCGGACGCAAAGATGCTGGCCAAGACCGATGCGTCGGCGTTCCCGTTGTTCATCGACCCGACGGTGACGTGGGGTGAGTCGGAGCGCACGCTGCTGCGTAGTGACGGTTATGAGTCCTACGGGTGGGGCAATGGGGACGACGGTCAGGGCAAGGGCGTAGGCAAGTGCGGGACCTGGAACGGCTATTACTGCGGTCCGGGGTATGTGCAGAGGCTGTACTTCGAGTTTTCGCCGGCCAACCTGAAGGGCAAGAACGTGCTGGATGCCACGTTCCGGGTGACGGAGCCGTGGGCATTCTAGTGCAGTCCTCGTTGGGTGGACCTGGTCCGCACGAACAACATCTCCGCTTCCACCACCTGGTCCTCGCGGCCCAAGGAACTGGATCTGATGGTCGGCCGGAACGTGTCGGCGGGCCGCGGGTCGCTGTGCGACCCGAACTCGCCGGATGCGCCGATCGAGTTCCGTGACGATCCGGCCAAGTCGAACGAGAACCTGACGCCGACGGTCAAGGATTTCGCGGCGGGCAAGTTCTCCCGGCTGACGCTGCAGATTCGGGCGCGCGACGAGTCGGACACCTCCGCGTGGAAGCGGTTCAAGAACGACGCGGTGCTCTCCGTGAAGTACGTTGGCATTCCCGCCACTCCGACTGAGGTCGGTGTGGTGACTGGCTCGAGCTATGTGTGCTCCACCAGCTCGGCCAGTCCGAGCGTTGTGTCCGATCCGACACCGCTGGTGCAGGGGCGGCCGCGCACCGTCGCCGGCGGTGAGTCGAGCGCCAACCTGCGTATCCGGTGGCGGACGGAGAAGTACGACGGTGCGAACTGGGTGCTGGCCCACACCGACCTCGACGGTCCGACTTCCGGATACGTCGGGAACCTGGTCAAGCAGTCCCGTAGCCTACCCACCCTCCAGGAGGGCGTGAAGTACCGGCTGAAGGCGCTGACCCTCTCCTACTACGAAGGCGGCACCGATCGGCTGAACACCGGCTACACCACGCCCTGCTACTTCACGGTCGACCCGACCGCGCCGAAGGCCCCGCAGGTGACGATCGGTTCCCCGTACACGGAGTGCACGACCAACGACTGTGTGGCCCGCGGCGGGCCCGGTCAGAGCGCGACCTTCACGTTCAAGGCCGCCGCGGGCGACACGAACAATGTGGCCTATGAGTACAGCCTGAATTCAGGATCGACGTGGGCGAACGCGAAGAAGACGTGTGTATCAGCCTGGATCCACCGCGTAGCGGACGGGCCGTGGACGGAGAAATCAGAAGAGGTGCCCGCTGACCTGGGATGATGGGAGTTCCTACGCTTCCACCGGTCCCGACCTGCAAGGCACCTCTCAAGTGAAATCGTCCCACAGCCCGGCGCGGGTGTTTGCCGCGTTCGACGAGCCGAATCTCATCGCGCATGCCGGACTGGTCCCGGTGATCCGGCTGGCCGAGCGGTGCGGCCTGCCGGCTCTGGTGGCCGAGAAGGTCAAACTGACCGGCGCGGCCAACGGCGCCGGCACGGCCCCCGACGCGAAGGCGATGAGCATCGTGGGCGGCATGGCCGCCGGCGCCGACTCCATCGACGACCTGGATGTCCTGCGGCACGGAGGGCTGCGGAAGCTCTTCGCAGGGGTGCGGGCACCGTCCACGCTGGGCACCTTCCTGCGCGCCTTCACCTGGGGACACGTCCGGCAACTCCAGTCCGCGACAAGCGCGTTCACCTGCAACCTGGCCGCCCACACCGGACTGGTGCCCACGACGGACGAGGTGGTGTTCGTCGACATCGACTCCAAGGTCAAGCAGGTCTACGGCCCGGCCAAGCAGGGCGCCTCGTTCGGCTACACCAAGGTCCGCGGGCTGCACTTCCAGATCGTCACGGTCAAGACGTCCACCTGCGCGCCGGTCATCGTCGCCACCCGGCTGCGCAGGGGCTCGGCGGGCTCCGGCAAGGGGGCGGCGAGTCTGCTGCGCGAGGCGCTGACCACGGTGCGGGCCATGGGGATCACCGCACAGATCATCGTGCGCGCCGACTCGGCCTACTTCTCCCACAAGGTCGTCGCCGCCTGCCGTCGGGCCGGCGCCCGCTTCTCGCTGGCCGTCGCGGTCACCAAGACGATCCGCGAAGCGATCGCGTCCATCGCCGAGGACGCCTGGACGCCGATCCGGTACACCGACGCGATCTGGGACGCCGAGGAGGAACGCTGGATCTCCGACGCCGAGATCGCCGAGATCCCGTTCACCGCGTTCACCAGCAAGAAGAAGCAGTTCCACACCACCGCCCGGCTGATCGTCCGCCGCGTGAAGCGGCTGAACCCGAAGACGGTGCCCGACGGACAAAGTGAGCTGTTCGCGGTCTGGCGCCATCATGTGGTCTTCACCGACAGCACCTTCGTCCTGACCGACGCCGAGCCCATGCATCGTGCTCACGCCGCGGTGGAACAGGTCTTCGCCGATCTGGAGGACTCCGCCCTGGCCCACCTGCCCTCGGGGAAGTTCACCGCGAACGCGGCCTGGCTCACCCTGGCCGCCACCGCCTACAACCTCACCCGCGCGGCCGGACACCTCGCTTCCGCCTTCCACGCACGGGCACGGACCGGCACGATCCGCCGTCATCTCATCGCCGTTCCGGCCCGCATCGCCCGCCCGGGACGACGAGTAGTGCTGCATCTGCCCCGACGCTGGCGCTGGGCCGACGACTTCACCGACCTGTGGACCGCCACCGGGCAGCGGATGCAGACCTGACCAACCGGACCCCCGCCCGTCCACGATCTGGAAGACCTCGGAGAACCCGCCACCGGAACGGCCATCCGGAAACCCGCCCTGCCCGGAACCGAAAATCCACCCCGAAACCAATCACACCGCGCGATCAAAGATCACGCGGTGGATCGAGG
>NZ_JUJA01000025.1 GCF_001906585.1 Streptomyces kebangsaanensis | reverse complement strand
GCTGTAGGGTCGGGGGCTGGCGCGGTGGCGGAGTGCTTCCGCTCCGTTTCCAGCCCCCGCCGCTTCGAACCGTGCATGCGGTTCTCCCGCACACGGCTCACCGACGCCGTTCACCGACGGCATTCGGCCTCTCCCGCCAGGGCTTTCCGGCCCTGGGTGCCACGACGGTTCCATACGGGCTGATCAGGCCAAGTTCATTCGGGGACGAGACGGTCAGCACCCACCAGCCGAAGGCCCGGCTGCGCCGGTGCTTTCTGCTGATGAAGTGCGCGACGCGTTCCCGCGCGAACCTTCCGATCTTGCTGAAGCGGCGGGCGGAATGGCCGTACCGGAAGTACGCCATCCACCCGCGGAGGAACAGGTTCACATCCCCCACGATCGCTTCGGGATGCAGCGGAAGCCGGCGCCGGGCGGTGATCTCCCGGATCCGGTCGCGGGCGTGCTGCATCGCCCTGTCCGAGGGCCAGCGGGCCAGGAAGTCGACGCGTCGGCGTCCGCGCAGTCCCCGGGAGCGGACCTGACGATGGTGAAACCCGAGGAAGTCAAAGCCTTCCCCGTCCGTCATCAGGTGCACGATCCTCGTCTTGGACTCCTTCGGCCTCAGCCCCAACTCCCCCAGCAGTGCGGCCAGTCGGGCGAGTGCCCGCTCGGCCTGACTGCGGGAGAAACACATCACGACCAGGTCGTCGGCGTAACGGACCAGGACTCCGTCGTGCTCGTCCCATGCCCGGTCCAGCCGGTGCAGATAGACGTTGCACATCAACGGTGAGATCACACCGCCTTGCGGGGTCCCGGTCACCGGCCGCCGCACCTGCCCGTCCTCCATCACCCCGGCCCGCAGGATCTGCCGCAGGAGCCTGAGAACAGACTGGTCACAGATGCGCTCTTCGACCGCGCGCATCAACTCCTCATGCGGGATCGCCGAGAAGCACTCGGCGATGTCCGTCTCCACCACCCACCGCCTGCCCCGATGGTGCTCGTCGATGAGCACCTGCAGAGCATCGTGCGCCGAGCGTTTCGGGCGGAACCCGAAGCTGCACGGCAGCATGTCGGCCTCGAAGACCGGCTCGAGCACGATCTTCATCGCCGCCTGCACGATGCGGTCACGAACCGTCGGGATGGACAGCGGCCTGCGCTCGTCCTTCACCCCCGGCTTGGGGATGAACACCCGGCGGGCGGGCTGGGGACGATACTGTCCCCGCCCCAACTCGTCGGTCACTTCGTCGAGAAGACGGTCGATGCCGTACTCCTCAACCTGGGCCAGGGTGGTGCGGTCGATGCCCGGTGCGCCGTTGTTGGCACGCACCATGGCCCACGCACGCCGGAGCACATCCCTGCGGTGGATCTTGTCTCCCAGCGCGTGGAACCGCCGTCCGGGATCGGCCTTGGCCGACCGGTAAAGCGCATGCTGCAAAGCGCGGACCTTGTCCGAGGGAGAACGTCCCCCGACGGCGGGACTAGCCATATGGGCACTCACCGGGCCCCTCCTTGTCACCATGACGCACCGACGAAGCAGTGGCCCTTCCCTCACCGGGAGTTGTGCTGTCTCCTCGGCTCAAGCAGTACTACGGCCACCTCCGACGCCCACCCGGCTCACGCCCACTTCCCGGGATCACCGGTTATAGGACGCGCAGCTTCCGGCGACGATTCTCCGCAGGTCACCGGGCCAGGGAGGGCCTCCCCAGTTCCCGCCGCCACCCTCGATACGTTCCGCGCCCCATACGCCGGGGAGTCCTTCACGGCTGCCCGTCCAGGATCTTCACCGCTTCCATGGCCTTCACCCCGATTTCGAAGGGCTCGGCACTCCCTCGTTCCACCCGAAAGGATGGCTGAGTAACGACGCCGCAGGCTTCGCGTGATGCTACGGACCGTATCGTCGCTCCCCCTTTACAGGGCCTTTGACGCTGGGCTTCGACGCCGGACGTTTCCCTCCGACGCCGCCAGCCTGCTACCGGGCCTCCTGGCAGCTACCCGGACCGGACTTCCACCGGCAGGCGACGACGAGCTTACGAACAGCAAGAACACCGCTACGTCACGGTGTCACCTCCTGTCCTGCTGGGCGCACGAGAAAACGTCAGTGGCCTCCAACTTCGCCGTGTACGCGCGCAGCTCCGCCGCCGTGATGCTCCTGAGCGGGAGTTGGCCCAGATGCGGAACGATGTGCAGCCGCGCTCTGCGTTCCTGATTCTGCTGCGTCTTCGGAGCGCCTCCCCTGCCCGGCGCCCAGTGCATCGCGATGTAATCGGCCAAGGTGATGGATCCGTCACGCGGGTCCACGAACTCCCCGCGCTCCTCGTCCGTCGCGGATCGACGAAGCCACGCCTTGGCGTCCTCCAGGGTGTCGAAAGACCGATCCCGGACCCCGGGGATACCAGCGACCTTGTATCGCTTCCCCTTACCGTAGCGAGCAGTTCTTTCTCTCTTCCCAGTTACGGGGTCCTTCTTCTTGATCCAGCGATCTTCTATGTAGCCGGGCAGGGGAATCTCCTTTTATCGAAGAAGACTGAAAAATGACGCTCCCTAACGCATGACGCGTCAGGCGCTGGGCACGCGGCTGGACCGATGCTGCGGAACGGCGCTCAGCGGGCTCAAGGTCGTGTTGGAGCGGGAGTCGGCCTGCTCCTGTTCGCGGATCCAGGCGTCGAGAGCTTCCCGCCGGTACATGACGCGACCGCGAGGTCCCATACGAAAGCTCGGCGGCCCCTGCCGCCGGTGCCGCCAGACGTAGAGCGTGTGCGGTGAGAGGCCGAGGTACTCGGCGGCGTCTTTGACGGTCAGGAAACCTGCGCGCAGGGCACGGGCAGCAGGGACAGCGGCGGAAGGAGCGGGCAGCGTTTGAGTAGGCATGACCGGGTTTCTGTGAGATGCGAGAAACGCAGGCACGGGCGGGTGGCGAGCCAGGGTCTCGCAACCCGCTCACCCGTGGCCTATGGCGAAGCAGGGAGCGCCTGCGCGAACAACGCGCAACTGTGCGCTGCATTACCGGCGCGCAGCGGTCGACGCATTCCATGGTCACCACGATCGCCGATTTGGCTAACCGGCGATCTTGGTCTATGTTGCGCTCGCGCTTTGCTAGGGGACTTGTCCCCAATTGCTAGTCACGAGCCAATCGGTACGGCCGTACTTGGTTGGCATGGACGCTCCGCGTATTTAGTGCACCGAGAGCGAAGAGGACAGGGGTAGGCAGCCGGACAGTTCAAAGGGCATGCATCGACAGAAGCGAGCTCCTCATTCGGGTCACCTGGCGGGTCGCTTACCGACCTCGTCCTTCCGGGGTGTTGTAAGTTGACATAGCCCCGGGAGAGAGTTCCAGTCTTTCGAGGATCTTTCTCGTCCGCCATGGGCGAATGCCAAGTCAGTCTGGTGAAATGGGAATGACAAGTCTTTTCGACCAGGACGACATCCAGCCTCCTGCGGGGCCGCCTCTCTCCCCAGGCGCACGCAGGCGCGCTACCTTGTCCCGCTCGGAAATACGATTCTGGGTTTGGCCTGCAGCCTCTCCGCGTGGGGCAACGGCCTCCGCGGCGCCTGGGGTGATCCTTCGGTGCCGCCGGCGATCGTCACCGTGCTGGTCCGGAATCTGATCAGGGTGCCCGCTGCCGTGCTGCGCAGCCGGGTGGCCAAGGACGCGGAGGTGCCGGCGCTGCGGCACGAGAACGGGGTGCTGCGCCGCCAGATCGCTCGGGTCCGCTATGAGTCCGCCGACCGGATCTGGCCGGCCGTCCCTTCCCAGCTGGTCCCGCGGGAGCGCCGGCGGCAGGTCTTCGCGGTCACGCCGACCGCGCTGCCGGCCTGGCACCGACGCCTGGTCTCCCGGAAGTGGACACTCACCGAGCCCCGCCACCCGGGACGGCCCCCGACTGCGCCCACCGTCAAGCAGCTCATCCTGCGTTTGGCGCGCGAGAACAGCACCTGGGGCCACCGCCACACACAGGGCGAGCCCGCCCGCCTCGGCCACTCCATCGCCCCGTCCACCGTATGGGAGATCCCGCAGTCCGCGGGAGTTGATCCCGCGCCGCATCGCTCCGGCCCCACCTGGCGCCATTTCCTCACCACCCAGGCCCACGGCCTCATCGCCGCCGCCTTCCTGTACCTCGACACCGTGGCGCCGGGGCTCCTGTACGCCCTGATCTTCATCGAGCACGGTACTCGCCGACCACGCCCCGCCGGCGTCACCGCCCACCCCACCGCGCAGTGGACCGTCCAGCAGGCGAGGAATCCCGGGTCTTCGAAGTTGAGCGGTGCGCCTCATCTCGGGCACTGACGTGGTGTCACGGTGTGTGAATGCCGTGGTGGTGATCGTCCCCTGGACGCAGAGCGCCCGTGGGCCTGCGTGATCATTTCTGTTCTCTACGCAGAACGATCATGCAGGAGCCACGGGCTTGGTCAACGATACGACGTTGCTACTCGATCTGGACGGGGTGTCCGTGGCACGGGTCGAGCGGCTGGCTGACGGAGGGCGCAGGGTCCACCTGGTCACGGCCGACGAGACGGCCAGGGCCTGTCCGGCCTGCGGGGTGTTCGCCACCCGGGTGAAGGGCTCGGCGGTCACCCGGCCGCGCGATCTCCCTTACGGCGAGAGCGGATTGGAGTTCCGCTGGCACAAGCGGCGCTGGTACTGCCGCAAGGCCGGCTGTTCCCGCCGCTCCTTCACCGAGCAGATCCCGCAGATCCCGGCCGGTGCCAGGCTGACCGCCCGGCTGCGGGGTGCGGCCGGACGCCGCATACGGGACGCCGGCTCCACCGTCATCCAGGCCGCCCGCGACCTGCATCTGTCCTGGCCGACCGTGATGGAAGCCTTCCGTGTCCAGGCCCGTGAGGTCACCGCCAAGCCGCTGCCCGAGATGGAGGTCCTGGGCATCGACGAGCCCCGGCGGGGCAAGACGAAGTGGGCACAAGACCCGGAGACGGGCAAATGGCAGCTGGTGCGCGACCGGTGGCACACCGGGTTCGTCGACGCGCTGGGCACCGGCGGGCTGCTCGGCCAGGTCGAGGGCCGCACCGTCGCCGACGTCCTGGCCTGGCTGTCCACCACCGGCCTGGAGTAGAGAAAGAACATCCGGTACGTCGCGATCGACATGTCCACTACCTACCGGGCCGCCGTGCGCACCGGGCTCCCGGCGCCGTCGTGGTCGTGGACCACTTCCACGTGGTCCAGCTCGCCAACAAGATGCTCTCGCAGGTCAGGCGCCGCACCACCGCCGAACTGCGCGGGCGTCGCGGACGTGCCACCGATCCGGAGTGGAGGGCCCGCAGGAAACTGCTGCGCAACCGGGAGGACCTCACCGACGAGCAGTTCGCGACGATGTGGAACCCCCTGCTCGGCGAGGGGAGGATCGGACAGACGCTGCTGACCTCGTGGATCGCCAAGGAGTCCCTGCGCAACCTCCTCGCCCTGGCCCGCACCGGCGCCGACCGCCACCAACTCGGCCACGCTCGCTGGAAGTTCCTGGCCTGGTGCGCGGACGCCGACATCCCCGAGGTCCGCCGCCTCGCCGCCACCGTCGACCGCTGGTGGGACGAGATCGCCGCCTTCATCAACACCGGCCACAGCAACGCCAAGAGCGAGGGCGTCAACCGCGTGATCAAGCTGACCGCCCGCAACGCGTTCGGGTTCAGGAACGCGACCAATCAACGACTCCGGACACGCTGCGTC
>NZ_JUJA01000024.1 GCF_001906585.1 Streptomyces kebangsaanensis | reverse complement strand
TCGCCGCGGCCTCGGGCGTTTTGACCACGAACACCGGCTGGAAACTCTCGGGTGTAGCGGTCACTTTCAGGTCCACGTCGGGCAGGACATCGGCGTACACGGCGCTTGGCCCGTCCAGCCGCGGCGCCGGCAGTTTCCCCGGCCAGCCGATCTCCATCGACACGCCCTGGTCGGCGATCCGCGCCAACGGCGCCGCGTCACCGCCGGGTGAGAACGTCATTCCCACCGCGGCCGCCTTCGGGCCGACCGAGCCGTCGGAACGCTTCTCCAGCGTGGCATCCGGCGCCTGCCAGCCGCCGCCCGGCTTGGCCGCGCGGACCGGGACCGCCGACTCCTCCAACGTGAAGGTGAGGCCGTCGGGATTGGCGTAGACCGTGGTGCGCTCCGTACGCTCCCCCACCACCTCCACCCGCTGGCCGGACTGCTGCGCCTGCGTGAGCGCTTGCTGTCCCTCGGACATCGGCGCGGAATCCGCCTCCGCGGGGGCGGCGTAGGCCACCGGCCCGGGCAGCGCCGGCATCGCGACGAGCGCGGCCAGGACAGACATCACTGCCCCAAAACCTATGCGATGCCCCCGCTTACGATGCCCTGCCGCACTACGACCGCTCAACCCGACCGGCACAGGAGCCCGCCCCCAGATTCACAAGATCATCAAAATGTGATCGCGATTCAAACGTTCCCCTTACCGTCTGTCAAGAGCACGTCACATGTTCTTCGCCTGCAGGAGTGGGCGGAGCCACTACTGGGTGAGCGCGTACGCCACGGTGGCCAGCTTGGGTTCGATGCCCATGCGGATGGCCTCGGCGGTCAATCCCCACAGTCCCTAGCGGTTGACGTCGCCGAGACCGAGGAGGAATTCGGCGGGGATCTCCAGGCCGGTCGCGAACCGTTTGATGGCTTCCTCGCGGAGCTTCAGCGCGAGCTCGTCGAAGTTCGACTCAAACGTCAGCAGCTTGAAGTCACTGATGGACTCGGCGGGGACCTCCAACACGATCGGCACGGTGGCCGCAGCTGACTCGGGTTCGCGGATGGCGGTCTCCGCGACCTGCATGAGGATCTCGATCAGGTCGTCCTCGGCGTTGCCCTGCGTGGCGGTAGTCGGGAAGCGGGTGTCCTTGGGGACGAGGAGGATGCCGCGGCCGGTGAGCCGGCTGCGGGCGATCACCTTCACTGCGCTGTTGAGGAGCAGCAGTTCCTCGAGGAGGTCGATGCTCGACCGGACCGGGGAGTCCGCTTCGATCGCGCGCTCCGGATCGGGTTCCCACACGCGCAGCGCCACGGGCGCGTCGGGGTCGAGGTTCTCGGGGCCGCCGGCCGGGATGGCGATGTCGTCGCCGTCGATTTCGGCGGTGAGCTTGCCGGCCTGCTGGCGGACCTCGCGGGTGGACAGCACCCGCCAGTCGTGGCCGTCCTCGGGGGCATCGGAGCTGAGGATCTCGCTGTTGGGGCGGATGACGATCCAGCCCTCACCGGGCACGGTGAGGTGCTTGCCGAACGCGCCGAGCAGCTTGGCCTGTCCGTCGGGTCCGCCCGCGATCTCCTCGACGATCTCCGAGGCGCGGTGGTCGTGGGGGGGCGCGTTCGATCGTGCCGTCGTCGGTGCGGCGGCCGGCGAACAGGGTGGCGCCGGACATGGCGTTGCCGACGCAGGAGGCGGCGAACCGGACCTCGGGGACGAGGTGGTACAGCTCCCATGCACGGTTCTGCCATCCCTGGCTGTTACCGCTGGTCTTGGTGCCGCGTCCGACCTTGCGATCGATGTAGCGGGAGGCGGCAGCGGCGAGTTCGGGCCTCATCCGCGGTTCACCAGGTCGCCGAGCGTGTCGTCCATGCGGTTGAGAAACACTGCGGCGCCGGCGACGGCGAACCACTCCAGGCCGTGGACGACGAGGAGGGCCTGGTCGAACTGGCCGGAAGCGAGGAGCCCCGTCGCGAGGATCGCGCCGGAGATCCACCAGCCCATGCAGTACACGCAGGTGATGAGCGTGACCGCGGCGGTGCGGACCCGGCTGGTGGGTTTCCGGTTGTGCCAGTCGAGGACGGTGGCGCACGCCGGTTCGAGGATGGAGTCATGGACTGCCAGCTGGGTTGCTCGGTACCCGGCGGCCGCGAGGACGACAAGCTCCGGAAGGCTGATCATGCCCGGCCCCTTGCTGAAGATCTTGCGGATGCGGCGGCACACTATAGGTCGAAAACCGCAAATCCCGCTTCGAGATTGATGGGTCTTCGAAGTTGAGCGGTGCGCCTCATCTCGGGCACTGACGTGGTGTCACGGTGTGTGAATGCCGTGGTGGTGATCGTCCCCTGGACGCAGAGCGCCCGTGGGCCTGCGTGATCATTTCTGTTCTCTACGCAGAACGATCATGCAGGAGCCACGGGCTTGGTCAACGATACGACGTTGCTACTCGATCTGGACGGGGTGTCCGTGGCACGGGTCGAGCGGCTGGCTGACGGAGGGCGCAGGGTCCACCTGGTCACGGCCGACGAGACGGCCAGGGCCTGTCCGGCCTGCGGGGTGTTCGCCACCCGGGTGAAGGGCTCGGCGGTCACCCGGCCGCGCGATCTCCCTTACGGCGAGAGCGGATTGGAGTTCCGCTGGCACAAGCGGCGCTGGTACTGCCGCAAGGCCGGCTGTTCCCGCCGCTCCTTCACCGAGCAGATCCCGCAGATCCCGGCCGGTGCCAGGCTGACCGCCCGGCTGCGGGGTGCGGCCGGACGCCGCATACGGGACGCCGGCTCCACCGTCATCCAGGCCGCCCGCGACCTGCATCTGTCCTGGCCGACCGTGATGGAAGCCTTCCGTGTCCAGGCCCGTGAGGTCACCGCCAAGCCGCTGCCCGAGATGGAGGTCCTGGGCATCGACGAGCCCCGGCGGGGCAAGACGAAGTGGGCACAAGACCCGGAGACGGGCAAATGGCAGCTGGTGCGCGACCGGTGGCACACCGGGTTCGTCGACGCGCTGGGCACCGGCGGGCTGCTCGGCCAGGTCGAGGGCCGCACCGTCGCCGACGTCCTGGCCTGGCTGTCCACCACCGGCCTGGAGTAGAGAAAGAACATCCGGTACGTCGCGATCGACATGTCCACTACCTACCGGGCCGCCGTGCGCACCGGGCTCCCGGCGCCGTCGTGGTCGTGGACCACTTCCACGTGGTCCAGCTCGCCAACAAGATGCTCTCGCAGGTCAGGCGCCGCACCACCGCCGAACTGCGCGGGCGTCGCGGACGTGCCACCGATCCGGAGTGGAGGGCCCGCAGGAAACTGCTGCGCAACCGGGAGGACCTCACCGACGAGCAGTTCGCGACGATGTGGAACCCCCTGCTCGGCGAGGGGAGGATCGGACAGACGCTGCTGACCTCGTGGATCGCCAAGGAGTCCCTGCGCAACCTCCTCGCCCTGGCCCGCACCGGCGCCGACCGCCACCAACTCGGCCACGCTCGCTGGAAGTTCCTGGCCTGGTGCGCGGACGCCGACATCCCCGAGGTCCGCCGCCTCGCCGCCACCGTCGACCGCTGGTGGGACGAGATCGCCGCCTTCATCAACACCGGCCACAGCAACGCCAAGAGCGAGGGCGTCAACCGCGTGATCAAGCTGACCGCCCGCAACGCGTTCGGGTTCAGGAACGCGACCAATCAACGACTCCGGACACGCTGCGTC
>NZ_JUJA01000023.1:15112-29121 GCF_001906585.1 Streptomyces kebangsaanensis | reverse complement strand
CCCGGCCCTGCTCGGACAGACCCTCGTCGTCATCGGCGGGAGCGCGGGCATCGGGCTGGCGACCGCCGGGCACGCCCGTGCCGAGGGCGCCTCGGTGATTCTCACCGGACGGGACCCCGAACGGCTGCGTACCGCGGCCACGGAGGTCGAAGCGCTCGGCACCGCCGCCTTCGACGCCGGCGACCCGGCGCGGCTGCGGCGGTTCTTCCAGGAACTGCCCGGGCCGATCGACCACGTGATGGTCACGGCTGGACACCCGTCCTACGGGCGCCTCCTGGACATGGACTGCGATCAGGCGCGCCGGGCGGTCAGCGAGCACATGGTGCTCGCCCTCGAGGTCGCGCGCCACGCCGCCGGCACGGCACGGGATGAGGCGCAGGCGGAGCTTGCCGGTGGGGGCCTCCCCCAAGGCCAGGTAGTTACGACTTGGTTCGCGATTGAGGTTGAGGCGTGCGGGCTGGCAGTTTGCCTGCTGGTCGGTCAGCAGGTGACCGGTCGGGCGAGCACCAGTTCGGTGCTGGTGCGGCATCGGCTGAGTCGGCGGGCAGCGCGGTCGGCAACCAGGCCGGCGATGGCCGCGTGGGTCTCGCCACAAGACTCGCGCCGTCCGATGTACCGCTGGAGCGGACGCCACTTCTTCTGCTCGCCGATGGCATGCTCGACCCGGATGCGGCGGGAGGACTGACGGCGGCGGTGCTCGTGCCAGGCGTTCAGGTCGCCAAGCGGGGCGTCGTCCTTCGGTTTCTTCGGCGGGGCGCTGATCTGGTTCGGGAACTCGTTGGCCAGGCCTCGGTAGCCCTCGTCGACCTCGGCCCTGACCTGAGGGTAGAGGCGGAGCAGTTCGGCGATGCCCTCGGTGCGCATGGCGGTCTGATCGTGCTGGCGCCCGGGCCGATTCGCCCCCGACCACAGCAGGCGGCCCTGGGGGTCACTGATGGTGGTGGTCTTGGCTGTGTTCTGCTTCTTCTTGCCAGAGACGAACGCCTTGCGGCCGGGTCTGCCCGCGCGGGGACGGCGGACCTGTACCTCGGTGCCGTCGATCCGCAACTCCACGCCCTCGGCGTCGGCGTAGGCGAAGACGTCTCCCAGGGTGCGCAGTCGTAGGCCGGGCCTGTCGGGGACGGCAAAGCCCCGTGACGCGAGCAGCGGCCGGATCTCGTGCACCGCCCGGGTGACGGTGGGGCGGCTCACTCCGTACAGTCCGGCCAGTACCGCGTGCGGCAATTGCAGGCGCAGGACGGCCAGAGTGACCAGCACGCAGTCGGTGAAGACCAGATGGTGGTGCGGCCCGGCTCCGGCTGCCCGCTTGCGCTCGCCTCCTCGCCGCTCGCGCAGCGCGGACTCGCACCGGGCGGTCCAGGGAGTGGCCAACTCCTCGATCAGACCGCCGAGATGTGCACGGGACAGGCCGCAGAAGGCAGGATGAGACAAGGCCGCACGGGCCCAGGCTGACGTCACAATCCACCCAACCCGTACGGCCGACGTCGCGTCACGGATGGCTGCCTGCCAGTGGCTACTCGACAGGCTCGGCGATCAGTGCCGTGGCCACAGAGCGGAAGCCGAGCCGGGCATAGATCCGGGCGACGTCATCGTCGCCCGCGGACAAGAAGACGGTCTCGATGCCTCGCGACCGGGCGTCGGCCACCAGCACTGCGGTGACCGCATGCGCAAGACCCCGACGGCGCGCGGTCGGCAAAGTTCCCACC
This sequence comes from Streptomyces kebangsaanensis, assembly GCF_001906585.1. Taxonomy (GTDB): domain Bacteria; phylum Actinomycetota; class Actinomycetes; order Streptomycetales; family Streptomycetaceae; genus Streptomyces; species Streptomyces kebangsaanensis. The sequence continues at coordinate 27,415 of NZ_JUJA01000023.1, read as the reverse complement.
CCGACGATCTCGGTAACCGCTCCGACCGGCTGGTGCTGACCGGCGCACAGCGCCGTGCCGTCCTCCACCGCGGCGGCAACGCACGTCAGACCGGCCAGGATGCGTGCCACCGCGCGTTCCACCGATCCGTCACCGGTACGGCCGCGCACCGCCTCGCCCAGTTCCGCCGGGCCGGCCGCACCGACACCGGTGCCAGGCTCGGTGAAGGCCAGGTGAGGAACGGCCAGCGCGCTCGGCAGCACGGGATCATCCGGCCCGACGGTCCGGACCACCACACCGTCGGCCACCTCGGGCACGGCAGGAGTCGGTACGTCCGGGCCGAGCACCATCAAGGGGTGCTCGTGCACCGCAAGCCCTGCCTGCTCGACCGCGGCCCGCAGCGCGGGCGCGGTCTCGGCGACCCACTCGAAACTCTCCGGGATGCCCAGTTCCCGCTGCCGGGCGCGGACCCGGTCCACATCGGCGGCACTCACCGCTCCGGACCATCCCAGGGTCGGACGTGCATAGAAGGGCCAGCCCTGCCCCTCTCGTATGAACAGGGTCAGCGGCCCGAAGTCCTCGACTCGGGCGCCGGAGCGGGGAACCGCGTCGTAGTACTGCTCAAGCCGGTCCAGCAGCTCACGGCGATCAGCAAGATCCGCAGACGTCACGCCGAGCATCCAAGCAGGAGCTCGGGAGCCACTGCCACCGTATTACGTCCTGTCACGGCCAGCTCCTGGATGAAGCGGTGATCAACTGCCGACAGCAGTATCGTGAACCAAGTCGTTGGCTGTGCCTGCACCGGGCCGCAGAGCCTTCTTCGACTGGGAGCGTCGCCTGTCACGGCAGTTGGTTGAATGCCTGGTCGGCGTCGGCTACGGCTTCGGGGTGGACGTCGTGGGCGGTGCGACCGTCGGCGATCTTCTGCCAGTTGGTCCGGGCGAGCACCCGTTGGACCGCGAGTACCTGGGCGGCTAGCAGGCGTGCCTGGATGCCTTCGCCGAGGGCGTCCGCCAGTGCCTCCTCGTCCTCGAGCTGGTACCGCGTGAGCCGTCCTGCCAGGCTCGGTGTGGTGAACACCAGCCGATGGAACGCCACCACCTCGGGGTGATCGCTGAGGCCGGTGACGGGGTCGTACCGATCGAGGCCGGCCCGGAAGTGCCGGTGCAGCGCCGTCACCGGCTTGATGCCGGACTTGCGGTCACGTACGACGCGTGCTGCCTCGCCCTGGTGATCCGCAAATCGGTACAGCACCAGGTCTTCCTTGGTGGGGAAGTACCGGAAGAGAGTCGGCTTGGAGATCTCGGCTGCCGCGGCGATGTCGTTGACCGAGACGCGGTCGAAGCCGCGCTCCAGGAACAGTGAGACGGCCGCGTCTCCAATGGCGTCGCGCGTCCGCTCCTTCTTGCGGGCCCGCAGTCCCGTCGACTCGCTCATCTGACCACCGTAACATTCGTAACCGAGTTGCTTTTTTAACCTAGTAACGTTTTCATGGGCGGCATGAATCAGATAGACATTCCTCCCGTGCTCGTCACTGGGGCGACGGGCCGGGTCGGCCGCGTCGTCATCGACCAACTCCTCGACGCGGGCGTGCCGGTCCGTGCCCTCACCCGTCGCTCTGAGGCGGCGGCGACGCTGCCGGCGAAGGTCGAGGTTTTCACCGGTGACCTCACTGTGCCCGAGTCGCTCGACCGGGCGTTGAGTGGTGCCGGTGCGGTCTTCCTCGTCTGGACCGCCCCGCCTCAGACCGCGGAGGCAGTCGTTGAGCGGCTGGCAGCCCACGTGCGGCGGGTCGTCTTCCTCTCCTCCCCGCATCAGACGCCGCATCCCTTCTTCCAGCAGCCCAATCCCATGGCGGTGCTGCACGCCGACATCGAGCGGCTCATCGGGGCCACCGGACTCGAGTTGACGATCATCCGGCCGGGGATGTTCGCGTCGAACTCGCTGGCTTGGTGGGCGCCCGCGATCCGGGCCGGCGAAGTCGTCCGGTGGCCTTACAGCGCTGCCGAGTCGGCACCGGTCGACGACCGCGACGTCGCAGCCGTCGCGGCGCGGACGCTCTACCAGGGCGGATACGTCGGAGGCGACTACGTCCTTACGGGCCCCGAATCGCTGACCCAAGCCGCGCAGGTGGACGTCATCGGTGACGCCCTGGGGCGCCGGATCGCATTCGAGGAGATGACGCCGGACGAGTTCCGAAGCTTGGGGGAGGGTACGGTGCCCAGCTCGGTCGTCGACATGCTGCTCGCCGCGTGGAGCGCGGCGGTCGGACAGCCCGCGTACATCACCACTGCGGTGGCCGACATCCTCGGGACGGCGCCGCGAACGTTTCGCCAGTGGGCCGTTGACCACGCCATCGCGTTCACGGAGGGTTCGTAACCTCGTCGACCGCGACCTGCGCCCCAGGTCGCAGCTCTCAGTCCGGCGTCGCCCCGGCCCTCGCCCCCGGAACGTGCCGATGCGCGTGGTGGCTGACGGGAGGAGGCTGGTCGGGCATGCCGGGGGCGGTGCTGCTGCGTCGGTGTGCGGACCGCACGGGGCTGACGGGTGCGCTGGCGAAGGTGCTGCCATCCAGCACAGCGGCCGGCTGGCGGGAACGCGCCGGGGTGCTGGTACACCTCGTGATCGCGGTCGTACTGGGGGCGGCGAACTTGTCGGAGGTGGAGCAACTCCAGTTGCATCACCGGCCGTTGTTCGGGCTTGCGGCCTCGGACTCCACCGCCCGGCGCACGCTGGCCGCGCTCGACGAGGCCACCCTGGCGAGGATCGCGAAGGTGCGGGCACGGGTGCGCCGGCACGTGTGGAGTCTGCTCCCCCTGAGGCCGGGCGGCTTCCCCTGGCTGGTCGTGGCGGGCAAGCGGCTGTGCGGGTGGATCGTCATCGACATCGACGCCACCATCATCACCTCGGCGTCGAAGAAGGCCGGCGCGGCGGTCACCTTCAAAAAGACGTTCGGGTTTCACCCACTGGCCGCGTGGTGTGCCAACACCACCGAGTCCCTGGCCATGCTCCTGCGGCCGGGGAATGCCGGCGCCAACACGGTGGCCGACCACGTGCGGGTGCTCACCGAGGCCCTCGCGCAGATCCCCGGCTCCTCGGCCGCGAAGATCCTGGTGCGGGTGGACGGGGCCGGAGCCACCCACGGGCTGCTGGAGCATCTGGAAGCCCTGAACACCACGCGGCGCACGGTCCGCTACACCGTCGGCTGGAAGATCACCGAGGACGACGAGCGGGCCATCGCCCGCCTGCCCGAGGCCGCCTGGGAGACCTCTCTGCACCAGGACGGCAGCGTCCAGGAGGGCTACTTCGTCGCGGAGTTGACCGGGGTGAACACCCGCGAGGGCTGGCCGGAGGGCATGCGGCTGATCGTGCGCCGCGTCAAGCCCTCCCGACGGCACCTGAAGAAGCTCACCGACTTCGAGCAGAAGACCGGCTGGCGCTACTGCATCACCGCGACCAACATCCACCGCATGTGGGGCATCGCCGGCTCGGGCCACGCCCAGTTCCTGGACGTGCTGCACCGCTCCCACGCCGGGGTGGAGGACCGGGTACGCACCAACAAGGCGATGGGCCTGGACAACCTGCCCTCCGCCTCCTGGGAGGTCAACCGCGGCTGGATGCTCGCCGCAAACCTCGCCGCCGATCTCGACGCGTGGCTGAGGCTGTTGGCCCTGCACGACATCGACGGCCTGGCCGAAGCCGAGCCGGACACCATGCGTTTCCGCCTCTACCACCTGCCCGCCCGACTCGCCGACCACGCCCGCCGCCGCTTCCTGCGGATCGAGCGGACCTGGCCCTGGGCGAAGGCGTTCACCACCTGCTGGCACCGGCTGACCGCCCTGCCCGCCGTCACCTGACGACCGGACCACCAGCCCGACGAGACATGGAAAGGAACAGGCCCGCAGGACGTCCGGGTGCCGTGGAACCCCGGCGCAGCCGCAGCGACACGCGAAGGCCCCGCCCGCGATCACGCGGAACAAACAGGGCGAACCGACGGAACGGTCATGCACTCACGACCGCTGAAGAATCGAGGTCAACAACCTGCTCTTCCCCGGCGCCCGCCAGGCCGTCCAGATCGTTCGCCGCCGCGTCCACCGCAAGACCGGGAAGATCAGCCTCAAGACCGTCTACGCGGTCACCAGCCTTACCGCCGAACAGGCCGGCCGGGCTCAGCTCGCCCGACTGATCCGAGGGCATTGGAGCGTCGAAGCCCCGCACCACGTCAGGGACGTCACGTTCGCCGAGGACGCCTCCCAGGTGCGGACCGGGAACGCACCCGGAGCAATGGCCACCTGCAGGAACCTTGCGATCGGAGCCCTTCGCCCGGCCGGCGTCCGGAACATCGCCTCCGGACTCCGACGAGCAGCCCGGGACCGAATTCGGACCATCGCCCTCCTCGGCCTCACATGATCAAAACGGACGAGTCCGGACAACACCGAAGCCCTGGCAGTCGGCCCACTCCGAGTACCATTCCTGCGAGGTTTCCCGGTCGGCGCTCCGCAAGGTGGCCTTCTTGCGCGCGCTTCGGGATTGCGGCGCCCGGCGTCGACGCTTCGAACAGAAACCCGCAGCGACGCAGCCGTACAGGGCGTCCACGCAGAGGGCAGTGGGGAATGAGTGTGGTGGAGAGCTGGTCCCGCGTGATGAGTCTTCTTCGGGAGCACGCCCCGGCCGATCATGCGGATCTGCCCGGGCCGGCCGCGGAACAGATGCTTGCGGCCGCCGAGGAACGGATGGGCATCCAGCTTCATCAGGACCTACGGGCGTGGCTGTTGCAGAACAATCTGGATCTTCCTGAGGAAGACGTGGACGACGATGTGGCGTGCTGTGGTTTCGTCGGGTTTCCGGACGAGGGAAGCTTCTTTCTGGGCATCCGGGCGATGGAGAGGCTCTACGCCAACCACTACATGACCGGTGGGGTCAACCCTCCGGATCAGCCGGACAATCCGTTCTGGCGCAATGAGTGGATCCCGTTCCTGTCGGACCAGGACGGCTGGATGGGGAAGTTCATCGACGTGCGGGACGGGCGTATCGGCAGGTGGTTCGTGGGCGACATCACGATCACGGGCGAGTACCCATCACTGGCTCACTATTTCGACTCCGTGGCAGAAATGCTGACGAAAATCGCCGATGGAAGCCATCCGACCTGCTCGGTCGCCGAAGGACGACTCGTCTGGTCGTGAAACCAAAGTGCTCCCCCGGTTGTTCCGGGGGCACTTCTCATCGCGCGCTTACGGCGTGGGCGCCGTGAACCCGTCCAGGTCGAGCCAGTAGTCGTCGTCCTCCATCAGGCGCTGCTGTTTGATGAAGTCGCCGAACGGCCGCATCGACTGGGTGTTCTGCCAGTTCGACATCGAGGACCGGTCACACGGCTCCTTCCACGTCGGTACCGGGGCAGCCGGACGCAGATGGAGCGTCATGGTGTCGTCGGCGTTACGCCTGACATAGGTCTGCACGCACTCCTTGCCGCTGTGGACGACGGGGTTGGGACCCGTGGAGTTTCCGGCGCTCTGGAACGAGTCGGCAAAAGCGAACTCGTCACAACTCCTTGAGTCGCTACGTGTCTCCCCTGCCTCCAGGGCCCACATGTCGCTGAACAGACCGGTGCCGCTGCAGGTTTTCCACTGCCTGCTGCAGATGAGCTGACGGTTTCGGTCCGCCTGCGTCTTGCCGGAGCCGTCAACGGCGAACTTCCACCCAACACGACGAGACGTCAGCAACCGGGCATCAACCGACCATGCCGAAGCCCTGGGCCACGAGGAGGGGCGTGGTCCCCGGTCCGGCCTTGATCGGAAAGGTAAGCCGTCAGGTCTCGTCAAGTCTGGAGAGAAGTGCGCCAGCGCACAGTGCATAGTTTCCCGCCGCCAGCAGGATGCCGACTTGGTTACTGTTGCGGTCGCCGGGCAAGCGTAGTGAAAGTTTCTCCAGCATCCGACAACTGAGCCCTAGAGCAGAGACCAGGCCGTCAAGCCCCTGACCGTGCTCGGAGGCATTTTGCACCGCGGCTACCAGCATTGATTCAGCAGCTTTCCGGTGAAGATCCGGGAGGGACACTCACGAACACTCCAGCAGTGTGCAGCAGGCGAAAACAAAGAGAGTCTGTCAGACGAGTACACCCGCATGGAAGACTCGTACGGGGTCCGAATTCGGGCTCTTCACAATGCAAAGTGTCTTCGGTGACGCTGATGGCGTCTGCGAGGCTGTGGGTGTGGAGCAGGGTCTTTGCGTGAAAGCGATCGGTCCGGGTTCGGATCCCTCGTCCGTGACGTGGCGTCATGTCCCGGTCTGGGTGGATAGCAGTACAGGCACGGCGCTGGTGATCATGTGGTTGTCGAGACCCATGAGAACCGAGCGAGACCGTGCCTGCCCCTGCGTCATCTCCCATGCCCTGCGCGCTGGATTACCTGGCCCGCGCCGAAGCTGTCGCGCCCGTCACCGATGCCGTGCGGCTGCACCACCACCTGGCCCGCGTACCCGATCCGCGTGATCGCCGGGGCCGCCTGTATCCGCTGGTTCCGCTGCTGTCGGCTGCCGCGGCGAGCATGCTGGCCGGCGCGCGGTCGCTGACCGCCATCGGCGAATGGATCACCGATGCTCCGCGCTGGGCGCTACGGGTCCTGGGCCTCGCACCAGATCCGCTGACCGGCCGGATCCCGGTGCCGCATCCGGGCACCGTGCGCCGACTGCTGGCCCGCATGGACGGCGACGTGTTGGGCGCCGCGATCGGCGTCTTCCTCGCCATCCGGGACACCCTCGCCCAGGAGGACGGGCTGCGGCCGATCGCCGTGGACGGCAAGACCGTACGCGGCTCCCGCACCACGAGCACCCCAGCCATCGCCCTGCCGGCCGCCATACAGACGGCGCACCGCACACTGCGGCCGCACATCGAGGTCGAGAACGTCGAGACCGCGTTGGAGATCGCCGCCCGCGGACACGCCGACACGATCGCGGCACGCGGCGTCGTCCACCGCCTCGCCGGCCAGCTGCCCCACCGGCTCCACTCCGCCCCGCTGGGGCCGAGACTCTACGACCACGTCGCCATCGTGCACCGCCGCCACACCACCCTCAGTCGGGCCACCCGCACCCTCATCGACCTCGCCACCACCCGCCTCCGGCAGGCGACGGCCCGAGGCAGGCAGGCCGACCCCTGAGTCGCCCTGACACACCTTCACTCGGACAGGACGGAGAAGCAGATTACGGATCCGCTTCCTTCTGCATCTCGGAGGAATGAGATCGCGCAGACCGGGAAGGAGCTGCGGCCGGCCACATTTCCGCCAGGGCGCCATCCATCCTTTCCGCTGCGTTGCCGGTGTGAAGTTCAAAGGGTGAAGACATGCAGGGCGACGACCTTCGCGGCCAGTCCGGCAGACGACCCCGTCGCACCCGACGAGGAGACGAAGGTGCAGGTCATCCGTCGAGAGTGGGGCTTGATGTCGACCTGTAACCGCACGGCCGGACCGGCTGTCGCGGCCCGCACCTCCGACGGGTTGACGCAGTTGATTGCGGTAGCAAATTAGCGCATTTGAGCCAATCCTGCTATGGTCGAAAGAAAGCCGCTTCTCTGGACCGGTCGATACGTGCGGATTCTGGCGACCGGATGGCTCCTTCCTGCCCGTGAGGGTGGGTGCGGGGTCGCATGGCGAAAATAAAGGGACATACGTGACGAACAGAAAAAGAGTAGCGATTATCGGTGCCGGCCCCTCGGGCATGGCTCAGCTGCGGGCCTTTGAGACCGCAGCGCGCGCGGGGGCGGACATCCCCGAGATTGTCTGTTTTGAGAAACAGGCTGACTGGGGCGGCCAGTGGAACTTCACCTGGCGCACCGGACTCGACGAGTACGGCGAGCCCGTGCACTCGAGCATGTACCGCAATCTGTGGTCGAATGGGCCGAAGGAAGCGCTGGAGTTCGCTGATTACACCTTCGACGAGCACTTCGGTCGCGCCGTCTCCTCATACCCGCCGCGCCCGGTTCTGTGGGACTACATCGCCGCCCGGCTGAAGAAGACGAACGTGCGCGATTTCATCCGTTTCCAGACCGTCGTGCGCTGGACGGAATACGACGCCGAGCGTGAGGTCTTCACGCTCACGGTCGAGAATCTCCCCACCGGAGAAACGACGACCGAGGAGTTCGACCATGTGGTCGTCGCCAGCGGCCACTTCGCTTTCCCCAACGTGCCGCATTTCCCTGGCATCGAGACTTTCCCCGGGTACGTCGCCCACGCGCACGACTTCCGCGGCGCGGAAGCCTTCAAGGGACAGGACGTCCTCGTCGTCGGCTCCAGCTACTCGGCCGAGGACATCGGCAGCCAGGCGTTCAAGATGGGCGCACGCTCGGTGACGGCGAGCTATCGTTCCGCGCCGATGGGTTACGACTGGCCCGAGGGCTTCGAGGAACGCCCCGTCATCAAGCGCATCGAGGGCAACACGGTCCACTTCGCCGACGGCACCTCGAAGCACATCGACGCCGTCATCCTGTGCACCGGCTACCTGCACAAGTACCCGTTCCTGCCCGACGAGCTCGCGCTGACCTCCCCGAACAACGTGTACCCGGACGGCCTTTACCGCGGTGTCGTGTGGCAGGACAACCCGCGTCTGGCCTACCTCGGCGCGCAGGACCAGTGGTTCACCTTCAACATGTTCGACGCGCAGGCCTGGTACGTACGCGACCTCATCCTGGGCCGCGCCGAGCTGCCGTCGGAGACCGAACGCTCCGTGTCCATCGCCGAGTGGCGGGAACGTTTCGAGAGGCTTTCCTCGGACGCCGAAGAGGTCCGCTTCCAGGCCGACTACGTGCGTGATCTGCTGCGGCAGACGGACTACCCCGAGTTCGACCTCGACCGGGTCGTCGAGATCTTCCTCGCGTGGAAGCGCGACAAGAAGGCCGACATCATGGGCTACCGCGACCGTGTCTACCGCTCGGTCATGACGGGAACCCTGGCCGCCGAGCACCACACACCGTGGCTCGAAGAACTCGACGACTCGATCGAGCGCTACCTCGCCGAGGAGCCCGCCAAGACCCCGCAGAACGCTGAGCGCAGCCTGGCGGCGTAACTCCCCGAGGCCGGGGGCGGACCCCACTACGGGTCAGGGGCCCAGCAGCTCTCGCTGCGGGCCCCTGACCCGTATTCATGGGGTGGGCACAACTGGGGGATGTCGGTTGCCGGGGTCAGGGGGCAGAGTCATTGCGTGAAGTGATCTTGTCCGGGTTCATCTGGTGAGACCGAGGGCGGTCAGGGGTCGGTGGCGGTCGCGGGCGGCCTGGCGGAGGGCCGCGGCGATGTCGGTGTGGCCGTCCTGGCGGTGGACGCTGATGGCGAGGTTGCTCCCCCAGCCTTCGGCCGGGAGGTGCCCCAGGCCGGCCATGGTGCGGGGCAGGGCGGCGGTGCGGACTTTGGAGTCGTCCTCGCGGAAGGTGCGGTCTCTCACGTGGTGCAGCAGGTTTGGGCTTGATCCGCTTTGACGGACATCCGAGATCAGGGGTTGAGTCCCCGGAAGGATGTCCACCATGGGGAGCATGGGGAAGAAGAAGCCGAGTGCTCGCCGCTCGTTCACGCCGGAGTTCAAGGCGGAGATCGTCGAGCTGTGCCGACGCGGTGACCGCTCGGTCGGTCAGGTCGCCAAGGACTTCGGCCTGACCGAGACCGCGGTGCGCGACTGGGTGAAGCAGGCCGAGGTCAACGCCGGCGAGCGCGACGGCCTGACCAGCAGCGAACGCGAGGAACTGACCCGACTGCGACGGGAGAACCGCCGCCTGCGGGAGGACGTGGAGAGCCTCAAGCGGGCCACGGCTTTCTTCGCGACGGAGACCCGGTGAACGTGCACCCGTTCATCGAGGCGGAGAAGGGGGCAGGTCACAGCGTCAAACGTGCCTGTGAACTGCTGAAGGTCTCCCGTGCCGCCTTCTATGCCCGCCGCACCGGCGCCGTCGGCCCCCGGGCCGTGCAGGACGCGGAACTGACCGAGCAGATCACCGCCGTCCACGTCCAGTCCCGTGGCACCTACGGGGCCCCACGCATCCACGCCGTCCTCCGGCGCGAGGGTACGGCCTGCGGCCGCAGACGCATCGCCCGGCTGATGCGGGCCGCCGGGCTCGCCGGCAGACACCGCAGACGCCGACCGCACCACGATCCCCGACCCGCACGCGGCCAGCCGCCCGGACCTGGTCCTGCGCGACTTCCGGCCCGACCCGACCGCGACCGACGCCCGCTGGTGCGGCGACATCACCTACATCCCCACCGACGAGGGCTGGCTCTACCTGGCCACCGTCATCGACATCGCCTCCCGGCGCGTGGTCGGCTGGGCCACCGCCGACCACCTGCGCACCGAGCTGGTCGCTGATGCCCTGCGGTCCGCCTGCCGCCGACGCCGCCCCGCCGGATCAGTGAGCTTCTTCAGCGTTGCCGCTCCAGGGTGAGGACGGCTTTGGCGATTGACGTCATGCGGTTGGGGCTGCATCGGGATCTGCGGAAGATCCGCCAGGACTTCAGGCGGGCGACGCCGCGTTCGACCGGTGCCCGTGCCGTGGCCAGGGCCCGGTTGACGGTCTTCTCGGCGGGGGTGAGTTCCTGCAGGGGCCTGCGTTTGATGCCTGTGGTCAGCCAGGGGCCGCCGCCCTGGTGGGCGGGATCAGCCAGGATGGGGACGCCCTGGCGCTTGCAGATGCGGATGATGCGGTGGGTGCGGGCTGGGGGAGGTCAGGTCGTGAGCCCGGCCCGGCAGCGCGGGTGAGAGCCACAGCCGTCGGCCGTCCGGATCGGTGACCACCTGCACGTTCACGCCGTGCCGGCGGTGCTTGTGGGAGGAGTCCGCGCGTGAGTCGCCGACCCGGTCGCGCTCGGCGAGGGTGCCGTCCAGCAGGATGAAGTCGGGGTCGGCCTCGCGCAGGACCTTCAGCAGACCCGGCGCGCGCCGGGCGAGCGGGTGGATGACCGCGCTGGTGCAGGCGTGGGCGGTGGACTCGCTGATTCCGAACCCGGCAGCGATCTTCGCCAGGGTGGTGTGCTCGCGCAGGTACACCAGTGCCCCCATCGCGCGCTGAGACGGGCGGAGCTTGCAGCGCCGGTCGCCCTCACGGGTGACGATGAGCATGGTGACCCACTCCACGAGCGCATGCGGCAGGTCGAGTGCGGCAGGATGGATGACCAACGAGGCCCCTGAGCAGCGTGGTGGAGACGTCAGACATCTCGATCAACTGCCCGGGGGCCTCGCTCGTTGCGCTTGGCGGGCGTCACCTGATCGGGGCCCAGCTCGAAGAAGCTCAGTGGGGCCGTTCCAGCGAATGGCGGGGACGTGGACAGCGGTGAGCTTGTTGGCGTGGGCCCAGCGGATGAGGTGCCCGGCCGTCTGGCGGTAGGTGGTGGATTCGCCGATGAGCCGCTGGTCGAGGTCGGCCTGCTGACAGGTCTCCAGGGTGAGGCCGTGGTCCCTCAGCCCTTTCAGGAAGGCGACGGCCGCGTGAGCGCGTTGACGTGCGGACATAAACCCCTGCGGGGTGAGTGGACTGCCGTTGTTGCGTTGGCGAAGCCGCCGGACCAGGTGCCAGATCGTGTACCGGCGCAGGACTGAGCGTTGTTCGGCGTCCTGCTGGGATGCGAGGAGGCCGGTGAGGAAGCGATCGAGGCGGATCATGTACTCGTCCCGCTCAGGCAAAACACCGACACTGACGAGAACTTGGCGGAGACGGGCGAGGGACGGGCTGCCGGGCAGTTCGTCGAGGGCATCGTGGGCCAGGGCTCGTCGGCCGGACGCGAGGTCGGACAGAACCGGGGAGACGGACGGCTTGTTCAGCCACCGCCTGGCGGTGACGGGGTGCTCGGCGGTGGCGATGTTCTGCCGGAGGGCTTCGAGGCCGGGGTGGAGGGCATCGGACGGGGGACCCAGCAGCTCGTTGAGCCGCCGGTTGATGAGACAGCGAGCGCACCGGCCGGGGTGCGGGTAGTCGGGATCGGTGCAGGTAGGACAGGTGTGCCAGACCTCAGGAGCGGTGCAGTCAGCGCAAAGGGGCTGGTCGAGGGTGCCGGAGACGACCGCCGCGATGCTTCCACAGACCGAGCACGAGGCTGAGCGGCGCCGGCAGTCCGGGCACTACGTCCGGCCCGTGGTCCGGGAGGTGCCGCAGGGCTTCTCCTCGCCGCAGATGCTGCAGGTCGCGGTAGGCAGGGAGGGACAGATGGAGCAGAGGCACGCGACCGCCGCGGCACGGCAGGGAAGTCCATGCCACGGCGGTCTCGGGGACTACGCGCAGTATTGCTGCTCCTTGCCGATCGACCGGTACATGCAGTCGGCGTTCTCGATCAGTTGCAGCACCGCGTCGCGGTTGCGGCT
>NZ_JUJA01000023.1:0-15070 GCF_001906585.1 Streptomyces kebangsaanensis | reverse complement strand
CGCCGCTCGAGCCGCGCGGGTACATCTCGAAGGTGTAGCTGAAGATCTTGTGCGCGCCCCACAGGTAGTCGTCGATCGACCCGTCCGTGATGTAGAGGTCGCTCGACTGCTGCGGCGTGTAGCCGTTGCTCGCGGCCATCTTGCGGCCGACCGCGGCGAAGGCGTCGCGGTCGTCCTGGGTGAGGCCGGGGGCGGTGTCGTTGTACGTGTAGCCGTACGGCCAGAGCACCAGCTCGCTGTAGGTGTGGAAGTCGATGCCGGCCCTGATCTGCTGCTTGCCGCCGACGACCCGGGAGCGTACGAAGTCGGCGACGACCTTCACCTCAGGCGCGGACTCGGGGGCCGAGCCGCGGTAGGTCTCGGAGCCGTACGAGCCGGAGGATCCGCCGCAGCAGCCCCACTTGAAGTTCCAGTTGCGGTTCATGTCCGTGCCGACGGACGTCGAACCGGCGTTGGGCTGGCGGTTCTTGCGCCAGCTGCGGTAGGAGCCGGAGGCGATGTCGTACTCGCCGCCGTCGGGGTTGAGGTCGGGCACGATCCAGATCTCGCGGTTGTTGACGGCGTTGGTGATCCGGGAGTCGGAGCCGTAGCCGGCGCCGAGTTCGCGCAGCAGGTAGAGCGCCATCTCGACGGTGAGGTGCTCGCGCGCGTGCTGGTGGTGGGTGAAGAGGATCTCGGGCTCGTTCTCGTCCGTCGCCACGTTGTCGCTGATCTTGATGGCGACGATGTCGCGGCCCTGGTAGCTCTTGCCGATGACGCGGCGGCTCATGATGTTCGGGTACTGCTGGAGCCGCTGGTCGATCTCCGCGTTCATCTCGGCGTAATTGTGGTAGCGCGAGTCGGCGGAGGGGAAGTCCAGGGCGCCGAGGGAGGTGCCGGGGGCCTTGCCGCCGGTGCGGTCGGGCGGGGCGGGCAGGGCGTCGAGCTTGTATCCGAGGGCGCGCAGCCGCCGTGCCTGTGCGGCGTTGGCGCTGACGACGACCGCGTGGGAGTCGGCCTCGTCGATCGAGACGCCGGTGACGACGAGGGCGGTGCGCTCGGCGGGGGTGGACGGGCCGTGGATCTCGTACTGCCGGATGACCTCCTCCGAGGTGGCGGCGAGGGCGGCCGATGTGCCGGTGCCGGTGCCGGTGGCCGCGCCGGTGCCGGTCGCGGCGCCGAGCGGGACCACGACGGCGAGCGCCAGTAAGGCCGTGAGGGTGGCGGGCCTTCTGCCGCGGGAGCCGCGTATGCGAAGTCGCATGCTGATGTCTCCTGGGTGGGGGGTACGGGTGGCTCTCCCGTGCGAGGCATCGTCCGGATATGGCATGAGCGTGTCAAGAGCTCGGTCATGGTCGCGGCGTGTCCCGTCCCGTTCCGCAGGGCCCTTGCGCGATCACCGCGTACCCGCTTTGGTGACCTGACGTCACATGAGCACTAGGTGTATTGGCCTGAGAGGACGTTCGTGCTGCTGACGTGCAGGTTTAGCCGCTTTGTCGGTCGCCTGAGATCGACCGATTGACGCACCTCGCACCGAATGTGCAGCGGCAGGGTCAGCTGCCGGCCTGATGTGTTGCCCCGTTCTGCCCGAACAGATCCTGTCCGGTTCGAATATGGGTGAACTGGCTGCCGTCGTTCGCCCGGACGAGCGATACCCCCTGGACGCGCCAGAACGTATCCATGTGTTCATGGCATCGAAGCCGACTCGCAAGCCGTACCCGTCCGATCTGTCCGACGCCCGCTGGGCCCTGATGGAACCGGTATTGACCGCATGGCGGGCCGAGCGGCAGAAGACATCGCCGAACCTTGGCGGCAAGGTCACTGACCTGCGGGAAGTCATGAACGCGATCCTCTACGTCAACCGCACCGGAATCGCCTGGCGTTACCTGCCGCACGACTTCCCGCCCCACACCGCCGTCTTCTCCTGCTTCAGCGACTGGAGTGCCGACGGCACGATCGAGAAGCTCGGCGTCCGCCTGCACCGCCTGGTCCGCGAGAAGGAGGGCCGCGATCCCGAGCCGACCGCGTGCGTCATCGACTCGCAGTCGGTCAAGACCGCCCACACCGTCCCCACGAGCACCCAAGGGATCGACGCCGGCAAGAAGATCGTCGGCCGCAGACGCAGCATCGCCGTCGACGCACTCGGCCTGTTACTGCTGGTCATGGTGGCCGCTGCGAGTGTCTCCGATAATGAAGTCGGCAAACAGCTCCTGACCCGCACCGCGGCCGCCCATCCCACAATCAGCAAGGCATGGGTCGACACCGGCTACAAGAACCAGGCCATCGAACACGGCACGAGACTCGGCATCGATGTCGACGTCGTCCCCCGCAATGCCCAGGTCAAGGGATTCTCCGTCCTGCCCAGGCGATGGGTCGTGGAACGAAGCCTCGGATGGATCATGATGCACCGCCGGCTCGCCCGCGGCTACGAAACCAAAGAAACCAAACCCGAACACTCCGAGAGCATGATCCGCCTCGCAACGATCTCCACCCTCGCCCAACGCGCAACCGGCGAACCCCCCCCAACCTGGCGGGACGCATAAACCGCAATCACTCATGAACTGCACGAACCAGACGTCCTCTTACGGTGTTGGCAGGGCGGGCTGCTGCGTGCGGCTGCGGATCCGGACGGTCAATGTGCCGGCGCAGCCGGCGAGGATGCCGAAGACGAGCGCCGCCGACACGCCTGAGCCTACGGAGACGTAGTAGAGCAGGGGCCCACCGGTGCTGCCTTGATAGGAGAGGAGCGAGTGCCAGGCGCCGCTCACCACCACGCCCAGGGTGGTGGCGGCGACGGCGCCGAGCGAGTAGGCGGGGTAGGTGACGCGGTCGAGCAGGACGGTCAGCAGCCGCAGCCCCCACCAGGCCAGGGCGAGCAGCGCCACGTCGCCGAGCCGGTACAGCAGCCAGCGCCCGGGAGCGGAGCCGGTGGGCAGGGTCCAGGCGCCAAGCTGGATCCACTGCCGCAGCAGATCACCGGGCTCGGACAGCAGCCCGTTGCCGGTGAACCCGGTCTGTATGCGCCCAGCCACCCGGTCGTTGGACAGGACGGCGAGGGCGATGGCGACCACGGTGGTGCCCAGGGTCGCGGCGAGCCGCGCGGTGGCCGCGGTCGGCACGGACCGGCCAGGTGGGGGTGTCACCTCGGTCCGCAGCAGGGTCATGAGGCCGACGGCGGCCGCGGCGGCGACCAGGGCAGCGCCCACCGGCAGTTCGCGGCCCTGGGACATGGCGCTCGCGAGGCCAGGCAGCAGCCGGAACGCGGCGGAGCCGCCGGAAGCGACCATCCAGGGTGCGGACACAGTGACGGCGAGCATGGCCGCAACGATGCCCCAGCCCCACAGGGCCGCCACGGCGACGGCCGCGCGCCCGGCGCCGCGGTCCGACAGTCGGCGCAGCAGAGGCACCGCGCCGCACACAAAGAGCAAGACGAGCGCGGTGTAGCGCACCCGCATGGCGGTCTCTCTCAGGGCCGCGTAGTCCGCGCCGTGGCCGGGTGCGCCTGCGGGGTCGGTGAACTGGGCTGATGACGGAGAGCCGGTCGACCAGGGCATCGTCCAAGAGGTCAGGCGGTTCGCCTGGTCGGGGCCGAAGAACCGTGTGGCGCCGGGCAGGCTGAGTGCGTGGGCGCTGCTCCCCGCCCACCACAGCAGCCCCGCCAGCAAAAGCGCCCCGACGACCGCGGGTGCGAGCGCACGTCGATACGTCATCGTCCTTTTCCCCCGTCCGCCCGCACGTGCGGGCTCCCGTCCGATGCCCGCTGACACGTGCGGGCTTCCATCCACCTCGTCGGCAGGTGCATGACAGCGACATCAGATGTATCAGACATCCAGAGCGCGGTGCACGCCGGGACCGGGTCAAGAACGCTCCGTATCCGGGCCCTGTGCGGCCAGGGGCAGCCCCCGGCCTTCCCGTACCTTCTGCGGCGCCACCGAGCGCGGCCCTCATCCAACCACCGGTACGGCTGGTTGCGGCGCCCACCCGCTACGCCTGCGACGATGACCGTTCGGTCGCTGAGCGCAGCAGGACTGTGGGGCGAGCAGCTCCGTGCGATCGCCACGCGGTTCGACAAGCCCGCCGACTCCTAGCGTGCCGGAGCTGTTCTGGCTTCTTGATCCTATGGCTCCACGAGCCCGACCTGTGGTCATTTGCCAGACGGGCTCCAGCCAGTCATGGGGCTCCTGTGGTTCTTGGGGCGGGGATGCCGAGGTCGACGACGGGGCGTCGGGTGCGACGGTGGGTGTCGTCGCGCTCGGCGCCGAGGAGTTGGAGGGCGAGGTCGAGCCCTTCGGTCTCACCGGCCCAGCCTTCGGCTTGGACGCGGGCTCTGCCGGATCGGTCGGCCGGTTTCGACGAGGTCGAGGACCTTGCGCCGGAAATCGGCCGGGTGACTGCGGGGCACAGAAGCCTTCTTGAGCGTCTGGAGCATCATCTGTCCAGCAGGGTGACTCCACCGGACCCGGGGCACATCACCGATGGACCGCGGCAGGACAGGACATGCCACTTGGCTTCATCGGCGCAGGGTGATCGGGACGACGCCGGCGCGCACATTCGGCGCCGGCGGACACGACGTGCATGGGGCGAACTCCCGGGGCCCTGAGACCGGCGACGCCGCCGCGCTGGAATCCGGGGCGCGCGCGGCGGCCGCGGAGGACGCCGTCCAGGGCAAGGACGTCGTCATCCTGTCCGTCCCCTTCGAGCGCATCCTGGACGTGACCGCCCCCTTCCCGTCACCGACCCCGCGGTAGCGACCGACTTACCGCTCGATGCCTCCGACGGGCCGGTGGACAGTGGCACCGAAATATCCCGGGCTTCGTCAGTGTTCCCGGACACGGGCACGGTCGGCATCCGACGTGCCCGCTCCACGTACCGGTGTCTGTCTCTCCGAGAGGTCTGCTACCCGTGACTGTCCCACTCTCCATCCTCGACTTGGCGCAGATCGGCGAGGGCGAAACCGCCGCCGACAGCTTCCAGGCCAGCGTGACCATGGCCCAGCACGCCGAGGAGTGGGGCTACCGGCGGATCTGGTATGCGGAACACCACAACATGCCGACCATCGCGTCCTCGGCGACCAGCGTGCTCATCGCGCACATCGCCGCGCATACGCGGACCATCCGCCTCGGCGCCGGCGGCATCATGCTGCCCAATCACGCACCGCTGCCGATCGCCGAACAGTTCGGAACCCTGGCGACCCTGCATCCCGGCCGCATCGACCTGGGCCTGGGCCGGGCACCGGGCAGCGACCAGCAGACGATGCGTGCGCTGCGCCGCGACCCCAGGTCGGCGGACACCTTCCCGCAGGACGTGCTGGAGCTGCAGGGCTACCTGGCAGGCGAGTCCCGCATCCCAGGTGTCGACGCCACACCGGGCAAGGGCACCAACGTGCCGCTGTACATTCTCGGTTCATCCCTGTTCGGTGCGAGGCTCGCCGCCGCACTCGGGCTTCCGTACTCCTTCGCCTCCCACTTCGCACCGAACGCGCTGCGGGACGCCGTCGCCCTCTACCGGCGCGAATTCCAGCCGTCGGCGCAGCTGGACAAGCCGTACGTCATCGCCGGCGTCAACGTCATCGCGGCGGACACGACGGAAGACGCCCAGGAGCATTTCCATGCCACGAAGCGCCACCGCGTGACCCAGATGCTCGGCCGAGGCGGCCGGACGTTCACGCCGGAGGAGGCGGACATGATCCTCGAGACACCCGCTGGACAGCAGGTTCTGCAAATGCTCCAGTACACAGCCGTCGGCAACCCCGCCGAGGTCAAGGACTACCTGGACCGCTTCACGGAGCTCGCCCAAGCGGACGAGCTGATCATCGTGTCCTCGGCCATCGACAGGAAGGCCTGGCTGAGGTCGCTGGAGCTGCTGGCGGAAACCAGCGGACAGGCATCCGCCTGACGGGCCGGGGAGCTGTCGAAAAACAACTTCTCGGTTCCGGGTACGGGTTCATCGGCTCAGCGCGTGGCCGGCGATGGCGGCGAGTTGGTCGGCCGTGGTCACGGTGATGGCGCCGGTGGGGGTGGTGCGGTCGAGGGCCTGGAGGACTCGGGTGGCCTCGCGGATGGCGCCGCCGATCAGCGCCTTGGAGGTGCCCGGGAGTACCGCGAGTGGCAGTTGGGGAACACCTCAGCGGGTCTTGAGCACGCCGGAGTCCCCCCGCCCCATGGCAGGGACAACGAGTCAGACGCGAGCCTGACACCTGCCCCTGCGCTTGCCGACAACCTCATCCGCCCTGGTCGGAGCTGGTGTACGGGATGTCGAGCGCGGTCGGCCGAGTCTGCGCCGTCGCGCGGCTGTCGATCAACGCGGCATGAGGACCAACCGTGCTGCTGCGACTGGCCCACCTGGGCAGGGCGAACGCGTTCGCCCTGCTGCGCCTGCTGTCGATGAGCGATCGGGACAAGGACGTGGAGATCCTCGCCCTGCGCCACCAACTGTCGGTGCCGGAGCGCCGACTCGGTAAGGAGAAGGTGCGGTTCAGCCCGAGCGACCGGGCGTTCCCGGCGGCGCTGCTGTACCGGCTGCCGTCGGAGGTGCCACGCAGGCTGCGGCTGCCGGGCCGGATGGATGACGTTCTCGGCAAGGACGACGTTGCTGTCCCGATGTGGTCATCGGGACAGCACTTCACGCCTCCGGCAGGGAGGCGGGCAGGGGTGTCAGGGCCGCGGAGTCGGCGGTGTGATCGGCGAGTGCGGCGGTCAGGGCGCGATCGCTTCCGGCGGTCGCGACGAGACTGAGCCCGACGGGGCCGGCCGGGCTCTGCACTCCGGGCAGGGTCAGGACCGGCAGGCCCGCCACGCTTGCAGCGCAGATCAGCTGCACGGTAGCGGTACGCAGTGCCATGCCGGTGACGGCCGGGCCGGGCGGGGGAGCCGCCGTTGGGGCCGCCGGCTGTACGAGCGCGGTTCCGGGCGGGATCAGTTCGGCGAGCGTGCTCCGCGCCTGGCTCACGGTGTCCCGGGCCCACGCGAGGTATTCGGCCGGCATGCCCTCGCCCGCAGCGATGGCGTCTGCGACGAGGGGCGAGACGGCCTCGCGGTGCGCCTGCAGCCAGCTGCCGTGCAGCTGCCACATCTCCGCAGCCTGGAGGACACCCAGCGCCTCCGCCCACTCCTCGAGATGCGCGGCGCAGGTGCTGCCCCTCGGCTGCAGCGGGACGGCCAGCCGGTCCGCCCACGCGTGGGCTGCGTCGTGCAGCGGCAGACGCAGTGCCGGGTCCACCAGGTCGAACAGGTCCGTGGCCAGGAGCAGCCGTTTGATCGGCTGAGCGGGTCGCCGCGGAAGGAGCACGTCGGACACCCGGCTGAGCAGTTGCGGTGTTCGGGTGATCCAGCTCACAGTGTCGAACGAGGGTGCGAGACCGATCTGGCCGGTGTCCGGGACCAGACCGTGTG
Organism: Streptomyces kebangsaanensis; assembly: GCF_001906585.1. Lineage (GTDB taxonomy): Bacteria > Actinomycetota > Actinomycetes > Streptomycetales > Streptomycetaceae > Streptomyces > Streptomyces kebangsaanensis. The sequence goes on along the minus strand of NZ_JUJA01000023.1, from coordinate 7,700 downwards.
ACGGCCGCAGGCTGTACAGCCCGCAGTAGGAGGTCGGCACCCGCACCGAGCCTGCCGTGTCGGTGCCCAGACCGATGTCAGCCAGCCCCAGGGCGACGGCGCTGGCCGAGCCGCTCGAGGACCCTCCGGGGACCCGCCCGGGCGCCGCGGGATTCGGTGGCATCCCGTAGTGCGTGTTGAGCCCGGACAGGCCGTAGGCCAGCTCGTCGGTCCGTGCGATGCCGGTGACGTCCGCCCCTGCCTGCAGCAGGGCCTGGACGGCCGCGGCGTGGGCGGACTCGATCGGCGCCTCGCACAGCCATGCCGGATTCCCCGCTCCGATCGCATGGCCGGCGACAGCGAAGAGGTCCTTCACCGCGACCCGGGAGCCGGACAGCACGCCCCCCTTGGGCGCCGCGACCAGCGGATCGCCGACAACACGCCAGACCGATGGATCGATCTCCCCTGGAGCCGAGACGTCACCGCGGGGGGCGCTTGCCGTTCCACCGCTGTCGTGGCGAGGCGGGATCAGGAACGGCACGTTGGCAATGGCAGAACTCGGCTGCTGGGCAGGCATGAGTGACCTCGACGTGATCGGGAGGCAAGCGCGTACAACCGTTTGTACAGGATGGTCCACCGCCTGCGGCCCTTGCCGGTCGGGTCCGGGCTCATCAGCGCCATGTAGACGCGCTTGAGGGCGGCGGCCTCGAGACAACAGGCACCGAAGGCCAGTTAGGGAATGAGTCAGGCCACCGGCCGAAGCGGCACGACCTCATACTCGCAGTTGGGGAAGTGCCCGCGGGCCCGGACGGCCTTGCGCATGCGGGCGTTCACGCTCTCGATCGCGTTCGTCGAGCAGATGACTTTGCGGATCTCGACGTCGAAGGAGAGGGGGCCCGAACTCGGCCCAGGCGTCGGACCACAGCTTCACGATCGCCGGATACTTCCGGCCCCACGCCTCCTGGAACTCCAGGAACCGCTCCATCGCCGCGTCCTCGTTCGGCGCGGTGAAACGGGCCGCAGCGCCTTGGCGATCTTGTCCCAGTCCTGGCGGACCGCGTAACGGAAGTTGTTCCGCAGCAGGTGAACCGCGCAGGTTTGGACAATCGTTCGAGGCCAGAGGGCCTCCACCGCATCGGGCGGGCCCTTCAGTCCGTCACAGACCGGCATGAGCACGTCGTCGATGCCGCGGTTCTTCAGCCCGGTGAACACGTGCGGCCAGTACTTCGCGCCCTCGCCGCCGTTGCCGGCCCAGATCCCCAGGATGTCCCGGGTGCCTTCGGTGGTCACGGCCATGACGACGTGGATCGGGCGGTTGGACCATTCCGCCATGCCCTCCCTCACCTTGATGCTCCTATCGTCGGTCAAGCGGCGGTGAGCCACTGGCGGTAGGCATCGGCGAAGGCGTCGTCGCGGCGGAGTCCGCGTTCGATGTTGGAGATAACGGCGGGCCACACGCCGAAGTGGTTGGCGGCGGCGGTGAGAGTGATGTTCTTCGTCTGCCGGGTCGGTCGGAGGTCCGCGATCTCGGGGACTTGGACCGGGCTGGTCAAGAGCCGGAAGACCTCGCGGGCTATCGCGCGTTTGAGCAGCCGGATGATCTCCTTCTTCGTGCGTCCGGCGAGGGTCTGTCGGGCGACGAACTCGCGGGTGCGCCGGCATCGGGCCATCCTCACGAGCGCGATGCGGTAGAGAGCGGCGTTGGCCGCCCGGTCGCCGCCCCGGGAGAGCCGGTGCCGGTTCGTCTTGCCACTCGACGCGGGGACGGGCGCCGCGCCGCACAGGGCAGCGAAGGAAGCTTCCGTGCGAAGGCGGGCGGGGTTCGCGCCAGTGGTGATCAGCAGCTGGGCGGCGGTGTCCGGACCCACCCCGTAGGCGGCGCGCAGGCCGGGGTTGAGGATGGTGACCAGCTGGTCGAGCTCCTCGGTCAGGGTCGTGTGTTCCTAGGTCAGGCTCTGGATCCGCTTGGCCAGCGTGCGCAGGGCTGTCAGGAGCGGGGCGTGCGCGGGGTCGCTGGCCGGCCGGAGTCGGGCGAGGGTGGTGACGCGCTTGTCACCGGACAGAGCGGTGTACTTGGCGCGGATGGTGTCGGGGGCGGTGATCAGGAGGTGCGTGATCTGGTTGAGTGTCGCGGTGCGGGCCTTGATCGCCGAGCGGGCGGCGGTCTGCAGGGCACGTATCCCGACGATGGCTCCGTCCTTCGGAGCGCTGGTCGCGCGACCGGAGACGACGGCGCGGGCCGCGGCGTATGCGTCGATCGGGTCGGACTTGCCGATCCTGCGGCGTTCGGCCTTGTCGGGCCGGTTGACCTCGACGACGGCCAGTCCGGCCTGCCGGGCGGCGTGTGTGAAACCGGAGCCGTAGGAGGACGTGCCCTCCACGCCGACGGCAGCGACGATGCCGTGGGCCTGCAGGAAGGCGATCGCGGCAACGTATCCGGCAGCGTTGGTGGGGAATTGGGCGTCGGCGAGGTGCCCGCCCCGGTCGGTCACCACGGCGACGTGGATGGTGTCGGCGTGCGAGTCCACCCCGCCAACCACGACTTGGTCCCTCGTGTCCGCCGCCTCTGTGCCTGTCATGCTGGAGATGCCTTCCTTGCCGAAGGTAGCTCCGGCCGGAAAGGGCAGACAGGACAGTCAGGGGGCCTCTGGCCAGGCTCCTATGAGGTCATGCTCCGCCCGGCCGGAGCCCTGGGAACCGGGCCCGGCGGTCGGACAGATCAAAGCAAGGACAGTCCAGCAGGACGTCAGTCAGTGATTGGGTCACGACCACCGGGGACCCGGATATCACTATGACTGTCGGTGATCGTCGAGATGGTCTGCTTGGAGATCTCCGCGCCGTAGACCTCGGCCAGGTGCGCGGAGATCTCCCCGTGCGTGAGCCCCTTCGCGGACAGCGACAGCACCCTCTCGTCCACACCGGTCAGGCGCCGCCGCTTCTTGACGAGCTGCGGCTCGAACGTGCCGGCCAGGTCCCGGGGGACCTTCACCTCGACCGGGCCGACGTCGGTCAATACGGTCTTCGCCCGGGTTCCGTTCCTGCTGTTGCCGCTGTCACGGCCCTCGGCGTCGTGCTTCTCGTATCCGAGGTGATCGGTGATCTCGCCCTCCAGGGCGGACTCCAGCACCCGCTTGGTCAGCATCGGCAACAGGCCGCCCTCGCCGGTCAGATGCAGCCCCTCGGATCGGGCCCGGTCCACGAGCATCGCGACCAACTGCTCATCCGACGCGGCCGGCACCGGCGTGACCGCCGGCTTCTCCACGGACTCCTGCTCGACAACGGTCTCGGTCATCTCTGGCGTCTCCTTGACCATCAGATCCGCCGTTGATCAGACACTCCCGGTGCTGGCGGTCACCCCCTGGCGGCACCGGCTCCCGCCCCGGGGGACCTGCCGCCCAGCCCCGGAATCAGCACCGCCGCCACCGCCAGGTGCATCAGAGCGAGGGAGACCCGGGTGCCGCCGTCCATGCCGTCGCCGATGAACGGCAGGAAAGACACGGCCAGTACGGCGCCGGCCACCCCGGTCCAGATGGCGCGGGCGCGCCGCGCCCCGAACCGCTCCAGAAAAGCCAGCAGTCCCCAGCCGGCAAGCGACGCGAGCAGTGCGACGACCGCCACGGGCACGGCGCCGATGTCGAGTGCCTGCTCGCCGTCGGCGATCCGCAGCCGGTGCCCNCCAGCAGTGGGTCCGCGACCAGCCACACCAGGACGGGGGCCAGGACGGCCAGGGCCGTAACCCCCAGGCGCCTTCTCCGCGCGCTCACTCGGCGCCCCCCGAGAGCGCCCCGTGCAGGAAGACCTCCACCAGTTCCTGCGGGGTCAGGTCGGGCTCGTCCTCCGTACGCGGCTGGGTGAAGAGCAGCCCGAAGAAGAGGGCCGCGATCTGCTCCGGCGGCCGGCGCAGGGCGGCCTTGTCGGGCTCCAGCAGCTCAGCGAGGGCCGCGCGGATACGGGTCGTCGACTCGTCGCGGCCCGCGCCGCGCACCGTGCCGGGGTGCTTGCCGCCGCGATGCCCCAGCGAGCCGGCGATCGCGCCCATCCTGGACAGGTGCGCCTGCAGCGCCTCGGCCGCCTCCGCGAGCCGGTCGGGCAGCGGCTGGGATACGTCGATCGCGTCGAGCTCGCGGACCGCGTGCTCGGGGGAGAGCGCCTCGGCCACGCAGGCCTGCAGCAGCTCGTCCTTGTCGGCGAAGACCCGGAAGATCGTGCCCTCGCCGATGCCCGCGGCGCGGGCGATCTTCGCGGTCGTTACCGCGGCGCCGTACTCGGCGATCAGCGGGATCGCGGTCTGGATGATCATTTCGCGGCGCCGCTCCGGCGACATGCTGGGGGCGCGGCGGCGGGTGGCCTGGTTCTCCTCAGGTGCTGTCATGACCGCGAGAGTACGGAGTGAGGGCTCACTCCGTCAATGAGTGAGTCCTCACTCCGCTCACTTTTCCCGTACTCGGCTGCTTATCGATGGCAGCCCACCAAGATCCACGACTACGGCTGGAGTACTGGGCGGCGGGAGTGAGACCGGGCAGGGACGTGGTGTCGGAGGTGTCCATGAGCAGTGCTGACCGCCCGCCCGACGCGGACTCATCGCCACCACGCGAATCCCGCCCCGCCCCCACCTCACCCCGCCCCTGCCGGTTCCGGGCTCCGACCGGCCTCGCCGCCGCTCCGCCCGGTGTGCCGGGGAGCGGGCCGCACAGACGTATCACTCGCTCGATCGGGCTAACCCCGGACCCGGAAGGATCACCGGGGCCGCCCGCACTCATACGCTCTACGAGTGACTCGTACGAACGCCTTGAACACCGGTCGCGACGACTTCTTCAGCTGGGCGACGGGGGAGAGAGGCGTCGCACTGCCGGCGCGCCTCACGGATGCTGTGCTGACGATGCTCGCGCTGCGCGGAGCGGACCGCAGGGCGGGCGTGCCGGAGCCGACCCCCGGCCTGCTGCGACAGGTGCTGCACGAGGACCTGCCGCAGCTGCTGTGCGCCGGCGACGACGAGCTGGACGCCCTGCCCGGCCTCCTCAGCACCCTCGCCGACCGGGTCCGGGCAGCGGGCCGGCTCAACGCCAAGCGTCACGCGCGCCTGCTCGCCGCCGTCGAGGACGCCGTGCCCGGCTTCCGCCGCGCCATGGCGGACCCGGCGAATCTGACCTGGCACCGCTGGTACGCGTCGCTGCTGACCGCCGACGGTGTCGACCCGGACGACCCCGCCGCCGTGGGGGCCTGGCTCGACGCCCACGAGAACACACCGCACGCCGACCGGCCGACCCTGCCCGAGCCGCTGCACCGTTCCGACCTGGCGGAACGGACGTTCGCCGTGCGGATCCGTCTCAGCGAGGCGCTGCTCGCCGCGTTCGCCCGCGACACCCGCGACGCATCACCGGCGGGCCCGCTGCTGCCCGCATCGCCGCTGGACGACCGACGCCCCGACGACGCGCTCGGCGGTGAACTGGAGCGCATCGCCGATGCGCTGACCGACCGGTGGACCGCGGCGGGGCTCGCGGAGGCGTTCGCTGCCCGGCACGCCGCACTCGCCCCCGCTCCGGAGGCGATGCCGCACGTCGCGCTCGCCGACCGCATGCTCGACGAACACCTCGACTACTACGGCGACTCGTCCGTCCCGCTGCCGCCCCCGCCGGCGGTCCCTTCGCCCGACGAGATCCGGGACCTGCTGCACGCCGCCCCGCTCCCCGCGGCGCTCGCGGCCGGGACCTTCGACGACGAGCTGCGCGACGTCGCGGAACGCTGCGGCCTGCCCGGCCCCGCCACCGCCGTGTGGGCCGACGGCACCCCGCAGGAGCTGCTCGAGCTGGCCGCCGACGTCCTGGCCGCCCAGGCCGAACGGCTGCCGCCGGTCACCGGCCCGCAGGAGGCGTACTCGTTCGACGCAGCGCACCTCCTCTACTCGCTGTACGAACGCGGCAGCACCCCCGACTCGGTCGCCCGCAAGATCGCCGACGCGAAGTCCGACGGCCTGCCGCCCGAACTGGAGGACGCTCCGACGCCCGTGTCGCGCAACGCCCCCGACGCCTACGAGCTCCCCTCGCCCGAGGAACTGTCCCAACTCCTCGGGATGCCCGCCGTCACGGACGCCGACCGCGCCGAACTCGACGCTCCCGCACACGGACTGGCGTCGCTCGTGGACCAACTGGCCGTCACCGGCTGCGTCTTCCGTACCGGCGACACCTACGGGCTCACCCCGCTCGGCGCCGCCGTCATGCGCCACGTGCTCACCGTCGGCCATGTGGCCGCCCCCGACCAGGAAACCGTGGCGGAGTGGAACGCGGCCGAGACCGTGGCCGCCACCCGCCACTGGCCCACCCGGATCGCCGCCGCCACGCTTGCCGCGTGGACCGCGCACCGCGGTGGCACGGACGAGGCATGGGGCGAACTGCTCGACGCCGTCTCCGCGGCCAAGGCCGACGAGGCCGATGCCGCCCGCACGTCCGAGTACTTCGCCCGCCTCGATGTCGCCGCGATCCCCGACACGGTGCTGCGCACCGCGCTCACCGACCCGGTGACCGGGGCCGCCGCCCGCGGGCTGCTGCTGGCCCGGGGAGAGTCCGTCCCCGAGGACACGGTCCCCCTCACCGCCCGCGCCGCGGTGCTCGTCGAGGAGCTGGACCAGCGCTGGATCGACGACAGGCTCGGCCATATGAAGCGCCGGTACGACGCGGGCGAGGCGGGCACCCCGGCCGCGGCCGACATCCCGCCGACGACCCTGCTCCCCGCCTTCGACACGGCGGCCGCCGCCTGGCCCGGCGGCGCTGCAGCCCTCGCCGACGCCCTGGCCGAGGCGGACCCGGGCACGTCACTGCGCATCCTGGACACCCTGCGCGCCCACCACCCGGACCGCACGGTGGCAGCCGCGGCGGCCCACGCGAAGAAGACGGCGCAGCGGGCATCGTCCGGGCGCCGCCGCTGACATGCCCCGGCCCCGGCCGACAGCCTGCAGGCGTACCCGCCCTGCTGCGTACCAACGCCTTGGCCCGGCAGGGCTTTGCCAGGGGTGACGGTCGGGGAGTTCGGCGGGGAGATATTCGCGCCGTTGGTGCGGCAGGGGCAGCGAGGCGTCCTCGTCCCCACGAGACCATCCGCCGCCGGCGCGCGCAGTCCGGGCGACCTGTGCCGCCGACGGCCCCGGCTTGAGGACACGTGGCACCTGGACGAGCTCTTCATCAAGATCAACGGCGAGCCGAAGTACCTGGGCGGGCCGTCGACGCCGACGGCACCGTGCTCGACATCCTGGTCCAGGGCCGAAGGGAGAAGGCCGCGGCCCGGCGCTTCTTCCGCCGCCTGCTGAGGACGATCCGCTCGGTGCCGCAGGTGATCGTCACCGACCAGCTGCGCTCCTACGGCGCGGCCCACCGCGAGGTGATGTCCTCCGTCGAGCACCGCTTCCCCTAAGAGGCGCCTTCGGCACGTGCCGGTACCACATGGCACAGGTTGCAAGAAGCGTCTTGTGCGGTCCAAGGGGTCTAGTGCCGCAACAGGCAACGTTCGCCCCGTCGCGACGCCCGGCACGCTCCCCCAAGCTCTTCGAGCAGGGGGGACCCCCACTCGCCGCACCGCCCGAAAGCCCAAGTACATCCAGTACGAGGACTTCCGGCCGGCACGCCGAGAGCACGCACCGGACGCCGCTCCTTGACGGGCAAACGTTGCCTGCCGCGGCACTAGGGCGTGTTTCGAAAGTAGCGCCGTCCGCCCGGAGGGCGGGCGCCGCG
>NZ_JUJA01000022.1:32176-34414 GCF_001906585.1 Streptomyces kebangsaanensis | reverse complement strand
CCTCGATCCACCGCGTGATCTTTGATCGCGCGGTGTGATTGGTTTCGGGGTGGATTTTCGGTTCCGGGCAGGGCGGGTTTCCGGATGGCCGTTCCGGTGGCGGGTTCTCCGAGGTCTTCCAGATCGTGGACGGGCGGGGGTCCGGTTGGTCAGGTCTGCATCCGCTGCCCGGTGGCGGTCCACAGGTCGGTGAAGTCGTCGGCCCAGCGCCAGCGTCGGGGCAGATGCAGCACTACTCGTCGTCCCGGGCGGGCGATGCGGGCCGGAACGGCGATGAGATGACGGCGGATCGTGCCGGTCCGTGCCCGTGCGTGGAAGGCGGAAGCGAGGTGTCCGGCCGCGCGGGTGAGGTTGTAGGCGGTGGCGGCCAGGGTGAGCCAGGCCGCGTTCGCGGTGAACTTCCCCGAGGGCAGGTGGGCCAGGGCGGAGTCCTCCAGATCGGCGAAGACCTGTTCCACCGCGGCGTGAGCACGATGCATGGGCTCGGCGTCGGTCAGGACGAAGGTGCTGTCGGTGAAGACCACATGATGGCGCCAGACCGCGAACAGCTCACTTTGTCCGTCGGGCACCGTCTTCGGGTTCAGCCGCTTCACGCGGCGGACGATCAGCCGGGCGGTGGTGTGGAACTGCTTCTTCTTGCTGGTGAACGCGGTGAACGGGATCTCGGCGATCTCGGCGTCGGAGATCCAGCGTTCCTCCTCGGCGTCCCAGATCGCGTCGGTGTACCGGATCGGCGTCCAGGCGTCCTCGGCGATGGACGCGATCGCTTCGCGGATCGTCTTGGTGACCGCGACGGCCAGCGAGAAGCGGGCGCCGGCCCGACGGCAGGCGGCGACGACCTTGTGGGAGAAGTAGGCCGAGTCGGCGCGCACGATGATCTGTGCGGTGATCCCCATGGCCCGCACCGTGGTCAGCGCCTCGCGCAGCAGACTCGCCGCCCCCTTGCCGGAGCCCGCCGAGCCCCTGCGCAGCCGGGTGGCGACGATGACCGGCGCGCAGGTGGACGTCTTGACCGTGACGATCTGGAAGTGCAGCCCGCGGACCTTGGTGTAGCCGAACGAGGCGCCCTGCTTGGCCGGGCCGTAGACCTGCTTGACCTTGGAGTCGATGTCGACGAACACCACCTCGTCCGTCGTGGGCACCAGTCCGGTGTGGGCGGCCAGGTTGCAGGTGAACGCGCTTGTCGCGGACTGGAGTTGCCGGACGTGTCCCCAGGTGAAGGCGCGCAGGAAGGTGCCCAGCGTGGACGGTGCCCGCACCCCTGCGAAGAGCTTCCGCAGCCCTCCGTGCCGCAGGACATCCAGGTCGTCGATGGAGTCGGCGCCGGCGGCCATGCCGCCCACGATGCTCATCGCCTTCGCGTCGGGGGCCGTGCCGGCGCCGTTGGCCGCGCCGGTCAGTTTGACCTTCTCGGCCACCAGAGCCGGCAGGCCGCACCGCTCGGCCAGCCGGATCACCGGGACCAGTCCGGCATGCGCGATGAGATTCGGCTCGTCGAACGCGGCAAACACCCGCGCCGGGCTGTGGGACGATTTCACTTGAGAGGTGCCTTGCAGGTCGGGACCGGTGGAAGCGTAGGAACTCCCATCATCCCAGGTCAGCGGGCACCTCTTCTGATTTCTCCGTCCACGGCCCGTCCGCTACGCGGTGGATCCAGGGTGAGTGCTTCCTTGCTGGCACGGCCGTCCTTATGGCGGACGGTGAAACAAAAAGCATTGAAGACATCGACCTGGGCGATAAGGTGCTGGCCACCGACCCCGAAACGGGAGAACGGGGCTCGCGCGAGGTAACCGGCCTCATCGTTACGGAAAACGACAAGCACTTCAACGAACTCTCGATCGCCACCGAAAGCGGGATCGAGAAGCTCACGGCGACCCATGAGCACCCGTTCTGGTCACCCTCGGAACTCGATTGGGTACCTGCCGCCGCCCTGCAACCAGGGATGACCCTGCGGACCGACGGCGGTGACACGGTCATCGTCACCGCCAACAGGGCGCACACAAAAAACTCCCGCACCTACAACCTCACAGTTGACGACCTGCACACGTACTATGTGCTGGCGGGGGAGACGCCGGTCCTCGTTCACAACAGCAACTGTGGCATTCGGCCACATGACAAAGCCCGTGGCGCTGCCGGTGTCGATGAAATGACAGAGACGCTTGAGAAGTTCTACGGCAAATCTGATATCTACAGCGAGAGCTACGGGAATGGATTTGATTTGTGGACCCCTTACGGCAG
>NZ_JUJA01000022.1:24570-32123 GCF_001906585.1 Streptomyces kebangsaanensis | reverse complement strand
AAGTGAAGGTGAATAAATCAAATTACACCAGGGGCCAGCGCAGGAAGGACGAATGGCTAGCGAAGACGTACGGGTTTGAAACCTCGGTCGTCCGGCGCGGTACAGCGTGTCCAATCTGCAACCCCTAACCTGAGAGGATGACCTATGAGTAGCGACTTCGCCTTCTGGAAGCGCTCTGCTGGGGACCCTGAGGAAGTCTTCGACGGCCTCGCTGAGGGAGACACACGCGACCTTGTCGTGAGCCCTGACGTATTGCGGTTCCGGGAGAAGTTGCTGACTAGGTGGCCAGACGTAGAAGACGTTCTGGAGCCGTCTCGATTCGACCTGGAAGAGGAACCGGACGACGCCGGAAAGTACGTCCTCCTGACCCTCTCGGTTCGCCAACTTGATTATCTCCCTGAGATTCTTGACATGGCGAAGAGGGGCGGCCTCGTCGGATTCAGCGGAGTAGCGGGAGAGCCGATTTAGGCTTCCGATTCGCTACGCGTCCAAGCGTAAAGATGCGGACCCTGTCGGTGTCGCATGTAGGGGCCGTTCTGCGGCTTGACGGCAGTAGATGACGGCAACGGCGGCGGACACCAGGTGTCTGCCGCCGTTGCCGTGCGTGTGTCAGGGGCGGTCGAGGGTGTCGATGGCGTCTCGCTGGAGGCGGAGTCGGACGTGGGCGTAGACGGTGGCGGTGACGCCGATGTGGGCGTGGCCGAGGAGTTCCTTGATGACGACGAGTTCGACGCCCTGTTCCAGAAGCAGGGTGACAGTGGAGTGCCTGATGCCGTGGAAGCGGATGCGGCGGAGACCGGCCTTGCGGAGGAGCGTGATGAAGGCGCGGGTGAGGTTGGTCGGGTCGATCGATCCACCCTGCACCGTGGTGAAGGCGTGCCCGTTGGGCTGCCACGCGGTGCCTGCTGCCTCGCGCTCACGCTGCTGCTGTTCGTGGTGGTGCTTCAGTGAGTGGACGCAGCGGGCGGGGAGAGCGATGCGGCGTTCAGAGGCCCGGGTCTTGGTGGGCAGCGTGGTGAGCCCGCCTGCGCTGGTGCGCTGAAGGGTGCGGCGGATGGCTGCGGTGCCCGCATTGAGGGGTCTTCGAGCTTGAGCGGTGTGCGTCTCCTGCGCTGCTGACGCAGCATCACGTCCTGTGACTGATCCGGGTGGGCTGGCGCCCCGGATGCAAGGTGCCCGTGGTCCTCGGTGATCATTTCCGTTCTCTACGCAGGACGATCATGCAGGAGCCACGGGCTTGTTCAACGATACGACGTTGCTGCTCGACCTGGACGGGGTGTCCGTCGTCCGGGTCGAGCGGCTGGCCGACGGCATCCGCCGGGTCCACCTGGTCACGGCCGACGAGACGGCCAGGGTCTGCCCGGGCTGTGGAGTCTTCGCCTCCCGGGTGAAGGGCTCCGCGACGACCCGGCCCCGCGATCTCCCATACGGCGAGAGCGGGCTGGAGTTCTTCTGGCACAAGCGCCGCTGGTGGTGCCGTGAGCCGAGCTGCCCGCGTCGGTCGTTCACCGAGCAGACCGAGCAGATACCAGCCAGCGCCAGAATCACCCTGCGACTGCGGGCCGCGGCCGGACGCCGGATACGCGACGCCGGGTCCACCGTCGTCCGGGCCGCCCGTGATCTGCACCTGTCCTGGCCGACCGTGATGCATGCCTTCCGCGACCAGGCCCGCGAGGTCGTCGACGCGCCCCTGCCCGAGGTCGACGTCCTGGGCATCGATGAGACCCGCCGCGGACGGCTGCGCTGGGAACAGGATCCCGGCACCGGCAAGTGGCACCTGGTGCGGGACCGGTGGCACACCGGCTTCACCGACGCCCTCGGGACGGGCGGGCTGCTGGGCCAGGTAGAGGGCCGCAGCGTCGCCGACGTGCTGGCCTGGCTCGCCACCACCCCGCTGACCTGGAGAAAGAGCATCACACACGTCGCCACCGGCATGTCCGCCACCTACCGCGCCGCGGTCCGCACCGGCCTGCCACACACCACGGTCGTGGTCGACCACTTCCACGTCGTGCAGCTGGCGAACAAGATGCTCTCGGCCATCCGGCGCCGCACCACCGCCGAGGTCCGCGGCCGACGCGGCCGGGCCACCGATCCGGAGTGGAAGGCCCGCCGGCGCCTGCTGCGCAACCGGGAGGACCTCACCGACGAGCAGTTCGCCGCCATGTGGAACGCGCTGCTCGGCGAGGGGACGATCGGGCAGACCCTGCTGAGGGCATGGATCGCCAAGGAGAACCTGCGCAACCTCCTCGCCCTGGCCAGAACCGGCGCCGACCGGAACCAAGTCGGCCACGCACGCTGGAAGTTCCTCACCTGGTGCGCGGACTCCGACATCCCCGAGGTGCGGCAGCTCGCTGTCACCGTCGACCGCTGGTGGCCCGAGATCGCCGCATTCATCGACGCCGGACACAGCAACGCTAAGAGCGAAGGCATCAACCGTGTGACCAAGCTTGTCGCCCGCGCGGCGTTCGGCTTTCGCAATGCCGACAACCAACGGCTACGGACACGCTGCGTCACCACCCGCCGGGCCCGCGGACACCTCCGCACCGCTCAACTTTGAAGACCCGAATTAGCTAAGTTGCCGCCACCCCGCCTGAAGTTCACAAGGGAGCGGCAGTCATGAGCCAGCAGCAGAAGACCTTCCGTGCCATCGAGGTCGGCGACGGCAGCGACGGGCGATGGGCCGCCCATGCACAGCCCCTGTGGCCGCTCGCGGAGGAGTGGATGACCGAAGAGAGCCGGACCCCAGAGGGCGCGGACCTTGCTCGGAAGTTGTTCGAGGCCCATATGCCGGAGCTGGTCCCGGTGCTCGACCGGCTCGCCCGTCAGCTCGACCATCCCGAAGTGGAAACCTTCCTCTTCTCTCCGGGGTCCCGCACCGTGGCCATCGGCCGAGCCGACTGAGTCGCAGTCGTACGACCGCGCCCTGGAGTTCCGTTCGGAGCCGCAGGGCGCGAGTGTGAAAAGGTCCCCGTACGGGTCAGGGTGTGCGGCGTGGCTTTCGGGCGCGGTACAGGTCGCGCAGCAAGGCGATCTCCGCTCCGTGGTGCAGCAGTTCCTGGTTGACCCACCAGATCGTCTCGATGAACGGGTCGTCGGGGTCGCTGCCGTGCGGGTAGGTGCTGTGTCCCACCGTGTCGAGGGCGGTGTCGTCGGCGCCGAGCAGGGCTTTTCGCCACGCCGAGGCGGCGTCGGCGAAGGCCGCGATCGCTCCGGCGGCGTCTCCGTCGCTGCGGAAGTCGTCCCGGGTCAGCGTGTGGCCGCCGGCCGTGTGGTCGGCGCGCAGGGCCAGCAGCTCGGTGAGGTGGCTCAGGCGCCAGGCGATCGTGGTGAAGGGCGGCGGGAACGGGTGCGGGGCGGGCGCGGCGTCGCGCCCCCAGTCACCCGTGCCGGCCAGGACCGTCGCGCGCGGCCCCGGCCCGTCCGTACGCCGCCGGACCGACCAGCAGTCGGGCACCGGCTCCCAGAGGTACTCCTCGTCGGTCAGGGGGCCGACCTCGATGTCCGTGCCGTTGCCGCTGTCCATGACCGGGCCGGTCAGCCGGTCGGCGAGGCGCTCGCGGGCGAAGTCGAACTGCTGCAGCAACGGGGAAAGGCGGGACGGTACGGGCATCAAACGCTCCTGCGACGGCCTGGTGGGGCGGTTGAACCGCTGGTTCGCCACCCTGTCACAGCCGGTACCGCGGCGCGCTTCATTTTCAGGGCGTCCGCCGCTGTCCGCGAGTCCGCTCAAGTCTCCATCGGATCAAGGAACTTCGCGCGGAGCCAGGTTTCTTGCCACCAGTTCTGAAAGAAATATTGCGCAACTTCTGCTTCATATCTACGGTGACGGCATGTCACCGAAGCGCGAGTTCGAGCGGATCACCGACCTGTCCCGTCTGAAGGCGTTCACGAACCCGCTGCGGTTGCAGCTCTACCGGCTGCTGTACGCCGCGGGCACCGCGACCGCCTCCCAGCTCGCCGAGCAGGTCGACCAGGCGCCGTCGCTGGTCAGTTACCACCTGCGCAAGCTGGCCGAGCACGGCTTCGTGACCGAGGCGAGCGGCCGGAGCGCCGACGGCCGTGAGCGGTGGTGGCGGGTGGCGTCCGAGGAGGGCTGGGGCTTCCGCGACTCGGACTTCGCGGACACGCCCGAGGGCGCCGCCGCCGTCGGCGCGGTGACCCGCGGCATCGTCGACAACCGCATGGCCCAGTACCGCGCGTACCTGGACCAGACGGCCGCCTGGGGCAAGGCGTGGACCGACGCCGCCTTCAGTTCCGAGTGGCTGCTCGACCTGACCCCGGCCGAACTCGCCGAGATGAGCGACGAGCTCCAGGCGCTGGCCCGGCGCTGGCGGGAGCGCGGCAGGGACGCCAGGGCGGCCGGCGACACCGAGGACCGCGAGCACGTGTCCGTGCACCTCTACGGCTTCCCGTTCCGGCCCTGACCCGGCCGTATCCCCGACTCACCGGAGCCCACCATGGCCACCGCACGGACAGCCCTGCCCGAACGCGCCACCGCGCCGGCCCACCGCGACGGAAACGTGCTGCGCTGGCTCACCGCCTACACCGTCTCCCTCGTCGGGGACAGCGTGTACTTCGTCGCCCTCGGCTGGTCCGCCCAGAAGGTCGCCGATCCCACCCAAGTCGGCCTCGTCATGGCCGCCGGGGCGCTGCCGCGGGCGTTGCTCATGCTCGGCGGGGGCGTGGTGGCCGACCGGTTCGACCCCCGTCGCGTGATCCTCGGCAGCGACGCGCTGCGCTGTCTGCTCATCCTCGCGGTGGCCGCCGGTATCGCGCTGACCGCGCCGGCCCTGTGGATGCTGGTCGCCGTGGCGCTCGTCTTCGGCGCCGTGGACGCCCTGTTCGTCCCCGCGATCGGTGCCCTCCCGCCGCGGATCACCAGCCCCGACCAGCTGGCCCGGGTCACCGGCATGCGCTCCCTGTCGATGCGCCTCAGCCAGATCGCCGGCCCGCCCGTCGGCGGCCTGGCCATGGGACTCGGGGGAGCGGCGGCCGCCTTCGCCGTCGCCGGCCTGCTGTTCGCGCTGTCCCTNCCCTGCCGCTCCTGCTGACGATACGGATACGGCCCCTCGGGACGGGCGACGAGGAGCGGCCGGAGCCCGGCACCGCGCGCAAGGACCTGGTCGACGGCCTCCGGTACATCCGCCGCCACCGCCTCATCGGCCCGCTCGTCGTCGCCGGCGCCGTCTGCGAGCTCGGTCTCACCGGCACCCTCAACGTCGGCATGGTGCTCCTCAACGCCGAGCGCGGCTGGGGGCCTTCCGGTTACGGCTGGATCGTCAGCAGCCTCGGCGCGGGAGCGGCGGCCGGCGCCGCGCTGCTCACCATCGCCGGCCGGCTGCCCCGTGCCGGACTGGTGCTGGCCGGGACGGGGCTCGTGGCCTGCGCGGGAGCGGCCACCGTCGCACTGGTTCCGGCCCTCTGGACCGCCGCGGTGCTGGCCGCGGTCGCCGGGCTGGCCGTGGGCGTCTTCGGCAGCCTCAGCAGCACCCTCGTACAGACCGCGGCGGACCCCGCCCATCTCGGTCGGGTCACCTCCGTCGTCATGCTCACCGCGGTCGGTCTCGCGCCCCTCAGCTATCCGCTGGTCGGTGCCGCCATCGGAGCCTGGGGCGCCGCCCCGGTGTTCGTCGGCTGCGGTGCCTTCGCCGGCCTGGGCGTGGCCATCGCCCTGGCCTCCGACGCGGTGCGGCGCGCAGAGCTGCCCCGGTAGCGGCCGGGATGCACGGGACCACCAGGGGGCGGCTCCCGGCCGGTGCCGTACGCCCACGGGAGTAACGCCCCGCCCGGGACACCCCTCGCAGTACGGGCCACTTCGGTCGCTGGAGCGACGTGTCCGGCCCTTCTCACCGGAAGTCTGGTGAGGACCCGGACATCCGAGCATCCGAGGAGAGGGGTGGCCCATGGGGGCCGTACAGGAAGAGCAGAGGACGCGCCGGGGACGGCTCGTGCCCTGGACCCTGCTGGCGATGTGGCTGGTGGTGCTGGTGCTCGCCTCGCCGCTGGCCGGGAAGCTCTCCGGCGTCCAGCAGAACCGGAACGTCGACTACCTGCCCGCGAGCGCCGACTCCACCCAGGTCGCCAAGGTCCAGGACAGGCTGCCCGGCGGCGAGTCCACGGACATGGTCGTGGTGTACCACCGCGACGGCGGGCTGACCGAGGCCGACCGGCGCACCGCCGCCGGGCAGATCGACGAGATCGCCGCCGCGCACAAGCTCAGCGCACAGCCGCGGGCCGTCCCGTCCAAGGACGGCACCACGCTGATGTACCCCGTATCCAGTACCGAGCCCGGTCAGGACAAGGAGGCCAAGAACGCCCTGGTCGACGACGTCCGCGAGACCGTCCGGGGCACGGAGGACGGGCTGACGGCCGAGGTCGGCGGGCGCGCCGGAGTGCAGGCCGACTCCGGCAAGGTCTTCGAGTCACTGGACGGCCCGCTGCTCTACACCACCGTCGCGGTGGTCGCCGTCCTGCTCGTCCTGATCTACCGCAGCCCCCTGCTCTGGCTCGTCCCCCTGCTCACCGCCGGCGCCGCCAACTTCACCGCGATGGCCGTCGCCTACGGCCTGCACGCATGGTTCGGCACCACCGTCACCGGCGCGAACAACGGCATGATGACCATCCTGGTCTTCGGCGCGGGCACCGACTACGCCCTGCTGCTGGTCTCCCGCTACCGCGAGGAGCTGCGCCGCGTCGAGCGGCCGTACGACGCCATGCGCGCCGCCCTGCGCGGCTGCGGCCCCGCCGTCCTCGCCTCCTCCGGTACCGTCGCCGCCGGCCTGCTCTGCCTGCTGGCCGCCGATCTGAACAGCACCCGCGGCATGGGCCCGTTCGGCACCGTCGGCGTGCTCAGCGCGCTGCTGGCCATGATGACCCTGCTGCCCGCGCTGCTGGTCCTCCTCGGCCGCCGGGTGTTCTGGCCGCTGGTGCCGGTCTTCGGCAGTGAGCCGAAACAGCGGCGGTCGGTGTTCGCCGCCATGGGCAGCTCGGCCGGCCGCAGGCCGGTCACCGTGCTGGTCGCCGGCGCGGCGGTGCTCGGCGCTCTGGCGCTGGGCACCCTCAACCTGCAGGGCAGCCTGAAGAACGAGAACTCCTTCATCGACACCCCGGAGTCGATCACCGCGGCGCGGACCCTGGCCACCGCCTACCCGGAGCTCAGCAGCCAGCCCATCGACGTGGTCGTGCCGGCCAGTGAGGCCGACCAGGCCCTGGAACGGATCCGCGGCACCGAGGGCGTGGCCGCCGCCGAGCCCCGCCGCAGCGGCACGGGCTGGACCGAGATCGCCGTGACCGCCGACGCCCCGCCGGAGTCCGCCGGCGAGACCGCCACCATCCACGCACTGCGCTCGGGACCGGTCGGGGAGCTGGGCGGCCACGTCGGCGGACCCAGCGCCCAGCTGATCGACCTCAAGGACGCCAACGCCGGCGACCGCGTCGTCGTCGTGCCGCTCGTCCTGGGCTCCGTCCTGATCGTCCTGATCGTCCTGCTGCGCAGCCTCGTCGCCCCGCTGCTCCTGGTCGGCGCGGTCGTCGCCGTGTGGGGTGCGGCGCTC
>NZ_JUJA01000022.1:0-24540 GCF_001906585.1 Streptomyces kebangsaanensis | reverse complement strand
GGTCCTCGGCATCGAGGGCAACGACCCGGCCCTGCCGCTGCTGTCCTTCGTCTTCCTGGTGGCGCTCGGCGTCGACTACGGCATCTTCCTGATGCACCGGATGCGGGAGGAGTCGCTGTCCGGCCTGGCTCCCGAGGCCGCGGCGCTCAAGGCGCTGCGCGCCACCGGCGGCGTCATCGCCTCGGCGGGACTGGTGCTGGCGGCGACCTTCTCGGTGCTGGCCAACATGCCGCTGGTGATGCTGGTGGAGCTGGGCTTCGTGATCGCGGTGGGCGTGCTGCTGGACACCTTCCTCGTACGGACCTACCTGGTCACCTCGGCCAGTGTGGCGCTGGGCCGCAAGGTGTGGTGGCCCGGGCCGCTGTCCAAGGAACCGCCCGCGCGGGAGGACCGGCCGGCTCCGCCGGTGCAGGAACCGGCGGCGCTGCGCTGACCGTACGAACCGGGGCCGCCGGGCGGCGGAGAGCGGCTTTCCGGGCTCGTCCGGGCCCGGAAAGCCGCGGCGATCGGGGAGGATGAAGGACGTGTCGACCGTAGGAGTGCACCCGGGGCGGCGCCGGTGGAAGCGGCCGGCGCGGCGGGACTGGCTGACCACCGCCGTCGTCGGCGCGCTGACGGTGCCGCCGGCCTTCCTCCCGCAGGGCGACGGGAAGGTGACCGACGCCCTGGGCTGGGTGCTGGTGGCGGCCATGGTGCTGCTCACGGCGTGGCGCCGGCTGTACCCGCTGGGGGTGCTGCTGGTGCTGGTGCCCCTCCAGCTCGCCTACCACTCGCTGGGCAACGCCCCTGTGACACCGGTGGTGGCCTCCATGGTCATCCTCTACTCGCTGGCGGTGGCCGGTCCGCGCCGCCGCACGTTCATCGTCGTCCCGAGCCTGCTGGCGGTCGCGCTGACGATGATGCTGACCGTGAGTGTGCATGACGGGCTGGAGCTGATCCGCACCTCCGGCTGGATCCTGGCCTGCACCCTGCTCGGCGAGGCGGTACGGGTGCACCGCAACTACGTGGGCGCCATCGTGGAGCGGGCGGAGCGGGCCGAGCGGACGCGCGAGGAGACGGCCGCCCGCCGGGTCGCGGAGGAACGGCTGCGCATCGCCCGCGACCTGCACGACCTCCTCGCCCACAGCATCACCCTCATCGGCGTGCGGACCTCCGTGGCCGCGCACGTGCTGAACGCCGATCCGGAGCGGCTCGACCGCGCCACCCTGTCCCAGGCGCTGGAGGGCATCGCCGACACCTGCCGGGAGGCCCGGCGCGAGCTGAAACGGACGCTGGAGGTGCTGCGGGCGGAGGAGGACGGCGGACCGCCGCCGGGTCTCGGTTCACTGGCCGGCCTCGGCAGGGCGGCCGAGTCGGCGGGGGCCACGGTGTCCCTGTCCGTCTCGGCCGACGGCGAGGTGCCGCCGGCGGTCGGCGCGGCGGCGTACCGCATCGTCCAGCAGGGGCTGACCAACGCGGTGCAGCACGGCGGGCCCGAGGTCGGCATCCGGGTCTCCGTCGCACTGGACGAGGCGTCGGCGGCGCTGCTGGTGGACATCGTGGACGACGGCTCGCCCGCGGACGGCTCACCCGCGGACGGCGCGGCCACCGGCCGGCCGCCCGGCCACGGCCTCATCGGTATGCGGGAGCGGGCCCGCAGTGTCGGCGGCACGGTGGCGGCCGGACCGCGGGCCGACGGCCCGGGCTTCGCGGTCCGCGCGGTCCTGCCCTGCGCGGAGGCCGCGCCCCGCACGGAAGTCGCACCATGACCCGGATCCCGCCGCAGGAATCCCGCCCCAGGAGAAGAGGCCCATGACGGAGACCATCCGGGTGGTGCTGGCCGACGACCAGCACCTCGTACGCTCCGCCTTCGCGATGCTCATCGACGCCACCCCGCACATGGAGGTCGTGGGCGAGGCCGCCCACGGCGGGGAAGCCGTCGAACTCGCCCGCACCGCACGGGCCGACGTGGTCGTGATGGACATCCGCATGCCCGAGCTCGACGGCATCGAGGCGACCCGGCGGATCGCCGCCGACGAGGACCTCGCCGGCGTGAAGGTCCTCGTCCTCACCACGTACGACACCGACGAGCACGTCATCGACGCCCTGCGCGCCGGGGCCTCCGGCTTCCTGGTGAAGGACACCAGGCCCCGGGACCTGCTCGACGCCATCCGCACCGTCGCGGCCGGCGAGGCCCTGCTCTCGCCCGGCCCCACCGCCCGCCTCATCGAGCGGGTCGTCAGGACACACCCGGGCGCCGTACCCGCGCCGGGCCGGCCGGAGGCCCTGGGCGAGCTCTCCCCCCGCGAGCGCGAGGTCCTGGTGCTGGTCGCCCGCGGCCTGAACAACAGGGAGGTCGCCGACGCCCTCGTCCTCTCCCCGCTGACCGCGAAGACCCACGTGAGCCGCATCATGGGCAAACTGGGAGCGCGGGACCGGGCGCAACTGGTGGTGCTCGCCTACGAGTCCGGGCTGATCGTTCCCGGCGGACCGGGCGACACGTGACGAGCCGTACGGAGCGTGTCCGGATCCTCAACCGGTGAAGCCGACCCGCGCGAGTCGCAGCGGGCCGCGCAGCCTGAGGTGCACGTCGTGCACGCCGTCGGCGGTGAGCTCGGCGGTGAGCGTGGTGTAGTCGTACGGCCCCGACGTGGGGGTGCGCAGAGTGAGCTCGGTGAGCGACGGGCCGCCGTCGAGGGAGAGTCCGACCGTGCCCTCGCCCGCCACCTCCACGCTCACCCTCGTCACACCGGTGCCGAAGTCGCAGTCCCGGTAGAGCAGTTCGCCGGTCCTGTCCGGTGCCGGTGCCACCGCGTCACCCGTCGTCCTCGTCCGGTCGACGATCTCGATGCCCGACTGCTCGTCGAAGTCGGCCGCGTTCAGGCCGTGTTCCCGGACCGGGCGCGGTGCGCCCGGCTCGCCGTCGAGGGTGAGGGTCGCGCGGAGGCGGACGTCCTCGCTGGAGGTGCCGACGAGGAGGTCGTACGGGCCCGGCTCCAGCCGCCACCGGCCCCGGGACACGTCCCAGAACTCAAGTGCGGAGAGCGGGACTTCGAAGGTCAGGTCCGCCTTTTCGCCGGGGGCGAGGGTGATCCTGCGGTGGGCCGCCAGCTCGCGGCGCGGGCGCGGGACCGACGGGTTCACGGCGCGGGTGTAGAGCTGGGCGACCTCGTCGGCGGTGACCCGCCCGGTGTTGGTGACCGTGAAGGACACCCGCACCACGTCCTCGTCGAGCCGGACCGCCAGGTCGCCGTAGCCGAACGACGTGTACGACAGCCCGTGCCCGAAGGGGAACAGCGGGGTGCCCTCGAAGTACAGGTAGGTCTGGCGGCTGCCGATGACGTCGTAGTCGAGCAGGTCCGGCAGGTCGGAGTCGTCCTCGTACCAGGTCTGCGGGAGCCGGCCGGCGGGGGAGACGTCGCCGGCCAGCACCCGGGCCAGCGCGGTGCCCGCCGCCTGGCCGCCGTGCGCGGTCCAGAGCACCGCCCGCAGGTGCGCGGGCTCGATCGCGTACGGGTACGACGAGACCAGCACCAGCGCCGTGTCGCGGTTGGCGGTGCGGGCGGCGCGCAGCAGCCGCTCCTGGTGCTCCGGCAGCCGCAGGGTCGTACGGTCCGCCGTCTCCCGGCCCCCTATGTGCGGGTCGTTGCCCGCCACGACGAGCACCACGTCGGCCCGGGCCGCCGCACGGGCCACCGCCTCCTCGCCGCGCTCGGTCACCACCGGTTCGAAGACCGCGGGGTCCTCCTCGGCAACCTTCACGCCGTCCGCGGCGACACAGACGTGACGCCCCGTCCCGAGGTGCCGCAGGAGGTGACCGCTGCCATGGGGTTCGAGGCGGAACGTCTCCTGGACGACCCAGCCGCCGGGCTGGTCGGCCGAGGCGCGTACGTAGCCGTCGTCGGCCACCGAGAGGTGGCGGCCGTCCGGGGCGCGCAGGGTCAGGACGCCCTCGCCCCAGTCCACCAGGGCGAGTTCGGTGCCGGTGGCGTCGGTGGTGAGCGGGGGCAGGTCCGTGCGGCCGGCCAGCAGGGCCGGGTCCAACGCGCCCTCGGCGCCGCGTACGTGGTCGCTCGCCGCCTCGGCGGGCGGTACGTGCAGGAAGGTGCCGTCGGCCGTGCGCAGCCGTATCCGGTCCACGCCCTCCGCGAACTCGACGCGCTCGGCGCCGAACCGCTCGTACAGGCCCTCCAGCGGTGTGGAGCGGTGCAGCAACGTGCCGCTGTACCAGTCGAGTTTGCACTCGTCGGCGAGCAGGCCGACCACCGCGACGCGGGTGCCGGGGGCGAGGGGCAGCAGGCCGTCGTTCCGCAGCAGGACGACGGCCTGCTCGGCGGCCTCCCGGGCGAGCGCGCGGTGCTCCGGGGTGTCGAAGTCCCCGGTCGCGGCGTGCGGGTCGTGGTCCGGGTCGAACTCGCCGAGCCGGAAGCGCACCGAGAGCTGCCGGCGCACGGCCGCGTCGACGTCGGCCTCGGTCAGCAGTCCCTGCTCCAGGGCGCCCCGCACGCGCGCCACGGTGTTCGCCGGGTCCGTGCCGTGGTCGGTGAAGCTGTCCACACCGGCCAGCAGCGCGGCCGCCGTGGCCTCCTCGTGGGTGGCGAAGTAGTGCTCGGAGTCGACCAGGTTGGAGGGCGCGCCCGCGTCCGAGCAGACCAGCAGGTCCTGGTCGGTCCAGGTGCGCAGGTGCTCGCGCAGGTAGGGCGAGACGTGGTTGGGGCGGCCGTTGACCAGGTTGTAGGCGGGCATCACACCGGCCACCGCGCCCGCCTCGACCGCCTCGCGGAAGGCGCGCAGGTCGTACTCGTGCAGGACGCGCGGGCGCACCGAGGACGACGTGGTGTCCCGGCGGGTCTCGTTGTTGTGGGCCAGCCAGTGCTTGAGGACGGGGGCGGTGCGCCAGTACACCGGATGGTCGCCGCGCAGGCCGCGGGTGTAGGCGACGGCGATCGCCGAGGTCAGCTTCGGGTCCTCGGCGTAGCCCTCCTCGTTGCGGCCCCACAGCGGGTGGCGCAGCAGGTTCACCACCGGTGCCCAGACGTTGAGGCCCACGCGGTCGTCGCGGGCGCGCATCGCCCGGGCCTCCTTGGACACCGCCTCGCCGACCCGGCGCACCAGGTCGTCGTTCCAGGTCGCGCCGAGCCCGACGGCCTGCGGGAACACCGTCGCCGGGCCCATCCACGCCACCCCGTGCAGCGCCTCCTGGCCGGTGCGGAACGCGGCGAGGCCCAGCCGCTCCACCGCGGGCGCGAACTGGTGCAGGAAGGAGACCTTCTCCTCCGGGGTCAGTCGTGCCAGCAGGTCGTCGACGCGCTTCGCGAACGGCAGCTGCGGATCGCGGAACGGTGGCGTGCGAGGCGTTCGTACGGTCACGTCGGGGTCCCCTTGCGATGGAACGGCGGGCCTCTTTCGAAGCGCTTCGATGCTCAGTCGGTCCGGGGTCGGGTGTCAAGACACCCCGGGGCAACAACCGTGACTTCCGGCCCACTTCTCAAGGCTCGTAGGAGAGTCGTCCGGTTCTCCGCACCTCGGAGGAATCTTGGATCCGGCTCTTGTGCACCCCCAGGTGTTCACTTAACCTCGCAGCAACATCGAAGCGCTTCGACGGAGGGAATCGCCCCAGCGGCGACGGACTTCCTCCGGCATTCCTCCGAGGACCGCTTCAGCTCAGCCAGTTCCGCTCGAGACATCGAGACATCAGGACACCGCAGCCGACGGCTCCTCCGCCGGGTGCCCTGGTGCGCCACGAAGGGTTGACGCAATGACGCCGAACGCCGCCTCCGCCGGCCCCAGCCGGAGAAGCCTCCTCGCCTCCACGGCGGTCGCCGCCGCAGCAGTGGCCGGAGGGATGCCGCTGCTCACCGCCTGCGGCGAATCCGGCGGCGGCTCGCGCGGCGGCACCACCTCGGGCAAGGACGCCAAGAAGCTGCTGCCGTCCTACGTGGCGAACAACGTCGTCGCACCCGACATCCCCGCCAGGAACGGCTCCGCCGCCGGCTTCACCCGCGGACTCGACCTCGCCGGCCTCAAGACCTCCGTACCGAAGAAGCTGGGCAAGGGCGGCAAGGTCAGCGTCATGGCGCCGTTCTGGGGCTCCCCGCCCAAGCAGGACAACCCCTACTACCGGGCGATGAACGACGTCGTCGGCGCCGACGTCGTCTGGCAGAACCAGGACGGCAACACCTACGACCAGAAGCTCGGCGCGGTCCTCGCCTCCAGCAGCATCCCGGACGTCGTGGTGATCCCCGGCTGGAACATGGGCGGCAAGATACCCAGCGCGATCATCAGCAAGTTCGCCGACCTGGGCCCCTACCTCTCCGGGGACGGGGTCAAGGAGTACCCGAACCTCGCGGCGGTCCCCACCGACGCCTGGCAGCGCTCCATCTTCGGCGGCAAGCTGCGCGGCCTGCCGATGCCCGCGGCCTACGTCACGAACATCGTGCCCCTCTACCGCAAGGACCTCTTCGACAAGGAGGGGTACGAAGTCCCGCGCTCCGCCGACGAGTTCATGGCCCTGGCCAAGGAGATCACCAATGCCCGTGCCAAGCGGTGGGCCTGCGGCGACATGAAGTGGACCGCGTTCAACGCCTTCGGGGTGCTCTCCGGCAGCGAGAAGCCGCTCGGCTGGGGCCTCGTCGACGGTAAGCTGGTCAACCGCGTCGAGACCCAGGAGTACCTGGAGGCGCTGGAGTGGACCCGCAAGCTCTTCGCCGCCGGATACGTCCACCCCGACTTCGAGCTGGGCAAGAGCGCCTCCACCGACCCGGGCCCCAAGTTCGCCGCCGGCGAGTTCCTGATCTACAACAACGACATCTCGCAGTGGTACGGCCGGACCGCCGAACAGGCCAACCAGAACCCGGACTTCAAGGTCTCGGGCATGGACGTCTTCGGCCACGACGGCGGCAGCCCCACCCTGTGGGCCACCCAGCCCGCCAACATCTTCGCCTTCGTCAGCAAGAAGGCATCCGAGTCCGTCGTCCGCGATGTGCTGGCCCTCGCCAACGTCACCGCCGCCCCGTACGGCACCAAGGAGTACATGCTCACCAACTACGGCGTCGAGGGCACCCACTACACCCTCAAGAACGGGGTCCCCGTCAAGACCGACCAGGGCAACAACGAGGTCATCAACGCCTACGTCATGATCGCGAGCCCCGCCCCGACCCTCGCCCACCCCGACTTCCCTGACGTCACCCGGGCCCAGGTCGAGTGGCAGCAGCGGATGGGCGCCTTCACCAGGAAGTCCCCCTTCTACGGCATGCAGATCACCGAGCCCGCCCGCTGGACCAACCTGTCCAACGACTTCGAGCAGCTGGAGGACGACATCGTCCGCGGCCACAAGAAGATCGGCGACATGCAGCAGGCCGTCTCCGACTGGAGGACGAAGGGCGGCGACAAGCTGCGCGACTGGTACCGGAAGATCCTCGACGAGAACGGCTCGGCGGCAGGCTGACCCGGACGCTGAGGCAAGGAGAACGGCCGTGTCCCACAGCACGGTGCCTCGGAACGGGGCCGAGGCCGACACGACGGCGAGGACCCCGGTGGCGTCCGGCGGCGCCACCGGACCCCGCGACGAGCGACGCCGGGGCGGCCGGCTGAGCCTGCGGATCAGGTTCGGACGCGACCGCGTGCTGCTCCTGATGACCCTCCCGGCGCTCGTCCTCGTCCTGCTCTTCAACTACGTACCGATCCTCGGCAACATCGTCGCCTTCCAGGACTACGACCCCTACATCAGCGACAACGGCGTCGTCTCCATCCTGCACAGCCCCTGGGTGGGCCTGGAGAACTTCCGGTCGATCTTCGCGGACTCGGCCTTCTGGAACGCCGTGCAGAACACCCTGGTGCTGTTCTTCCTCCAGCTCGTGCTGTACTTCCCCATCCCGATCCTGCTCGCGCTGCTCATCAACAGCGTGGTCAGGCCCCGGGTGCGGGCGGTCGCGCAGGCCGTCCTGTACCTGCCGCACTTCTTCTCCTGGGTGCTGGTCATCGCCGTCTTCCAGCAGCTGCTCGGCGGCGCCGGACTGCTCTCCCAGCTGCTGCGGCAGCACGGCTACGACGGCCTCGACGTCATGACCGACCCCAGCACCTTCAAGTTCCTCATCACCGCGCAGAGCGTGTGGAAGGACGCGGGCTGGGGGATCATCGTCTTCCTCGCCGCGCTCACCTCGGTGAGCCCGGACCTGTACGAGGCCGCCGCGATGGACGGCGCGGGACGGTGGCGCCGCATCTGGCACGTCACCCTGCCCGCGCTGCGCCCGGTGATCGCGCTGCTGCTGGTGCTGCGCGTCGGCGACGCCCTCACCGTCGGCTTCGAACAGATCCTGCTGCAACGCGACGCCGTCGGACCGGGGGCCGCGGAGGTCCTCGACACCTTCGTGTGGTGGAACGGCGTCCGCAACCAGGACTTCGGCTACGCGGCCGCCGCCGGACTGATCAAGGGCGTGGTCAGCCTCGGACTGGTCCTCGCCGCGAACAAGGTGGCCCATCTCATGGGCGAGCAGGGGGTGTACAAGAAGTGACCGCCGTGACCGACAGGCCCGTACGGGGACCGCGCCGGTGGGCCGCCCCGCCCCGGCCGGTGTGGGAGGAGAAGCCCACCGGGGCCGGTCTGGCGGGCAAGGGGCTCGTCCTCGTCCTGGCCTGCCTCGCGATCCTCTTCCCGCTGTGGATCGTCGTCGTCACCAGCCTCTCCTCCCGCAAGACCATCGACGAGGCCGGCGGCCTGGTCATGGTCCCCAAGGGCATCACCTTCATCGCCTACGAGGAACTGCTCAGCGGCGGGCAGGTCACCCGCGCCGCGATCGTCAGCATCCTGGTCACCCTGGTCGGCACGCTGTTCTCGATGACCGTGTCCGTCCTGTGCGCCTACGGCCTGTCCCGCACCGGTTCCCTCGGCCACCGCTGGATCCTGATGACGCTGCTGGCGACGATGTTCTTCAGTGCCGGTCTCATCCCGACCTACCTGCTGGTGCAGACCCTCGGCCTGACCGACACCTACCTCGCGCTGATCCTGCCCAGCGCGGTGAGCGTGTTCAACATCCTCGTCCTGCGCGGCTTCTTCATGGGCATCTCGCCGGAACTCATCGACAGCGCCCGCATCGACGGCGCCGGCGACCTGCGCATCCTGTGGCGGATCGTCATGCCGCTGTCCCGCGCGGTGCTGGCGGTGATCACGCTGTTCTACGCCGTCGGTTACTGGAGCGCGTGGTTCAACGCGTCGCTGTACCTCAACGACCAGAACATGCTGCCGCTGCAGAACGTCATGATCCAGCTCGTGCAGAAGCAGGAGGCGCCGGTGGGACTCGCCCAGTCCATCAAGACGGGACAACTGTCCGGGCTCGCCGTGCAGATGGCGGTCATGGTGATGGCTCTGCTGCCGGTCGCGGTGCTGTCCCCCTTCGTCCAGAAGCACTTCAGGAAGGGGATGCTGACGGGGGCGGTGAAGGGCTGAGGCCCGGGCCGCACATTCAGGAACCGAGGTATGTCATGCGCATGACTCATGGTCGCATCCTCTTCGGCGGCGACTACAACCCCGAGCAGTGGCCCGAGGAGACCTGGTACGACGACGTACGCCTGATGAAGGACGCCGGCGTCAACTCCGTCACCCTCGGCGTCTTCTCCTGGGCGAAACTCGAACCCCACCCGGGAGCCCGCGAGTTCGGATGGCTCGACCGGCTCATGGACCTGATGCACACGGGCGGCATCGGCGTCGTCCTGGCCACCCCCACCGCCTCGCCCCCGCCCTGGATGGGCCGGCTGCACCCCGACACCCTGCCCCGCGACGAGGACGGCCGCACCGAGTGGTGGGGCGGCCGCCAGCACTTCTCGCACTCCAGCGCCACCTACCGCCGCTACGCCGCCGCCGTCACCGAGGACCTGGCCGCCCGTTACGCCGGCCACCCCGCCCTCACGATGTGGCACATCAACAACGAGTACTGCACCTACGACTACGGCGACGAGGCCGCGGCCGCCTTCCGCCGCTGGCTGCGCGACAGGTACGGCACCCTCGACGCCCTCAACACCGCCTGGGGCACGGCGTTCTGGAGCCAGGGCTACGACAGCTGGGACGGCATCCTGCCCCCGCGCCGCGCCCACTACCTGAAGAACCCCGGCCAGGTGCTGGACTTCCGCCGCTTCACCTCCGACGCGCTCCTGGAGTGCTGCCTCGCCGAGCGCGACATCGTCCGCCGGCACACCCCGCACACCCCGGTGACCACCAACTTCATGCCGCTGTGGTCCGGACAGGACGGCTGGCGCTGGGCCGAGGAGGAGGACGTCGTCTCCGTCGACCTCTACCCCGACCCGCGCGACCCCCTCGGCGCCCAGTACGGCGCCCTCGTCCAGGACCTCACCCGCTCCCAGGCCCGCGGCCCCTGGATGCTCATGGAACAGGCCGCCGGGCCCGTCAACTGGCGCGGCGTCAACCGGCCCAAGCCCCGCGGCCTGGGCCGCCTGTGGTCCCTGCAGGCGGTGGCGCGCGGCGCCGACGCCGTCTGCTACTTCCAGTGGCGCCAGTCCCGGCAGGGCGCGGAGAAGTTCCACTCCGGGATGGTCGGCCACGCGGGGGAGAGGGGCCGCACGTTCCAGGAGATCAAGCGGATCGGCGCCGAACTGCGGGAGATCGGCGGTGAGGTGGCGGGTACGCGCCTCACCGCCGGCGTCGCCGTCCTCCACGACTGGCACTCCTGGTGGGCCACCGACCAGGACGGCCGCCCCTCCACGCACGTCGGCTACCCGGACGTACTGCGCGCCTGGCACCGCGCCCTCTGGGAGGCCCACCTCACCGCCGACTTCGCCCACCCCGAGCACGACCTCACCGCGTACCGGCTCGTCGTCGTCCCCCAGCTCTACCTGCTCACCGACGCGGCGATCGACAACCTCCTGGCCTACGTCTCCGGCGGCGGCACCCTCGTGTGCGGCTTCCTCACCGGGATCGCCGACGAGGACGACCGCGTCCGCCCCGGCGGCATGGACGCCCGGCTGCGCGGGCTGTTCGGCATCCGCACGCTGCACGAGTGGTGGCCGCTGGAGCCGGGGGAGACCGTCGAGTGCGAGGGCGGCCTGCGCGGGACGCTGTGGTCGGAGGAGATCGAGGCCGCCGGCACCGCCGACGAGACCGTCCCCTACCGGGGCGGTGAGCTCGACGGGCTGCCCGCCGTGCTGCGCCGGGGCCGCGCCTGGTACGTCTCCACGCTCCCGGAGCCCGAGGCGCTGCGCGCCCTGCTCGCCCGTGTCGCCGCCGGCGCCGGAGTCCACCCGCCGCTGGACGGACTGCCCGCCAGGGTCGAGGCCGTCCGGCGCGGCGAGCTGCTGTTCCTGCTCAACCACGGGCGTGAGCCGGTGACCGTCGACGTGCCGGGCACCCACCGGGACCTGCTCACCGGGGCGGCCGTGACCGGCCGCACCACGCTCGGACGTTACGGAGTGGCGGTGCTGAAGCCATGAGCGGCGGACTGCGGCACGGAACCTGGGAACCGCTCCCGGCCGCCCGCTGGGAGGACGCCTTCCTCAGCGGCAACGGCCACCACGGCGCCCTCGTGTTCGGTGATCCGAACAGCGACCGTGTCATCGTCACCCATCACACCCTCGTACGCCCCAACGGCGGCGAACACGCCCGGCCCCCGCGTCTCGCCGGTGAACTGCTCGCCGTGCAGGACCGGTTGCTCGCCGGTGACCTCACGGCCGCCGAGTCCTTCACGGACGGCCGCCCGCTGCAGTGGGTGCAGCCCTTCCACCCGGCCTTCCGGATCCGGCTGCGGCGTCCGTCCGGAACCTGGCACTCCTACCGCCGCCGCGTGGACTTCTCCACCGGCGAGACCACGGCCGCGTGCGCGGACTGGAGCAGCCGTGTCTTCGTCTCCCGCGCCGACGACGTGATCGTCCAGCACGTCACCGCGCCCGGCCTCACGCTGGACGTCTGCCTGGACCACCGGCTGCCCGGAGCCCCGGCCGGCCTGGGCGTCGACCACGGGGCGCTGCTGACCGCCGAGGGCGCCGTACTGAGCCTGCGCGCCCGCTACCCCGGCGGCGACCGCGCCTACACCGGCGTGACCCTGATCGCCGTCACCGGCGGCACCACGGCGCTCGCCCCGCCCGGGGTGCGCGTCACCGGCGCGGACGCGGTGCTGCTGCTCACCCGGGTGCGGCGGCACACCGGGGAGCCGGACCCGACCGCCGAGGCACGGGCCCTGCGCGACCTGCTCACCGAGCGCACGTACGACGACCTCCTCGACCGCCATCTGCCCCCGCACCGCACCGCCTACCACCGCGTCACCCTCGACCTGCACGGCGATCCGGCCGAACGCGCACTGCCTGGCTCGGAGTTGCTGAAGCGCCCCCGCAGCACGGCCCTGCTGGAGCGGCTGTTCGCGGCCGGCCGCCACCACCTGCTCTCCTCCAGCGGCCTCCTCCCGCCCCGGCTCACCGGACTGTGGACCGGCGACTGGAACACGGCCTGGTCCGGCGCGTTCACCACCGACGCCAACCTCAACCTCCAGACCGCCTCCGCCGCCGCGGCCGACCTCCCCGAGGTCAGCGAGGCCCTTGCCCGGCTCGTCCAGGCACAGCTACCCGACTGGCGGGAGAACGCCCGCGCGATCTTCGGCACCCGGGGCGCCGTCGCGCCCGCGCACACCGACGGCGAGTCCGGCCGCGCGTACCACTTCAGCCGTGAGTACCCCCTGCACCTGTGGACCGCCGGCGCCGACTGGCTCCTCAAGCCGCTCGTCGACCACGACGAGACGCGCGGCGCACAGGATCCGCGCACCGCCGCCGCCCTCGCCGAGGCCGCCCGGTTCTACGAGGACTTCCTCACCCGCACGGACGCCCGCGGCCACCTCGTGGTCGTCCCCTCCTACTCGCCCGAGAACCGTCCCGCGAACGGGAGCTGGGGCGCGCTGAACGCGGCCATGGACCTCTCCGCCGCCCGGCACGCCCTGCGCACGGCCGCCGCGTACCACCCCGGCACGCCCGAGGCCGAGCGCTGGCAGGCCCTCGCCGACCGCCTCCCGCCGCACCGGATCAACGCCGACGGCGCCCTCGCCGAATGGGCGTGGCCCGGTCTGGAGGACACCTACGACCACCGCCACCTCAGCCACCTCTACGCCGTCTGGCCGCTCGACGAGATCGACCCCCACGACACCCCGGACCTGGCCGCCGCCGCCCACCGCGCCCTCGTACTGCGCGGCGCGGAGAACGACTCGGCCCACGGCCACCTCCACCACGCCCTGATCGCGGCCCGCCTCGGGGACGGCGAGCGCGCCGCCCGGGCGCTCGCCGGCGTGCTGGACGGCGACTTCTTCCACGCCTCCCTGATGAGCGCCCACTACCCGAACCGCGACGTCTACAACGCGGACGCCGCGCACACCCTGCCCGCCGTGCTGATCGAGATGCTGGTGCGGTCCACTCCGGACCGGCTGGTCCTGCTCCCCGCGCTTCCGGCGGCGTACCCGGAGGGCGAACTGCGCGGCGTCCGCACCCGGTTCGGGGCCGGACTCGACCTCGCCTGGAGCAACGGCACGGCCACGGCACTCCTGCGCCCCACCCGCACCCTGCGCGTCGAACTGAGGACTTCCTCCGGCGCCCGACCGCTCGACCTGGTCGCCGGAGAAGACCGCGTCCTCGAACTGGAGGCGTGGTGATTCCCGCACAACCCCCCGTACTTCCCCCCACCCATGGAAGGAATCCCATGGCAGCACGCACCCTGAGCAGGCTCTCCAAGGCCCTGCTCGCCCCCGCCCTCGCGCTCGGCGCCACCGTCGGCCTCGCCTCCGCCCCCGCCCAGGCCGCCGTCTGGAACTCCTGCGACCAGTGGGGCAACACCACGCTGAACGGCTACATCCTCTACAACAACATCTGGGGCTCCGGCACCGGCAGCCAGTGCATCTGGGCCAACTCCGGCACCAACTGGGGCGTCTGGGCCAACCACCCCAACACCGGCGGCATCAAGTCCTACCCCAACGCCAAGAAGGTGATCAACAAGCCGATCACCTCGCTCTCCTCGCTCACCAGCAACTACAACGTCACCGTGCCGTCCTCCGGCGCGTACAACACGTCGTACGACATCTGGGACACCGCCTACAAGTACGAGATCATGCTCTGGGTCAACAAGACCGGAGCCGTCGGCCCGCTCGGCACCTCCCAGGGCAGCGTCACCCTCGGCGGCTCCACCTGGACCGTGTACAAGGGCAACAACGGCTCGAACGAGGTCTTCTCGTTCATCCGCAGCTCCAACTCCACCTCGGGCACGGTCAACATCCTGCCGATCCTGAAGTGGATCAAGGACACCAAGGGCTGGTTCGGCAACGTGACCATCGGGGACGTGCAGTTCGGCTACGAGATCACGTCCTCGTCCGGCGGGCTGGACTTCACCACCAACAGCCTCACCGTCAGCGGCGGTTGATCCTGGCGTCCGCATGAGCGCGCGGCCGGTCCCTCCCCTACGGGACCGGCCGCACGTCCGCGTCCGGGCCGGGCTACCCGGCGATCGGCAGCTCGGCCCCGTCCCGCAGGAACAGCGGGATGCGGTCCAGAGGGGCGTCGACCGTCACGGCCGTACCGCCCTCGTACGTCCGGCCCGTCCACGCGTCCGTCCAGCGGGCGCCCGCCGGGAGGTGGGTGGTCCGGGCCGTCGCGCCCGCCGTCAGCACCGGGGCCACCAGCAGGTCCCGGCCGAGGAGGTAGGCGTCGTCCACCGTCCACGCCGCCTGGTCCCCGGGGAACTCCAGGAACAGCGGCCGCATCACCGGCAGCCCCTCCTCGTGGGCCTCCCGCATGACCTCCAGGACGTACGGCTTCAGGCGCTCGCGCAGCCGCAGGTACTTCTCCAGGACCGGGTACGCCTCGTCGCCGTAGGACCAGACCTCGTTGGGGCCGCCGGTCATCTCCGGGCCCAGCGGCATGCCCGGGGCGCGGAAGCCGTGCAGGCGCATCAGCGGCGACAGCGCGCCGAACTGGAACCAGCGGACCAGCACCTCCCGGTACGCCGGGTCGTCCGGGTCGCCGCCGTGGAAGCCGCCGATGTCGGTGTTCCACCAGGGGATGCCGGACAGGGCGGTGTTCAGGCCGGCCGCGATCTGGCGGCGCAGGGTGGCGAAGTCGGTGCCGATGTCACCGGACCACAGGGCGGCGCCGTGGCGCTGACTGCCCGCCCAGGCCGAGCGGTTGAGGGTGATCACCTCGTCCACGCCGGCGGCGCGCAGGCCCTCGTCGAAGGCACGGGAGTTCTCGGCCGGGTAGAGGTTGCCGACCTCCAGGCCGGGGCCCGCCCAGTAGCGCAGGTTCTCGGGGAAGCCCGGTTTCAGCTCCGGCTCGCAGGCGTCCAGCCAGAAGGCGGTGATGCCGTACGGGTCCAGGTAGTTCTCCTTGATCCTGGACCACACGAAAGCGCGCGCGTCGGGGTTGGTGGCGTCGTAGAAGGCCACCTGGACGGTGGAGGCGACCTCCTTGTCCGGCCAGTCCGCGTGTGCCATCGGGCCGTACTGGGTGCCGATGAAGTAGCCGCGCTGGTCCATCACCGGGTGGTTCTCCGACAGCGGGGACACCGAGGGCCAGACGCTCACCACCAGCTTGATGCCGAGCTCGTCCAGTTCGCGCACCATCGCCGCCGGGTCCGGCCACTCCTTGGGGTCGAACCTCCACTCGCCCAGGTGCGTCCAGTGGAAGAAGTCGCAGACGATCGCGTCGACGGGCAGGTTCCGGCGCTTGTACTCCCTCGCCACGGCGAGGAGTTCGTCCTGGGTGCGGTAGCGCAGCTTGCACTGCCAGAAGCCGGCCGCCCACTCCGGCAGCATGGGCGTGCGGCCGGTCACCGCGCTGTAGCGGCGCTGGGTGTCGGCCGGGGTGCCCGCGGTGATCCAGTAGTCGATCTGGCGGGCGGAGTCCGCCACCCAGCGGGTGCCGTTGCCGGCCAGCTCCACGCGGCCGATCGCCGGGTTGTTCCACAGCAGGGTGTAGCCGCGGCTGGAGGTGAGCACGGGGATGGTCACCTCGGCGTTGCGCTGGACCAGGTCCAGGACCAGGCCCTTCTGGTCGAGCCGGCCGTGCTGGTGCTGGCCGAGGCCGTACAGCTTCTCGTCGTCGTAGGCGGAGAAGCGCTGCTCCAGGCGGTGGTGGCCGTTGCCGACGGCGGTGTAGAGGCGGGGGCCGGGCCACCAGAAGTGGGCGCGTTCCTCGGCGAGCAGCTCGGAGAGGTCGTCCGTGCGCAGGAAGCGGATCAGGCCCTCGGCGTTCACGTCGACCGTGAGCGCGCCGACGGTCAGGCGCCCCCGGCCGTTCTCGACCCTGACGGTGCT
The DNA here is from genome assembly GCF_001906585.1 of Streptomyces kebangsaanensis. Classification (GTDB taxonomy): domain Bacteria; phylum Actinomycetota; class Actinomycetes; order Streptomycetales; family Streptomycetaceae; genus Streptomyces; species Streptomyces kebangsaanensis. The sequence continues at coordinate 8,275 of NZ_JUJA01000022.1, read as the reverse complement.
CCCGGTGGCCGGGGCGTCCGGGAGGAGCGCGCCGGGCAGGCCGTCCAGGACCGGGCCGCCGAGCCGGGCGCGCACCCGGACCGCGTCCGGGCCCCACGGCTCGATGCGGACGGTCTCCTGGCGGCCGCTCCACTCCAGCGCGCCGTCCCGGTCGCGGAAGGTGCCGGCGGTGGGGGAGGACTGGGCGAGGCTGACCGTGCCGTGCGGAGGGCGGGTCTCGGCATGCTGGTTCACGGAGTGCTCCTTGGAGGAGTGCGGACAGGGGTGTCCTGGGGGGCGCGGGAGGGCATGGGGGTGCCCGGGGCCGGGCGCCGGGTGGGGCGGGTGGTCAGGAGCGGGAGGGGGCCGGGCCCGAACTCGCCCGGACCGTCAACCCGGGCGGGAGGAGCACCACTTCGTCCGTGCCGCGCCCGTCGAGCTTCGCCATCAGGTGCTCGACCGCGCGCCGGCCCATCTCCTGGGCGGGGATGCCCACTGAGGTCAGGCGCACCGAGGCCTGGACGGCCACCTGGTCGGGGCAGATCGCGACCACCGACATGTCCTCCGGCACGGCCCGGCCCTGCTGGCGCAGCAGGGCGAGCAGGGGTTCGACGGCGGACTCGTTCTGCACGACGAAGCCCGTGGTGGCGGGGCGCTCGTCGAGGATCCGGGACAGTGTGGCCGCCATCGCGTCGTAGCCGCCCTCGCACGGGCGGTGCAGCGCCCGCAGGCCCAGCTCGCGGGCCCGGGAGCGCAGACCGTCGAGGGTGCGTTCGGCGAAGCCGGTGTGGCGCTCGTAGACCGCGGGCGCCTCGCCGATGACAGCGATGTCACGGTGCCCGAGCATCGCCAGGTGCTCCAGGCAGAGCGCACCCGTCGCGCCCCAGTCCAGGTCGACGCAGGTCAGGCCGGTGGTGTCGGCGGGCAGGCCGATCAGGACGGACGGCTGGTCGGTCGCGCGCAGCAGCGGCAGCCGCTCGTCGTCGAGCTCGACGTCCATCAGGATCATGGCGTCGGCGAGTCCGCTGCCGGTGACCCGGCGCACGGCGTCGGGGCCCTCCTCGCCGGTGAGCAGCAGCACGTCGTGGCCGTGGGCGCGGGCGGTGGTCGCCACGGCGATGGCGATCTCCATCATCACCGGTACGTACATGTCGGTGCGCAGCGGGACCATCAGGGCGATGATGTTCGACCGGTTGCTCGCCAGGGCGCGGGCGCCCGCGTTCGGGTGGTAGCCGAGCACCCGGATGCTCTCCTCGACCCGCCGTCGGGTGCTCGCGGAGATGGACCGCTTGCCGCTGAGGACGTAGCTCACCGTGCTCGCCGAGACTCCGGCGTGCTGGGCGACCTCGGCGAGGGTGACCATCCAGCTCTCCCAGCTTTGTGAAGCGCTTCGACAGTGCGCGTTGCTGACATCGGGCGGTGAGGGTGGTTCGACAGTAACCGCAGCAGGAGTGGGTGTCCATAGGCTGTCGAAGCGCTTCGACTGTTTTCTTCCGACGGCCTCGGACGGCAGGGGCGGCGACAAGGGCGGCGGCAAGGGCGGCAGAGCCATCCGAATGGAGCACACGACTGGTCGCCGCGCCGCGCCCCCCTGATGCTGGGTGACACCGCACCGAAACAGAACGGTGGACTGCGAGCGTCCGTGCGCGAGGGGTGGTGGGTCCGCCCGGTATCGGGTACATACGATCCAGTAGCACCGGTCGGTAACGTACCGCCCTCACAATCCCTATTCGCGGCGAGGTGAGCCTCATGTCCGCACCAACGTCCAACAAGCCCACCGTCACCGAGCGCGAGGCACGCCAGGTGGCGGAGGCCGCCCGGGAACAGGACTGGCGCAAGCCCAGCTTCGCCAAGGAGCTGTTCCTCGGCCGCCTCCGGCTGGACCTCATCCATCCGCACCCGCTCCCGGCCGACGACGACGTCCAGCGCGGCGAGGAGTTCCTCGCCAAGCTGCGCGACTTCTGCGAGACGAAGATCGACGGCGCCCGGATCGAGCGCGACGCGCGCATCCCGGACGAGGTCGTCACCGGCCTCAAGGAACTCGGCGCGCTCGGCATGAAGATCGACACCAAGTACGGCGGCCTCGGCCTGACCCAGGTCTACTACAACAAGGCGCTCGCCCTGGCCGGCTCCGCCAGCCCCGCGATCGGCGCGCTGCTCTCCGCGCACCAGTCGATCGGCGTACCGCAGCCGCTGAAGATCTTCGGCACGCAGGAGCAGAAGGACACCTTCCTGCCACGCTGCGCCCGCACGGACATCTCCGCCTTCCTGCTGACCGAGCCGGACGTGGGCTCCGACCCGGCGCGCCTGGCGACCACGGCGGTCCCGGACGGGGACGACTACGTCCTCGACGGGATCAAGCTGTGGACGACCAACGGGGTGGTCGCCGACCTCCTCGTCGTCATGGCGCGCGTGCCGAAGTCCGAGGGCCACCGGGGCGGCATCACCGCCTTCGTCGTCGAAGCCGCCTCCGAGGGCGTCACGGTGGAGAACCGCAACGCCTTCATGGGCCTGCGCGGCATCGAGAACGGCGTCACCCGCTTCCACCGGGTGCGCGTCCCGGCCGCCCACCGCATCGGAGAGGAGGGCCAGGGCCTGAAGATCGCCCTGACCACCCTCAACACCGGCCGGCTCTCCCTGCCCGCGATGTGCGCGGGCGCGGGCAAGTGGTGCCTGAAGATCGCCCGAGAGTGGTCGGCGGCCCGCGAGCAGTGGGGCAGGCCGGTCGCGCTGCACGAGGCGGTCGGCTCCAAGATCTCCTTCATCGCGGCCACCACCTTCGCGCTGGAGGCGGTGCTCGACCTGTCCTCCCAGATGGCCGACGAGAACCGCAACGACATCCGCATCGAGGCCGCCCTCGCCAAGCTCTACGGCTCGGAGATGGCCTGGAAGATGGCCGACGAACTGGTCCAGATCCGCGGCGGCCGCGGCTTCGAGACGGCCGCGTCCCTCGCCGCCCGCGGCGAACGCGCGGTCCCCGCCGAGCAGATGCTGCGCGACCTGCGCATCAACCGCATCTTCGAGGGCTCCACCGAGATCATGCACCTGCTGATCGCGCGCGAGGCCGTCGACGCACACCTCTCGGTCGCCGGCGACCTCATCGACCCCGACAAGTCCCTGTCGGACAAGGCGAGGGCGGGCGCGAACGCGGGCGTCTTCTACGCCAAGTGGCTGCCGAAGCTGGTCGCCGGCCCCGGTCAGCTCCCGCGCTCGTACGCCGAGTTCCACCCGCCCGGCCACCGCGACCTCTCGCCCCACCTGCGCTACGTCGAACGCCACGCCCGCAAGCTCGCCCGCTCCACCTTCTACGCCATGTCCCGCTGGCAGGGCCGGATGGAGACCAAGCAGGGCTTCCTCGGCCGGATCGTCGACATCGGCGCCGAACTGTTCGCGATGAGCGCGGTATGCGTCCGCGCCGAGCTCCTGCGCACCCAGGGCGACCACGGCCGCGAGGCCTACCAGCTCGCCGACGCCTTCTGCCACCAGTCCCGCATCCGCGTCGCCGAGCTCTTCGACCGCCTGTGGACCAACACCGACGACCTGGACCGCAAGGTCGTCAAGGGCGTTCTCGGCGGCACCTACACCTGGCTGGAGGAGGGCGTCATCGACCCGTCGGACGACGGCCCGTGGATCGCGGACGCGTCACCCGGGGAGCCGAGGAGGGAGAACGTGCACCGGCCGATCCGGTGACGGTGAGGACCGGCTACAGGCTGCCCGGCGGCGCCAGCCACTGGGTTCGCTGACCGGTGACGGACGCGATGGTCTCGAAGTCGTTGTCGTAGTGCAGCACGGTGAGTCCCTGGAGCTCGGCGGTCGCGGCGACCAGCAGGTCGACCGCGCCCGCCGAGCGGTGCGAGCCCTTCGCGGTGAGTTCCTGCTGCACGCTCCACGCCCGTGTCAGCGCGCGGTCGTCCAGCGGCGCCCAGCCGAACAGCAGATCCAGGTCGTCCACCAGCTGCTCGCGGTCCTCGGCGTTCCGGGCGCTGTACAGGAACTCGATCTCGGTGACCGGGCATCGGGCGATGAGGCCCTCCGCCAGGGGTTTCTCCCAGTGCGCGCGGGCCGGCGGCCTGAGGATCCGGACCAGGGCGCTCGTGTCGATGAGGTAAGCGGCAGCGGTCATCGACGGTAGTTCGCCTTGTCCAGGAGCATGTCGAAGTCGCCCGCGTCGGCGCGCGCGGCCAGGCGGGCCAGTGCGAGGGCGCGCTTCTTGCGTTCGACACCGTCCTTGAGCGCCGCGGTCACGGTGTCCTTCTTCGTCTTGGTGCCGAAAGCTATGGCGGCGTCCGCGAGCAGCTGCTCGTCGATGTCGATCAGGGTCTTGGCCATGACAGCACCTCCATATATGCGAATTGCTCTCCAGTATATCTCGATCCTCGGGCCCGCCGACTCACCTTCCGGGGGCACGCCCTGTCCTGCCCGGTGGCCGTTGCCGCCACAATGGGGGGATGAGCGACAGTCCAGCCTCTCTTGCCGATCCGCATCTCGTCTTCGACCCCGTCACCGGGGACGGGCCCAAGGACGTGGTGGTCCTCGGGTCCACCGGGTCCATCGGCACCCAGGCCATCGACCTCGTGCTGCGCAACCCGGACCGCTTCCGGGTGACCGGGCTCTCCGCCAACGGCGGACGGGTCGGGCTCCTCGCCGAGCAGGCGTACCGGCTCCGGGCGCGGACCGTCGCGGTGGCCCGCGAGGACGTCGTACCGGCGCTGCGCGAGGCGCTGTCCGCGCAGTACGGGACGTCCGAGCCGCTCCCCGGGATCCTGGCCGGACCGGACGCGGCCACCCAGCTCGCCGCCTCCGACTGTCACACCGTCCTCAACGGCATCACCGGCTCCATCGGCCTCGCCCCGACCCTCGCCGCCCTGGAGGCGGGCCGCACTCTCGCGCTCGCCAACAAGGAGTCGCTCATCGTCGGCGGCCCGCTGGTCAAGGCGCTGGCCAAGCCGGGCCAGATCATCCCCGTGGACTCCGAGCACGCCGCCCTCTTCCAGGCGCTGGCCGCCGGGACGAGGGCCGATGTGCGCAAGCTCGTCGTCACCGCCTCCGGCGGGCCCTTCCGGGGCCGCAGCAAGGAAGAACTCGCGAGCGTCACCGTCGAGGACGCGCTCGCCCACCCCACCTGGGCCATGGGCCCGGTGATCACGGTCAACTCCGCCACCCTGGTCAACAAGGGCCTGGAGGTCATCGAGGCGCACCTGCTGTACGACATTTCCTTCGACCGCATTGAGGTGGTCGTGCACCCGCAGTCGTATGTCCACTCGATGGTTGAGTTCACCGACGGATCCACGATCGCCCAGGCGACGCCCCCCGACATGCGCGGGCCCATCGCCATCGGCCTCGGCTGGCCCGAACGCGTCCCCGACGCCGCGCCCGCCTTCGACTGGAGCACCGCGTCGACCTGGGAGTTCTTCCCCCTCGACAACGACGCCTTCCCCTCCGTCGGGCTCGCCCGGCACGTGGGCCGGCTCGGCGGCACCGCCCCGGCGGTGTTCAACGCGGCGAACGAGGAGTGCGTCGACGCGTTCCTGCGCGGCACACTGCCCTTCAACGCAATCATGGAGACCGTGACACAAGTGGTCGAGGAGCACGGCACACCCCGCACGGGAACCACGCTCACCGTGCCGGACGTCCTCGAAGCGGAAACCTGGGCCCGCGCCCGGGCCCGGGAACTGACAGCGCAGACGGCGACCGCGGAGGCGCGTGCATGACGTCCCTGATGATGATCCTCGGCATAGTCGTCTTCGTGGTCGGCCTGCTGTTCTCGATCGCCTGGCACGAGCTGGGGCATCTGTCCACCGCCAAGCTCTTCGGCATCCGCGTGCCGCAGTACATGGTCGGCTTCGGCCCGACCCTGTGGTCGCGGCACAAGGGCGAGACGGAGTACGGCATCAAGGCCATCCCGCTCGGCGGCTACATCCGCATGATCGGCATGTTCCCGCCGGGCGACGACGGCCGGATCACCGCACGCTCCACCTCGCCCTGGCGCGGCATGATCGAGGACGCCCGCTCGGCGGCCTTCGAGGAGCTGCGCCCCGGCGACGAGAAGCGCCTGTTCTACACGCGCGCCCCGTGGAAGCGGGTCATCGTGATGTTCGCGGGCCCCTTCATGAACCTGATCCTCGCGTTCGTGCTGTTCCTGACCGTCCTCATGGGCTTCGGCATCTCGCAGCAGACGACCACCGTCAGCTCGGTCTCCCAGTGCGTCATCGCGCAGAGCGAGAACCGCGACACCTGCAAGAAGACCGATCCCCTCGCCCCGGCCGCGGCCGCGGGCCTGAAGGCCGGCGACAAGATCGTCTCCTTCAACGGGGTGAAGGCCGACAACTGGAACCAGCTCTCCGACCTCATCCGCGCCCACCCCGGAAAGGACGTGTCGATCGTCGTCGACCGGGGCGGCCAGGACGTCACCCTGCACGCGAAGATCGCCACCAACCAGGTCGCCAAGAAGGACTCCCACGGCCAGATCGTGCAGGGGCAGTACGTCAACGCCGGCTTCCTCGGCTTCAGTGCCGCCAACGGCATCGTCCGCCAGGACTTCGGCCAGTCGGTGACCTGGATGGGCGACCGCCTCGGCGAGGCCGCCCACTCCATCGCGAGCCTGCCCAGCAAGGTCCCCGCCCTGTGGAACGCGGCCTTCGACGGTGCCCCCCGCCAGCCCGACTCCCCGATGGGCGTGGTCGGCGCGGCCAGGGTCGGCGGCGAGATCTTCACCCTGGACATCCCGCCCACCCAGCAGCTGGCCATGGCCCTGATGCTGGTCGCCGGCTTCAACCTCTCCCTGTTCCTGTTCAACATGCTCCCGCTGCTGCCGCTGGACGGCGGCCACATCGCGGGTGCCCTGTGGGAGTCGCTGCGCCGGAACCTGGCGAGGCTGCTGCGCCGCCCGGACCCGGGGCCGTTCGACGTGGCGAAGCTGATGCCGGTGGCTTATGTGGTGGCGGGGGTCTTCATCTGCTTCACGGTCCTGGTCCTGATCGCCGACGTGGTCAACCCCGTCAAGATCTCCTAGCCACCCACTGTTCGGAGGTGGCCGGGCGGGTCTTCCGCCCGGCCACCTTCCATTGAGTGGGTTTGACGGGTGGGATGTGCTGGCGCGCGCGGCCGTGCCGTAATCTCGGAGCCTGGGAGCCCCCGCCGCTGACCGGGGCCGGACCTTGATCCACGACTTGGGGTTGCACAGCAGATGACTGCGATTTCTCTCGGCATGCCGTCCGTTCCGACCAAGCTCGCCGAGCGCCGCAAGAGCCGGCAGATCCAGGTCGGGTCCGTGGCGGTGGGCGGGGACGCGCCGGTGTCGGTGCAGTCGATGACGACGACCCGTACGTCGGACATCGGTGCCACGTTGCAGCAGATCGCCGAGTTGACGGCGTCGGGCTGTCAGATCGTGCGGGTGGCCTGTCCCACGCAGGACGACGCGGACGCGCTGGCGGTCATCGCGCGCAAGTCGCAGATCCCGGTGATCGCGGACATCCACTTCCAGCCCAAGTACGTGTTCGCCGCGATCGAGGCGGGCTGTGCGGCCGTCCGGGTCAACCCGGGCAACATCAAGCAGTTCGACGACAAGGTCAGGGAGATCGCCAAGGCGGCGAACGACCATGGCACGCCGATCCGGATCGGGGTCAACGCCGGGTCGCTGGACCGGCGGCTGCTGCAGAAGTACGGCAGGGCCACCCCGGAGGCGCTGGTGGAGTCGGCGCTGTGGGAGGCGTCGCTGTTCGAGGAGCACGACTTCCGGGACATCAAGATCTCCGTCAAGCACAACGACCCGGTGGTGATGGTCGAGGCCTACCGGCAGCTCGCCGCGAGCTGCGACTACCCGCTGCACCTGGGGGTCACCGAGGCCGGTCCGGCCTTCCAGGGCACCATCAAGTCGGCCGTCGCCTTCGGTGCGCTGCTCTCCCAGGGCATCGGCGACACCATCCGGGTGTCGCTGTCGGCGCCGCCGGTGGAGGAGATCAAGGTCGGCATCCAGATCCTGGAGTCGCTGAACCTGCGGCAGCGCGGCCTGGAGATCGTCTCCTGTCCGTCCTGCGGCCGTGCCCAGGTCGACGTCTACAAGCTGGCCGACGAGGTCACGGCCGGTCTGACCGGCATGGACGTGCCGCTGCGGGTGGCGGTGATGGGCTGTGTCGTCAACGGTCCGGGGGAGGCGCGGGAGGCCGACCTCGGGGTCGCCTCCGGCAACGGCAAGGGGCAGATCTTCGTCAAGGGCGAGGTCATCAAGACCGTCCCGGAGTCGAAGATCGTGGAGACCCTGATCGAGGAGGCCATGAAGATCGCCGAGCGGATGGAG
>NZ_JUJA01000021.1:7090-17353 GCF_001906585.1 Streptomyces kebangsaanensis | reverse complement strand
TCGCAGATGGGGGCGCCGGAGGTGAGGGAGGCGCCGACCTGGGCGGTGAGGCCCTTGACGGTGCCGCTCCTGTGGGCGTTGAGGGGCTGTTCCATCTTCATGGCCTCCAGGACGACGACGAGGTCGCCCTCGGTGACCTGCTGGCCCTCCTCGACGGCGACCTTGACGATGGTGCCCTGCATGGGGGAGGCGAGGGTGTCGCCGGAGGCGGCGGGGCCGGTCTTCTTCGCGGCGCGGCGCTTGGGCTTGGCGCCGGCGGCCAGGCCGGTGCGGGCCAGGGACATGCCCAGGGAGGCGGGCAGGGAGACCTCCAGGCGCTTGCCGCCGACCTCGACGACGACGGTCTCGCGGTTGCTCTCCTCCTCGGCCTCGCCGTCCACGGCGGCGGCGAACGGCTTGATGTCGTTGGTGAACTCGGTCTCGATCCAGCGGGTGTGGACGGTGAACGGCTCGGTGCTGCCGGTGAGTTCGGGGGCGAAGGCGGGGTCGGTCACCACCGCGCGGTGGAAGGGCAGGGCGGTGGCCATGCCCTCGACCTGGAATTCGTCCAGGGCGCGGGCGGCGCGCTGGAGGGCCTCGGCGCGGGTGCGGCCGGTGACGATGAGCTTGGCGAGCAGGGAGTCCCAGGCGGGGCCGATGACGGAGCCGGACTCCACGCCGGCGTCCAGGCGCACGCCGGGGCCGGTGGGCGCGTCGAAGCGGGTGACGGTGCCGGGGGCGGGCAGGAAGCCTCGGCCGGGGTCCTCGCCGTTGATGCGGAACTCGAAGGAGTGGCCGCGCAGCGGCGGGTCGTCGTAGCCGAGCGGCTCGCCGTCGGCGATGCGGAACATCTCGCGGACCAGGTCGAGGCCGGCGACCTCCTCGGTGACCGGGTGTTCGACCTGCAGGCGGGTGTTGACCTCGAGGAAGGAGATGGTGCCGTCCTGGCCGACGAGGAATTCCACGGTGCCGGCGCCGACGTAGCCGGCCTCCTTCATGATGGCCTTGGAGGCGCGGTAGAGCTCGGCGGTCTGCTCGTCGGTGAGGAAGGGGGCGGGGGCCTCCTCGACGAGTTTTTGGTGGCGGCGCTGCAGGGAGCAGTCGCGGGTGGAGACGACGACGACGTTGCCGTGGGTGTCGGCCAGGCACTGGGTCTCGACGTGGCGGGGGCGGTCGAGGTAGCGCTCGACGAAGCACTCGCCGCGGCCGAAGGCGGCGGTGGCCTCGCGGACGGCGGAGTCGTACAGCTCGGGGACCTCCTCCAGGGTGCGGGCGACCTTCAGGCCGCGGCCGCCGCCGCCGAAGGCGGCCTTGATGGCGATGGGCAGGCCGTGCTGCTTGGCGAAGGCGACGACCTCGTCGGCGCCGGCGACGGGGTCGGGGGTGCCGGCGACCAGGGGGGCGCCGGCGCGCTGGGCGATGTGCCGGGCGGCGACCTTGTCGCCCAGGTCGCGGATGGCCTGCGGGGGCGGGCCGATCCAGGTCAGGCCGGCGTCGAGGACGGCCTGGGCGAAGTCGGCGTTCTCCGAGAGGAAGCCGTAGCCGGGGTGGATGGCGTCCGCGCCGGATTCCTTGGCGGCCTTCAGGACCTTGTCGATGTCCAGGTAGCTGGTGGCCGGGGTGTCACCGCCCAGGGCGAACGCCTCATCCGCGGCGCGGACATGCAGAGCGTCCCGGTCCGGGTCGGCGTAGACGGCCACGCTCGCGATCCCGGCGTCCCGGCAGGCCCGGGCCACGCGGACAGCGATTTCGCCACGGTTGGCGATGAGCACCTTGCGCACGATTCCCTCCCCTGCCCCATCCAACGACGTGACGGTTCCCGAACCATGCCGGTACCGGACCGCCCGTCCTCCGCCGACGCCTTGTCCCTGCGCCGCGGAAGCTGGATCCATGCTGCTGCGGCAGCAAAGTGCGGATCAAGGCGTTCTGGATCAGGCTTCGGTGAGGTAGTGCAGAACTCTCCCAGCTACGTGTGATGCGGGCCAGATCAGTGTCAGATCCACGTGAACGTCGCTCGTCGGACGTGCTCCTCCCACCTGACAGTGCACTGGGTCAGCCATGCCGCTGGGGCCCGATCACCTCTCCTTGGCCCAAGGCCGACGGAGCTCGGCGCTGTCCGTTTCTTCCGACCACCGGGGCGCCCCGGGCACCCGCCTGTCAACCGGCAGGGTGTCCATCGACAGCAGACCCGCCTGATACGCCTTTGCAACTGCGTCAAGACGGGACACAGCACCCAACTTCCGGAAAACAGCATGCATGTGGCGCTTGACAGTTCCGGTAGTAATCCCTAAAAGACGGGCGATCTGGTGATTGGTCATCGCTCTGGCGGCTGCACACAACACCTCGGACTCACGCCGGGAGAGCAGGGTGACAGGCCGCTCGGAGCGGTTCTCCGCGTCCCCCGTGGTCAGCGTGCGCACCATCCTGAGCAGTACGTCCCGCCCGGCGTCGCGGGGTAACACCCCGTGCACGGCCTGCAGTGTGGCGGCTTCAACCACGCAGGTGGTGGGGGTGAGCACGATTGCCGTCTGGGGCACCAGCCCCCGCAGGGAACGCACTGTGCGGAGAAGGGCTCCCGGCGCCGACCACGGTTCCAGCAGGATGACGTCGGGCCGTAACTCGGTGGCCAGGTAGAGAGTGTCAGAGACGCTCGTGACCGCTGCCAGTATTCGAATATCTTGCTGCGTCCCCAGCAAGCCAGCGATCGCGTCCTGGAGCAGCCGGTGCTCACCTGCCAGAAGAACCCGTATGGATCTCATCACTGAGGCCCCGGAGTACCGTCGCGCAAGTGCGCGGATGCCATGGGACACGTATGTCTGTCAGACGGCAAGGCAGGCGGATGCTGACTGTAGATCACAGTGAACCGGTCCTTCGTCAGTCATGTGCGGTCACGCGATGAGCGAGCTCTGCTACGGCCTCTCCGCCGTGCCAGGCGGTCGACGGGACGCATGTCAGCCCGGACATCGGGCGCGCCAACTGGGCCATGGAGCCACCCAACTGCCATGGACGATCCGCACCTCAGACTCCCCCGTCAGCTCTCGGCGATTCGTCAGCGCACTACCCCATGAGCGCTTCCATCACACACCGGTCGTTGCTGATGTACAGCCCTGCAACGAGATTAAACGATCAACAAGAATGCTTCGAGGCACCACGGAAATCAACGTGACAAAAGGCACGTTTGACCACCGGATCTTGCGCTGCGGGGCACAGCGCAGACACAGGACTGCCGTGCAACCCCAAAGCGCTTTACCTAAAGTGAAGTTGAGGTTCTACGTTGGCGGTGCTTCCGCATCCGCAGAGGCGGGCACGCCGACGCGATCCGTCGGTGTGCGCACGCCTGCGTCCCTCCCTCATGGAAAGCGAGAACCGTATGTCCAGCAGCCCCCTCAAGGTCGGCTTCATCATCGGCAGTGTCCGCTCAGGACGCTTCGCCGACACTGTCGCCGGCTGGGTCGTCTCGCAAGCCCGTCGACGCGACGACATCCAGGTCGAAGTCATCGACCTCTCCGAACCGGCTCTCGTGGAGGAACTGAAGCTCAGCCTCGACGCCGCAGAGGGGCCGGAGAAGGCCCCCCGGCTTGCCAGGCGCATCGCACGCCAGGAGGCGTACGTCGTGATCACTCCCGAGTACAATCACGGGTATCCCGCCTCACTGAAGCTTGCCATCGACTATGTCTACAGCGAGTGGCGTGCCAAACCGATCTCCTTCGTCTCCTACGGCGGAATCGCGGGCGGCCAGCGCGCGGTCGAGCAACTCCGTCAGGTGTTCGCGGAGATGCACGCTGTCACCCTTCGCGACACCGTCAGCTTCCACAACGCCTGGGAGCAGTTCACCGACGAGGGCAGCCCGCTCGACACCAAGAACGTCACCAAAGCGGCCACCGTCATGTTCGACCAGCTGACGTGGTGGGGATGGACCTTGCGTGAGGGCCGTGCCACGCGCCCTTACGCGGTATGACCAGGCTGGTGACCGAAGCTCGTGGCGAGCGGTACGACGTGACGTGACCGGGGAGGATTGACCAAGGGATGCCGCGGCCGCCTCGGGCCCACCGCAGCGCACATACCGCGCCGATGAGGATGTCGAGAGGCCGGGCCGGAACAGGGCCTCGTCCACGATGGAGCCGTCGTCGGCGGGTACCGGCCCTCTGATGGTGCGCGGACAGTTCACAAGTGAAAGCCACTGTCTCGCACCGGACTGAACCGTTCCGGAGTCCCTATCGAACCCGGAACGGTTCAGTAGAAACAGCCCCGGCCACGCCAGGCAGAGCTCTGCCGGTAATTGGCGAAAAACAGCGGCAGCGCACTCACCGCCATAGTGTGCCGGAGCCGCCCCTTCGGACCGTGGTCCTGCGACCATGCCCCGGGGTGCCCACAGGACATGGGGGCACCGGTAACCCGCTACCTCTGAGCCGTGTACCACCTGCAGTCGAAGAACCTACTGGTGTCCTCTTCCGTCAGGAGAGTGGTCGGCCTGACGCGGCTCAGCCCTTCCTGCCGCGGCGCTACGCACCATTCACAGTCACTCGCACACGCACGTCTCCACGGCTGGTGGAGGGCAACAGCCGGGGCTCCGACGCCCGTTCCTGGCTCTGCCGACGCGGCGGCCCGTCGATGAGCCGCACGAGATCCACTCGCTCGCCCTCCGACATCGCTGCAAGGACTTCCGTCACGCGCTTCAGCTCCTCCGCGTCAGCCCTCGCCCACAAGGTCGAGGTCGTCACGAGACGCCTCCGGGATGATCTCCGGAACGGGCCACTTGCGATTCAACGGCTGGGACACGTCCCGCCACCAGGGGCGCGTAGGGAGGTCTCCAGCGGGCTCGAAGGGCTGGCCCGGAACTGGGACGGCGACCGCCTGCCCGACTGCGCCGGCTGCGGCCAACGTCCACTCCCCCGGCTCCGCCCAGGGATGCAACGAGAGGTTGAATGTTCCCCAGTGGATCGGCAGCATCACCCCGCTCGGCCGACCCTGCTGCAGGTCAAGGTGGCTCTGAACCCCCTGCGAGGGGTTCATGTGAATGTCCGGCCACGCGCCGGGCAGCGGCGTAGAATCCGTGTGGTTCTTGGGCCAGAACTCCGAGTAGGCGCCGATCTGGATCATCGTCGCGTCGAACGGGCCGTGTTCCGCGCCGATGTCCTTGAAGCCGTCGAAGTAGCCGGTGTCGCCGCTGTGGTGGATCCGGTGCTCCTCGCCCGCGACGACCCAGGAGGCCCACAGGGTGTGCTGGGTGTTGCGCAGGGCGCGGCCGCAGAAGTGGCGGGCCGGGGTGGCGGTCAGGGTCAGGCCGCCGACCTTGGTGGACTCGTGCCAGTCCAGTTCGCGTATCCGGGTCCCGGACACGCCCCAGTGCTCCAGGTGGGCGCCGACGCCGAGCGGTACCGCGAAGACGGTGTCCGTGCCGGCCAGCGCCTTGACGGTGGGCATGTCCAGGTGGTCGTAGTGGTCGTGGGAGATGACGACGGCGTCGACCGGGCCGAGCGCGGCCAGTGGCAGCGGCACCGGGTGCAGCCGCCGGGGGCCGGCGAAGGGGAAGGGGGAGCAGCGCTCACCCCACACGGGGTCGAAGAGCACCCGTTGTCCGTCGATCTCCGCGAGCACGCTGGAGTGCCCCAGCCAGGTCAGCCGCAGACCGGTGGCCGCGGGCCGGGCCAGGTCGGCGAGCGTGGTGGCGTGCACGGGCACGGTGCCTCGCGGGGCCCGGCGGGGGCGCTCCTCCTTGTCGAAGTAGAGCTTCGCGAAGTCGAGCATCGAGCCGGAGGGCCGGGTCCGTGAGGGGCCTCCGGGGTTCTGGAAGACGCCGTCCTCGAAGTGGGGTGACCGGCGGATGCGCGCCATGCGCTCTCCGTCGGGGTCCGCGCCGAAGGCCGCGGGCCGCAGGGCGCGGAGCCCGGAGCTCAGGGGACGGAATCCTGCCACGATGCCTCCAGTGGAGTCGGTCAGGTCTTCCATTATGAAGGGCCCCTCCGACAGCCCGATGTCACACGGGCGCGCTCCCGTCCGTCGTATCCGGTGAGGGCACCCGCGCGGTGCCGACGGAACCGATGTACTGGAGGTGGCCGCCATGGCCCGTGTCTCGCTCGCTCCGCCCCGGACCCGTTTCCTCCGCCTCGTGGAGTGGTACAGCAAGCGCGCCTACGGCAAGGTGCTGGACCCCGCCCGGGCCCTCGCGCACAACCCGCGGGTGCTGTGGAGCGATCTGCGGTTCGAGCAGTCGGTGGCGAAGTGGAACAGGCTCGACCCCGGTCTGAAGGCGCTCGCCGAGATGGCGTCGGCCGCCGCGATCGGGTGTTCGTGGTGCATGGACTTCGGCTACTGGGTCAGCCGGGAGCGCGGCATGGACGCCCGGAAGCTGCACGACGTCCCCGTGTGGCGGGACAGCGACGCCTATACGCCGCTGGAGCGCGACGTCATGGCGTACGCCGAGGCCATGACGGCCACTCCGCCCGCCGTGGACGACGACCTGGCCGCCCGGCTGCGCGACCGGCTGGGAGAGCCGGCCCTGGTGGAGCTGACGGCGACGGTGGCCGTGGAGAATCTGCGCTCGCGTCTCAACTCCACCCTGGGGCTGACGAGTCAGGGCTTCAAGGACTCGTGCGAGGTGCCGGATGCCGCAGCCGGCACGGGTGAGGTTGCCGCACGGGAGTGACGCGTGCGGCCGCTCGCCCGGGATCCCGCCGGCGCGGTCTCCCGCGCCCGGGCCCAGCGGTGGGCGGGCGAGGCACTCGCCCGGGGACCGGGCCCGGCGCGGGAGGTGTCGAGCGCGTCGGCCGTCAGGCCACCGACTCGATCCGCATCCTGATGTCGTCCGGCGACAGGGCGCCCTTGGCCGTCACCCGGTCGCCCGAGGACTCGCCGCGCAGCCGGCGTCCGATCCACGGCACCAGGTACTCGCGTGCCCAGTGCACGTCGTCGCGGCGGAGCTCCAGCGTGCCGCGCGGCGGCAGCGGAGGCCAGGGCTGCTCCGGGTCTGCCGGGACGTCGACGCCGAGGACCTGACCGGCGCGCAGCGCCACGCGCGTGTGCCCCTCGGGTGAGAGGTGCAGGCGGTCGTGGTCCCAGGCACGGCGGTCCTGGACGGTCCTCAGCGACCACAGGTCGAGCACCGGGCAGCCGTAGCGGTCGGCGATGGCCCGCACATGCCCGTTGTACGTGGCGATCTTGCCGCGCAGGTGCTTGAGCACGGGCACGCCCCGGGTGTCGAAACCGGTGGTCACCATCACGGTGCCGGCGACGGCGGTGAGCCGGGCGACCGCCTCCTCGAAGCGCTCGGCCACGTCGTCCGGATCGGTGCCGGGGCGGATGATGTCGTTGCCGCCCGCGCAGAACGAGACCAGGTCGGGGGCGAGTCCGACGGCCTTCGGGACCTGGTCCGCCATGATCTGGTCGAGCAGCTTTCCGCGCACGGCGAGGTTGGTGTACTGGAAGTCGCCTTCGGGCCGCCGGTCGGCGAGCAGTACGGCGAACCGGTCGGCCCAGCCGACGAAGGCCCCGTCGGGGCCGGGGTCGCCGACGCCCTCGGTGAAGCTGTCCCCCACCGCCACGTACGACCCGATCACTGATCTGCTGTCATTCTTCGAATCGTCTGCCACACCGGCCCATGATTCACCTTCGAATGTGACCTACGCGACCGTAGGGAGGGGTTGACGGACGGTGAGATGAGCCACGTCGAGGGGGCGCCCCGGTCCTCAGCCGACGGCGACGCCGTGCGAGCGGAGGTAGGTGACCGGGTCGACGTCCGAGCCGTAGTCCGGCGTGCTGCGGACCTCGAAGTGCAGGTGGGGGCCGGTCACGTTGCCGGTGGCGCCGGACAGGCCGAGCCGCTGCCCCGCGCTCACGCTCTGGCCGGCCGAGACGGAGAGCGACGACAGGTGGGCGTACTGGGCGTAGTGGCCGTCGTTCAGTCTGACGACGACCTGGTTGCCGTAGGCGCCGCCCCAGCCCGCGGAGACGACCGTGCCGGCTCCGACGGCCTTGACGGGGGTACCGGTCGGGACGGCGAAGTCGACACCGGTGTGGTAGCCGCTGGACCACATGCCGCCGGCCACGCGGTAGCCGGTGCCGACGGCGCTTCCGGCCACCGGGAGGGTGAAGCCGGTGGAGACGGCCTCGGCGGCCCGGGGGGCCTTCGCCGTCTTCGTCGCCTTCGTCGCCTTCGTCGCCTTGGGGGAGGAGGGCTTGGGCGCCTGGGTGGTGGCGGTCGGCGTGGCCCGGCCGCCGAGGGCGAGCTTCAGGCCCGGGTGGATCAGCGACGGGTCGTCGCCGACGGCCTGGCGGTTGTCCGCGTAGAGCCGCTGCCAGCCGCCGCGGACGTCCTGCTCCTCGGCGATCGCCGAGAGGCAGTCGCCGGCCCGGACGGTGTAGGTCCGTACGTCAGCCTCCTTGGCGGCGGCCTTCTTCTCGGTCACCGGCACGGTCCGTACGGCCTCTTCCGCGGCGGAGTGCGCGGGGGCCGCGTGCGCGCCGGCCGCCCCGACGAACGGCAGGGCGAGGGCGGCGCCACCGGTTCCGGCGGCGGCGAGGGAGCGGGTGAGACGCTGGGTCTTCGGACGGCGGTGCTTACCCTTCGCGGGCATGGCGGATTCCTCTCCGGCGCCTGCGAGGTGAGCTGTCGGGTTCGGGCTGGAGCTGCCCGGCCGCGTGACGCGGCTTCACCCCGAGCCTGTCCCGGAGGGCCGGAACAGGCGGTGGTTCCTGTGGGTCCCCCGCTCCTGCCGTGCACGGGTGGGTGTGCGGGTTCCGGACGGTGGCAGGATTCGGCGTCCGTCCGGATCGGTGTGGACCGTAGGCGACCGGGACGCACGGGGACAAGCGGACGGTTCCCTTTCCGCACGTTCCGCTCGGCCCATCACGGGAACCAGCGGTCACGCCGCGTGAGTTCGATCTCCCGCCTGTTCCCCGATCCGCTGGACAAGCTCCAGAATTACATGAACACAACAAACAACGCACCGTCACCACTATGAGGCTTGTCACGCAGGCGATTCCAGCTCTCCTCATTCCGGGGCGAGTTCGAACCAAGGCTGCAATTCGGGCACAGGGTCAGATGCGGCGGAGGCGGATGACCGCCGCGTCGAAGTCGCCCCGCAGCCCGGTGCGCATCCCGTGGTGCAGCAGTACGGCCCCCCGGTGCACTTCCCCGGTTCCACGGCATGCGTACGACGCCGCCGGGTCGAGGCCGCGCAGCCGCAGCGCGGGCGGCGGCTCACCGTGGTGCTGTGCCTGGAGCCAGGCGAGGACGACGGTCTCGTCCCCGCGAACGTACTGCACCGCGCTCAGCCCGCCCCGCGGCGGCCGCAGCCGGTACAGGTTGCCGCGCTGGACCACGGGCCGGATCTCCTTGTAGAGGGCGATCCAGCCCCGGGCCTCGGCCAGTTCCCCCTCCGTCCACCGGGTGAGGTCGCCGCCCACCCCGAGCACCCCGGCCATGGCGCTCACGAAGCGGAAGCGCAGGCTGCTGACGCGCCCGTTGAGCATGGTGTTCGGGCTGTCGGTGACCCAGGCGGCCAT
This sequence comes from Streptomyces kebangsaanensis, assembly GCF_001906585.1. GTDB lineage: Bacteria > Actinomycetota > Actinomycetes > Streptomycetales > Streptomycetaceae > Streptomyces > Streptomyces kebangsaanensis. Next base: position 7,870 of record NZ_JUJA01000021.1, on the reverse strand, counting down.
GACCCGCGCGGGATGGATGTGGCTGAAGCCGTGCTGGATGGCGAGCCGGTCGAGCGGATCGGTGTTGTCGGAGGTCCACACCTGGTCCGTACGGGACAGGACGCCGAGGTCGATCCGGCCGCCGCCGCCCGAGCAGGACTCGAAGGCCACCCGCGGGTGCGCGGCCCGCAGCCGGTCCAGCAGGGCGTACAGCGCGCGCACGTGGTCGGTCCACAGGCGCTGCGGATACGGCTCCCCGGGCCAGCCGGCGTCGGTGAAGCAGCGGTTGAAGTCCCACTTCACGTAGTCGACCGGGGCGCTGGAGAGCAGCCCGTGGAGCTGCTCCCACAGGTACTCCTGGACGTCCTCGCGCGCGAGGTTGAGCACCAGCTGGTTGCGGAACTCCGTCCGCTTCCGCCCCGGCTGGTGCTGCACCCAGTCGGGGTGCGCGCGGTACAGGTCGCTGTCGGGGTTGACCATCTCCGGCTCGACCCAGACGCCGAACTCCATGCCGAGGCCGTGCACATGGTCGGCGAGCGGCTTCAGGCCGCCGGGGAACCGGTCGGGGTCGGGCCGCCAGTCGCCGAGACCCGCGCGGTCGCTGGTACGGGCGCCGAACCAGCCGTCGTCGACCACGAACAGCTCCACGCCGATCGCCGCCGCCCGCCGCGCGAGCGCCCGCTGCCGCTCCTCGGAGATGTCGAACCCCGTGGCCTCCCAGGAGTTGTAGAGCACCGGCCGGTCCCGGTCCGCGTCCGGGACGACGTACGTCCGCTGGTAGGCGTGCCAGGTACGGCTCGC
>NZ_JUJA01000021.1:5331-7065 GCF_001906585.1 Streptomyces kebangsaanensis | reverse complement strand
CCACAGGCCGGCGAAGACCGGGGTGGTGTACGACTCCCCGGCCCGGAGCCTCAGCAGCCCCGAGTCGTCGTACCCGGCGCCGCCGGTGATCTGCACGCGCGCGTCCGGGAGCTGGGCGACGGCGATCCGCCAGGAGCCGGACCAGCCCAGCGCGCAGCCGTAGACCTCGCCGTGCTCCTCGGTGGCGTCGGTGTCGAGGGCGACCCAGGGCAGGTGCTGGTGGCCGGTGTGGCCGCGGCGGCTGCCGAGGACCTTCTCGCCGTAGGTGAGGCCGGTGCGCACCAGGCGGGACTCGGCGGCCCAGCGGCCGTGCAGCTGGGACAGCCGCCAGCCCTCGCGGTGGGGCAGGGTCCAGGTGGCGGAGTCGGCGCGCAGCAGCTCCACGGTGTCGGGGCCCTGGTTGTCGAGGGTGACCCAGCGCTCGACGACATCGCCGCGCATGCGGTAGTGCAGGGTGATGCCCAGCCCCGAGTCGTTGAACCGCAGCCGGAGTTCACCGCCCCCGGTCCGGCAGCTCTCGAAGGTCCACTCGGTACCGCGCCGTTCGGCGGTGCGCACGGACAGCGCGGGCCGTACGAAGCGGGGGCCGCCCTCGACGGGGTACTCCTCGTGCCCGTCGAGCCGGGACTCGAAGGGGTGGTGGTCCGGCAGCGGCCGGGCGGCCAGGGCCTCGGCGTCGGCGAGCTCGATGCGTGGGCCCCAGTGCAGGTGGCGCAGTTCGCCGTGCTCGGTGAGATGGACGGCGTAACCGCTCGTGGGCCCGGTCAGCAGCCACGTACGGCCGTCGTCAGCGGTCTGAAGCATGCTTCCCCCACAGATCCGAACAGGTCCGCGCAAGCATGGACATCATCCGGGTGGAGGGGCTGCCGGGCAACGCCTGTGGACAACTCGTTGCCCCAGGAAGCCGTGTCGTATGGTCGAAGCCGCGCCCGCCGGCGAGCCGTGACGGCGGGGCCGAAAGGGAGGAGTTCCCGTGACGCAGGTCCCCTCGACCGAGCCCGAGCTGGCCGGAGTGCGCAACTTCCGTGACGTGGGCGGGCTGCCGACCGTGGACGGACGACGGGTGCGTCAGGGGGTGCTGTTCCGCAGCGGCCATCTCGCGCACGCGACCGACGAGGACGCCGCCTTCCTCGGCGCCCTGGGCCTGCACACGATCTTCGACTTCCGCAACGCGGCCGACGTCACGCTCGAGGGACCGGACGTCGAGCTGCCCGGGGTGCGCCACGTGAGCCTGCCGCTGAGCGACCCGGCGGACGGCGCGGAGTTCTGGAGGATGGTCCGCGACGGCGACCTCGACCAGCTGCGCGGCATCCTGGCCGACGGCAAGGGCGCGCACCGGATGATCGCCTCCTACCGCATGATCATCAAGGAGCGCACCGGCGAGCACTCCCGGGTGCTGCACGCGCTCGCCGACGACAGCGTCCCGGTCCTGATGCACTGCGCCGCGGGCAAGGACCGCGCGGGCCTGTCGATCGCGGTGACGCTGCTCGCCCTGGGTGTGGAGCGGGACGCGATCGTCGAGGACTACCTGGAGTCGAACGCCAAGCACCGCCGCTACAAGGTGCGCCGCAGCGGCACCTCGCCCTCCGCCTACTCCCCCGAGGTCATGGAGCTGCTCAGCCCCCTGTTCGACGCGCGTGCCGAGTACCTGGCGGCGGCCCTGGAGACCATCGAGGAGACCTGGGGCGGCGTCGACCCCTACCTGGAGCGCGGACTGCGGCTGGCCCCCGAGAC
>NZ_JUJA01000021.1:0-5303 GCF_001906585.1 Streptomyces kebangsaanensis | reverse complement strand
GGCTGCTGGACTGACCGGCCCTCACGTGGCGCCGGCCGCCGTCACTTGGCGCCGACCGTGAACAGCAGCCAGATGAACCCGGCGAAGAAGTGCCCGACGACGGTGTAGATGACGAGCCGGACCCACAGGGCGCGCGGGAACTTCTCTTCCAGGTTGCTCATGGCATCTCTCCGGTGAGGGGCCCCAGGCACAGTGCGGCCGTGGGGCTTTGCAGCAGGGTGTGGACGAACAGGAGCTCGACCCCGTGGGGGTCCTCGGCGGCGATGCGGTGCGGGGTCAGCGAGTCGAAGTGCGCGCTGTCGCCCGGTGCGAGCAGGTGTGTGGTGTCCCCGAGGCGCAGCCGGAGGCGCCCGTCGAGGACGTACAGCCACTCCTCGCCGGGGTGCACGCGCACGATGTCGCCCTGGGAGCCGTGGGGCACGTGGACCTTGAGGGCCTGCATCCCGCGCCCGGACGCGCCGGTCTGCCAGTACGTCCAGCCGCCGGCCCGTGTCGGCTCCATGTCCCCGGTGCGCACGATCGCGTCCTGACCGGCGACCGTCTCGCCGAGCAGCTCGGACACGGTCGTACCGTAGATGCGGGCGAGCGCGAGCAGCATCGGCAGCGAGGGCTGGCGCTGCCCCGTCTCCAGGCGGGAGAGGTGGGCGGGCGACAGCCCGGCGGAGCGGGCCGCCGCCTCCAGGGTCAGGGAGGCACGGCGGCGCAGGGCGCGCAGCTGCGGCGCGACGGCGGGCAGGTCCTCGACCGGCCCCGCCGAAGGCCGGGACTCGGGGGAGCTCATGCCCCCATTCCAGCAGCAGGATTGCCTCTGGGGCAAATCCATTGCCCCAGAGGCAAAGCCCGACAGGAGCCGTTCAGCGGTTGGCGACGGCCTGCTTGACCAGCGTCTTGCCGAAGTCCCACATCAGCCCGCCGTCGTGCGCGTCGTCCATCACGGCGGTGAAGGCGTCCACGAACCGGTCGACCTCCGCCTCCCCGACGACCAGCGGCGGGATCAGCTTGATCACCTCAAGGCGGTCGCCGGAGACCTGGGTCAGGATACGGTGCCGCTGCAGCAGCGGGACGACCACCATCTGCGCGAACAGTCCCTTGCGGGCCGCCTGCAGCACGGTCCAGCGCCCGCGCAGCCTCAGCGACCTCGGCCGGCCGAACTCGATGCCGATCATCAGGCCCCGGCCGCGCACGTCGGCGAGCAGCTCGTACCGGTCCGTCAGCGCCGCCAGCCGGGACTTCAGCAGCTCGCCCGTGGCCCGGGCGTTCGCGACGACCTGCTCGTTCTCCATCACCGACAGCACGGCCAGGCCCGCCGCCATGGCCTGGGCGTTGGATCCGAAGCTCGCCGAGTGGACCAGGACGCGGTCGATCGACGAGTAGACCTTCTTGAAGATCCAGTCCTTGCCGAGGGTCGCGCCCACCGGCACATAGCCGCCGGAGAGGGCCTTGGCCACGCACACCAGGTCCGGTTCGACGCCGTCCTCGTGCTGGTAGGCGTAGAAGTCCCCGGTACGGCCGAGGCCGGTCTGCACCTCGTCGGCGATGAGCAGCGCCTTGTGCCGGCGCAGCAGTTCCTGGGCGGCGCGCAGATAGCCGGGCGGGGCCTCGTGCACGCCCTTGCCCTGGATCGGTTCGACGACCAGGGCGGCCACGTCGCCCTCGCGCAGCTCCCGCTCGAGCGCGTCGAGGTCGCCGAGCGGGACGGCGGTGTCGGGCAGCAGCGGGGCGAAGCCGTCGCGGAAGCCGTCCTCGCCGTTGACGGACAGCGAGCCGGTGGTCAGGCCGTGGAAGGCGTGCTCGCAGTAAAGGATCCGCGGCCTGCCGGTCGCCCGGCGGGCGAACTTCAGCGCGGTCTCCACCGCCTCCGTGCCGCTGTTGCCGAAGAACACCCGGTCCAGGTGCGGGCTGTGGGCGAGCAGCCGTTCCGCCAGCAGTCCGGGCAGCGGCTGGCAGTCGAAGCGGGTGAGGTCGGCGAGCTGGGCGTCCAGCACGTCGTGCAGCGCCTTGCGGACGACGGGGTGGTGCCGGCCCAGGCCCATCACCCCGAACCCGGAGAGCATGTCCAGGTAGTCGTTGCCGTCGGCGTCCCAGAAGTACGCGCCCTCGGCCCGCTCGTAGACCTTGTCGAAGCCGATGGTGCGCAGCATGCGCGGCAGCTGGTGGTTGAGGTGCCTGGCGTGCAGCTCGTAGCGTTCGGCTCCGCGCTCGGACAGGAGTCTGCCGAGGTCGAACTCCGTGGTCATTCGACTTTCTCCTTGACTGCTGTGACGGCCCCTGTCTGCTCCCCGGCGGCCAGGCCCGCGCCGATCCGTCCGGCGATCTCGACCGGTGTGAGACCGATGTCGGCCAGCACCTCCCCGCGCTTGGCGTGCGCGAGGAACTGCTCGGGAATGCCGAACCGCCGCACCGGTACGTCGACTTCGGCGTCGCTCAGCGCGAGGGCCACCGCGGCGCCGACGCCGGCCGCGCGGCTGTTGTCCTCGACCACGGCCACCAGCCGGTGCCCGGCCGCCAGGCCCGGCAGCGCCGGGTCGACGGGCTTGACCCAGCGCGGGTCGACGACGGTGCATCCGACGCCGCGCGCCTGAAGCAGTTCGGCGGCCTGCAGGCACACGGGAGCCATCACGCCGACGGCGACCAGGAGCACCTCGGGCCGCTCGGCCCGGCGCAGTACGTCCATGCCGCCCACCTGGCCGACCGCCGGGACCTCCGGCCCCACCGACTCCTTCGGGAAGCGGACCAGCGTCGGCGCGTCGTCCACGGCGACGGCCTCGCGCAGCTGGGCGCGCAGCTGGTCGGCGTCGCGGGGCGCGGCGATCCTGAGACCGGGCACGACCTGGAGCACGGACATGTCCCACATGCCGTTGTGGGAGGGCCCGTCGACGCCGGTCACACCGGCCCGGTCCAGCACGAAGGTGACCCCGCAGCGGTGCAGCGCGACGTCCATCAGCAGCTGGTCGAAGGCACGGTTGAGGAAGGTGGCGTAGACGGCGACGACCGGGTGCAGCCCGCCGGTCGCGAGGCCCGCCGCGGAGACGGCCGCGTGCTGCTCGGCGATGCCGACGTCCCACACCCGGTCCGGGAAGCGCTCGGCGAACCCGCCGAGGCCCACCGGGTGCAGCATGGCGGCGGTGATCGCCACGACGTCGTCCCGCTCCTCGCCGATCCTCACGATCTCGTCGCCGAACACCGAGGTCCAGGAAGGGCCGTTGGACGGGGCGAGGGGCGCGCACGTGTGCGGGTCCATCACGCCGACGGTGTGGAAGTGGTCCTCCTCGTGGGCGAGCGCGGGTTCGTAGCCGCGGCCCTTCTCGGTGAGGCAGTGGACCAGGACGGGGCCGTGGAAACGCTTCGCGCGGCGCAGCGCCGACTCGACGGCCCCGATGTCGTGTCCGTCGATCGGACCGAGGTACTTCAGCCCCAGGTCCTCGAACATGCCCTGCGGCGCGAACGCGTCCTTGAAGCCCTTCTTCGCGCCGTGCAGCGACTCGTAGAGGGTGTTGCCGACGATCGGGGTGCGCTGCAGGACGTCCTTGCCCCAGGCCAGCACCTTCTCGTAGCCGTCGGTGGTGCGCAGGGTGGCGAGGTGGTTGGCGAGGCCGCCGATGGTCGGCGCGTAGGACCGCTCGTTGTCGTTGACGACGATGATCAGCGGCCGGTCCTTGGCGGCCGCGATGTTGTTCAGCGCCTCCCAGGCCATGCCGCCGGTCAGCGCCCCGTCCCCGACGACGGCGACGACGTGTCCCTTCTCCCCCCGCACCTGGCGTGCCTTGGCGAGTCCGTCGGCCCAGCCGAGCGCGGTGGAGGCGTGGCTGTTCTCGATGACGTCGTGCTCCGACTCCTCGCGCGAGGGATAGCCGGACAGTCCCCCCTTGCCGCGCAGCTTGGAGAAGTCCTGACGTCCCGTCAGGAGCTTGTGCACGTAGCTCTGGTGACCGGTGTCCCACAGGATCCGGTCGACCGGCGACTCGAAGACCCGGTGCAGCGCGACGGTGAGTTCCACCACCCCCAGGTTGGGCCCGAGGTGACCGCCGGTCCTGGCCACCGCGTGCACCAGGAACTCGCGTATCTCCTCGGACAGTTCACCGATTTCCGTCTCGGACAGCGCCTTCAGGTCGTGTGGTCCCCGGATGCTCTCCAGAATGGTCACGCCGGCCCCCTCTCGGTCCGTGCCGCTTGTCAACTCACTGTCACTGTCGGCGTCCCCGTGACGGTGGGGCCGCCTGGTGCGGCGCCGCTCTGCTCCATCCGCTCGGCGATCTTCATGGCCTCCTCGATCAGGGTCTCCACGATCTTCGACTCCGGGACGGTCTTGATGACCTCGCCCTTGACGAAGATCTGCCCCTTGCCGTTGCCGGAGGCGACCCCGAGGTCGGCCTCCCGCGCCTCCCCCGGACCGTTGACGACACAGCCCATCACCGCCACCCGCAGCGGCACGTCCATGCCGGTCAGACCGGCCGTGACCTCGTCGGCCAGCTTGTAGACGTCGACCTGGGCACGGCCGCAGGACGGACAGGAGACGATCTCCAGGCCGCGCTGCCGCAGGTTCAGCGACTCCAGGATCTGGATGCCGACCTTGATCTCCTCCACCGGCGGCGCCGACAGCGACACCCGGATGGTGTCGCCGATGCCCTGGGAGAGCAGCGCACCGAAGGCGACGGCCGACTTGATGGTGCCCTGGAAGGCCGGACCGGCCTCGGTGACCCCCAGGTGCAGCGGGTAGTCGCAGCTCGCGGCGAGCTGCCGGTAGGCCTCGACCATCACCACCGGGTCGTTGTGCTTGACGGAGATCTTGATGTCCCGGAAGTCGTGCTCCTCGAACAGCGACGCCTCCCACAGCGCCGACTCCACCAGCGCCTCCGGGGTGGCCCTGCCGTACTTCTGCAGCAGCCGCCGGTCCAGCGACCCGGCGTTGACCCCGATCCGGATCGGCGTGCCATGGTCGTTCGCCGCCTTGGCGATCTCCCTGACCTTGTCGTCGAACTGCTTGATGTTGCCCGGGTTGACCCGGACGGCCGCACAGCCCGCCTCGATCGCGGCGAACACGTACTTGGGCTGGAAGTGGATGTCCGCGATCACCGGGATCTGCGACTTGCGCGCGATGACCGCCAGCGCGTCCGCGTCGTCCTGCGTGGGACAGGCCACCCGCACGATCTGACAGCCCGACGCCGTCAACTCGGCGATCTGCTGCAACGTGGCACCGATGTCCGACGTACGGGTCGTCGTCATCGACTGCACCGACACCGGCGCGTCCCCGCCCACCGCCACGGACCCGACCTGGATCTGCCGGCTCTTGCGGCGCTCGGCGA
>NZ_JUJA01000020.1 GCF_001906585.1 Streptomyces kebangsaanensis | reverse complement strand
GCGTCTCCGCCCGTCCGGCGGCGACGATCCGGCGTCCTTCGTACAGGACGTTCTTCGCTGCGTTGTGGTCCCGGTCGTGGGCGGTGCCGCAGCTGCGGCACGTCCATGCGCGGACGTGGAGGGGCTTGGGCCCGTCCCGGAATCCGCAGGCGGAACAGGTCTGGGAGGACGGGAACGACCGGTCGACCCTGGCGAAGGTCCGGCCGTGCTTGACGGCCTTGTATTCCAGCATGCCGACGAACTGGGCCCATCCGGCGTCGTGGACGGACTTGGCGAGGCGGGTGCGGCCCAGGCCCTTGGCGGACAGCGTCTCCACGTACACCGCTTGGTTGTCGCGGATGATGCGGGTGGAGAGCTGGTGCTGCCAGTCCCGGCGCCGGTCCGCCACGCGGGCGTGCTGGCGTGCGACCTTCCTTCGGGCCTTGTCCCGGTTGTTGCTGCCCTTGGCCTTGCGGCTCAGCTCCTTCTGCATGCGCTTGAGCTTCTTCTCCGCCCGGCGCAGGAACTTCGGGGAGTCGAGCTTGCGGCCGTCGGCGAGGACCGCGAAGTGGTGCAGGCCGAGGTCGATCCCTGTGTCCGTCCCGGCCGCGGGAAGGATCTGCGGGGTGGTGTCGACGACGAACGACGCCCAGTACCGGCCGGCCGCGTCCATGGTGAGGGTGACGGATGTCGGAGTCGAGGGCAGCGTGCGGGACCACTTCACCCGCAGGTCGCCGACCTTGGCCACGTACAGGCGCCCGCTGGGCCGGATGCTGAACCCGTTCGCGGTGAGCCGGATGGACTGTCTGCGGTCCTTGCGGGACTTGAACCGGGGCGGGGCGACCCTGGGGCCCTTGCGTTTGCCGGTGAGCGAGGCGAAGAAGTTCCGGTACGCGGCGTGCAGGTCCCGCAGCGACTGGACCAGCACCACGGAGGACACCTCGCCGAGCCAGGCCCGCCCCTCGGTCTGCTTGGCGGCGGTGACGACCTGCTTTTGCAGGTCGGTGTCCTTGAGGTACGGCAGCCCCGCCGCGTGGGCTTCCTGCCGGGCGCGGAGCCCGTCGTTGAAGACCACGCGAGCGCACCCGAACGCCCTTGCCAGCGCGGCGCGCTGCCCGGGCTCGGGGTACACGCGGAAGTTGTACCTCAGCTGCACAACCACGACCGTACCATTTGGTCTATGGGTACGGATGCAGAATTTCGGCGGGGCAGGCATGTGGTTTCTGCGATGCACGTGCACTTGGTCTTCGTGACGAAGTACCGGCGCGGCGTCCTGGACGACGAGATGCTGAGGGTCTGCGAGGACACCATGCGCAGGGTGTGCGAGGACTTCGAGGCCGAGCTGAGGGAGTTCAACGGCGAGGACGACCACGTGCACCTGCTCGTGCACTACCCGCCCAAGGTCGCCGTCTCCAAGCTGGTGAACAGCCTCAAGGGCGTGTCCGCGCGCATCCTGCGCCGGGACTTCACCGGCCGCGCGAACCGGGCGATCATGCACGGGCACTTCTGGTCCCCGTCGTACTTCGCGGCATCCTGCGGCGGCGCGCCGCTGTCGATCATCCGGCAGTACATCGAACAGCAAAGACGCCCGGCCTGACGGCCGGGCGCAGGCCAGGGATGCGCTGACCCCGCCCTGAAGGACGGGGCCTGCGCGCAAGATCACCGGTCAGCAGGTAGGAGAAGGGGAAGCCGGTGATCAGCAGTGAGGCCAGGACTCTCCAGCAGTCGTGGACGAGTTGGCGAGGATGGCCGGTCAGACCCAGGGTGTGCAGGGTCTTGTTCGGCCAGCCGTTGAGGCCGAGGTGGCCGAGCAGGCCCTCGGCGGTGAGGACCATGCCGAGGGTGGTCGGCACGGCGAGCCTCATCGTGCCCCGGACGGCCTCGCGCAGGTACGGGTCGGCGAAGAAGTACCGGTAGTTGGCGAGTGTGCCGCCGCCGTCCTTGGGCTGGAAGGAGAGTTGGAGGCCGTAGAGGAATGTGTAGCAGGTCCGGGTGCCCGGGACAGACCTCGCGGGCGGGTGCGCCGCGGCCGGGAACGCCGTACGGGGCGGTGCGGGGCGCCCCGGTCGGGCGCGGCATCGCGCGCGGCCGGCGGCGCACGGTTCACGGCAGCGGGGGTACCCGCTGATCCGGTGGTTTCGGGAAAGCGGCGATCGTCGTGGGTACGACACCGGACGGATGTCCGGCAGGACGAGGGAGCACTGTCATGGGCACGGTCGGTCAGGACCTGGCTCCGGACTTCCCCGAGGCGGTCCTGCGCGACCTGGGCGCGGGCGTCTTCACCGTCGACATGGCGGGGCGCATCACCTACGCCAACCCGTGTGCCGAGCGGCTGCTCGGCCGGCCCCTGGAGCGGATGCTCGGCCAGGACGCGCACGGCCTGCTGCACCGCCGCCCCGACGGCGGCCCGATACCGCGCGAGCGGTGCGCGATGCTGGCCCCCCTGTACGGGAACCGCGCCGCCGAGGAAGGCAGCGAGGAGCACTTCCGGCGGGCCGACGGCACCGTCCTGCCGATCATCTGGGCGGCCACTCCCCTGCTGCTGTCCGGGCGGCAGGCCGGAATGGTGGTCTACTTCGACGACTTCAGCCAGCACCGCGGCTATGCGGACCGGATGGCCGCGCACACCGCGGCCCTGGAGGCACTGACCGCCCGGCTGAACCTGCTCGCGGAGGTCTCCGCGGTGCTGATGTCGACCCTGGAGACCTCCGCCAGGGTGCGCAAGCTGCTGCGGCTGCTGGTCCCGGCCATGGGCGACTGGGCGGTGGTCGACCTGGCCCGCGAGGGACCCCCGGGCCTGGAGCGGGCCGTCCGCAGCTCCACCCGCCCGCACCGGGCGAGGTGGCTCGAGCGACCGCTGCCGCCGCTGCCGGAGAAGACCCGCGCGGCGGTGACACGGGTCATGAACAGCGACGATCCCGTCCGGCTGACCGCGAAGGAACTGCTCGAGAACCCGGACGCCCCGCTTGCCGGCACCCACAGGAAACTGTTCGAACGGCTCGGCGGCCACTCGGCGACCGTGGTGTCGCTGCGCGCCCGGCGGCAGTCCTACGGCATGCTCACCGTGGCCCGTGCCGGGGAGTCCGAGCCGCACACCGACGCCGAGATCCGGCTGTTCCTCGACATCGGCCGGCGCCTGGCACTGGCGTTGGACAACTCCCGGCTCTACGACGAGCAGCGGAACGTGGCCGAGACCATGCAGCGCCAGTTGCTCGCCCCGCTGCCGCAGGTCGGCCGGCTGCGGATGGCCGCCCGCTACCTGCCCGCGCAGAGCGCCATGGAGATCGGCGGCGACTGGTACGACGCCTTCCTTCTCTCCGGCGGCGTCCTGGCCGTGGTCATCGGGGACGTGGTCGGCCACGATCTGGAGGCCGCCTCGCACATGGCCGAGGTCCGCAACATGCTGCGTGCACTGGCCTGGGACCACGAGGAGCCGCCCAGCGTGATCATGCGCCGTGTCGACGAGGCGGTGACCAACACCAGCGACGCCCCCATGGCCACGCTCGTCTTCGCCCGGATCGAGGGCCGCGAGGGCGGACCCTGGCAGCTGCGCTGGGCCAACGCCGGGCATCCCCCGCCGCTGCTGGTCACCCACGAGGGCGAGGCACGTTTCCTGACGGCCGGGCACGGGCCGCTGATCGGTATGAGCGCCACCCTGAACCTGGGCCTGAACTGGCCCGACGCGGTGGAGGACCTGCCTCCGGAGTCCGTCCTCCTGCTCTACACCGACGGCCTGGTGGAGAGCCGGACCCGCCCGATCGACCTCGGCATGGCCAAGCTCGGCCACCATGCCTCTGTCCTGGCCCGGCGGATGGCCCACCGGACCGTGGACGAGTTCTGCGACGAGCTGCTGACCCGTATCGCACCCAGCGGCGACGACACCGCCCTGCTGGCGCTGCGGCTGCCCGAGGCCGGCGCGGGCGCTCCCGGCGACCACCGGCCGCCACCGCCCCCGCAGGCCCCGTACGGCCCGGCCGCGCCGAACCGGGCCGCGCCCGGCTCCCGTCGACAGGACGCCCGGGTGCGGGACACCACGCGCGACCCGCGGCAGGAGGGGTGAGTGCTGTGAGGCGCGGGCCTCAGCCCGCGACGGAGACCGAGGGCTCCCCGGAGGCCACCCCGTCGGCCTCCATCCGCTCGGCGATCTTCATGGCCTCCTCGATCAGGGTCTCCACGATCTTCGACTCCGGGACGGTCTTGATGACCTCGCCCTTGACGAAGATCTGCCCCTTGCCGTTGCCGGAGGCGACCCCGAGGTCGGCCTCCCGCGCCTCCCCCGGACCGTTGACGACACAGCCCATCACCGCCACCCGCAGCGGCACGTCCATGCCGGTCAGACCGGCCGTGACCTCGTCGGCCAGCTTGTAGACGTCGACCTGGGCACGGCCGCAGGACGGACAGGAGACGATCTCCAGGCCGCGCTGCCGCAGGTTCAGCGACTCCAGGATCTGGATGCCGACCTTGATCTCCTCCACCGGCGGCGCCGACAGCGACACCCGGATGGTGTCGCCGATGCCCTGGGAGAGCAGCGCACCGAAGGCGACGGCCGACTTGATGGTGCCCTGGAAGGCCGGACCGGCCTCGGTGACCCCCAGGTGCAGCGGGTAGTCGCAGCTCGCGGCGAGCTGCCGGTAGGCCTCGACCATCACCACCGGGTCGTTGTGCTTGACGGAGATCTTGATGTCCCGGAAGTCGTGCTCCTCGAACAGCGACGCCTCCCACAGCGCCGACTCCACCAGCGCCTCCGGGGTGGCCCTGCCGTACTTCTGCAGCAGCCGCCGGTCCAGCGACCCGGCGTTGACCCCGATCCGGATCGGCGTGCCATGGTCGTTCGCCGCCTTGGCGATCTCCCTGACCTTGTCGTCGAACTGCTTGATGTTGCCCGGGTTGACCCGGACGGCCGCACAGCCCGCCTCGATCGCGGCGAACACGTACTTGGGCTGGAAGTGGATGTCCGCGATCACCGGGATCTGCGACTTGCGCGCGATGACCGCCAGCGCGTCCGCGTCGTCCTGCGTGGGACAGGCCACCCGCACGATCTGACAGCCCGACGCCGTCAACTCGGCGATCTGCTGCAACGTGGCACCGATGTCCGACGTACGGGTCGTCGTCATCGACTGCACCGACACCGGCGCGTCCCCGCCCACCGCCACGGACCCGACCTGGATCTGCCGGCTCTTGCGGCGCTCGGCGA
>NZ_JUJA01000001.1 GCF_001906585.1 Streptomyces kebangsaanensis | reverse complement strand
GGCCTCGGCGGGCAGCCCGCCCGGGGTGACGTCCCACGGCTCCACGCGGCCGCCGTCGCGCACGTCGACCTCGCCGACCCCAGCGCCGGACAGCAGCGCGGCCAGCACAGCGCCCACCCGGCCCGCGCCCCGGACCTGCACGCGCAGGCCACGTCTGGCCGCCAGACGCCCGATCGCCTCGCCCGGCTCGCGCGTGACCAGGGAGAGGGAGGCGAGATCAGGCGCCAGCCGGTCCATGACCTCTTTCTTCTCCCGGAGCGTGTCCGCCGCCGCTCCGCCGCCCCGGGCGTCGTCGAGGAGTCCCGCGTGGGCCAGCCGCTCCACGAGGCGGTCCACCTGGCCGTCGGGCAGATCCCTGCGGTGCCCCTCCTCGCGCAGGAGGGGCAGTCCGCGTGTGCCGTTGAGCAGGTCCAGGAAACCGCCCGTCGCGGTGTCCACCGGACCCAGTGTCAGCGCGTGCGCGGGTGTCATCCCGAACTGCACGGTGTTGAGATCACGCCAGCCGCGCCTGAGCGCGGGTTTCACCATCGGATGCATGCGAGCCCCCGTAGCCCGGAGAACGAAGTGAGTGCCAGCATGCCCGTTCCGGCCGGCCGGTGCCGAAAGTTGTCCACAGGCTCCGGGTATTTGTCGCACAAACAGGACGCCGGGTGAGGGACCGGCACGGGACCGTTCCGGACCCGGGACTTCTCGTGCGTACACCCGGTAACGTCGGGGCGTGTCCGCCGACCCACCGCACCGCGCCGGAATGCCACAGCGCGGCAAGACGAGCCCGCCGCCGAGCGGCCCGGCGACGAGCGCGATCGAGGTCCGCAGGAGCACCCGTCGCCGCCGGACGGTCTCCGCGTACCGCGAGGGCGATCGCACCGTCGTGCTGATCCCCGCCCGGATGTCCGAGGCGGAGGAGCGGCGCTGGGTGACCGTCATGCTCGACAAGCTGGCCGCCCAGGAGAGCCGGCGCACGCTCGGCGACGCGGAGCTCGTCGAGCGGGCCGAGCGGCTGTCGGCCCAGTTCTTCGACGGCCGGGCCCGGCCCGCCTCGGTGCGCTGGGTCACCAACCAGAACACACGCTGGGGCTCGTGCACACCGGCGGAGGGCAGCATCCGGCTCTCCCACCGCCTGCAGGGGATGCCCGAGTACGTCGTCGACTACGTCCTCCTGCACGAGCTCGCCCATCTGCTCGTCCCCGGTCACGGCCCGGACTTCTGGCGGCTGCTGGAGGCCTACCCGCGCACCGAGCGGGCCCGGGGCTACCTCGAAGGGGTGGTCGCCGCCGGACGGCTGCCGCAGGTGCCGGGCGCCCGCGGAGAGTGACCACCGCCTCGGGGCGTGAAATACCACTGGACCGGGTTTGTGTACCGGGTCTGTACCGACTTCGTCCGGTGTCGGAGTTTGCCGTTAGCCTGGCGCGACGTACTCGCACTCGGGATGGGGGACGGTCGTTACGCATGCCCAGGGAATTCCAGCGCGGCCACAAGGCCAGGATCAGTGACCTGACCGCGGGCACGGATCTGTACGTAGGCGTGCAGATCTCGGCCCCCGGACTGACCTTCGACATCAGCTGCTTCGGGCTGGACGCGGACGAACGCCTCTCGGACGACCGGTACTTCGTCTTCTTCAACCAGCCGAAGTCCCCCGAGGAATCCATCCAGATGCTGGGGCCCCAGGCGGGCGACACGGAGTCCTTCCGGGTCACGCTGGAGAAGATCCCGCCGCGGATCCAGAAGCTGTCGTTCACCGCGACCATCGACGGCGCCGGACAGATGTCGCAGATCGACCCCGGGTACCTGCGCATCGTGGCGGGCGGCGAGGAGGTGGCCCGGTACGCCTTCAACGGTTCGGAGTTCTCCACCGAACGGGCCGTGATGCTGGGCGACTTCTACCTCAAGGACGTGTGGCGGTTCGCGGCCGTCGGCCAGGGCTTCGACGGCGGCCTCGAGGCGCTGCTGAAGAACTTCGGCGGCGAGGTCCTGGAGGAGGAGAGCGCCTCCGACCCGGCCCCGCAGCAGCCGCAGCCCGGTGCCGTCCCGGGC
>NZ_JUJA01000019.1 GCF_001906585.1 Streptomyces kebangsaanensis | reverse complement strand
GTGGCACTGAACAACGGCAGGAGGCAGGGCGACGGGGGTTCTGGTTTCGAATGCGTGACCTTTGACCGGGGGTGGTCGTTGGACGCGGTGAGGGGCTCTTCAGTGTCGGGCGGTGGTGGGGTGTGGGCGTGCTGCGTGAGGTGGTGGCGCCGTTCGTGGTGCCCGGCCCGTCCGGAGTGGCGATCCGCTCCAGTCTCAAGGGTTTGACCGGGCAGGACGAGGCGGTGCTGCGCCTGGTCGGCGAGCTGCTCGGCTCGCTGGCCTCCGGCGACCTGAAGGCCCGCTGCGCGGCGGGCCTGACCCACGACGGCGAGCAGTGGGCGCAACGCAAGCGGGCGCTGACGGGGAAGTCGTCCTCGCGGTGGGCGGGCAGCCTCACCAAGGCCACCCACGACCAGTGGGCTTTGGCCCGGCGCGGGCAACTCGCCCACCTCCACAGCCTCCGGGCGGGCGTCGACACGATCACGCACCGCCTCGCGCAGCCCATCGGGACGAAGGGTTCCAAGGGTGCGCCGGGCGGCTACCGCTCCCGGCGGGAGTGGTTCGCCAAGTCCCGGCGCCTGCACGTACTTGAGGACCGACTGGAGCATGAACAGGCCGACTGGGAAGCCGGACGGGTGCGGGTGGTGCGCGGCGGCAAGAAGCTGGCGCGCACCCGGCACCACCTTGAAGCCGCCCAGCTGACGGAGACGCAGTGGCGGCTGCGGTGGCAGGTCCAGCGGTGGTTTCTCCAGGCCGATGGCGAGTCCGGCAAACGCTACGGCAACGAGACCATCCGCATCACCCCCGGCGGTGAGGTGAGCATCAAACTTCCGGCGCCGCTGGCCTACCTGGCCAACGCGCCCCACGGCCGGTACGTGCTCGCCGGCCAGGTCCGCTTCCACCACCGGAGCGAGCAGTGGGCCGACCGTGTCGCCGCCGACCGCGCGGTGGCCTACCGCATCCATTACGACACAGACCGCAACTGCTGGTATGTGACCGCCTCCTGGCAGATCCCACCGGTGCAAGTCGTGCCGCTGGAGGCGGCTCGTGCGGGCGGGCTGGCCGGGGTGGACCTGAACGCCGACCACCTGGCCGTCTGGCGCCTGGACCAGCACGGCAACCCCGTCGGCGCGCCCCGCCGCTTCGACTACACCCTCACCGGCAGCGCACAGCACCGCGACGCGCAGGTCCGCCACGCCCTGATTCGCCTGCTGCACTGGGCCACACGGCATGGCCTGGCCCTGGCGATCGAGGACCTGGACTTCGCCGCGGACAAGACCCGGGAGAAGCACGGCCGCCGCACGCGGTTCCGCAAGCTCATCAGCGGCCTGCCCACCGCCGGGCTGCGGGCGAGGCTGGTGTCGATGGCCGCCGAGCGGGGCGTTCCCGTTGTCGCGGTCGACCCGGCCTACACCAGCCGCTGGGGCGCCCAGCACTGGCAGA
>NZ_JUJA01000018.1:26444-40495 GCF_001906585.1 Streptomyces kebangsaanensis | reverse complement strand
CTCGTCCGTGCCGTCCGCCTCACTGCCCGTAGGAGCCTCCGCACCCGGCTGCACTGCCATGCCGCACCACCACCCAGTCTTCCGTGTCCCGAGGACGAACCGGCGAAGTCCCGGCCAGGTCACGGCCGTACGCCCGTACATCACACCGTCCGCATCGGGACAGTCACCCTGCGTACTGCCCGGTGTGCTCCACAAGGTAAGCCGACTCGGTCACCCTCGGTGAGGTGAACCAGGAAACTGTCACCGCACCCGGTGAACCAACCATCGTCGCGGGCCGCTTCAGCACCACGTTCCCCACCACCGCACGCGGCGCGCACACCGCCCGCCATGCCGCCGAGCGCTGGCTCGCCGCGCAGCAAGGATGGCCGGAGGCCGCCGCCGCCGACGGCACGGCCGCGGCCTCTCTCCTCATCGCCGAACTGACCGCGAACGCCGCCCTGCACGGCCGGGTGCAGGGCAGGAACGCACGCCTTGCCCTCATCCTGACGCCCACCACCCTCCGTATCGAGGTCACCGACGCGCGAGGCGAACGTCCGCCCGTGCCGACACCGGACGCCGACGCGGACGGCGAGTCCGGACGGGGCCTGCTCCTCGTCGCCTCCCTCGCCGACGACTGGGGCTGCGAGCCGTACCGTCCGGGCGGGAAGACGGTGTGGGCGGAGTGCGCCCGGCGATCCGCCCGGACAGGGGGGTAGGCAGGGCAGTCCGGCGCCCGGTGCCCCGCCCTCACCCTGGCCCGGCCGTCGGCCGGCGGGGCCTCAGGACGTGCCCCGGCTCTCCCAGCGGTCCCGGAACCAGGTCAGTGTCTCGGCGAGGAGTTCGCGGTTGCGGTTCTTCTCCAGCAGGGACAGCCGGATGTTGGGACGCAGCTCCAGCTTGCCCTCCGGGATGTCGACACCATCCAGGGCGTTGAGGCGCGTGAGGAGTTCGGCGCGCAGCGCGCGGTCGGTGAACGGGGCCCGTGCAGCCATGTACTGGAACACCACCTCCGCCGTGCCCCCGCGCCCGGCGCCCGGGTAGAGCGTCATCGGCCAGATGCCGCGACCGGGGCCGCCCGCCTCGCCGAGCGCGCGGTGGTGGTCTCCTCGGGACTGGCCCGCGGTGTGGACACCGCGGCGCACACGGCGACGCTTGACGCCGGCGGCCGGACGGTCGCCGTGGTCGGTACGGGCATCGCGGTCCCCATGTACCCGCCGGAGAACCGCGGCCTGGCCGACCGTACCGTTGCGGAGGGCGGTGCCGTCGTGTCCCAGTTCTGGCCGACGGCCGGCCCGGCCCGCTGAACGTTCCCACGGCGCAATGTGACCATGAGCGGCTTCACTCAGGGCACGGTCGTGATCGAGGCGTCCCGGACCTCGGGCGCGAAGATGCAGGCGCGCATCGCGTCGGAGCACGGGAAGCGGGTGTTCCTGCTGCGCTTGCTGGTCGCCGCCCAGCCGTGGGCGGCGAAGATGCTTGAAGAGGGACGAGCGGCCGTGGTGGACGAGCTGACCGACGTCCTTCAGGAGCTGGCCGGTGCGGAGCAGGTGCGCAGGGCCGGCGAGCAGCGTCAGCAACTGGCGCCGGCCATCCTGTGAGACACGTCGAGGGACTGGAATCCCTCGGATTCCCGCACTGCGTCCGTTGCCCGTACTACCTGGGTGGCAGCGCTCGCATCTGTGCCGACTGCGCGGCCCGATCCCTGGAGCTGGTTCCCGGGGCCCACTGCCCGGTGTGAAGCCAGGCGCCGGGGACGGGGGCGTGGCTGCTCGAACCTTCTGTGCGGACTGTCGTCGGACGAGCGGGGGTTCAGCCGCGTCGACGCCATCGCGATGTTCTCGGGCGATCCGGAGAAGGCGGTGCGGCGCCTCAAGTACGACGGGGCCTGGGACTGGGCCACCATCTTCGGGCGCCGAGCATGCCAGGGGCCCTTCTCCTGGAGGACCTGGTGGGGAGACGGGCTGGGTCGAATTCATCCGGCGTGAATCTGCGCCCGGGGGCGTGCGAAATCAACTATGCAACCACTGGCGGGCGTTGGCGATTGACGGCGACCGTGAACAGCCTTCACGCTTGGCGAGAAAACGTGAAGACCGTTCACGGGAGATGTCGTGCAGGACGCATCCGATGCTGACGACCAGCTCGTTGGTCTGTTCGAAGTGGCGGAAATGGCCGGCGTCAGCCGGACAGTCATCGCTAATTGGCGTACTCGCGACAAACGTTTCCCATCTCCCGTCGCGGATCTGCGCAGCGGACCGGTCTTCCAGGCGAGTCGCATTCGGCGCTACCTCAAGCGGAGGAAGAAGTACATGGCTTATGTCATCTCGACCATCAACCTGAAGGGTGGCGTGGGAAAGACGACCACCACGGTGGGGCTTGCGGAGTTCCTCTCCGCAGAGTTCGGCAAGAGGGTGCTGGTCATCGACCTCGATCCGCAGACCAACCTGACGACGGTTCTCATCGGTGAGAAGAAGTGGAAGGTTCTCAACGACAACGGGCACACTCTGGCGACCCTCTTCCAGGACGCCCTCCGGCCTGATGGTGAGCCCGAGGAGTTCGATCTGGAGAAGACGCTCCAGCGCAACGTCTCACCGGTGAAAGCGGTCAGGAAGGTAGATCTCCTGCCGTCGTCGCTGGATCTCATCGATGTTCAGGACCGTCTGGCGACCATGTCCTCGGGGCGTTTCTATTCCAACAACCCGACCGACCTTCTGCGCAAGGCGGTTCGGAAGATCACCGACGACTACGACTACGTCCTGGTCGACTGCCCGCCCAACCTCGGCATCGTCACTCTGAACGGGCTGCGTATCTCTGACGGGTACATCATTCCGACGATTCCCGATGTCCTGTCCACCTATGGTATCCCTCAGATTCAGCGGCGGGTACGGGACTTCGCCGAAGGCTTGGCGGACAGGGATGAGATCGTTGAAATCGGAATCGTGGTGACGAAGTACAGGGCGAATTCCACCGTTCATCAGAACACCGTTCGGCGACTCAAGGACGGCAAGGGGGAACTGCCGACCGTGCTGTCGCCCTACATTCCCGAGAGGGACGGCATCGCCGCTTCCGCGGAATTCACCGACCGCGGCACCCTGCGTCAGAAGTATGGATACCGCGGAGAGTACGATGCCTTCCGCGCCATGACGAAGGAGTTCATCGAACTGGTCAAGGAGAAGGTGTGACCGAGCAGAGCGACACTCGGCCCGACGACAGCAGCACGTTGCGTGCCCCGTTGCAAGAGGCCGAGGAAGCCCTGACGAAGCTCGGCGCGTCCCACCCGGAACTCGCGGGCACCCTGGCGCGTGTCCTCGCCGTGGTGGCATCCGAAGCCGCGCGGACGCCTCGCTTTGCCAAGACACTGAGCAAGGCCCTCACCCCTTCCGAACCACACACCACGTCCCGCTTGGCCGAACGCCCGCGGCGAAGCAGCCGGAGGGCCCCCGGAGTAATCGAGCCGTTCGCGGTCTTCGCCGAGGCCGGCGAGACGGGACTTCGTTCACGCCTGGGCGAGCTCAACCTCGAACAACTGCGGGACATCATCTCCGAGCACGGGATGGACCACGACCGGCTGGCGATGAAGTGGAAGGACCCCCAGCGGGTCATCGACCGCATCGTGGAGCGCGTCGAATCGCGGACCGCGAAGGGAACCGCCTTCCGGGGGCGGTCGGAGCAGTCCACGACGCCGCACAGCGAGGCTGGGGATCCGGTGGGCGACGAGCCGTCAGCATGAACTGAGACGGCCGCACGATCACCACCTCGGCTCTCGTTCAGGCGCGCACACCACAGGGCGTACGCGCAGTCCATCTCGTCCAGCGCGGCGCGCGTGAACCGCGTGTCAGTGAAGGAGCGGTCGACGATCCTGCCGGTGAGGGAGACGGCAGCAACGCCATTGCTGGTGCGTGCCACCCCGCATCACGTCAACCCTGCCGCCTCGTCAGAACCGGAAGCCGAACAGCCCGCCCTCCTCGTACCTGTCGTCGAGCTTCGGCTCGATCGGTGACACGTGCTGCACCGAACCGAGGAGCCGTACCTGCTCCAGTACATCGGAGTTGAGGGTCACGATGTACTGGAGCCCCTCACGGGCGCACACCTCCTCGGCGAGTTTGAGGGCCTCCGCGATCTGCCGCTCGTCGACGCCGTCGAAGAGATGACTGTCGTGGACGAGGAAGTCGGGTCCCCTGCCGTGCCGGTGGCAGATCACGGCAGCCGTCAGATCCAGACAGAAGATCACCATGCGGTTGATGCCGAGACTGTCCCCGCTGTCGACGTGCGGGGTGATCTCCAGGCTGTGGGTGCCCGCATCGATGAGGAGGTAGGCGTCGCGCTCGCCGCCGTACAGCCGGCGGGCGAACTCGGTGAACATCAGGATGGCCTCGCGTGTCTGGGATGCGCGCTCTTCGATGTCCGCCTTCAGGGTGGTCCGCAGCGTGGCCCGTTGCTCGGCGATCTCCCGTTGGCTGCTTTCCAGCGCGAGAGCCGTCTCGTGCTGCTTTCGCAGGGCGGCCAGGGTGGCCTGCTTCTGGGCGAGAAGCTGCTGCCGCGCCGTCAGGCCGTCCAGTGCTCCGCCCTCCTGAAGTGCCCTGAGGGTGGCTGACAGCTCGTCACCGAGACGGGTGCGTTCCTCTTCGCGGTCCGCGAGCCGGCGCTCGATCTCGGCGATCTCTTCGGAGAGGTAGCGGCGCCGGTTGCGCACAATGGAGTGGTGGAAGCCGCGTACATCGTCGAAACTGCGGCGTACACCGTCGGGAAGTACCACGCCGAGTTCGTTGTACACCCGTTCCAGGTATTCGGTTTCCGGGTCGTTCGTCTCCGCCACGGCACGTCGGAGGTCGGCCAGGTTGCGCCGGTCGATGACGTCTTCGTCCGGCAGCGCGCGCACCCGCCGGTCGAGTTCGTCCGCCTGCTTCTTGAGCTCCTCGTAGGCGGGTACCACGCGGAAGGCGCTCACCTCACGGGTGAGACGCTCGACATCCGCTTCCGCTACGACGATCTTCGTGCGGAGGTCGGCGGTGCTGCCGACCACACGGGCCCAGGCGGGATCGTCCATGGCGGCACGCAACTGCTTGCGGGTCGCTTCCCGTGCCGCGATCTCACGGTACCGGGCAGCCAGTTGCCAGCCGAGCCCCAGCAGATAGGCGAGGTTCGCCGTGGCGTCCGACGGGCGCTGCTGCGGGAACGTCTGCACCGGGCTGTTGAAGGCATGGGCACCGGCACGGCGCAACAGTAGGGAGAGCATGGCGCGACCGGAGATCCCTGGGCCGTGGTCGGCGGGCAGGCGGAACAGGTGGCTCTCGATGGCCCGAGTCCACTCGGTGACAGTGAGCTCGTCGAAGTACTCGAAGCCGTCGTCGTCGAAGTCGAGGCCCTGCTGGACGCGTTCCCCCAGGAGGGCGTTGGTCTCGACGACCTTGTGACGCTTCCCGCACCTGCTCACCTTGACCTGCCGGGCCTGGCCCGGCCAGTCCAGCTCGAGGGTGAACCGGATGTTGCGCAGCGCCGGCCGGGTCACCAGGGAGTGTTTGCGCACGGTCGAGCCCAGCAGGAAGTGCAGCAGCTCGATCATGCTGGACTTCCCGGTGCCGTTGCGGCTGTCCGTACCGGAGGACTCGCCTCGCGTATGAGCCACGAGGAGGTTGAGGCCGGTGCGGAAGGTGACCGTGCGGAAGCGGGGGTCGTCAGCGCTGAGACGGTGCAGCATGGCTCTTCCTCCTGATCAGCAGACCGTCACGCAGTTCCAGGGCACCGAGTGAGTAGAGCACGTCGAGACCGAGCACGAACCACTCGAAGCTGACGGGGGAGCGGTGCCCCAGTTCCTCGCGCCGCGACCGGAACTCCGACCACGCCTGCGACACGGTCATCGGATGATTCAGGATCATGGAGATCTGTGCACCCACGGCGAGCAGGGACCGGTCCGGGGAGATGCCCTTGGTAGGGGTGATCACGTGTCCTCCTGCCCCGGCGCCCCCGGTGTCCACCCCGCGGGCGGGACTTCGTACAGGTCGCAGCGCTCGAAGAAGTGGGCCAGAATGATCGACGCGCACTTGGTGGTGGTGATGGTGACCGAGCGGTTGCCGACAATGTACTGGTGCAGACGGTGCCAGAGGTCCTCGTCGCTCCCCGGCTCGTCGCGGACCTGCGAGTAGTACGCGCGGAACCCCTGGGCCACCCGGTCGTGTTCGTCGACGGAGTTCAGCCCGGCGTAGTACGCGTCGACCAAGTGGCTGTACCGCAGTCCCTCGGTCAGCGCCGCGTGCACCTCCGGGCCGACACGGGCCCGGTTGAACTCGATCTTGTATGCGTTGACATCCGGAATCGCGTCCAGCGGGGCGCTGGTGCGCCGGCGCGTACCGAGGTGTTCCAGCAGCGGGGCGAGATTGGCGAGCCCGATCGAATACACGCGGTCCTCCACCGGGATCGGGGTCCCGAGGAGGTCCTCGACCTCGACGAGGTCCAGGCGGACCACGTCACTGCCGATCCGGTCCGCGTCGTAGATGTCGATGCCGACCGGGTGCACCTTTGTCCTGGCCCGACTGATGGTCAGACTCAGAAAGGGGTGGATGCCGGGGTCCCGACTGTCGTTGACCGTGAACCTGAACGTCGTGAAGGTGCCCTTGCGTTTGGTCATCGCCTTGTGGAGGTCCGAGCGGAACTTCTTCCGTACGTCGGCGAGTACCTCGGTGCGTGGCGAGTAACAGGCATAAAGGATTTTTTCGCTGAGCATCAGGCCGTCCGCGCCCACGTCGCCCAGCGGGCCGTGGGCCCGCACCGGCAGGTAGTCGGCGTGCAGAAGGCCGAGCAGTCTGTCCACGAACCGCTCGAACTGGGTACCGTCCATATCGACGAGCTGTTGACGCAGTAACAAGCGCGCAAACATACGCTGTGTGAAATCCACCGTGCTGCCCCCTGTTCTGGACGCTCAGATCCGGCTGCGCAGCACGCTGAGCGAGACACCTTCGCCGGTGCGCCAGGCATCCCACCCGTTGACCTTGCAGTGCGCCACGGCGTCACAGGCCCCTGACGGAGAGTCGTATATGCGGCCGTCGTCGAGCCGAAGGCGACCTTCAGGAGTGACGTACGCCAGATACCTCTGTGCGAGGTTGCGGCGGCGCCAGACCAGTCGCTGCCCGGGTTCCAACAACCCTGCGTCGAGCAGCGGTCCGAGTGGGCCCGGTCGCACGGGCCGTGCATCGAGAGCCAGAAGACGCCGCAGCACGCTGTTGGGGGTATCGATCAGTGGCTGGGCCTCGCGCTGCAGACGCTCGAACACCTCGTCGTCCACAACGATCGTTCGTCTGGACATGGACGCCCCCTCTTTTTCTCCCATGCCGACCTGGAGGAGAAAGTAGGGCGGGCTCGGAGCTGTTGTCCAATTCTCACGCGCGACTGCCCTCCAGGAACAACCGAGCGCCATCCGTGATGTGCGGCACCGTCGGCGACGATCGCGAGCGCCACCCGTAAACTGAGTCAACGGCCGTGCTGAGGATCGGCGCTGACGAAGGTGGGGAGCATGCCGCAGATCGCGATCACCAGCACGTTCTGGCAAGGCGTCGACCGGCTGGACAAGCCGGCCCGTGCCCGGGTTCACAAGGCGATGGCCAAGTTCTAGCAGCTGACGGTCCCGCAACTGCACGCGGACAAGGGGCTGCACCTGGAGTCCGTGGTCAGCTCCCGTGACCCCCGGATGCGGACGATCCGCGTCGACGACGGACTCCGGATCGTGCTGCTCGCGCCCGACGACGGCAGCGACCTCTTCGTCTTCGTGCACGTTGTCCCACACGACAAGGCCTACTCCTGGGCCCGGCGACGGCTCTACACGGTCAACAGCGTGACCCGCTGCCTGGAGGTGCGCGACCTGACCGCGATGGAGCAGATCACCCCGCTGTTCGCCCAGGAGGCCGCCGCCGCTCCCCAACTGCTGTTCGCCCCCTGGTCGGACACCGTGCTGCGGCACCTCGGGATCGACGACGTCACCCTGCGCGCCGCCCGCACCATAGGCCACCGAGCCCGTCGACCCCACCTGCACCGCCTGCGGCGAAACAGCCACCACCGCGCCGCGCCGCTACATCGAGCCGGTCTACGGCTTCGTCGCCGCACGCGGACCCCAGCGCCGCCCGGGGCAGACCCCGCCGCGCCGCTCCTGGTACGGCGACACCCACATGTCCACCGACACCGCGGACATCCACGAGGGGACCACCGTCTTCGCCTCCGATCACACCACGGCCTGGTCGGCGGGCGCCCGGGGAGAGATGGTCGTCGTCTCGGAGGGGCCGGGCGGTGCCGGGTACGAGATCTGCGACTGGTGCGGCTGGGGTCGTCCGCACGCCCGCGCGGCATCGCGGCGTGCGGGGCACCCTCATCTCCTGAAGGACGCGCAGTGCACCGGCCCACTGCGGGTCGTGTCCCTCGCGCACCGGTACCAGACGGACTTCCTCCAGATCCATCTCGACCCGCTCACCGCCCTCAGTGCGACGCAGGAAACCCTGCGTTCCGGTCTCTACGCGCTCTTGGAGGGTGCGGCCACCCACCTGGAGATCAGCCGGGACGACATCGACGGCACGGTCCACATCGGAACCGACGGAATGCCGTCGCTGCTGCTCTTCGACACCACACCGGGCGGCGCGGGCAACGCGATCCGCATCGGAGAGCACCTCGAACCGGTCGTCGAGGCCGCACTCGCCCGCGTCGGCGCTTGCGAGTGCGGCCCGGAGAGCAGCTGCCACGCATGCCTGCGAACCTTCCGCAACGAGCGCTTCCACGAGTTGTTGAGTCGAAGTGAAGCCATCGCGCTACTCGATTCCCTGACAGGTGGGAGTGCCGACTGATCGATGGTGAGCGGGCGGCTTCGCAGTCGTGCGCCGGGCGGCGCGGCGGCCGGGCCGGGTGGGGCCTCAGCGCTCGAGGAAGGCCTCCACCTCGTCGCGGCGGGGCAGGGAGGGCTGGGCGCCGGCGCGGGTGGTGCTGAGTGCCGCCGCGGCGCAGGCCCAGCGGGCGGCCTGTTCCAGGGTGTGGCCCTCGGCCAGCGCGACGGCCAGCGCGCCGCAGAAGCAGTCACCGGCCGCCGTGGTGTCCACCGGCTCGACCGTGAAGGCCGGGATGTGCAGCCGCGCGGTGCCCTCCACGAGCAGCACGCCGTCCCCGCCGAGGGTGACGACGACCGCGCCCGCTCCGCTCAGCTTGCCCGCGGCGGCGACGACCTCGTCGATCGTCCTCGGCACCGAGGTGCCGGCGAGGGCCGCCAGTTCGGTGCGGTTGGGGACCAGCACGTCGACACGGCGGGGCGGGACGGCGCCCGCGACGGCGGGGGCCGGGTTGTGCACGACGATGCCTCCGGCCAGCTCGGCGGCGGCGTGGTTGGCCTCGTCGGGGACCTCCTGCTGCAGGACGGTGACCTTGGCCCGGCCCAGCACCTCGGCGGCGGACCGGCAGTCGGCCGCGGTCAGGCGGAAGTTGGCACCGGGGCTGACGATGATGGAGTTCTCGCCCGCCGGGTCGACGGCGATCAGCGCGCGCCCGGTGGGCACCCCCGGGGTACGGAGCAGGTGCGCGGTGTCCACGCCCTCGGCGCGTACCGCCGCGGCCATCACGTCGGCCGCGTCGTCCTCGCCGACCCGGCCGATCATGGCGACCTGTCCGCCGAGCCGGGCCGCGGCGACCGCCTGGTTGGCCCCCTTGCCGCCGGGGTGCTCGGCGATGTCCCCGCCGAGCACGGTCTCGCCCGGCACCGGGTGCCGGGGCACGGGGGTGACGAGATCCAGGTTGAGGCTTCCGACGACTGCGATCACTGCTGTTCCTCTGGACTTCTGCTGCTGGGGATGGTGGTCCTGGGCGCGGCGGTGTGGGGAGTGCCGGCGCCGCGGGGAGTGCCGACGGCAAGGGGAGTGCTGGAGGCACGTACGACGAGTTCGGGTGCGAGGCGGACGGACCGGTGTGCCTCCGCGGCTCTGCCGGCGAGCCGCTGGTCGAGGAGCCGGAGCGCCTCGGCCGCCACGTCGGCGGCGGGCTGGCGGACCGTGGTCAGGGTCGGTTCGGACAGGCTCGCCATGGGGATGTCGTCGAACCCGGTGACGGCGACCTCGCCGGGCACGTCCGCGCCGAGTTGCCGGAGGCGCTGCACCGCACCGACCGCGATGAGGTCGTTGGCGCAGACGACGGCGTCCGGACGGGCGGGCCAGATCCGCTCCGCCGCGGCGCGTCCCCACTCCACGGAGAAGTCGCCGAGCTCGACGCGGCCGGGGGCCAGCGGGTCCAGGGCGGTGATCCCCGTCTCGTAGGCCGTGCGCCGCTCGACGGCCGTCGAGGCGGTTCCGGCGGCGCCCAGGAAGCAGAAACGGCGGCGTCCGGTGCCGGCCAGGTGGTCCAGGACGAGGGCCATGCCGGCGGCGTTGTCGACGGCCACCGAGTCGGCGACGCCGGGACCGCAGGCGCGGTCCAGCAGCACCAGCGGAACCCGGGACGCCGCGAGCGCGACGGCGTCGCGGCTGTGCGCCTCGTCGACGGGGATGACCAGCAGCGCGTCCACCTGCCGTTCCAGCAGGGAGGTGATCCGGTCCGCCTCGGTCGCCGGGTCGTCGTCGCAGTCGGCGAGCAGCAGGCCGCGGCCCCCGGCGTGCAGGGCGTGCTCGACCTCTCGTACGAGGGAGGGGAAGAAGGGGTTCGTGATCTGCGGCAGCACCAGGCCGATGGTGCCGGTGGAGCGGCTGCGCAGGGCGCGGGCGACCTGGTTGGGGCGGTAGCCGAGGCTTTCGGCCGCGGCCCTCACGCGGCGTGCCGTCTCGGGGCCCACCGGGCGGGTGCCGGACAGCACCCGGGACACCGTGGCGACGGAGCAGCCCGATACACGGGCCACGTCCCGCAAGGTCACCTCGCTCACCGTGCTCCGGCCCCCTTCTGTCGGTCGACTTCCCGGTGGAAACACGCCTCCAGTACCGGCGTCGGAGAACGTTATCACCCGGCTCCTCGTCTCCTGATCTGTGTGATGGAGAACAAAGGTGCATGGGCCATTGACAACTGAGCGGAGAATGGGTGAACGTTCCGGAGAACGTTTGCCCAAACGTTTCCCCAGGCGCCGGGGTCACCTGGCGTCCCTCCGGCCGTGACCGCCCGTGGCGGCTCCGGAGATCGGTTTCACCACAGTTCAGCGAGCAAAGGGGCTCTCCGTTGGCCAGAAAGATCATCCTCGACTGCGACCCCGGGCATGACGACGCCATCGCCATGCTGCTGGCTCACGGCAACCCCGACATCGAGTTGGTCGCCGTCACCACCGTGGTCGGAAACCAGACCCTGGAGAAGGTGACCCGCAACGCCCTGTCCGTGGCCCGCATCGCCGGGATCACCGGAGTGCCCTTCGCCGCGGGCTGCCCCCGGCCGCTGGTGCGCCCCATCGAGATCGCGCCGGACATCCACGGCGAGTCGGGGCTCGACGGGCCCGTGCTGCCCGAGCCGACCCTGGAACTGGACCGCCGGCACGCGGTCGACCTGATCATCGACACGGTGATGTCGCACGAACCGGGCGAGATCACGATCGTGCCGACCGCCGGTCTGACCAACATCGCCATGGCCGTCCGCAAGGAACCGCGGATCGCCTCCCGCGTCCGCGAGGTCGTCCTGATGGGCGGCGGCTACCACGAGGGCAACTGGAGCGCGGTCGCCGAGTTCAACATCAAGATCGACCCCGAGGCCGCCCACATCGTCTTCAACGAGAGCTGGCCGGTCACCATGGTCGGTCTCGACCTGACGCACCAGGCTCTCGCGACGCCCGCCGTCGTCGACAAGATCGCCGCGGTCGGCACCAGGCCCGCCAAGTTCGTGCTGGAGCTGCTGGAGTTCTTCGGCGAGATGTACGAGCAGGCGCAGGGCTTCGAGTTCCCGCCGGTGCACGACCCGTGCGCGGTCGCGTACGTCATCGACCCGGACGTCATGACGGTGCGCAAGGCCCCCGTGGACATCGAGCTCACCGGTACCCTCACCCTCGGCATGACGGTGGCGGACTTCCGGGCCCCCGCCCCGGACGACTGCAACACCCAGGTCGCCGTCAAGCTCGACCGCGAACGGTTCTGGAACCTCGTCGTGGACGCGCTCGAGCGGATTGGCGACGTCGAAGCGTGACCACTACCAGCCTTTCCACGACCGGCAGCCCGCCCGGCGCGACGCCGGGCCGCCCGGTCCGGGTCGGCGTACTGCTGACCGCGCTGCTCGCCGCCTGCGTGGCCTTCCAGCTCAACGCCAGCATGCTCAGCCCGGCACTGAAGAGCATGGAGGGCGCCCTCAACGCCACCTCCGCCGAGATCGGGCTCACCCAGACCGCGTTCTTCACCTCGGCGGCCCTGTTCTCGCTCTTCCTGCCACGGCTGGGCGACGTCATCGGCCGACGCAGGGTCCTCACCGGAATGCTGGCCCTGATGGCCGTCGGCTGCGTCGTCGCCGCGTTCGCGCACAACGTGCCGGTCCTGTTCACCGGCCGCGTCCTCCAGGGCGTGAGCGGCCCGGTCGTCCCGCTGTGCCTGATCATGCTGCGCCAGGAAGTGACCGAGCCCAAGCTCTACGGCACCCTGCTCGGCGTGATCACCGCCTTCAACGGCGGAGTCGCGGGCGTCGACGCCCTCGCGGGCGGCTACCTCGCCGACCACCACGGCTTCCAGTCGGTCTTCTGGACGATGGCCGTCGTCGCGGTCGTCGCCACGGTGATGGTCGCCCTGATGACCTCCGAGTCCAAGG
The DNA here is from genome assembly GCF_001906585.1 of Streptomyces kebangsaanensis. GTDB lineage: Bacteria > Actinomycetota > Actinomycetes > Streptomycetales > Streptomycetaceae > Streptomyces > Streptomyces kebangsaanensis. The sequence goes on along the minus strand of NZ_JUJA01000018.1, from coordinate 27,805 downwards.
CGCCCGTCGCCGGCCGCATGGACTGGCCCGGCGTCTTCCTCCTCGTCGTCTCGGTCGGCTCGCTGCTCGTCGCGCTGAACGAGGCCGGAAAGCTCGCCGCGGCCAACTGGCCGCTCATCGCCCTCCTCGTCGTCGTCTCCGCGGCCGCCTTCGCCCTGTTCTGGCGCACCGAGGGCCGCAGCGGACATCCGCTGGTCGCCACGCACCATCTGCGGCAGCGCTCGACCTGGGCGCTCCTGCTGACCACGGTGCTCACCATGACGGGCGTGTTCGCCATCATGAACGGGCTGATCCCGGCGTTCGCCGAGGACGCCCAGGCCGGTCTGGGCCTGTCCGCCCAGCAGTCCGCGTGGTGGACCCTCACACCGTACGCCCTGGCCGGACTGGCCATGGGTCCGCTCGCGGGCCGGCTGGCCGCCACCTTCGGGTACGGCCGGGTCCTGCGGGTCGGCCTCGTCGGGGCCGTGGGGACCGTCGTCCTGCTGATCCTCACCCTCGGCACCCATTCGCGTGCCCTGCTGCTGACGGCGTCCATCCTGGTGGGGATCACCTACGCGGGCATCGGGAACATCGTGCTCAACGGGCTCGGCATCGTGCTGTCCCCGCGCGAGAACCCCGGCTTCCTGCCCGGTCTGAACGCGGGTGCGTTCAACCTCGGCGCCGGCCTGAGCTTCGCGGTGCTGTACGCGGTCAAGACCGCGACGGCCCCCGCGGACCCGACGTCGGCCGGCGACTACACCACCGCCATGATCACCGGTGCCGTCATCATGGCCGTCGCCATCGCGACATCGTTCCTCATCCCCAAGCCGGTGGCCGCGGAAGCGCGCTGAGCACACCCGCCCCGCCGGGAGGCTGGGAGAGGGACAAGGAGAAGTACAAGAACGCAGCGCGGCACGCGTCGGCCCGTACGATCCGGTACGGGCCGACGCGTGCCGCGTTTTTCCCGGCGATGGCCGGGTGACTCGCCTTCCGGTGCCCGCCGCGGTCCCGCTGCAGGGGTCGGGTGCGCTCATCGGGTCCGCATGACACCGAAAGTTAAGCCGGTAGTCACCTGTATTCCGTCCACGCGAAGCCGCGACAGCGGACAAAGGGAAGGTACGCCAAGCATGCACAGGAAAGGTGGCGTCCCATGTCGCACCTGCTGACCTCACTCCTCACCAAAGCGGCAGCCGCTGTGATCGAGGCGCTCGTCATGCGTCTGCTCGTCCAGCTGTGGAATGCCTACACCCGCGGTGGCCACCCGACGCCGGCCGCGGTCTGAGGCACCGCTGATCCGACCGAGGTACATCCCCGCGACCGACATGCGTCGGCGCACCGTGGACGCGTCGACCGCCCCCGCCCCCGCCCCCTGCCCCCTGCCC
>NZ_JUJA01000018.1:16649-26431 GCF_001906585.1 Streptomyces kebangsaanensis | reverse complement strand
CCGGCAGCCACGCGGCGCGCAGGGCGTCGTAGGAGCGGCACCGACCGACCGCTCGTCCGCCGCCGCTTCCAGCCCCCGGCAACGGAGGCGCCGCCCGTGGTGCGCGCTGCCCCCGTCCCGGGGGCAGCGCGGTTTCCGGCAGAGCACGGGCCGGCCTTCAGGGCGACGGCCCGTACCGCCGTCGAGCTTCCCGCGTCCGCGTACCGTGTCTGCGCACCGTGTCCGAGCCGCGGCGGAACGTCGTCGTCCGGGCGAAGGCGGTATCAAGGCGGCATCAAGAGCGTGTAAAGATTGCTGGCAACAGGCAATGTATTGTCACCCGTTCGCGTGGCAATATGCACGCGCGGGGGGTCGTCGAGTGAAAGCGGGGCCCGAATGAACTGGTTTGTGGGTCTCGGGATCGCCGGACTGGTCCTGCTGGTGCTCTCACTGATCTTCGACGGGATCCTGGAAGGCCTGTTCGGCGGGGTGCTGGACGGGCTGTTCGACGGGTTGCTGTCGCTGCCGGTCATCGCCGGATTCGTGTCCATGCTCGGCTTCGGCGGGGCGATCGCACTCGGCACCACGGGCATGGGGGTTACGGGGGCAACGGCGATCGGCGTGGTGGCGGGCGTCGCCGCGGGCTGGCTGACGTGGAAATTCAGCCGCGCCCTGATGCGGGATCAGGGCGATGCCGCTCCACGGGGCGGCGATCTCGTCGGCAGCTCCGGGTCCGTGGTGACGGCCATTCCGGCCGAGGGGTACGGCGAGGTGCTGGTGTACCTCGCCGGGCAGCCGCTGAAGCTGGCCGCGAAGTGTCCGGTGCCCGTGGCGCGGGGTGCCGAGGTCTGGGTGGAGTCGGCGCTGTCCGCGACCTCGGTCGCCGTCCGGCCGGTCGAGCACTGACCGGCCGGAGCGCCGCGCCACACCACGACGCCCACACCCGCTGCCTCGTCTTCCTTCCGCGTCCGTTCTGATCTGTTCCTGATTTGTTCCTGATCCGATCCAATTCGCCGTCCCCCGGGGAGGGCTGAGGGGATTTCACACATATGAGTCCTGTACTGATCGCCGTGGTCGGAGCCGTCGTACTCCTGGTCCTGCTGGCCCTCGTGGTCGTCACCCGCTACAAGGTCGCGGGTCCCAGCGAGGCGTTCATCATCACCGGACGGCGCGGCAAGAAGTCCACCGACCCCGAGACCGGCCGGGTCTTCACCGACAACAGCGGCCAGAAGGTCGTGGTCGGCGGCGGTGTCTTCGTCGTGCCCTTCGTCCAGCAGAAGTTCACCCTCGACCTGTCCAGCCGGCACATTCCGGTGGCCGTCCGGGGCGCGGTCACGCTGCGCGGGGTGAAGGCCAACCTGGAGGGCGTCGCCATCGTCAAGGTCGGCGGCACCGAGGACTCGATCCGCGCCGCGGCCCAGCGCTTCCTCCAGCAGCAGGACGGCATCGTCGGGTTCACCCAGGAGGTGCTGTCCGGCGCGCTGCGTTCCATCGTCAGGCGGATGTCCGTCGAGGACATCATCCGGGACCGGGCCGCCTTCGCCGGACAGGTCGCGGAGGAGGCCGAGGCCAGTCTGTCCGGGCAGGGGCTGGTGCTGGACGCCTTCCAGATCCAGGACATCACCACCGAGGGCTCCTACCTGGAGGACCTCGGCCGGCCCGAGGCGGCCCGCGCCAAGCAGGAGGCCGACATCGCCGAGGCCGTCGCCCGGCGCGCTTCCGAACAGGCCCGCCTCAAGGCGGAGGAAGAGATCGCGATCGCCCAGCGCACCTACGCCCTGAAGCAGGCCGAGATCAAGGCCGAGACGGACGAGGCCGCCGCCCGCGCCAACGCCGCCGGCCCGCTCGCCGAGGCCGCCCGGCAGCAGGAGGTCCTGCAGGAGCAGGAGAAGGTAGCCGCCCGGCAGGCCGCCCTGACCGACCGCGAACTGGACACCCAGGTCCGCAAGCCCGCCGACGCCGCCCGTTACCGGGCCGAGCAGGAGGCGGAGGCCCACCGCATAGCCCTGGTCAAGGAGGCCGAAGCGGCCGCCGAGCGGGCACGGCTCACCGGTGAGGGCGAGAAGGCCCACCGCGCGGCGCTCGCCGACGCCGTACGCATCGAGGGTGACGCCGAAGCGGCCGCGATCGCCGCCAAGGGTGCGGCGGAGGCCGACGCCATGCACAAGAAGGCCGACGCCTTCGAGCGGTACGGCGATGCGGCGGTGCTCCAGATGCTGGTCGAGGTGCTGCCGCAGGTCGTCGGCAAGGCGGCCGAGCCGCTGGCGGCCGTGGACAAGCTGACCGTCATCTCCACGGACGGCGCGGGCCAACTCTCGCGCACGGTCGCCGACAACGTCGCCCAGGGCATGGAACTCCTCAGCTCCACCACCGGCGTCGACCTCGCCCAGCTCCTCCAGGGCCTCGCCGGGCGCGGCACGGCCAAGACCCCGGAGCAGGTCGAACCCTCGGCTCCGGCGCCGGCCGAGCCGTCCCGCATCAAGGTCGACACCACCGAGTAGAACCCGGAACGGGGTGCCACGCCGACACCCCTGACCACGGAGCCCGGACGCCCGGACAGCGCCCGGGCTCCGCTGTTTCCGGGGCCGCCCGCAACGTGTGTACACCGCCCAGCAGCCGCTCGTGCACGGCATCCGTCCCGGCAAGCGGTGAGGCCGTGTCCCGATTGTCCGCTCCTGCCCCGTGCCTCCGGTCGCGGCACTAGCTCTTGCGCCCCACCGCGCAGTAGGCGTCGACGGCGGCACCGTCCCCACCCGGCTTCCCGGTGGCCTCCGGCCGCCACTCCGGCACCCGCACGACCCCCGGCTCCACCAGCTCCAGCCCGTCGAAGAAACCGGCGATCTCCTCGACGCCGCGCACGTGGTAGGGAACGGCGCCACTCGCGTTGTACGCCTGGGACGCGGCGATCATGCCCTCGCTCGTCGCCGTACTGTCGCTGATCACCAGGTGGCTGCCCGACCCGAGCCCCGCCATCAGCCGACGCACCAGGTCACGGGCCTGCCCGTAGTCGCCCACATGACCGAGGGTGTTGAGGATCACCAGGCCGACCGGCTGGGTGAGGTCCAGCGTCCCGGCGGCGGCCCGCAGGACGGCCTCGGGGTCGTAGAGGTCGGCGTCCAGATAGTCGGTCCTGCCCTCGGGCGTACTCGTGAGCAGGGCGTGCGCGTGGGTGAGGACGATCGGGTCGTTGTCGACGTACACGATCCGTGCGTCCGGAGCGACGCGCTGCGCCACCTGATGCGTGTTGTCGGCGGTCGGCAGTCCGGTCCCGATGTCCAGGAACTGCCGTATCCCCTGCTCACCGGCGAGGTACCGGACGGCCCTGCCCAGAAACCGCCGACTGGTCTGCGCCACGTCGACCAGCCCGGGGAAGATCCCCTTGATCTCGTCGCCGATCTCCCGGTCGACCTCGTAGTTGTCCTTGCCGCCGACGAAGTAGTTCCAGAACCGCGCCGAGTGCGGTGTGGTCGTGTCGATCTGGGCACGTGTCGCGAAACCGACGCTGTCCTGACTGGTGTCCTCGGGCACGGGTGAGCCTCCTGTGGTGGGCGATGACCGGTGCAGCGCCCCCAACCTATGTGAACTGGCCATGACACGCGCAGAGTTCACAGCCTTCGGAGCGTAACCGCCGACCCGGCCGATCATGGCGACCTGTCCGCCGAGCCGGGCCGCCGCGACCGCCTGGTCGGTGCCGCGCCGTCAGTACCCCGCGCCGATGCGGCGCCAGCGGCGGCCGCTGGTGCCCGGCTCGGTGGGGTGGGTGGGGACGCGGCCGCGGTAGAGGACGTAGGGACGCCACAGGTACCACAGGGGATAGCTCCAGGCGTGCACCAGCCGGGTGAAGGGCCAGACGGCGAGGATGGCCCAGGCGGCGGTGGCGTGGACCTGGTAGATCAGCGGTGCGTGGGAGACGGCCCGGACGTCGGGGTCGCCGGCGAACAGGCCGCGGAACCACAGCGCCACGCTCCGGCGGTAGTCGTAGCCGCTGCCGAACAGGTTGATCCCCATGGTCGGGATGGCGCCCAGCACGATCACGACGGCGAGCAGGACCAGGGCGATCCAGTCGACGGCGCTGGTGGTGGCGCGGACCCGGGGCACCGCGGTGCGGCGGAGGGCGAGCACCGCCACACCGGCGATGACGGCCAGCGCGGCTACGGTGCCGCCGATGGAGGAGAACCAGCGGTAGACGTTTTCCGGGATGCCGAGCCACCGGGTGAACGACTCGGGGACGAGGATGCCCAGGACGTGTCCGACGATGGCGGCGAAGGTGCCGTAGTGGAACAGCGGCCCGCCCCACTTCAGGAGCCTGCGCTCCTGCAGCTGGGTGGAGCGGCTGGTCCAGCCGAACCGGTCGTAGCGCCAGCGCCAGACGTGGCCGACGACGAAGGTGACGAGGGCGAGGTAGGGCAGGATGACCCACCACCACAGGTCCCAGGAGCTCATCGGCGGTCTCCGGTCGTGGCTGCGGTTCCGGTTCCGGTCAGGAATTCGGGTGGGGCGAAGGGTTCGAGACCCACGTGCTCCAGGCCGACGTGTTCCTCGGGCGGTCCCTCGGCGGTCAGCCGGCGCAGCGTCTCGCGTTGCCGGCGGTCCGGGCTCGGCAGGCGGTCGCAGAGGGCGTCCAGGAGGGGCGCGTGGGGATCGGTGTGTTCGTGCAGGGCCTGCCGGAGCATCTCCAGTCCGGCCCGGCACCGCAGGAGGATCCGGTGGCCGGGTTCGGGGGCGAGGGCGGCGAACTCCAGGATCAGCGGCAGGTGGTCGGGCAGTTCGCTCTCGGGCGGCTCGTGACCGGCCTGGCGGTAGGTGTGCTTGAGGGCGAGCAGGGCCATGCCGCGGGCGCGGGTGTCACCGTGGCGGTAGTACGTCAGGTACAGGCAGCGGCGGCGGGTGTGGTCGAAGGTCGCGACGTAGGCCTGCGCGGCCTCGGTGGGGGTGAGGCTCCGCAGCCGGTCGGTGAACGTGGTCAGGCGGGCCCGGTCGGCCGGGTCGCCGATCGCGGGGATCGCGGCCGTGACGTCGTCGAGCAGGGACAGGGCCGGCGGGTCGGGGTAGCGCAGCAGGACCGAGGTGATCCGGTGCAGCAGCGGTGTGTCGGCGCGGCGGTGGGTGCGGCGGAGGTTCCTCACCGGTCCCCTCCCCGACCGGAATCGCCGAACAGGCCGGGGGCCGGAGCCGTGCCGTTCCAGCCGAGGAGGTTGAAGCGGACCCGGCCGTCGCTGTCGCGGAACCGGCTGCCGCCGCCCGGCGCCGACAGCCCCGGAAGCGAGGGCGTGCCGGACAGCGTGTCCTGGGTGTGCGCCCCGCTGTCCGCGGCGCCGCCCGGGTAGTCCAGGGAGCAGTGCTGGGCCATCAGCGCGCCGGACCCCTCGGCGTGCACCTTCGGAATGACGTAGCGGTCGTCGTACTTGGCGATGGCCAGCAGCCGGTAGAGGTCCTCGACGTCCCGCGCGCTCATGCCGACCGCGTCCAGCAGCTCCTCGTCGACCGGGTCGCCCAGCTGCACCCCGCGCATGTGCGCGCGCATCGCGGTCAGTTTGCGCAGCACGCCCTCGACGACCGCGGTGTCGCCCGCGGTGAACAGGTTCGCCAGGTACGCCATCGGGATGCGCAGCGACTCGATGGCGGCGAACACCCGGTCGGGATCGGCCTCGTCGTAGCCGGTGGCGTGCACGGCGTCCGTCACGGGCGACAGCGGCGGGACGTACCAGACCATCGGCATCGTCCGGTACTCCGGGTGCAGCGGCAGCGCCACCCGGTGCCGCTTGATCAGGGAGTGGACCGGGGAGCGCTGGGCGGCCTGGATCCAGTCGTGCGCGATGCCGTCGCGTTCGGCCGCGGCCAGGACGTCGGGGTCGTGCGGGTCGAGGAAGACCGACAGCTGCGCCTCGTACAGGTCCTTGTCGTCCTCGACCGAGGCGGCCTTCAGCACGGCGTCGGCGTCGTACAGCATCACGCCGAGGTGGCGCAGCCGGCCCACGCAGGTCTCCGAGCAGATGGTGGGCTGGCCGGCCTCGATCCGCGGGTAGCAGAAGGTGCACTTCTCGGCCTTGCCGGTGCGGTGGTTGAAGTAGACCTTCTTGTACGGGCAGCCCGAGACGCAGAACCGCCAGCCGCGGCAGCGGTCCTGGTCGACCAGGACGATCCCGTCCTCCTCCCGCTTGTACATCGCCCCGGACGGGCAGGAGGCCACGCAGGAGGGGTTGAGGCAGTGCTCGCAGATCCGCGGCAGGTAGAACATGAACGCCTGCTCGAACTCCATCCGCACCTGCTCGGACAGGCCCTCCAGGTTCGGGTCGGCGGCGGCGTACACGGCCGCTCCGGCCAGGTCGTCGTCCCAGTTCGGACCGTGCACCGGGCGCATGTCACGGCCGGTGAGCTGCGACTTGGGGCGCGCGCTGGGGAAGGAGTCGGACAGCGGGGCCGTGACGAGCTTCTCGTAGTCGTAGGTCCACGGCTCGTAGAAGTCGTCGAGGGAGGGCAGTTCGGGGTTGTAGAAGATGGTCGCCAGCTTGCGCAGCCGGCCGCCGGCCTTCAGGTTCAGCCTGCCGCGGCGGCCCAGCTCCCAGCCGCCCTTCCACCGCTTCTGGTCCTCGTAGCCGCGCGGGTAGCCCACGCCGGGCTTGGTCTCGACGTTGTTGAACCAGACGTACTCGGCTCCCGGCCGGTTGGTCCAGGTCTGCTTGCAGGTGACCGAGCAGGTGTGGCAGCCGATGCACTTGTCGAGGTTCATCACCATCGCCACCTGGGCCATGCAGCGTCCGACAGTGGCTCCGGCCCGGGGCCCCGCGGTGGCTCCGTCACGGGCCATCAGAACTGCACCTCCTGGCTGCGCCGCCGGATGACGGTGATCTCGTCGCGCTGGTTTCCGGTGGGACCGATGTAGTTGAACCCGTAGGAGAACTGGGCGTAACCGCCGATCAGGTGGGTCGGTTTGATCAGCAGTCTGGTGAGGGAGTTGTCGCCGCCGCCGGGCAGGCCGGAGGTCTCCGTCCTCGGCACGTTCAGGTGCCGGTCCAGGGTGTGGTACATGAACACCGTGCCCTCGGGCATCCGGTGGGTGACCACCGCCCGGCAGGCCACCACACCGTTGCGGTTGTACGCCTCGATCCAGTCGTTGTCCGACACGCCGATCCGCTCCGCGTCCAGCGGGCTCATCCAGATCACCGGGCCGCCGCGGAACAGCGTGAGCATGTGCAGGTTCTCCTGGTACTCGGAGTGGATGGACCACTTCGAGTGCGGCGTCAGGTAGCGCACCACCAGCTGCGGGGTGCCGTCGGCGGCGCGGGTCGGGTCGCCGAAGCGCGCGACCGTGTTCAGCGGCGGCCGGTAGACGGGCAGCTGTTCGCCGAACTCGGCCATCCAGTCGTGGTCGAGGAAGAAGTGCTGCCGCCCGGTGAGGGTGTGCCAGGGTGTGCGGCGCTCGACGTTGACGGTGAACGGCGAGTAGCGGCGCCCGCCGGACTCGGTGCCGGACCACTCCGCCGAGGTGATCACCGAGCGGGGCTGGACGCGGGTGTCGGCGAAGGTGATCCGGTCGCCGGAACGCTCCTCGGCCAGGTCGGCGAGTTCCACCCCGGTCCTCTCCTCCAGCGCCCGGAGGGACTCCACCGCCAGGCGGCCGTTGGTGGTGCCGGACAGGGCCAGGATCGCCTCGCAGAACAGGTCGTCGCGGGCGAGGGAGGGCCGCCCGTCGCCGGCCCCGCCGCGCACCGTGCCGTTGGCGTGCCGCAGCAGGTCGATCTCCTGCTCCGGCTTCCACGTGACGCCCTTGGTGGAGGTGCCCAGCGTGTCCAGCAGCGGTCCGATCGCGGCCATCTTCTCGGCCACCGCCGCGTAGTCGCGCTCCACCACGATCAGCCCGGGCATGGTCTTCCCCGGCACCGGCTCGCACTCGCCGGCCCTCCAGTCCCGCACCCGGCCGTGCGGCTGGGCCAGCTCGTCCGGCGTGTCGTGGGCCAGCGGCGCCGCGATCACGTCCCGGCGCACCCCCAGGTGGACGGCCGCCAGCTTCGAGAACTCGGCGGCGACGGTGTGGAAGACGTCGAAGTCGGTACGGGTCTGCCAGGGCGGTGCGATCGCCGGGCTGAAGGCGTGCACGAACGGGTGCATGTCGGTGGACGACAGGTCGTACTTCTCGTACCAGGTGGCGGCGGGCAGCACCACGTCGGAGAACAGGCAGGTGCTGGTCATCCGGAAGTCCACGGCCACCGACAGGTCGAGCTTGCCGACCGGCGCCCGATCGCGCCACACCACCTCCCGGGGGCGCAGGTCCGGTGGGGTCTCGGCGGCGGTGACCGCGTCGTCCGTCCCGAGCAGGTGCCGCAGCATGTACTCGTGGCCCTTCATGGAGGACGCGAACAGGTTGGCACGCCAGATGGTCAGCACCCGGGGGAAGTTCGCCGGGTCGTCCGGGTCCTCGGCGGCGAACCGCAGCCGCCCCGACCGGAGTTCGTCGACGATGTGCTCCGGCACCGGCTTGCCGGCCCGCTCGGCCTCGTCGCACAGGTCCAGCGGGTTGCGGTCGAACGCGGGGTGCGAGGGCATCCAGCCCAGCCGGGCGGCCAGCGCGTTGCAGTCCGGCAGGGTCCGCCCGGCGAGCCGGCCCGCGCCGAGCGGGCTCGTCAGGGCGTCGGCCGTGAACGCCTCGTAGCGCCACTGGTCCGTGGCCAGCCAGAACAGCGGTGTGCCCACCATGTGCCGGGTCGGGCGCTGCCAGTCCAGGCCGAACGCGAGGTGGAACCAGCCGGTCAGCGGCCGCACCTTCTCCTGGCCGACGTAGTGCGCCCAGCCGCCGCCGTTGACGCCCTGGCAGCCGGTGAGCGTCAGCAGCGACAGGAACGCGCGGTAGATCTGGTCGGAGTGGAACCAGTGGTTCGTCCCCGCCCCCATCGCGATCATCGAACGGCCCCGGGTCCGCTCCGCGTTCCGGGCGAACTCCCGGGCCACCCGGGCGGCGGCCCGCGCCGGCACCGAGGTGACCGCCTCCTGCCAGGCCGGTGTGCACGGGCTGTCCGCGTCGTCGTACCCCGACGGCCACGCGCCGGGCAGCCCCTCGCGGGCCACCCCGTACTGGGCCAGCACCAGGTCGAACACCGTGGTCACCAGGTGCCCGCCGATCCGCAGCGCGGGCACGCCGCGCCGCACCGCCGAGCCGGACTCGCCGGGCCCGGTGTCGAACCTCGGCAGGTCCACCGCCACCGGCTCGCCGTCCGCACGCCCGTACAGGGACAGCAGCGGATCGACCCCCTCCAGGTCCAGGTTCCACCGGCCGGCCCCGGACGGCGTCCACCGGAAGCCCAGCGATCCGTTCGGGACCGCCGGCCCACCGGTACGGGCGTCCAGCAGCACCGTCTTGAACTCGCCCGCCTCCCCGGACCATCCGGACAGGTCGGCGGCGGTGAGGAACTTCTCCGGTACGTACCCGCCGCCCTCGCGCTCCCTGAGCCGTACCAGGAACGGCAGGNGGTCGGTGAAGGCCTTGGCGTACTCGGTGAAGTAGGGCACCTGCCGGTCGCGGTAGAACTCGGTGAGGATCACGTGCCCCATGGCCATCGCCAGCGCGCCGTCGGTCCCGGGCGCCGCCGCGAGCCAGTCGTCGGCGAACTTCGTGTGGTCCCCGTAGTCCGGCGAGACCACCACGACCTTCTGCCCCCGGTAGCGGGCCTCGGTCATGAAGTGCGCGTCCGGCGTGCGGGTGATCGGCAGGTTGGTGCCCCACACGATCAGATAGCCGGCGTTCCACCAGTCACCGGACTCCGGTACGTCCGTCTGGTCGCCGAACACCTGCGGCGAGGCCATCGGCA
>NZ_JUJA01000018.1:15843-16616 GCF_001906585.1 Streptomyces kebangsaanensis | reverse complement strand
CCCGCCGATCATCGACAGGAACCGCGTCCCGGCCGCGTACGAGGTCATCGACATCGCCGGGATCGGCGAGAAGCCGACGACGCGGTCCGGGCCGTAGCGCTTCACCGTGTGCACGTGCGCCGCCGCGACCAGCTCGGTGACCTCCTGCCAGGTGCAGCGCACGAACCCGCCCTTGCCCCGCGCCCGCTTGTACACCGCCGAGCGCTCCGGATCCCCGGTCAGCCATGCCCACGCCTCCACCGGGTCGGCCGTCCGCGCCCTCGCCTCGCGCCACAGTTCCAGCAGCGGGCCGCGCACGTACGGGTAGCGGACCCGGGTGGGCGAGTAGGTGTACCAGGAGAACGACGCCCCGCGCGGGCAGCCGCGCGGCTCGTACTCCGGGGAGTCCGGACCGACCGAGGGGTAGTCGGTGGCCTGGGTCTCCCAGGTGATCAGGCCGTCCTTGACGTACACCTTCCACGAGCACGAGCCGGTGCAGTTCACCCCGTGCGTGGAGCGCACCTCCCGGTCGTGCCGCCACCGCTCCCGGTAGAACTCCTCCGCGGCGCGGCCTCCCTCCCGGTACAGCACCCTCCGGTCCGGGGACTGCTCCCCGGGGAAGAAGAACTGCGCCGACCGCATCAGCCGCTCGGTCGCCTCACCCACCCGGTCGGTGCTCACGCCCTTCGCCTCCCGCCGTACGCCGCGGCCGTCCTCCGTGCCTCTGGCAGACGATGCGGCCGTGGACGGTCACGGCGGCGGAGACCCGCCGGGCCATTCGAGTCGTGCCACCG
>NZ_JUJA01000018.1:1500-15811 GCF_001906585.1 Streptomyces kebangsaanensis | reverse complement strand
CCCGCCTGCCAGTGGCACTTCCGCGCTGATACGACGGATCTGCACGAGTGGACGAGAACCAGGAGACGAGCAGATGACCGAGTCCGTCTACCATCCGGCCACCCCTGAGATCGGCGCCCGCCGGGCACAGCTCGCCCCAGCCGTCGACGAGGCGTTCGAGAACTTCAGCCGCGCCGTGTTCGCCGAAGGGGCCCTGCCGGAGAAGACCAAGCAGCTGATCGCCGTGGCCGTCGCGCATGTCACGCAGTGCCCGTACTGCATCCAGGGGCACACCCGCCTCGCACGGCGCAAAGGAGCCGGACCCGAAGAGATCATGGAGGCCATCTGGGTCGCCGCAGAGATGCGCGCCGGCGGCGCCTACGCCCACTCCACTCTGGCCCTGTACGCGATGGACGAGACAGCGCCGCATCCGCACCAGTGACGGTGCTCCGCCGACGCTGTCCCGTCGACGCCCGCCCGGCAACGGCACAGGGCAGTGGCACGGGGCGGCGGCACGGGGCGGCGGCGACCCGGGCTCAGGTGCCGGCGTGCTCGTGCCCGGCCAGCCACTCGGCCAGGACGGCTGCCTGGCTGTGGTCCACGTCCTTGGTGGCGGTCAGCAGTGTGAGCCGGTCACGGGCGGCGAGGTCCAGCAGGTGCCGGGCCGCCTCACGGTGCCCCGCGTCGCGCAGCTCGGCACGGTAGCGGCGACGGAACTCCGCGAAACGGGACGGCTCGTGGCCGTACCAGCGGCGCAGTTCGCTGGACGGGGCGACATCGCGCAGCCACTCGTCCAGGTGCGCGTCCTCCTTGCGCATGCCCCGCGGCCAGACCCGGTCGACGAGAACCCGCTTGCCGTCCTGCGGCGAGGTCTCCTCGTAGACGCGGCGGCAGGTGATCCGTGCGGTCATGACGGCACCCCGCCGGTCAGGCCGCACGGTGCCGGTGGGCGCCGAGCCGGTGCACGTCCTGCACCGCGAGCTCGTCACGTGCCTGCCCCGGGGTGAGGTGGATGCCGACGTGGTAGTCCTGGACCAGCGTCCAGCCGAGGAAGCCGGCGGCGATGGTGCAGGCGACCCCGGCCGAGGTGAGCGCGAGGCCGGGGGTGGTCCCGGTGGCCGGGCCGTTCCAGTGGGTGACGTACGTCCCCAGGCTGATGGCGAACAGCACGAGCGCGGCCACGTTGAGACCGGCGTGGGCCAGGCCGACGGTCTTGGCGGCCGAGCCGCGGGGGATGCCGAAGGACCAGTCGACGAATCCCGGGAGCGCGGCGAGCAGGGCGCTGCCGACGCCGACGACGTTCAGCGCGATCGCCAGGTTGAGCCAGAACTGGTGCCCGGTGGCCGCGTACACGGCGAAGCCCGCGAGGGTCCCCGTGTAGAAGGCGACCGGGAAGCCGATCAGCATCGGGTGGACGGGGTGGCCGGCGACTGTGGCCTTGCTGTACATGAAGCCTCCTGAGTGGCCCCGTTCGAACGTGTCGGGCGCTCCCTGTCAGCGTCCCCCGCCGACAGGATCCGCAACCGCGCGGGGCACGGCGGCGGGCGCCGCGGGACGAGGTGCCAAGCGGTGCCGGGCGGTCTGCCTCACGCGTGCTTCAGGCGCCGGCTCACTTCGTCGATGTACTGGTCGCCGTAGGCGGCGGCGACGTCGTCGAGGTCGACCAGTGGGGGAATGTCCATGACCGGCTGCCGCTCGCTGAGATAGAGGACGGTCTCCTCGATCACCCGCTGTTCGTCGTCCTCCGCCACGTCGAGCAGGCCGACGACGTCCGGGCTCGCCTGGAACCGCGACTCGATCACGCCACCGCTGTACCGGGCACGCACCAGATAGTCGTGATCGCCCATGGGCTCGATCTGAAATTGCTCGGACATGACCGACGAGTACCCGTGGTGCCGTCGAGTATCCGGCGATCGGGAGACGCGGGTGCGGGCCGGCGCCGGCCGGTGCTCCGGGCCGTGCCCGGAAGCCCTGGCGGCCGGCGCCGGCCCTGGTGTCAGAGGCGGCCGCCGGGGACGACCGTGAACGTCGCGGGACCGGCCGGCAGACTCACCGTGTACTGGCGCAGATAGGTGTCCAGGAACGGTGAGCGGGCGCCGGCGGTGGCGGTGTCACGGGCCGGGTCGTCCAGGGCCAGCCCGAGCTGCGCGCCCTTGACCTCGATCTTCTTCCCGGAGGGCGTGGCACGCCACGAGCCGGTCTGGATGGAACCGATCTCCACGGCCAGGACGTGCCCGGCCGCCAGGGTCCAGTCGGTCGCCTTGAGGTCGACGGTCATCCGGCCCGGGCGCAGCAGGGAGACCTGCTCGTCGAACATGACGGCGGTACCGTCCGGGGCGACGTCGTACAGCTTGAGCATGACGTTGCCCTCCCCCTTGGCGGTCAGGGAGATCCGCGGGGTGCCGGTGACGCGCACGGCCTGCTCGACCGGCTGGGACCACACGAAGAAGCTCGACGTGACCTTCCCGGCCCTCTGGAGCTTCGCCAGCCCCTTGGCCAGGCCCTTCGGCGCGGCCGGGTCGAGCGCGGGCGCGTTCTCCATGTCCCACTTCCCGGACGGCTGAGCGGTGGCCGACGGCACCGGCTCGCCGGACGCGGCCAGGGCCGCGCGGGCGGAGGCGCCGCCGTCGTCCACGTACGAACCGCCGCCGAGCGGGAGGGTGACGGACCGCTTCACGACCGGCCAGGTGCTCTGGGCACGCCAGGCACCGGTGGAGTCCTCCACGGCGTAGGCAGGGTGGCGGACCTTCGGCTTGATGCCCTTGAGGTACTGGTCGTAGAAGGAGAGGGTCTCGTCGTACCAGCCCTCGCGGCCCATGGACAGACGCCCGTCACCGGTGCGGTCGCCGCCGCGCACGTGCTCCCACTGGCCGAGCCACCCGCGCTCGGGGCCCACGTGGTGGTCGAGGTACTCCTGCATCTCCTCGGGCTTGGTGTTGTTCTCGATGAAGCCCTGGGTGACGAACAGCGGAGTGCGGCTTCCCCTGGCCATCCTCGCCAGGTCACGGTCGGTCCAGTGCTTGTCCCACTGGTCGGCGATCCTGTACCCGGCCGCGTTCTGCGTCAGGCACTCCGGGTGGGTCTCCTCCCACCGGGCGTTGGCCTGGTAGCGCGCGTCGTCGTCCGTCATCGGGGCCATCGTGGCGATGGAGTTGTAGGCGTTGGCGGTACCGGTGACGTTCGGGCGGGGCACGCCGTTGGAGTAGATGTACTGGTACATGTCCCACACGGGCTCCTGGGCGACGACGGCCTTGAGCGCCTTCTGGCCCAGGTTGTTGCCGATCAGGCCCGTGACGGCGTCGTAGGACTTGCCGTACATGCCGACCGCGCCGGTGCTCCACGGCTGTCCCGCGGCCCAGTCGACCGCGGCCCTGACGTCCGCCTGCTCGCCGGGACCGGCCCAGTCGAGGCAGCCGGTGGAGCCGCCGAAGCCGCGCAGGTCCACCATGACGAAGGCGTAGCCGCGGGCGAACAGGTCGGTGCCCTCGACGAAGTCCAGGAAGCGGGACGAGGGGCCGGTGTGCGTCCAGCCCTCGGGGCCGGTCTGCCCGGAGTGCCCGAAGTACGGGCCGACCGACAGGATGACGGGCACCTTCTTGCCCCTGGGCAGCTTCTCGGGCAGCAGGACGTCGGCGTGCAGCTCGGTGCCGGAGCGGTCCGAGGACGGGAAGTAGTGCTGGGTCCAGACCGAGCCCTTGGGGACGCGGTCGTTCTGCTCGTGCGTGACGGGGTCGGTCGCGGTGGCGACCGCACCCGTCCGGGCCTGCGCCGGGGCGGCGGGCCCGGACGCCACGCCGGGCGCCGCGGTGACGGGGCCGGCGAGCGCACCGGTCGATGCGAGGGTGATGACGAGTACCGAGGCGGCCCAGGCCGCCGCGCGACGTCTTTTCACATGCTCCTCCCGAGGTGGTGGGAACGGGGCGGTGCAGGTGGTGCGGACGAGCAGCGGCCCCGAGCCGGAGCCGACGGCGACGGAGCCTATGATCACCGTTGAAACGCGTCAACAGGGCCGTACGTGTCGCGTGTTACCGGTGCGGCTGCTCTTCGCGCCCGTCGGCCCGCCCGACTCCCNCCCGCCGTGAGGAACCCGGCTGATCCCGCTTCGGTCACCCGGTCCGTGCACCGCCCCCGTCGGAACGGAAGATGACGGTCCGGTACCTGTGGCGGGCGATGACAGCCCCGCTGCCGGACCCTCGGCACCGGTGCGCACACAGGTGGTGCGGGGAGCACGCCCACGGAGCCGGCGCGGCGTGCGGGAAGTCAACGGTTCTGCACGAAGGGCACTTCCAGGCGGAGTTCGTAGCCGCCGTCGGCCGTGGGGCCGGCGGTGACGGTGCCGCCGAGGAGTTCGGCGCGCTGGCCCAGGCCCGCGAGGCCGTGGTGGGCGCTGGGCAGGGGGAGCGAGGGGCGCGTGGGAGCGGTGTTGGTGACGGTGGCGAGGACCGTGCCGTCCACACAGCGGACGCGGACGGTCGCCGTCGCGCCGGGGGCGTGCTTGCGGACGTTGGTCAGGGCTTCCTGGACGGTGCGGTAGACGGCGCGCTGGACCGTGGGCGGAAGGTCCTCGGGCAGGTCCGTCTCCAGTTTGGCCTCGATGCCGCTGCCGTCGACCAGTCGCCGCAGGTCGGCGAGGGACGGCTGGGGAGTGAGTTCCGTGGGGCGGATGCCGGAGGCGCGCAGCACGCTGACCATGTGCCGCAGCTCGTCCAGGGTCTGCACGCTGAGCTGCCGGATCGTGGCCGCGGCCTGCCTGGTCTCGGCGTCCCGGCCGCCGACCTGGAGGGCCCCGGCCTGTACGGCGATGAGGCTGACCTGGTGGGAGACCACGTCGTGCATTTCGCGGGCGAGCTGTGCGCGTTCCTGTGCCAGGACGCTCTGGGAGGCGAGCAGCCGTTCGTGCTCGCGAGCCTCGGTGATCTCGGTGAGCCGCAACGACAGTTCGCGCCGGGCCTGGACGAGTTGGCCGAGGAAGACGGGGGCGGCCGCGGTGGCCAGGGTGTAGCTGAGGTGAACGAGGTTGCGGGTGCCGGAGAGCTGGGACGTCTTCAGGGCCCACCACGGCCAGGGCAGGAAGTCGGTGACCCCGTAGGCCAGGGCGCAGCCGACCAGCAGGACGCGGTGGCGGCTGAGCGAGGACAGTGTGTACAGCGCCGCCGTCGTGGCGAACACCGCGTCGGTGATCAGGGCGGTGGGGACCGTGAGCACGAAGGTGGTCAGCGGCAGACGGCGCCGCAGGGCGAGGGCGCACGCGCCGAGCAGCGCGCAGGCCATGGCCGGCTGCTCCTCGAAGTCGACGTTCACCCAGGCGTTCGCCAGCGAGACCCCGACGAGGGCGGCGTCCAGCAGCGGAGCGGGCGGCCGCCGGTTGTTCATCGGCCGTTCCCGTCCCGCGCCGGGCCGAGCAGACCCGCGCGTTCGGCGATCAGGACGGCCTGCACACGGCTGCCGACCTCCAGTTTGCCGAGCACGGCGCTGACGTGGCCCTTGACGGTGCCGGTGCTCAGGTGCATCCGCTTGCCGATGTCCGTGTTGCCGAGCCCTTCGGCCATGAGGACGAGGACCGCCCGCTCGCGCCGGGTCAGCCGGGCGGTGAGGCGCGCGGCGGGCTCGCGCACACCCGTGCCGAGATAGGCGTCCACCACCGTGCGGGTGACCTTCGACGACAGCACCGTCCCGCCCTCGGCCAGGGCCCTGACGAGATGCGGAAGCTGCTCCGGGTCGGTGTCCTTGAGCAGGAACCCGGCGGCGCCCGAGCGCAGCGCGGTCGCCACGTACTCGTCGGCGTCGAACGTGGTGAGCATGGCCACGACCGGGGGCTCCGGCATACGGCGGAGGTCGGCCAGGACGGTGAGCCCGTCCACGTCCGGCATCCGGATGTCCAGCAGGACGACGTCGGGGCGCGCCTCACGCACCGCCCGGACGGCCTGGCCGCCGGGGACCGCCGCCACGACCTCGATGTCGTCCGCCCTGTTGAGGATGTACGTGAAACCCCCGCGAACCAGGGCCTCGTCGTCGACCACCAGTACCCGGATCAACCAGTGCTCCGCTCGTCGCATGCCCGCCTCCGATCCGTACCACGCCGGGAGTGTCCACGAACCGGTTCGACGCGTGCGCCCACCGATCGGCCGTACGCCCCACGCCCCCGGTCAGTCGACCGGGTTGCTTCGGCCGGTCGGCGGGGTGCTTTCGGCAGGACACCGGGGTGACGGCGCCGGGCGCGGGGCAAAGGCTGAGAGCATGACGCAGAACGTATCGTCGGCTGTGCCGACCGAGGTGCCCCCCGAGGCTCGGGCCGGACTGAAGACGGACCGTCCCCCCGCCTCCCCGCCGCCCTCCGCCGGCACGCCGTCGTCGGGGCGGCTGATCGGCATCGACCTCGCCCGCGGGCTCGCGGTCTTCGGCATGTACTCGGCCCACGTCGGCCCCGACGTGACGGTCGGCGGGCCGGTGGGATTCCTGCTGGAGACGGCGCGGGGCCGCTCCTCCGCCCTCTTCGCGGTGCTCGCCGGCTTCTCGCTGGTCCTCATCACCGGCCGTCCGCGTCCGAGGACGGGACGCGCCGGCCGCCAGGCCGTGGCGAGGATGGTGATCCGCGCCGCCGTCCTCATGGTGCTCGGCTACGCCCTGACCGCCCTGGGCACCGGGGTCGACGTCATCCTGAGCTTCTACGGACTGCTCTTCCTCGCGGTCCTCCCCCTGTACCGGCTGCGGGCCAGGACGCTGGCGCTCATCGCCGTCGCGGAGGCACTCGTCCTCCCCCAGGTCCTCTACGTGCTGCGGAAGTCGATGGAGGAGGGGAACTGGGCGGACGCCGTCATCGCCGGGGACCCGCTGGCCCGGATCACCGGTACCCGCGGGGTGGTGGAGCTCCTGTTCACCGGCGAGTATCCGGCCCTCACCTGGATGCCGTTCCTGCTCGCGGGCATGGCGGTGGCCAGGCTCGACCTCGCCGGGCCCGGTGTCCGCTCCCGGCTGGCCCTCGCGGGCGGCGCCCTCGCCCTGCTCGGCTACGGCGGCTCCTGGCTGGCGCTGCGCCTGGTACCCCACGCCCTTTCCGCCGTCGCGCGCGCCACGGGCAGCGGATCGGCGTCGTCCGCATGGTGGTCCGACACCGTCGGCGAACCCGAGAACAGCACCCCGGCGGCCTGGCTGCTGGTGGCCGCACCCCACAGCCAGACGACCTTCTCCATCCTCGGCAACACGGGCGTCGCCCTCGTCGTGCTGGCCGTCTGCCTGACCGTCGCCGGCACGATGCCCCGCCTCACCCGCCTGGCCAGGCCGGTCTCGGTGGTCGGCATGACGGCGCTGACCGCCTACGTCCTGCACATCGTCGCCCTGTGGCTCTTCGCCGACGTGTGGGAGGTGCCGGCGATCGCGGACGACACCATGTCCGCACTGCCGGTACTCCTCGCCTTCGTCGCGGCCGCCACGCTCCTCGCGACCGCGTGGACCCACCGCTTCCGGCGCGGCCCCCTGGAGCACGTACTCCATGTCGCCACCCGCCCCGCGCGGCACGTCCCGTGAGGGGGAGCCGGTGGCGGGCCCGGAGGGGGCAGGCCGAGGGCGTGAGGGCTACGTCCGTCCGTACAGCCGGTCGAGGCCGGCGAGTACGACCCGCCCCCGGGCTTCGGCGTCGCGCAGGGCGGGGCTGAAACCGGCGCCGCTGTAGCAGGCCGGCCGGGTGCGGGTGACGTCCTCGCCGCGGCGGGCGAGGAGGTCGAGGACACCGCGGAGACGTTCCAGATGGCGCAGGTCCATGACCTCGTCCCACCGGGCCAGGCCCACCGACAGCAGGGTCCCGTCGCGGGCGGTGCCGTGGCCGCGTACGACCACTTCCGCCGCCACGTCCGCACCACCGGGGTGCGCCGGGTCGGCCAGTGTCCCGTGGGCCACCGACCCGGGACGGGCGCCGAAGACGTCCGGGTCGGCGAGGTGGAGGACCCAGTCGCGGCAGATCTGGGCGAAGTGGGGTCGCACCACCAGGGAGTCGAAGACCGGGCGGGCGTGCTTCCAGACCGCGACGGGGTCCTGCTGTTCCAGGGCCGACCGGTAGGGGCGTACGGCCGCGTGTTCGAAGGCCAGCAGCGGCTCGGCGACGCGCAGCCTGATGAGGCCGGGCCGGAAGGCGTCGGCCTCGCTGTGCAGCAGGCCGTGCTCCCGCAGCAGCCCGAGACAGCGCGCGGTGTCGGTCAGGGGAGCCCCGAGGCAGTCCGCGACCTGGCCCTGGGTCGAGCAGCCCGAGGCGACCGCGCTGAGGGCGGAGTGGCACAGGGCACGGTCCTTGTGGTCGATCTCCTCCTGGAGCAGGTGGTACGCCTCGCGGAACAGGGGCTTGCCGGGGTTGAGCACGCTCCTGGACACCCACGCGTCGAAGTCCTCCCGCCCCGCGGGTGCGTCGTCCCCGACGTAGTCGCGCCGGTACGCGGGGGTTCCGCCGACGACGGCGTGCACGAGCAGGGCGAGGCCGAGGTCGTCGATGCCCCAGAACCGTGCCGCCCGCCGGTGGTCGAGCGGGCGCACGGCGAGGTGCAGATCGCTGAGCTCGCGCAGCGGGGAGGCCGCACTGAACAGCCGGTGCATCAGGGGCATGGAGCTGCCGCTCAGCAGGAGACGGGCCCGGCCGGGCCGTCCGCCGTCGTGGCGCCGGTAGGCACTGTGCAGGACGGAGGGGAGCGAGGGGCTCTGCCGCACCAGGTCGGGGAACTCGTCGATGACGATGGGCGTCGGACGCCGGTCCCCGAGGGCCAGCAGGTCGTCGACGGCGTCCTCCCAGCCGTGCCAGTGAGGCGGGGGAGACGTGTTCCGGTAGCGGGCGAGTTCGTCGGCGAGGTGGCTCAGCGACTCGGTCTCCGTCCCCTGCTGGGCCCCGAAGTAGAAACCTCCCAGGGCACCGGTGAGCGCCCCCAGCAGGTAGGTCTTGCCCTGCCGGAGCCGTCCGCTCACGACGCCGAGGCGGGCTTCGGGCCGGCTGTCGCAGGCGAACGCGGCGAGTGCCTGCCACTCGGCCTCCCGGTCGAAGACCCTCTGCGGCTTGTCCGGGAGAAGGAGGTCGGACGACGACACGGCCATTCCCCTCGTCAGGCGGTGCTTCCGCTTCCAGTACAACGCCGGGGGCCGGGCCCCGCGACACGCGCGGCGTCCGCGCACCGGGGCCGTACGGCTCCCGCCGGTGCCGGGCGGCCTCGGCCGTGACGACCGCGGCCCGGGCCGTCATCGCGCCGTGTTCGACGGGGATCAGCGCGACGACCCGGGGCGGACGTCCTGGGCGGCCACGTCGTCGACGGTGTAGTCGATCATCGGCCGGACCGTGACGACGCCGTCCACGCCCCTGGCGAGCCGTTCGGCGATCTGAGCGGTGCTGCGGTTCTCGACCTCGCCGCGCAGGGTGACGACACCGTCGTGGACCTGCACCTGCACCTCCATGCCGCCCAGCCGCAGTACCCCCTTCAGCACGTCGTCGCGGATCTCCTCGCGGATCTCCTCGTCGGGACGCAGGAAGACCCGGAGCAGGTCCGAGCGGCTGACGATGCCGACGATGCGGTCCGTCTCGTCCACGACCAGCAGCCGCCTGACCCGGTGGTGGTCCATCGTGCGGGCCGCCCGGGCGACCGGCCAGTCGGGACGAGCGGTGACCACGGGGGTGGTCATCAGCCCGGCCGCGTTCTCCGCGCGTGCCTTGGACCTCTCGTGGGGCCAGCCCGGAGGCGCCGGCTGCTCACCGTACTTGTCCGGCTGCTCGGCCTGCCTGCGGAGCAGGTCCGCTTCGGACACCAGCCCCATCGGCGCTCCGCGTGCGTCGGCCACGGGCACGGCGCTGATGCCGCGGGCGGACAGGACGGATGTGATCTCTTTGAACGGGGTGTCCGGGCGGACGGTGACGACATCGCGTGTCATCACTTCACCGACCGTGCTGTGACGGGTCATCGTCTCAGCTCCTTCCCGCGTGCCGGTCACGCAGTGGACGGCTTGAAGATCCCTCTCTCCACTGTGCTCCTCCACATCCCCGTCGCCGCCAGGGCCGATGGTCCCCTGAAAGCAATCGGAGACACGGCGCACGACGTCGCGGCCGGTGGTGACACGGGACGTGGGGCGTGGCGGCGGCTCACGGCCGTGGCGCGTCCCCGGCGTCGTCGAGGCGGGAGCCGCCCGTCCTCGACCCGGACGGTGACCGAGGCGGGGTCCAGACCGAGGGCCCGGGTCAGATCGCCCGCATCATGCGCCAGGTCGGCCTGGCCGGGCTGCGGCTGCGCGGGAAGCACCGGACCACCATCGCTGACCCGGCCGCCGCGAAGGCAGCCGACCTCATCGGCCGCGACTCCACCGCCGCCGCGGCAGCCTCGCCGGCGCCGTCCCGCACACCGGTCACGGGCCCGGTGCGCGAGCCGGGTCTTCGCCGGCGCCTGCCGCCGGACGTGCGTGACCCAGAGCATGAGCGCCGTCGGCAGCCCGGCGGACAACGCGCTCGCCGGGTCCTTCAACGCGACCCGCAAGCGGGAGACTCCCCAGGGCCGCGGTGCCTGGGCCGACGGGCGCGAAGCCCGCCTCGACCTGTTCCGCCGGCTGCACCGCTGCAACACCCGACGCCGCCGCTCCAGCCTCGGACAACGCAGTCCCCTCGCCTACGGGGCAGCCCTCGCGACAACATCAACTGCGCTGGTCCAAGCCGCATGGCCCGTGGCCGGGATTCCGGGTCAAGGCCCGTTGTCGGCGGGCCCCTTTCCCCGGTTCGCGGCGGCCAGGCACGCCAGGGCCGGGCCGGGGACGCGGACGGCGTTCGCGCGGAGGAATCGGTCCAGGCCGCCGGCGGACGGCTGGATGGCCGTCCGGGCGGAGACGCCCTGCCGTGCGAGGTGACGGTCCGACTCGGCGACCGCCGTGGCGACCCACTCCCCCTTCGCCGAGTGGGACACGATCCTCAACGAGCCCGGGCTCTGTGCGGCCGTCGCCGACCGGGTCACCTTCCGTTGCACCCTCATCCGGACCGGCACGGACTCCTGCCGTTTCCAGACCACTTGACCTGCCCGGCCCTGACAGGCGCGCAGAAAGCGGCACCGGAGCGGAGTTCACTCAAAGCGCGACGGCGTCCGGCCGATAGCGTGTGGTGTTCGACGTGCATGGCCGACAGTGCCTGCAACCGACTGAACTGGTGGGCACGATGAGTGACATGTGGACCGGTGGGAAGGTACGCCTGCGGGGTGTCGAGCCGGAGGACTGGGAAGGCTTTCGAGACCTGGCCCAGAACACCGTCGATGTCCGCAACGCCGACCTGGTCGAACCTCCACGCTCGGACGAGAGCTTTCGTTCCTGGACTGCTGAGCGTGCTGGACGCCCACCAGGAGGTGAGGCATTCCGGCTGGTGGTCGAGGTGCTGGCCGACCGCGCGTTCGCAGGGGCTGTGACAGTCGGAGAGACCGACAGCCGTGCCGGGCGGTTCAGGACGGGCATCGAGATCGCCCGCGATCACCGCCGCAGGGGATATGCGGCCGAGGCCACCGAACTGCTCCTCACCTACATGTTCGCCGAGCAGCGCCACAACAAGTGCGAGGTAGAGGTCTACGCGTTCAACGACGCCTCCCTCGCCCTCTACCGCAAGCTGGGCTTCGTCGAGGAGGGACGGCTTCGCCAGCATGAATTCTTCGCCGGCAGCTACCACGACGTTGTGCTGCTCGGCATCACCGCTGCCGAATACTGGGCCACCCACCAGCGTCCATCGGTGCGGTGACCCCCGCCGCCGTCTGCGTGCGGTGAGCCGGAGAACCGGGTCCCTGCGAGTTGAACCGCTCCGGAGCCCCCACCGGTCCCGGAGCGGTTCAGCGGGCGCAGACGGTCGTCACGTCACCCCGCGGGCTGGCGGCCGCCGGTGGGCACTTTGGACAGGGAGTCGTCCTGCGGCTGGTGGTGGGGCCGGTCGTACACCGTGTCAGCGGTGTACGGCTCCGGAGACCGGCGGCCGCGCCGGTTGCGCTCTGCCGGAGGGACGCCTGCGGCAACCATGTCGGTGTCGGAGCCGCGACCGTGACGGCGCCGGCGACCGGGACCCTCGGCGTCGGCGTGGACGTGATCATGTATCTGGTGTCCGAGGAACTGTTGCGTGAGGCGTACGAGCACGACACCGGACCGGCGGAGTTCGCGGTGCTGCTCGCCGGATTCCTGCCGTTCCCCTGCGCCGGAACCGCCGTCGGCCGGCCCTCCGTACGGGGCGACGCCGGCGTACCGGCAGCAGGTGTCCCAGCGTGCTGTTCTGCGCCGCCCGGCTGAACATCGGCGTCAGGGACCACGTATCTCCGAGGAGTGCGCCCGCGGCGGCCCGGCGGCAGGCGCGTGAGGCAGTGCCGACCACAGCCGGGCCTGTGAACGCGGCGAGACGGAGGGGCGAGCGATGGGGGCGATGAGGTGATTCCCCTGGAGGGCCGTTCCGGCCGGCCGTCCACGAGCCTCGTCGTCGCCTGCGTCCGGGCCGGGCTGTTCGCCCTGGCCGGCAGCGTACTTGCCGCCCTGGGCCACCACACGGTGGCCGACGGGGCGGTTCCGTGGCGGCTTGTGGCACTGCTGGCGGGGACTCAGTTCGCCGTGGTCTGGCCCGCTGCCCGCCGCCGTTTCTCGCTCGCCTCGGTCGTCGGCGGCACGCTCGCCGCACAGGGCGTGCTGCATCTGGTGCTCACGCTCGCCGGCGGCCGGAACGGCGCGGCGACGGACCACTTGGGCCACGGCGGTCATGCCGGTCACGTGATGCACGCTCATGCGGTGACGGCCGAGGGGAACGGATCTGCCTGGCATCAGACTTCCGCCGCCATGACCGCCGTCCACGTGCTTGCCGGGCTGGCGGTGGCCTGGTTGCTGCACCGCGCCGATGCGGCCGTGGCGGTCGCCGTGGTTGCCGCCCGGGCCCTGGCCGGTGCCGCGACGGCCGTCGCCGCCCTGCTGCTGCCGCCCACGGCAGGCGTGCGGGCCCGTACGCTGCCCGTCGTGCGGGTCACCGAACGCTTCGCCCCTTTCGCGCAGGTCCGGACGCGCCTTCTGTGGCACGCGCTGGTGCGCAGGGGACCACCGGGACGCTCCCGCGTCCCGACTCGTCCCTCGCCCGGACGGCCCCCTCGGGCTGCCCGGCACCACCAGCAAGGAGCCACCTCGTGTCCGTCCATCACGCCGCCCGCGCCGCGGGCCGTTTCGCCGTGGCCGGCGCCGCCGCGCTGACCGCCGCCCTCACCCTGGCCGGCCCCGCCTCCGCCCACGCGGAGGTCGAGGCCGACAACCCGCAGGCCCTCGCCGAGGACGTCACCCTCACCTTCGTCTCCGAAGCCGAGTCCGCCAAAGCCGGCTTCACCCAGGTACGCGTCGTCCTGCCCGAAGGCATCACCCCCGGCGACGTCGCCCTCGCCGACGCCCCCGAGGGCTGGAAGCTGAAGACCCTCGCCGACGGTTACACCGTCGGCGGCCCCGCCCTCAAGACCGGGGTGGACGCCGAGTACCGCATCACGGTCCGGCAGCTGCCGGACGCCAAGCAGCTCGTGTTCAAGACCGTCGAGACCTACAGCGACGGCGAGATCTCCCGATGGATCGAACTGCCCACCGGCGGTGCCGAGTCCGAGCAGCCCGCCCCCGTGCTGGAGTTGAAGGCCGCGGCACCGGGCGCGACCCCGCTCGGCACCAGCCCGTCCACCAGCACCACCCCCAGCACCGCACAGGGACAGAGCACGCCTGCCGAGGCGGCGGCCGAGGCCACGCCCGCCGAGAAGCAGGCCGCCGCGCGGGACGACGGCTCGTCCACCGGCCTGATCGTGGCTTCCGCGATCGCCGTGCTGCTCGTACTGGGCGGCGGCGGGTGGTGGCTGGCCCGGCGCCGGGCCTCCTCCACCACCGGCTGACCGAACCCCGAGCCGCCGCGCCGGCCGCCGTCCGCACCACGCGCGGCGGCACGGCAATGCGCCCCACCCATCAGGTGCCCGGCGGCCGCGCCGGGCACCCCTGCGGGTCGGCCGTCGCCGCTCATTCCCTTCACCGTGCCACTGCGGCACGCCCGTACCGGATCCGGAACCCGGCAGTGGCTGCACGGCCTCCGGGAGTGGACAGGTGAGCGGCGAGGCCGGCGTACGCCTGGCGTGAAGGAGCTGTCGAGCGGCCGGGGCGCCTGCCGGCGGTGCGGCTCCCGCATCGCCGGCAAGGACCTCGTGCACGCGTGCGGCTTCCTCCGGCGGCACGACGCGCTCCGGCCGGCCCGGGGTGCTCCGACCGCCACCGGACTGGCGTGCGCGGTCTCGGTCGCCGCCACCGTCGCCCTGGACAGGACCGGCACGCTCACCGAGGGCATCCCGCGCGTGACCGACGTCCGCCC
>NZ_JUJA01000018.1:0-1434 GCF_001906585.1 Streptomyces kebangsaanensis | reverse complement strand
CCCGCCGGCCCGCGCGGTCGTGGACGCCGCCCGCATCCGCGACCCGGACATCCCGCTGGTGGAGGACTTCACCCCCACCCCGGGCGCCGGCGTGAGCGCGAAGGCGGAAGGCCGCACCGTCGCGGTCGGCAGTCCCACCCGCGTCCTGAACCACCACACCGGCCATCCGGCCGTCGCCGTGGCCGTCGGCCCGGAGCAGGAGGGCCGCAGCGCCGTGCTGGTCACCCTCCAGGGCACCCCGGTGGAAGTACCGGGCATCGCCGACCGGCTGCGCGAGGAGGCCGCCACCGTCGCCGCCCTGGGCGAACTGACCGGCACCGCCACGGTGCCGGTCACCGGCGCCCCCCCGCGGCAGCCCGGCTCGCCGCCGAGGTCGGCATCACCGACGTCCGCGCCGGTCTCCTCCCGCGGGACAAGGTCACCGCCGTGCAGGAGATGGAGCAGGCCGGGCGGAAGGCAACTGGTCGTCGGTGACGGCGTCAACGACGCCCCCGCGCTCGCCGCCGCCCACCCCCGCACCTTCGTGGCGGTCTCCCGGAACGATCCGGCCGGCTCCGGGATCACTCGGCCGGGAGGGGGTTGTGAACTGCTGCCGATTGACAGTGGTTGAGCACGTTCTGGTGTGCATGAGTGAGTGTCGCGGTGGCGGTGTGTGGCACTGAACAACGGCAGGAGGCAGGGCGACGGGGGTTCTGGTTTCGAATGCGTGACCTTTGACCGGGGGTGGTCGTTGGACGCGGTGAGGGGCTCTTCAGTGTCGGGCGGTGGTGGGGTGTGGGCGTGCTGCGTGAGGTGGTGGCGCCGTTCGTGGTGCCCGGCCCGTCCGGAGTGGCGATCCGCTCCAGTCTCAAGGGTTTGACCGGGCAGGACGAGGCGGTGCTGCGCCTGGTCGGCGAGCTGCTCGGCTCGCTGG
Organism: Streptomyces kebangsaanensis; assembly: GCF_001906585.1. GTDB lineage: Bacteria > Actinomycetota > Actinomycetes > Streptomycetales > Streptomycetaceae > Streptomyces > Streptomyces kebangsaanensis. The sequence goes on along the minus strand of NZ_JUJA01000018.1, from coordinate 521 downwards.
CCTCCGGCGACCTGAAGGCCCGCTGCGCGGCGGGCCTGACCCACGACGGCGAGCAGTGGGCGCAACGCAAGCGGGCGCTGACGGGGAAGTCGTCCTCGCGGTGGGCGGGCAGCCTCACCAAGGCCACCCACGACCAGTGGGCTTTGGCCCGGCGCGGGCAACTCGCCCACCTCCACAGCCTCCGGGCGGGCGTCGACACGATCACGCACCGCCTCGCGCAGCCCATCGGGACGAAGGGTTCCAAGGGTGCGCCGGGCGGCTACCGCTCCCGGCGGGAGTGGTTCGCCAAGTCCCGGCGCCTGCACGTACTTGAGGACCGACTGGAGCATGAACAGGCCGACTGGGAAGCCGGACGGGTGCGGGTGGTGCGCGGCGGCAAGAAGCTGGCGCGCACCCGGCACCACCTTGAAGCCGCCCAGCTGACGGAGACGCAGTGGCGGCTGCGGTGGCAGGTCCAGCGGTGGTTTCTCCAGGCCGATGGCGAGTCCGGCAAACGCTACGGCAACGAGACCATCCGCATC
>NZ_JUJA01000017.1:15968-47021 GCF_001906585.1 Streptomyces kebangsaanensis | reverse complement strand
GTGTACCCGGTCCCGGCGGACGTGGAGAGGCTGGACGCGGACCCGGTGCGCTGCCTGGACGCGGACGCCTCCGAGGCGATGGTCGCCCAGATCGACCAGGCCCACAAGGACGGCGACACGCTCGGCGGCGTGGTGGAGGTGCTGGCGTACGGCGTGCCGGTGGGCCTGGGCTCGCACGTGCACTGGGACCGCCGGCTGGACGCCCGGCTCGCCGCCGCGCTCATGGGCATCCAGGCGATCAAGGGCGTCGAGGTCGGCGACGGCTTCGAGCTGGCCCGGGTGCCCGGCTCCCGGGCCCACGACGAGATCGTCACCACCGACGAGGGCATCAGGCGTGCCACCGGCCGCTCCGGCGGCACCGAGGGCGGGCTGAGCACGGGCGAGCTGCTGCGCGTGCGGGCGGCGATGAAGCCGATCGCGACCGTGCCGCGGGCGCTGAGGACCGTGGACGTGGCCACCGGCGAGGCGGCGCAGGCCCACCACCAGCGCTCCGACGTGTGCGCGGTGCCGGCCGCCGGCATCGTCGCCGAGGCCATGGTGGCCCTCGTCCTGGCCGACGCCGTCGCGGAGAAGTTCGGCGGCGACAGCGTGGCCGAGACCCGCCGCAACGTGCGGGGCTACCTCGACAACCTGGCGATCCGGTGAGCGCCGCACCGGTCGTGGTCCTGGTCGGGCCGATGGGCGTGGGCAAGTCGACCGTCGGGCGGATGCTGGCCGACCGCCTCGGCGCCGCCTACCGGGACACCGACGACGACATCGTGGCCGCACAGGGCCGCAGCGTCGCCGAGATCTTCGTCGACGAGGGCGAGGACGTCTTCCGCGCGGTCGAGAAGGACGCGGTGCGCCGGGCGCTGGCCGAACACGACGGGGTGCTGGCCCTCGGCGGCGGCGCCATCCTGGATGCGGACACCCGCGCGCTGCTCGCCGGACTGCGGGTGGTCTACCTGTCGATGGACGTCGAGGAGGCCGTCAGGCGCACCGGCCTCAACGCGGCCCGGCCGCTGCTCGCGGTCAACCCGCGCAGGCAGTGGCGCGAGCTGATGGAGGCCCGCCGGCACCTGTACGAGGAGGTCGCCACGGCCGTGGTGGCCACCGACGGCCGTACGCCCGAAGAGGTCACCCGAGCCGTTCTGGACGCAGTGGAGTGGAAGGAAGCATGAGCGAGGCAGTGACGCGGGTCCACGTCGGCGGCACCGCGGGCAGCGAACCCTACGACGTACTGGTCGGCCGCCAACTCCTCGGCGAACTCGGCGGATTGATCGGCGAGAGGCCCACCCGTCGCCCACCACCACCCTCAAGGGAGGCGCTTCGCGCCAAAGCCCTGTTCAAAGGGTCGCCGTGGTCCATCCCGAGGCGCTCGCCGAGACCGGGGACGCGCTCCGCACCGACCTGGCCGAGCAGGGCTACGAGGCGATCGCCATCCAGGTGCCCAACGCGGCATGGACCCGGCGACATCGGTGATGCCGACCGAACAGGCGGCGGGCTGAGGGCTGGCCGGCCACCACGAGTGGCACGACGTTGCGGCGGAAGACGGTCACGGTACGGCCGACCCCTTCACCGGAGGTCAATATGACGCTGCCGACCTGATACGAGGTGAGCAGTGCCGGACGGCGTGCCGCCTTCGCGGGGTCCGGGGCGCCGAAGCACACCATCATGCCGAGGTCCGCCTCGCGCGCGGCCTGCTCCACCCCGGTGACCGGCACCGCGAAGAACGCGTTGGCCAGGTCGTGGACCAGCGCGTCGAGAGTCCGGATGCCTTCGACTCCGATGTCTGGCAGCCGACTCCGGCCGAGGCCGGTGCGATCGCCGCGCTGCAGGAGAGCGCTTCGGACGGCGCCCGCGGGTGGGAGCCGTCGCGAGAGCACGGCTACCACGCCTTGCGTCACCCCTGTGCTTCCGAGCAGCGGGAAGCCGGTGAGTCCGGGGTGTCCCCGGCCCGGCGGCTCGGCCACTCGGATCCCGGGGCACCCCGGAAGTACGCGCATTTCCTGCCTTGCGCGGGTGTGCACGGCAGCGCCGCTGTCGACGTGGTCTTCGCGTGGCTCCGGTCGGCCGGCGCCGCCACCTCCGGCCCAGAGTTCCGGAGAGGTCCCACAGGTGCCGCCGCACTCCGTCTCGACCCGCGTTCCAGTAGGTCGGGCATGGTGCGACGGCACCCTGGAGACGGCCGCCGAGCACGTCAACGTCGGTGATCAACCCTGGAGGGTCCGGAAAACCACTCTCACCATGCGCGCCCCGATGTCCCTGATTGCGTCCGCCGGTGAAGCAGTACTGGGCCGGCCTGCGAATGCACACCAACACGCCCGTCGTTCTCGCAGGTCAGGGTGGATGCCGCGGGGGTGCCGGTGCAAGTGCGCGCACCGCGGCGGGGAACCGCTTCCGGCCGTACGGCGGTGGCACGGTGCCGCGCCTGCCGGGGGCCGCCCGCCCGGCGACGTACGGTGGTGGGCATGGCCCCTCCGCTTCCGGGTCCGCTGGCGCACCTGGCACCGCTGCTGAGCCACTACGGCTACTGGGCCGTCGGCGGTGTGGTCCTGGTGGAGGACTTCGGGATTCCCGCCCCGGGCGAGACGATCCTGATCGCGGCCGGGGTGTATGCCGGGGCCGGCGAACTCAACGTGGTGGTCGTGGCCCTGATCGCGTTCGCCGCGGCGATCGTCGGGGACAACATCGGCTACCTCGTCGGCCGGTTCGGCGGGCGGGCGTTCGTCCACCGCTGGGGGCGGTACGTCTTCCTGACGCCGAAGCGGTTCGAGGCGGCCGAGCGGTTCTTCTCCCGGCACGGCGGCAAGATCGTCACGGTGGCCCGCTTCATCGAGGGCCTGCGCCAGGCCAACGGCATCATCGCCGGCACCACGGGCATGCACTGGCTCCGCTTCCTCGCCTTCAACGCGCTCGGCGCCGCGCTGTGGGTGGGTCTGTGGGTGACCCTGGCCTACTTCGCGGGCACGCACATCAGCACGGTCTACGACGAGATCCGCCGCTACGAGGTCTACGTGCTCCTCGCGCTCGGCCTCCTGGCCGTCGCTCTGGTCGTCCGCCACCTGCTGCGACGCGGGCACCGCGAGGACTGACGCCCGCGGGCACCCGGACACGAGCACCGCGCCCCCTCGCCGGGCGTCTCCTGGCGCATGGCCACGCAGGCCACACCGCACCGCCTCACCGGGTGTGCCACCGGTGAGGTGCTCGGCGTGGCCGTCGGCGCCGCGGCCGGTCCGCGCAACGCGGCCACGGCCCCCGTCTCCCCCACGCTCGCCTTCGCGGTCACCGTCCCCGTCAACCGGTGGATGATCGGCCGTGGCAGGGGACACGCGGTCGTGCACGCGTACCGCTGACGCCGGTCGCGTGTGGTGCGGTCGTACCGGTCAGGGGCGGTCGTCCCGGCCCATGGGCTCGTTCAGCGGTCCGGTGCCCGGCCGGCCGCCGTAGCCGCGCGCGACCCGGTGCGTGTGCCGGTGGCGTGCCGCGGCACCGGCCAGGAGGACCGCGCCCAGACAGAAGATCAGGGCGAGGGCGAGACCGGCACTGAAGGCCTCGAGCGTGTTCATCCTGGCGATGCCGTTGCCGAGCACCGACACCGTGTGCTCGGGGCCGCCGGACAGGTTGCCGGCGATGAGCAGGCCGGTGAAGGCAGCGGTCGCCGCGAGGAGGAGCAGGCCGATGAGCAGCATGGAAGTCATCTCCTCAAAGAGTGCCGTCACCCGGCGGGTACCCCGCTCGTCACCGGACAGGCGAGGGGACGGGCGTCTCCCGGGGCCCGGGCGGAGGGCACGCGCGGACCGGACCGCGGCGCCGGTCGCCAGGTGCGCCGCCGCTTCCCTCGGGTACCCGGCGAGGGCCGCGCGGTGAACGGCACCGCGCGGACCACAGGACCTGACGAAGGGAGGCGTCATGGCTCAGCACGTACGCGACATCATGACCAGCAATCCGGTGACGGTGGAACCGCGGACCCCGGTGACGGCGGTGGCCCGGAAGATGCGCGACGAGGACATCGGCATCGTCCTGGTGACCGAGGGCGACGAACTGCGTGGCCTGGTCAGCGACCGCGACCTGGTGATCCGTACGCTGGCCGAGGGTGGCGACCCGGAGCAGCGGACCGTCGCCTCCGTGTGCAGCGGCGACCTCTTCACCGTGACCCCGGACGACGACCTCGACCGCGCGGTGCAGTTGATGCGGGAGCACTCCGTGCGCCGGGTGCCGGTCGTCGACCACGGTCACGCCGTGGGCATCGTCTCCCTCGGCGACCTGGCCATCGAGCGTGACCCGGGATCCGCCCTCGGCGACATCAGCGCGGCGGAGCCCAACCAGTAGGGCCGCGACGACACCGGAACACCGGGGGCGCCCGCGTCGGCGCCCCCGGTCGTGCCGGCCGTCAGGCGGCCAGCACCTTCTCCAAGGAGGCCAGTGCGGAGCGCAGTTCGCCCTCCGTGATGGTCAGCGGCGGCGCCAGCCGGATCGTGGAGCCGTGGGTGTCCTTGACCAGGACGCCCTCCCGCATCAGACGCTCACCGATCTCCCGCCCGGTGCCGATCGCCGGGTCCACGTCCACGCCCGCCCACAGACCGCGCGAGCGGAAGCCGACCACGCCCCGGCCGGCCAGCTCGGCCAGGCCCTCGCGCAGCACCGCGCCCAGCTCCGCCGCCCGGCGCTGGAACTCGCCGGTCTCCAGCAGACCGACCACCGCCGTGCCGACCGCGGCGGACAGCGGATTGCCGCCGAACGTCGACCCGTGCTCACCCGGCCGCAGCACCCCGAGCACCTCCCGGCGCCCGACGACCGCGGACACCGGCACGATTCCGCCGCCCAGCGCCTTGCCCAGCAGCACGACGTCCGGCACCACGTCCTCGTGGTCGACGGCGAGCGTGCGTCCGGTGCGGCCGAGGCCCGACTGGATCTCGTCCGCCAGGAACAGGCAGCCCGCGCGGCGGGTCAGTTCCCGCACTCCGGTGAGGTAGCCGTCGTCCGGGACGATCACACCGGCCTCGCCCTGGACCGGCTCGATCAGCACGGCGGCCGTCGTCTCGTCGAGCGCCGCCTCGAGCGCCGCCAGATCGTTGTACGGGACGATCCGGAAGCCCGGAGCGAACGGCCCGAAGCCCGACCGTGCCGTCTCGTCCGTGGAGAAGCCGACGATCGTCGTCGTCCGGCCGTGGAAGTTGTCCGCCGCGACCACGATCGTCGCCCGGTCGGCCGGGACGCCCTTGACCTCGTACGCCCACTTGCGGGCCACCTTGATGCCGCTCTCCACCGCCTCGGCACCGGTGTTCATCGGCAGCACCATGTCCTGCCCGGTCAGGGCCGTCAGCCGCTCGGCGAACTCGGCGAGCCGGTCGCTGTGGAAGGCCCGCGAGGTCAGCGTCAGCCGGTCGAGCTGGTGGTGCGCGGCCTCGATCAGCGCGGGGTGGCGGTGGCCGAAGTTCAGGGCCGAGTAGCCGGCCAGCATGTCCAGGTAGCGGCGGCCCTCGACGTCCTCCACCCAGGCGCCCTCGGCGCGGGCGACGACCACGGGCAGCGGGTGGTAGTTGTGCGCGAGCACCGGCTCCTCGGCCCGGATCAGCTCGTCGGAGGTGCGGGTCCTTGCGGGTGCGGTCATGAGCGGATCTCCTGGGTGCAGCACTTGATGCCGCCGCCGGCCTTGTGGAACTCGGAGAGGTCGACGGGGACGGGGACGTAGCCGCGGTCGGCGAGCTGTTCGGCGAGCGCCGTCGCCCCGGGCGAGATGAAGACGTGACGGCCGTCGCAGACGGAGTTCAGGCCGAAGGCCGTCGCGTCCTCGCGGGTGGCGAGCACCGCGTCCGGGTACAGCCGGGCGAGCACCTCGCGGCTGCCGGGCGAGAACGCCTCCGGGTAGTACGCGATGTTCCCCTCGCCCTCGTCGTCGAGGACGAACAGCGCGGTGTCCAGGTGGTAGAAGTACGGGTCCGTCAGGGTCAGGCCGATCACCGGCACGCCCAGGTACTCCTGCGCCTCGCGATGGGCCTCGCGGGTGGTGCGGAAACCGGTGCCGGCCAGGATCCAGCGGCCCGCCGGCACGAAGTCGCCCTCGCCCTCGCACACCGACTCGGGACGGTAGACGTCGTGGCCGGCCGACTTGAACCAGGTGTCGTAGGGGAGGGACTCCGGGCGGCGCTCGGGAGCCTTGAACAGGGAGCCGAAGACGCGGCCGCCCACGACGACCGCCGCGTTGGCGGCGAAGACCATGTCCGGCAGGCCGGGCACGGGCTCCACGGCGTCGACGGTGTGGCCGTGGGTGCGGTAGACGCCGATCAGCTCATGCCACTGAGCCTGGGCCAGGGAGACGTCCACGGGGACGTCCGGACGCATCCAGGGGTTGATCGCGTACTGCACGGCGAAGTGTCTGGGTTCGCAGACGAGGAAGCGCCGCCGGCGCGGCACACGGGATTCGGGCACAGAGGGGTTCCTCCGCTTCCTGGGTGTCGACTGGGGGTGACACAAAGGTAAGGAGCGGTGACGGTGGGCGACAAGAAACAAAAACTGCGCGCACGAGCAGGAATGCTGCGTCTTCCCGCCGCTCAGCGCACGTCTGCTGCGTCCTGCGGGGCGGGCTGGCTGGCACCCGCCTCCGGGGCGTCCGGCAGCAGGTGGGAGAGCACCATCACGCTGATCGTCTTCCGGATGAACGGCTCGGTGCGGATCCGCTCCAGCACCTCCTCGAAGTGCTCCACGTCCCGCGCCCGCACATGCAGCAGCGCGTCCGCGCCGCCGGTCACCGTCATCGCCGCCGTGATCTCCGGATGGTTGCGCACCACCTCGGCCAGCCGCCGCGGCGGGGCCGCGCCCTCGCAGTACACCTCGACGTACGCCTCCGTACGCCAGCCCAGCGCCGACGGTTTGACCGTGGCCGTGAACCCGGTGATCACGCCCGTCTCGCGCAGCCGGTCCACACGGCGCTTGACGGCCGTCGCGGACAGGCCGATGGCCGCGCCGATCTCGGCGAAACTGCTGCGGGCGTTCGCCATCAGCGCGGTGAGGATCTTCCGGTCGAGTGCGTCGAACGGTGCCGGCCTGCTGCTCATGCCGGCACTGTATCCAGCGCGAACGCCCACCCCCGGCCCGTGTCCAGACCCGCGGATCGCCCCTACACTCCACCTTCATGCTGCGTGCCCTGGCCGTCGACGACGAACGACCCTCGCTCGAGGAACTGCTGTACCTGCTCAACGCCGACCCCCGGATCGCCGGCGTGGAAGGCGCCGGCGACGCGACCGAGGCGCTGCGCCGCATCAACCGGGCGCTGCAGTCCGGCCCGGACGGGCCCGACGCGATCGACGTCGTCTTCCTCGACATCCAGATGCCCGGCCTCGACGGCCTCGACCTGGCCCGGCTGCTCACCGGGTTCGCCGAGCCGCCGCTGATCGTGTTCGTCACCGCCCACGAGGACTTCGCCGTCCAGGCCTTCGACCTCAAGGCCGTCGACTACGTGCTCAAGCCCGTCCGCAAGGAACGCCTCGCCGAGGCCGTCCGCCGCGCCGCCCAGCTGCGCGACGCCGCCCCGCGGATCCCCGTGAGCGAACCCGACCCCGACCACCTGCCCGTCGAACTCGGCGGCGTCACCCGCTTCGTGGCCGTCGACGACATCACCCACGTCGAGGCGCAGGGAGACTACGCCCGGCTGCACACGGCCAAGGGCAGCCACCTCGTGCGCATCCCGCTGTCCACGCTGGAGGAGCGCTGGCGCGCCCGCGGCTTCGTCCGCATCCACCGCCGCCACCTGGTCGCCCTGCGCCACATCGGCGAACTCCGCCTGGACGCCGGCTCGGTGAGCGTCCTGGTCGGCACCGAGGAACTCCAGGTCAGCCGTCGGCACGCGCGTGAACTGCGGGAGCTGCTGATGCGCCGGACCGCGCGCTAGGGAGGGCGTACGTCGTGCCGCAGGACCCCACCGAACGCCGTGTCGTCGTCACCGGCCCGCCCCGCCGCACCCGCCGGGCCCCGGGCCACTACCGCCCGCGCACCGAGATCGACGAGCAGACCACCCTCGGCCACACCTACGTCCGCTCCCTGATGCGCAGCCAGTTGCGCGCCGGCCTCACGGTGTTCGCGGTGCTGGTGCTGCTCGTCGGCCCGCTGCCGCTGGTCTTCGCCACCGCCCCCGACGCCCGGCGCCTGAAGTGGGCGGTGCTCGGTTTCGGCCTCTACGTCCCGCTGGTGCTGCTCGCCCGCTGGTACGTGCGCCGCGCCGAGCGCAATGAACGCGACTTCGTCCGCCTGGTGGGGGACCGCTGAACGCCGTGAACTCCGCCTACACCGTCCCCGCCGTCGCCCTCGTCGTGGTGGCCACCGTGCTCGTCGGCGCGTTCGGCCTGCGCATCTCCCGCACCACCTCCGACTTCTACGTCGCCTCGCGCACCGTCGGACCGCGCCTGAACGCCGCCGCGATCAGCGGGGAGTACCTCTCCGCCGCCTCGTTCCTCGGCATAGCCGGCCTGGTGCTCGTCCAGGGCCCGGACATGCTGTGGTACCCGGTCGGCTACACGGCCGGCTATCTGGTCCTGCTGCTGTTCGTCGCCGCCCCGCTGCGCCGCTCCGGCGCCTACACGCTGCCCGACTTCGCCGAGGCCCGGCTCGCCTCCCAGGGCGTGCGGCGGCTCGCGGGCGCCTTCGTCGTCGGTGTCGGCTGGCTGTACCTGCTGCCCCAGCTGCAGGGCGCCGGGCTCACCCTGGCGGTGCTCACCGACGCGCCCGACGCGCTCGGCGGAGTGATCGTCGCCGTCGTCGTGGTGGCCACGGTCGCCGCGGGCGGGATGCGCAGCATCACCTTCGTCCAGGCCTTCCAGTACTGGCTGAAGCTGACCGCGCTGCTCGTCCCCGCCCTCTTCCTCGTCCTCGCCTGGCAGCACGACGGTGCGCCCCGCCGCGCCTTCGACGAACCGGCCGCCTTCCGCGAGCAGCGCACCGTCCGCGTCGCCGACACCCTCGACCTCCGGCTGGAGCGCCCGCTCACCGTCACCGTGACCGGCACCGTCGACGGCCGCGTCCACCAGGAGGAGCAGGTGCGTCTGAGCGCGGGCACCCACCGCGTCGACCAGGGCACCCGGCTCACCTTCGCGCAGGGCGCCCCCGTACCCGAGGCCACCCGCGGCGACAACGGCGGCATGTCCACCTCACTCGCCTCCGGTCGCGAGGAACGCCCCCTGTACGCCACCTACGGGCTGATCCTCGCCACCTTCCTCGGCACCATGGGCCTGCCGCACGTCGTCGTCCGCTTCTACACCAGTCCGCACGGCGTCGCCGCCCGCCGCACCACCGTGGCCGTGCTCGGCCTGATCGGCGGCTTCTACCTGCTGCCGCCGGTGTACGGCGCGCTCGGCCGCCTCTACGCCCCCGAGCTCACCCTCACCAGGAGCGCCGACGCCGCGGTGCTGCTGCTGCCCGACCGGGTGATCGGCGGCCTCGGCGGCGACCTGCTGGGCGCGCTGGTCGCGGGCGGCGCCTTCGCCGCGTTCCTGTCCACCGCCTCCGGGCTGACCATGGCGGTGGCCGGGGTGCTCACCCAGGACGTGCTGCCCTCACGCGGAGTGCGGCACTTCCGGCTCGGCACGGTGCTCTCCATGGCCCCGCCGCTCGCCGCGAGCGTCCTGGTCGGGGGGCTGCCGGTCGCCGACGCCGTCGGGCTCGCCTTCGCGGTGTCCGCGTCCTCCTTCTGCCCGCTGCTCGTCCTCGGCATCTGGTGGCGGCGGCTCACCCCGCCCGGCGCGGCCGCCGGGATGCTGGCGGGCGGCGGCGGCGCGCTCGTCGCCGTCGCCGTGACCATGGCCGGATTCCCCGGCACCGGACCGCTGCACGCGCTGCTCGCCTGGCCCGCCCTGTGGTCGGTGCCGCTGGGCTTCCTCACCATGATCCTGGTGTCCCTGGCCACACCGGGCCGGGTACCGGCCGGCACCGCGGCCGTCCTGGCCCGCTTCCACCTGCCCGAGCAGCTGCACGCGGAGGTGCGGGCATGAGCGGGTTCCTCGCCGGACTGTGCGCGGCCGCGCTGCCGCTGCTCGCCGCCGGCTACTGGCTCGGCCGGCGCACCGCCCGGCCGCAGAGCCTCGGCGGACTCGGCACCCCCGTCGAGCACGCCACCTTCCAGACCCTGCACACCGCCTCCCTCGCCGCGCCGCCGCTGCGGGCCGGGCTGACCGAGGAGACCGCCCGCAAGTCGGCCCGCAGACTGCGCTCCCTGCTCGGCACCGACGCCCTGTGCCTCGCGGACGACACCCGGGTGCTCGCCTGGGACGGCGTCGGCGCACACCACCGCGGCGAGATCATGGAGCGCCTCACCGGCCCCCTGGAGACCGGCCGCGGCGAGGCGTTCCGGCTCACCTGCCGGCTTCCGGACTGCCCGGTGCGCTGGGCCGTCGTCGCCCCGCTCACCGTCGACGACCGGGTGCACGGCGCCCTCGTCGCCTGCGCGCCCCGCGAGTCCGCCGTCCTGGTCCGCGCCGCGGCCGAGGTCGCCCGCTTCGTCTCCGTGCAGCTGGAGCTCGCGGACCTCGACCGCTCCCGCACCCGGCTCATCGAGGCCGAGATCAAGGCCCTGCGCGCGCAGATCTCCCCGCACTTCGTCTTCAACTCGCTCGCGGTGATCGCCTCGTTCGTCCGCACCGACCCCGAGCGGGCCCGCGAGCTGCTGCTGGAGTTCGCCGACTTCACCCGCTACTCGTTCCGCAGGCACGGCGACTTCACCACGCTCGCCGACGAACTGCACGCCATCGAGCACTACCTGGCGCTCGTACGGGCCCGCTTCGGCGACCGTCTCGCGGTCACCCTGCAGATCGCGCCCGAGGTGCTGCCCATCGCCCTGCCGTTCCTGTGCCTGCAGCCGCTGGTGGAGAACGCCGTCAAGCACGGCCTGGAGGGCAAGACCGGTACCTGCCACATCCGGATCACCGCACAGGACGCCGGCGCCGAGGCCCTGGTCGTCATCGAGGACGACGGCGCCGGCATGGACCCCGACCTGCTGCGCCGCATCCTCGCGGGCGAGGACAGCCCCTCCGGTGGCATCGGGCTGTCCAACGTCGACGACCGGCTCCGCCAGGTCTACGGCGACGACCACGGCCTGGTCATCGAGACCGCCCCGGGCGCGGGCATGAAGATCACCGCCCGGCTGCCGAAGTACCAGCCGGGCGTGCACTCGGCGGCACGGCTCACGTGGGGGTGAGCCTCAGGTGCCGCGGCTGACGATCATGCCCAGCGTGATCAGGCCCAGCACGACCCAGCCGAACCACAGCCAGCCGTTGCCGCCGAGCGCCACCGTGTAGGCCGTCACCGCGACGAGGGCGCCCACGGTGAGCACCCCCATCGCTCTCGTGGAACCGTCCGTGGAACCGGGCATCGCGGCACCCTCCTCATGGTCGGCTGTCTCCATGGTGCCCCGTACTGCCCCGGGGCAGCACGGGAAAGGGGTGCCGAATGCGAAAACCCGCTCAGTTCCCGTGGGCGTGCAGCGAGGCCAGATAGGCGTTGTACGCCTCGAGCTCCTTGTCCCCGTCGCGCTCCGCGGCGCGGTCCTTGCGCCGGGCCTGGCGCTGTTCGGAGCCGTACCACTGGAAGAGCAGGGCGAGCAGCACCAGTACGGACGGGATCTCACTGAACGCCCAGGCGATGCCGCCGGCCGCGTTCTGGTCGGCCAGGGCGTCGATGCCGAGGGAGGCGGGCGGGTGCATGTAGGTCTCCACCATGGGCGCGGTCGCCATCATCAACGCGATGCCGAAGAACGCGTGGAACGGCATGCCCGCGAACAACTGCAGCATCCGCATGAGGTAACCCGACCGGTTCGGGCCCGGATCCACGCCCATGATCGGCCAGAAGAAGACCAGGCCCACCGCGAGGAAGTGCACCATCATCGCGACGTGCCCGACCTTCGACCCCATCAGGAAGTCGAAGAACGGCGTGAAGTACAGCGCGTACAGGCTCGCGATGAACATCGGGATGGTGAAGAGGGGGTGGGTGATGACCCGCATGTAGCGGCTGTGCAGCAGCACCAGCAGCAGCTCGCGCGGCCCCTTGCGGCCCTTGACCACCGGCAGCGCGCGCAGCGCCAGCGTGACCGGGGCGCCGAGCAGGATCAGGATCGGCGACAGCATGCTGATGACCATGTGCTGGACCATGTGCACGCTGAACATGACCATGCCGTAGTCGTTCAGCCCGGTGCACATCACCAGGACCACGGTCAGTACACCGATGACGTACGCCACCGTCCGGCCCACCGGCCAGGAGTCGCCGCGCCGCCGCAGCCGCACCACGCCCCAGCCGTACAGCGCGAGCCCGAGCAGGCAGGCGACGAGAAAGAAGGGGTCCGCGGACCACTGAAGGCCGCGTTCCAGCGTGAACGGCGGCAGATCCATCATGCCGTGCCCGCTGTGATCCATCAGCCGGCTCCTGTTTCGTGGGGATTGTGCGCTGTCTGTCCACAGCTGTCTGTCCGCACCCAGACTAGAGCCGCCCCCGGCCGCTCTTGCGACCGGGGGCGGTTTGTGCTTACGCGTGTGTTCTGCGCATGTGTCCTACAGGACACATTCCGCCTCGGCGTACCGCTCCGCCGGTACCGTCTTCAGGGTCGCGACCGCCTCGGCGAGCGGCACCGTCACGATGTCCGTGCCGCGCAGCGCCGTCATCCGGCCGAACTCCCCGCGGTGCACGGCCTCCACGGCGTGCCAGCCGAACCGGGTGGCCAGCACGCGGTCGTACGCCGTCGGGGTGCCGCCGCGCTGGACGTGGCCGAGGATGACCGGCCGGGCCTCCTTGCCGAGCCGCTGCTCCAGCTCGTCCGAGAGCTGCCGGGCGACGCCGGCGAACCGCTCGTGGCCGTAGACGTCCTTGCCGCCCTCGTCGAAGTCCATGGTGCCCGCCCTGGGCTTGGCGCCCTCCGCGGCCACCACGATCGCGAAGCGCTTGCCCGCCGCGAAGCGCTCGCCGACCTTCCTCGCCAGCTCCTCGATGTCGAAGGGCCGTTCGGGGACGACGATGGCGTGGGCGCCGGCCGCCATGCCGGACTGCAGCGCGATCCAGCCGGTGTGGCGGCCCATGACCTCCACGATCAGCACGCGCTGGTGGGACTCGGCGGTGGTCTTCAGCCGGTCCAGCGCCTCGGTGGCGACGGTCACGGCCGTGTCGAAGCCGAAGGTGACGTCCGTGGCGGCGATGTCGTTGTCGATGGTCTTCGGCACGCCGACGACGGGCAGGCCGCTGTCCGACAGCAGCCGGGCCGCCTTGAGCGTGCCCTCGCCGCCGATCGGGACCACCGCGTCCAGGCCGAGCTCCTCGACGTGGCTCCTGGCCCGCTCCACCCCGTCCCGCAGGTGTTCGGGGCGGACCCGGGAGGAGCCGAGGATGGTGCCGCCGCGGGCGAGGATGCCGCCCACCGCGTCGAGGTCGAGCTTGAGGTAGTCGCACTCCAGCAGGCCCTTCCAGCCGTCCCGGAAGCCGATGACCTCGTCGCCGTGGTCGACGACGGCACGGTGCACGACGGACCGGATGACGGCGTTCAGGCCGGGGCAGTCGCCGCCGGACGTGAGGACACCAATGCGCATAGCCCGAACAACCTTCTCCACATGGGCACGGGACCGGACCGCGCTGTCCGGCTCGGTCCCCGCCACCCTAGCGGTACCCGGGGGCGGGACCGTACCGTCCGTCCGCCTGCTGGACGAGGCCGCTCACCTGTGCGGACGGCCCGTCAGACGGGCTGGTCGCGCCGTGCCGACGGGCCGGTGCGCGCGGGACGCGCCGGCACGGCGGAAGAACCGTTCCCGCACGGGCCGACGCGTGGGCGCGACAGGCCTACGCGGGCTGCTGCGCCGCCGCGATGCGCTCGTTGCGCAGGGCCTCGTACCAGCTGTCGTCGACCGGCGGGAGCGCGTTGACGTCGAGTGCCAGCTTCAGCAGCAGGTCCGCGATCAGCGGGTTGCGGGCCAGCACCGGACCGTGCATGTACGTGCCGAAGACGGTGTCGTTGTACGCCCCCTCCGTGCCGTCGCCGGTGCCGTTGCCCTTGCCGATCCGGACCTGGGCGAACGGGCGGGCGGCGGGGCCGAGGCGGGTGACGCCCTGGTGGTTCTCGAACCCGGTCAGCGGGGGCAGGCCGAGCCGCGGGTCGATGTCGCCCAGCACGTCGCCGACGCACCGCTCGCCCTCGCCGCGCACCGACACCACGTCGAGCAGGCCCAGCCCCGGCTCGCGCTCCCCGAGTTCGTTGATGAACTCGTGGCCGAGGATCTGGTAGCCGGCGCAGACCGAGAAGACGATCGCGCCGTTCTCCACGGCCCTGACCAGACTGCCGTCACGGCGCAGCCGCTCCGCCGCGAGCCGCTGCGGGCGGTCCTCACCGCCTCCGATCAGGTAGATGTCGCCGGAGGTCGGGATCGGCTGGTCGCTGCGCACGTCCAGGCGGGCCACGTCCAGGCCACGCTGCCGGGCCCGTCGCTCCACGACGAGCACGTTGCCCTGGTCGCCGTAGGTGCTCAGCAGGTCCGGGTAGATCCACACCAGCCGCAGTTGGTTGTCGCTCATGAAGTGCTCGTCCTTAGTGGTCAGTTGCCGACGCGGCGGCGCAGGTCCTGGAACGCGGTGTAGTTGGCGATGACCTCGATCCGGCCGGGCGGTGCCTGCTGGATGACCTGGTCCAGGTCGTCGCAGACCTGGAACTGCTGGTTCGCCACCTCCAGACGCACCGCGAGGTCCAGCTTGCGGTCGCCGAGCACGAAGAGCGGGTGGCCGGTCAGGCGGGTGTAGTCGACGTCCCACAGCCAGGAGGTGTCGGTGCCGTCGGCGCTGCGCGCGTTCACCGACAGGATGACGGGTGCGGGCGGCGGGTCGATCAGGGAGAAGGTCTCCAGCCAGCCGGCCGGGTTCTTCGCCAGCAGCAGCCGCAGGTCGCGGCCCTGGAACTGCACGACGTCGTAGCGGCCGGCGACCGCCTGCACCTGGTACATCCGCTCCAGGGCGACCTGCGGCGGCACCCCGAAGACGGCGGCGACGGCCGCGGAGGAGGCTGCGTTGGCCTTGTTGGCGCGGCCCGGCAGCTGCAGGTGGATCGGCCAGGCGGAGCCGTGCGGGTCGAGGACGTGGTCGCCGTTCAGCGCCCAGCTGGGGGCGGGCCGGCGGAAGCCGCACTCGCCGCAGAACCAGTCGTCGCCCGGGCGCTGCATCACACCGCCGCAGGACGGACAGGACCAGGCGTCGTCCTTCCACATCTGCCCGGCGGCCACCCAGACCACATTGGGGGAGGAGGACGCCGCCCACACCACCAGCGGATCGTCGCAGTTGGCGACGATCACGGCCTTGGACCCGGTCAGGGCCTCGCGCCAGTTCTCGGCGAGCATCCGGGTCTCGCCGGCGCGGTCGAGCTGGTCGCGGGAGAGGTTGAGCAGCGCGATGCACTTGGGGGCGGTGTCCCGGGCCACGCCCGCGAGGTACTTCTCGTCGACCTCTATCACACCGAACTTGGCGTCCGAACCGCCCGCCAGCGCCGAGGTGATGCCCGCGGGCATGTTGGCGCCGAGGGCGTTGGAGACGACCGGCCCCGCGGCCCGCAGGGCCTCGGCGATGAGCCGGGTGGTCGTGGTCTTGCCGTTGGTCGCCGAGACCAGGATCACGTCCAGGTGCTGGGCGAGCCGGCCGAGCAGGTCGGGATCGAGTTTGAGGGCCACCCGGCCCCCGATCACCGAACCGCTGCCGCGACCTGCGGCACGTGATGCCGCGGCGACCGCCTTGCCCGCGGTCACGGCCAGCTTGGCCCGCGGCGTGAGCGGGTCCGAGTTGCCTGCCATCAGTTCTCGATCCTCCTTGCGTACGCGCCGCGCCTGAGTCATCCGGCAACGTGGTGGGGACCTCAGCCTATCGAGATCCACCGGCGCTCCCGAATCCCGGCCCGCGTCCGCGCGGCTGGCGTGGGCCGAGGGAACCGTACCCTTGCCGCCATGCGACATGGCTCGATCCCCGGCGTCCGCGGACGCGTCCGGCCCCTCACCCTGCTCGGCGACCCCGTCCTCGGCGCGCCCTGCGCCGAGGTCACCGACTTCGGCCCGGCGCTGTCCCGGCTGGTGGAGGACCTGTTCGCCACGATGTACGAGGCGCGGGGCGTGGGCCTGGCGGCCAATCAGGTGGGGGAGTCCCTGCGGGTGTTCGTGTACGACTGCCCGGACGACGAGGACGTGCGCCACCTGGGCCATGTGGTGAACCCGCGGCTGGTGGAGACGGGCGGCGTGAGTGTCCGCGGCCCGGAGGGCTGCCTGTCCCTGCCGGGTCTGGAGGCGGGGACGGAGCGCTACGACCACGCGGTCGTCGAAGGTTTCACGGTGACCGGGGAGCCGGTCACCGTGCACGGGACGGGGTTCTTCGCCCGGTGTCTGCAGCACGAGTGCGACCACCTCCAGGGGCGCCTGTACACGGACCACCTCACGGGGTGGCGCAGGCGCAGGGCGCTGAGACGGGCGGCGAAGGCGCCCTGGAACCGTACGAACCGTACGGACCAGGGGGTTTCCTAGTGCCGGGGCACTAGCGCCGCGGCAGGCAACGTTTGCCCGTCAAGGAGCGGCGTCCGGTGCGTGCTCTGGGGGTCCCCCCTGCTCGAAGGGCTTGGGGGAGCGTGCCGGGCGTCGCGACGGGGCGAACGTTGCCTGTTGCGACACTAGAAGCCCGGGCCGCCCACCTTGTCCCCGGCCGCCGCCAGCCTGCCCCACAGCAGGTCCGCCAGGCCGCGCACCAGCTCCGCGCGGGAGCAGGGGCGCTCGCCCAGCCACCAGTCCCCGGCCGCGTGCATCATGCCGACGATGCCGTGCCCCCACACGCGGGCCAGCTGCTGGCTGCCCGGGCCGAGGTCCAGCCGCTCCTCGATGACCTGGGCCAGTTCCTCGCCCATGCGGCGCAGCAGCGGGGCGGAGTGCTTGCCGACGTCGAAGCCCTGGTCGCCGCCCTGACCGCCCTCCGCCGGGTGCATCAGGAACCGGTAGACCTGCGGACGGGCCTCGATGGCCGTGAGGTAGGTGTCCAGCGTGGCCTCCACCCGCTCGCGCCGGTCCGCGGGGGCGTCCAGCGCGGCCCGCAGCGAGTCGAGCAGGGCGTCGGTGTGCCGCTTGGCGAGGGCGGCGTACAACCCGCCCTTGTCGCCGAAGTGGCGGTAGAGGATCGGCTTGGTGATGCCGGCCTCGGCGGCGATGGCGTTCATCGATGCCTGTGGGCCGTCGCGCAGCACCACCCGGTCGGCGGCCTCCAGCAGCTCGCGCCGTCGGCGGTCGGCGGACCGCTGCTGACCGGTCCGCTGTGTGGTGTCCATGAACTCTCCCCACCCGTGCTGATTCGGTGACGCCTGCGCAAAGTAACACTGACCGTGCCCGAAAGATCGAACGGACTGCCGGGGCATCGGAAGTCGACTTTTTCTACTGGTCGGTAACACGGTAGGGTTACCGCAAGTAACACGCGCGTGCCGCTGGAGGGGACATGGCCGAGTTCACCATGGAGCTCAACGACGAACAGAAGGAGGTCCGGGACTGGCTGCACGGCTTCGCGGCCGACGTGATCCGGCCCGCGGCCGCCGAGTGGGACGAGCGCGAGGAGACTCCCTGGCCGGTCATCCAGGAGGCCGCGAAGGTCGGCATCTACTCCCTCGACTTCTACGCCCAGCAGTACTTCGACTCCACCGGCCTCGGTATCCCCATGGCCATGGAGGAGCTGTTCTGGGGCGACGCCGGCATCGCCCTGTCCATCGTCGGCACCGGCCTGGCGGCGGTCGGCGTCCTCGCCAACGGCACCGAGGAGCAGATCGGCACCTGGATCCCGCAGATGTACGGCGACGCCAGCGACGTCAAGGTCGCCGCGTTCTGCTCCTCCGAACCCGACGCCGGCTCCGACGTGGCCTCCCTGCGCACCCGCGCGGTGTACGACGAGGCCAGGGACGAGTGGGTGATCAACGGCACCAAGACCTGGGCGACCAACGGCGGCATCGCCAACGTCCATGTCGTCGTCGCCTCCGTCGACCCGGAGCTCGGCTCCAAGGGCCACGCCTCGTTCATCGTCCCGCCGAACACGCCGGGGCTGGCCCAGGGCCAGAAGTTCAAGAAGCACGGCATCCGGGCCTCGCACACCGCCGAGGTGATCCTGGACGGCGTGCGCGTCCCCGGCTCCTGCCTGCTCGGCGGCAAGGAGAAGCTGGACGAGCGGCTGGCCCGCGCCCGGGAGAAGGCCAAGAAGGGCGGTGCGGGGGTCCCTCCGGCCGGAGGCCGGGGGAGTCTCAAGAACGCGGCCATGGCCACGTTCGAAGCGTCCCGTCCCGCCGTCGGCGCCATGGCGGTGGGCACCGCCCGGGCCGCGTACGAGGTCGCCCTCGACTACGCGAGGACCCGCGAGCAGTTCGGCCGCCCGATCATCGACAACCAGGGCGTCGCCTTCCAGCTCGCCGACATGCGCACCCGGATCGACGCCGCCCGCCTGCTGGTCTGGCGCGCCTCCTGGATGGCGGTCAACGGCAGGCCGTTCACCGCCGCCGAGGGCTCGATGTCCAAGCTGTTCGCCAGCGAGACCGCGAAGGAGGTCACCGCCCAGGCGGTCCAGATCCTGGGCGGCAACGGCTACACCAGGGAGTACCCGGTGGAGCGGATGCACCGCGATGCGGCGATCTACACGATCTTCGAGGGCACGAGTGAGATCCAGCGGCTGGTGATCTCCCGGACGATCTCGGGAATGCCGATCCGCTGACGGCGTCAACGGTGCTCAACGGTGCCTGAGCGGCGTCAGCTGCTCGATGTCGTAGCGCTTGCGCAGGGCTTCGATGGCCTCGTGGTCCGGCGGGCCTCCGTTGCCCAGGATGTCGAGCAGTTCCTCGAAGTAGCGCTCGTGGTCCGGGGGCGGGGAGGCCTGGAAGAACATC
This sequence comes from Streptomyces kebangsaanensis, assembly GCF_001906585.1. GTDB lineage: Bacteria > Actinomycetota > Actinomycetes > Streptomycetales > Streptomycetaceae > Streptomyces > Streptomyces kebangsaanensis. The sequence continues at coordinate 28,156 of NZ_JUJA01000017.1, read as the reverse complement.
TTCGCCGGGGTGTCGGTCGGGTTGGCGAACGCGTGCGGGCAGCCCGGGGGCACGACGATGACCGTACCCGGGGCCGCCCGCACCACGCGGTTGCCGGAGCTGGACTCCCACTTCTGCCAGTGGTCGGGGGTCCGGACCCGCGGCTCGAAGGCGAGCACGTCCAGCTCGCCCTCGAGCACGTAGAACAACTCCTCGCTGCGCGTGTGCACATGGGCGCCCACGTCGAATCCGGGCGGGACCTCCACCTCGAAGGTGGAGGCCACCCGCGAGTGCGAGCCGGTGACCTTGAACGTCACGCGCTGGGCCGGCGTTTCGACGATGCGTCCGTGGCCCGGCGGCACGAGCAGTCCCTCCGTGGTCATGGCAGGCTCACCACGTCACGAGCAGGGCCTCGGGCCCGCGGACCGACGTGCCCTTCCTGAAGGGCACCTGGTCCGCCGGCACCGCGAGCCTCAGTCCCGGCACCCGGTCCAGCAGGGCGTCGACCAGCAGCTCCGACTCCAGCCGGGCCAGCCGCCCGCCCGGGCACCAGTGCGGGCCGGAGCCGAACGCCACGTGCGGGTTCGGGCTGCGCGAGAAGTCGATCGACTCGGGGTCCGGGAAGACGCCCGGATCGCGGTTGGCGGCGAGGTACGACACGTGGACGGCGTCGCCGGCGCGGATCCGTACGCCCCTGATCTCCACGTCCTCCAGGGCGATCCGGGGCAGCCCGACCGCGTTGCGGTGCGGGATGCAGCGCAGCAGCTCGGCGACGGCCCGCGGGCGGATCCCCGGCTCGCGGCGCAGCCGTTCGGCCAGCTCGGGGCGGGTCAGCAGGATGTGGAACATCTGCTCGCCGGTATGGGTGACCGCCTCGCCGCCGGTCTGCAGGAGCACCGCGAGACCCACGGCCTCCGCCAGGGTGACCTCCCGGTGCCCCACGGCCGCGCCGAGGAGTGAGGCGACGTCCTCGCCGGTGCCCTCCACGCGCGCGTCGATGAGCTCGGTGAAGTACGCGCCCATCTCCTCCCTGGCCTGCTCGCCGACGTCGGAGCCGGGCGAGGAGGACAGAACCAGCCTGGTCCAGGCGTGCACGCCGGGCCGGTCGGCGGGCGGCACCCCCATCAGCTCGCAGAGCACCGCGATCGGGAACGGACCGAGCACCGCACTCGTGAGGTCGGCGGGCGGGCCGTCCAGGAGGAGTCCGTCGACCAGCTCGTCCAGCACCCGCCGGGAGCTCTCCCGCAGCCGCTCGACACCGCGCGCGGTGAAGGCGGGGGCGACCGAGCGGCGCAGCCGGGTGTGGTCGGGCGGGTCCAGGAAGCCGACCGCGTCGCGGGTCGGCACGGAGTGCGGGGACCGCTTGGTGACCCGGCGGTCCATGACCGCCGCGCGGCTGAACCGGGGGTCGTCGGTGACCATCCGCACGTCGTCCATGCGGGTCACCAGCCATGCCCAGCCCTCGCCGCCGGGCAGCTCGACGCGGGCGACCGGGCCCTCCGCCATCAGGCCGGCCAGGACCGGGTCGAAGCCGACGCCGGCCGGGTCGGGCGCGGGCCAGTACCGCACCGGGGGAAGCGTCTCGGTGAGCGTCTCCTCGGTCATGCCCCGGCCCCGATCTGCCAGCTGCCGAGCGACATCTCGGCGGTGATGCCGGGACCGAACCCGGCGAGCAGTCCGCGCGCCCGGTCCTCGGGGGCGCCCTCGTCGAACAGCCGGCGCAGCGCGTCCAGGACGACGGCGCTGGCGATGTTGCCGTACTCGGTGAGCGTGGCCCGGCTGAACCGGAACGCGTGCGGCTCGACGTTCAGGAACTTGCTGAGGTCGTCCAGAATGCGGGGGCCGCCCGCGTGGATGACGTAGAAGTCCAGGTCGGACGCGTCCCAGCTGTGCAGTCCGGCCAGGTCCCGCAGGGCCGGGGCGAGCGGCTCCATGGTGGTGGGCACCCGTTTGTCCAGCAGGAAGTGGAAGCCGGTCTCCCGGACGTCGTACGCGATCCACCCCTCGGTCTCGGGGATCAGGTACGAGCCGTTGCGCTCCAGCCGGACCCCGGTGCCGCCGGTGCCGCGGACCACGGCGGCGGCGATGCCGTCGCCGAACAGGCCGTTGGAGAGCAGGGAGCCGACGCCGAGGTCGGTGGGCTGGTAGCACAGCGAGCAGAACTCGCAGGCCACGATGAGCGCGTTGGCGTCCGGGTAGGCCGTGCAGAAGTCGTGGGCCCGGTTGATCGCCGCGCCGCCGGCCGCGCAGCCCAGCTGGGCTATGGGCAGCTGGCGGGTGGTCGAGTCGAAGCCCATCTCGTTGATCAGCCACGCCGTGAGCGAGGGCATCATGAAGCCCGTGCACGAGACGTAGATGATGACATCGATGTCGGAAGGCAGGAGTCCGGCGTCGTCGAGCGCATGCTGGATGACCTCGGGGACCCGGGCCTTGGCCTCCTGCTCGTAGAGCTTGTTGCGCTGCTCGAAGCCGGGGTGTTTGAGGGTCTCCTCGATGGGTTGCACGATGTGCCGGGTACGCACGCCGGTGTTCTCGATCAGCCGGAGGGCCAGCGGGAGTTGCGGGTGGTCCGCGTGGCGGGAGCGTGCGAGCTCCAGCGTTTCCTCCATCGTGATCACGTGCTCTGGAACGGACACCGAAGGTCTGCACAAAGTGGCCATGAGCCGTGCCTGCTTTCGCCTTCCGGAAGGCCGGTGGCCCCCGGTCAGAGGGTGGTGCACCCAGAAGGGTGGTCCACCCACGATCGCCCGAAAGGGGCGGTGATCTCTCGGTGGACTACTCCAATCCGGCGACGGCGAGTAAGTCCCACAAGTCCCTCGCACCACCGGCGGCGCTCTCCCGCCCCACCAGAAAACCGCTGGTCAGGCAGCACTTCATGAAATGATCGGCCCGGCCTTCGGACGGGTGCCCGACCGCGTGTGCCGCGTGGCCGGCCCGCGCGGCGGACCGGAGCGCCCGGCAACGCGTCGCCGGGGCGGGTTCCTCCGGTCAGCCGGAAGACGCCGCGCCGCTGCTGTGGGCGATGCAGGCGACATCGATACGGTCGGCCAGCTTGGCCAGTTCGATGGTCAGGGCGGCGACCGTGTCCTCGTCGAGATCCTCCTGGCCGGCCTCCACCAGGCGCAGCCACCGGCCGCCGACCGTCCGCAGCAGCTTGCTCACATCGGCCGCGGCCACCTGCAACGTGCCGCGGTCGTCGACGATCAGAGGCAGAGTCACTTCGCGGTTCACAAAGGGGATCGTAGCCGCGGAACCCTCACGCCCCGTGCCATACGGTGGTGATGTTGCAGAACTCGCGGATTCCGTGCCCGGACAGCTCACGCCCGTACCCCGACCGCTTCACCCCGCCGAAGGGGAACGCCGGGTGCGAGGCGGTCATCCCGTTGATGTACACCCCGCCCGCCTCCAGGTCCCGTACGAACCGGTCGACCTCGCTCTCGTCCCGTGTCCAGACGTTCGAACTCAGCCCGAACGGCGAGTCGTTGGCGATCAGCACGGCCTCGTCCAGGTCGGCCGCCCGGTACAGCGTGGCCACCGGTCCGAAGGCCTCCTCACGGTGGACGCGCATCTCGCGGGTGATGCCCGCCAGCACGGTCGGCGGGTAGTACCAGCCGGGCCTGTCGGGCCGTTCGCCACCGCACAGCACGCTCGCCCCGCTCCGCTTGGCGTCCTCGACCAGCTCCTCCAGATCCGCCCGGCCCCGTTCGCTGGACAGCGGCCCGACCTCGGTGTCCTCCCGCATCGGATCGCCGACCTTGAGCGCCTTCATGCCGGCCACGAAACGCTCGGCGAAGGCGTCGTAGACGTCCGTGTGCACGATGAACCGCTTGGCGGCGATGCACGATTGCCCGGTGTTCTGCACCCGCGCGGTCACCGCGACCTCGGCGGCCCGGTCGAGGTCGGCGGACGGCATCACGACGAACGGGTCGCTGCCGCCCAGCTCCAGCACCGTCTTCTTGATCATCTCCCCGGCGGTGGACGCCACCGCCCGCCCCGCCGGCTCGCTGCCGGTCAGCGTGGCCGCCTTCACGCGCTCGTCGCGCAGGATGTCGTCGACCGCGCCGGAGCCGATCAGCAGGGTCTGGAAGCAGCCCTCGGGGAAGCCCGCCCGGTGGAACAGGTCCTCCAGGTACAGGGCGGTCTGCGGCACGTTGGAGGCGTGCTTGAGCAGGCCGACGTTGCCGGCCATCAGCGCGGGCGCCGCGAACCGGACCACCTGCCACAGCGGGAAGTTCCACGGCATCACCGCCAGTACCGGACCGAGCGGCCGGTAGCGCACCAGGGCCCGGGAGGCCCCGGAGTCCTTCACGTCGTCGGCGGCGGGCTCCTCGTCCGCGAGCAGTTCCTCGGCGTGCTCGGCGTACCAGCGCATCGCCTTGGCGCACTTCGCGGCCTCCGCGCGGGCCTGCTTGACCGGCTTGCCCATCTCTGTGGTCATGACACGGGCGACCTCCCCCTGGTCCTCGTCGAGGAGATCGGCGGCCTGGTTCATCAGCCGGGCCCGCTCGGCGAAGGCCGTCGTCCGGTATGTGCGGAACGTGGCCTGGGCGAGCTGGAGCCGGCGCTCGAGCTCCTCCTCGCCCATGGCCTCGTACGTCTTGAGCGTCTCGCCGTTGGCCGGGTTCACCGTGGCGATGGACATGACTGACCTCCCCTGGAACGGGCTGTGCTTCGACCTTCGCGCGCCGCGGTGCCCGCCGCAACGCGTGAGGTCCTCCTCAGGGCGAGTGCTCAGCCAGCCGGTCGAGAAACGCGGCCTGGGCCCTGACGATCACCTCGCGGGCCCGGTCCAGGCCGAGCCACGCCACGCGGTCGAGCTCCGGGAACTCCCGCGTCCGCCCGGATCGCGGCGGCCATTCCAGCAGGAACGTGCCGGGGCTGATCGTCGCCGGGTCGAGGTCGGCCTCCACCGCCCAGGCCGTGACGGTCTTGCCGTTCGCCTGCCGGACCTCGCCCAGCGGCACCGCCTCGCCGTCGGGCGGCGCCAGCCCCAGCTCCTCCTGGAACTCGCGGCGGGCGGCCTCCCAGGCGGGTTCGTCCGGGTCGTACTCGCCCTTGGGCACGGTCCAGGCACCGGCCTCCCGCCGGGCCCACAGGGGACCGCCCATATGACCGAGCAGGACTTCCAGGTCGTCGCCAGTGCGCCGGAACAGCAGCAGCCCCGCGCTCCGCTTCCCCGGCCGGCCGCTCACCGTCACACCTCCGGGTGCACGGTCGGCAGGGTCTTCACGGTGCCCGCTTCCTGCGGGCGCTTGTCCTCCCGTTGACGCCCTCGCCTGCGTGAAAGCAGACGATTCCGGTCTGCACCGCGGAGCGGTGCTCCCCCGGGTTCCTGCTTCATCGACCCCTGCCGCCCGCGAGGGTGGTCCGACAAGGTCTCCATGGGCTTCACTTCCCGCCCGTCCGGAATGACGATCGGCACGTCGTCCGCCTCCGCCTCCCGGAACAACTCCGCGAGCAGGGCGGTCTTCTCCGACCGCGCCGAAGTGGCCGCGACCTCCCGCGACACCTGGGCCGACCGGGCGAGCAACATGCAGTCAGGGTGCACCGGAGGGCGGTGTCCTACACCCGGGCGGCACCGCCCGCCGCGACGGCCGCGTCGAGGTCGGCGAACAGCAGCTCGCCGTTGATCGCCGCACCGGCCCGGTAGCCGCGGCTCGCCGCGTTGATCACCTGCTCGGCGAAGCCGCTCGCGTTCCCGGCCGCCCACAGGCCGGGCACGGTCGTCAGGCCCCGCTCGTCGATCACGGGGTACGCCCCGAACGGTGTCTCGCGCAGTCCGGCGCCCAGCCGCCGCAGGAGACCGGTCCGCGGGACGGCGCGGGGCGCGACGAACAGCACCTCGCGGGCGTGTGCCGTACCTCCCCCGGAAGGGGCGCCCCCAGCGAGCCGGACCCCGGTCAGTCGGCCGGCCTCGACGACCACTTCCGCCACCCGGCCGGGCACCACGCGGACCCCGGCCGCCGCGAGCCTGCGCCGGTCGTCGTCGGACAGCTCCGCCTCGGTGAGCTCGTGCAGGAAGAAGGTCACGTCCTCGGACCACTGGGTCACCATCAGCGCCTGGTGGACACTCTGCGGGCCGGTGGCGAGCACGCCGAAGGCCCGGTCGCGGACCTCCCAGCCGTGGCAGTACGGGCAGTGCAGCACGTCCCGGCCGAAGCGTTCGGCGAGACCCGGGACCGACGGCAGCTCGTCCTTCAGGCCGGTGGCGACGACCAGGTGCCGGGCGCGCACGGTGCGCCCTCCCGCCAGCGTCACGCCGAACCCCCCGTCGGCGTCCCGCACGGCGTCCACCGCGCGGTCCCGGGCCAGCTCGACGCCGTAGCGCGCGACCTCCTCGCGGCCGACGGCGAGGAACTCGGCCGGCGGCATCCCGTCCCGGGACAGGAAACCCTGCATATGCGCGGCGGGCGCGTTGCGCGGCTCGCCCGCGTCGACGAGCAGCGTGCGCCGCCGGGCCCGGCCGAGGACCAGCGCGGCGGAGAGCCCGGCCGCGCCGCCTCCGACGACGACGGCCTCGTATCCCTCGCCCTTGTCCTCGGTGCTCTTGTTCTCGGTGCTCTTGTTCTCGGTCATGGTGACCACCTCCCCCGTGAAGGTCGCCCGGGCGATGCCGCATTGACAAATGAACTTGCCGGTTCTGCAATGAGCGCATGACTACCGAGGACGTACTGGCCGACGTGGGCCCGCGGCTGCGCCGGATCCGGAAGGAGCGGGAGGTCACGCTCGCCGCGCTCTCCGAGGCGACCGGGATCTCCGTCAGCACCCTCTCGCGGCTGGAGTCGGGCCTGCGCAAACCCAGCCTGGAGCTGCTGCTGCCGATCGCGCAGGCCCACCAGGTGCCCCTGGACGAGCTGGTCGGCGCCCCGCCGGTCGGCGACCCGCGGGTGCGGGTGAAACCGGTCGTGCGCGGCGGGCGCACCCACTGGCCGCTGACCCGCCGGCCGGGCGGCCTGCAGGCGTTCAAGGTGCTCGAACCGCGGCGCAGGCTGGAGCCGGACCCGCGGACCCACGAGGGGTACGAGTGGGTGTACGTGCTGTCCGGGGAACTCCGGCTGGTGCTGGGCGAGCACGACCTCGTGCTGACCGCGGGCGAGGCGGCCGAGTTCGACACGCGGGTGCCGCACTGGTTCGGGTCGACGGGGGAGGGGCCGGTGGAGTTCCTGAGCCTGTTCGGGCCGCAGGGCGAGCGGATGCACGTACGGGCCCGGCCGTCACGGCGGGCGCGTCGTGGTGAGGACGGCTGACTTCCGGTGTTCCCCGATCGGCAAGCGACCGCTTAGTATGCGGTCGACCGGTCCGACGACGCAGTCCCTGGAGGCGGCGCATGCAGGCATGGCGAGTGCACGAGAACGGCGAGCCGAGCGAGGTGATGCGCCTGGAGGAGACCGAGCCGCCCACCCCCGGCGACGGCCAGGTCCTGCTCAAGGTGCGGGCCGCCGGCATCAACTTCCCCGACGCGCTGCTGTGCCGGGGCCAGTACCAGGTCCGGCCGCCGCTGCCCTTCACCCCGGGCGTGGAGATCTGCGGCGAGACCGGGGACGGGCGCCGGGTGATCGCCAACCCGGCGCTGCCGTACGGCGGTTTCGCCGAGTACGCCGTCGCCGACGCCGCCGCCCTCCTGCCCGCCCCGGACGCGCTGGACGACGCCGAGGCCGCGGCCCTGCACATCGGCTACCAGACGGGCTGGTTCGGCCTGCACCGCCGGGCCCGTCTGGAGGCCGGCGAGACGCTGCTCGTGCACGCCGCCGCCGGCGGGGTCGGCAGCGCGGCCGTGCAGCTCGGCAAGGCGGCCGGCGCCAGGGTCATCGGTGTCGTCGGCGGAGCGGAGAAGGCCGCCGTGGCCCGGGAGCTGGGCTGCGACGTCGTCGTGGACCGGCGCGGCGAGGACGTCGTCGCCGCCGTCAAGGAGGCCACCGGCGGCCGGGGCGCCGACGTGGTCTACGACCCGGTCGGCGGCGAGGCGTACGCCCAGTCCGCCAAGGCCGTCGCCTTCGAGGGCCGGATCGTGGTCGTGGGCTTCGCGAGCGGGGCCGTCCCGAGCCCGGCACTCAACCACGCCCTCGTCAAGAACTATGCGATCCTCGGCCTGCACTGGGGCCTGTACACCACCAAGAACCCCGAGCTGGTCCGGCACTGCCACGAGCGGCTCACCGAGCTGGCCGCCCGGGGCGCGATCAAGCCGCTGGTGAGTGAACGGGTGCCGCTGGACGGGGCGGCGGCCGCCGTGCAGCGGGTCGCCGACGGTGTCACCACCGGCCGTATCGCCGTGGTGCCCGCGCCGGTGAACGGAGCCGCCGCATGACCGACAGCCCCGTCGACGCGGCCGGACTGCGCCGCCGCACCCGCGACCTGCTGGCCGCGCATCCGCCCGCGACGACCGACCGCCCCGACTTCCTCAGGGCCCGCTTCGACGCCGGACTCGCCTGGGTGCACTACCCCGAGGGCCTCGGCGGCCTCGGAGCTCCCCGCTCCCTCCAGGCCGTCGTGGACGCCGAGTTGGAGGCCGCGGGCGCTCCCGACAACGACCCGCGCCGCATCGGCATCGGCCTCGGCATGGTCGCCCCGACCATCCTGCGCCACGGCACCGAGGAGCAGAAGCGGCGCCATCTTCGGCCCCTGTGGACCGGGGAGGAGGTCTGGTGCCAGCTGTTCAGCGAGCCCGGAGCCGGCTCCGACCTGGCCGCCCTGGGCACCCGGGCCGTCCGGGACGGCGACCACTGGGTGGTCGACGGACAGAAGGTGTGGACCTCCAGCGCCCACCTCGCCCGCTGGGCCATCCTCATCGCCCGCACCGACCCCGGTGTGCCCAAGCACCAGGGCATCACCTACTTCCTGTGCGACATGACCGACCCCGGCGTCGAGGTCAGGCCGCTGCGCCAGATCACCGGGGAGGCCGAGTTCAACGAGGTCTTCCTGACCGGCGTCCGCATCCCCGACTCCCACCGCCTCGGCGGGATCGGCGACGGCTGGCGGGTCGCGCGGACCACCCTCATGAACGAGCGCGTGTCCATCGGCGGCATGCGGCTGCCCCGCGAGGGCGGCATGATCGGCCCGGTCGCGAGGACCTGGCGCGAACGTCCGGAACTGCGCACCCACGACCTGCACCAGCGGCTGCTGAAGCTGTGGGTGGAGGCCGAGGTCGCCCGCCTCACCGGCGAACGCCTGCGCCAGCAGCTCGTCGCCGGCCAGCCCGGCCCCGAGGGCTCCGGCATGAAGCTCGCCTTCGCCCGCCTCAATCAGGAGATCAGCGGCCTGGAGGTCGAACTCCTCGGCGAGGAGGGGCTGTTGTATGACGATTGGCGCATGCGCCGCCCCGAACTGGTCGACTTCACCGGCCGCGACGCCGGCTACCGCTACCTGCGCTCCAAGGGCAACAGCATCGAGGGCGGGACCAGCGAGGTCCTGCTGAACATCGTCGCCGAGCGCGTCCTGGGCCTGCCCGCCGAGCCGCGCACCGACAAGGACGTCGCGTGGAAGGACCTGGCCAAATGACGGATCTTCTCTACTCGGAGGAGGAAGAGGCGCTGCGTGCCGCGGTCCGGGACCTGCTCACCGACCACTGCGGCCCGGCGGGCGTGATCGCGCGCATGGAGTCGGACGAGCCGCACGACCTCGCGCTGTGGAAGTCGCTCGCCGAGGGCATGGGCCTGGCCGGCCTCCTGGTGCCCGAGGAGCGGGGCGGTCAGGGGGCCACCCACCGCGAAGCGGCCGTGGTCCTGGAGGAGTTGGGCCGGGCCGTGGCCCCTGTCCCGTACCTCACGAGCGCCGTGGTCGCCACTGAGGCGCTGCTGGCCTGCGCGGGCGAGGAGGCCGCCGGGCTGCTGGCCGACCTGGCGTCCGGCCGGAGGATCGGCGCCCTGGCCGTCGGGCTGCACACCGCACCGGGCGGCGCCTTCCGCGCCGTACGCGTCGAAGGCGGGCGCCTGCACGGGGAGACGGCCGGCATCGCGGACGCCGCCGTGGCCGACGTCCTGCTGGTGCCGGCCGAGGACGGCGGGCTGTACGCCGTGGGGGCGGACGCGGTGACCGTCACACCGCGGGTGTCCCTGGACCTGACCCGGCCCGTGGCGACGATCGTCCTCGAGGGTGCCCCGGGACGCCGGCTGGGCGACGCCGAGCCCGCCGTGCGCCGGGCCCTGCGCGCCGGGGCCGGACTGCTCGCCTCCGAGCAACTCGGCCTTGCTGAGCGGTCGTTGACCGAGACCGTGAACTACCTGAAGGAGCGCAGGCAGTTCAACCGGCCCGTCGGCGGCTTCCAGGCGCTCAAGCACCGGCTCGCCCAGCTGTGGCTTCAGACCGTCAACCTCCGCGCCGCCGCCCGGAGCGCGGCCGACGCGCTGGCCCGGGGCGAGGACGCCGACGTGGCGGTCGCCGTCGCCCAGGCCTACGCGGCCCCCGTCGCCGTCCACGCGGCCGAGGAGGCGCTGCAGCTGCACGGCGGCATCGGCATGACCTGGGAGCACCCGGCCCACCTCCGCCTCAAGCGGGCCAAGGCCGACTCCCTCGCCTACGGCACGGCGGGCGCCCACCGCGAGGAGCTGGCCGCACTGGTCGACCTCCAGGCCCCCTGACGCACCCGGGGCCACGTGTCAGAACCACACGTTCGGAGGACACGTCTGCCGCCCGGCCGAACCCTCCGCTGCGCCACACTTGCGGCCGAAAGCCGCGATACGGGCGTGGCGGAGGAGGCCGACGGTGATTGTTTCCATCTCTGTGGTGCTGCTGTTCCTGATCATCGCGACGATCTTCGTGCGCAACGGCGCCCTGAAGCTCTCGCACGCCCTGATCTGCGTGCTGCTCGGCTTCTTCCTGGCCGGCACGAGCATGGCGCCCACCATCCACGAGGGCCTGGCGGCCACGGCACAGATCGTCGGCAGCCTGCACCCCTGACGCGGTGTCCCGCGCGGGGCTCAGGTGCCGACCACGCGGGAACGGACGAGGAAACGCACCCCTTCGGGCGCCTCCAGGGAGAAACCGCTGCCCCGGCCGGGCACCACGTCGACGATCAGCCGGGTGTGGCTCCACACCTCGTACTGGCTGCGCGACATCCAGAACGCCACCGGCTGTTCCACCCCCTCCACCTCCAGCTCCGCGAGCAGCACGTCCGAGCCGCCGGTGCGGAACTCGCCCTCCGGGTAGCACATGGGCGCGCTGCCGTCGCAGCAGCCGCCCGACTGATGGAACATCAGCGGCCCGTGCGCCTCACTCAGCCGCCGCACCAGCTCGGCCGCCGCGGGCGTGAGCCCGACGCGCGGGGTCTCCTCGTACATCGTCGCCGTCCTTCACCGCACCGGAAGCAGAAGCCGGGGCCCGCGGGGCCCGTCGGGCAGGCCCCGGCCCGGGATCCAGACAAGCAGCACGGAGGTTGCGACAAGGTTGCGCCGGCCACGGACGGTGGTCAGCCCTCCTCCCCGGGCAGGGACTGCTCGGTCCAGACCGTCTTGCCCGAGGCCGTGAAGCGGGTGCCCCACGCCTGGGCCAGCTGGGAGACGATGAACAGACCGCGGCCGCCCTCGTCGACGACCCGGGCGTGACGCAGATGCGGGGCGGCCGGGCCGTGGTCCCGCACCTCGCAGGTGAGGGTGCGGTCGTGGATCAGGCGGAGTTCGATCGGCGGCGCCCCGTACCTGAGGGCGTTGGTGACGAGTTCGCTGACGATGAGCTGCGCCTTGTAGGCCGTCTCGGTGTCCACGTGCCAGGCGGTGAGCTGTTTGCGGACACGGCTGCGGGCGGTGGCCACCGAGAAGGGGTCCGCGTCGAGCCGCCAGGAGGCGAACCCGTCCGGCGAGAAGGGGCGGACACGTGCGACGATCACCGCCGCGTCACCCGCGTCCAGGCCGTCCGGGAGGGCGTAGACGATGTCGTCGCACAGGTCCCGCAGCGGGCGCTCGCCGTGGCCCGGCGCGAGCCGCGGCGGGCCCGGGGACCGCGCGAGATGGGCGGTGATGCGCGGATCGCTGGCGAAGACCAGCACGCTGCCCTCCGGGACCCCGAACTCGACCGTCGCGAAGGGCGCGTCCTCCCCCGTGGCCAGGGACGGTCCGGCCGGGCAGTCGGGAACGGTGACGGTGCGGTCCGGCAGCATCAGGACGGGGGCCAGGGAGCCGGCCGCCGCCATCACGCACGTGCCGACCAGAGGGTCGTGAACGGCGTACACGCAGTCGGCGGTGAGCGTCTCGCGGCGCAGCGGGTCGCCCAGCGGCAGG
>NZ_JUJA01000017.1:10927-15943 GCF_001906585.1 Streptomyces kebangsaanensis | reverse complement strand
GCCGTGTCGTGCAGCCGGGCCATGAGCTCGTCGGGAGCGAGGTCGAAGGCCGACAGGGACCGTACGACGGTGCGCAGCCGGCCCATGGTCGCGGCCGCGTTCAGGCCCCGCCCGGACACCTTGCCGACCACGAGCGCGGTGCGGGCACCGGACAGGGCGATGGTGTCGTACCAGGCGCCGGGGTCGGCACCGGTGACCGACAGGAAGGCGGCCTGGAGGGACGTGTGGCTCTCCGGACGGCGGGGCAGCAGCCGGCGCTGGACCAGGGCGGCCACGGCGTGCTCACGGACGTAGCGCCGGGCGTTGTCGATGCCGAGGGCGGTGTGCGCGGCCAGCTCGACGGCGAGCCGGCGGTCGTCCGCGTCGAACGGCGGGGACGGCCCCGCGCGGTAGAGGCTGACCAGCCCGAGCGCCGCGTCGCGCAGGGCCAGCGGCACCACCAGCAGCGTATGGCACCGCGACGTGCGCATCGCCTCCGCGCGCGCGGGGTCGACGGGCAGCCACGGGTCGGACGGGCGCAGCGGAACCACCCGGGGCCGCAGATCGGCCAGTGCCTGGCTGAAGGGCGTGGGGGCGGGCAGGCGGCGTACGTCACCCACGGGACGCGCCTGCCGCGGACTGTCCTGGCCGCTGCGGAAAGCGGTGCGCATCAGGGGAGTGTCCGGCGGCAGCGGGGCGAGGGGAGGTTCGTCGCCGCGGAGCACGGAGTCCACCACCTCCACGATCGCCACGTCGGCGAACTCGGGCACCACGGCCCCGACGAGTTCCTCACCGCTCACCGAGGGGTCCAGGGTGCGGCCCACGCGCCGGCGTACCGCCTCCAGCACCCTGGTGCGGGCGCGGCCCCGCTCCCGTTCGCTGACGTCGACCGCGGTGACCGCCAGGCCCAGTACCCGTCCGCGCGGACTCGGCAGGCGCAGGGCGGTGATCTCGAAGTACCGCTCCTCGGACGGCTCCCCCTCGAGGCGTGCCCGCACGACGCGCCCGCGCAGGGCGTCCCCGCTCTCCAGCACGTCCCGCAGCAGGATCTCCACCTCGTTGTCCTCGACGATCCGGAGCGCGTCGCGGAAAGGACGCCCGACCAGATCATCCGCGGACAGGTCCCGCATGGGAGGCACGGCGGTGTTGAGCCGGACCACCCGCAGTTCGGTGTCCAGCAGATGCAGACCGATCGGCGCACTGCTGAACAGGGCCTCCAGCAGGGAGTCCGACATCTCGTCCACGGTCCGGCCGGCATCGCCACAGGCCAATGGGCACCTCCTTCGGCCCGCCTCCGTGCTCGGCCGGGCACGCGGCTGCCGACGCGCACCGGAGGGCGCTCCTCCAGCGTGCTTCGCCTCCGCGGCGCCCGCACGCGCAGGACGCGCGCCGCGGGGAGCGACGCGCGACGACAGAAGCAGCGGACCCTGTCCGCGACGCGCGCGCGTGCGGGAACACTGAGATCCTGAACAGGAGGAGCGCTGCCCACGACAGGACGGACAGTGGGGGTGAGCGCGGTGTCCGAACGTGGAGGCAACAGGTCCCGGCCGCCGGCCGCGGACGTGGATCCGCTGGGGGACCCGTTCCTGCGGACCCGCTTCGCCGTGCCGGTGCGGCCGGCCACCTTCATGCGCCGGCAGCGCCTGGCCGAGCACCTCGGCCAGGCGCTGGACACGCCACTGACGATGGTCGACGGGTGCGCGGGCGCGGGCAAGACATTGCTGGTCGCCGACTGGGCCGCCCACCTGGAAGGGCCGGTGGCCTGGCTCACCGTCGACGCCTGCGACCAGGCACCCGGTGTCTTCTGGGCCTACCTGCTGGAGGCCCTGCGCGCCTCGGGGGCCGACGGGATCGGGGACGTCGGCTGCCCGGCCGACGCCGGCGCGGTGGACCACGGCCTGCTCGCCCGGCTCGCCGCACAGTTGAACGACCGCGACCGGCCCCTGGTCGTCGTCCTCGACGAGTACGACCGCGTGACCGCCCCGGAGATCACCGACCAGCTCGGTTTCGTCCTGCACCACGCCGGCCGGGGCATGCACCTGGTCCTCGTCACCCGCACCGAACCGACCCTGCCCCTGCACCGCCACCGCGCGGACGGCACCCTGACCGAGATCAGGGACGCGGAGCTGGCCTTCACCCCCGAGGAGGCGGCGACCCTGCTGGAACTGCACGGGCTGCGTCTGGGCCACGACGCCGTCCGCGCGCTCGTCGAACGCACCCGGGGCTGGGCGGCGGGCCTGCGGCTGTGCGCCCTGGCCGCGCGGCAGAGCGGCGACCCCGAGACGTACCTCAAGGAGTTCGAGGCCGGACAGAGCACGATCGCCGACTTCCTGCTGGCCGAGGTGCTCGCAAGACAGCCGGCCCCGACGCAGGACCTGCTGCTGCGGGTCAGTGTCCTCGACCGCTTCTGCCCCGACCTGGCCAACGCGCTCGCCGGCCGCCGGGACGCCGGACCCCTCCTGGCCGAACTGCACCGGGCCAACGCGTTCGTCGAACACCTCGGCCACTCGTGGTACCGGCTCCACCCGCTCTTCGCGGAGATCCTCAAAACCCATCTCGGAGTGCGGTTCCCCGGTCTGGAGACCGACCTGCACCGCAGGGCCGCCCAGTGGCTGCGGCGCTTCGGGCCGCTGCCCGACACACTCGCCCACGGCGCCGCGGCCGGCGACTGGGAGTTCACCGCCCGCGCCCTCGTCGACGACCTCGCGATCGGGCAGTTCTTCACCGGCCTGCGCTCCGGCGACCTGGGCGAGCTGTTCGCGCGCATGCCCCCCGACACCACCGGTGCCGAGGCCGACCTCGTCCGCGCGGCCCGCGAGCTGTCCGGCCGCGACCCGGACCACGCGCGGGCACACCTGGAACAGGCCCNGCCGTGAACTCGCCCCTGCCGGGCCCGGCAGAGCGGCGGCCCGGCTCGGCTGCGCGCTCCTGGACACCCTCGCCGCCCGGCTGACCGGTGCTCCGGACCGGGCCGAACACGCGGCTCGGACGGCGCGGGAGCTGGGGCGGGACATCCCGGCCGGGCTCCTGGACCGGCACCCCGAACTCCCGGCCCTGCTGCAGACCCACCTGGGCGCGGCCCGCCTGTGGGCAGGGCGCTTCGACGAGGCCCGGACCGCGCTGTCCGCGCCGGCCACCGGGTCCGGCGGGGCGACGGCGCTGCCCCGGCAGGACGCCCTGGGCCAGCTCGCGCTCATCGACTACCTGACCGGCTGGCCCACCCGCGCCGAACGCGAGTCCCTGGCGGCACTCACCGACGCCGAACGCTTCAGCCTGGCCGAGCCGGCCGGTCTGGGCCTCGTCCACCTGGTGCTGGCCGCGGTGGCCGTCGACCGAGACGAGCTGGACCACGCCCAGGCCCTCCTGGACCGGGCGACGGCCCTGCAGCCGGTGCCGCCGGACCCCGTGACCGCCGCGAGCCGCGTCCTCGCACAGGCCCGCCTCCACCTGGCCCACGGGCAGCCCGGGGCCGCCCTGGAGACCGTCGGGTCCGCCGTCCCGGCCGCCGTGGCCTCCCCGTGGGCCGAGAACCACACGGCGCTCGTCGTCTCCGCCGCCCACCTCGCCGAGGGCCGCCCCGAGACGGCCGTGAAGGTGCTGGAGGACGCGGTGGGCCGGGAGGCCGCGTGCACGGTGGCGGCCGCCCGGGCCCACCTGGCCGCGGGAGACCCGGACGCCGCCCTGGACCTGCTCGACCACCTGCCCGCCGAGGAGCACAGGGGCCCCGCGGTGACGGTCCGGGCCCTGCTGGCGCGCGCCGAGGCCGCCGACCGGCGGGGCGACCGCACCACCGCGCGCCGGCTCGCCACCAGGGCGCTGGCGGAGGCCCGGCGCGAGCGGCTGCGGCGCCCGTTCCTCGAGGCCGGCCCGTGGCTGCGCCGTCTGCTGCGTGCCGGCGCGTGGCAGGAGCCGGCCCGGAGCGGCCCGGACGCCCGGCTCCGGACCTCGCCGCACACGGTCCGGCCGGCCGCCCTGGTCGTCGAGGAGCTGAGCGGCCGCGAGCGCGACGTGCTCCAGCGGCTCGCCCGGATGATGTCGACCGAGGAGATCGCCGCGGACCTCTTCGTGTCCGTCAACACGGTGAAGACCCACCTCAAGAGCGTCTACCGGAAGCTCGGCGTCAACCGGCGGGGCGACGCGGTCCACCGCGCGCGCGAACTCCACCTCCTGTGAGGGTCACCTGCGCCGGGTGAGGCCCCGCGGCCGACCGGGGCGGACCCTCGGACAGGGGGCGTGGTACGCCCATCCCCAGGCCACCGCGGGAGCAGCTGATGCGCTACGAGATCCGTGTCGACGGGCACATGTCGGAGACGCTGGCCAAGGCGTTCCCGGAGCTGGACCACGTGATGATGTCCGGTCAGACGGTCCTGTTCGGCCCCGTGGTGGACGAGGCGCACCTGTACGGGCTGCTGGCCCGCTGCCGGTCGCTGGGCCTGCGGGTCCTGGAGATGCGGCGCGTCCCGGAGTGAGCCGCCGGCTACTCGGGCGGGCGGTCCCGCTGCTGCCGCAGACCCGCCTGGACGGCGCCCGCCAGCACGCGTGCGGCGACCCCCACGAGCAGCAGACCGCCCACCATCTGGAGCGTGGTCAGCACGCGGGCCGTCTGCGACTGCGCGGTGATGTCGCCGTAGCCGACGGTGGCGAACGTGGCGACGGTGAAGTACAGGGCGTCCGTCCTGGTCAGCGGTTCGCTGAAGGACCCCGGGGCGGCGCGCTCCAGCAGGTAGTAGGCGGTGGCGGAGAGCAGCAGGAAGAGCGGCAGCGTGGACATCAGGGCCTCCACTGCCTTCAGCCGGGGGTACGGCGAGTGCGCGATGACCACCACCTCCCAGGCGAAGATCAGCGCGACGCCCACCAGCCCGAGCGCGAGCAGGGCGGCCGTCTTGGCCGTGCTGCCGCCGTCCAGGGGCAGCAGGTAGTAGGCGGCGACGAGTCCGGCCGTGACGAGTACGGAACGGGTGAGCATCACGACGGCCGCCCACCGGGGCACACTCTGCCCCTGGCTCCTCCCGGGCGGGCGCCCGCCCGCGGCGGGGT
>NZ_JUJA01000017.1:9419-10917 GCF_001906585.1 Streptomyces kebangsaanensis | reverse complement strand
GGAGCCGCCGGCTCGTCCGGATCGCCCATCCGGTGTCCCTTCCGTTCCGCCATCCGGCAAGAGGGTGTGCGGGTCGGTCCCAGATCATCGTGGCAGGGACACGGCCGGATCACCCTTCCCGGGTGATCCGGCGGGCGCGGCACCGTGGAGCCCGCGGAGCACGAACGGCTCCGCCGGCGACCGCGCCGCGCGGGCACCGGGTGGGTACGGGCGTGGTCCGCGGCCCCCACGGTCACCCGCGCCGGGTGAGGCGCTCCGGCCTTGCCGTGCGCACGCTGAAAGACGGCAGATCGCGGCAGCCGGGCGCGGGCCCGGAACGGAGGAGAGAAATGAGCACGCAGATGAACCTCGCGTACGACTATCCGCTGCTGAGCGCCTTCTGGACGATGCTGTGGTTCTTCCTGTGGATCATGTGGTTCGTCCTGCTCTTCCGGGTCGTCCTCGACATCTTCCGCGACGACAACCTCAACGGCTGGGCCAAGGCCGGCTGGCTGGTGTTCTGCATCGTGCTGCCGTTCCTCGGCGTCTTCGTCTACGTCGTCGCCCGCGGCAAGGGCATGGGCCGCCGGGAGCTCGCCCAGGCGAGGGAGCAGCAGGAGGCGTTCAACGCCTACGTCCGCGAGACCGCGGGCGGCGGCAGGTCCGGCGTCGACGAACTCGCCCGCCTGGCCGACCTGCGCTCCCGGGGCGACATCACGGACGAGGAGTTCGCCCGGGCCAAGACGGTGGTCCTGTCCGGCGGCGCCCCCGAGGGCCGCGCCACCTCCGTCACCTCCACCCCCGAGACCCCCGACACCTCCGTCGGCTCCACTCCCGGCCGCCGCTGAGCCCGACCGGGCGAGACGGACCCGAGACGAATCGAGGCAGCAGATGACCGCGACCCACACCGCAGGCCCGAGCACGGCGAAGATGGCATGGGCCACCGGACTGACGGCCTTCGCCGCGGTCATGCTGATGCTCGCCGGCGTGCTCGACATCTTCCGCGGGATCATGGGCATCGCCCGGGACGACGTCTTCGTCGCCACGCGCAACTACGTCTTCCGGTTCGACCTCACCGGCTGGGGCTGGATCCACCTGGTCCTCGGGGTGCTCGCCGTGATCATCAGCATCGGGCTGTTCCAGACGGCGATGTGGGCGCGCGTGGCCGGTGTGGTCATCGCCGGGTTCATCATCCTCGCCAGCTTCCTGTCCCTGCCGTACTTCCCGGTCTGGTCGGTCGTGATGATCGCCTTCTCGGGCTTCATCATCTGGGCCCTGTGCGTGGCACGCCCCGAGGAGTCCCCCGCCTCCGCCGGGGCCGCCGCTCCACCGCGTCCCTGACCGGTCCGGTCCGTCCCCGCCCGGTCAGGGCCCTCCCGGCCCCGGGGCACAGGGCCGGGAGGGCCCGAGCCGTACGTGCCGGACTCCTTGCGAGAAGTGCGCCACGGGTTCACCGAGAGGGGCGGGCAGGCCCGCCGCGGTGGTCAGCGTCTCCTCCAGCACGTCGACGGCGGCACCG
>NZ_JUJA01000017.1:4736-9352 GCF_001906585.1 Streptomyces kebangsaanensis | reverse complement strand
CCCGCCAGCGCGAGATCAGCCACACGTCCCGCTCCGTCGGCTCGATCGGGTCACCGGGGCGGACGACCAGGCGGTAGGAGCCCCGGCCCCGCCGCCTGGAACCGGCGTACGAGACGGTGCCCCCGTCCGTGGAGACGCTGAGGGTGCCCAGGTGGTACGGCGCGCCGACGGCACGGGCCGCCAGCATCAGCGGGGAGGCGACTTCGAGGGAGAGGAACCACAGCCCGTCCCGCCCGTGCCGGTGCCGGACGTAGGTCCGGAGGTTGGTCTCCGCGAACGTCGGGAGCCCGGGCGCGGTCGCGGGTACGCCAGGAGGGCGTACGTCCGTCATGACGAAGGGCGTGAGCCCCACCCAGGCGACCCCCTCGTACTCGTCCACGGCCAGTTCCCCGGGCACCAGAGCCCGCACCGCCTCCGGCCGGAAGGGCCAGTGGACGAACGTCTGCGTCAGCCAGCCGGCCCGCAACGCGGGCAGGCGCACCCGCTGCTCCGCTCCGTACGCCACCATGGGCGGCGGGTCCCCCGCGTACCGGCGGCAAAAACGCGCCACCGTCCGCGGGGCCGGGGTCAGGCCATGTCCGCGCCGTGCAGCAGGAGCTGCGCCACGGCCAGGCCGGCCACCACGATCGACGCCCGGAACGGCCACCGGCTCCGGCCCCCCGCCGGCACGGCCGTTCCCGCGGCCGCGACGATCGCGGCCGCCGCCGCCAGTACCCGGCCCGGCAACGTCACCGCACCGGGCGGCCCCGCGACCACCACGCCCACGGCCGCCACCATCACGAACGGGGCCAGCCACCGGCAGGCCGGGCGGCCCAGCCGCTGCGGCAGCCCGCGCACACCGGCCGCGAGGTCGTCCTCGATGTCCGGAAGCACATTGACCAGATGGGCCCCCACGCCCAGCAGCGCGCCGGCCGTGACCGCCCACCAGGCCGGCCAGGACGGCGAGGGCAGGCCGAGGGTGACGAAGGCCGGCAGCGATCCGAAACCCACGGCATAGGGCAGCGGCGAGAGCACCGTGTGCTTGAACACCAGGTTGTAGGCCCAGCCCGCGGCCACCATGCCCACCAGATGCGCCACTCCCGCGGCGGCGCCGCTCAGCAGCGACAGCGGCACGCACAGCGCCAGGGCCGCCCCGGCCGCGACGGCCGCCGCCCGGGGCGCGAGTTCCCCCGTGGCCACCGGCTTGTCGCGCCGCCCGCAGGCCGTGTCGCGCCGGGCGTCGACCGCGTCGTTGCACCAGCCCACCGAGAGCTGCCCGGCCAGCACCGCCGCGGCCACCGCCGCCGAACCCGCCGCTCCGCGGCCCGCCGCCACGGCCAGCGCGGTCACGAACACGGTCACGGCGACCGCCGGCTCCAGGTGGCAGGAGCGCAGCAGCAGCACCGGGACACGGTGTGCCGCGGGCGGAAGGGCATCCGGCTGGACGGCACCGGGCGGGTGGAGTGGCACAAGGGGACGTTAACGGGGCGTATGGCGGGAGGAAGGTATGACCGACATGCGTGTCCCTGTGATCGTCGATGACGTTCCCCTCCCGCCGCCCACCGTGCCGCGCCCGGCGCCCCTGCCCGGCACGGCGAGCACGATCGCCGCGGTCCGCACCGCGCTGCCGCCGCACCGGTACGCCCAGGACGACCTCACCGAGGCGATCGGCGACCTGTGCCTCGCCCCGGGAGCCGACCGCGCCGTACTGCGCCGCCTGCACGCCTCCGCCGGTGTGCGCACACGCCATCTCGCCCTGCCGATCGAGCGGTACGCCGGCCTCGGCGACTTCGGCCGGAGCAACGACGCGTGGGTGGCCGCCGGACTCGAACTGGGCGAGGAGGCCCTCACCGGCGCGCTGCGGGAGGCGGGACTCGGGCCGGCCGACGTCGATCTGCTGGTGTGCACCTCCATCACCGGCATCGCCGCTCCGTCGCTCGACGCCCGGCTGGCCGGGCGCCTGGGACTGCGGCCCGACGTCAAGAGACTTCCCGTGTTCGGCCTGGGCTGTGCGGCGGGCGCGGCCGGACTCGCCCGGCTGCACGACTATCTGCGGGGGCACCCCGACGACACGGCGGTGCTGCTCAGTGTCGAGCTGTGCTCGCTGACACTCCAGCGGCGCGACGACTCCCGCGCCAACCTCGTCGCCGGAGCCCTGTTCGGTGACGGCGCGGCGGCGCTCGTCGCGCGGGGCGGCGGCAGGGCGGGGCCCGGCGCGGGCGGCCCCTCGGTGGTCGCGACCCGCAGCCGCCTGTATCCGGGCACCGAACAGCTCCTGGGCTGGGACATCGGCGCCAGCGGGTTCCGCGTCGTGATCGACGCCGGCGTCCCCGGGATCGTACGGGACCGGTTCGGCCGGCACCTGCGCGCCTTCCTCGCCGAACACGGCCTGACCACCGACGACATCGGGACCTGGGTGTGCCACCCGGGAGGTCCCAAGGTGCTCTCCGCCGTGGCCGACGCCCTCGGCCTGCCCGGCGACGCCCTGGACACCGCCCGGCACTCCCTCGCGACCGTGGGAAACCTGTCCTCCGCCTCCGTCCTGCACATCCTGCAGACCGTCCGGGAGTCCCACCGGCCCGAGCCCGGCACATGGGGGCTCGTCCTGGCGATGGGCCCGGGGTTCTGCTCCGAACTCGTCCTGCTGCGCTGGTGAGTGCTCCCATGCCCTGGTACACGCTTCTCGTCCTGGCCGTCGCCGCCGAACGCCTCGCCGAACTCGCCGTCGCCCGGCGCAACGCGGCCTGGACCCGTGCCCGCGCCGGCGTGGAACACGGCCGCGGCCACTACCCGGCCATGGTCGCCCTGCACACCGGTCTGCTCGTCTGCTGCCTCGCCGAAACCGTGCTCGCCCACCGGCCGTTCCTGCCCGCTCTGGGATGGCCCATGCTGGCGCTCGTCGCCCTGGCGCAGGCGCTGCGCTGGTGGTGCGTCACCGCACTCGGCCCCTACTGGAACACCCGGGTCATCGTCGTCCCCGGAGCCCGCCTGGTCGGCACCGGCCCCTACCGGTTCCTGCGCCACCCCAACTACGTCGCCGTCGTGGTGGAGATCGCCGCCCTGCCGCTGGTGCACTCGGCCTGGCTGAGCGCGGCGGCGTTCACCGTGGCCAACGCGCTCCTGCTCGCGGTCCGCGTCCGCTGCGAGAACACCGCCCTCACCGCGGCGGTGCCCGCGTGAGCGGCGGCCACGACCTGCTGATCGCCGGAGGCGGTCCCGCCGGTCTGGCGACCGCCCTGCACGCCGTGCGCGCGGGCCTCGACGTCGTCGTGGCGGAGCCACGCCGGGCGCCGGTCGACAAGGCGTGCGGCGAGGGCCTGATGCCCGGCGCCGTCCGGGCCCTCGGTGCACTCGGCCTTCAGGTTCCCGGCCTGCCGATCGGCGGAATCCGCTACGTCCAGGGGTCCCGCAGGGTCCAGGCGGCATTCCGGCACGGCCCCGGCCTCGGCGCCCGCCGCACCGGCCTGCACGGCGCCCTGCACCAAGCCGTCGTCGACGCTGGCGTCCCCGTACTGCCCCTGCGCGTGGGCGAGGTACGGCAGGACGACACGGGCGTGACCGTGCCCGGGGCCGGCCTGCGCGCCCGGTGGCTGGTCGCCGCGGACGGCCTCCACTCGCCGTTGCGCCGCTTCCTCGGCCTGGAGGTGAGGAGCGGCACGGCGCCCCGGTACGGGCTGCGCCGCCACTACGCGGTGCCTCCCTGGTCCTCCTACGTCGAGGTGCACTGGGGGCCGTACGGGGAGGCGTACGTCACCCCGCTCGGCCCCGCGCTCGTCGGCGTCGCCCTGCTGACGGCCCGGCGGGCCCCCTTCGGCACCCAGCTGACCGCCTTCCCCGAACTGGCGGCCCGCCTTCCCGGCGAAGCGGCCGTCACCGCCGTACGCGGCGCGGGACCGCTGCGCCAGCGGTCCCGCGCCCACTGCCACGGGCGGGTCCTGCTCGTCGGCGACGCCGCCGGATACATCGACGCGCTGACCGGCGAAGGCATCTCCCTCGCCCTCACCGGCGCCCGGGCCCTGGTCGACAACCTGCGCCGCGGCACCCCAGGCCGCTACGAGGCCGACTGGCACCGCGCCACCCGCCGTCACCGGTTCCTGACGGAGCTCCTGACCGGAGCCCGCCGGCAGCCCGCACTCGCCTCACGCATCACCCCCACGGCCGCCCGCCTGCCACGCCTGTTCGCGGCAGCTGTCAACGCGCTGGCGTGATGCCGCGCCGCCCCGGGGTCACACGCGCAGCAGGGCCTTGACGGCGCGGCGCTCGTCCATGGCCCGGTACGCCTCGGCGGCCCGGTCGAGGGGGAGGTCGAGGTCGAAGACCCTGCCGGGGTCGATCCTCCGGTTCCAGATCAGGTCGATCAGCCGCGGCAGGTACTGGCGCACCGGGGCCGGTCCGCCGTGGAGGTGGACGTGGGAGAAGAACAGCTCCCGGCCGTCGAGTGCGACGCCGTGGGCGACGCCGACGTAGCCGACGTGGCCGCCGGGGCGGGTGGAACCGATGGCCTGCAGCATCGACTCCTGGGTACCGACGGCTTCGACGACCGAGTGCGCGCCCAGCCCGCCGGTCATCTCCCTGATCCTGGCCGCGCCTTCGTCGCCGCGTTCGGTGACGATGTCGGTGGCGCCGAACGCGCGGGC
>NZ_JUJA01000017.1:0-4723 GCF_001906585.1 Streptomyces kebangsaanensis | reverse complement strand
CTCGTGGCGGCTCATCGCGATGACCCGCTCCGCGCCGAGCTGCCCGGCGGCCAGGACCGCGAGCAGGCCGACCGCGCCGTCCCCGACGACCGCGACGGTCCTGCCGGGGCCCGCCTGGGCCGCCACGGCGCCGAACCAGCCGGTGCCCAGCACGTCGGAGGCCGTCAGCAGGCTGGGGATCAGGTCCTCGGAGGGCATGTCCGGGGTGGCGACCAGGGTGCCGTCGGCGAGCGGGACGCGCAGCCGCTCCGCCTGGGCTCCCAGCGTGCCCATCAGCTCGCGTCGGACGCAGGAGGACTGGTAGCCGGCCCGGCAGATCTCGCAGGTGTTGTCCGAGGCGAAGAACGAGCCGACCACGAACCGGCCGGGCGCGATGGTCCTCACCTCGCTGCCGACCTCCTCGACGACGCCGACGTACTCGTGTCCCATCGGGGCCGGTCCCTCGACCGCCTCGATCCCGCGGTAGGGCCACAGGTCCGACCCGCAGACACAGCTCGCCGACAAGCGGATCACCGCGTCCGTCGGCGCGACGACCCCCGGATCCTCGCGCCGCTCCACCCGGATGTCGCCGGGGGCGTGCATCACGACACCGCGCATGGCTGCTGCTCCTCACGTGCTGGACCGGCCCGCAGGACGCCGCCGGGCGACCGCGCCGTCATCCGTTCCGCCCGTCCGGGCGGTCGCCGTCCGGGGGCGTGCCCTTCCCTGTCCGCGCAGGGGAGGCGGCAGGGAAGGCCGCACCGGCCGGGTAACCGGCTTCCGCCCGCGCAGACAGGCTTTTACGCCTGGGGTGCGGGGTGAGCCGTCCGGACGATGAGGGAGCGGAGTTCTTCCACGGCCCGGGAGCGGGCACCGGTCAGTTCGGGTGACGACAGCACGGCCGCGGTGAGGGGAACGGGGCGCGGTGTGCGGCTGAAGTGCTCGTCGACGGCGGTGATCAGGCCGGGGCACAGGCCCCACTCGCCGCCGATGACGACCATGCGGGGGTCCGCGAGGGAGACGGCCGCGGAAAGGACGCCGCCGATGGCCCGGACCAGTACGGCGCGGACCCGCTCCGCCTGCTCGTCGCGGCGGGCGAGGAGCTCGACCAGTGCCGGGACGTCGATGGCGGTGGAGGCGGGCCGGCGCAGACCGAGGACGGCGAAGACCTCGGTGAAGGCCATGGCCTTCCCGTCCGGGCCCGCCGTGCAGAGGTGGGCGATCTCTCCGACGAGTCCCCTGTGCCCGCGCCGGACGACGCCGTCGCTCACCACGGCGCAGCCCAGGCCCTCACCGAGGTGGAGGTAGACGAAGTCGTCGACGCCCCCGGCACAGCCGGCCCGGTGCTCGGCGCGGGCGGCCCAGTTGACGTCGTTGTCCACCAGGACGGGGCCGGACACGGTGGGCGCCAGGACGGCGGAAGGGTCGAGGTCGCCGACGAGGAAGGGGGCGTCGGGCAGGTGCACGAGCCGGCCCGTCCCGCGGTCCACCGGGTCGGCGGCGCTGACCACCGCGAGGCGCAGCCGGCCGGGGATCCGCCCGGCCAGCTGTCCGGCCGCCGCGTCGAGGGCCTCGGCGGCCACCCGGGGTCCCGCGCTCGCCTCCAGCGCGGTGCGGACCTGTCCGTGGACGTGGCCGAGGGCGTCGACCGCCTCGGCCACCACTCCCCGCGGGGTGATGGCGGCCACCAGGGCGGCACCGAGCTGCGGGGCGAGGGAGTAGTACGAGCCGACCCGTCCGCGCCCGGTGGTGCGTTCGCCGGTGTCCACGACCAGGCCGGCCCGGGTCAGGCGCTGCACACTGTCGGAGATCGTGGGCTTGGAGATCCCGGTGCGGGCGGAGATCTCCGCCCTGGTCAGACGCGGGTGGGCCATGAGGGAGCGCAGCACGTTCTCGTCGGTCAGAGTGCGCAGCATCTCCAGCGACGGCTTCGGCGGGGTCATGCGCACCATTCTAGTAAGGACTCTTGCCTAAAAGTGGCGGGATGCTTACCGTCATGTCTAGTAAGGAGTCCTCACCAAAGGAGTCGGGCGATGACGCTCGCCGCTGAGCCGCACCACGCCGCTGCCCTGCCGCACTGGCAGCAGACCCCGGCGGACCTCACAGCCACCGTCCGCGAGATCAAGCCCGCCCTGCGGGCCCGCATCGAAGCCTCCGGCCGCACCGTCCAGGAGGTGTTCTCGGCCGTCGAGGGGCGCGTCGAGGCCCGCATCGCCGAGATCGAAGCCGACCGGAAGCGCGGCGAGGAGGTGTGGCCCGTCCTGGACTACGACGCGATCGCCGGCGGAACCGTCGCGCCGGCGGACCTGGCCAAGCTCAAGAAGCGCGGCTGCCTCGTCGTACGCGGCCACTTCCCGCGCGAGCAGGCGCTGGCCTGGGACGCCGGCATCGTCGACTACGTCGAACGCAACCGGTTCTTCGAGAACTACGCCGGGCCCGGCGACGACTTCTTCGGCAGCGTCGGCTCCAAGCCCGAGATCTACCCCGTCTACTGGTCCCAGGCCCAGATGCNCCGCCAGTCCGAGCGCATGGCCACCGTCCAGTCCTTCCTCAACTCGTTCTGGAAGCACACCTCCGACGACGGCACCCAGTGGTTCGACCCCGACCGCCACGCGCTGTACCCCGACCGCATCCGCCGCCGCCCGCCGGGCACCGACTCCGCGGGCCTGGGCACCCACTGCGACCCCGGCACCCTGGACCTGTGGATGACCCGGGAGTACCAGGAGGCGTTCCGCCACCTCTTCGACGGCACCGTCGAGCAGTACGACCCCTGGGACGCGGCCCACCGCACCACCGGCCCCCAGTACCCCGGCTCCACCATGTGCTCCGCGTTCCGCACCTTCCAGGGCTGGACCGCCCTGTCGGACATGGACGCCGACCAGGGCGTGCTCCACACCATGCCGATTCCGGAGATCATGGCCTACCTGCTCCTGCGGCCCCTGCTGCCGGACGTGCCCGAGGACTCCATGTGCGGCGTGCGTACGAACCAGGTGTTCCCCGTCACCGAGCGCTGGCACCCGATGCTCTACCGGGCCCTGACCCCCATCCCCGACGTCAGGGCCGGCGACTCCGTCTGGTGGCACTGCGACATGGTCCACAGCGTCGCTCCGGTCGAGAACCAGAAGGGCTGGGGCAACGTCATGTACATCCCCGCCGCCCCCTGGTGCCCCCGCAACGAGAAGTACGCGGCCTCCGTCAGGGAGGCGTTCGCCACCGGCTCGAGCCCGGCCGACTTCCCCGAGGAGCACTACGAGCGCTCCTGGGACGGCCGGTTCACCGCCGGCCGGCTCAACGACACCGGCCGCCGGGGCCTGGGCCTGGACTGATCCGGGACAGGCGGGCCGACCGGAGGCGCCCGACGGCCGAAGGGCCGGGCGGGCGCCTCTCTGCCGCGCGCCTGAGGACGGCCCCGCAGATGATCTCTTCCAGGCCGGTCGGTCCTGTTTCTCCGGTCCCCTCCGCCGAGCGCGAGGATGCGCGGGCGGGCGATGCCGAGCACGGCGTGGCGGACACCGTCCCCCTGAGCCGGCGGTCGCGCGGGACCGTCCAGGTCTTCACGTGGGCGAAGACGTGCTCGGCGCGGGCCCGGACCGTGCGGCGGTGCGGGACGACCGGGCCGGTCTCCTCGCGCGGTTCGCGTGCGACGGCCTGGTCGCACGCCTCGCCGGGCTCGGCACTCCCGCCGGGGAACGCCCAGTGACCGGGGCACCGGGTGGGCTTGTGCGCGTCGCGCGGGTGCGGCAGGTGCCGGCCGGCGTCGTCGACCAGGAGTGCGGCGGTTCCGGGCACATCGGTGGTGCGGCGACCGGCCCCGAGGTCATCGGCCACGACACCGTCCTGTCCGACAGCGTGGTCGGGCCGGACAACGCCATCGGCGCCGACCGCGGGGTTGTGAACTGCTGCCGATTGACAGTGGTTGAGCATGTTCTGGTGTGCATGAGTGAGTGTCGCGGTGGCGGTGCGTGGCACTGAACAACGGCAGGAGGCAGGGCGACGGGGGTTCTGGTTTCGAATGCGTGACCTTTGACCGGGGGTGGTCGTTGGACGCGGTGAGGGGCTCTTCAGTGTCGGGCGGTGGTGGGGTGTGGGCGTGCTGCGTGAGGTGGTGGCGCCGTTCGTGGTGCCCGGCCCGTCCGGAGTGGCGATCCGCTCCAGTCTCAAGGGTTTGACCGGGCAGGACGAGGCGGTGCTGCGCCTGGTCGGCGAGCTGCTCGGCTCGCTGGCCTCCGGCGACCTGAAGGCCCGCTGCGCGGCGGGCCTGACCCACGACGGCGAGCAGTGGGCGCAACGCAAGCGGGCGCTGACGGGGAAGTCGTCCTCGCGGTGGGCGGGCAGCCTCACCAAGGCCACCCACGACCAGTGGGCTTTGGCCCGGCGCGGGCAACTCGCCCACCTCCACAGCCTCCGGGCGGGCGTCGACACGATCACGCACCGCCTCGCGCAGCCCATCGGGACGAAGGGTTCCAAGGGTGCGCCGGGCGGCTACCGCTCCCGGCGGGAGTGGTTCGCCAAGTCCCGGCGCCTGCACGTACTTGAGGACCGACTGGAGCATGAACAGGCCGACTGGGAAGCCGGACGGGTGCGGGTGGTGCGCGGCGGCAAGAAGCTGGCGCGCACCCGGCACCACCTTGAAGCCGCCCAGCTGACGGAGACGCAGTGGCGGCTGCGGTGGCAGGTCCAGCGGTGGTTTCTCCAGGCCGATGGCGAGTCCGGCAAACGCTACGGCAACGAGACCATCCGCATC
>NZ_JUJA01000170.1:90750-93324 GCF_001906585.1 Streptomyces kebangsaanensis | reverse complement strand
GTGAGCAGGGCGCGGCGGCGCAGGCCGGGTCTGTCCGTGGGGGACGAGCCGTTGTCGTAGGGAACCATGGGCGCGCCGCTACCCGGAACGCGAGAGGGTATTCCGGCCGAATTCCAGCCCCCGCCATTCCTTCACAGGCGTCATCGGAACCTGTTCTCGGCCGACCGGGTCGCGACGGGGGCTGCGTCGCGCCGACGGGGTACCCGAGTCGTGAGGCCGTACTGGCCGCCCCACTGTCCGAAGAACAAGAGCAGCAGGAAGGCTGGAGATGACCGCACTCGGATTCCTCTACCCGGGCCACTTCGCAGAGGACGACTATCCGCGCATCGAGCAGCTCCTGGGCAGCGACATCCGGGTGGACCTGGTCCACACCGACATCGGCGAGGCCACGCGCCGGGTGGACGCGCTGTACGGGATGGGCTCGCCCGAGCGGCTCGCCCAGGGCGTGGAGGGGCTGCGCCTGTCCGGGGCGGAGGCGTTGGTGTGGGCGTGCGACGGCGGCGGCTTCGTACGCGGCTGGCAGGGCGCGCACGAACAGGTCCGCGAGCTGGCCCGGGCCGCCGGCATGCCGGCCTCCTCCACCTCCTTCGGCTTCGTGCACGCGGCGGCCGAGGTCGGCGCCCGCCGGGTCGCTCTCGCGGCGACCTACCCGGAGGACGTCACCGGTCTGTTCGCGGACTTCCTGCGCGCCGGGAGGATCGAGGTGGTCGCCGCCCGCAGCGCCGGCGTCGTCACGGCGGCGGAGGTGGCCGCCTGGGGCGAGGCGGAGGTCCTGGCGCTGGCGCGGGAGGCGGACGTGCCGCGGGCGGAGGCGATCCTGCTGCCCGACACCGCCCTGCACACCGCGTCCCACATCCCCGCTCTGGAGAAGGACCTCGGCAAGCCGGTCCTCACGGCGAACCAGGTGAGCGTGTGGGAGGCCCTGCGGCTCGCCGACCGCCGCGTCAACGCCCCCGAGCTGGGCGCGCTGTTCACCCGGGAGCCGATCGTCCAGGTGTGAGCCCGTCCGGGTGAGGGCCGCCGCGGTTGCGGGCCCTGCCGCGGGGGCGTTACCTGGAAGTACCGGCGGTGCAGCGAGAACGCCCGAGGCCCACGGCACGGGGCGATCGACCTCGCCTGCGTGTGCGTCCCCGGTAACGGCCCGTCACCGCCGTCGTCCAGCGTTCGACGCGGAGGTGACCCAGGTGAAAGCCGTCGTCTACGAAAAGCCCTTCAACGTGACGGTGAGGGACGTCGACGATCCGCAGATCCAGCACCCGAACGACGTGGTCGTACGGGTCACGTCGACCGCGATCTGCGGATCCGACCTGCACATGTACGAAGGCCGCACGGCCGCCGAGTCGGGCATCGTCTTCGGCCACGAGAACCTCGGCATCATCGAGGAGGTCGGCAGCGGCGTGACCTCCCTGTCCCAGGGCGACCGGGTCGTGATGCCGTTCAACGTCGCCTGCGGGTTCTGCAAGAACTGCCTGGCCGGCAAGACCGGGTTCTGCCTCACGGTCAACCCCGGATTCGCCGGCGGAGCCTACGGATACGTGGCGATGGGCCCCTACATGGGCGGCCAGGCGGAGCGGCTGCGGGTGCCCTTCGCCGACTTCAACTGCCTGAAGCTGCCGCCGGGCGATGAGTTCGAGAACGACTTCGTGCTGCTCGCCGACATCTTCCCGACCGGCTACCACGGCTGTGAACTCGCCCAGGTGAAGCCCGGCGAGTCCGTCGTCGTCTTCGGCGCCGGACCGGTGGGCCTGATGGCCGCCTACTCGGCGCTGCTGCGCGGCGCGGCGAAGGTGTTCGTGGTCGACCGGGTGCCCGAGCGGCTCGCCAAGGCGGAGGAGATCGGGGCCATCCCGATCGACTTCAGCGAGGGCGACCCGACCGAGCAGATCAAGGAGCAGACGGACGGAGAGGGCACCGACAAGGGCGTGGACGCCGTCGGCTACCAGGCCCAGTCCCACAAGGACCCCGGCCAGGAGGAGCCCGCCATCGTCCTGAACCAGCTCATCCAGACGGTACGGCCCACCGGCATGCTCGGCGTACCGGGGCTGTACGTGCCCTCGGACCCGGGCGCACCCGACGAGCAGGCCAAGCACGGCCAGCTGCTGGTCGCCATCGGCAAGATGTTCGAAAAGGGTCTGGCGATGGGCACCGGCCAGTGCAACGTCAAGCAGTACAACCGCCAGCTGCGCGATCTGATCATCGCCGGGCGCGCCAAGCCCAGCTTCGTGGTCTCCAACGAGCTGCCGCTGAGCGACGCGCCCGACGCGTACCAGAAGTTCGACAAGCGGATCGAGGGCTACACCAAGGTGGTCCTCCACCCGGGCCACGCACTGGCGGCGTGACGGACGGAAGGCCAAGAGGGACAAGGGGAGCCGCGGGGCTCGCCCCCGGACCCGAGGACAAGGGTCCCGGAGACGAGCCCCGCGGCCGTTTCCGCTGAGCTCCGGGGCGGGGGGCCCCACGGCTGTTTCCACTGAGGTCCGGGGCGGGCCTCGCGGCTGTTTTCCCTGGGGTCGGGGTGGGTCTTGCGGTGGGTTTCCCTCGTGGGTCGGGGTGGGTTTTGCGGTGGGTTTCCCT
>NZ_JUJA01000170.1:76478-90572 GCF_001906585.1 Streptomyces kebangsaanensis | reverse complement strand
GGTGGGAAAAGGAACAAAAAGCAACGGCACCCTGTTGACACCGGTCGGAAAAGCGAACGGCGAAAACAGGAGGCACCGGTGGCAGACGAGATCAGGGGAACAACCCACGGAACCGCCCCCGTCCCCCTGTCCGTACTGGACCTCGTCACCGTGGGCGCGGGCCACACCGCGACCGACGCCCTCAAGACCGGCGTCGCCCTGTCAGCCCTCGCGGAGACCCGCGGCTACCACCGCTACTGGGTCGCCGAACACCACTCCATGCCCGGCGTGGCCTCCTCCTCACCGGCGGTGATCCTCGCCCACATCGCCGCCCACACCCACCGCATCCGCCTCGGCTCCGGCGGCGTCATGCTCCCCAACCACGCCCCCCTGGTCATCGCGGAGCAGTTCGGCACCCTGGAGGCCATGGCCCCCGGCCGTATCGACCTCGGCCTCGGCCGGGCCCCCGGCACGGACGGCGCCACCGCCGCCGCCCTGCGCCGTACCGACCTCCCCCAAGCTCTCGGCTCCGCTCGAGCAGGGGGGACCCCCGTTCACTCGGGCGCGGACGACTTCCCGCAGCAGCTCGCCGAGCTGACCCGCTTCCTCGACGACGACTTCCCCGACGGCCACCCCTACCGCCGTGTCCACGCCGTGCCCGGCCCCGTCCAGGGCACCTCGCCGGGCGGCGCGCAGTCCCCGCACCGCCCGCCGATCTGGCTGCTCGGCTCCTCCGGGTTCAGCGCCCGCCTCGCCGGCATGCTCGGCCTGCCCTTCGCCTTCGCCCACCACTTCTCCGCGCAGAACACCCTCCCCGCCCTCGACCTGTACCGCGAGTCCTTCCGGCCGAGCGCGGTGCTCGACGCCCCGTACGCCCTGATCGGCGTCGCCGCGCTCGCCGCCGACGAGGAGAGGGAGGCCCGCCGCCAGGTGCTGGCCGCCGCGCTGAACATGGTCCGGCTGCGCACCGGCCGCCCCGGCCTCGTGCCCACCCCCGAGGAGGCGGAGGCGTACGAGTTCAGCCCGGCGGAGCAGGAGTTCGTCACCTCCTGGAACGCCAACGTCGTGCACGGCACCCCCGACGAGGTCCGCGCCGGCCTCGACGACCTGCACAAGCGCACCGGCGCCGACGAGTTGATGATCACGAGCAACGCGCACAGCGGCGACATACGCCTGCGCAGCTACGAACTCATCGCGGACGCCTACGGTCTGCCCGGGAACTGAGCGGGGCTCAGCACCGGTCGCCCAGCAGCTCGGAGATGCGGTCCGGCGACACCGGCCGGGAGTACAGCCACCCCTGTCCGGTGTCGCAGCCGATCCGGCGCAGCCGGCTGGCCTGGTCGCAGGTCTCCACGCACTCGGCGGTGACGGTGAGCCCCAGCCGGTGGGCGAGCTGGACCATCGCCTCCACGATGACCTCGTCCGCGGGGCTCGGCCGCCCCGCCGTACCGCCCCGCTCCTCGTGCTGGAAGCCCCGTACGAAGGAACCGTCCAGCTTCAGCGCCGACACCGGCAGCCGGCTGAGGTAGGCGAGGTTGGAGTAGCCGGTGCCGAAGTCGTCGATGGCGATGTGCACGCCCATGTCGCTCAGCGCCCGCAGGGCCTGGAGCGGCCGGCCGGCCGAGCCCATCACCGCCGACTCGGTCAGCTCCAGCTGCAGCAGGTGCGGCGCCAGCCCGGTCTCGGCCAGCACCTCGGCCACGTCCGCGACCAGGTCGGAGTCCCACACCTGGCGGACCGCGACGTTGACGCTGACGAAGATCGGCGGCTCGTCGGGGTGGTCCAGCTGCCAGCGGCGGGCCTGGCGGCAGGCGGTGGCCAGGATCCATCGGCCCAGCGGCACGATCGAGCCGTCCTCCTCCGCCAGTGCGATGAACCGATTCGGCGTCAGCGTGCCGAACTGCGGATGCCGCCAGCGCACCAGGGCCTCCACCCCGCGCAGCCGTCCGTCGTCCATGCCGACCAGCGGCTGGTACTCCAGGGCGAACTCACCGCGCTCGACGGCCGCGCGCAGTGAGGAGACCAGGGCCTGGCGGGTCATGCGGCGCGCGTTGCGCTCCGGGTCGAACAGGGTCCAGCGGGCCTTGCCGTCCGCCTTCGCCCAGTACAGCGTCGTGTCGGCCGCCTGCATCAGCGCGGTGGCCGACGTGCCGGCCGCGTGCCGCTCGACCACGCCGATGGACGCCGACACCGACAGGTGCCGGCCGGAGATCTCGAACGGCGCCTGCAGGGCCGTGAGCACCGACTCCGCCAGCTCCGCGAGCTGCTCGGTGCCGGTGGAGTCCTCCACGAGCAGCGCGAACTCGTCACCGCCGAGCCGGGCCACCAGCGGGGCGCTCGTACGGCCGTGTCCGGCCTCGTCCGCGCACCGGGTCAGCCGTTCGGCCACGGCCGCGAGCAGCCGGTCGCCGGTCCGGTGGCCGAGGGTGTCGTTGACCGCCTTGAAGCCGTCCAGGTCCAGGTAGCACAGTCCGATCCGGCCGCTCCCGCCGCGCTCGTACGACTCCGCCTCCAGCGCGGCCGACAGGCGCTCGAAGAACAGGGTGCGGTTGGGCAGCCGGGTCACCGGGTCGTGGTTCCGCAGGTGCCGCAGCCGGGACTGGAGTTCGCGCCGGACGCTGATGTCGGCGACGGACAGCAGCACGTCCGGGGACTCCGGCGCCAGGGGGGCGACGGTGATCTGGACCCACAGGCCGTGGCCGTCGGGATGTTTCAGGCGGCGGGCGCAGCGCAGCCGGGCCCGCCCGCCGCGCAGCACCTCGTGGTAGGCGTGCCGGGTCCGGGCGTCGGAGGTCAGGTCCACCAGGTCGGCGGCCGGCTGCCCGGCGAACTCCTCGGGGCCGCCGCCGAACAGCGTGCCGAAGGTGTCGTTGGCGCTGACCACCAGGCCGTCGCGGTCGACGACGGCCATGGCCAGCGGCGCGGCGCAGAAGGCGGAACGGAAGGGGGGCTCCGGGAGGGGCGGCTCCGGGGCGGCGGCGGGCGGGCGTTGGGCCAAGCCGGTGAATCCGACGGGAGTGGGCGCGGACTGGGCCATGGGAGTGAGGGCGGCGGCGGGGAGAGGGCCGCCGGGACCGCTGCGAGGCGGCGCGGGTGGGGCGGCGGCAACGGCCTGACGGGCCGCGGCCGTCGCGGCCGGCTCGGTACTCGGACACATCGTCGTATCACTCTGTGTGACGCTCGGTCGGCTGAGGTCTGTCGCGGGCGTCGGCCCTTCGGACGTTCCGCTCACCGCTCGCTCCCGCAGTGCACTCGGTCTTCGTATCGGTCTCGTCGGGTGGCCGGCCGGGGGCGAACGGCCCCACGGCCCGTGTCCGCGCAGGAAAGTGCAGGGAAAGTGT
This sequence comes from Streptomyces kebangsaanensis, assembly GCF_001906585.1. GTDB lineage: Bacteria > Actinomycetota > Actinomycetes > Streptomycetales > Streptomycetaceae > Streptomyces > Streptomyces kebangsaanensis. Next base: position 87,252 of record NZ_JUJA01000170.1, on the reverse strand, counting down.
GCCGATCATAGTTGCCGTCGGCGGACCCCTTCCAGCCACTTGCCGGCCTCACGGGATGACCGGCCCCACGGGCAGATCGTTTCTGCCCGCACCGGGACGGGTTCTTCGGCCAACCGATCACTTGTGACGTTCCGTGAGCGATCCGGGGATGTCGCTTCCCCGGGCCCCACGCCGGGCCGTTCAGCCGTGAACTCAGGCTCCTCACCCTTCCGGTGCAGATAAACAGGGCATACCTCTACAACCTGACACAAGCTGGGCTCGGTGTCCCGTGAACCGCCCCGGAGGTCCCCGTGCCGCGTCAGCTCCCCCTGAAGGCGCTCGGTCATGACGCCCTCAGGGCGCTCGGCCGTGCGGGGATGCGCGGGGCGCGCCCCCGACTGCGCAGCACCGCGGCCGTGTTCACCACCCTGTCGGCGGTCGCGGCCACCTCGATCCTGACCGGGCCGTCCGCCGCCGAACCGTTCGCCGCCTCACCCTGCGCCCTGCGTCGCACGGACGCGCACCACTCGGAGGGCCTGGACACCTGGAACACCTCCTATCCGCAGCCCACCCGGCCGCTCGACGCCGTCCTGGTGTTCCTGGCCTTCCCCGACTCGGCACCGCTCACCACCCCGGCCGAACTCGCCGCCGACCACTTCCCGGCCACCAACCGGTTCTACGAGCAGGCGTCCTACGGCAGGTTCACCCTGCGCACGCACCCGCTGCGGCACTGGATCCGGATGCCGCGGCCGTCCACGGCGTACGCCATGAGCCGGGACTGGAACCCCCGGAAACGCGCCGCCTACCTGGACGACGCGCTGGCCGCGGCCGACCCCGAGGTCGACTTCTCGCGCTACGACGTCGTCTACTTCGTCGCCGACCCGGACGCGCCCGGCGTCGACTCGGACGCGACGAAGGTCGTCAACCTGGACATCCCGCTGCAGGCCGACGGCAAGGAGATCCGGCGGGTGGTGACGGTGTTCGAACGGCATCCGCCGGACCGGCTGGTGCTCGCCCACGAGACCGGCCACGTCTTCGACCTGCCCGACCTGTACCACCGGCCGGTGGACGGCAAGGGCGACTGGGACACCTACGTCGGGGACTGGGACCTGATGGGCAGCCAGTTCGCGCTCTCACCGGACCTGTTCGCCTGGCACAAGTGGAAACTCGGCTGGCTGGACCCGCGCCAGGTGACCTGCGTACGGAGCCCGGGGCCGGCCCGGCTGACGCTGGAGCCGGTGGAGGTGGGGCCGGCCGGGGCGGCGGGCGCGGGGGAGGGAGTCGCCGGATCGCCGCCGTTCGGGCTGGGCAACGGGACGAAGCTGGCGGTGGTGCGCACCGGGAGCGACAGCGCGCTCGCCGTCGAGGCGCGGGCACAGCTCGGCAACGACGTGACCGGGTGCCGGGAGGGGGTGCTGGTGTACCGGGTGCGCAGCGGGGTGGATTCGGGCGGCGGTTCCGTCCAGGTGATCGACGCCCACCCGCGGACCGGCGCCTGCGCGGGGACCTCCGTCCACCCGCCGCTCGCCGACGCGCCGATCGACGTCGGCGAGACCTTCACGGTGCCGGGGGACGGGGTCCGCGTGGAGGTGGAGAACCGCACGGCGTCGGGAGCGTACACGGTCAAGATCACACCCGCCTGACCCCCACGATCACCGGAGCAGCTGACTCCCACGGTGACCGGAGCAGCTGACTCCCACGGTGACCGGAGCAAGGGGGTGTGGGTGGCGAAGCCCCCACCACGCGCGGCGAAGCCGCGCAAAAACAACGATGGCGAGACGGTCCGCGCTTTCCGCGGACATGCCTCGCCATCGCCATCGTGCGCCGCCAGGGACTCGAACCCCGGACCCGCTGATTAAGAGTCAGCTGCTCTAACCAACTGAGCTAGCGGCGCCTGCTGACGTCGTAGACCTTAGCACCCTGGTCGGCGGGAGGAAAAATCGATATCCGCACGGCCGCCCGGGCCGCCCGCACGGCCGCCCACAGCAGCACCTCCGGGCCCGGAAGCCAGGGGTGGCGGGTGTCCGGGGCGACCAGCCAGCGGGAGTCGGACCGCCCGGGGGAGCCGTCGTCGGCCGGGGGCGGGAGGGTCACCGCGTCGCCGTGGCCGTGGCACAGCAGCGGCGGGATGCCTTCGCCACGGCCGGCCGGCCGGCCCTGGGACCCCCACTCCTCCCACTTCAGCAGCGAGGGCAGCCGTTGCGCGGTGCCCGGCGCGGCGAAGAGCAGCATCCGCCCCCGGTGGACGGCCACCGGGCCCGAGCCCGGACCCTCGTCCCACAGCCGGTCCAGCATCCGGCGGCCGAAGACCACGGGTGTGTTCACCACGTCGAAGGCGGTGCCGCAGGGCAGGGCGACCGGCGACCGCGGCCGCTCCCGCCAGAGCGCGAGGGTGCTGCGCGGGTACGCCCCCGCCGAGGCGAGCCAGGCGGCACCGTCCGGGGTGACGCCGGAGGCGTGCAGATGGTCGAAGAACGGTTCGTTCCCTGTGCGGCTCATGGCGGATATATCTACCGAACGTGAGCAGCCGCTTCCACAGGGTCGTGGAAAACCGGGACAGGGAGGGGCGGGCGGGGGTATCGTACGCGCCCGGCATATGCCGGGCCGGGACCGTCCGGGAGCGGTTGGGTCAGAGGGGATCGGCCGGGTTGGCGTGTACGCCGCCCTCGGTGCCGCTGAGCAGATCCCGGCCGAACTCCACCATCTTCTTGGCGTAGTCCTCGGTCCACTCCGCCCGCTCGGCGATGTCCGCAGGGGTCAGCCGGTCGAACCGCCGCGGGTCGGCGAGCTGCGCCGCCGCGATCGCCTGGAACTCCACCGCCCGGTCGGCCGCCGCGCGGAACGCCTGCGTCAGCTCCGTCGCCCGCGCGAGCAGCGCGCGCGGGTCGTCGATCGACTCCAGGTCGAAGAAGTGCTCGGGGTCGGCACTCGCCGCGGCGGGCTCGAACAGCAGGGGCGCGGGGCGCAGCCGCGGCTCGTTGCGACGCGGCGTTGGCTCCGCCATGTCGTGTCCTCCTCGTACGGTTCGGGTGGTACGGCCCTGTGAGAGGGCCACCCTTCATTGTCCCGCGCGCACGCAAGAGGGCGGCGGGACGAAAGTCGACCCCGGTCCCTCAAGGCTTCCAGCCCACCCGGTGTTCCCGCAGCCGCGCGAGGACGGCGTGGTTCGCCTCCCAGCCGTCGGGGAATTTGACCGTCACCCCCAGTTGGACCGGCTCCGTGGACGGGTGGTCGTCCAGGAGTTCGCTCACGCCGGCGCGGCAGACCACGATGCAGGCGTGGCGGTGGCGGGAGGCGAGGACGCAGAGGCGGCCCGTCTCCAGGTGGAAGGCGGTGGCGTCGGGGCGGCCGGAGAGGGGGTGGAGGACCACCGTGACGTCGAACTCCCGGCCCTGGAGGCGGTTCGCGGTGTCCACGGTGACGTCGGTGACGCCCAGGTCCGCCAGGGCCGCGCGCACGGCCGCCGCCTGGTCGCGGTGCGCCGTGCCGACGGCGATCCGGCCGGCGGTCAGCGGCGCCGGGTCCGGCGACCGTTCCGAGACGGCCGCGCCGCCCCGCTCCAGCAGCCGCCGTACGACCGCCGCCAGCGCGCGCACCGCCTCCGGGTCCGTGCGCGGGGTGTACCGCGCGGGCAGCTCCAGCAGGCCCCAGCCGGACTCGGCGGCCTCGTCGATCACCCGGTCGGGGGCCGAGCCGTCCGAGGCGACGGCGAAGGTGAGCCGCCGGTCCCCGGCCGCCGTGCCGCTGCGGAACGGCGTGTACGGGTAGAACGCGTCCGAGACCAGCGGCGCCGCCGACGCCGGGAGCCGCCAGGACACCGGCAGCCGGTGCTGGGGCAGCCCGGGGTTGTGCGCGAGCAGGGTCGTCACCGCGGACGCCGACGGGTCGTAGGACAGGCCCGCCCACTGCTCGCTGCCGACGATCGAGAACGGGTCCAGCTGGCCCGGGTCGCCCACGAACAGCGCCCGCTCGAACAGCCCGGCCACCGCCAGCAGGGCGTCCGAGCGCATCTGGTACGCCTCGTCGACGATCGCGTGCCGCCACGGCTCGTCGGTTTTCACGTGCGCCCACTTCGCGGCGGTCGACAGCACCACGTCCAGACCGGCGAGGTCGGCGGTCTTCGCGGACTTGCGTACGTTCGGCAGGTCGTCGAGGGCCTTGTCGTACGGGTCGGCGTCACTGCTGTGCAGCCGGCCGACGGGCAGCTCGGGGTCCTTCTCCGCCAGCCGCACCACCAGGTCGTCGACCTGCGCGTTGGTCTGCGCGACCACCATGAGCGGCCGTCCGGCGGCGGCCAGCTCCAGCGCCGCGCGGACGACGAGCGTCGACTTGCCCGCGCCGGGCGGGGAGTCGACGACGACCCCGCGGTGCGGGCCGTGCAGGGTGTCGCGGAGGATCGCGTCGGTGGCCCGGGTGGCCGCCATCCCGGGGTCGAAGGCGGTCTCCTGGGCGGGGGCGGTCACAGCACATCCTCCTCGGTCACCGGGTCGGGGGCCTCCGGCGCACTCTCCTCGTCCGGCGGGCCGCCGTGCGTCCACGGGGTCTGTTCCGGGTCGGGCAGTTTCGCGCCGCCGCGCTGTTCGTGCTCGAAGAGCGTGAAGCACAGGCGGTCGCCCTTGTCCGGCACGGAACCGGCCGCCGGCTCCTTGCCGCGGCCCATCTTGTCCAGGATCCGCAGGGTGATCAGCGTTCCCTCGGCCCCGTCCTCCTCGTACGCGACGAACTCGGCCGACTGCGGCCTGCCGTCCAGCGAGCGGTACACCCGGGCCCGCTCGCCCAGGTGCGGCTGGTCGTCCGTGCGGACGGTGACCAGCGGGCGCGGACTGGGCCGCCTGCCCTCGCTGTAGGCCATGACGACGTCCGTGACCTCGCCGGCGAACGCCTCCCCGGCCAGCCGCCGCCCCGCCATGACCAGCGGGTCGTCCAGCGCCTCCTGGGCCTCCAGGCGGGCCTGTTCACGCTCGCGCGCGGCCAGCTTGTTCGCCGCGGTGACCGCGTCGTCGCGGCGCGGCTGCGGGGGCTCGCCCGCGAGCACGCGGTCGCGGTGGCCGGTGAACGACCAGCGGTCGCGCGTCCACCGCTCCTCGACGTGCGCGCCCTCGGGCAGCGCCCGCAGGAGGTCCAGGCCGTCCCAGACCTTCTCCCAGGTGGGCAGGGCGCACTCCTCGACCAGCGCGCGGATCCCGCGCTCGGCGGCGGTGAGGGCGCCCAGCCGGTCGTCGGCCTGCAGTCCGTCCTCGGCGGCGGCGAGGGCCGTACGCGCGCGGTCGTAGCGCTCGATCGCGGGCGCCAGCAGCTTGTTGTCGAAGGCCGGGTCGGTCGCCGGGCCCGCCGGCGGGCACTCCAATTGGCCGTCGGCATCCCGCGCGAGCTCGGCCCGCAGCGCGGCCTCCGCGCCCGAGGCGCCCTCCGGCGGGCTGATCCACGCCAGCAGCGCCCCCAGGTGCTGGTCCTCCAGACTGGACTGGCCGGTCGTCCAGTGCCGGGCCAGTACGTCGGTCAGCGCCAGCAGCAGCGAGGAGCCGGGCACGCGTGCCCGCTCCCCGAAGTGGGTCAGCCACCGTCCGAGCAACGGCACCCTCGGCGGCGCCGGGTGCGGGGTCTGGGGATCCTGCTCGGCGGTGCGCCGGAAGCGCATGGAGCGCCCGAGCAGCCGTACGAAGTCGATGCCCGCGCGGCTCGGCACGATCAGCTGGGGCGCGTCCGCGCACAGCTCGACCTCGACCTTGACCCGCTTGCCGCTCTCCGGGTCGGTCTCGGTGCGCTCGGCGGCCTCCACGGCCAAGGCGCAGGAGTCGATGTACGGCAGGACCACGTCGGCCAGTTCGGCGAGGAACGCGAACCTCAGGTCCCGGTCGCGCGGCTGCGGCACGGCCAGCAGCCGGGGCGCGTGCCGGTCGGGGCCGACCAGCGCGCCGAGCGGGGCGCCCGCCTCACCGGCGGTGGTGAGCGGCACGAGCACCAGCGGCCGCTCGGACAGGTGCCGGTGCCGGACGGTCGCGGCGGGCTGGGCCCGCCCGGCGCGCACCGCCTCGAGCCGGGCGAGGGTGGCGATCAGTGACATGCCGACCCCCGGCCCGCGGACGCCAGCGCCTCGGCCCGCAGCGCGGCCGCCCTGCGCAGGGCCGCCACCGCCGGGTCGTCCGGGTCGCCCGCCTCGCCGCGGGCCGCCGCCAGCACGTCGTCGACCGTCGACAGACCGCCCAGCTCGGCGCGGACCGAGCGGCCCAGCGTGGTCACCGCGCCCCGCGCGCGGGAGCGCGTCCGGCAGTGGAAGGCCAGCTCGCACGCGGCCAGGCACTCCGGCGCGTACGTCGCCGGGACCGCCTCGACCGCGGCCGTCAGCTCCTCGGGAGGCAGCTCGGGGGAGAAGCACACCCCTTCGGGGAGCGTGTCGGCGATGTCCTGGAGGCGGGTCAGCCGGGTCAGCTGCCGGGCGGTCACCGCGCGCTGCTTGCGGACGTCGACGGCGGAGGCGGTGGGCAGGTTGGAGAAGTCCTTGGGGCACACCAGCAGCACCCGGTGCCGTACGCGCGGGGCGGGGTCCAGACGGGCGGCGACGCTTTCCAGCGCCAGCACGTACACCGCCGCCTGCCGGGCCGCCGCGCCGACCTTCGCCGGGTCCGCGGAGCCGTCCAGCATCGGGAAGGACTTGATCTCCACGACCGTCCAGCCGCCGTCCGGGTGCACCACCACCGCGTCCGGCTCCAGGAAGGCGGGCGAGCCGGCCACCTCCAGGGCGAGCATCGGGTGGTCCAGCAGCGTCCAGCCGCCCGCTCCGGTGGCCTCGCGCAGCGCCAGCGCCGTACGCGCGGTGCGCCCGTCGGGGCCCTGGGCGGTCAGGTCGGGGACGTGGGCCTCCTGCGGCGGCTCGGCGCCGGGGTCCAGCTTCCGGTGCGCCAGCCGCAGCAGCTCCGCGCCGCCGTCCGCCTTGACCCGCGCCTCGAACGCGTTGCCCCGCATGAAGGCGAACTGGGACTGGCCGAAGGCCGAGGGCGCGCCCAGCGCGTCCGCGAGCGCCGCCTTGTCCACGCCCGCGCCGTCCAGGATCGCGCGCCGCCGGCAGCCCGGGTTCGCGGCGAGCGCCGCCAGGGCACGGGCGTCCAGCGTCCGGGCCGGTACGCCGGGCCCGCGCAGCTCAGCGAGCTGGTGCCGGAGCGCCGTCCCCCGCTTGCTCGGGGACGGCTCCCGGCGTGGCTCCGGGACCGGACCGTGCTTCGCGCTGCCGTGGAATCCGTTCACCCGCCGAAGTCTGGCACCTACTACTGACAATCGGGGAACCCGTGTCGCCCGAGCGTCCCGTGACGGCCGTGGCACGGGCCGTCAGCACCGCCCGGGCCCGGTCCATGCCCCGCATCACGTACGGCGCGAGCAGCAGCCCGACGCCCATCACGGCCGCGCCCGCGACCGCGTCCAGGAAGTAGTGGTTCGCGGTGCCCATCACCACCAGGGTGGTCACCAGCGGATAGACCACGCCGGCGACCTTGGCCGTACGCGTGCCGCCGTGGCGCCACAGCATCACCCCGCACCACAGGGCCCAGCCCACGTGCAGGCTCGGCATGGCCGCGTACTGGTTCGTCATCCCGCCGAGCCCGCGCGGCGCGCTGGCCTCGCCGCCCCACCAGCCGTACGAGCTGTAGTACGCCATCGTGTCCACGAAGCCGTGCTCCGGGGAGAGCAGGCGGGGCGGGCAGGTGGGCAGCAGGGTGAAGCCGATCAGGCCGATGAAGGTGGACGTCATCAGCCAGGTCCGGGCCGCCCGGTAGAGCGTGGCGCGCGCTTTGAACAGCCACACCAGGATCACGGGCGTCACCAGGTAGTGCAGCGACGCGTACCAGAAGTCCGCCGGGACGCCGATCCAGGGCTCGCGCGTGAAGAGGCGGTTGAGGGGGTGCTCGGCGTTCAGGTACAGCAGCTTCTCGACGCGCAGGATCGCCAGGCCGTGGTCGACGGCGGTGGAGACGTCCCCGCGGGCCAGCAGGCGGCCCGCCGAGTAGCAGCCGTACACCAGCAGTATCAGCGGCAGCTCGGTCCACCAGCGCAGCCGGGTTCGCGGGGGTGCCTCGGTCCGCGGTGCCGGTGCCGGTGCCTCGGTCTGCGGCATCCGATGCCCCTCCCCCTGTTGTGTCGCTGCGGTGCCCCGTGGCGGGCCGGGTCGTGCCACTTTACGGTGCACACGCCGGTCTCCTCGGGGCGGCCCCCGGCCCTCAAAGACGCGGAGATCGTCCCGAGGGTTGCGTCGGGCCGCAGCCTGCGGGCAGTCGTGCCGCCGCGGCCGCGCCCACCCCCGGCCCGCACCAGCGAGCAGCGCCCTCCGAACTCACCTCACGCTGTACGAGGAGAGCTCGCATGCCGCTCAAGAAACGCCGACACCCCGCCGGCCCGCCGGTGCGGCAGCAGCACCCGTGCCGTCCCCGCCAGCATCGTCTGAACCCGGGACGACTGGACCTGGCCCAGAAGATCCAGCACCCGCATCCCCGCGGCAGCGGCCTCGTCGGGGCGTCCCCCGCGCGCGAGGTCGTCGGCCAGCTCGGCCGTGTACAGCGCGATGTTCCGCGTGAAGTGCGGGTCCTGCAGATGCGCGGCCCGCCGCGCGTGCCGGGCCGCCCGCGGCCAGTCGCCCAGGGCCGACCAGCACTGCGCCTCCAGCCCCTCCAGCTCGGCCTCGCCGTAGAAGCTCATCCACTCGGGGTCGGCGTCCGAGGGCCCCCGCTCGTACAGGGCCCGGGCCCGCGCGAGCGCCTGTTCGCAGCCGGTGCGGTCGGCGAGCCCCGCCCAGCCGCCCGCCTCGCGCAGCGACAGCAGCGACATCAGCCGCGCCGAGCCCAGCTCGCGTCCCACGCGCTGCGCGGCCTGCGCGGCCCGCACCGCCTCCCGCGGCCGTCCCGCGTCCCGGGCGAGGAACGCCGTGTTGCAGAAGGCGTGCGCCTCCAGGGCCGGGTCCCCGGTCACGCGCGCGGTGGCCAGCGCCTCCGCGTAGTGCGAGCGGGCGTCGTCGAAGCGCCCGGAGTCGTGGGCCAGCCAGCCCACCGAGATGGCCAGTTCGCCGGCGCCCGAGTACAGCCGGTCGGCGGTGGTCTGCCGGATCGTGCCGGCGTCGAGCAGCGCGTAGGCGGCGCGCAGCGGAGCGGCCGCGCGGCGGTAGAGGCCGTCCGCTCCGTGCCGGTCGTCGAGCAGCCGGATCCGGCGGACGGCCTCCTCGACGGCGCCGGCGTCGCTCGCGCCGGCGCGGCGCGCGGGGCGGTCCGCGGCCGACGCGTCGAAGGCGAGCCCCAGGGGGCCCAGCGAGGCGGCGGCCACCGTGACGCCTCCGCGGGTCATGAATGCGCGACGCAGCACGTCGCTCTCCTCGTGGTCTTCGTACGGGTGGTACGGGTCCTGCGGATGGTCCTGAGCGTGGTCCTGCGGGTCGTGGGACTGATACGGCCGGTCCGCCTCCCCCGTCTCACGCGGGGTGCGGCGTGCCGCGCGTCCGCGGACGGCCGACCGGGGGGCGAACCCCAGGTCGGTGAGCGTCCGGCCGGGGAACATGTGCAGAAACACACGTTCGTAGGCGTAGTTGGGACAGCGGATCTCACCCGCCTCCACCCGGCCGATGTAGCGGGCGTCGCAGCTGACCCGCTCACCGATCTCCTGGGCGGCCCGCCGTACCAGCGCGGCGAACTCGGCCGGCGAGCGCTGTCCGCGCAGCCGCCGGAAGGCGGGATTCGGCCGTGGTGGCCGGGGGAACTGGGACGAGGTCACCGTCGACGACGTCATGGCCGGGCCCTCTCGTGCGAACCGTCGAACCATGCCGGGTTCAGGAAGGAGTTGGATGAGTTGTCCGAATGATCCATGTGGCTCCCTGTTTCCGGCGAGCAAGAAAGTACCGGTTGTGCCCGGTCCGCCACGCTGTGGTTGACTACAAATCGGATATCTCGTCCGTGATCTGCCATGAAGTGCCATCCTTTGCGGCGGACTTCGGCCGTACCCGTTGACGCACCGCCGCGTTGAATCCCGTGGACCGGGAGCCGCCCGACTCCCGACCCGCTCGTTCACGAGGAAGGTGTTCGCGATGGAGGCCGGGATGGAGACCCCGCAGAGACGCGATCCGTGTACGCAGCCGTCACAGTCACCGCGGCCGTCACAGTCACCGCAGTCACCGCAGCCGTCACAGTCACCGCGGCCGCCGCAGTCTTCGCAGCCCCCGTGCGACCTGGTGACGGTGCCGGCCCGGCAGGGGCTGGAGGCGGTCGACATCCTGCGCCGCGGCACGGGGGACACGGTGGGGCCCGTGCTGCACGACGACGAGGACGACACGCTGGGCTTCGTGGTGCCGGCCGGCACGGCCGCGGCCTGGGACGTGCCCGGGAGCACGTGCACGGAGACCGACGGGCAGGGCCTGCGGCTCGCCCCGGAGCCGCCCGCGGAGGGCTCGGACTGGCTGGTCCCGCCCGGGGAGGCCGACCTCGCGACCGACCCCGCGGTGCTCCGCCGGGCGCTGGGTGAGGCGGCCCGGCTCCTCGAGGCGGCGGACAACTGCCGCTGACGTCGGCCGGACGGACCTCCGCGGCTCGGCACGCGCGTGCGTGCGGCGGTGCGCCACTTGCGACAATGGGCGCGTGGGAAGGTCCAGAAGTGCCCGCCGAGGGCGAGGAGCCGTCGAAGCCGTCGCCGAGCAGGTCGACGGCGGGCTCGCGCAGCTCATACCCGACCGGGAGCGGGCGCGGGGCTGGACCCTGCTGATCGACGGGGCCCCGCAGTCGTACGTCGACCTCGACGACCCGGAGCACCTCTCCTTCGAGTACCAGCGGCG
>NZ_JUJA01000170.1:66811-76454 GCF_001906585.1 Streptomyces kebangsaanensis | reverse complement strand
CCCGCCGGCAGACCGGTGCACGCCGTGCACCTCGGCGGCGGAGCGCTCACGCTCGCCCGGTACGTCGCCGCGACCCGGCCCCGCTCCACCCAGCAGGTCGTCGAGCGGGACGCGGCCCTGGTCCAACTGGTGCGGCGTGAGCTGCCGTTGGACACCAACGCCCGCATACGGGTGCGGTCGGCGGACGCCCGCGAGGGGCTCGCCAAGGTGCCGGACGGCTGGGCCGATCTGGTCGTCGCGGACGTGTTCAGCGGCACCCGTACGCCCGCCCACCTCACCTCCACGGAGTTCCTCGACGAGGTCCGCAGGGCCCTGAAGCCGGGCGGGGTCTACGCCGCCAACCTCGCCGACGGCCCGCCGCTGGCCCATCTGCGCGGCCAGATCGCCACCGCCGCCGCCCGGTTCGCGCAGCTCGCGCTGGTCGCCGACCCGGCCGTGCTGCGCGGCAGGCGGTTCGGCAACGCGGTGCTCGTCGCCTCCGACCTGCCGCTGCCGGTCGCCGAACTGACCCGCCGGGCCGCCTCCGACCCGCACCCGGCCCGTGTCGAACACGGCCGTGCGCTCACCGACTTCACCGGAGGAGCCGTACCGGTCACGGACACCACGGCCGTCGCCTCACCGGCCCCACCGCCCTCTGTCTTCCATTGAACCGGGCGTGCGGCCGCAGGACTTGCCCGGACCGGTCCTAGTAGCTGCCGATGTCCACGTGCGGCGGTCCGTCGTGCCAGGCGCAGATGACCGACACCCGGTCCGTGTCCGAGGTGAACTCCACGCGGATCCACGTCTCCGTCTTCCACACCTGCATCGACCAGCCCGTGCCCGGAGTCGCGGAGACCAGGTTCGCCGAGGCCTCGCCGAGGTCGAAGACCACCCGGCCGCCCTTGGTGTCGTAGCTCTTGACCTGGCCGGAGGCGGTGGGAGAGGGGGAGGAAGAAGGAGAAGGGGGAGGAACCGGAGTGCTCGCGGGGGGTGCCGGTTCGGAGGAACCGGGGGCGGCCGGCCGCTCGCCGGGGGTCCGGCTCGGCGTGGGCGAGGGGCTCTTGGACGGGGGCGGCCGGTGGGTGGAGGAGGCCTGCGGCCCCGGCTCCTGCGTGGTCGCGCCGGCCGCCGTGATGGGCAGCGCGCGCGGCGGGTCGTAGGCCGTGCCCGCCATCACCGTGTGGACGCCCCACCACGACAACGTGACCGCCGCGCCGGTTGCGAGCGACCACGCCAGTACGTGAACGAGTCCTCTGTACATCGCGGCCATCCTGCCTCACCCGCCACACCCATGTCGTTCGAACGCGTTCGGGGTGAGGCTGTCCACAGGCGGCGGGAGCCCGGCCGAAGTTGTCCACAGGCCCGGACCGGGTGTGCCCGCATGGCGTACGGTGCGGCGCATGGCAAGTGTGCTCGTGGTCGAGGACGACCAGTTCGTACGCTCGGCGCTCATCCGGCACCTGACCGAGGCTTCGCACACCGTGCGCAGCGTCGGTACGGCGCTGGAGGCGCTGCGCGAGGTCGCCCATTTCCGCTTCGACGTGGTCGTCCTGGACCTCGGACTGCCCGACCTGGACGGCTCCGAGGCCCTGAAGATGCTGCGCGGCATCACCGACGTGCCCGTCATCATCGCCACCGCCCGGGACGACGAGGCGGAGATCGTCCGGCTGCTCAACGCCGGGGCGGACGACTACCTGACCAAGCCGTTCTCGGTCGAGCACCTGTCGGCGCGCATGTCCGCCGTACTGCGCCGGGCCCGCTCCGGAGCGGGAGAGGACCCCTCGTCCACCGTGCTCCGCGTCGGCGGCCTGACCGTCGATCCGCTGCGCCGCCAGGCCGAGTTGGACGGCGTACGGCTGGACCTGACCCGCCGTGAGTTCGACCTGCTGGCCTTCCTCGCCGGGCGGCCGGGCGTGGTCGTGGCGCGCAGGGAGCTGCTGGCCGAGGTCTGGCAGCAGTCCTACGGCGACGACCAGACCATCGACGTCCATCTGTCCTGGCTGCGGCGCAAGCTGGGCGAGACGGCCGCCCGGCCCCGCTATCTGCACACCCTGCGGGGCGTGGGCGTGAAGCTGGAGCCGCCCGGAGCGGAGCCGCCGCGATGAGATGGGCACTGGTCAAGGTCTGCCTGGCGGTCACCACCATGGTCGTGATCGCCTTCGCCGTCCCGCTCGGTCTGGTCATCAAGGAGATGGCCCGCGACCGCGCCTTCTCCAACGCCGAGCGCCAGGCCGCGGCGGTCGCCCCCGCGCTGTCCATCACCACCGAGCGCGAGCAGCTGGAGCGGGTGGTCGCCTCGGCCGGCTCGGACGCGCGGATGGCCGTGCACATACCGGAGACCGACGGCACGGCGGCCGTCGACATCGGCCGCGGCCGGGCCGCCGACGAGGACATCGCGACCGTGCGGAAGATGGGCCGCGCCTCCACCACCGAGGTGGACGGCGGGTCCGCACTGCTCCAGCCGGTCGCGCTGAGCTCCGGCGCCATCGCGGTCGTCGAGGTCCACGTCCCCGAGTCCGAGGTCAGCAACGGCGTCGGCACGGCCTGGGCGGTGCTGGCCGGCGTGGGCGCGGCGCTCGTCGTCGGCTCGGTCGCCGTCGCCGACCGGCTGGGTGTGCGGATGGTGCGGCCCGCGCGGCGGCTCGTCGAGGGCGCGCGCGAACTGGGGGAGGGCAGACTGGGCGCCCGGGTGCCCGAGGAAGGGCCGACCGAACTGCGGCTCGCGGCGGTCGCGTTCAACTCCATGGCCGACCAGGTCGTACAACTCCTCGCGAACGAGAGGGAGCTGGCGGCCGACCTGTCCCACCGGCTGCGCACGCCACTGACCGTGCTGCGGCTGAACGCGGCCTCGCTCGGCGACGGCCCGGCCGCCGAGCAGACCCGGGAGGCCGTCGCCCAGCTGGAGCGCGAGGTCGACACCATCATCCGTACCGCCCGTGAGGCCAAGCCGCAGACCGCGGCCGCCGGTCCGGGCGCCGGGTGCGACGCGGCCGAAGTGGTCCGCGAGCGGATGGAGTTCTGGTCGGCGCTCGCCGAGGACGAGGGCCGCAAGTGGCGGGTGGCCGGAGTGGAGCGGCCGGTGCGCATACCCGTGGCCCGCGCCGACCTCGCCGCCGCGCTGGACGCCCTGCTCGGCAACGTCTTCCGGCACACCCCCGAGGGCACGGCCTTCGCGGTCGACGTGCACAACGCCGACGACGCGGTGATCGTGCTCGTCTCCGACGCGGGCCCCGGCATATCCGACCCCGAGGCGGCCATGGCGCGCGGCCGGGGCTCCGGCACCGACGGCTCCACGGGGCTCGGCCTGGACATCGTGCGCCGGCTCGCGGAGTCGACCGGCGGGGACGTGCGGATCGGCTCCTCCGTGCTCGGCGGCACGGAGGTGCGCATCTGGATCCAGGTCGACGGCCGCAGGCCGGTGCGCAGGGGCCACCGGGGAACCGTGCGCCGGCGCCGGACGGGCAGACCGGTCCCGATCCTCAACCGTTCCCGATCCCACCCTTAAGAGCACCCTAAAATTCTCAACGCCCGCCCAGATCAACCGGTTTGCCGGATCCCGGATCGCTAGCGTGGTGCCCCCCGTGAACAGCGGGGCAACGCGTCCCGGCCGGTTCACCCCCCACCCGGCCGGGGCGCGCGACTGCCCGACCACCCGTCAGGCGGCGTCCACCGGCGGCAGCTCCCCGGTGCGGGCCGCCCGCCCGTACCAGTGGGCGCTGGACTTCGGGGTCCGGGCGAGGGTGGCGTAGTCGACGTAGACCGCGCCGAACCGCTTGCCGTAGCCGTAGGCCCACTCGAAGTTGTCCAGCAGGGACCACAGGTAGTACCCGCGGACGTCCGCGCCGTCCGCGATGGCCCGGCGCACCGCCGACAGGTGGCCGTGCAGGTAGGCGATGCGCTCCGGATCGTGCACGCGGCCGTCGGCGTCCACCTTGTCGTCGTAGGCCGCGCCGTTCTCGGTGACGTACAGCGGCAGCCCCGGCGCCTCCCGGGCGTAACGCATGATCAGCTCGTGCAGGCCGGTCGGGTCGATCGTCCAGCCCATCTCGGTGCGGTCGCCGGGCGTCTGGTGGAACGCCACGTCGTCCGCGCCCGGCCACGGCGAGTGCGCGCTCGCCCCGTGGCCGTCGGCCCGCGGGCCCTGCTGCGCCGCGTCCACCGCTCCCACCAGCGCCGGCGTGTAGTAGTTGAGGCCGAGCGCGTCCAGCGGCTGGTTGACGGTCCGCAGGTCGCCGTCCTGGACGTACGACCAGTCGGTGATCGACGAGGTCGCCTCCAGCAGCGTGGCCGGGTAGGCCCCGTGCAGCATCGGTCCGTGGAAGACGCCGTTGGCCAGGTCGTCGATCTTCTGTACGGCCGCCAGGTCCGCCGGCTCCTGGGAGACGGGCCGTACCACCGAGGAGTTGAGGCTGACCGCGACCGAGTTGCGGGCCGGCATCGCCGAGCGCAGCGCCTGCGTGCCCAGGCCGTGCGCCAGGTTCAGGTGGTGGGCGGCGCGCAGGGAGGCCAGGGGCTCGGTGCGGCCGGGCGCGTGCACGCCGGAGCCGTAGCCCAGGAAGGCGCTGCACCACGGCTCGTTGAGAGTGATCCACTGCTCCACCCGGTCGCCGAGCGCCTCGCCGACGAGCTGCGCGTACTCCGCGAAGCGCAGCGCGGTGTCCCGCTCCGGCCAGCCGCCCGCGTCCTCCAGCTCCTGCGGCAGGTCCCAGTGGTAGAGGGTGACGGCCGGCTTGATCCCGCGGGACAGCAGCTCGTCGACCAGGCGGCGGTAGAAGTCCAGGCCCACCTGCACGGCGGGCCCCCGGCCGGTCGGCTGCACGCGCGACCAGGAGATCGAGAAGCGGTAGGCGTTCAGGCCCAGGTCCGCCATCAGGGCCACGTCGTCGCGGTAGCGGTGGTAGTGGTCGACAGCGATGTCACCGGTCTCGCCGCCGGCGGTCCTGCCGGGGGTATGGCTGAAGGTGTCCCAGATCGAGGGCGTACGGCCGTCCTCCCGCACCGCCCCCTCGATCTGGTACGCGGAGGTCGCGGCGCCCCAGAGGAAGGAGGGTGGAAAGGTCACCGGGGTCACCGGCTGTGCGGACTCAGACATGGAAGCGCTCCCAGAAGTGGTCGTGAAGACCGACGGGTCGGAGGGGGAAGGAAAAGGAGGGGAAGGAGGGGGCGGGCGGGGCCGCGGGCGTCAGCCCTTGACCGCGCCCTGCATGATGCCGCCCACGATCTGCTTGCCGAAGACCGCGAAGACCAGCAGCAGCGGCAGCGTGCCCAGCAGCGCGCCCGCCATGATCAGGGACTGGTCGGGGGTGTAGCCGCGGCCCAGACCCGCGAGGGCGACCTGCACGGTCGGGTTGCCGGTCTGGGTCAGTACCAGGAACGGCCACAGGAAGTCGTTCCAGGTCTGTACGAACATCAGCATCCCGAGCACGGCCATGGCCGGCCGCGCGGCCGGGAACACCACGTGCCACACCACGCGCCAGCTGCTCGCGCCGTCCACCCGGGCGGCCTCGATGATCTCGTCCGGCAGCGCCTGCAGCAGGTACTGCCGCATGAAGAACACACCGAACGCGCTGACCAGCGACGGCAGGATCACCGCCTGCAGCTGGTCGGTCCAGTCCAGCTTGGCCACCATCATGTACAGCGGGATGATGCTGAGCTGCGGCGGCACCATCATCGTGCCGATCACGATCAGCATCAGGGCGCCGCGGCCCCTGAAGCGCAGCTTGGCGAAGGCGAAGCCGGCGATCGTCGACAGGAACACGACGGTCGTGGCCGAGATGCCCGCCACGATCGTGGTGTTGACGAACGCCTTGCCCAGGTTGGCGTCCGTCCAGGCGACCTGGAGGTTGTGCATCAGGTTCGAGCCGAACCAGAAGGGCGGCGGGGTCTGGGCCAGCCGGTTGTTGTCGCGGGAGGCGGCGATCGCCGTCCACACCAGTGGGAACAGCGAGCCGATGGTGAACAGGGCCAGGATCACGTACGCGATCGGGCCGGCGTGCAGCTGCCCGCCCGCGCGGGCGGCCTTCGGCCGGCGCGTCCGGCGCGGCTCGGCGGCCGGTGCCTCGGGTTTCGTCAGGGTCGTCGTCACGGCCGGTACTCCTTAACTACTGGCGCGCAGCCGGCGCGAGATGACGTAGTTGACGATGCCGATCACGATCAGGATCAGGAACATCGTCCAGGCGATCGCGGAGGCCCGGCCCAGGTGCTGGTTCACCCAGCCCTGCTCGTACAGGTACAGGCCGAGGGTCTGGAACTGGTGCTCCGCGCCGCCGGAGGCGCCCTTGTTGGCGTCGAACAGCAGCGGCTCGCCGAAGACCTGGCTGNNNTGGCGCCGATGGTCGACACCACGGCGGTGAACAGGATCGTCGGACGCAGCTGCGGCAGCGTGACGTGGAAGAACTGCCGGAACCGGTTGGCGCCGTCCAGCGCCGCCGACTCGTACAGGTCCTGCGGGATGGCCTGCATCGCCGCGAGGTAGATCAGCGCGTTGTAGCCCGTCCAGCGCCAGATGATGATCGTGGAGACGGCGATCTGCGAGGGCCACTTGTCGTTCTGCCAGTCGACGTGGTCGAAGCCGACCGAGTGCAGCACCCAGTTGATCACGCCGTAGTCGCGCCCGAAGAGCAGCACGAAGACCAGCGAGGCGGCGGCGATCGAGGTCGCGTACGGCGCGAGCATCGCGACCCGGTAGAAGGTCGAGGAGCGCAGCTTGTAGTTCAGGATGTGCGCGATGCCCATCGCCATCAGCAGCTGCGGGACCGTGGAGATGATGCCGATGGTCAGGGTGTTCTTCGCCGCGTTCCAGAAGAAGTCGTCGTCGAAGATCCGGGTGTAGTTGCGCAGGCCCGCCCATTCCATGTCGGTCGGCGCGGTCAGCTCCACCGTGTGCAGCGAGGCCCACGCCGTGTAGATCAGCGGGAACAGGCCGAACGCGACGAAGAGCAGGAAGAACGGCGAGACGAACGCGTACGGACTCCACCGCATGTCCCGCTGCCAGCGGCGGGACAGCCGGGCCCGGCGCCGCTGCTCCGCCTGGTCGAGCACGGCGCCCGCGGCCGGGCGGCCCGGGGCCGCGCCCCCCTCGGCGGGGGGCGCGGCGGTGTCGTGCCGGGTGGCCATACCGGTCACTTCTCCAGGTTGTTGTCGATGGTCTTGGTGGCCGTCTTCCAGGCGTCGGCGGCCGACTTGCCCTTCGTCACGAGGATGACCCCGTTGTCCGTCAGACCCTGCTGGATGATCTGGTCCTTCGGGCCGATCACCTGGACCGGGATGGTGTTGGCGGCCTCGGCGAAGATCTTGCCGATGGGCGCGTCACCGGTCATCTCGTTCTTCGCACCGGTGACCTCGGAGCTGCTGTAGGCGGCCGGCGCGCTCGGGAAGCTGCCCTGGACGGCGAACAGCTTGGCCTGCTGCTCGGGAGCCGTCAGCCAGGTGATGAGCGCCGTCGCCTCCTTCACGTGCTTGCCGCTCTTGGGCACGGCCAGGAAGGAACCGCCCCAGTTGCCGCCCTTGGGCGGAACGGCGACGTCCCACTTGCCGACCGCGTCCGGCTGCGACTTGCTCTTGAGGTAGCCGAGCATCCACGGCGGGCAGGCGACGGTGGCGAACTTGTTGTTCGCGATCGTCTGGTCCCAGGCCGGCTGGAACTGGGTCTGCGACTGGACCAGACCCTTCTGGGCGGCCTTGGCGGTCAGGTCGAAGGCGGCCTTGACGGCGGGGTTCGTCTTGTAGATGACCTCGCCGGAGGCGTTGTAGAACTTCTCCTTCTCACTGGCGAGGACCGCGTTGATCAGGCCACCGGGGGAGTCCATGAAGTAGGTGCCCTCGGGCGCCTTCTTCTTGAAGTTCTCGCCCACCTGGAGGAACTTGTTCCAGTCGCCCGCCCACAGCTTGCCGACCTCGTCGCGGTCGGTGGGCAGTCCGGCCTGCTCGAAGAGGTCCTTGCGGTAGCAGACCGCCATCGGGCCGATGTCGGTGCCGAGGCCGATGACCTGGCCGTCCTGGGTGGCGGCCTGCTGCCACTTCCAGCTCAGCCAGTTGCTCTTGTCCACGCCCGAGGCCTTGGAGAGGTCCTCGAACTTGTCCGCCTGGGTGGCGACGACCTCGGCGATGTTGCCGACTTCGACGGCCTGGACGTCCATCAGGCCGCTGTTGGTGGTGAGGTGGTTGACGAGCGCCGGGTAGTAGTTCTCGTTCCGCTCGACGACGTTTTCCTGGATCTTGATGTCCGAGTGCAACTCCTCGTACGCGGCGTAGAGACCGGCCTCCTTGAAGCCCATGGCGCCGAAGAGCCCCAGCGTGATCGTGGTCTTGCCACCGCCGCTGCCACCGTCCGGCGAGCCGGACTTGCCTCCGTTGTCCTTGGAGCAGCCGGCCAGCAGCCCGACGCCCAGTGACGCGGCTGCCGCCAGGACCACCGCCTTGCGGGAGGTGGAAAATCGTGCTCGCATTGCGTCCTCCTGTTGCCCTGACGTGCCGACCCCCCGGCCAACTGCATGGTTGGGCCCGTTGTGTGTTCGCTGCGGCTCGGGCGGGGAACGTGCGGGTTGTGTATGTGTCAGGTACTGTGGGAGCGCTCCCACAAGTGATGTGTTGAAGAGTTGCGGGTTCGGGCGGGGGTGTCAAGGGTGTGAGCGAGGACAAATTCGTTCAGTTATCGGCCTGTTAACTAACGCGGGGAATCGGGAGGTTGACCTTCCGGGAGGGAGGGGCCGGCTCGTCCGGACGGTCGGGCGAGGCCACGGGCGGAACCGGAACGACGGCCCCCGGGACCGCCCTCGGGGACGACCCCGGGGACGACCCCCGTTCAAGGATGACTGTTAGATTCCAGGCCAAAGCGGTTTTGACGGCGGAAGGGCGGAGCCAATGGCAGGCGCAGGCCACGGAGCACGGGGCCGGAGCGGCGGTCGGCCGACCCTCGAAGAGGTCGCCGCACGGGCCGGCGTCGGCCGCGGAACCGTCTCCCGGGTGATCAACGGCTCACCCCGGGTCAGCGACGCCACCCGCGCCGCGGTGGAGGCGGCGGTCGCCGAACTCGGCTACGTCCCCAACACGGCCGCCCGCGCCCTGGCCGCCAACCGCACGGACGCGATCGCCCTGGTCGTCCCCGAACCGGAGACCCGCTTCTTCGCCGAGCCGTACTTCTCGGACATGCTGCGGGGCGTCGGCGCCGGACTGTCGGACACGGAGATGCAGCTGCTGCTGACCTTCGCCGGCAGTGACCGGAAGCGGCAGCGGCTGGCGCAGTACCTGGCGGCCCACCGCGTCGACGGCGTCCTGCTGGTCTCGGTGCACGCGGACGACCCCCTGCCGGACATGCTGGCCCAGCTGGAGATCCCGGCGGTGATCAGCGGTCCGCGTTCGGCGGGGGAGACCCTGACCTCGGTGGACTCCGACAACTACGGCGGCGCGCGTTCGGCGGTGGAGCACCTGCTGGCCCGGGGCCGCCGCACCATCGCCCACATCACCGGTCACCTGGACGTCTACGGTGCCCAGCGCCGTGTGGACGGCTACCGCGACGCGCTGCGGGACGCGGGCCGGGAGGCCGACGAACTCCTCGTGGCCGAGGGCGACTTCACCGAGGAGGGCGGCCGTCGTGCGATGGCCCGTCTGCTCGCCCACCGCCCCGACCTGGACGCCGTCTTCGCCGCCTCGGACGTCACGGCGG
>NZ_JUJA01000170.1:41467-66732 GCF_001906585.1 Streptomyces kebangsaanensis | reverse complement strand
CCCGCCACATGGACCCGCCCCTGACCAGCGTCCGCCAGCCCATAGAGGAGATGGGCCGCGCGATGATCGACCTCCTCCTCGCCGAGATCGCGGACCGCCGCCCGGCCGCGTCCCGGGACCTGGAGCGGCGGCAGGCGGTGCTGCCTACGGAGCTGGTGGTGCGGGCGTCGTCGTGACGGACCCGGCCCCGTCGCGGGGGACGGCTCCCGCCGCGACGAGAAGGGCGACGGTTTCGGGACAGGACTCGCGGACCGCCCACTCCAGGGGGGAGCGGCCCGTGCCGTGATCCTCCCGGAGGTTCGGATCGGCGCCGTGCGCCAGCAGCTCGCGCACCGTCTCGGTGTGCCCCCAGCACGCGGCCGCGCACAGGGGCGTGCCCTCCGACCCGCGCCCGCTCTCGACGTCCGGGCAGGCCCCGGCCACGAGGAGCAGACGAGCCATCTCGGCGTTCCCCTGCACGGACGCCGCGTAGAGCGGAGTGGTGCCCTCGCGGTCCGCCCGATCCGGGTCGACACCGGCCCGGAGCAGTTCCTCCGCGCGGGCGGTGTCGCCCTGGCCGGCCGCTGTGACGAGGTGCCGGGAGAGTTTCTTGAGCTGCCGCCGGTTCATGACCGCCGAGGCTAGCGGCCGGACACCTGGAATCGCATGCCCTTTGGATGTCAGCCTTCAGCCGGGCGGTCCGGTGCCAGGAGCAGGGCCAACGGTCCGGCGGGGAGCGGTACGTCCGTCACCCCGCACGAAGCACCGCGCGCAGCGTCCCGGGCGTTTTCGGACGCCGGAACAAACTCGATGGGTGGTACCGACAAGGCGTGATACAGACCGCGGTGTATCTGCCCGAGGCTGCGGGGAGACCCTCGACGATCCGGTCCTCGTGGAGGAATACCGCAGGTCGTACGATCTGCTGGGGGCCGCCGCACTGCCACCGGAGGCGTCCCTCGCCCTGATCGAGGAAGCGGCTGAGGATGACCGAAACGGCAAGCGACGGGATCGACTTGAGCACGGCCGTCCGGCGCGGGAGCAGCCGCGGCGACGGCGGCGACTGCGCCGCGCACACCGGCGTCGTCCCCGTCCGTGACTCCGAGGTCCCCGGCGGCCCGGCCCCCACCGCGTGACGGGGCCCCTCGGCGTCGACCTCTTCGACGCCGACCGGCTCCGGCTGGTCGAAGCCCCGCTGCCCCGGCTTTCCCCCGAGGGCCGCCGCGCCATGGACGAAGCCTGGAACGCGGCGGTCCGGGTCAACCCGGCCCTGTTCGACGGGCCGGTGGCCGGCTGCACGAGCCTGGATCAGGAGGAGCCGAAGGGCCTCGTCCTGACCTGGGTACGGGCCACCTACCGGCTCTACACCCTGCGCAAGGTGCCCGGAGCGACCGTGCGGCTGCCGTCCCTGTTCGTCGCCGTCGCGCAACCGGCGGACGACGGACGTCTGCTGGTGGGGCGGATGGCACCCTGGACGACCTCGCCCGGCCGCTGGCAGTTTCCGGGCGGCTCGGTGGAACCCCCACCGAACCGTGAACCCCTCGACCTGGCCGCCCTGCGCCCCGTCCGTCCGATCGGCTGTGACGCGCGGGGCGCCGCACGTCGCGCGGTGGCCGTGCCCTGGGGTACGCAAGAGGCCGGTGACCCTGTCGCAGGGCACCGGCCTCTTGGTGAAGGGTGAGTGACGGGACTCGAACCCGCGGCATCCTGGACCACAACCAGGTGCTCTACCAGCTGAGCTACACCCACCATGACCGGTCACGAGGGATTCCGTGGTTTCCCCGACCGGCCGAGAAGAAGTCTACAGGGTCCGAAGGGGTGCTCGCGCCCAGGTTGCGCGGCGCCCCCTCGGGGGACCTGGTTCAGCCCTTCTGAGCAGGCAGGACGTGCTTCGCGGCGATCGCCTTGGCGGTGTCGGAGTCGGGGCCGGGCGGCGGGACGAAGACGGCCTCGCGGTAGTAGCGCAACTCCGCGATGGACTCGCGGATGTCGGCGAGGGCGCGGTGGTTGCCGTTCTTCTCCGGGCTGTTGAAGTACGCCCGCGGGTACCAGCGGCGGGCCAGTTCCTTGATCGAGGACACGTCGACGATCCGGTAGTGGAGGTACGACTCCAGCGTCGGCATGTCGCGCAGCAGGAAGCCGCGGTCGGTGCCGACCGAGTTGCCGCACAGGGGGGCCTTGCCGGGCTCCTTCACGTACTCCCGCACGTACGCCAGGACCTGCTCCTCGGCGTCCTTCAGCGACGTACCGCCGGCCAGCTGCGCGAGCAGGCCGGACGCGGTGTGCATCTGACGCACCACCTCGGGCATCGTCTCCAGCGCGGAGTCCGGCGGCCGGATGACGATGTCGACGCCCTCGCCGAGCACGTTCAGCTCGGAGTCGGTGACGAGGGCGGCCACTTCGATGAGCGCGTCGTCGGACAGCGAGAGGCCGGTCATCTCGCAGTCGATCCACACCATGCGATCGTTCATGTGTCTCACCTTACGGTGAGCCGCCGCGAGCGGAACCGACCGTGCGTGCCCTTGTCCCCGACGGTGACCGGCAGGCCCTTGCGCGTGCCCGGGGCGGGCCAAGGGGGGGGCGCGGGGGGCGTAGCCCCCGCCGGGCCCGGGGTGGAGTCCCGGGGTGGAACCTTCCACCCCAGGGAGACGGGTGGGTGGGCGGGAAAACATTGCCGCCCACCCCGGCCGGCAGGCTACCCGCTCCGCTGCCCCGGCACGCTCGCCGACAGGGCTGTCGGCGAGCGGCGGCCCTGGTGGGGGACGTAACCCTCCGGGTGGTGGAGGGAGGGGGCGGGCGGGGAGGTCATCGCGCCCGTGGGAGACGGCACGGGCGTCGGGCCCGGAGGGGCGTCGGCGTCCGCCGGGCGCTCGGTCTGCGGGCGCCGCGCCCGGTACGCCGCCCGGTAGGCCGCCGGCGACGAGCCCAGCTGCCGCCGGAAGTGGCCGCGCAGGGCCACGGGGGAGCGGAAGCCGCAGCGGCCCGCGACCTCGTCCACCGAGTAGTCCGACGTCTCCAGCAGGCGCTGCGCCTGCAGCACCCGCTGCGTGATCAGCCACTGCAGCGGCGCGCTGCCGGTCAGCGAGCGGAAGCGGCGGTCGAACGTACGACGGCTCATGTACGCCCGCGCCGCCAGCGTCTCCACGTCGAACTGCTCGTGGAGGTGCTCCAGCGCCCAGGCGACGACCTCGGCCAGCGGGTCGGCGCCGATCTCCTCGGGTAAAGAGCGGTCCAGGTAGCGTTCCTGGCCTCCGCTCCGACGGGGCGGGACCACCAGCCGCCGGGCCAGCGCGCCCGCCGCCTCGTTGCCGTGGTCCGAGCGCACGATGTGCAGGCACAGGTCGATCCCGGCGGCCGTGCCCGCCGACGTCAGCACGTCGCCGTCGTCGACGAACAGCTCCCGTGGATCGACGTGCACCGACGGATAGCGCTTGGCCAGCGTCGGCGCGTACATCCAGTGCGTGGTCGCCGGGCGGCCGTCCAGCAGGCCGGCCGCGGCCAGTACGAAGGCCCCGGTGCACAGGCCCACGATGCGGGCGCCCTCCTCGTGCGCCCGGCGCAGCGCGTCGAGCGACTCCTGAGGTGGTGGAGAGGTGATCGAGCGCCAGGCCGGCACGACGACCGTGCCCGCCCGCGAGATCGCCTCCAGGCCATGTGGTGCGGTGAGTTCCAGGCCCCCCGTGGTCCGCAGCGGGCCTTCCTCGCCGCCGCACACCAGCAGTCGGTAGCGCGGCACGCCGGCGTCCTGGCGGTCAACCCCGAACACCGACAGCGGTATGGAACTCTCGAAGATGGGGCCGCCGCTGAACAGCAGCACCGCGACGATCTCCTTGCGGCGTCGCCCGGACAGCTTCCGGGCCGCGGTTTCCGGCGCGGCAGTGGAGTCGTGGCTCATACTGCTAAGCCCCCCTCGGTGGTCGCGGCTCCTCGGTTGTGTCGCTCCTGCACGTTTCCCCTCGGTCCTGCACGAGTCCCCCGCCGTAAGACAGTCAAGATCGAATCTACTGTGTCACGCCGTGCCGCGGTGACCGGTTCGCCACCCGACGGATTGTCGACATGACAACTTGGCGCGAAGCATTCGATCACGAAGCGTTGCACTCGGGGAGTGTGCGGGGAAGTGCGCCTTGTCGCGGTGGCCAAACCGCATAGGGTCCGCGGGGTCCCCGAGAGCCTTTCCGTGCAGGTCGAACGGGGGGTGGGGGGTGCTTCGGCAAGGGAATGCACGGGTGCGAGAAGTTGGCTGAAAACATGCGTTCGTGTGCGCGGAAACCGGTCAGTCGACCGGTGTCGCCGAGCCCGGGCGCCGACCGCCCCGGTGGGTCCCCGTCCCGGTCCTGTGGTGACGGCCGCGGCGCGGGACGCGCTCCTCGCCGCGCAGCCGGGCCGCCCCGCGTTCCGACCGGCGCAGCAGGATCCGGCAGACCCCGGTGACGGCCGCGAGGCCCAGTGCGGTGCCGGTGGCGCCGGCGAGCGAGGTGCCGTACCAGAGCAGGACCGCCGGGACGACGGCGCAGCTGAAGGCGGACCAGCGGATCACCTCGCCCACGCTGTCGCCCCCCGCGCCGGCTTCCGTGCCGGCTTCCGCGCCGGTTTCCGGATCCCTCCCGGGAGACGGGCGGTGCTCGGGGACTGTGGGGGCGGCGGGGGCGGTGCGGGGTCCGGACACGGCGTGCTCCCTGTGGCGGTGGCTCTCCGGGTTCAACGCCCGTCCGGCCGGCCGGTCACTCCGCGGCACCGCCATGGCCCCCGGGCCCTTCCCGGCCGATCCCGCCCGGCACGGGGTGCCGGGCGGGTTTCCTACCGCACGTGTACGGCCACCGGTGAGTGAATCACGCACAAACCGCCTGTATGGGGCAGCAACCATTGCGTCACGGGCGTCACTCGTGCATGCTCCGGTGAACCGCCACCGGAGAGTGTGCGGGACGGTCCGGGTCCCACAGGACACCGCAGGACCTCGAGAAGGAGGCGTGCCGCCGTACCCTTGCGGGTATGGGGACGGGAAGACGATTCCCGGACACCGCTCCGCCGCACACTGTCGTCCCCGACAAAGGATCACATCGCCGAGACAGCCATGGCCGGTCACGAATTCTTCGAACCCGCGGACCGCAAGCGACCGGTCGCCGACCCCACGGCGGCCGACCCCCTGGCGGCGGAAGAGCCACGCCATCCCTGTGATCCGGCGTTCAAGCACGGCGTCGTCGTCGGCTTCGACGGCTCCACCTCCAGCGAGCGCGCCCTCGCCTACGCGATCGGCATGGCGCGGCGCACCCACTCGGGGCTGATCATCGTGCACGTCGCCAACCGGCTGCCCACCACGGTGTGGGCCGGCTGCGAGCCGCCTGTCTTCGTCGACGTCCCCGACCACCGCACCGAGGTCCTCGGACTCGAACTCGCCTGCGCGGACTACCTCGCGGAGGTGTCGTGGATCCTGGTCGAGCGCGGCGGCGACATCTGCCACGAGCTCGAGGAGGTCGGCAAGGAGTACGCGGCGGACGCGATCGTGGTCGGCTCCACGCACGGGATCGTCGGCCGGCTGTTCGGCTCGGTCGCCGGGCGGCTGGCCAAGCGCGCGCAGCGGCCGGTGGTCGTCATCCCCTGAAAGGGGTGACGCCCCCCGCGTGACGAGTGGCACACGTGGGGGGCGTTCCGTTCGTTCTGCCCGTGCGGGCGCGTCGGGGCTGCTCGCGCCCACGACGGGGTCCCCCGCTCGTCAGGGGCTTGGGGGAGGAGCCGCATGTCGATACATACAGCCCCGCGCCCCTTCGCGCCCCTCCAGGGGCGCTCTACTCCACCGTTACCGACTTGGCCAGGTTCCTCGGCTTGTCGATGTCGCGGCCCAGGGTCAACGCCGTGTGGTAGGCGAGGAGTTGGAGCGGGATGCCCATGAGGATCGGGTCCAGTTCGTCCTCGTTCTTCGGGACGACGATCGTCTGGTCGGCCTTCTCCTGCTCCTGGTGGGCGACGGCGAGGATCCTGCCGCTGCGGGCCTTGATCTCCTCCATGGCCGCGCGGTTCTTCTCCAGCAGGTCGTCGTCCGGCACGATCGCCACCGTCGGCAGGGCGGGCTCGATCAGGGCCAGCGGGCCGTGCTTGAGTTCGGAGGCCGGGTAGGCCTCGGCGTGGATGTAGGAGACCTCCTTGAGCTTCAGGGAGGCCTCACGGGCCACCGGGTAGCCCCGGACACGGCCGATGAAGAGCATCGAGCGGGCGTCGGCGTACTGCTCCGCCAGCTCCTTGATCTCCTCCTCCTGCTTCAGGATCTCGGAGATCTGCGCCGGGAGCCTGCGCAGGCCCTCGATGATCCGCTTGCCGTCGCGCACCGACAGGTCGCGGATACGGCCCAGGTGCAGCGCCAGCAGCGCGAAGGCGACACAGGTGTTGGTGAAGCACTTGGTGGACACCACGCACACCTCGGGACCGGCGTGCACGTAGATGCCGCCGCCCGCCTCGCGGGCGATCGCGGAGCCGACCACGTTGACGACGCCGAGCACCCGCGCGCCCTTGCGCTTGAGCTCCTGCACGGCCGCCAGCACGTCGTACGTCTCACCGGACTGCGAGACCGCGATGTACAGCGTGTCGGGGTCCACCACCGCGTTGCGGTACCGGAACTCGGAGGCCGGCTCGGCGTCGGCCGGGATGCGGGCCAGCTCCTCGATCATCTGGGCGCCGATCATGCCCGCGTGGTACGAGGTGCCGCAGCCCAGGATCTTCACCCGGCGCACCGCGCGCGCCTCGCGGATGTCGAGGTTGATGCCGCCGAGGTGCACGGTGGCGAACCGGTCGTCGATCCGGCCGCGCAGCACCCGGTCCACGGCCTCGACCTGCTCGTGGATCTCCTTGTGCATGTACGTGTCGTGGCCGCCCATGTCGTACGACTCGGCCTCCCACTCCACGGTGGTCGGCTCGGCGGTCGTCCGGGTGCCCTCGGTGGTGTACGTGCGGAAGTCGTCGGCCGTGAGGGTGGCCATCTCGCCGTCGCCGAGGGTGACGATCTGCCGGGTGTGGGTGACCAGCGCGGCGACGTCGGAGGCGACGAACATCTCCTTCTCGCCGATGCCGAGCACGACCGGCGAGCCGTTGCGGGCCACCACGATCCGGTCGGGGAAGTCGGCGTGCAGCACGGCGATGCCGTAGGTGCCCTCGACCAGGTGGACGGCCTGGCGGACCTTCTCCTCCAGCGTCTCGGCCTCGGAGCGGGCGACGAGGTGGGTGAGGACCTCGGTGTCGGTCTCGGAGAGGAACTCCACGCCGTCCGCCTCCAGCTTGCGGCGCAGGTCGGCGGCGTTGTCGATGATGCCGTTGTGCACGACGGCGACCTTGTCGTCGGCCGACATGTGCGGGTGGGCGTTCACGTCGGACGGGGCGCCGTGGGTGGCCCAGCGGGTGTGGGCGATGCCGGTGGTGCCCTTGAAGCGCGCCGGGACCTTCGCCTGGAGGTCCCGGACCCGGCCCTTGGCCTTGACCATCCTCAGGCCCGGCGCCTTCGGCGAGGTGACGACGATGCCCGCCGAGTCGTAGCCGCGGTACTCCAGGCGCTGCAGGCCCTCCAGGAGCAGCGGGGCGACGTCACGCTTCCCGATGTATCCGACGATTCCGCACATGTATGGGTATCCCTCAGCCGTAGACGATCCGCCGCAGCTGCCGGAGGGAGAGCTCCGGCGGGGCCACCGCGCGGTACTTCAGTTCCGCCCCGATCCGTTCGAAGATCTCCGCGTTCACCAGGCCCTGGGCCTGCAGCTCGCGGTGGCGGCGACGGACGAACTCCTCGGTCGTCTCGTCGAAATAGGCGAGCACGTCCTGGACCACCCGCAGCGCCTCGCCCCGGTTCAGGGGCGTGGACCGCGCGAGGTGATCAACAAGTTCGTCGTGCACCCGGAGGATTTTGGAGCACGGAGTCCGCTCGCGCAAGAATCCTGCCCGATTTCGGGCAGGAACCTGCCCTTGGTGGTGCGTGGAGCCCGCCGTCCGCGTGTCGCTCTTCCGGATGATTTCCGCCACGGGAAGACGGCTTCACCGCATCTGCGAGAGAGTGGTCTATACCGTTGGGCCGGGCTCGCCGAGCCCCGGCCCCATCCGAGTGTGAAGGGAGCGCATGTGAGACGGCACCACAGAACGACTCCCCCTGGAACGACTCCCCCTGCGACCGGTACGCCCCGTACGGACCCCTCGGCCCCTACGGCCCCCACGGCCCGAATGGCCCGAGTCCTGGGTTCGCTGCTGCTGGTGGCGGCGACCGGGGCGTTCTCCGTGGGCGCGGCGCCCGCCGGGCACGCGGCGCCCCGGCGGGCCGCGACCCCCCTGGACCAGGTGGTCCCCGCCCCCGCCTCCGTGACGGCCGGCGAAGCCGCGTACCGCATCACCCCCGGCACCCACATCCGCGTCGACGACTCCCACGAGGCCCGCCAGGTCGGCGCCTACCTCGCGGACATCCTGCGCCCCTCGACCGGCTACCGCCTGCCCGTGACCACGCACGGTCAGGGAGGCATCCGACTGCGGCTGGCCAAGGACTCGTCCGGGGCCGAGGGCTATCGCCTCGACAGCGACGCCCAGGGCGTGACCATCACCGCCCGCGAACCGGCCGGGCTCTTCCACGGCGTGCAGACCCTGCGCCAGCTGCTGCCCGCCGCCGTCGAGAAGAGGTCCGTGCAGCCGGGACCGTGGCTGGTCGCGGGCGGCACCATCCAGGACAGCCCGCGCTACGCGTACCGCGGCGCCATGCTCGACGTCTCCCGGCACTTCTTCACCGTCGCCCAGGTCAAGCGCTACATCGACGAACTCGCCCTCTACAAGTACAACGCCCTGCACCTGCACCTCAGCGACGACCAGGGCTGGCGCATCGCCGTCGACTCCTGGCCGCGCCTGGCCGCCCACGGCGGCTCCACCCAGGTCGGCGGCGGCCGGGGCGGCCACTACACCAAGGCCGACTACAAGGAGATCGTCCGCTACGCCGCCTCCCGCCATCTGGAGGTCGTCCCCGAGATCGACATGCCCGGCCACACCAACGCGGCCCTGGCCTCCTACGCCGAGCTGAACTGCGACGGCGTGGCACCCCCGCTCTACACCGGCACCAACGTCGGCTTCAGCTCGCTGTGCGTGGACAAGGAGATCACGTACGACTTCGTGGACGACGTGATCCGCGAGCTGGCCGCCCTCACCCCCGGCCGCTACCTGCACATCGGCGGTGACGAGGCGCACTCCACGAGCCACGACGACTACGTGAGGTTCATGGACCGGGTGCAGCCGATCGTCGCCCGGTACGGCAAGACGGTCATCGGCTGGCACCAGCTGACCGGCGCCACCCCCGCCAAGGGCGCCCTCGCCCAGTACTGGGGCCTGGACTCCACCAGCGCGGCGGAGAAGGACCGGGTCGCGCGGGCCGCCCAGAACGGCACCGGGCTGATCCTGTCCCCGGCCGACCGGGTGTACCTGGACATGAAGTACACCAAGGACACTCCGCTGGGGCTGGCCTGGGCCGGTTACGTCGAGGTGCGGCGGTCGTACGACTGGGACCCGGGCGGTTACCTGCCGGGCGTGCCCGCGTCCGCCGTGCGCGGTGTCGAGGCCCCGCTGTGGTCGGAGACCCTGTCCACCTCCGCCCACATCGACACCATGGCCTTCCCCCGGCTGCCCGGCGTCGCCGAGCTGGGCTGGTCGCCGGCGGCCACGCACGACTGGGACGCCTACAAGGTGCGGCTCGCGGCCCAGGCGCCGCGCTGGGACGCGCTCGGGATCGGGTACCACCGGTCGCCGCAGGTGCCCTGGCCCGCTCAGTGAGCGAACGTGCGACGGGCACCCCGGAGGACCGTACTCCGGGGTGCCCGCCCGTCCGGGGCCGCCGTCCGGGGTCGCCCGTCCGGGGCCGCCGTCCGGGTCAGAACTCCGCGAGGGGGTTCCTCAGGTTCCCGGCCAGCTGCAGCGCGCCCGACGGGTCCGCCAGGTCCACCATCTGCTGGTTGTCGCGCAGTTGGAGCCGGTTGAGGCAGCTCAGCGCGAACTCGGGGGCGAACATGTCGTACCGCCGGAACCTCTCGGCGAGTTCGGGCACCGACCGCTGGTACTCGCGGACCACCTCGGCGACCGTCCGCCAGAAGTCGTCCTCCCGGAGGATCCCCTCGGTGGCGAGCTGGGCGGCCAGGAAGCGGAAGAAGCAGTCGAGGACGTCCGTGAGGATCGACAGCAGCTTCTTGTCCTCCGGGACCTCCACCCGGATCCGCCGCACCTCGGGCGGCAGCGCGGCGTCCGGGTCCAGCACCGCGATCTCCTCGGCGATGTCCTTGTAGACCGCCCGCCGCACCACGCCGTCCTCCAGGACGAGGATCACGTTCTCGCCGTGCGGCATGAACACCAGGTCGTAGGCGTAGAAGCTGTGCAGGAGCGGGGTGAAGTAGGCCCGCAGGTAGTGCCGCAGCCACTGGGTGGGCGTCAGCCCGGAGCGTTCGATCAGCGCGCCCGCGAAGGACGCGCCCTCGTGGTCCACGTGGAGGAGGCAGGCCATGGTGGCCAGGGACTCGCCCTCCCGGAGCGAGGGCACCGGGCTCTCCCGCCAGAGCGCGGCCAGCATCTTCCGGTACGGCGAGTAGCGGTCCGTGGCCGCCTCGTACTCCAGGTGCCGGTAGCCGACCGCCGCCCGCTCGCGGATGATCGTCAGGCCCGTCGACCTCAGCACCGGGTCGTCGTCGATCAGCCGCGCCAGCCAGTCGTTGATGGCCGGGGTGGCCTCCATGTAGGCGGCCGACAGCCCGCGCATGAAGCCCATGTTGAGGACGGAGAGGGCGGTCTTGACGTAGTGCTTCTCCGGGTGGGAGGCGTTGAAGAAGGTCCGTATGGACTGCTGGGCCAGGTACTCGTCGTCGCCCTCGCCCAGACAGACCAGGTGGCGGCGGGCGATCTCGGCGGCGAAGGTGACGGTGAGCTTGTTCCACCACTGCCAGGGGTGGACGGGGAGGAGGAGGTAGTCGGCGGGGTCCAGGCCCTGCTCGCGCAGCCGCTTCTCGAACCGTTCGACGGTCGCCCCGCCCAGCTCCTGGCGCAGGAAGGACTCGTACTCGATGCCGGCGCCCGCCGTGAACGCCGCCCGTGAGCGGTGCGCGGCCAGCCACACCAGCCGGACGGGGCTCGCGGTCTCGGGGGCGTAGGAGAGGTACTCCTGGACGCCGAAGCCGAGCCGCCCGTTGTTGGCCACGAAGCAGGGGTGGCCCTCGGTCATGCCGGTCTCGATGTCCTGGAAGCCGCGGCGCGCCAGCTCGGCGGAGGTCACCCGTGGCTTGGTGAGCTTGTAGCAGGTGCTCGCGAGGGTGGAGGAGATCTCCTCCAGGTAGACCGGCAGGATCTCGTCGCCCAGGCCCAGGGTCCGCTTCAGCTCGATGAAGAAGTCCAGGGCGGCGAGAGGGAGTTCGTCGCCGTCCCGGTGGCGGGAGATGGACTCCGGGTCCACCTGCCAGTGGTCGAGGGCGCGGCGGGTGGCGGTGAAGCGGTAGTGGGTCAGGCCGTCGTCGCCGCGGACGACGTAGTGGCCGCCGTCCCGCTCGGGCGTGATCAGCCGCTCGTGGGCGAACTCGGCGAGGGCCTTGCGTATCAGCAGGCGGTTGGCGGTCTCCCAGTGCCCGGGGGAGAGGTGGGCCACGGCGTCGGCGGGGGTCACGCGCGCACCGCCCTCTCGAACCGCTCCCGGGTGCAGAAGCTCAGCAGCGCCGTCTTCTCCGGCTTCCGGACCTCCCGCTCCGGTACGAAGCCGACGGCTTCGTTCAGGGCGTGTACGGCCGTGTTGCGCACGTCGGGCTCGACCACCACCCGCCTCGTCCCCGGATCCTCGAAGAGGTGGGCCATCACGGCGGTGATCACGGCCCGGGAGAACCCGTGCACGGGTGTGTCGGTCGGCGCGACCAGGAAGTGCATGCCGACGTCGCCCGGCTCGGGCTCGTACAGCCCGGCCAGCTCCCGGTGGGCGGGGTCGTACCGCTCCATCAGGAAGACGGGCTCCCCGTCGTGCAGGCCGAGGAACGCGTGGTGGTGCTCGTCGTCGGCGATCTCCAGGTAGGCGCGCTCGACGTCCTCGAGCCCGGCGTCCTGCATCATCCAGAACCCGGCCTTGGGGTGCGTGACCCAGCCGTGCAGCAGCTCGGCGTCCTTCAGCGGGTCGAGCGGACGGATCGTGAAGGTCGTCATACTGCGAACTCCTGGAATGCGATGGTCTTCTCGACCGGGTAGTACTCGGTGCCGAGCAGCTCCCGGATGATGCAGCTGTTGCGGTACGCGCCCATGCCCAGGTCGGGGCTGGTGACGCTGTGGGTGTGCACGCCGGCGTTCTGGAGGAAGACGCCCCGGCCGGTGACGTCGACGGCGTAGTTGCGGGCGATGTCGAAGTTGCCGTGCGAGTCGCGGCGCAGGCGGTCGCGGACGGGCCGCAGGAACTCCGGTTCGGCGTACCGGTAGCCGGTCGCCAGGACCAGGCCCTCGCTGCGCAGCTCGAAGTCCTTGTCCTGCTCCTCCTGGCGGAAGGTGAGGGCGTACGTGCCGTCGTCGTACGCCGCCTCGGTGAGCGCGGAGTTGGTGAGTAGGCGGGTGGGGGCCGGACCGGTGAGGTTCTTCCGGTAGAGCAGGTCGAAGATGTCGTTGATCAGGTCCCCGTCGATGCCCTTGAACAGGCCCTTGTGCTGTTCGGTGAGGCGGTAGCGGGTCGGCTCCGGCAGCGCGTGGTAGTAGTCGATGTACTCCGGGGAGGTCATCTCCAGGGTGAGCTTGGTGTACTCCAGCGGGAAGAAGCGCGGGGAGCGGGTGACCCAGTTCAGCCGGTAGCCGTGGACGTCGATCCCGCCGAGCAGGTCGTGGTAGATCTCGGCGGCGGACTGGCCGCTGCCGACCAGGGTGATCGACTCCTTGCGCTGGAGCCGTGCCCTGTGCTCCCGGTAGCGGGAGCTGTGGACGAAGTCGCCGCCCAGGTCGCGGCAGGCGTCCGGGACGTGCGGCGGGGTGCCGGTGCCGAGGACCAGCACGCGGGCGCGGTAGGTCGCCCCGGTGTGCGTCCGTACGGCGTACAGCTCGTCCGTCTCGTCGTACGTCACCTCGGTCACGGTCGTGCCGAAGCGGACGCTGCTCAGCCGGGCCGCCGCCCAGCGGCAGTAGTCGTCGTACTCGACCCGGAGGGGATAGAAGTTCTCGCGGATGTAGAACGAGTACAGGCGGCCCTTCTCCTTCAGGTAGTTGAGGAAGGAGTACGGGGACGTCGGGTCGGCCAGGGTCACCAGGTCCGACAGGAACGGGGTCTGCAGATGGGCGCCGTCGAGGAACATCCCCGAGTGCCACTCGAAGTCGGGCTTGGACTCCAGGAAGACACCGCTGAGTTCGGTGATCGGCTCGGTGAGGCAGGCGAGGCCGAGGTTGAAGGGGCCGAGCCCGATCCCCACGAAGTCATAAGGGGCGATGGGGGTTTCAGGACGCACGGTCAAGGGACTCTCCCAGGTACTGCTCGGCGTGGCCGGCGATCAGGTCGAGGACGGCGGCGAGGTCGTCCGGCTTCGTCTCGGGGTTGAGCAGGGTGAACTTCAGGTAGTGGCGGCCGGCGACCTTGGTGCCGGCGACCACGGCGTCGCCGGAGGCGAACAGGGCCTTGCGGGCGTGGAGGTTGGCACGGTCGATCTCGGCCGGGTCGGTGACGGCGGCCGGGACCCAGCGGAAGACCAGGGTGGACAGGGCCGGTTCGACCACGACGTCGTAGCGCGGGTCGGCGACGAGCAGCCGGAATCCCTCGGCGGCCAGGTCGCACACCTCGTCGAAGAGCCGGCCGATCCCGTCGGCGCCCATGACGCGCAGTGTCATCCACAGTTTGAGGGCGTCGAAGCGGCGGGTGGTCTGCAGGGACTTGTCGACCTGGTTGGGGATGCGCTCGGTCGCCGCGCGGCGCGGGTTGAGGTAGTCCGCGTGGTAGGTGGCGTGCCGCAGGGTGGCGGCGTCCCGGACCAGCACGGCGGACGAACTCACCGGCTGGAAGAAGGACTTGTGGTAGTCGACGGTGACCGAGTCGGCGTGTTCGATGCCGGTGAGCAGGTGGCGGCGGGTGGGGGAGACCAGCAGGCCGCAGCCGTAGGCCGCGTCGACGTGCAGCCAGGTGCCGTACCGCGCGCACAGCTCGGCGATCCCGGGCAGCGGGTCGATGGAGCCGAAGTCGGTGGTGCCGGCGGTGGCGACCACGGCCATCGGGACCAGGCCGTCGCGGCGGCAGTGCTCCAGTTCGCGGGCGAGCGCGACCGTCCGCATCCGCCGGTCGCGGTCGACGGGCACGGCGACCACCGACTCGGGGTCCAGACCAAGCAGTTTCGCCGACTTCCGCACGCTGAAGTGGCCGGCCTCGGAGGCGAGGATCCGCAGCCGCGCGAGGTCGTCCGTCTTGGCCTCCTCACGGGCGAGCAGCAGCGCCTGGAGGTTGGACTGGGTGCCGCCGGAGGTGAACACGCCGTCGGCGGCGGGGCCGAGGCCGATACGGGCGGCCGTCCAGTCGATGAGCCTGCGCTCGATCAGGGTGCCGCCGGCCGACTGGTCCCAGGTGTCCAGGGAGGAGTTGACGGCGGACAGGACGGCCTCGCCGAGCACCGCGGGGATGACGACCGGGCAGTTGAGGTGGGCGACGTAGCGGGGGTGGTGGAAGTAGACCGCGTCCCGCAGGTAGACCTCCTCCAGCTCGTCGAGGGCCGCGGTGGTGTCGCCCAGCGGCCGGTCGAGGTCGATCCGCTCGATGCGGGGGGCGAGGGCGTCGGCCGTGATCCCGGTGAACGGGCGGTCGGTGGCGGCGAGCCTGGCGGCCACCCGCTCCACTCCTTCTTTCACGGAGCGTCGGTAGTGCTCCGCGGTGAGGTCATTGAGCAGGTGTGAGCGCATGTGGGGGTCCTCCGGGGGGTGGGACGTCCGTGGGGACGCGATGAGGGGCGGAGTCGCGCGACATCAACTTAGGTTAGCCTAACCTGAGTTGAGCTTCGGCGGAACGCCGCCCCCTCCCCGGCCGGCGTCACTCCACCGCGCCGACCCGGTTCTTCCTGTGAGGAGTCAGCTCACCTTCCTGGCCGTCTCGATGGCCTTCGCCAGGTCCTCCAGGAGCGGGGCGCACTTGCCGTAGGACAGGATCGGCTCGGCGGTGCGCGGGACGACCTGGCCGGCCTTGACGGCGGGGAGCTTCTTCCAGGTGGCCTGGGTGATGTCGGCGGGCTGGACGGCCGAGGTGCGGTTGTCCATCATGATGACGTCCGCCGCGTACTTGTCGGCGTTCTCCCAGCTCAGCGACTCGAACCAGCCGCCGCCCTGCTTCTTGGCGCTCTCAGGGGGCTCGACGAGGTTCACGCCGAGGGCCTTGAAGTACTCCAGGTCGACCGAGAGGTTGGTGCCGGAGACGTAGAACAGGTCCTGGCTGGCCGACCCCGCCATCACCTTGATGTCCGGCTTGGCCTTGGCGGCGGCGCGCAGCCGGGCGGCCGCGTCCTCGAAGCGCTTCCTGGCCTGCTTGACCCTGTCGGTGGTGACGTCCGCGCCGAGGGACTTCGCGAGCGCGAGCATGCGCTCCAGCGGCTCGGTCAGCTGCCGGTCGTAGACGGAGATGCCGACGCTGGGGGCGCCGACGGCGAGGATCTTCTTCTTCGACTCCTCCGGGACGTACCAGAGGGTGCCCGCGTCGTCGAACATCGTCGAGATCAGGGCGTCGGGGGCGAGGGCCGCGTACTTCTCGATGTTGAACTGGCCCCACTCGTTGCCGAGGACCGTCACCTTGCTGACGTCCATGTCGCCGGCCTGTACGTCGGCCTTGCCGTCCTTGGTCGTCGTCGGGCCGAAGACGCCCTTGACCTGGACGCCGTAGTCGTGCAGTGCGGCGGCCACGCCGACGAAGGCCACGATGGCCGACGGGACCTCGTCGGCCTTGACGGTCTGCCCCCGGTCGTCCTCGAAGGACCAGGGGCCGGACCGTGCGGCAGTCGTTCCGCCGCCCGAGCCGCCGCTTTTCGCGTCCTCGCCGCCGCAGGCCGCGAGCACGGCACCGAGGCCGAGGGCGCCGCCCGCGGCGAGGACGCCGCGGCGGGAGAGGGTGGTGGAACGGGCGTTGGGCATGGGTACGACTGCTTTCGAACAGGGCGGGGCGCCCGCCGGACAGGTTCGAAGGTAGGTTAGCCTAACCTCAGCTGCTGTCCAGGGGGGGCATCTCTGGCTCCGGCCCTTGTCAGTGGTGCGCCATACGATGTGAATCGCCCCGGGTTCGGTAGAGATCTCAGATTGTGGTGATGACCTGGGGTTTCGTGAGTTCGGTGTAGTAGTTGGCTTCGTATTCGACGGGCGGGACGTGCCAGATTCCTGGCGGCGTGGAGGAACGACAGCCGGCACAGCCCCGTCGCACAGCACGAACCGCGAGGAGTTCCGCATGAACCATCAGGATGTCGACGCCGCCGTGGCAGAGATGCTGCGGATACTCAGCCCTCATACCGCTGAGGACTGGACGGTGTCGGCGGGGCCGCTCGATTGGACCTGCTGGCAAACAGCAGCGCACATCGGCCACGACCTGACGGCCTACGCAGGGCAGTTGGCAGCACAGCCCACCGACGCCTACCTCCCTTTCGATCTGAACGTCCGCCCCACCGCCTCACCGGCTGAGCTACTCCAGGCCGTCACCGCCTGCGGCGGGCTGCTCAGCAGCGCGTTGGCCACAGCCAGCCCGACCCTGCGTGCCTGGCACTGGGGTCCGTGCGATCTCGGGGGATTCGCGGCGATGGGCGTTGCCGAAACCCTGCTGCACACGCACGACATCACGCAGGGACTGTCCGTGGACTGGCTGCCACCAGCACCGCTGAGTGCAGCCGTACTCAACCGGCTTTTCCCCGCCGCCCCGCCCGGAGACCCCACCCAGGTACTTCTCTGGTGCACCGGCCGCGGGGACCTCGACGGCCTCCCTCGCCAAACCTCATGGAGGTGGGAAGCAGCCCGATCAGACTGATCGAGCTGACCCCGGTGAACCTTCGCGGTCACGGCACTAGGTCGGCTGGGGTGGGTCAGTGGTTGCTGACTCACTCCCGGCCGTGATCTCTGGGTGGCGTCGTGGGCGCTGTCGACGGCGACCATGGAGGAGTACGCCTTGTGGGTGGGGCGCGGGTACGCCACGGTGTGTGTGACCGTGCTGCCCGTTTGTGTTCGCTACCAGGCTGAGCGGCCATCCCGCAAGTACTGCGGCCGACCTTGGTCGATCGCTCGCAGAGCCGCGCTGAGCCTGCGCCGCATCCGCTCGCCCACCAGCGTCAGCGCCGTATCAGCGGACACGAAGCGGACCTCGGACAGCTCCTCGTCCTGGGGAATCAGCCCTTCCCCGTCGATCATGCCGCCGTCGAAGACGAACGCGATGTGGTCGTCCCACGGCCCGTGTGGGGCCACCCAGTCGACCACCAGGAGCCCGCGCGGAACGATGTCCAGGCCCAGCTCCTCACCCAGCTCCCGCGTCATTGCCTCCTCGGGCGGCTCGTTCTCCTCTGCCATCCCGCCGGGCAAGTCCCAGTCCGGTTTGTACGTTGGATTCACCAGTAGCACTCGGCCGGCCGTGTCCCTGAGCACCACATCCGCCGCGACGCGCTTTCTGGCTTGCTTGGCGTTTCCTTCGGCCAAATACGCGTTCCAGGCGTCGGGGTCGTCCGGGCTGGGCTTCATGCTGGGATGCCTCCGGTGATGATGTCGGCCAGCAGGAGCATTCTGGCCCTGCGCGCGTCGTCGAACCGCATGAGGTACTCCCGTACCGGCCCGTACGCCTTGTGCGGCTCCAGCAGCCGTTGAAGGCGGTCGAGCTGGTGGATGACGCGGACTGAGCTGAGCGTGGGACTGGTGGTCAGCAAGTCGTGTCCGACGGTCACCGCCGCATCGAGTTCCTCTCGCTGCACGTGGATTCCGACGAGGGTGATGCGGCTGAGAGTCAGGGAACGGGCCCGGCCGTCTTCGCGCAGCCGTACTGCGTCCTCGGCATGTGCCAGGGCCTCGTCGTAACACCCCAAGTCCCGCCAGATCAGCGCCGACTCGCTCGCCAGTGCGGCGGTGTCGAACGGCGACAGCCACGGATGCGCGAAGGAAACGGAGGCGTCGAGAGCACGGTGGGCTTGTTCGAGAGCGCGGACGGCTGGCGTGTGCTGTGCCGCTGCTGCGAGGGCGCGGGCCTGCATGGTGTGGAGTCGCGCCGAAAGGGCAGGAATTCTCGGTCCCTGACCGGCGAGGTGGAGGCCGGTCTGTGCCCAGCGCACCGCCCCAGCCGCATCGCCGGTCTGGAGCGCGAGATGGCTGCTGGATGCCGCGACATGAGCCGCGAGGGGGAGGTCACCGGAGGTTCGAGCAAGGGGAAGAGCTCGGGCGAAGTGTTTGATGGCGCGGTCGTCCTGACCGGAGTCGTGGGCCATCCACCCGGCCATTTCCGTCAGCGCTGCCGCGGTGGCGAAGACCTGGGGTCCGCTGGCGGCGTCGACCAGGCGCGGCGCTACGCGGTCGCTCAGGTGCCGCACTACGGCTCCGTAGAGGCGGCCTCCGCCGGTCTGCCGGTCGGCGGCCCGGAAGGCGTCCATGGCCGCCAGATCATCCCCGTCCGGCGGAGTCTGCGACTGTTGTGGCGCCACTTCTACGGTGGGCTCCCACGCCCGGCGGGCCAGGCCGAGTAAAAAGCCGGGGATTCTGAAGGCATCGGCGATCTGCTCGAACATCGACAGCTTCTCAACCCGGCTCTTGCCGTTCATGTAGTCGTACAGCCGCCCTTGGGTGATGTCGACGGCCGCAGCGATTTTGCGTGTGCTGATGCCCCGGTGGTTGAGCAGTCGGAACAGTGCCCCCATATCGCGGTCACGACAGGCCGTGAGTAACCGGGCATCGTCGAGCAGCCCCGCGACGACTTCACGCGGGTTCTGAGTCTGGCGGTCCATCAGTCGTCCCCCTACTGCACGTCTCCTCGATGCTACGGGCAGCGACAGAGTGGTGACTCCAACTCGGAGTCACCACTCGGAGTCTCCCTCGTACCCGTCACGGGCGTTGACTGGTCACACGCCGCCGGGACGCCGGCCTTCCCACCAGCGGCGACGGACGAGACCTGGCTCCCTCGCGCACCGAAGGGCGGGAGAGAGCGGGGTCTCCACCCCGGAGGAGACCACCACGTGACCATGACCGCCGCCAGCCCCACCGCAACCGGCGTACCCGGCTATTCGGAGACCGTGCCGTGTGAGCCCGAGTCGGCCCACAAGGCCCGGCTGCTCGTCAGCGCCGCCCTCAGTGCCTGGGGAATAACAGAGTTGACGGAGGCTGGGACGTTGATCGTGTCGGAGCTGCTGACAAACGCGATCAATCACACCCGCTCGCGCATGGCACGGGTCATCGTCCGCCGTGTGGCCAATGACCGCGTTCGAATCGGTGTCGCCGACACCTCTCCTGACGTTCCCGAGGTAGGACGTCCCTCCGAGGAGGCTGAGGAGGGGCGGGGACTGCTTCTGGTCAACACGCTGAGCGACCGGTGGGGCTATGACGTCAAGGGCCGGGGGAAGGGCACATACAAGGTCGTTTGGGCTGAACTCCTTGTCGAGGAAAGGGCCTGAGGGAAGGAAACGGCCAATTGACCCCCGCATCTCCGTAGGGCTGCTGACAGTCGGTGAGATCGTCGGCAAGTCGCGCCGCGAACGGCAGACAACGTGCCGGGGACCGCTGTCTCCCCAGGGTCTCTGGCACCACACCAAGAGCATGTCCACCACCAACGACATGGAGGCAAGGATGTTCGCCCACTCCGACCGGCTCCCGACCGGGACGCCGCTTCCGCAGGGCATCAGCACGCCCACGCCGTGGGGTCTGCGGCGGATGGCTCCGTACCCGGCCCCGGCACCGTCGTACGCCCGCGTCGAACTGGACCCGGTCACCCAGACCGGGCGGTACTTCGACGCCGCGGGGCAGGTCCTGGAGATGCCCGGTCACGGCACCAGCACCGGCACCAACCCTGCCACCAACACCGGTAATCCCTCCGACGGTTCCGGTCCCGGCGGCGCCGGCGGCGGAGACCAGGACACGGGGAACGACAACGACCAGTGAGTGACCTCGGTCCGGTTCTGGTCGTCACCAACCTGGACGACCCCACGACCGACCTGGTGGTCAACGAGCTGCACGGCCGGGGAGTCCCGGTCGTGCGGTTCGACTCCGGGGACTTCCCCGCCACCCTGTCGTTCGCGGCCACCATCACGCCTGACGGCCTTGAAGGAACGCTGAGCACTCCCACACGCACAGCGGATCTGTCCCGTGTCCGCTCCCTGTACTACCGCCGCCCCTCTTGCTTCACCTTCCCCCACCTGGACGAGCAGACGGCCCGCTTCGCCGTCACGCAGGCCCGCTACGGCCTCGGCGGAGTCGTCGCCTCACTGCCCGGATGCCTGTACGTCAACCACCCTCACCGCATCGGCGATGCCGAGTTCAAGCCCTCCGGCCTCACTGCCGCAGTACAGGCCGGATTCCGTGTCCCGCGGACGCTGGTGACCTCCGACCCCAGCACCGCGCGCACCTTCATCAAGCGTCACGGTCCTGTGATCTACAAGCCGTTGTCGACGCCGCTGTACCTGATCGACGGTGTGTCCTGCACGGCTCAGGTGAACGAGGTAACGGCCGGGGAAATCGACGACGCCGTGGCCGGCACCGCCCACCTCTTTCAGGCCCGCGTCGACAAGATCGCCGACGTCCGGGTCACGGTCATGGCTGACCGCGTGTTCTGCGTCCGCATCGACTCGGACCTGTTGGACTGGCGCACCGACTACAGCAAGTTGACCTACACGGTCGTCGAGCCGCCGCCGGGCGTCACCGAGGCCCTCCATGCCTACCTGTCCCGCTTCGGGCTCGTCTTCGGCGCTTTCGACTTCGCTGTGGACCGCGAGGGCCGATGGTGGTTCCTGGAGTGCAACAGCTCGGGCCAGTGGGCGTGGTTGGAACCGGAAACCGGCCTGCCGATGACAGCGGCCATGGCTGATCTGCTGGAGAGGAAGATTCGATGAACGACCAGGGCCTACGGGTGCGGCTCGCCCAGTGCCTGACCGCTGACGGCCACCTACGCACCGAGCCGTGGCGCGGAGCTGTCGAAGCCGTCCCTCGGCATGAATTCCTGCGCGGCGGCTTCTTCGAAATGGTCGAGGCCTCCGCTCCGACCGCATGGCGGCCGGTCATGCCCGATGACCCGCAGTGGCTGGGACGCTGCTACAACGATGACTCCCTGGTCACCCAGATCGCGGGCACCGTCGTTCCCGGTGACATCCGGGGGGAAATCCTGCGCGCCCCCACCTCGTCCTCCACGATGCCGGGTCTGGTCGTGCGGATGCTCGAAGACCTCCAGGTCGGCGACGGGCATCGTGTCCTCGAAATCGGCACTGGTACCGGGTACTCGACAGCCCTTCTGTGTCAACGTCTTGGTGACGACCGGGTGACGTCCGTCGAGGTCGACGAAGCGGTCTCCGGCCGCGCTCGCGTGTCGCTCGGGCAGGTCGGCTACACCCCGCACCTCGTCACCGGCGACGGCCTTCTTGGGCACGTGGCTGGTGCTCCCTATGACCGCGTCGTCGTCACGTGCGGGATCGTCACCGTGCCCCATGAGTGGATCGAGCAGACCCGCCCCGGCGGGATCATTCTCGTCCCCGTGTGCGGTTGGCTGTACTCCTCGGAACTCGCCCGGCTGACCGTTCACGACGACGGGACGGCCTCCGGCCCACTCCTCGGCGGCCAGATTTCTTTCATGCTCGCACGACCCCAGATGCCGCCGCCGCTGGGCCTGCTGCCCAACCTCGACGACGGTGAGGAGCGCCCCGCCGAACTCGTGCCCGATGCCCTCGACGACTGGGCCACGCGCTTCGTCGCCCAGCTCGCCGTGGCTCGGGCACAGCGGGTCAGCCTCGACCGCGACGGCCGCACCGAACATCTCCTCATCGATGTCGAAGCCGGTGCCTGGGCCGTCCTTTTCGAGGACGCGGGCCGGTGGATCGTCCGCCAGGGAGGCCCTGCCTTCCTGTGGGACGCGGTCGAGGAGCACGTCACCCGGTGGCGGGCCGACGGGGCGCCGCCGCTGGAACGCTTCGAGGTCACCGTCACCGCCGATCGGCAGACGGTCAGCTGGGCCACGGACTGACTCGTACGGCGACGCACAGCTCTCCAGCCTGGCGATGCGTCGCCGGGTTACCTCAGCCCACGAGCCCCAACTCCCTGGCGATCAGCATCCGCTGCACCTCGCTCGTGCCCTCGCCGATCTCCAGGATCTTGGAGTCGCGCCACATCCGGGCGACCGGGTACTCGTTCATGAAGCCGTAGCCGCCGTGGATCTGGGTGGCGTCACGAGCGTTGTCGACGGCGACCGTGGAGGAGTGGAGCTTGGCCAGGGCCGCTTCCTTCTTGAAGGGTTCGCCCGCGACCAGCCGGTAGGCCGCGTCGCGCCAGGCGAGGCGGGCCGTGTGGGCCTTCATCTCCATGTCGGCGATCTTGAACTGTATGGCCTGGTTGGCGCCGATCGGCCTGCCGAAGGCGTGGCGCTCCTTGGCGTACTTCACCGACTCGTCCACGC
This sequence comes from Streptomyces kebangsaanensis, assembly GCF_001906585.1. Lineage (GTDB taxonomy): Bacteria > Actinomycetota > Actinomycetes > Streptomycetales > Streptomycetaceae > Streptomyces > Streptomyces kebangsaanensis. Next base: position 44,201 of record NZ_JUJA01000170.1, on the reverse strand, counting down.
AGCCCTGCGCGAGCCCCGTCGCCAGCGCCGCGATGGCGATGCGGCCCTCGTCGAGGATCCGCAGGAACTGCGCGTAGCCGCGGCCCTCCTCGCCCAGCAGGTTCGCCGCCGGCACCCGGACGTCGGAGAAGGACAGCTCACGGGTGTCCGAGGCGTTCCAGCCCACCTTGGAGTAGGCGGGCGCCACCGTGAAGCCGGGCGTGCCCGAGGGGACGATGATCGCGGAGATCAGCGGGCGGCCGTCGGGCTTGCGGCCGGTCACCGCAGTGACCGTCACCAGGCCCGTGATGTCCGTGCCCGAGTTGGTGATGAAGCACTTGGTGCCGTTGATCACCCACTCGTTCGTGTCCGGGTCCAGGCGGGCCGTCGTACGGGTCGCCCCCGCGTCCGAGCCGCCGTCCGGCTCCGTCAGGCCGAAGGCGCCCAGCATCTCGCCGGAGCACAGCTTGGGCAGCCACCGCCGCTTCTGCTTCTCGGTGCCGAACAGATGCAGCGGCATGGCGCCGAGCGACACCCCGGCCTCCAGGGTGATGGCGACCGAGGAGTCCACCCGGGCCAGCTCCTCCAGCGCGATGCCGAGGGCCAGGTAGTCGCCGCCCATGCCGCCGTACTCCTCCGGGAACGGCAGCCCGAACAGGCCCATACGGCCCATCTCCCGCACGATCTCGTACGGGAACTCGTGCCGCTCGTAGAAGTCACCGATCTTGGGAGCCACGACATCGTGCGCGAACTCCTCGACGGTGCGGCGGAGTTCCTCCAGCTCGGGGGTCAGACGGTGGTTCATCGTCTATCACTGCTCCTTGTGGGAGAGGGCGCGGAGGGTGCGGGAAGGGCCGGGGCGGCCCAGCCGGTCGGCCATCCACTCGCTCGTGGCGACGAGGCGGCCGAGGTCGACCCCGGTGTCGATGCCGAGGCCGTGCAGCATCCACACCAGGTCCTCGGTGGCGAGGTTGCCGGTGGCGGACTTGGCGTACGGGCAGCCGCCGAGGCCGCCCGCGGAGGCGTCGACGGTGGTGACGCCGTGCTCGAGCGCGGCCAGGGTGTTGGCGAGGGCCTGGCCGTAGGTGTCGTGGAAGTGCACGCCGAGCACGGAGGTCGGCACGTGCTGCTCGTTGAGCGTGGACAGCAGCTCCAGTACGTGACCCGGAGTCGCCACGCCGATCGTGTCCCCGAGGCTCAGCTCGTCGCAGCCCATGTCCAGCAGCGCCCCGCACACGTGGGCGACCTGGTGGAGGGGGACGGCGCCCTCCCAGGGGTCGCCGAAACACATGGAGACATAGCCGCGGACATGGGCGCCCTCGTCCTTCGCGCGGGCCACGACCGGCTCGAAGACCGCGAGGGACTCCTCCACCGTGCGGTTGAGGTTGGCCTTGGCGAAGGACTCGGTGGCGCTGGCGAACACGGCGATGCGGTCCGCTCCGAGGGCGAGCGCGCGCTCCAGTCCGCGCATGTTGGGCACCAGGACCGGCAGGTGCACCCCCTTCAGGTCCTTGACCTGGGGGAACAGCGCTTCCGCGTCGGCCAGTTGGGGCACCCACTTCGGGTGGACGAAGCTGGTGGCCTCGACCGTCCGCAGGCCCGCGTCGGCGAGGCGGCGGATGAACTCCGCCTTGACCTCGGTCGGCACGGTCGCCTTCTCGTTCTGCAGCCCGTCGCGCGGGCCGACCTCGTGGATCCTGACCCGGGCGGGCAGGTCGGGGGCCGGTACGACCATGGGCAGGCCGAGTCCGGGAGTGCTCATGCCGTCTCCTCCTCCGGTGCGGTCTCCGCGGGCGCGATGACCGCCAGCACCTGGTCCATGGCGACCGTCGTGCCCGGCGCGACGTCCAGTTCGGTGACGGTGCCGGCGTGCGGGGCCGAGATGACGTGCTCCATCTTCATCGCCTCGACCACCAGCAGGCTCTGGCCCGCGGCCACCTCGTCGCCGACGGCGACCTTCACCACCGTGACCGTGCCCGGCATGGGGGCGGTGAGCGAGTCGGCGCCGGAGTGGGACGCGCGGTCGAGGGAGGCGGCCACCGGGTCGTGGTCGCGCACGTGCCAGGCGTCGCCGTCGCGGCCCAGCCAGTCGGCGGCGCGGTGGAAGGTGTGGCGGACACCGTCCAGGGTGACCGAGACCGTGTCGTCGGTGACCGTGTGGGTGCCGCGCACCGGGTGGTGGGTGACGGGTTCGAGTCCCGGCACCCGCAGCGGGAACGCCATCGGCTTCGGCTCCCCGCCCAGCCGCCAGCCGCTCGGCACCGAGAACGGGTCGGTCCAGCCCCCGCCCTTCGGTCGCAGCGCCTCCAGCCGCACGGCGGCCGCCGCCTCGTAGACCTCCTCCGGCACGTCCGTGGCGACCAGTTCGTCGACCACCCGCTCCACCAGCCCGGTGTCCAGCTCGCCCGCCACCACGGCCGGGTGGGCCAGCAGCCGGCGCAGGAACCCGGCGTTGGTCTGCACGCCGAGCGTCACCGTGCGGGCCAGGGCCGCGCGGAGTTTCCTGAGCGCGGTGGCGCGGTCCGGGCCGTGGACGATCACCTTGGACAGCATCGGGTCGTACAGGCTGCCGACCTCCGTGCCCTCGCTCAGCCCGGAGTCGGTGCGCACCCCGTCCCCCTGCGGCTCGCGCAGCCGCAGCACCGTGCCGCCCGAGGGCAGGAACCCGCGCGCCGGGTCCTCGGCGCACAGACGGGCCTCGATCGCGTGACCGGTCAGCCGGATGTCCTCCTGGGCGAACGCCAGCGGCTCGCCC
>NZ_JUJA01000170.1:36293-41440 GCF_001906585.1 Streptomyces kebangsaanensis | reverse complement strand
CTGCCACTCCACCAGGTCCAGCCCCGTGATCAGCTCGGTGACCGGGTGCTCCACCTGGAGGCGGGTGTTCATCTCCATGAAGTAGTACGCGGTCGGGTCCCCGCCGGGCACGATGAACTCCACCGTGCCCGCGCCCCGGTAGCCGCAGGAGCGGGCGGCCTGGACCGCGGCCTCGCCCATCGCGGCCCGGGTCCCCTCGTCGAGGAGCACGCTGGGTGCCTCCTCGATGATCTTCTGGTGGCGGCGCTGGAGGGAGCACTCGCGCTCGCCGAGGTGCACGACGTTGCCGTGGCCGTCGGCCAGGACCTGGATCTCGATGTGCCGGGGCCGGTCGATCCAGCGCTCGACGAGGAGGGTGTCGTCGCCGAAGGAGGCGCGGGCCTCGCGGCGGGCGGCGGCGATCTCCTCGGCGATCCGGTCCGTGTCCCGCACCAGCCGCATGCCCTTGCCGCCGCCTCCGGCGGAGGGCTTGAGCAGGACCGGCATGCCGATCTCGCGGGCGGCCCCGGCGAGCTGGTCGTCGGTCAGTCCGGAGCCGTTGGAGCCGGGGACCACCGGGACCCCGGCCGCCTCCACCGTCTCCTTGGCGCGGATCTTGTCGCCCATGAGGGAGATCGCGTCCGCGGGAGGGCCGATGAAGACCAGTCCGGCCTCCTCGCAGGCGCGCGCGAAGCCGGCGTTCTCCGCGAGGAAGCCGTACCCGGGGTGGACGGCCTGGGCGCCGGTGCGGGCGGCGGCCTCCAGCAGCCGGTCGACGCACAGGTAGCTCTCGGCCGCGGGCGCCGGGCCGATCCGTACCGCCGTGTCGGCCTCCCGGACGTGCCGGGCGTCCGCGTCGGCGTCGGAGAAGACGGCCACTGAGCGCACGCCGAGCGCGCGCAGGGTGCGGATGACGCGGACGGCGATCTCGCCGCGGTTGGCCACCAGAACTGTTTCGAACATCTTCAAGAGTTCCCCCTCACATCCGGAAGACGCCGAACTGGGGGTCGCCCAGCGGGGCGTTGGCGCACGCGGTCAGGGCCAGGCCCAGCACCTGGCGGGTTTCCAGCGGGTCGATCACGCCGTCGTCCCAGAGGCGGGCGGTGGCGTAGTAGGCGTTGCCCTGGCGCTCGTACTGGGCGCGGACGGGCGCCTTGAAGGACTCCTCGTCCTCCGTGGGCCACTCCTCCCCGCGGGCCTCCATCTGGTCGCGCTTGACGGTGGCGAGGACGGAGGCGGCCTGCTCGCCGCCCATGACCGAGATCTTGGCGTTCGGCCACATCCACAGGAAGCGGGGCGAGTACGCCCTGCCGCACATGGAGTAGTTCCCCGCGCCGTACGACCCGCCGACGACCACCGTCAGCTTGGGCACGCGCGTGCAGGCGACGGCCGTGACCATCTTGGCGCCGTGCTTGGCGATGCCGCCCGCCTCGTAGTCCCTGCCCACCATGAAGCCGGAGATGTTCTGCAGGAACAGCAGCGGGATGCCGCGCTGGTCGCACAGCTCGATGAAGTGGGCGCCCTTCTGGGCGGACTCGGAGAACAGGATGCCGTTGTTGGCGACGATCCCGACCGGGTGGCCGTGGATGCGGGCGAAGCCGGTGACCAGGGTCTGCCCGAACTCGGCCTTGAACTCGGCGAAGCGGGAGCCGTCCACCACGCGCGCGATGACCTCGCGGACGTCGTAGGGGGTGCGGGGGTCGGCCGGGACGGCGCCGTAGAGCCCGGAGGGGTCGACCTTCGGCTCGACGGCCTCGGTGACCTCCCAGGGCAGCTCCCCGCGCGCCGGGAGGGTGGAGACGATCGTGCGGACGATGCGCAGGGCGTGGGCGTCGTCCTCCGCGAGGTGGTCGGTGACGCCGGAGACGCGGGAGTGCACCTCGCCGCCGCCCAGCTCCTCGGCGGTGACGACCTCACCGGTGGCCGCCTTCACCAGCGGCGGGCCGCCCAGGAAGATCGTGCCCTGGTTGCGGACGATCACGGCCTCGTCGCTCATCGCCGGGACGTACGCCCCGCCGGCCGTGCAGGAGCCGAGGACCGCCGCGATCTGCGGGATGCCGGCACCGGACATGCGGGCCTGGTTGTAGAAGATCCGGCCGAAGTGCTCGCGGTCGGGGAAGACCTCGTCCTGCAGGGGCAGGAAGGCGCCGCCGGAGTCGACCAGGTAGAGGCACGGGAGGCGGTTCTCCAGGGCCACCTCCTGCGCGCGCAGGTGCTTCTTCACCGTCATCGGGTAGTACGTCCCGCCCTTGACGGTGGCGTCGTTGGCGACGATCACGCACTCGCGGCCGCTCACCCTGCCGATCCCGGCGACGACCCCGGCGGCCGGGGCCTGCCCGTCGTACATCCCGTCGGCGGCCAGCGGCGCCAGTTCCAGGAAGGGCGAGCCGGGGTCGAGCAGTGTGTCCACGCGGTCGCGCGGCAGCAGCTTTCCGCGCGCGGTGTGCCGCGCCCGTGCCCTCTCGCCGCCGCCGAGCCGGGCGGCGGCGAGCTTGCCGCGCAGCTCCTCGGCGAGCTCGCGGTGAGCCTCCTCGTTGGCCCGCCAGGCCTCCGACGCGGGGTCGGCCGCGCTCGTCAGCTCCGGTGCCTGATGCATCCTGCGGTCCTCTCACGTGTTAATGACCGTTAACGCACTCCCTTCAGGTTAACGACCGCTAACCTCGCTGTCTAGAATTGTTTTCATGACCACGCGAACCGACGCCCCCACCCGCCGCGAGCAGATCCTCAAGGAGGCCGCGCGCCTCTTCGCCGAACGCGGCTTCCACGGTGTCGGCGTCGACGAGATAGGCGCCGCGGTGGGCATCAGCGGACCGGGGCTCTACCGGCACTTCGCGGGCAAGGACGCGATGCTCGCGGAGCTGCTGGTCGGCATCAGCGGGCAGCTGCTGACGGGGGCGAAGCGGCGGCTGGCGGAGGCGGACGGGGGAGCCGGTCCGGCCGGTCCGGAGACGGTGCTCGACTCCCTCATCGAGGGGCACATCGACTTCGCGCTCGACGACCGTCCGCTCATCACTCTGCACGACCGGGAGCTGGACCGCCTGCGGGACAGCGACCGGAAGCTGGTGCGGCAGCTTCAGCGGCAGTACGTCGAGCTGTGGGTGGAGGTGGTCCGGCGGGTGCATCCGGAACTTTCGGAGCCGGCCGCGCGGTCGGCCGTCCACTCGGTGTTCGGGCTGCTGAACTCGACGCCGCACCTCGGGCGGGCCGGGTCGCTGCCGGGGCGGGGCGCCACGGCGGAGCTGCTGCACCGGATGGCCCGGGGGGCCTTCGCGGCGGCGGCGCCCGCGGCCGGCTGAGCGGGACGCGGGCGTGGGGCGGTGCCCCGCGCCCCGCCCGTGCGTGACCCGCGTTACGGCCGCGGGGGCTTTACCGGAGCGCCTACTCGTCGGTACGTTTGTATGAGCAAGCGCTTAGCCACTGGGCCGCAACCATCAATTGAGGAACCCGGACGGCGAGCAACCAGGTACGCGAGAGCGGCGCCGGTTTAGGCGCATGAAAGGGCGGTGGCGGCGTGCGCCGTACGGTGTTCAACGAGGATCACGAGGCGTTCCGGGAGACCCTTCGCGCCTTCATCGAGGCCGAGGTCGTACCGGTGTACGACGAGTGGTTCACGCAGGGCATCGTGCCCCGCGAGTTCTACCACAAGCTCGCCGAACTGGGCCTCTTCGGCATCAACGTGCCCGAGGAATACGGCGGCGCGGGGTTCGAGACGCACAAGTTCGAGGCCATCCAGTACGAGGAGACCGCCCGCGCGGGTGTCACCTTCGGCGGCTCCGGTGTGCACGTCCTGCTCGCGCTGCCCTACCTCAAGATGCTCGCCACCGACGAGCAGAAGAAGCGGTTCCTGCCCAAGTTCGTCTCCGGCGAGGAGATGTGGGCCATCGCGATGACCGAGCCCGGCACCGGCTCCGACCTCGCGGGCATGAAGACCACCGCCAGGCTGAGCGAGGACGGGACGCACTACGTCCTCAACGGCGCCAAGACCTTCATCACCGGCGGCGTGCACGCCGACAAGGTCATCGTCTGCGCCCGCACCGCCGCGCCCACGGCCGAGGACCGCCGCCACGGCATCTCCCTGTTCGCCGTGGACACCAGGTCCGAGGGGTACTCGGTGGGCCGCAAGCTCGACAAGCTGGGGCTGAGGACCTCCGACACCGCCGAGCTCGCCTTCGTCGACGTCGAGGTGCCCGTCGAGGACCTGCTCGGCGAGGAGAACAAGGGCTTCTCCTACCTCGGCGCCAACCTGCCCTCCGAGCGCTGGGGCATCGCCTTCGGCGCCTACGCGCAGGCCAGGGCCGCCGTCCGGTTCGCCAAGCAGTACGTGCAGGAGCGCACCGTCTTCGGCAAGCCGGTCGCCCACTTCCAGAACACCAAGTTCGAGCTGGCCGCCTGCCAGGCCGAGGTGGACGCGGCGGAAGCCGTCGCCGACCGGGCCCTGGAGGCCCTGGATGCCGGTGAGCTGACCCCCGCCGAGGCCGCCTCCGCCAAGCTGTTCTGCACCGAGGTCGCCCACCGCGTCATCGACCGCTGCCTGCAGCTGCACGGCGGCTACGGCTACATGAACGAGTACCCGATCGCCCGCCTGTACGCGGACAACCGCGTCAACCGCATCTACGGCGGCACCAGCGAGATCATGAAGTCGATCATCGCCAAGGACATGGGCCTGTAAGGAACCATGAGCCAGGCACTGCAGTCCCTGCTCGATCTGCTCGACCTCGAGCGGATCGAGCGGGACATCTTCCGCGGACGGTCCCACTTCGCGGTCGTCCCGCGCGTCTTCGGCGGACAGGTCGCGGCGCAGGCGCTGGTCGCCGCCGGGCGCACGGTCCCCGAGGACCGGCACGCGCACTCGCTGCACGCGTACTTCCTGCGCCCCGGCGACCCGGGCGCGCCCATCGTCTACACGGTGGACCGCATCCGCGACGGCCGCTCCTTCACCACCCGCCGGGTGGTCGCCGTCCAGCACGGGCAGCCGATCTTCCACCTCTCGGCGTCCTTCCAGACGCGGGAGGACGGGCTCGACCACCAGGCCCCCGTGCCGGCCGCCCCCGACCCGGCGACCCTGCCCACCTCCGACGAGCGCCTGCGCGGCTACGACCACCTCCCGGCCGAGGTCGTGGAGCGGCTCCTGGAGGCCCGTGAGGCGGTCGACCTGCGCTACGTCGACG
>NZ_JUJA01000170.1:0-36258 GCF_001906585.1 Streptomyces kebangsaanensis | reverse complement strand
GAGCCGCACTCCCAGGTGTGGTTCCGCACCAACGGCAAGCTCGACGACGATCCCCTCCTGCACGTCGTCCTCGCCACCTACGTGTCCGACATGACGCTGCTCGACTCGGTGCTGCTCGCCCACGGGCGCGGCGGCTGGGCGGTCGGGGACGTCGTCGGGGCCTCACTGGACCACGCGATGTGGTTCCACCGGCCGTTCAGGGCCGACGAGTGGCTGCTGTACGACCAGGAGTCGCCCTCCGCGCACGGCGGGCGGGGCCTCGGCCAGGCCCGTATCTACACGCGGGACGGCCGGCTGGCCATCTCGGTGATCCAGGAGGGCGTGGTCCGCGTTCCCCGGGAACGCTGAGGAACGTCGCCGGGGAACGCCGTCGCGAAGTTCCCCGGCGCCGGACGGCGTCCCGCCAGGTGGTGCAGGGGATCAAGGCGCCGGAACCCACAGGTGGGGGACGGTTGGCACCGCGGGACCGAGTGCCCGACCCGTCTCAGCGGGACACTTCGCGGGGTGCCGCTTCCCCGGAGGCCGCCACGGCCCTCGTCCCGGAACGCGAAGGGCTTGATCGCCCGCACCACGTCATGGGGCACGCCCCGGTGCCGCCGGGTCCGCCCGGACCATCTGGACCCGGCGCCGGGAAACCCTACGCCAGGCCCGCCTGGTCCAGCAGGTACGCCGTCATCGGGTCGTAGTACCGGGGGCTGATCACGTGGTCGTCGAGCGGCACCGCCACCTGCAGCGTCCCCTCCGCCTCGGCGAGGAAGAGGGCCGGGTCGTTGCAGTCCGCGTAGCCGACGGAGTCCACGCCGTGCTGACCGGCACAGCCCGCCCAGCCGTGGTCGGCGACGACCAGGTCCGGCAGCGGGCGGCCCTCGCGCTCCAGGCCGGTGAGGATGGCGCGCATCGGATCGCCGGAGTGGGTGTGCCACAGCGTGGCGCCGTGCTCCAGGACGGCCACGTCCGCGAACTGCATGACGTACCCCTCGTCCGTCTGCAGCCCGTCCGGGATGACGGTGATCTCGCAGCCGGCGGCGCGCAGCGCGGCGGCCGTGGCGCGGTGCACGTCGAGCAGACCGCCGGGGTGGCCGGTGGCGAACAGCACCTGCTGCCGCCCGTCGGCCGCCTTGCGCAGCCGGCCGGCCATCCGCTCCAGGGCGTCGACGGTCAGCTCGGGGTCGATGGTGTCCTGGCCGTGGCGGTGCTCCGGGTCGTCGTTGACGCCGACGCGCTCGGCCATCACCGCGAGTACGTCCTGCTCGTCGCTCCAGCGGTCGCCGAGCTCCAGCCCGAGCCAGAAGTGGCGGTCGCCGTTCGCGAGTTTGCGGTAGTGGGAGAGGTTGTTCTCACGGGGGGTGGCGACGTTCCCGGCGATACGGGTCCTCACGAGGTGGTCGACGAGTTCGGCGCGGCTGGGTGTCCCGGGTATCGGCATGGCCCCCATTGTGGTGTCAGGCCCGCCGCAGGGCGAACCACAGTTCCATGCGGACGTCCGGGTCGTCCAGGTCGGTGCCGAGCAGCGCGGCGCAGCGGGCGATGCGCTGGCGGACGGTGTTGCGGTGCACGGACAGGGCGACCGCGGTGCGGTCCCAACTGCCGTGCAGGGAAAGCCAGGTGCGCAGCGTCTCGGTGAGCGCCGGCGCCGCGCCGATGGGGGCGAGCAGGGCGCGGGCGTGCGCGTCGGCCTCGTCGCGGGGGAGCAGGTCGGTGAGGCCGGAACGGTCGCCGTGGCGGACCAGGGGGACGCGGGTGGCGCGGGCGCGGGCCAGGGCGCGGGCCGCCTGGGCGTCGGCGGCCGGCCAGTCGGCCGCCGTGACGGCGGTGCTCGCGCCGAGGGTCCAGCCGGGCTGGGGGGCAGGCTCCCGCTCGGCGGGGACGAGCACCCGTACGACCCCGTCGGCGAGGTCCACCAGCGCGGACCCGAGCGCGGCGCCGAGCGCGGAGGCGGCCATGGTGTCGGGTACCTGTGCGTCCGGCCGCGCGTGCACCACGACCCACCGTCCGGTTCCGAGCAACGGCGCCACCTCCTCGGGCGCCGCCCCCAGCAACACCCGCACGAGCGCCGAGGACCGGGCCGCCCCCGTACCGCTCTGGTGCTCCCCGGTGAGCAACGACAGCAGCACCGCGGCGACGGAGACGATGGTGTGGTCCCCGGGGCCCCGCTCCGGCGCCGCCACCCCGAGCACGAACCCCTGCCCGGCCCCGAGCGCGTAGGCGGCGAGATGACTGCCGCGGACGCTGTCGGTGGCGGAGGAGGGCGCGGGCCGGCCGGTGTGGGCGGAGGGTGTGCCACCGGAGGTCACCGGCCGTACCACTCCGGCGAGCCCCGCCAGTGCACCCCGCACCTCTTCTGCCTGTGGCCGTCCCGCCGAGGCGATGTCCGTGCCGTCGGGGCCGTACAGGACCGCCCAGCCCGTGAGGCGGTGGGCCAGTTGGCGGAGGACCGAGGGGACGGGGTCCGGGCGGGAGGCGGCGGCGGCCAGGCTCTGCTGGGCCTCGGTGACGCGGCGGAGCTCGGCCAGGCGGGCCTGGGCCATCAGCTGCCAGACGGCGCGGGCGACGCCGGAGAACGTGGTCCGCGGGGGGACCTCCAGCAGCGGGAGGCCGTGGGCGTCGCAGGCCGCCACCAGGGCGGGCGGCACCGTGTCGTGCACCGGCGCCAGGCCGAAGCCGAGGGCCGCGCCGCCCGCCGCCACGATCCGGGAGACGTAGCCGTCGAAGTACGGGCCGGTGCCCGCGGCCGGCTCGACATGGACGCCGGCCGTCAGCAGCAGTTCGCCGCCCAGCAGGTACGGGTACGGGTCGGCCATTTCCGAGACGTGCGCCCAGTGGATCACCGTGTCCCGGCCGGTCGGCCCCGCGATCCGGCGCAGGGCGAGGTCCTCCCGGGCCAGCAGGGCCGACAGAAGGATGGGCGGGGTCGGTGGGACCACGGGGGCAAAGGGGACCGGCGCATCCAGCATGATGTGCGTTCCCTCCATGCCGTCTCGTTCCAATGGATGAAACGTACACTTCGCAGTCGCTTTTCGGCCACCTAATGTCGACTCGGACCGGCAGTCACGGTACGGGCGTACGCCCCCGCGAGCCGCTGCCGTCGTCCCACCCCCGAACATCCCCCGTGCGCGAAGAGGAGGGCCCATGGCCGTCGACTACGCAGTGATCGTCGTCTATCTGGCCGGGATGCTGGCCATGGGCTGGTGGGGCATGCGCCGCGCCAAGTCCAAGAGCGAGTTCCTGGTGGCGGGCCGCCGGCTCGGGCCCGCCATGTACTCCGGCACCATGGCGGCGATCGTCCTCGGCGGTGCCTCCACCATCGGCGGCGTCGGCCTCGGCTACAAGTACGGACTCTCCGGGGCCTGGATGGTCTTCACCATCGGCCTCGGAATCCTCGCCCTCTCGATCTTCTTCTCGGCCCGGATCGCCCGCCTGAAGGTCTACACCGTCTCCGAGATGCTCGACCTGCGCTACGGCGGCCGGGCCGGCGTCATCTCGGGCGTGGTGATGTGGGCGTACACCCTGATGCTCGCGGTCACCTCCACCATCGCCTACGCCACGATCTTCGACGTCCTGTTCGACCTGAACCGCACCGTCGCGATCATCCTCGGCGGCACGATCGTCGTCGCGTACTCCACCCTCGGCGGCATGTGGTCCATCACGCTGACCGACATGGTGCAGTTCGTGGTCAAGACGATCGGCGTACTGCTCCTGCTGCTGCCGATCGCCGTCGTCAAGGCGGGTGGCTTCAGCGAGATGAAGGCCAAGCTGCCGACCTCCTACTTCGACCCGCTGGGCATCGGCGGCGAGACGATCTTCACCTACGTCCTGATCTACACCTTCGGCATGCTCATCGGCCAGGACATCTGGCAGCGCGTCTTCACCGCCCGCAGCGACACGACGGCCAAGTGGGGCGGCACCGTCGCCGGCACCTACTGCCTGGTCTACGCCATCGCCGGCGCCGTCATCGGCACCGCCGCCAAGGTGCTCTACCCCAACCTCGCCAGCGCCGACGACGCCTTCGCCACCATCGTCAAGGACGACCTGCCCGTCGGCGTCCGCGGGCTGGTGCTCGCCGCCGCCCTGGCCGCGGTGATGTCCACGTCCTCCGGCGCGCTGATCGCCTGCGCCACCGTCGCCAACAACGACATCTGGTCCCGGCTGCGCGGCGTCGTCCACCGCGACGGGGAGGAGCACGACGAGGTCAAGGGCAACCGCGCCTTCATCCTGGTCATGGGCGTCGCCGTGATCTGCACCGCCATCGCCCTCAACAACGTCGTCGAGGCGCTGACCGTCGCCTACAACCTGCTCGTCGGCGGACTGCTCGTGCCGATCCTCGGCGGGCTGGTGTGGAAGCGCGGTACCGCGCAGGGCGCCCTCGCCGCCGTGATCGTCGGCGGCCTCGCCGTCATCGGCCTCATGGCGACCTTCGGCATCCTCGCCAACGAGCCCGTCTACTACGGCCTGCTGTCCTCCCTCGCCGTCTACGTCGTCGTCTCCCTGCTGACCAGGCCCACCGACGAGGCCGTCCTCGCCGCCTGGCGCGAACGCCTCGCCGGGCGCACCCCCGAACTCCCGTCCGAACCCGCCCCGGCCCACCAGTAGAGTCGGTTGAAAAGCGGCACATGTGCGATGAAGCGCGAGAAAGAAGGCAATTCACCATGAGCAGCAACGAAACGCCCCGCGGTCCCGTCGACTCCTCCCGCGTCCCGCGGTACGCCGGCCCCGCGACCTTCGCCCGGCTGCCCCGCCTCGACGAGGTCGGCACCACCGACGTCGCCGTCGTGGGTGTGCCGTTCGACTCCGGTGTCTCGTACCGGCCGGGCGCCCGCTTCGGCGGCAACGCCATCCGCGAGGCGTCCCGGCTGCTGCGCCCCTACAACCCGGCGCAGGACGCCTCCCCGTTCGCCCTCGCCCAGGTCGCCGACGGCGGCGACATCGCCGTGAACCCGTTCAACATCAACGAGGCGGTGGAGACCGTCGAGGCCGCCGCCGACGAACTGCTCGGCACCGGCGCCCGGTTGATGACCCTCGGTGGCGACCACACCATCGCCCTGCCGCTGCTGCGCTCCGTCGCCAAGAAGCACGGTCCGGTCGCCCTGCTGCACTTCGACGCCCACCTCGACACCTGGGACACCTACTTCGGCGCCGAGTACACCCACGGCACCCCGTTCCGCCGCGCCGTCGAGGAGGGCATCCTCGACACCTCCGCCCTCTCCCACGTCGGCATCCGCGGCCCGCTGTACGGCAAGCAGGACCTCACCGACGACGAGAAGATGGGCTTCGGCATCGTCACCTCCGCGGACGTCTACCGCCGCGGCGCCGACGAGGTGGCCGACCAGCTGCGCCAGCGCATCGGCGACCGCCCGCTGTACATCTCCATCGACATCGACTGCCTCGACCCCGCCCACGCACCCGGCACCGGCACCCCCGAGGCGGGCGGCATGACCTCCCGCGAGCTGCTGGAGATCCTGCGCGGACTGGCCGGCTGCCACCTGGTGTCGGCGGACATCGTCGAGGTGGCACCGGCGTACGACCACGCCGAGATCACCTCGGTCGCCGCCTCCCACACGGCGTACGAACTGACCACCATCATGACCCGCCAGATCGCGGCCGCCCGCAACGCGTGACCCTCACGCCCGACGCGTACGACTCCCCGAAGGAGACCGAGCCCCAGTGACCCACGACCACGACCTGGTACTCCGCCCCACGCCCGCCCAGACGGAGGCAGCGCTCAATCCTCCCCCCGGCCGCAACGGCGGAGACCTGGTCGTGGAGACGCTCGCCGGGCTCGGTGCGACGACCGTCTTCGGCCTGCCCGGCCAGCACGCCCTCGGCATGTTCGACGCGCTGCGCCGCTCGGACCTCGCATACGTGGGCCTCAGGGTGGAGAACAACGCGGGCTTCGCGGCGGACGCCTACGGCCGGATCACGGGCGAGGCCGCGCCGCTGTTCCTCTCGACCGGCCCGGGAGCCCTCACCTCCCTGGCCGCCCTCCAGGAGGCGGCGGCGGCCTCCGCTCCCGTCCTGGCCGTCAGCAGCCAGGTCCCGACCGCCGGGCTCGGCGGCGGCCGCCACGGCTATCTGCACGAACTGCCCGACCAGGCCGCCTCGTTCCGGGGCGTGGTGAAGTCGGTGCACACCGTCCGCACCCAGTCCCAGATCCCGTCCGCGATCGCGGCGGCCTGGAAGTCGGCGCTGACCGTCCCGCACGGGCCCGTGTGGGTGGAGATCCCGCAGGACGTGCTGCTGGCGGAGACGAGCCTGCCCGTGGTCACGGCGGTGGACGCGACCCCGGAGGAGTCGGCTCCGCGCCCGGAACTCACCGCCGTGGCGGCCGACCTGCTCTCCCGCGCCGCCCGCCCCGCGATCGTCGCGGGCGGGGGAGTGGTCCGCGCGGACGCGTCCGGCAAACTGCTGGCCCTGGCCGAGAAACTGAACGCCCCCGTCGTCACCACCTTCGGCGGCAAGGGCGCCTTCCCCTGGGAGCACCCGCTGTCCCTCCAGTCCTGGCTGGAGGACCGGCACACCACGGACTTCCTGGAGGACGCCGACGTCCTGCTCGTGGTCGGCTCCGGACTGGGCGAACTCTCCTCCAACTACCACACGTTCACGCCGCGCGGCCGGGTCGTCCAGATCGAGGCCGACCTCGGCAAGCTGGAGTCCAACCACCCGGCGCTCGGCATCCACGCCGACGCCCGCCCGGCGCTCCAGGCGCTGCTGGAGACGGTGGACGCGCGCCCGGACGAGGGCGCCGCCGACCGCGTACGGGCGCTGCTGGGCAAGGTCCGCGACCGCATCGCCGCCCAGGACCTCACCCTGGAGCAGGACGTCCTGGCCGCCGTCCGCCGCGCCCTGCCCGCCGACTCCCCGTCCTTCTGGGACATGACGATCCTGGCGTACTGGGCCTGGTCGGCCTTCGACGCCAAGTCCCCCAACACCATGCACTCGGCCCAGGGCGCCGGCGGCCTCGGCTACGGCTTCCCGGCGGCGCTCGGCGCGGCGGTCGCGGACCCCACCCGCCCGGTCCTCGCGGTCTCCGGCGACGGCGGAGCCCTGTACTCCGTCGCCGAGCTGGCCACGGCCCGCCAGTACGACCTGAACGTCACCTGGCTGATCGTCGACGACGGGGGCTACGGCATCCTCCGCGAGTACATGACGGACGCCTTCGGCCAGGCCACGGCGACGGAACTCACCCGCCCCGACTACGTGGCCCTGGCCGAGTCCTTCGGCGTCCCGGGCGTGCGCACGACCCCCGAGACCCTCGAGAGGGACCTGTCGACGGCCCTGGCCGCACCAGGTCCCTCGGTGGTCGTCCTCCCGGCGGTCCTGCGCATGTTCGCCCCTACCCACCTGGGCTCGGACTGATCACCCGATCGACTGTTCGCGGTGACCTCGGCGGGATATGTTCCATGAGGTCGCGGGCGTCCCGGCCGGGCCGATGTCGGATGCGGCCATTACCCTGACCCGGGAGAGGAGGACAGCGTGCTGCTGAGGTTCCGCGTCGCGAACGTACGGTCCCTGCGAGACGAGCAGGAGCTGTCCTTCGTCGCGCCGGGCGAGAAACAGGGTGGATCGGCGAACCCGGTGGATCTCGCAGGCGGCGGATCCGTCTCCGTCCTCCCGCTGATCGGCATTTTCGGGGCCAACGCCTCCGGTAAGTCGAACGTCCTGAGTGCGATGACGGACATGCGTAACGCGGTCCTCAACTCCTATGCGCACTGGGCCTCTTACGACGGCATCCCGCGCCAGGTCTTCTCCCTGGACCCCAAGAGCGAGAGCGAACCCTCCTTCTTCGAGGTCGACGTCGTCATCGACGCGGTCCGCTGGACGTACGGCTTCGAACTCGGAGCAACCCGTGTCGAGTCCGAATGGCTGCACAGCTACCCGCACGGCCGCCGCCAGGAATGGCTCGACCGCGACGCCTCCCGGCCGGACGTCTTCAAGTGGCCCGGCGGACGGGTCAGGGACCGGGCCCAGCTCGTACGGCGTACGAGGCCCAACGCCCTGCTGCTCTCCACGGCCGGCACGGACAACCACCCGCAGCTCTCCCCGCTGTTCCACTGGTTCCGCCGCAACTTCTGGATGATCAGCCCGGAGGTCGAGCGGGACGAGCGCGCGCGGTACACCACGAAGGAACTGTCCGGTCCCAGGGCCACCAGGATCCAGGAGCTGTTGAGGGTCGCCGACCTCGGCATCACCGGAGCGAGGGTCGTCCAGGAGAGCCCGGGCCGGGACACGGTGAAGCTGACCCACCACTCGGCTGCCGGGGACGTGTCCTTCGACTGGCGGGAGGAGTCCTACGGCACCCGGTCCTGGTTCGCCCTCCTCGGCCCTCTCCTCCTCGCCCTCGACGAGGGCGCGGTCCTCCTCGTCGACGAACTCGACGCCAGCCTGCACTCCCGCTTCGCGGCCGAGGTCGTCCGGCTCTTCCACGACCCGTACGCGAACCCCAAGGGCGCCCAGCTGGTCTTCACGTCGCACGACGCGACCGTGCTCACCACCCCGAGCGGCGAGCGGCTCCTCGACCCGGCGCAGGTGTGGCTGACGGAGAAGAACAGGGACGGGGCGACCGAGCTGTATCCGCTCACCGACGTGGAGCCTGGCGAGGACGAGGACCTCACGCAGTCCTATCTCGCGGGGGCCTTCGGTGGGGTTCCGGCTCTCCTGGAGGGGCAGATCGCGCGGCGGCTGCTGGTGGCGCGCGAGGCCGGCACGTACGACGGGACAGGCGAGCGAGCGGACGGGGCGGAGCGGGACTGATGGGGCGGGCGCAGAAGGGCAGGGACTCGTGGGAGCGTGCGGCCCGGCGGGGCGGGCAGCGCAAGCGTCAGGTCTTCATCTTCACCGAGGGCAAGGTGACCGAGCCCTCGTATCTCGACATCCTCAAGGACCAGGGCGTCCCGCTCGCCGACGAGGTCCCGGTGGAGATGCACATCGCCAACCGCAGAGCGGACAGTGGGCGCAAGCCGCTCGACCTCGTCGAGCAGGCGATCAGGCTGAAGCGCGAAGAGGACCGCAAGGCGAAGCGGGCCAAGCTGGAGAAGAAGTACCTGCCTCAGGTCTGGTGCCTCTTCGACCACGACAACTACAAGTACGTCCGTGACGCACTGGACCAGGCGAAGGCGGCGGGCATCGGAGTCGCCTTCTCACACCCGTGCTTCGAGGTGTGGCGCCTCGCGCACTACAAGCCGGTCAGCGGCTCGTTCGCCGGGGTGTGCGACGGGGCGGCCGACCGGCTCCCGTTCCAGCGGGGCTCCCAGGACGCCAAGACCCCCAAGGTCGTCCTGCCGCACCAGATCCTGGGCCGCTACAAGACCGCCCGGAAGAACGCCGAGCGGATGAACGGCCAGCACGCGGCACATGTGGGCAAGTGGGACAAGGACCCGTACACGGACGTGCACGAGTTCGTGGAGAAGGCGCTGCACATCGACAGCTACTGACTGCTCCCGGTCATGATCACGCGCTGATTTCGGTATGGCCCCGGCCTGGTCATAAGGTCTCTCCGTCATCTCAGGTCGGGTCGTAGGGAGTCGTACGTGGCCAAGCTCACGCTCGCCCAGCTGGAACGGCATCTGTGGGCCGCCGCGGACATTCTGCGCGGCACGATGGACGCCTCCGAGTACAAGGACTACATCTTCGGACTGCTCTTCCTGAAGCGGGCCAACGACGAGTTCGAGGCGGCCAGGGACCGGCTCAGGCAGTACGCCGTCGATGAGCTGAAGCTCAGCGACGAGGACCTTCCCGGCTACCTGGAGCAGCCGGGCCCCTACCGCAAGCGCGATGTGCTGTACGTGCCGGAGGAGGCTCGTTGGGCCAAGGTCTCCGCCGCCACCCACAACATCAACGAGATGACCCTGCGTCCCGCCCTCCAAGCGCTCGAGGGGCAGAACAGCAAGCTCAAGGGCCTCTTCGACCACCTGGACTTCAACCGCATCGGCGGTTCGGGCGCCGCGTCGGGCGCGGCCAAGCTCGCCGACCAGCGCCTGCAACTCCTCATCGCGCACTTCGGGCGGATCCGGCTGCGTACGGAGGACTTCGAGTTCCCCGATCTGATCGGTGCCGCGTACGAGTACCTGATCAAGGAGTTCGCGGACTCGGCCGGACGCAAGGGCGGCGAGTTCTACACCCCGCGCGCCGTGGTCCGGATGATGGTCGAGCTCCTCGCCCCCACCGAGGACATGAGGATCTACGACCCGTGCGTCGGCTCGGGCGGCATGCTCATCCACGCGGCGGAGTACGTGGAGGAGCACGGCGGCGACACGTCGTCGATGTTCTTCGCCGGACAGGACGCCAACTCCGGCTCCTGGATCATGTCCACGATGAACATGGTCCTGCACGGGGTGCGCCGCTTCGACCTGGCCACCGGGGACACGCTCTCGCAGCCGGCGCACGTCCCGCGCTCGGACGAGGACCGGTTCGACGGGGTGCTCAGCAATCCGCCGTTCTCCCTGGACTACGCCCTTGCTGATCTGGCGCACCCGGCCGAGCGTGCCAAGTACGGGGCGACGAGCGAGCGCGGCAAGGCCGACCTGATGTTCCTCCAGCACATGCTGTGGGAGGCCAAGCGGGAGGGCTCTCGCGGCGGCATGGTGATCACGGTCATGCCGCACGGGGTGCTGTTCCGGGGTGGCGGTGAAAAGGCCATCCGTACGGAACTGCTGGAGAAGGACGCCATCGAGGCGGTCATCGGCCTCGCCCCGAACCTCTTCTACGGGACCGGCATCCCGGCCTGCATCCTGGTGCTCCGCCCGCCGGGCCGGAAGGACCGGGATCGGGAGCGCAAGGTGCTGTTCATCAACGCCGACCGCGAGTTCCACGCGGAGCGGGCGCAGAACATCCTGCTCCCCGAGCACGCCGAGAAGATCGTCTCGACGTTCCACGCGTACGAGGAGGTCCCCGGCTTCTCGCGGATCGTGACCCGTGAGGAACTCGCCGCCAACGACGACAACCTCAACATCCGCCGGTACGTCGACAACACGCCGCCGCCTGAGCCGCAGGACGTGCGGGCGCATCTGGTGGGCGGGGTGCCCCGCGCGGAGATCGAGGCGAAGAAGCCGCTGCTCGACTCGTACGGGATCGGGGTGACCGACCTGTTCGTGGAGCGGGAGCCGGCGGACCCGGCGTACGTGGACTTCCGGGACGAGGCGGCGGGCGGCCGCCCCGAGCTGGGCGAGCTGGCCCGGCCCCGGGAGGAGGCGCTGCGGGCGGAGTTCGGCAAGTGGTGGGAGGAATCGGCTGCCCGCAGGCTGGAGGCGGTGGCGGCCACGCCCGAAGCTCTCGCTTCGTCCACGTCCTCCGAGCGCAAGGCCGCGTTGATGGCGGTGCGGGGGCAGCTGATGAAGTCGTTCGGGGAACGGCTGGGCCGGGTCGGGCTGCTGGACCGGTACGCGTTGGCGGGTGCGGTCGCGGGGTGGTGGTACGACGCCAAGTACGACCTGCTCGCGCTGTCGGAGAACGGGTTCGGGGGTGTCGTCGACGGGTGGGTCGAGAACGTCGACACGATGCTCTCGCCCGAACAGGACGCGCGGACGAAGAAGCTGCGTACGAGGACGGCGGCGGAGCGGCGTCAGGCATACGACCACAAGGTGGTCGCCGCGATCGCCCCGCAGTTCCTGGAGGAACTGGCGGAGGCGGACGCGCGCAAGGCGGAGGCGGACGCACGGTTCAAGGAGCTGAACGCGCGGCTCTCCGGGGGTGGGGAGGAGCCGGAGGCCGACGGCGACCCGGCCGACGGTGAGGTCGACTCGAAGGAAGTCACTCTGAGCGTCGAGGAGTTGGCCGAGCTCACGGCTGAACTGGCCCGGGTGAAGAAGGCCCGCACGAAGGCGGGCGCGGACATCAAGCGCCTTGAGGCGGACTTCCACCGCTATCCGTACCCGAGCGACCCGCCGACGCTGGGGGAGGAGCCGCCGCGGTTGTTCCGGGCACGGGAGGATCTGGACGCGGAGGGGGAGCGCCGGGTGGTGCTCGACCTGCTACGGGACGACTTGGCGACGAAGCTGGACGGACATGTGGTGCAGTGGCAGCGGGAGCTGGCGGCATCCTATGAAACGTGGGAGCAGAAGTACGCTGCTTCATTGAGGGAGATTCGGGCGGGGCGGGAACGGGTCGCGGACGCGCTGGATGGGTTCCTGAAGGAGCTGGGCTATGCGGAGTGAGGCGTCTGTTTCCTGGGTTCCTGTCAAGGATCTCGGTGACGTCCGTATGGGCAAGCAGCTCTCACCGGCGAGCCGGACAGGTGTAGGGCAGTGGCCCTACCTCCGGGTTGCAAATGTATATGAGGGACGTATCGATTACTCGGACGTGAACTCCATGGCTTTCTCGGCCTCAGAGCGCGAGACATATGGACTCCTGCCAGGCGACATCCTGCTGAACGAAGGGCAGGAGAACCTGATGATGGTGGGACGGAGCGCGCTGTACGACGGCGCTCCCGGCGAGTACTGCTTTCAGAACACGCTGATCCGGTTCCGTCCCGGTCCGGCTGTCCTGCCTGAGTTCGCGCAAGCGGTGTTTGTCTGGTGGCGCGCGAACGCGGTGTTCGCGGGGATCGCGGAGAAGACGAGTATCTCGCACCTGGGTGGAAGCAGGTTCGGAGCGCTTTTGTTCCCGTTGATTCCGGTGGCTGCGCAGCGACGGATCGTTGATGTGCTCAACAATGTCACGGAGTTGGAACGCAGCATCGAGGCGTCGATCGCCAAGTTTCGCAACATGCGCCAAGGGTTTCTACTGGCGTTCATGCAGTCTGTAGCGAGTAGTCAGCCAACGGCAGGCTGGGATCGCGTGCCGTTGAAGGACGTTGTTCCATCAGTCGAGTATGGAATCTCTGAAGCCCTTGACCGGGATGCTCGCGGCGTACCAGTGCTGCGTATGAACAATATTCAGAGTGCCAGGATCGATGCGGATGAGCTTCGCTACTGCCCAGTTCCGGTTCCTTCGAAGTTGTTTCTCCGGCATGGAGACATTCTATTCAACAGGACCAACAGCATGGAACATATTGGCAAGGCGGCCATGTGGCGTGACGAGTTGCCGAGCGCGACCTTCGCGTCGTATTTGGTGCGTCTCGTCCCAGACCTGCAACGCGTGACACCGGAATACCTTGTCGAATGGCTGATGCACCCTTTGGTTCGGCAGCGGGTGCGGTCGATTTCGACGGTTGCGGTGCAGCAGGTAAATGTCAATCCATCCCGGTTGAGGGAGTTGGAGATTGATCTCCCGGTCAACTTGGCTGAACAGCGGCGCATCGTAGCCACGCTGGAGGCCTGTGACGAGCAGATCGGGCGTGAGAACGAAGAGCTGAGCAAGCTCCGTGAGCTCAAGCAAGGGCTTGTGGACGATCTGTTGTCGGGGAGAGTCAAGGCTTCCGGCTTGGCGGCCTGAGGGAACGGCGTCCGGCCCGCCCAAGGGGTGCGGGCCGGATGAATCGCGGCGGTGAGCGGTCAGGCGGACAGGCGACCGTCCTTAACTGCTGTGACGAACGACGCCCAGCCAGCCGACGGGAAGACCAGCGCGGGTCCCTCGGGGGCCTTGGAGTCGCGGACGGGGACGCCCGTGGGGTGGCCGGCCAGCACCTCCAGGCAGCTGCCGCCCTGGTCGTTGCTGTGGGAAGACTTTCGCCAGCCCCCCAGTACCCCTGCATTCGGTATCACTCGGTCAGCCATGATGTTCGTAGTCCCTTGCTGTTGCCCTGAGCAGATCCAGTGATTCCTTGAGTGGCAGCGCGTTGCCCAGTGCGAAATCGTAGCGATGTTGCAGTTCCTGAACCACGGACGGGCTGTCGTGGATCTTCCCCATGTACAGGCCTTCGCCGTAGGCCACGGGCGGCTGATCCTCGAACCACATCAGCGTGAGCATGTTGCTCATGAGGGGATGCATGCCCAACGTGAACGGCAGAAGGTGCAGTTGGATCCGCTCGGCCTCGGCGAGTCCGACGAGGTGGTTGATCTGCTCCGCCATGACTTCCGGGCCGCCGATCCGGCGTCGTAGCACCGCTTCATCCAGTAGCGCCCACACTACGGGTGTCACTGGGTCGGCAAGGATCTTTGCGCGCTCAAGGCGTGTGACAAGGCGTCTGTCACGTTCCTGTTCACCCACCGGAGGGAACGACGTGCTCAGAACCGCACGTGCGTACCTTTCCGTCTGGAGGATGCCAGGGATGAACGACAGGGCGAACTCCCGGATCATCGTCGCCTGCTGTTCGAGCTGACGAGCAGCCTCGAAGTACCCCGCGACAGCGGTGTCGTCGTCCGGCAGGAAGCTGCTCAGTACATCGCCCGTGTTCAGGGCCCTGTCGAGGCGTCTCGCGTCCTCCTTGGACGGGGTGCGCCGGCCCGCCTCGATGTGGGCGATGTGCGAACGCGTCATGACGGCGGCCGTCGCCAGATCCTGCTGCGTCAGCCCGGCGGCCTCGCGCTGCGCCTTCAACCACTCCCCATAGATGTTGCTCATCGTCAGCTCCCATGTGACAGATGCGTTGTCACCTCCGACCCCCTGGCGAGCCTAGCCCGGCCGGTCTCACTCTGTGAGTGGATCGCTACACAGCGATGTCCATGCACGTCGACCTGCCCTCGGGCACGGAAGACCCCCGCGACCGCTAGCGACGGCCCGGGGGCATGGCCCTCAACCTCACCGGAGTTGAAGACGTGTTGCACCGTATCGCCCTCCTCGTCGAGCCGCTGCTGCGGCTCCTGTGGCCCGCCTCCGGGCGGCACCGGCACCGGCACCGGAACCGGCACCGTGCCGGCGACCAAGCGCCCACCCCCGTACCGGCCGCCCCCGTCGCGCCCGGCCGCCGCTCCTCCCCGCACGAGGCCCTCCTCCACGGCGAGGACTCCCGGCTCGTCCGCCCCTACCTCCTCGCCCACGAACAGCGCGCGCAGGCCAGGCAGCAGCGCGCCCGCCGCCGGACCCTCTGGCTCGCCGTGCACGGCATCGACGTAGGGCCACGGCGCATCCACGGCGTCGACGTCGGCTCGCGCCGAATCCGGGGTGCCGAGGCGGCCGCCGCATGATCTACAAGAGCCACGGCGCCGCCGCCCCCACGGCCGGCCGACCCCGCCTCCTCCCCTGGTCCAACCTCGACGGCAACCCCTGCTATCTCGTCACCGACGACACCGGCACCGGCCGTCTCTCGCGCCTCGCCGACGACATCGAAGCCGTCCAGCTCGGCATGGCAGACGACCTTCTCGGCCACGCCGTCGACCTCCTGGGCGACGGCAAGGCCACTGCGCCCCAACTCCGTTACCTCGCAACTTGCTTGGCCGAGGCGCTCCACGACGTGCATCGCATCGCCCGCAGCAGGGGAGAGCGCCTCGCCGTGCCCCACGACGACGAAGCCTCTTACACCGCCCCGGAAGAGGCCCTCGGCATCTGATCCGCCCCTCCGCCGAGTGTGCGGACGTATCGGCGCAAAGCACCGTACGTCCGCGCGCTCAGCCGTGTCCCGTACCTGGAGCCCTTCCCTTCACCCCGCCCCCTGGGCACAGAATGGATCTCCGGGGAACAGCGGGACGTACAGGGAGGCGCGGGGCCGTGGTGGTGCACGTCGAGCGGGACGAGGTGGAGCGGCCGTTAATCGCGCAGTTGGAGGCCATGGGGTGGACGCACGTCCCGGGCGTCGAGCTGGACACGCTCGACGCGGCCGTGCCGCTGCTCGTCGACCAGCTCGGGCCCGCGCTGCGGCGGATCAACCTCCGGGGCGGTGACGGTCAGCCGTGGATGGGCGAGGACGACATCCGGCGGGCGGTCGGCGAGCTCGCTTCCCTCTCCCTCGGCAAGGGCGTCGTGCAGGCGAACCTCGCTGCCACCGACATGCTGCTCCACGGCTGGACGCTTCCCTCGCCCTCCGCCGCGCACGGCGGTCCGTCCGCCACCGTCCAGTACGTCGAGTGGCATCCGGACCTCGTCACGCGCAACACCTTCACCGTCGTCGACCAGCTCCGCGTGCGCAGCCGCTCCGGGGAGCTGTCGATACTCGACCTCGTCCTCTTCGTGAACGGCATCCCGCTCGTCGCCGTCGAGTGCAAGAGCCCCGATCTCGCCGAGCCCGTCCGCAGTGCCGTGCTCGATCTCCGGCACTACGCCGGGAATCCCGTTCTGGACCTCGACGCCACCGGTACCCCGGTCCCCGCCGGTGTGCCGGAACTGTTCCGGACCGTGCAGCTCCTCGTCGCCGCGACCGGCGAGACCGCCCACCTGGGGACCGTCACCTCCGAGCCCGAGCACTTCCACCCGTGGCGCAGCGTCGAACCGGAGGAGGAGAGCACCCTGCGGCGGGAGCTGCGTACCGCCGGACTGCTCGCGGACGGCGCCGACCCGGCCGCGCCCGCGCCGCTCGGCGAGCAGCAGAAGCTCGTCGGTGTGGTCCTGCGGCCGGCCGCCCTGCTCAACGTCGTACGGCACTACGTGATCCCGATGGCCGTCGAGTCGGATGCGGACGGCGGGGCCGTGCGGACCGTGAAGGCCGTCGCCCGGCACCAGCAGTACCGGGCCGCCGAGAAGGCCGTCCGCAGGCTGCTGACCGGGCGGGCCCGTGCCGGGCGTGACACCGAGGACGAGCGTGGCGGTGTCATCTGGCACACGCAGGGCTCCGGCAAGTCGCTGACCATGACGTTCCTGGTGCGGCGGGTGCATCTGCACCCTCGGCTCAGCGAGTTCATGGTGGTCGTGGTCACCGACCGCACCCAGTTGCAGACCCAGCTCTCACGGACGCTGAAACTCAGCGAGTCCGACGTCGAGACGGCGAAGACCCGGACGCAGATGGAAGGGCTGCTGCGCGACGGCGGGCGGCGCGTCGTCTTCGGCATGATCCAGAAGTACGGGACCGGCTTCACCTTCGCCGGGGACGCGGAAGGCAGCGGGGACGACCGGGATCTGACGGGAGGGGGAGCGGGCCGGAGCGAGGACGAAAGCCCCGGCCCCGTACCGGACTTCCCCGAGTGCAACACCTCACCGGACATCCTCGTCCTCGTCGACGAGGCACACCGTTCCCACACCAGCGTCCTGCACGCCGCCCTGCGCAAGGCGATCCCGAACGCCGCCAAGATCGGGTTCACGGGTACGCCGATCATCACCGGGCGCGAGGAGGACACGCGCCGGATCTTCGGGCGGGGCGACTCGCCGCGGGGCTTCCTCGACGAGTACCGGATGGAGGACGCCCAGCACGACGGCGTCGTCGTCCGCATCCGCTACGAGGGGCGGACGGGAGAGGGCGAGGTCCGTGACGGGGAGGTCCTCGACAAGGGGTTCGACGACCTCGTCCGGGACCGCACCCCCGAGGAGCGGGCCGCGCTGCTCAAGCGGTGGCCCACCGAGCGGGACGTCGCCGAGTCCGTTCCCATGATCGAAGCGAAGGCCGAGGACATGCTGGAGCACTGGGTGACCACCGTGCTGCCCGGCGGCTTCAAGGCGCAGGTCGCGGCCGTCAGCCGGAAGGCGGCCGTGCGGTACCACCACGCCCTGCGCAAGGCCCGTGACGAACTGCTGGCGCAGTTGGCCGAGTTCGACCCGGAGTCGGTGACGGAGATCCCGCTGGAGAAGCTCTCCGTCAGACAGCGCTATCTCCACCAGGCCTACCAGTTCAGGGCGTTGCTGCGGCGGATCGACTTCGTTCCCGTCATCTCCCCGGGTTCCGGCCACAAGCGGGGAGAATGGCGGGAGTGGACCGACGCCGGTCGCCAGGAGGCGTACACCGAGCGCTTCCAGAAGGCATTCCCCGAGCTGGTGCCCGATTCGGAGTGGGTCGCGGTGACCCCCTTCAATCCACCGCAGGACCCGACCCCTCCCACCGATTCCGCCGGCGGTATGAACGCCCCGTGGTCCGAGGCCGCGAACAGCGAACCACCGCCGCTCCCCGCCTCGGTGCCCGACCCCGTGCACCCCGACAGCCCCATCGCGTTCCTGATCGTGAAGTCCATGCTGCTCACGGGGTTCGACGCCCCGCGCGAACAGGTGCTCTACCTGGACCGGCCGATCCGGGACGCCGAGCTGCTCCAGGCCGTCGCGCGGGTCAACCGCACCTCGCCCGGCAAGGAGGTCGGCTACGTCGTCGACTACTACGGCGTCTTCGAGCACCTCTCCAGCGCACTCGCCGGGTACCGGAACGCCGACGTCACCGACACCATGCGGAATCTGTCCCACGAGGTGGGCAGACTCGGCCCCGCCGCCCAGAAGGTCCGCGACTTCCTGCGGCGCAACGGCATCGACGACGCGCAGCTCGACCAGCTCGCCGAGCTGGGGCCCGCGGCCCTCGCCCTGCAACCCGAAGACCTGCGGTTCGACTTCGACGAGGTGCTGCACGCGTTCCTCGCCACCCTCGAACGCGTCCTTCCGCACGAGGACGCCCTGGACTACGTGGCGGACGCCCGGCGCTGGAGCCTGCTCCAGAAGCGGGTGCGACGGCTGTGCCGGGACGCCGAGGGCGGCACGTTCACCCTGCGCCGGTACGGACGCAAGGTCCGGGCGATGATCGCCGACCACCTCGAAGGGCCGGAGATCGACCAGGTCATCCCGCCGGTCTCGCTCACGGCCCTCACCTTCGACGACGCCGTGCGGCGGCTGCCGCCGCAGGAGGCGGCGGCGGAGATGGGCCACGCGCTCCGCTTCCACCTGGAGGAGCGGACGAAGCGGGAGGACCCCGCGAAGTACGAGCGGCTCTCCACACGTCTGGAGGAGATCCTGCGCACGATGCCGGGTCGCTTCGAGGAGCAGATCGAGGAGTTCGGCCCGCTGATCGAGGAGGCCCGGCAGGAGCAGGAGGAGTCCCCGGAACTCGCCGGTCTCACGCCGCTCGCACAGCGGGTGTACCGGCTCGTGGAGCAGATCCTGGAGGACACACCCGGGATCAGCCTCGCCGACGGCGGCGACATCGGGCGGCTCACGGGCAAGGTGTGCGACATGGCCACCCGGACCATGGCCAGGGCGTCGTACCAGGGGCAGCACCAGGACATCAGCGCGCTGGCCGGAGCCCTCCAGGACGTCCTGCTCAGTGGCCACGTCCGGCCCGTGAAGGGGGACTGGGCGTCGTTGGAGAACGCGGCCGAGCGCCTGGCGTCCTTCGCGCAGGACAACCTGCGGCAGTTCCGGAGCAGGGCGAGGGGAGAATAGACGCGTGACAGCGCCGGCCGATCCCTCGACGTACCCCGCCCCCGAAGCACTTCTCACCGTGGACGGGCTGTCTCTGAGGGTGCGTGTCAGTGCCCGCAGGAAGCGGTTCGCGCTGACCGTCGAGACCGACGCGACCCTCACCCTGCACACCCCGGCCGGGCGCTCGACGGCCGAGGCGGAGCAGTTCGTCCGCGCGCACCGGGACTGGTTGGTGACCAAACGGCGGGAGCGGGAGCGCACACGCCCGCTCAGCCCCGTCAAGCGGCTCGTCGACGGAGAGGTCTTCCGCTACCTGGGGAGGACGTACCGGCTGGCCGTGTCCGGTGAGGAGGGGGCGGGCGGAGGAG
Source organism: Streptomyces kebangsaanensis (assembly GCF_001906585.1). Taxonomy (GTDB): domain Bacteria; phylum Actinomycetota; class Actinomycetes; order Streptomycetales; family Streptomycetaceae; genus Streptomyces; species Streptomyces kebangsaanensis. The sequence continues at coordinate 16,822 of NZ_JUJA01000170.1, read as the reverse complement.
TCCGGCTGATCGCGGGGCGTCTCGTCATGGGCCCGGATCTGGCGGCGGAGCCCCCGGCGGGTCGGGCGGCGCTGGTCGACTGGTACTGCCGGGCCGGCCGGAACTGGACGGGACAGCGGCTTCAGCCCTGGGCGGCCCGCATGGGGGTGACCGAGCCGGAACTCGACGTGCGGGACCTGGGGGACCGATGGGGTTCGTACCGGCCGCCGCAGGCCGGGACGGACGCCAAGGGGCTGATGAGTCTGGGATGGCCGCTCTTCCAGCTGCCCATGCATCTGATCGACTACGTCATCGCCCATGAACTGGCCCACGTGAGGGTGTCCGGGCACGGGGAGGACTTCTGGCGGCTGCTGCGGATCGCACTGCCCGAGTACGAGGAGCGGCGGGCGGACCTCGACGAGCTGGGGCGGCGGCTCTGGATGGGCGATGTCCGGTGAGCCGGGCCGAACTCCCTCTTGATCAAGGGAGTTCAGCCACGGCGAGGCCTGCCAGATCGCCTCGACCCACTCCGGTTGGTCGATGAACGGGTTGCCGGGACGCGCGCATCGTCGTGGACGACGTGGTCGGTACCTCTCCCGGAGAACCGGGGCGCTCGCCCCGCCGCGTCCGCGTACGGAGGCCCGGACGGTTGTCACACCCTTGAGGACATGTGATAACGAACGGTCAAATCCCGATCCGTTCGCACAACCATTCCGTCGAGTCCGCGTGTCAACTGGGCATGACTCACTGGATATCCAGACGCGCCAGAGTGCTCGCGGCGGGGGTCGGCGCCGGGATGCTGATTCCCTGCACGGCGGCCGCGGCGCCCGCGGCGGCCGCCGCTCCCACGGTCAGCTGCACGTCCGGCCAGGCGGGACTGGCCGCCAAGTTGCAGAAGGACATCACCGCGGCCATGAAGGGCCGCAAGGGAACCGTCGCGATCGGCCTGCTCGACCGCGGCACGAAGACGACCTGCACGCTCAGGGGATCGACGGCCTACGACTCCGCCAGCGTGGTCAAGGTCACCGTCCTCGCCACCCTGCTGTGGGACGCCGCGAAGCACAACCGCTACCTCACCGCCCGCGAGACCACCCTCGCCAAGGCGATGATCACCAAGTCGGACAACAGCGCGACCTCCACCCTGTGGAAGCAGCTGGGCGTGACGAAGGTGAAGGGCTTCCTGACCGCGGCCGGCATGACCCAGACCAAGCCGGGCGCGAACGGCTACTGGGGCCTGACACGGATCACCGTGCGCGACGAGCAGAAGCTGCTCGCACTGATCACGGCGAAGAACTCCGTACTGAGCGACAACTCCCGCGCCTACCTCCTCAAGCTCATGGGCCAGGTCGTCTCCTCCCAGCGCTGGGGCACGCCCGCCGGAGCGCCGTCCTCCGTGGCCATCCACGTCAAGAACGGCTGGCTGCAGCGCTCCACCCACGGCTGGCGGGTGCACAGCGTCGGCACCTTCGACGGCGCCGGCCGCGACTACATGATCACGGTGCTCACCCAGGACAACAGCACCATGAACTACGGCGTCACCACCATCCAGAACATCGCCAGGGCCGTCCACAAGGATCTCGTGCCCACGACGGCGGGCACAGCGCGTTACACACCGACCACCACCCCCAAGGAGGCGTTCGTGGCGGTCCCGCCGAACGGCTGACGCCCGCGGGGCGAATCGTCGCGGCGGGATGAAATCCGCTCCCGCCCGCGTTGGTGCCTTGCGAAAGATCAGGTCGTCAGGGAGGCACCGACGTGGCAGCGCAGCCGGCGGAAGCACGAGGGTGGGCGCGGAGGCTGGCCTCGTACGCCTGGCGATACCCGAAGGACGTGGTGCTCGCCCTCGGCGCGTCCCTGGCCGGCATGGCGGTCATGGCCGTCGTCCCGCTGATCACCAAGGTGGTCATCGACGACGTGATCGGCGACCACAGCCGCCGCATGGCCCCCTGGGCCGGCGCCCTGATCGGCGCCGCGCTCGTCGTCTACGTCCTCACCTACGTCCGCCGCTACTACGGTGGCCGGCTCGCCCTCGACGTCCAGCACGACCTGCGGACGGAGATGTACGGGACGATCACCCGGCTCGACGGCCGCCGTCAGGACGAGCTGTCCACCGGCCAGGTGGTCGGCCGTGCCACCAGCGACCTGCAGCTGATCCAGAGCCTGCTCTTCATGCTGCCGATGACCATCGGCAACGTCCTGCTCTTCCTGATCTCCCTGGTGATCATGGCCTGGCTGTCGCTGCCGCTGACCCTGGTCGCCCTCGCCGTCGCCCCGGCCCTCGGCTGGATCGCCAGACGCAGCCGGGCGAAGCTGCACCCCGCCACCTGGTACGCGCAGGCCCAGGCCGCGGCCGTGGCGGGAGTGGTCGACGGCGCGGTGAGCGGCGTGCGCGTGGTGAAGGGCTTCGGACAGGAGGAGCAGGAGACCGCCAAACTGCGGGAGGTCGGCCGTCGGCTGTTCGCCGGACGGCTGCGCACGATCCGGCTGAACGCCAGGTTCACCCCGGCCCTGCAGGCGGTCCCGGCGCTCGGCCAGGTCGCCATGCTGGCCCTCGGCGGCTGGCTGGCGGTGCGCGGGCACATCACCCTCGGTACGTTCGTCGCCTTCTCCACCTACCTCGCCCAGCTCGTCGGCCCGGTCCGGATGCTCGCCATGGTCCTCACCGTCGGACAGCAGGCCCGGGCGGGCACCGAGCGCGTCCTGGAGCTGATCGACACCGAGCCCGCGCTGACCGACGGCACCAGGGAGCTGCCCGCCGACGTGCCCGCCACCGTGGAGTTCGACGACGTGTCGTTCGGGTACGCGGACGGCCGGACCGTCCTGAAGGGCCTGTCCTTCGAGATCCGCCCCGGTGAGACGCTGGCCGTCGTCGGCTCCTCCGGCTCCGGGAAGTCCACGGTCTCCCTGCTGCTGCCGCGCTTCTACGACGTCACCCACGGCGCCGTCCTGGTCGGCGGCCACGACGTGCGCGAGCTGACCCTGGACTCGCTCAGGGCCGCGATCGGGCTGGTGCCCGAGGACTCCTTCCTGTTCTCCGACACGGTCCGCAACAACATCGCCTACGGCCGCCCCGACGCCACCCGGGAGCAGATCGAGGCGGCCGCCCGCGCCGCCCAGGCCGACCGTTTCATCGCCGAGCTGCCCGCCGGGTACGACACCACGGTCGGCGAGCACGGTCTGACGCTCTCCGGAGGCCAGCGCCAGCGCATCGCGCTCGCCCGCGCGATCCTCACCGACCCGCGCCTGCTCGTGCTGGACGACGCCACCTCCGCCGTGGACGCCCGCGTCGAGCACGAGATCCACGAGGCCCTGCGGCAGGTCATGGAGGGCCGTACGACCCTCCTGATCGCCCACCGCCGCTCCACCCTGAACCTCGCCGACCGCATCGCCGTCCTCGACCACGGCCGCCTCGCCGACATCGGTACCCACGACGAGCTCCAGGAGCGCTGCGCCCTCTACCGGCGCCTGCTCACCGACCCCGACGAGCTCGGCGGCGTCTCCCCGGGCCACGCACAGCCCCTCGCCCCCCGGGAGGACACCTCCGTACGGGACGAGCTGGACGCCGAGTTCGACGCCGAGCGCGGGGTGACGCCGCGGCTGTGGACCGGCGACCGGGAGCCGAAGGACACCGCCCTGTCGGGCACCCCGGCCACCCCCGAGCTCCTCGCCCAGGTCGAGGCCCTGCCGCCCGCGGCCGACACCCCCGACGTCGACGAGCGGCAGGCGGTCCGCCCGGAGGAGTCCTACGGCCTGCGCCGCCTCCTGCGCGGCTTCGGCCTGCCCCTCCTGATCAGCCTCGGCCTGGTCGCCGTGGACGCCGGCATGAGCCTGCTGCTGCCCGTCATGATCCGGCACGGCATCGACCAGGGCGTCACCCGGATGGCCCTCGGCGCGGTCTGGGCGGCCTCCCTGCTCGCGCTGCTCGCCGTCCTGTTGCAGTGGGCGGCGCAGGTCGGCGAGACCCGGATGACCGGCCGCACGGGCGAGCGCGTGCTGTACTCGCTGCGCCTGAAGATCTTCGCCCAGCTCCAGCGGCTCGGCCTCGACTACTACGAGCGCGAGCTGACCGGGCGGATCATGACCCGGATGACGACGGACGTGGACGCGCTGTCGACGTTCCTGCAGACCGGCCTGGTCACGGCGTTCGTCTCCGTGGTCACCTTCTTCGGCATCATGGTCGCCCTGCTGGTGATCGACGTACAGCTGGCGCTGGTCGTCTTCGCGACACTGCCGCCGCTGATCGTCGCCACCTTCTTCTTCCGCCGGGCGAGCGTGAAGGCGTACGAACTGGCCCGTGAGCGGGTGTCGGTGGTCAACGCCGACCTGCAGGAGTCGGTGGCGGGGCTGCGGATTGTGCAGGCGTTCCGGCGTGAGCGGGACGGCGGGCGGCGCTTCGCCGAGCGCAGCGACGGCTACCGCAGCGCCCGTGTCCGCGGGCAGTGGCTGATCTCGGTCTACTTCCCGTTCGTGCAGTTCCTGTCGTCGGTCGCGGCGGCCTCGGTGCTGATCGCGGGGGCGGGCCGGGTGGAGGCGGCGACGCTGACCACGGGTGCCCTGGTGGCGTACCTGCTCTACATCGACCTGTTCTTCGCGCCCGTCCAGCAGCTCTCCCAGGTCTTCGACGGCTACCAGCAGGCGAGCGTCTCCCTCGGCCGCGTCCAGGAGCTGCTGCGGGAGCCGACGTCCACGAAGTCCGCCGCCGAGCCCCGCGACGTGCCCGCCCTGCGCGGCGAGATCGCCTTCGAGGACGTGCACTTCGCGTACGGCGCCGCCGACGAGGGGGACGCGGCGCTGAGCGGCATCGACCTGCGCATCCCCGCCGGGCAGACCGTCGCGTTCGTCGGCGAGACCGGCGCGGGCAAGTCGACCCTGGTCAAGCTGGTGGCCCGGTTCTACGACCCGACCGGCGGCCGGGTGACGGTGGACGGCACGGACCTGAGGGAGCTGGACCTCACGGCGTACCGGCACCGGCTCGGGGTCGTCCCGCAGGAGGCGTACCTCTTCCCGGGCACCGTCCGCGACGCCATCGCCTACGGCCGCCCCGACGCCACCGACGCCGAGGTCGAGGCCGCCGCGCGGGCCGTCGGCGCGCACGAGATGATCGCCCTGCTGGAGGGCGGCTACCTGCACGAGGTCGCCGAGCGCGGGCGCAACCTGTCGGCCGGTCAGCGCCAGCTCATCGCGCTGGCCCGCGCCGAACTCGTCGACCCCGACGTCCTGCTGCTCGACGAGGCGACCGCCGCGCTCGACCTGGCCACCGAGGCCCAGGTCAACCAGGCCACCGACCGGCTCNGCGGGCCGCCGCACCACGCTGGTGGTCGCCCACCGGCTGACGACGGCCGCCCGCGCGGACCGGGTGGTGGTGATGGACCGCGGCCGGGTCGCCGAGGACGGCACGCACGACGAGCTCCTGGCCCGCGGCGGGCGGTACGCCGAGCTGTGGCGGACCTTCGTCGGCGCGCCCGGGCCGGAGGAGCCGGTCAGCGCGTCCCGTTGAGCGCGGGGGCGCAACCACCGACGTATGTGCCGCGTCCGTACATCTGTACGCTTGAGTAACTGTCGTAGGGGGGACGGCTGTGGGCAGTGGTGCGATACGCCGGCGGCTGGCGCTCGGTGTGGCCGCGCTGACCGGGGCGGGACTGCTGGCGCTCGCCGCGCCCGGCACCGCCGAGGCAGCCGCGTCCACGTGCTCGGGCCGCCAGGTCAAGACGATCCCCTTCGCCACCGGCTCCCTCCACGTCTACAAGCGCGACGGCTACGTCTGCGCCCTCACCCTCGCCAAGAACCCCGGCCCCCAACGGCCGATGTCGGTGACCGTGCAGGCCCGTGGCAACCGCCCGGTCACCGACAAGGGCCGCTACTCACGGCAGGCCGGCCCGGTCACCGTGCACGCCGGCCGCCGGTGCGTGCGCGTCGCCGGATCGGTGGGCTCGCAGTCGGTGCGCAGCGGCTGGATCCTGTGTTGAACGCGTGACGCCCCCTGACGGCGCAGAGGGTTTTCCCCTACTCCCCTGGTGTGCACCCGAGTTGCTCCGATAACTTCCGGCGCACATCTGTCTGAGAGGGAGGGTGCATGCGCAAGGCGCTCAGATGGCTGCTCGCGCTCGCGGTGCTCATCGGCACACTGAGCACGGCGGGGGCGGCCACCGCGGCCCAGCCGGAAGCCACGAACACCACCACAAGCAGCACGGACACCGACATCAAGGACCGGCTCCTGTCCATACCGGGCATGAGCCTGATCCAGGAGAAGCCCTACACCGGCTACCGCTACTTCGTCCTCACCTACACCCAGCCGGTCGACCACCGGCACCCGTCGAAGGGCACCTTCGAGCAGCGGATCACCGTGCTGCACAAGGGAGTCGACCGCCCGACGGTCTTCTACACCGGCGGCTACAACGTCTCCACGACACCGAGCCGCCGCGAGCCGACCCAGATCGTGGACGGCAACCAGGTCTCCATGGAATACCGGTTCTTCACCCCGTCCCGGCCCGCCCCGGCCGACTGGTCCAAGCTGGACATCTGGCAGGCCGCCGGCGACCAGCACCGCATCTTCCAGGCCCTGAAGCCGGTCTACCCCCACAACTGGATCGCCACCGGCGGCTCCAAGGGCGGCATGACGGCCACCTACTACAAGCGCTTCCACCCCGGTGACATGGACGGCGTGGTCGCCTACGTGGCCCCCAACGACGTGGTCGACAAGGAGGACTCCGCCTACGACCGCTTCTTCGCCACCGTCGGCACCAAGGACTGCCGCGACCGGCTGAACGGCGTGCAGCGCGAGGCGCTGGTGCGCCGCGGGACGCTGGAGAAGAAGTACGCCCAGTACGCCGCCGACAACGGCTACACCTTCACCACCGTCGGCAGCCTCGACAAGGCGTACGAGGCCGTCGTCCTCGACTACGTGTGGGGCTTCTGGCAGTACGGCCTGCTGAAGGACTGCGACACGATCCCGGCGGACGCGAAGAACGCCACCGACCAGCAGATCTGGGACTCCGTCGACACCCACTCCGGGTTCGACGGCTACACCGACCAGGGCCTGGAGCCCTACACGCCGTACTACTACCAGGCGGGCACGCAGCTGGGCGCGCCGACCATCCACTTCCCGCACATCGAGAAGAAGCTGATCCGCTACGGCTACCAGCCGCCGCGGAACTTCGTGCCGCGCTCCATCCCGATGAAGTTCCAGCCGTCGGCGATGCGGGACGTGGACACCTGGGTGCGCCGGCACGCGAACCAGATGCTCTTCGTCTACGGGCAGAACGACCCGTGGGGTGCGGAGCCGTTCCGCCTCGGCCACGGGGCACGCGACTCCTACGTCTTCACCGCGCCCGGCATGAACCACGGCGCGAACGTCGCCGGTCTCGTGGCGGACGAGAAGGCGCTCGCCACGGCCAGGATCCTCGAGTGGGCCGGAGTCGCCACCCCGACGGTCCAGGCGGACCCGTCGGCGGCCGAGCCGCTGGCCCGCTACGACGCCAGGCTGGACGTGCGTGACGTGGAGCGCGAGCCGGCGCTCAGGCCGTAGCCCGCGGTGGCTGCGCCCGGACACACGGCTCCACAGCCGTACGGCCTCACAGCCTCCGGGCGCAGCCCACCGGTTCCTCCCCGCCCAGCCGCACGTACAGGGCGGTCGACGCCGGGCACTGGGCGCGGCTGCGTACGGCCCGCACCACCTGGTACTCCGGCTTCCTCTTCCCCGAGCCGTCGCACGCGGTCTCCCGCACCGCGCCGCGGCCCGCGCCGTGGACGCAGTCGCCGACGACGGTGCGCGGCCCGCCCCCGCCGCCGGGGTCGCCCGGGTGCGGGGGCTGCAGGTTGCGCATGCAGGCGTAGCCCCGCGGGATCACGCCCTCCCCGCCGACGGCGGGCTGGGCGCCGATGTGCAGGACGAAGTCGGTGGCCGGCGGGCAGAGCGGCCCGTCGTCCGGCCCGCCGTCGTGGCGGGCGATCACGCGGGCCGCCGCCCGTTCGCCGGTGCACGGCACCTCGGTGAAGCTCGTCGTGCCGAAGGAACTGCACTCGCCCACGCCGAGGAACACCGCGCCGTGGCCGGAGGGCCGCGTCGGCGTGCCGCCGGGCGGCGCCCCGGGCTCCGCGGCGCCGGACGTCTGCCGGCAGCCCGTCAGCAGGGCCGCGAGCAGGGCCGCGAGCAGCGTCGGCAGGGCGCGCCCCACCCCCGTCGGCCATTTCCCGCGCATCGCCATCCCCCGGTCCACCCCCGACCAGCGTGGCCCGTCGCGGCGGGGCCGCGCCAGACGTGCGGGGGCGCTTTGGGCCGGTCGGGGGTGGTGGGCCGGGTGTGCGGCGTACGCGCCGTACGTCCGATGCGCGAGCCCGGTCAGTACGACAGGCCGTACCCGACGGGGTACAGGACCTTCGCCGGATCGTCGGCCCGCTGCACCGGCACCGGCAGCCTCCCGCGCGGCTCCACCCGGCCGGCGATCACCCGCGCGGCGGCGCGCAGTTCGACGTCGGTCCAGGAGTAGGCCGCCAAGTGGGCGGGGACGGACGGCAGTTGGGCGACGTCGTAGGGGTTGCGGATCGCGACCGCGATCACCGGGCGGCCGGTGGCGAGAAGCCGCTCCACCAGGGTCTTCTGGGAGCTGCCCGCCGTGACGTTGTACGTCGCGACCACCACCGCGTCCGCCTCCCGCGCCGCGGCGACCGCCTGGTCGACGGTCGCCGCCGAGGGGGCGGTGCCGGTCGGCAGGGCCGTGGCCGTGAAGCCCAGTTCGGCGAGGGCGCCGGCGAGGACGCCGGTGGGCGGGCCCGTGGTGCCCGACGGGGAGGCGGGGTCGGCGCCGACGACGAGGATCCCGCGGTGGACGCGGCGGGACAGCGGCAGCAGCCGGCCCTCGTTGACCAGCAGGGTCGTGGTCCGCTCGGCGATGCGGTCGGCCGCCGCGAGGTGGGCGCGGGTGCCCACGGTGCGGTCGACGCCGGCCCGGGTGACGTACGGGTCGTCGAACAGGCCCAGCTTCGCCTTCAGGCGCAGGATGCGCAGGATCGATTCGTCGAGCCGGGCCTCGGTCAGCTCACCGTCGCGTACGGCGTTCAGCACCGCGTTCCAGGCGATGTCCAGGGAGGGCGGGTTGAGGAGCTGGTCCACGCCCGCCTTGAGCGCGAGCACCGGCACCCGGTCGTCGCCGTACTTGGTGCGCACGCCCTCCATGCCGAGGGAGTCGGTGACCACGACCCCGTCGTAGCCCAGTTCCCCGCGCAGGATGCCGGTGAGGATCGGGCGGGAGAGGGTGGCCGGGTCGTCGGAGCCGTCGAGCGCGGGGACGACGATGTGGGCCGTCATGATCGAGTCGATGCCGGCGGCGATCGCGGCCCGGAACGGCGGTGCGTCGAGGCGCTCCCACTGCTCGCGGGTGTGGTGGATGTAGGGGAGCTTGGCGTGGCTGTCGTCGACCGTGTCGCCGTGCCCGGGGAAGTGCTTGGCGGTCGCCGCCACCTTGGAGCTCTGGTAGCCCTTCACCTCCGCGGCCACCAGCCTCGCCACGGCGTCCGGGTCGGCGCCGAAGGAGCGTACGCCGATGACCGGGTTGGCCGGGTCGACGTTCACGTCGGCGACGGGGGAGTAGTTCTGGTTGACGCCGACGGCGCGCAGCTCGGCGCCCGAGACACGGCCCAGGGTGTGGGCGTCACCGGTGGAGCCGCCCGCCCGTCTCCCACCACCGCCCTTCTGGGGAAGCGCTTCGCGCCCTTTTTCTCCTGCGCCGACCGCCATGGCGCCCGGGAAGAGGGTCGCGGGCTCGCCCACGCGGCAGACGATGCCGTGCTCCTGGTCGGTGGAGATGAGCAGCGGCAGGCCGCGCGGCAGGCCGAGGGACGCCTTCTGGATGCCGTTGGAGAGGTCGGCGATCTGGTGGGGGTCGCGGGTGTTGTGGGCCCAGGCGAAGTAGATGATGCCGCCGACGCGGTACCTGGCGATCAGCTCGGCGGCCGTGCGGACGCCGATCTCCTTGAGGTTGGCGTCGACGTCGGCCTGGTCGGGGGCGGTGGCGGAGTGGCCGTAGACCCGCATCACGAAGAGCTGGCCGACCTTCTCCTCCAGGGTCATGCGGGAGACGAGGGCGCGCAGCTTCTTGTCGCTCTTGCCGTCGCGGGAGGCGGCGTGGGCGGTACCGGGGCCCTGGACCGCGAGGGCGGCGGTGAGGCCGGCGGTGGTGGCGAGGACGGTACGTCTGGAGGGGCGTGTGGAGTCGTGCACGTGCGCTCCTTCCGGAGGTGTTCCGCTGAAGGAAACTTCCGAGGAGTCAGCAATATCCGGGAAGTTTCTGCCAGTCAAGGGAGCGCACACTACTTGGCGAGGGGCCGCCACCGGCGCTGTCGGAGGGTGCGTGCCGATGGCGGCGTGCCGCCGGCCGCGGTGCGGAGGAGAGGGTGGCCGGCGATCGCAGCCAGTGGCGAGGGCCGACACCGCACCGCGGAGACTCGTCCGGCGGCCTGCCGGTTGGACGGACGGGAACGGGGGCGGGTTCCCGGACGGGCGCGGATCGCGGGAAGCCGGTGGGGGAGTGACCGCGGGGCTCAGCGGGGCGCGTGCGCCGACACCGCCGGCCAGTGCTCCCGCAGCGCGCGGACCGTCTCGGCGATCGCCGGGCGGCGCGCGGCGCCCGTGCGCCACAGCGCGTACAGCCGCCGTACGCGCAGGGGATCCAGCGGCACCTCCACGATCCCCTCGGGCAGCGGGCCGCGGCCCGGGCGCGGGATCGGCGCGACGCCGAGACCGGCGGCGGCCGGGGCGACCGGGGCCGGGTTCTCGTCGGCCTGGTGGACGACGTCCGGCACGTGGCCGGCGGCGCGCAGGGCGCGCACCGGCCACTCGCGGCAGACCCGGCCCGGCGGCCGGCAGCCCCACCGCTCGCCGCCGAGCTCCGAGCGCCGTACCGCGCCGCGCCCCGCGACTGCGGCCCCTCAGACCCGGGGAACCGCCGAGGACCCCCGGACCATCAGCTCCCCCCGCACCGTCGCGATGCCCCCGGGCGGCGGCTCCTCGCGGCCCATCGCGATACGGCCCGCGCGGGCGCCCGCCCCGGCGAGCGGCAGCCGTACGGTCGTCAGCGACGGCACCGCGTCGATGCTGAAGGGCAGGTCGTCGAAGCCCGCCACCGAGACGTCCTGCGGGATGCGCAGCCCGGACTCGCGCAGGGCCGCGCAGGCGCCCAGGGCGACGGAGTCGTTGGCGGCGACGACCGCCGTCAGGTCCGGGTCGCGGCGCAGCAGTTCCAGGGTGGCCTCGTAGCCGGACCGGCGGTCGTAGCGGCCGTGCACCGTGCGGCGCGGGTCGTCCTCGACGCCCGCCGCCGCCAGGGCCTCCCGGTGCCCCTCCAGCCGGTGGCGGGTGGTCGTGCGCTCCTCGGGCCCCGCGATGTAGCCGAGCCGCCGGTGGCCGAGGCCGATCAGGTGCTCGGTCAGCTGCCGTGCGCCCCCGCGGTTGTCGAAGGCCAGCGCGATCGCCCCGGTGTCGGGCGCCGGCGGGCGCCCGCACAGCACCACGCGCGTCCCGGCGTCCGTCAGCTTGCGCAGCTTCGCGGAGACCGCCGCCGCGTGCGGCGCGTCCTCCACGGCCCCGCCGGTCAGCACCACCGCCGCCGCCCGCTGCCGCTGCAGCAGGGTCAGATAGGTCAGCTCGCGGTCCGGTGAGCCGCCCGTGTTGCAGACCACCGCCAGACGTTCCCCGCCCGCCCGGCCGCCGGGGCCGCCGATCTCCGACTGGATCGCGCTCGCCATGATTCCGAAGAAGGGGTCGGCGATGTCGTTGACCAGGATGCCGACCAGGTCGGAGGTGGCCGCGGCGAGCGCGCTCGCGGGGCCGTTGAGGACGTAGTCCAGCTCGTCGACCGCCTTCAGCACCCGTTCCCGGGTGGAGGCGGCGACCGGGTAGTTCCCGTTCAGCACGCGCGACACCGTCGCGGGCGAGACCTGTGCGCGGGCCGCCACGTCCGCCAGGGTCACCGTCATCTCGTCGTCCTCCGGTCGCGCATGTCGTCGTCGTACGTGCTCGTACGGCCCTGTCCACAGCCCGCGGGGCCGCCGTCGGACACGGCGTGTCGTGCAGACCTTACGACCACTGGGCCCCCCGTTCGTCCCCCCGGACAACACGTCCCTGGACACGCTCTTGTCCGGACCGCTGTCCAGAGGTTAGCTTCTCTCTACATAGAAAGCGCTTGCTGTATTGCTCACCAGTGACACCGCTGGGGCGTACGCGGCGCGTGGACCGCGTACGTTCGTACGAAGGGGACTGACGTGACACGCAAGACGGTGCGGATCGCCATGAACGGCGTGACCGGGCGCATGGGATACCGCCAGCACCTCGTCCGCTCGATCCTCGCCCTGCGCGAGCAGGGCGGACTCGACCTCGGCGACGGCACCGTGCTGTGGCCCGAACCCGTCCTGGTCGGCCGCCGCGAGCACGCCCTGAGGGCGCTCGCCGAGAAGCACGGCCTGGAGCACGTCTCCACGGACCTGGACGCGGTCCTCGCCGACCCGTCCGTCGACATCTACTTCGACGCCCAGGTCACCTCGGCCCGCGAGGAGGCGATCCGGAAAGCGATCTCCGCGGGCAAGCACATCTACACCGAGAAGCCCACCGCCACCGGCCTCGACGGCGCCCTGGAACTCGCGCGCCTGGCGCACGCCGCCGGCATCAAGCACGGCGTCGTGCAGGACAAGCTCTTCCTGCCGGGCCTGATGAAGCTGAAGCGGCTGATCGACGGCGGCTTCTTCGGCCGGATCCTGTCCGTGCGCGGCGAGTTCGGCTACTGGGTCTTCGAGGGCGACTGGCAGGAGGCCCAGCGCCCCTCCTGGAACTACCGTGCCGAGGACGGCGGCGGCATCGTCGTCGACATGTTCCCGCACTGGGAGTACGTGCTGCACGAGCTGTTCGGCCGGGTGAAGTCCGTCCAGGCGCTCACCGCCACCCACATCCCCCAGCGCTGGGACGAGCACGGCAAGCCCTACGACGCCACCGCCGACGACGCCGCCTATGGCATCTTCGAACTGGACGGCGGCGCGATCGCCCAGATCAACTCCTCCTGGGCGGTCCGCGTCAACCGCGACGAACTGGTCGAGTTCCAGGTGGACGGCACCGAGGGCTCCGCCGTCGCCGGCCTGCGCAGCTGCCGCGTCCAGCACCGCAGCGCCACCCCCAAGCCGGTGTGGAACCCGGACATCCCCGCCACCGAGGTCTTCCGCGACCAGTGGCAGGAGGTGCCCGACAACGCCGACTTCGACAACGGCTTCAAGGCCCAGTGGGAGCTGTTCCTCAAGCACGTCTACGCCGACGCCCCCTACCACTGGGACCTGCTGGCCGGCGCCCGCGGCGTCCAGCTCGCCGAGCTGGGCCTGAAGTCCTCGGCCGAGGGCCGCCGCCTCGACGTACCGGAGATCGCGCCGTGACCCTCCACCTGCCGGACCCCCAGGGCGGTCTCAGGGCCTACGAGCCCCGCGCCGAACCCTTCGCCCCCACCCCGGGCAGCCCCTTCACCTCCCGCACGGTCTTCTCGGCGGCGCACGTCGTCGCCGACCCGTTCGCGGACACCTCCCCCGACTCGCCCGCCGCCGTCGACTGGGACGCCACCCTCGCCTTCCGCCGCCACCTGTGGGCCCACGGGCTGGGGGTCGCCGAGGCCATGGACACCGCGCAGCGCGGCATGGGCCTGGACTGGGCGGGCGCGGCCGAACTGATCCGCCGGTCGGCGGCGGAGGCGCGGGCCGTGGGCGGCCGTATCGCCTGCGGCGTCGGCACCGACCAGATCACCGACCAGATCACCGACCAGATCACCGACCGGACCACCGGCGGGTCGCTCGCCGGGATCCGGACGGCGTACGAGGAACAGCTCGCCGTGGTCGAGGAGTCCGGCGCCCAGGCGATCCTGATGGCCTCGCGCGCCCTCGCGGCCACCGCGCGCGGCCCCGAGGACTACCTGGAGGTCTACGGCCACCTGCTCCGCCAGGCCGCCGACCCGGTGATCCTGCACTGGCTCGGCCCCATGTTCGACCCGGCGCTGGAGGGCTACTGGGGCTCCGCCGACCTGGACGCGGCCACCGACACCTTCCTGGAGGTCATCGCCGCCCATCCCGACAAGGTCGACGGCGTGAAGATCTCCCTGCTGGACGCCCAGCGCGAGATCGACCTGCGCCGCCGCCTGCCGCAGGGCGTGCGCTGCTACACCGGCGACGACTTCAACTACCCGGAGCTGATCGCCGGCGACGAGCAGGGCCACAGCCACGCGCTGCTCGGCATCTTCGACCCGCTGGGCCCGCTGGCGGCCGAGGCCGTACGGGTCCTGGACACCGGGGACGTCACGGGCTTCCGCGCCCTCCTCGACCCCACGGTCGAGCTGTCCCGCCACCTGTTCCAGGCACCCACCCGCTTCTACAAGACCGGTGTGGTGTTCCTGGCCTGGCTGGCCGGCCACCAGTCGCACTTCACGATGGTCGGCGGCCTGCAGTCGGCCCGCTCCCTGCCGCACCTGGCCCGCGCCTACGAACTCGCCGACGGCCTGGGTCTGTTCCCGGACCCGAAGCTCGCCGAGGAACGGATGAGGAACCTGCTGTCGCTGTACGGGGTGAACCGATGAGCACCGGTCTCGAACGCTTCTCCATCAACCAGATGACGGTGAAGCAGTTGTCCCTGCCCGAACTGGTGGCAGCCTGCGCGGAGTCGGGCGTACCGGGCGTGGGCCTGTGGCGCGAGCCGGTCCAGGCGTACGGCGTGGAGGCGGCGGCGAAACTCGTCCGCGATGCGGGCCTGACGGTGACGACCCTGTGCCGGGGCGGCTTCCTCACGGCCACCGACCCGGCCGAGCGGGAGGCCGCCCTGGCCGACAACCGCCGCGCGGTCGACGAGGCCGCCACGCTCGGCACCGACACCCTCGTCCTGGTCTCGGGCGGCCTCCCGCCCGGCTCGAAGGACCTGCACGGCGCCCGGGAGCGCATCGCCGACGCCCTCGCCGAACTGGGCCCGTACGCGGAGAGCCACGGGGTGAGGCTCGCCATCGAGCCGCTGCACCCCATGTACGCCGCCGACCGCTGTGTGGTCTCCACCCTCGCTCAGGCCCTGGACCTCGCCGAACGCTTCCCGGCCCACCAGGTCGGCGTGACGGTGGACACGTACCACATCTGGTGGGACGACCACGCCCCCGAGCAGATCGCCCGCGCGGGCGCGGCCGGCCGCATCCACACCTTCCAGCTCGCCGACTGGACCACCCCGCTGCCCGAGGGGGTCCTCAACGGCCGCGGCCAGATCGGCGACGGCGCGATCGACATGCGGGAGTGGAAGGGGTACGTGGAGGCGGCGGGTTACACCGGCGCGATCGAAGTGGAGCTGTTCAACGAGGAGTTGTGGGCGAGAGAGGGGAGGGAGGTGCTGGCGGAGACGGCGGCCCGGTTCGTGGAGCACGTGATCCGCTGAGCGTGTCATCCGGTGAGCACGTGATCCGGAAAAAAATCCGCCGTGCGGTGCAACCCTTCCCGCGCCCCGCGTGTCGTAGCTGATGTCAGAACTCTTGGAGGGGGATCTGGGGGGATCGCGGGGGGTTCTGGCACGGAGGGGAAGCCGAGGGGGCCCGGTCGACGGACCGGGCCCCCTCGAACGCCTTTGCGGACGCCCGGTTTCTTCACCCGTGGCAGGGCTGTGACACAAGGCGGTTGCGCGTGTGATTGCCTGTTGTGAACATGGTGGGTGCGGAAGCGTTCGATGAGAGACGAGACAACTCTCTTCAGGGGGAGGCGGGTTCGGCGTGAAGTTCGACATGGGTGCGCAGACGCTGTCGGCGTTGATGCGTGAGTCGCGGGGGTCGAGTGATGATCTGGGGTCGTTGATCCAGCAGTTGGTGCGGGCGGCGGAGCCGTTGGAGGGGAAGTTCAACGGTGCGGGCCGGCGGATGTTCGATCAGTTCAAGGCGCGGGCGGACGGGATCACGGCGGATCTGAACGGGTCGTTGTCGGCGATCCTGGGTGGTCAGTCGGGGATGGAGTCGGCGTTCTCCTCGGGTGATCAGGAGCAGGGGGACAACGCGCGGCAGCAGATGGGTGCGGCGAACTTCGATGCGGCGCGGTTCCGCTGAGGGCTGTTCTTCGCGCGTACGTTCTGTTCGGTTGATCGTTTTTTCGGGGAAGTCGGGGAGTGGTGTGTGATGGCGGGTTCGGGTGCGGATCGCCGGTCGTACGACATGGGGGCGTCGGCGGATGTGCAGGGGGGTCTGCAGGCGGTGGTGGCCCGGTTGGAGGCGGTGATCGGGGAGCGGGACCGTCAGGTGAAGGCGGCGATGGCGGACTTCTCGGCGGATGGTGTGGCGGATGAGTACCACGGCAAGGAGCAGCGGTGGAACAGTGCGTCGCAGGAGGTGCGGAACATCATCCAGTTGGTGAAGTCGACGTTGGAGATGAACGACTCGACGGCGCAGTCGACGCTGGCGCGGGCGAAGGCGGCGGTGGACAGCATCGGCTGAGTGCCGGTGGTGCGGGTGTGGGTGTGGTGACGGGGGTGTGGGTGTGCCGGGCTGGGATCTGAGGCCGCAGGGCATTACGCAGGTGTTGCGGTCGACGGGTGAGTCGGCGTCGAAGCTGCAGGGGTATGCGAAGTCGTACGGGGAGCATCTGACGTCGGCGGCGACGAGCGCGGGGACGATCTCCGCCGGTTCCGGTGGTTCCGGTGGTGAGCAGGGGCAGGGCGGTCTGGTGGCGCTGGCGTTGTCGCGGTACGCGGAGCATGCGGCGAAGGATCTGCAGTTCGTCGCGGCGCGGGCGGGCAAGTCGTTGCAGGGTGTGGTGGACGCGACGACGGCGTACCTCAACGGTGATCAGGAGATGGCGGCGGAGGCGCAGCGCA
>NZ_JUJA01000016.1:2410-42838 GCF_001906585.1 Streptomyces kebangsaanensis | reverse complement strand
ATGACGACCACTCAGGCTCGTGCGGCGGGGCGCAGGCCCGCGCAGATCGTGGACATGTCCTGGGACCCGATCACCCGGATCATCGGCAACCTGGGCATCTACACGAAGATCGACTTCGCCAACCAGGAAGTCGTCGAGTGCCACTCCACCTCCTCCCTGTTCCGCGGCTACTCCGTCTTCATGCGCGGCAAGGACCCCCGCGACGCCGGCTTCATCACCTCCCGCATCTGCGGCATCTGCGGCGACAACCACACCACCTGCTCCAACTACGCCCAGCAGATGGCCTACGGCGCCAAACCCCCGCCCATGGCCGAACACATCACCAACCTCGGCGAAGCCGCCGAATACATGTTCGACCACACCATCTTCCAGGACAACCTCGTCTTCGTCGACTTCTGCGAGGCCATGGTCAAGGCCACCAACCCCTCCGTCCTGGCCCGCGCCGAACGCACCGAAGCCCCCCGCGGCCACCTCCACGGCTACCGCACCATCGCCGACATCATGCGCGCCTTCAACCCCTTCGAGGGCGAGGTCTACAAACAGGCCCTCAAGATCTCCCGCACCACCCGGGAGATGTTCTGCCTGATGGAGGGCCGCCACGTCCACCCCTCCACCCTCTATCCCGGCGGCGTGGGCACCATGCCCCAGCCCACCCTCTTCACCGACTACCTCACCCGCCTGCTGCGCATCATCGACTTCGTCAAACAGGCCGTCGCCATGAACGACGACGTCTTCGACTTCTTCTACGCCGCCCTGCCCGGCTACGAGGAGGTCGGCCGCCGCCGCATCCTCCTCGCCTGCTGGGGCGCCTTCCAAAACCCCGACACCTGCGACTACCGCTACGCCACGATGAACACCTGGGGCAAGGACATGTACGTCACCCCCGGCATCATCGTCGACGGCCAACTCGTCACCAACAACCTCACCGACATCAACCTCGGCCTGCGCATCCTCCTCGGCTCCTCCTACTACGACGACTGGACAGGCGAAGAGCCCTTCGTCACCCACGACCCCCTCGGCAACCCCGTCGACATCCGCCACCCCTGGAACCAGACCACCCTCCCCCACCCCCAAAAACGCACCTTCGAAAACAACTACTCCTGGGTCATGAGCCCCCGCTGGTACCACCCCGAAACCGGCCGGCACCTCGCCCTGGACACCGGCGGCGGCCCCCTGGCCCGCCTGTGGTCCACCGCCCTGAACGGCCTCGTCGACACCCCCTACGTCAAAGCCACCGGCCACAGCGTCCGCATCACCCTCCCCAAAGGCCAAACCCTCCCCGAACACACCCTGGAATGGACCATCCCCCAGTGGTCCAACACCCTCGAACGCGACCGCGCCCGCCCCTACTTCATCGCCTACGCCGCCGCCATGGCCCTCCACTTCCTCGACCAGGCCCAACACCTCGTCCGCGCCGGCGAAACCCACACCTTCACCAACTACGAGGTCCCCGACGAAGCCATCGGCTGCGGCTTCCACGAAGCCGTCCGCGGCGTCCTCTCCCACCACCTCGTCATCCGCGACAAAAAGATCGCCAACTACCACCCCTACCCCCCCACCCCCTGGAACGCCAGCCCCCGCGACCACTACGGCACCCCCGGCCCCTACGAAGACGCCGTCCAGGGCCAGCCCATCTTCGAGGAAAACGGCCCCGACACCTTCAAAGGCGTCGACATCATGCGCACCGTCCGCAGCTTCGACCCCTGCCTCCCCTGCGGCGTCCACATGTACACCGGCAACGGAAAAACACTGACGACGACGCATTCACCGATGTACGGAGCCAGCCATGGCTGACGCCGGGCAGGACCCCTGTGCCGGGCGGCTCGCCGACCCGGAGGTCGAGGCGCGGCTCGCCCGGCTGGACGAGCTGCTGGCGGGGCTGGAGGCCGCGCCGGGGCCGACCGTGCGGTCGGCTCTCGAGGCGGTGCGGCTGCTGACCGAGGTGTACGGCGAGGCGCTGGGCCGTGTGCTGGACCGGGCGGACGACGGCCTGGCCGGGGATCTGGCCGGGGACGAGCTGGTGGGGCACCTGCTGGTGCTGCATCAGATCCATCCCGAGCCCGCCGAGAGCCGGGCCGCCCGAGCGGTCGAACGGCTGCGGCCGGCCGTGCGGGAGCGCGGCGGTGACGTGGAGTGGGTCGGCGTGGACGATCGGGTGGCCCGGGTGCGGGTGAGCACGGGCGGCGGCGGATGCGGTTCCGGGTGCGGCAGTGGTAAGGCCGACGTCACCGACGCGGTGCGCGCGGCCGTGCTCGCCGCCGCTCCGGAACTGGCGGCGGTCGAACCGGTACCGGACACGTCCGGGAAGCGGCTGGCTCCCGCGTTCGTACCGCTGGAGACGCTGGCGCGCCGGAGCGGGCCGCGGGCGCGGGAGGCGCGGTGACGGCGGACGGGGCGCTGGCCCGGGTCATCCGCTCCTCGGCCGGGCGGACGGCGTCGGCGCCGGGCGAGGTGTGCGAGCTGTGTGCCGCGCCGGTGCCCGAGGAGCACCGTCACCTCTACGACACCGCCGAGGCCGAGGTGCGGTGTGCCTGCGGTCCCTGTTCGGTGCTCTTCACCGGCAGCGGGGCGGGCGGCGGGCACTTCCGGATCGTTCCCCGGCGCCGGGTGCGGCTGCCCCGGGTCGACACGGCGGCGCTGGGTGTACCGGTCGGCCTGGTGTTCTTCGTGCCGCGCGACGACGGCACGGTCACCGCGCAGGGTCCGAGCCCGGCGGGGGCCATGCGGTGGGAGGTGGACGCGGCGGCCTGGCGGCGGCTGGCCGACCGGTTCCCGCAGCTGGCCACGGTGGAACCGGAGGTGGAGGCGCTGCTGGTCAACACCGTCCAGGAGTTCGACCACCACTGGATCGTGCCCATCGACGACTGCTTCCGGATGGTCGCGACGGTCCGTCGCGAGTGGCGGGGCCTGTCCGGTGGGGGCCGGGTGTGGCCCGCCGTCCAGGAGTTCTTCGCGGAGCTCACCGAACGGAGTTGAACGGAGCTGAGGCGGCCGTGCACGAGTTGTCGATCGCGACCGCGATCGTGGAGCGGGCCGAGGAGGTCGCCCGCGCCGAGGGGACGGACCGCGTCTCGGCGGTGACGGTGCGGGTGGGCGAGCTGGCCGGTGTCGTACCCGACGCCCTGGGTTTCGCCTTCGAGGTGGCCCGGGAGGGCACCGCGCTGGCCGGGGCCCGGCTCGTGGTCGAGCAGGTGACCGCGTACGCGTACTGCGTGCCGTGCGACCAGGAGTTCCCGGTGGGCATGCCCCCGTTCTTCTGGTGCCCGCACTGCGACCGACCGTCGCAGGACCTGCGCAGCGGGCGGGAGTTGGAGATCACCGGGATCGAACCAGGGCCGGTTCCGGCCTGACCGGCCGTCCGGAGGCGTACGGCCCCGCCGGTGCCCGGCGGGGCCGTCGTGCGAGCGGTCAGCAGATGCGCGGCAGTTGCTCGCCGAGCGGCAGGTCGACGACGCGGGTGCCGCCGAGGCCGGTGGCGACCACGACCATGCCGGGGTGGTCGGCGACGCACTCGCCGATCAGCGTGGCACCGCCGCCCTGCGGGTGGGCGCGCATCGCCGCCAGGACGGCCTCGGCCTCCGTAGGGGGTACGAAGGCGACGAGACGGCCCTCGTTGGCGACGTACAGCGGGTCCAGGCCCAGGAAGCCGCAGGCGCCCGCGACCGCCTCCGGGACGGGGACGGCTCGCTCGTGCAGCCGGACGCCGGTGCCGGAGGCGCGGGCGATCTCGTTGAGGGACGCGGCGAGCCCGCCCCGGGTGGGGTCGCGCAGCACGTGGATGTCCGGGGTGACCGCCAGCATGGCCGCCACCAGGTCGGCCAGCGGCGCGGTGTCGCTGGCGACCTCGACACCGAACTCCAGGCCCTCCCGCACGCTCATGATGGCCACGCCGTGCAGGCCGATCGGGCCGCTGACGATGACGGCGTCGCCCGGCCGGGCCCGCTGCGGGCGGATGTCCACGCCTTCGGGGACGAGGCCGACGCCGGCGGTGGTGACGTACACGCCGTCGCCGTGTCCGGCCTCCACGACCTTGGTGTCCCCGGTGGCCACGGTGACGCCGGCGGCCTCGGCCGCCGCGCCCATCGCGCGCGCGACCCGGTCGACCACGGTCAGCTCCACGCCCTCCTCCAGGACGAAGGCCGCGGAGAGGTAGGCGGGCCGGGCGCCGCTCATCGCCAGGTCGTTGACGGTGCCGTTGACCGCCAGGTCGCCGAGGCAGCCGCCGGGGAAGAACAGCGGCCTGACGACGTAGGAGTCGGTGGAGAACGCCAGCCGGGCGCCGCCGAGGTGGAGGACGGCGGAGTCGCCCATGGCGGCGAGGACGGGGTTGCCGTAGGCCGGGGCGAAGACGTCCTGGATCAGTTCGGCGGACAGGGCACCGCCTCCGCCGTGGCCCATCACCACGACGGGCTGGTCGCGCAGGGGGGCGGGGCAGGTCCAGTTCGCGGGGTCGACGGGGGCCTCGGCCGCCGCGGGAGCGAGGTCAGCCAACGGGATTCATCTCCTCGTGCGGGACACGGGAGCCCTGCGGCGCAGGAGCGGCCGGTGAGGCCTGTCCGTTCAGCCGGCGGTACAGGTAGTAGGCGGCGCAGGCGCCCTCGTTGGAGACCATGGTGGCGCCGAGCGGGGTGCGCGGGGTGCAGGTGGTGCCGAACGCGGAGCACTCGGTGGGCTTGATCAGCCCCTGCAGGACCTCGCCGGCCCGGCACACGGCGGGCTCCTCGGTGCGGATGCCTTCGACGTCGAAGCGGTACTCGGCGTCGAAGGCGCGGTAGGCGTCCGACAGCCGCCAGCCGCTGGCGGGGATGCGTCCGATGCCGCGCCAGGAGCGGTCGGCGACCTCGAAGACCTCCTCCAGCATGCGCAGGGCGGCCGGGTTGCCCGTCTCGCGCACGGCGCGCGGGTAGGCGTTCTCCACCCGGTGCTCACCGCGCTCCAGCTGGTGGACGGCGCGGCGGATGCCCTCGAGGATGTCCAGCGGTTCGAAGCCGGTGACGACGACGGGGACGCGGTGCCGCTGCGCCAGCTCCGGGTACTCGGCGGTGCCCATGACGCTGCACACGTGCCCGGCGGCGAGGAAGCCCTGCACCCGGCAGTCCGGGGCCGTCATGATCGCCTCGATGGCCGGTGGTACCCGTACGTGGGAGACCAGGAGGCTGAAGTTGTCCAGGCCCAGGCGGCGGGCCTGGTGCACGGCCATGGCGTTGGCGGGGGCGGTCGTCTCGAAGCCGATGGCGAAGAAGACCACCTGGCGGCCGGGGTTCTGCCGGGCCAGCTGCAGGGCGTCCAGTGGTGAGTACACGACGCGTACGTCACCGCCCTCGCCCTTGACCCGGAACAGGTCCCGGTCGGTGCCCGGCACCCGCAGCATGTCGCCGAACGAGCAGAAGATCACCTCGGGCCGGGCGGCGATCTCCAGCGCCTTGTCGATGACCTCCAGCGGTGTGACACACACCGGGCAGCCGGGGCCATGGATCAACTCCACCTCTTCCGGCAGCAGTTGGTCGATGCCGTGCCGGATGATCGAGTGGGTCTGGCCGCCGCAGACCTCCATCAGCGCCCACGGCCGGGTGACGGTCGCGCGGATCTCGTCGAGCAGCCGCCGGGCCAGCTCGGGGTCGTTGAACTCGTCGATGTACTTCATCGGGACTCACTTCCGCTCTTCTCGCGTTCCCCGGCCCCGGGTGTGTGCGGGGCCGTGCCGTCGGCCTGCTCGGCCGCCTGCGCCCAGGCGTCGCCGAACTCCTCCTCCAGCAGGCCCAGTTGCTGGAACAGTTCCAGGGACGCCCGGGCCGACTCCTCGTCCAGGCGCTGCAGGGCGAACCCGACGTGGACGATCACGTACTCCCCCACCTCCAGGTCGGGCAGGTATTCGAAACACGCCTGTTTCTGCACTCCGCCGAAGTCGACCAGGCCGGTGAGGGGGTCGGCGCGGTGGTCGATGGCCACGACTTTGCCGGGCACTGCCAAACACATGGGTCACTCCGTCTCGTCGCTGTACGGCGACCTCAAGGGCGCCGTCCGTCCTGTCGTTCGTGGGCCGCGACCACGAGCTGTCCGAGGGCCAGTCCGCCGTCGGTCGGCGGAACTTCGCCGTGGCGCAGCACGGCGAAGCCGTCACCGGTCAGGAGCGCGGCGCACTCCTCCTCCAGCAGGCCGTTGACGAAGACGCCGCCGCTGAGGACGACGGTGGTCAGACCGGTGGCCGCGCGGGCGCGCCGGCAGATCTCCGCCACGGCCCGCGCGACGCCCCGGTGGAAACGCGCGGCGAGGACCGCTGCCGGGGTGCCGCGCCGCTGGTCGGCGAGGAGTTCCCGCAGCATGGGCGCCGGGTCGCAGCCCAGGGGGCCGGGACCGTCGGTGAGCCCGAAGGGGTACGCCGCGCGGTCCGCTTCCCGGGCGGCGGTGGCGGCCGCCTCCAGCTCCAGCGCGGCCTGCGCCTCGTATCCGACGCGGTGGCAGACGCCCACGAGGGAGGAGACGGCGTCGAAGAGCCGGCCCATGCTGGAAGTGGGCACACAGGCCAGATCCCGCTCCAACTGCCGCTTCAGGAAGGACAGTTCCTCGGGCGTGCAGGCGGCGACGGAGGGCAGGTGGGCGTCCCACGGCAGTCCGGCGGCCCACAGCCGGGCCAGCGCGAGGCGGCACGGGTTGGCCACGCCGGCGTCGCCGCCGGGCAGCGGGGCGGGGGTCAGGTGGGCGAAGCGGCGGTGGCCGGCGTAGTCGGCGAGCAGGACCTCGCCGCCCCAGACGGTGCCGTCGTCGCCGTATCCGGTGCCGTCGAAGGCGATGCCGATCACGGGGGTGGTGCCGTCGAGGCCGTGCTCGGCCATGGCGGAGGCGATGTGCGCGTGGTGGTGCTGGACCAGCACGGGCCGCTGTCCCGGTAGGTGGGCGGCCCGTCGGCGGGCCCAGCCGGTCGAGTGGTAGCCGGGGTGGCGGTCGGCGGCCACCAGGGCGGGGCTGACTCCGGTCAGGCGCAGCAGGTGCTGTTCGGCCCGGTGGGCGGCCTGGAGGGTGGCCAGGTCGCCCATGTCTCCGATGTGCGGGCCGAACCAGGCGTGGTCGCCGTCGCCGACGCAGGGCACGTTCTTCAGGTCGCCGCCCACCGCGAGCGCGGGACGCACGGGGACCGGCAGGCGCACCGGGCGGGGCACGTAGCCGCGGGAGCGGCGCAGCACCTGTTCGGTGCCGTCGGGGCGGACCCGCAGCAGGGAGTCGTCGCAGGGCGAGGCGATGGGGCGGTCGTGGGCGAGCCAGGCGTCGGCGAGTCCGGCCAGCCGGGTCAGCGCCTCCCCGTCGTCGGTGACGATGGGCTCGCCGGAGCGGTTGCCGCTGGTCATGACCAGAGCGCGGGGGCCGGGGGGATCGCCGGGCAGCCCGAACAGCAGGGTGTGCACGGGGGTGTAGGGCAGCATCACGCCGACGTGGGGGCTGCCGGGGCAGACCTCGTCGCACAGACGGAGCCCGTCCGGCCGTGTGCTGCGGCGCAGCAGGACGATGGGGCGCACCGGGCCGGTGAGCGCGGCCCGTTCGCGGTCGGTGGGGGCGGCGATCCGCTCGACGGTGGCGAGGTCGGGACACATCACCGCGAACGCCTTGCCGCCCCGTTCCTTGTGGGCGCGCAGGGTGGTGACGGCGCGGGCGTCGGTGGCGTCGCAGGCCAGGTGGTAGCCGCCGAGTCCCTTGACGGCGACGATCCGGCCGGTGGCGAGCAGGGCGCGGGCCGCGGCCAGGGCGTCCGCGTCCCGGGCCGGGCGGATGCCGCTGCCGTCGGCGGGGACCAGGCGCAGCCGGGGGCCGCAGTCGGGACAGGCCACGGGCTGGGCGTGGAAGCGTCGGTCGACGGGGTCGGCGTACTCCCGGGCGCAGGCGGGGCACATCGGGAAGCCGGCCATGGTCGTGACCGCGCGGTCGTACGGCATGGCGGTGGCGATGGTGAACCGGGGGCCGCAGTGGGTGCAGGTGATGAAGGGGTGCCGGTGGCGGCGGTCGGCGGGGTCGGCGAGCTCGCGCAGGCAGTCGGCGCAGGTCGCGGTGTCGGGCGGGAGCTGCGTGCGGCCGGGGGCGTGGTCGGTGGGGCGGATGGTGAACGGGTCGGTGGCGCCGGTGGCGGGGAGGTCCTCGAGGCCGATGCCGGTGACGGCGGCGAGCGGGGGCGGCTGCCGGGCCAGCCGGTCGCAGAACCGGTCGACGCCGTCCGGCGGGCCCTCGACCTCGATCAGCACGCCGCTCGCGGTGTTGCTCACGAAGCCGGCCAGCGCCAGGTCGGCGGCCAGGCGGTGCACGTAGGGCCGGAAGCCCACGCCCTGCACCGTGCCGCGCACGGTGAGCCTGCGGCGCACCGGGCCGGTGACGGGTGCGGTCATGAGGCGGTGGTGGTGGCGGGGTGCGGATGCGCGTGGTGGTCGTGGGCCGTCTCCCCGGCGGTCTCGTGGACCGCGTGGTCGTGGTCGTGGCCGTGGGGGTGCGGGGCGAGGGGAGGGTGGTGGGGCGGGGCTCCGTCGCGGGCGGCGAGCGCGCGTTCCAGGAGGGTGTCGACGCCGTCGCCGGTACGGGCGCAGGACCGTACGATCTCCACCCCGGGGTTGACCCGGTGCACGTTGGTCCGGAAGGCGTCCTCGTCGAAGCCGGCCGCCTCGGCCAGGTCCGTCTTGGTGACCACGACCAGGTGGGCGGAGCCGAAGGCGGTGGGGTACTTCAGCGGCTTGTCCTCGCCCTCGGTGACCGCCATCAGCACGATCCGCAGGGTCTCGCCCAGGTCGTAGGAGGCCGGGCAGACGAGGTTGCCGACGTTCTCCACGAACAGCACCGCGGTGTCCGCGGGCAGCCAGCCCTCCAGGCGGGTGCGCACCTGGCGGGCCTCCAGGTGGCAGAGTCCGTCGGTGAGCACCTGCTGGACCGGCGCGCCCGAGCGGGCCAGCCGGCGGGCGTCGTTCTCGGTGGCCAGGTCCGCGGTCAGCGCGGCCGCCGGGACACCCCGGCCGACGGCGTGGGCCAGTACGCGGCCGAGGAGTTCGGTCTTGCCGCTGCCGGGGCTGGACAGCAGGTTCACCAGTGCGACGCTCTGCCGGGCCAGGTCGTCGCGCAGGGTGGCGGCCAGGTCGTCGTTCCTGGCGAGGACGGCCTGCTTGACGTCGACGGACCGGCACATGGCACTGCTCCTCGGAAAGTGGGCTCAGGGACGGGGGAGAGAAAGGCGGGTCTGTCACCGATCTTCGGCCGCGCCGGCCGCGAGGTGCGGCAGCGCAGCCGTGGGGGCCGGGGCGTTTTCCTCCGGGCGGACCAACGGCGGGGTGGCGGCGGGGTCGGCGAGCAGGACGGGGACCATCGTGTGCAGGGCCTCGACGGCGTGGGCGACGGCCGCGCGGACCGGGGCGCTGAGCCCGGGGACGATGTCCTCGTCCCCGCGAAGGCGCACCCGGGGTTCACAGGCGAGCACGAGGACGCGCGGGAGCGGTCCGTCGCCCAGGTGCGCGGCCAGGGCCAGCACCCTGGCGGGGTCCATGCCGTGGGCCTCGGGCGGGGCGGCGGCGCCGGTGGGGTCGGGGGGTTCGGGCTCGATCAGGGACAGGGTGCCGGGCTCGTGGCCGCGCGGCGCCGCGTCGACCAGGACGGCCGTGTCGTATCCGTCGAGGAGTTCGTAGGCGAGGTCCAGACCGCGGATGCCGAAGTCCCTTACCCGCACCCCGGGCGGCAGCGGGCGGGGGCCGAGGGCCTGGATCACCTCGGGGCCGAAGGCGTCGTCGGCGAGGAAGATGTTGCCCACGCCGGCGACCAGCAGCCGGGGGCGGGGCGGGGGCGTCATCGGGCGTCCCCGGTGCGCGGGGCGCCGGCCGGTGCCAGGGGGCGGGTGCCGCCGGTGGGGGCCTTGCGGACGAAGGCCGAGCGCAGCGCGTGATAGGGGGCCGCGGGGTCGAAGAAGATGTCGTGCATCCGCGCCAGTTCGGCGCGGCGGTACTCCGCGAGCGGCCGTACCGCCTCGTCGCGCTCGCGCGCCGCCGCCTTGGCCTCGATCCGCCGGCCGAGGCCGGGGGCGGCGGCGAGCTCGGCCGCCATGCGGTCGACCTCGGCGGTGAACTCCCCCGCCGGGACGGGCACCGGGCGGTCCACCAGGCCGAGGCCGTGGGCGGTGGCGGCGCTCACCGGAAGGGCCTCGGTGGTCAGCCGCTCGGCGGTCTCGGCGCCGGTGCGGCGCGGCAGGCTGTAGGTCCAGAACTCGGAGCCGTACAGGCCCATCCGGCGGTAGTGCGGGTTGAGGACGGCACCGGTGCGGCACCACACCTCGTCGGCGGCGAGGGCGAGCATGACGCCGCCCGCGGCCGCGTTGCCGCCGAGCGCGGCGACGACCAGCCGGTCGGTGGTGCGCAGTACCGCCTCCACCAGGTCGTCGATGGCGCCCAGGTTGGTCCACGACTCGGCGGCGGGGTCGTCGGACGCCTCGATGACGTTCAGGTGGATGCCGTTGGAGAAGAAGTCGCGGGTGGCGCCGAGCACCAGGACCGGGGTGGGGCGGGTGAGCGCGTGGCGGTAGGCGGCGAGCAGCCTGCGGCACTGGTCGGTGCTCATCGCGCCGCCGGGGAAGGAGAAGGTGACGTAGCCGACGTCGCCGCGCCGCCGGTAGCGGATGTCGGTCCAGGTGCGCCGCTCGGGGGGCAGTTCGAGCGGGACGGGCGCCTCCGGGGGCGCGGTGGGGCCGAGGACGGAGGCGGCCGGGCGTTTGAAGGGCGCGGGGTCGCCGGAGTTCTTGCGCGGCCTCAGCTCCGGGATCCACACGGCGCCGTCCCGGGTGGCTCGGCACACGGCTCCCGCCCGGGTGGCGAGCAGTTCGCCGGGGCGGCCGCGCAGTCGGTCCTCGGGGTGGCCGCCGTGCAGGAAGAGCTCACGGCCGAGGAGTTCGTCGAGGACGCCCGGCTGGGAGTCGGCGCCGCGGAGCTTGCGCAGCACGGTGGCGGTGCTGTCGTTCTCCCAGTCGATACGGCGCTGCTCCTGGCGCAGGAAGTCGCGCCACACGACACGGATCGAGGGGTCGTTCTGCGACTGCGGTTTGAAGGAGCCGTCCGCGTGGCGCCGTACGGCCAGCAGTACGGCGGCCACGGCGGCGTCGGAGGCCTCGTTGCGGTACAGGTCGCTCTTGCCGACCGGCGCCGTGGGGAACGGCACCGCCGCCCAGATGTCACCGGCGTCCATCGCCGCCTCGGCCTGCAGGACCGTCACGCCCCAGTGCGGTGCCCGGTCGGCGATCGCCCGGTCCAGGGAGGAGGGACCGCGGTCCCCCGGGGGCCCCGGGTGCACGATGAGACAGGTGTGCTCCCGCCACACGTCCTCGGGCAGCGCCGTCTTGAGCATCGGCGCGACGACCAGGTCCGGGCTCGTCCCGGCGACCGCGGCACGGACCGCGTCGGGGCCGTGCGAGGCGAGCACGACGTCGACGCGGTGGCCGTGGTCCGACAGTTCGGCGTAGACGCGCTGGGACAGGCTGTTGAACGCGCTGGCGACGAGCAGAATGTCCATGACGCGGCATCGTGGCCGGTTTCGGGGGTGCCGGAAAGGGCCTTCGCAGGGTTTTCGTCCGTCCGCCTCAGGTCGCGTCCTCCGTCTGCATCAGGTCTCCTCCTCCATCCGGATCGAGTTGCGCAGGTCCTCGAAGGCCGGGCTGCGGTCGTCCTTGTTCATCTCCACCAGCGCCCGGGCGACGGCGTCGAGCTTGCGCTGGACCGCGTGCTCGGCGCGCATCTCGGCGTTCTTCAGCAGGGCGAGCAGCAGCAGCGTCACGGCGGTCATGGACTCGCCCGCCAACAGCAGCAGTTCGACGGGCAGCCGGGCCGCGTGGGCGGCGACGAAGAAGCCGACGAGGACCAGGCAGATCAGGAAGAAGACGGGGGAGCTGGTGAAGTTGGAGGCGTACTCGGCGAACTGCTCGAACCGGCCGCGCCGGGGGCCGCCTCGGTGCACGGGATTCTTGAACGTCATGAGCGTGCCCTACCCCCGCCGACGGTTCCCGGCGCGTCGCTCCCTTACTTTCTGTTCATACGATGTAACAGTCTGCACATGATTTGTCAGCAGAACATCGACAGGGCAACCGGCCACCCCTCACGCCGTCGCGCGCTGCGCGGGGCCCTGCTGGCCGCGGCGACCACCGCCGCACTGGCCGGCGGGCCGACGGCGCCCGCGGCTGCGGCCGCCGCTCACGCTCCCGACTGGGACGCCATCGCCGCCTGCGAGTCCGGCGGCAACTGGAGGGCGAACACCGGCAACGGGTACTACGGCGGGCTGCAGTTCCGCCAGTCCAGCTGGGTCGCCGCCGGAGGGCTGAGGTACGCGCCCCGGGCGGACAAGGCCACGCGCAAGGAGCAGATCGCCGTGGCCAAGCGGCTGGCCTCCCTGCAGGGCATGTCGGCCTGGGGCTGCGCCTGACCCGTCGGCTCCTGACCTGCCGACCGCGACGCGGGCCGGTCAGCAGAGCACGGCGAGCGCGCCGGGCAGGACCCGGGCGGTGACGGGCAGGACGGCCTCGACCTCGCCGTCGGCGCCGTAGGGCACGGGGCGGTCGGCCTCGATACGGACCTGTCCGCCCCGCAGGATCCGCACCTCGGGGCGGTCGACGTGTGCGCCGGACTTCAGCTCCTTCATCAGGGCGAAGAAGAGCCGGCGCGGCGCGTGACGGATCATCACCACGTCGAGCAGGCCGTCGTCGACGCGGGCGCCGGGCGCGATCATGCGCCCGGAGCCGTAGTAGGGCGAGTTGGCGGCCACCACGGTGTAGCCGCGGTGGGTGTGCTCCTCCCCGTCCACGGTGACGCGGTAGCAGGCCGGCCGCCAGGTGGCGACGGCCCGCAGCCCGCCGGCGTAGTAGGAGGCGGCACCGCGCAGCATTCTGGAGCGGTTGGCGTGCCGGTTGGCGAGCGCGTCGACGCCCGCGTACACGCTGCCGAGGACGACGGTGCGCGGATGCACGGCCGACTCCACCTCGACGGTGTCGACCCGGCGCGGGGCGCCGTGCAGCAGGATCCGGGCCAACTCGGCCGGTTCGGCGGGCAGTTCGAGTGCGCGGGCGAAGTCGTTGCCGCGCCCGGCCGGGACGAGGCCGAGGAGGGTGCCGGTGCCGCTGAGGGCCCCGCCGACGCCGCCCGCGATGCCGTCGCCGCCCACGGCGAGGACGACGCGGCCCCGCTGCCCGGCGCCGCGGGCGAGGTCCTGGGCGTGGGCGAGGCTGCGGCTGTACTCGGTCTCCAGTTCCGCGCCGGCCTCTCGGAGCAGCCTGGCCACCCGCAGCAGCGCCGCGGCCCCGGCGGATCCGCCCGCGGTGGGGTTGACGATGGCGGTGAACTGTCGCATCGGTGGGCCTCCGGGGCGGGACGCGGGTCGGTGGTGGGGCGGGTGTCAGTCGAGGGGCAGCAGGACGCCGGGGTTGAGCAGACCGGCGGGATCCAGCCGCCGTTTGACGGCCCGCAGGGCCTCGACGCCGAGCGGGCCGGCCTCCCGGACGTATCCCTCGCGGTGGTCGGTGCCCACGCCGTGGTGGTGGCTGATGGTGCCGCCCGACGCGATGATCGCCTCGTTCGCGGCCCGCTTGGCGGGCGCCCAGTGTGCCACCGGGTCCTCGCCCTGGGCGCTGACCACGGTGAAGTACAGCGAGGCGCCGTTCTCGTAGACGTGCGAGATGTGGCACATCACCAGGGGCGGGGTGCCGGCCGCGGTGAGCGTGGTGGTGAGCGCCTCGCGGACGGCGGCGTACAGCCCGGGGACGCGGGACCAGAAGGCGGCGGTCTCCAGGGTCTCGGCGAACGCGCCCGCGTCCAGGAGGGAGTCGCGCAGGTAGGGCGCCGAGTAGCGGCCGTGGGCCCAGCGCTCGCCGGGTTCCTCGCCGAGGAAGGTGCCGCCGCACGCGCGCAGCACGGCCGCGGCGCGCTGTCCGCGGTGGGCGACGTCCTCGGCGGTGCCCTCATGACCCACGATCGCCTGGCAGCCGGTGTCCTGCCGGGCGTCGGGGGAGCCGATGGCGTCGGGCCGGGCGAGGCCGATCAGCGTCTCGGTCTCGTCGGACAGGCGCAGGACGGTCGGCCGCGGTCCGTCCTGGGCGAGCCGGCGCAGGGCCGCGGCGCCCTCCTCGAAGGAGGGAAAGCGCCAGCCCTCGTAGCGGCGGGTCCGCGGCAGCGGGCGCAGGCGCACGGTCACCGAGGTGATGACGCCGAAGGCCCCCTCGGAGCCGAGGACGAGCTGGCGCAGGTCCGGGCCGGCCGCCGAGCGCGGGGCGCGGCCCGTCTCGAGGGTGCCCTCGGGGGTGGCGAGGGTGAGGCCGAGCACCATCTCGTCGAAGCGGCCGTAGCCGGCGGAGGCCTGTCCGCTGGAGCGGGCGGCGGCGAACCCGCCGAGGGTGGCCCACTCGTAGGACTGGGGGAAGTGGCCGAGCGTGAAGCCGTGTCCGGCCAGCAGGGCCTCGGCCTCGGGGGCGCGCAGGCCGGGTTGCAGGGTGGCGGTGCGGGAGACCGGGTCGAGGGCGAGCAGCCGGTTCATGCGGCGCAGGTCCAGGGCGACGAAGGGGCGCCGCCGCTCGGGGGCGAGGCCGCCGACGACGGAGGTGCCGCCGCCGAAGGGGACGACGGCCAGGTCGTGCGCGGCGCAGGCACGCAGCACGGCGAGTACGTCGTCGTGGTCCGCGGGGAGGACCACGGCCGCCGGGCTGTCGGTGACGTCGCCGCGCCGGATCCGCAGCAGGTCGGGGGTGGACTTGCCGCGGGTGTGGCGGATGCGGGACTCGGCGTCGGTGCGGACGTGCGCGTCGTCGCCGACGGCGTCGCGCAGGGCGCGGAGGGCGGCGCCGGTCAGCGGTGGGGCGGGGACGGGGATGGCGTCCAGGGCGACCGGGCCGGTGGCGTGGGGCTTGACGCCGAGCAGGTCGCGCAGCAGGCCGGTCACCGTGTCGGGCAGCGGTGTGGCCCTGGCCGGGTCGCCCCAGCCGCTCCACAGCATGTCCATGGGGTCGTTCCTCACCGGTCGTGTCGGAGGGTGCCGCGGCGTCGCGCTGCGGCGTTACACTGTGACACATGACGCCTATTCGTCACAACGGTTCGGCGGGCTCGGCCCGCCCGGACAGCGATCCCGTGCTCGACGCCGTGCGCGACTGCGTCCTGGCGGTCGGGGTGCGCCGTACGACCCTGACCGACGTGGCCCGGCGGGCCGGCGTGTCCCGGATGACGCTGTACCGGCGCTGGCCCGATGTGCGGTCCCTGGTCGGCGACCTGATGACCCGGGAGTGGATCGACGTGGCCGGCCGGGCGAGGCCCGAGCGCCGGCCCGGGGCGGTCGCGCGCACGCTGCTCGTCGACGGGCTGGTGGCCGGGGTGAGGGAGTTCCGTGCCCATCCGCTCTTCCGCAAGATCGTCGACGTGGACCCCGAACTGCTGCTCCCCTACGTGCTGGACCGGCGCGGCGCCAGCCAGGAGGCTCTGCTCGGGCTGCTGG
Source organism: Streptomyces kebangsaanensis (assembly GCF_001906585.1). Taxonomy (GTDB): domain Bacteria; phylum Actinomycetota; class Actinomycetes; order Streptomycetales; family Streptomycetaceae; genus Streptomyces; species Streptomyces kebangsaanensis. Next base: position 27,373 of record NZ_JUJA01000016.1, on the reverse strand, counting down.
CCGAGGACCTGCGGGAGGGCCACGCCGACGGATCGGTGCGCGCGGGGCATACCGAACGGCAGGCCCGGTCCCTGCTGCTGATCGTCCAGTCCTTCGCCCTGTCGCTGCGCACGATGACCGACGAGGAGGACCCCGACCTGGACGAAGAGGCGCTCCTCGCGGAACTGCGGACCATCCTGGAGAGGACCCTGACGCCATGAGCACCGCCGGCAGCCCCGCCACTCCCGGCCACACGGCCCCCGACACCTCCCTCACCGCCGGGCGCCGCGCGCGCGAGCTGGACCGGACGGTGGACGGTGAGGCCGTGGACGTCCTGGTGGTCGGTCTCGGCGCGACCGGTGCCGGGGTCGCGCTGGACGCCGCGGCGCGGGGGCTGAGCGTCGCCGCGATCGACGCCCACGACCTGGCCTTCGGCACCTCCCGGTGGAGCTCCAAGCTCGTCCACGGCGGGCTGCGCTACCTCGCGTCCGCGCAGCTCGACGTGGCCCACGAGAGCGCGGTGGAGCGCGGGGTGCTGATGGAACGCACCGCTCCCCACCTGGTCGGCGCGCAGCCGTTCGTCCTGCCCCTGACTCCGCTGGTCCCGCGCGGCCAGGCCGCCCTGGCCCGGGCCGGTTTCCGCGCGGGCGACGGACTGCGGCTGGCGGCGCGCACCGCCCGCGCCACGCTGCCGGCGCCGCGCAGGCTGTCGGCGGTGGAGACCCGCCACCTCGCGCCCGCCGTGCGCGGCGCGGGCCTGCGCGGCGGCCTGCTGTCCTGGGACGGCCGGCTCACCGACGACGCCCGCCTGGTCACCGCGATCGCCCGTACGGCGGCGGGACGCGGCGCACGGCTCCTGACCCGGGTGCGGGCACTGGAACTCACCGGCTCCGGTGCCCGGGTGCGGGACGAACTGACCGGCGAGGAGGGCGAGATCAGGGCCCGCGCCGTGATCAACGCCTCCGGAGTGTGGGCGGGCGGCCTGGTGGACGGCATCCGGGTACGGCCCTCGCGCGGCACCCACCTGGTGCTGCGCGAGGGCCGGCTCGGTCCGCTGCCGGCCGGGCTGCACATCCCGGTGCCCGGGGAGACCAACCGCTTCGTGCTGGTGCTGCCGCAGGACGACGGCCGGGTCTACGTCGGGCTCACCGACGAACCCGTCGAGGGCGACGTCCCGGACGTGCCGACGGCCCCCGAGGCCGACATCGGCTTCCTGCTCGACGTACTGGCCTGCGCCCTGGACGTCCCCGTCCACCGCGACGACGTGGCCGGCGCGTTCGCGGGCCTGCGTCCGCTGCTGGACACCACCGCGGCGGCCGGGTCCGGCGCGGCGCCGCGGACCGCGGACGTCTCCCGCAGGCACGCGGTGCTGACCTCCGCGGACGGCGTGATCACCGTGGTCGGCGGCAAGCTGACCACCTACCGGCGGATGGCCGAGGACGCGGTCGACGCCGCCGTCGCCGCGCACCGCCTGCCCGCGGGCCCCTCCCCCACGGCCGCCCTGCCCCTCGTGGGCGCCGCCCCGCCACGGCTGCTGGCCGCCCTCCGGGCGCCGCGCCGCCTGATCCGCCGCTACGGCACCGAGGCTCCGGCCGTCCATGCCCTGGGCGCCCGGGATCCGCGCCTGCGCGAACCCGTCCTGGACGGCCATCCCGTCACCCGCGCCGAACTCGTCTGGGCCATCCGCCACGAGGGCGCCCTCGACGAGTCCGACCTCCTCGACCGCCGCACCCGCATCGGCCTGATCACCTCGGACCGCACGGCGGCCCTGCCGGCCGCGCGGGAGGCGGTGGGCGAGGCGCTGGGGTCCCGGTGAGCCCGTCGGGGCCGGGCCGTCGCGCCGGCTCAGGCGGCCATCGCCGGGCCCGGGGCGAGGCGGGTGAGGAGTTCGGCGTGGTGGAGGTCGGCCACCGGGGACAGCAGGTCGGGGTGGCGGAGGAGGGCCGCCGCGCGGCGGTCGCTGTCGTCGGGGGCGAGCAGGCGGCGGAACTCGACCGGCACGGCCGAGGGGTCGGCGAGCGCGTCCACCGCGCGGTCGGCCAGCTCGGCGTCGGTGAGCAGGCAGGCGGCCCAGCTCGCGACGACCTCGTCGACCCAGGTGCGCCAGGCACAGGTGTCCGGGTCGTCGGCCCCGGCGCCGTCCGCGCCGGTGACCCAGTCCAGGCGGGCCGCCCCTCCGGGGCCGGCCATCGTGACCAGGGCGGCGTCCATGGGCGTCGGGTAGCGCAACCAGGCCGCGACCGTGACCGCCTGGCGCGCCTGCACCTCGCAGAGGGCGGCGGCGAGCGCGCCGCCGGACGCCGGGTAGGCGCTGGTCAGCCAGTGGGTGGTGGCGGCGATGAGCGGGGAGAGGTCTTCGTGCACTACTGGGCCGTTCGAGCTGTTCACGGACAAAAAGGACGCGTGAAACGGTAGCTCCCGACCCTCGGGGAAAAATATGACGCAGGCCGCCTTCGGAGCGTGGTTTCCGCCACATCCACCGTGTGCACGGCGCCGAAGGCGGCCTGGTCCGCCGGATACCGGTGCCGGTCAGGCCCCGGCGGGGAAGCGTTCCCAGACGCGGTGGGCGCCCAGGAGCCGGGTGATCTGCTCCAGCGTGGCGGTGCCGCTGTCGCCGATGATCACGCCGGGCGCGTCGACGGGCACACCGGCCGCCTCGAGCGCGGCCTCGGCCCCCTTCCAGGCACCGATCGCCTTGCCGTGCCGGAAGGCCTCCGACAGCAGCAGACCGACGCGCGGGTCGTGGGTCGCCTGCCGTGCGGAGGGCAGGCCGGACTTGGCGTCACGGGCCCCGTAGGCGTCGGCGCCCACCCCCGGCGTACCGGCGATCAGGACGGCGTCGAACTCGACGGAGCGCGCGGTGGCGTAGGTGCGCTGGACGGTCAGCGCACCGTTGCCGTTGCCGAGCTTGCCGCCGGACGGCGCGATGACCAGGGGGACCATGCCCCCGGCGAGGACCGCCTCACGCACGGCCCGTACGCCGTCCAGGTCTCCGTCCGGCCCGGCAATGATGCCGATGACCCTGCCGTCCGTGGGCCAGGTGTGCCCGACCTGGGACAGCGCCGGGCTGGGCTCCACGTCGGCCAGGGGCACGGTCGGCTCGGGCGCCGGCAGACCGAGGCCCTTGGCGACCTCCTCGCACAGCTCGGGGTCGATGTTGGCCAGGACCTGCAGGCCCCGTTCCTTGACGGCCTGCTCGTAGCACTTGCCGAGCTCGAAGGTGTAGGCCCCGATGATGTGCTCGCGCTCCACCGGACTCATGCTGAGCCAGAACCGGCGCGGCTGGCTGAAGTGGTCCGCGAACGTCTCGGGCGCCTCACGGACCTTCTTCGCCTCCGGGATGCGCACGGGCGTCTCGACGTACGCCCCCGTGTCCGCGCCCGCGGTGAACGGGCAGCCGCCGTCCAGGGAGTTGGGGCGGTAGGGCGCGACACCCCGGTGCACGGCCGTCTGGTGGAAGCCGTCGCGCAGCATGTCGTTGACCGGTGCGTGCGTGCGGTTGACCGGGATCTGCCCGAAGTTGGGGCCGGCCAGACGGGTGATCTGGGTGTCCAGGTAGGAGAACAGGCGCCCGGCGAGCAGCGGGTCGTCGGTGATGTCGATGCCGGGGACGAGGTGGCCGGGGTGGAAGGCGACCTGCTCGACCTCGGCGAAGAAGTTCGACGGGTTGCGGTTGAGGACGAGCCGCCCGATGGGCTGCACCGGGGCGATTTCCTCGGGGACGATGTTGGTCGGGTCCAGCAGGTCGATGCCCTCGAAGGTCTGCTCGGGGGTGTCGGGGAAGGTCTGGATGCCCAGCTCCCACTCCGGATAGGCCCCCGCCTCGATGGCGTCGTACAGGTCCCGGCGGTGGAAGTCCGGGTCGACGCCGTTGATGATCTGAGCCTCCTCCCACACCAGGGAGTGCACACCGAGCTTCGGCTTCCAGTGGAACTTCACGAGCGTGGTGCCGCCCTCGGCGTCGACCAGGCGGAAGGTGTGGACGCCGAAGCCCTCCATCGTCCGGAAGGAGCGCGGGACGCCCCGGTCGGACATGTTCCACAGGACGTGGTGGGTGGCCTCGGTGTGCAGGGTGACGAAGTCCCAGTGGGTGTCGTGGGCGGTCTGCGCCTGGGGGATCTCCCGGTCGGGGTGCGGCTTGGCGGCGTGCACGATGTCGGGGAACTTGATGGCGTCCTGGATGAAGAAGACCGGGATGTTGTTGCCGACCAGGTCGAAGACGCCCTCGCTGGTGTAGAACTTGGTCGCGAATCCCCGGGTGTCGCGCACGGTGTCGGCCGATCCCCGGGAGCCCAGCACGGTGGAGAACCGTACGAAGACCGGGGTTTCGACGTCCTTGGCGAGGAACGCGGCCTTGGTCACGGAGGCCGCCGTGCCGTAGCCCGTGAAGACGCCGTGCGCCGCCGCGCCGCGGGCGTGGACCACGCGCTCGGGGATGCGCTCGTGGTCGAAGTGCATGATCTTCTCGCGCAGGTGGTGGTCCTGCAGCAGGACGGGACCGCGGGGCCCGGCCTTGAGCGAGTGGTCGGTGTCGTAGAGGCGTGCGCCCTGGGCGGTGGTCAGATAGCTCCCGGCCTGAGCCATCCTGCCCTGGTCCGCGCCCGTCGGCTGCCCGGTCGGGGAGTAGGTGTCCGGGCCGGACTGGTCCGGCTTGGGCGGCAGCGGCTCCCTGGGCTCCGTCGGCTCGGCGACGGACGGTGACTCGGGGCCGGGCTTGCCGGGGATGCCCTCCGCCGGTCCCGCGCCGTCGCCCTGCAGGGCGTCGGTCACCTTCTGCGCTGCCTTCTTGATGGGGCTGGCCTCACTCATGAGTACTGCTTCCTCCGGTTGGTGGCCGTACCGCGGTGCGCCGCGGCCGCGTGCTGTTCCGGCATGCCGGTCGTCGCCCGTCGAGCGTGGCCGCCGGGCCCGGACCCTCCGGGTCGCGGGCGGCGCGCGGGGCATGCGCGGGTCGGCGGGCAGGGGCTCGCACCGGGCGAGCCGAGTGAACGAAAAGCCCTGAAAGGGCATCGATGCCCTGAAAGGGCGTTCGTCTGGTCAATCTCTCACGGCGCGGGGAGTGGCGCATGGGACGTACAACGAGGGGGTGAACCCGCCGGACCGGCACCCGTGCGCTCCCTTCGTCCGCCGTTCTCGCACGACGGCCGTCCCCGGCCGCCTCACTTGCGTACCCAGGGCGGGGCGGTCGAGGCGTACGGGCCGCGCCCCGCCGGAGTGACGCGTCGGCGCCCGCGGTTCGGCCCGCGGGCTTCCCGTCACCTTCGACATCGCCGCGGGCTGGGAGGCCGGGGCCGTGGATCGGAGGGCCGGGGGCTCCCCCGCCGCCGAGGAGGCCGCCGACGCGCTCCTGCGCCAGGGCCCGGTGACCGCCGGGTGCGAGATCGGCGCCAGGGCAGCCGGGAACATCGGCTTCCCGCACGTGCGGACCGGCGTCCCGGACGCGGGTGACGCGCGTACGGTGCTGCGGGCCTTCGTGGCCGCCGAGGGCGCCGTGAGCGAGGAGAAGTACCGCCCGTTCCGTGCGGGCGGGTTCGAGGGCGCCGAGGTCGAGTACGTCCGCACGAGCGGGATCCCGGACGAGTCGAAGCAGGAACGCGCCCTGACCGTCGACACCCCCGCGGGCCAGGGCGTCCTGCACCTGGGCGGCCCGGACACCGGGGAGCACCAGCGGATGCTCCCCCGCCCACGAACTCGCCGAGAGGACCCCGCGCACCGCCTGAGCGGCACTCGGCCCGCCGCGGAGGACCGCTCACACCGTGTCGGAGCGGGCGCGGCGGGTACCCGACCGGGGCACGGAGGCCGCCCTGCCCGGCCGGGACGGCCGACCGTCCGGTGCGGTGAGGGGAGTGGTCATGACGCGCAACGGAGGCGACGCGGCTCCCGCCCGGCCAGCGGGATCCCCCGGTCTTCGTCTGGCGGCGGGCGGGGGCGGGCAGCCGGCGCCCCACGGGTCCGAGCCGCAGGACCGGCACCTGCCCCGTGACCGCAACCAGGCCATCCTGGAGGCGGCCAAGCAGGTCGGCGCCCTGCTGAAGCGGAAGGGGCACGCGTTCGCACTGGCCGGAAGCGTGGCCGCCTACGCCCACGGCGGCAGCGAGAACCTGCAGCACGACGCCGACTTCTGCGTACGGCCCGCCGACGCCGAAGAGGTCGCCGACACGCTGCGCGAGGGCGGCCTGACCGTCCACGCCCCGCCCGAGGACTGGCTGATCAAGGCCAAGTGCTTCGACCAGGACGTCGACATCATCTTCGAACTGGCCCACCGGCCCGTCTCCCTGGAGATGCTCGCCCGGGCCGAGGAGCTGCCGGTCGACTCGGTGCGCATGCCCGTCCTCTCACCGACCGACCTGCTGTGGAGCCTGATCGGCGCCTTCTCCGAACACCACTGCGACTTCGGGGCCGTGCTGCCCGTCGCCCGTGCGCTGCGGGAGAAGGTCGACTGGGGCCGCGTCCGGCGGGACTGCGGGGACGAGCCCATGCCCGCCGCCTTCTTCTTCCTTCTCGAACGCCTGAACGTCATCGCCCCGCAGAAGGAGCAGCCATGAGCAACCACGGCGCAGAGCGGTCGTCCGGCGCTCCGGGCGCCGGCGACAACCTGGAGTACCGCGTCGCCCGTCTCAAGGAGCGGATCGCCGCCGGCCCCCTGGCCGAACTGGGGGTGCGGCTGGAGGTGCGCGGCGAGGCGGTGCTGCTGACCGGCACCGTTCCCACCACCCACTGCCGGGACGAGATCTGCCGCGTCGTCGACGAGGAACTGGTCGGCCACCGGGTCCACTGCGACGTCGTCGTCGCCGACGCCTCCTCCCCCGACCACGTGGAGGACCTCGCATGATCCGGATAGCAGCCGTCGGGGACATCCACATGGCGCCCGAGAGCCAGGGCACGCTCCGGCCCGCGTTCGACACGCTGCCCGAGTGCGCCGACGTCCTGCTGCTGGCAGGGGACCTCACCCGGCACGGCACGCCGGAGGAGGCCCGGGTGGTGGCGCGGGAGATCCGGGACCTGCCGGTGCCGGTCGTGGCCGTCCTCGGCAACCACGACCACCACGACGAACGGCCCGAGGAGGTCACCGCCGTCCTGGAGGACGCCGGCGCCCAGGTCCTGGAGGGACGCGGTGTCGTCGTGCCCTGCGGCGGGGCGCGCGTCGGCGTCGCCGGCACCAAGGGGTTCGGCGGCGGCTTCGTCGGCCGCTGCGCGGGCGAGTTCGGCGAGCCGCTGATGAAGGAGTTCGTCCGGNCCCGCCGCTGCGCGGACGGACTGCGTACGGCGCTGGAGCGGCTGGGCGAGCAGGGGTGCGACGTGCGGATCGCGCTGACCCACTACTCCCCCGTGCCGGAGACGCTCGCCGGTGAGCCGCCCGAGATCTACCCGTTCCTCGGCAGCTACCTGCTGGCCGAGGCGATCGACACGGCCGGCGCCGACCTCGCCGTGCACGGCCACGCGCACGCCGGCACGGAGAACGGCATGACCAGCGGCGGCGTCCGGGTGCGCAATGTCGCCCAGCCGGTCATCGGGCGGGCCTTCCACGTCTACCACGTGCACGCTCGGGAACCGGTGGCGGCCGGCGCGCCCGGCGAGCGGTCCGGCTGACCCGGTCTCCGCCGGGGCAGGGGCCCGTACGCTGGGGGCCGTGCACATCTGTTTCGTCTGCAGCGGGAACATCTGCCGCTCGCCGTCCGCCGCGCTGGTGTTCGCCGAGCATCTGCGCCGTGAGGGGCTCGGGGACGCGGTGCGGGTCACCAGCGCCGGCATCGGCCCCTGGCACGTGGGAGAGGCCATCGACGGGCGGGCCGGTGAGGTGCTGGCCCGGCACGGCTATCCGGTCGAGCACGTGGCCGCGCAGGTCGGGGCCGAGCACCTGGACGCCGATCTGCTCCTGGCCCTGGACGGCGGTCACGAGAAGGCACTGCGGCGACTTGTCGACGACCCCTCCCGGGTGCGGCTGCTGCGCTCCTTCGACCCCGACGCGACCGGCGACCTCGACGTGCCCGACCCGTACTACGGCGGCCCGGAGGGCTTCGACGAGGTGCTGGGCATGATCGAGGCCGCGGCGCCCGGTCTGCTCGCCTGGGTGCGCGAGCGCCTCGCCGCATGACCGGCACCGCCGACGGTCCGGGCGCCGCGGCCGCCCGGCTGACCGGCCGGCCGGTGACCGGCCGGAGCCCGCTGTCCGGGGCCCTCACCGAGGTGACGCTCGACGACGGACGGGTGGTCGTGGTCAAGCGCGGCGACGCCCCGGGGGCGGTGTGCGCCGAGGCCGCGGGACTGCGCTGGCTCGCCGGGACGGGCACGGTGCGGGTCCCGGCGGTGCACGGCCACGACCGGCGCTGGCTGGTCACCGACCGGGTGCCGCAGGGCCGGCCGAGCCCGCGAGCCGCGGTCCGGTTCGGCCGCGGCCTGGCCGCCCTGCACGCAGCCGGGGCACCCGCGTTCGGCGCCCCGCCGCCCGGCGGACCGGCGGAGGCGTACATCGGGCTCGCGCCGATGCGCAACGTCCCCGGCACCGACTGGCCGCGCTGGTACGCCGAGCACCGGGTGCTGCCCTATCTGCGCCGCGCGGTCGACGACGGCACCCTGCGGCCCGCCGAGACGGCCGTGATCGAACGCGCCCTGGACCGGCTGCCCGAGCTCGCCGGCCCCGCCGAACCGCCCGCGCGACTCCACGGCGACCTGTGGAACGGCAACGTGCTGTGGGGCGCGGACGGCGAGGTCCGGCTGATCGACCCGGCCGCGCACGGCGGGCACCGGGAGACGGACCTGGCGATGCTCCGCCTGTTCGGCTGCCCGCACCTGGACCGCGTGCTCGACGGCTACCGGGAGGCCGCGCCGCTCGCCGACGGCTGGGCCGACCGCATCGGACTGCACCAGCTGTTCCCGCTGCTGGTGCACACGGTGCTGTTCGGACGCGGATACGCCGGACAGGCGGTCGCGGCGGCCCGCGGCGCCGGCCGGTGACCCGCGCACCGTCCTCGACCGGCCGGGCCGGGGCATCGGCGTGCCGGGAGCCATGATCGGTGCTGCGCGGTACGCGTGCGGGTGCGCGGTAGGCTGCCAGTGCCGGAGGCTGCGGGCGATGCCACCCCCGCACGGGTGCGCGTGGCGGGGAGAAGGGCGGGTGCGGATGGACTGGCGCGAGTTCGCCGAACAGATGGCCCTGCTCGCCCGGCGCCTGCTGGCGCAGGAGTCCGCCCAGGAGACGCTCGACGAGATCGTCCAGGCGGCCGTCGAGCTGATCGAGGGGTGCGAGGCCTCCGGGATCCTGGCCCTGCGCAAGGGGCGTGCCGTGACCCTGGCCACGACCGCGGACATGGTGGTGGAGTCCGACCGGCTGCAGGGAGAGCTGGGCGAGGGGCCCTGCTTCGACGCCGCCCGGCGGGCCAACGAGGACCGGCTGTTCCGCATCGCGGACCTCACGCAGCCGCAGCCGGACTGGTCGCGGTACGCGCCGGCCGCCCGTGAGCTGGGCGTCGGCAGCATGATGGGCTTCCTGCTGTACACCCACGACGACGACTTCGGTGCCCTCAACCTCTACTCCAGCCGCCCCGGTGCCTTCACCCCGGACAGCGAGACGGCCGGCTGGCTGCTCGCCTCGCACGCCGCCGTCGCCCTGGCCGGCGCCCGGACCGTCGACCAGCTCGAACACGCGCTGGAGACCCGGCACGCCATCGGCGAGGCCATGGGTATCCTGCGCGAACGCCACCGTCTGAGCGAGGACGACGCCTTCGCCGTCCTGCGCCGCATCTCCCAGCACCACAACGTCAAACTCCGCGACGTGGCCCAGAACATCCGTTCCGGGGCCCGCAAGCAGAGCTGACACGGCCGGACGACCGCCCACCCGGGCTCCGCACACCGACGGCCCCGGCGGGCCGGGCGCGTGGCGGCCCCTCGCCTCGGCGGAGGCGGCAGTGTAGACATGGCACATGGTCCGACTCCCGGGGCGAACCGGTACTCGGCCGACCCGCCGTTCCAGCGGCCGGCGCCCCCGGCCCGCGCCCGGTCCTGCCCGGCGGGCGCGCGAGGAGGAGCCCTTCGACGCCGGGGAACTGGCCCTGGCCGAGGAGCTGGTCGCGCGGGCCGCGGTCTCCATCGACAACGCCCGCCGCTACACCCGCGAGCACGGGCTGGTGGTCGCCCTGCAGCGCAGCCTGCTGCCGCGCGGTCTGCCCGAGCAGCAGGCCCTGGACATCGCCTACCGCTATCTGCCCGCGCAGGCGGGCGTGGGCGGGGACTGGTTCGACGTACTGCCGCTGTCCGGGGCGCGGGTCGCGCTCGTCGTCGGGGACGTGGTCGGGCGCGGGCTGCACGCCGCGGCCACGATGGGGCGGCTGCGGACCGCGGTCAGCAACTTCTCCGCCCTGGACCTGCCGCCCGAGGAGCTGCTCGGACTGCTGGACGAGCTGGTCGTCCGCATCGACCAGGACGAGCGGGCGGACAGCGCCGGCGTCCCCGTGACCGGTGCGACCTGCCTGTACGCGATCTACGATCCGGTCTCCCGGCGCTGTGCCGTGGCCCGCGCCGGCCATCCGCCGCCCGCCGTGATCGCGCCGGACGGCTGCGGGACGTTCCCCGACGTGCCCGCCGGTCCCCCGCTCGGACTGGGCGGGNGGGCTGCCGTTCGAGACGGCCGTGCTGGAGCTCGCGGAGGGGAGCCGGCTGGTGCTGTACACCGACGGGCTGGTGGAGGACCGGGAGCGGGACATCGACACCGGTCTGGAGGAGCTGCGCACGGCGCTGGCCTCGGCCGGCGAGTCGCCCGAGGAGACGTGCCGGGCCGTGCTGGACGTCCGGCAGCCGTTCCGGCCGGGCGACGACATCGCGCTGCTCGTCGCCCGTACCCGGGCCCTGGGTCCCGAGCGGGTCGCCGAGTGGGAGGTGCCGGGCGGCCCCGCGGCCGTCGGGGACGTGCGCGCCGCGATGAGCCGGCGGCTGGACCGGTGGGGGCTTCAGGAGCTGACGTTCACCACCGAGCTGATCCTCAGCGAGCTGGTCACCAACGCGATCCGCTACGGTGCCGGGCCCATCCGGGTGCGGGTGCTGCGCGACCGCGCCCTGATCTGCGAGGTCTTCGACAGCGGCAGCACCTCACCGCACCTGCGCCATGCGGCCGACACGGACGAGGGCGGCCGCGGGCTGTTCCTCGTCGCGCAGATGACCGGGCGGTGGGGCACCCGCTACACCCCCACCGGGAAGGTGATCCGGGCCGAGCAGCCCCTTCCCCTCCCGGCACCGGACGGCGACCGCGCCGGCTGACGCACGGGCGCGGGCGCGGCGGTTCCTTCCGGCGGCACGCGGGGTCAGCCCAGGGCGCGGTCGAGGTTGTAGGCGGCGCTGATCAGCGACAGGTGGGTGAAGGCCTGCGGGAAGTTGCCCTGCTGCTCGCCGGTGGGGCCGATCTCCTCGGCGTACAGGCCGAGGTGGTTGGCGTAGGTGAGCATCTTCTCGAAGGCGAGGCGGGCCTCGTCGAGGCGGCCGGCCCGGGTGAGGGCCTCGACGTACCAGAACGAGCAGATGGAGAACGTGCCCTCGTCGCCGCGCAGTCCGTCGGGGCTGGCCTGCGGGTCGTAGCGGTAGACGAGCGAGTCGGAGACCAGGTCCTCGGTCAGCGCGTCCAGGGTGGACAGCCACTTGGGGTCGGTGGGCGCGATGAACTTCGCCAGCGGCATCATCAGTACGGCGGCGTCGAGCACGTCCCCGTCCTCGTACTGCACGAAGGCCTGCCGTGCCGCGGACCAGCCGCGGTCCATGATGCGGCGGTAGATGGCGTCCCGGCTCCGCCGCCAGCTCAGCAGGTCGGCGGGCAGGCCGCGGCGGTTGGCCAGCCGGATGGCGCGTTCGACGGCCACCCAGCACATCAGGCGGGAGTACAGGAAGTTCTTCCTGCCGCCCCGGGTCTCCCAGACGCCCTCGTCGGGCTGGTCCCAGTTCTCGCAGACCCATTCCACGAGCGCGGACACGTCGTCCCACTGGGCGCTGGAGATCGGCTGGGCCCACTTGTCGTAGAGGTAGATGGAGTCGATCAGGGCGCCGTAGATGTCGAGCTGGAGCTGGTCGGCGGCGGCGTTGCCGACCCGTACGGGGGCGGAGCCGAGGTGTCCCTCCAGGTGGGTGAGTTCCCGCTCGGGCAGGTCGGTGCGGCCGTCGATGCCGTACATGATCTGCAGCGGGCCGGTGCCCCTGCCGTCGCCGGGGCTGATGTGCCGGGTCAGGAACCGCATGAACGCCTCGGCCTCGCCGGCGAAGCCGAGCCGCAGCAGCGCGTAGACGGCGAACGCGGCGTCGCGCACCCAGACGTAGCGGTAGTCCCAGTTGCGCTCACCGCCGATCCGCTCGGGCAGGCTCGTGGTGGGCGCGGCGACGATGGCGCCGGTCGGGGCGTAGGTGAGCAGCTTCAGGGTGAGGGCGGAGCGGTGGACCATCTCCCGCCAGCGGCCGCGGTAGCGGGACTGGGCGAGCCAGCGGCGCCAGTAGGCGACCGTGGCGCAGAACTGCTCCTCGGCCTCGGCGTGGGCGCACCGCCGCGGGGCCACGGAGCCGCCCACCTGGTCCAGGGCGAAGACGGCCGACTCGCCCTCGGCGAGCTTGAACTCCGCCCGCAGGTCCGGTCCGTCGGTCTCCAGGGGCACGGTGGCCGTCAGGGAGAGGGAGAGTTCCGCGGACTCGAACAGGACGGTGCGGCCCTCCATGCGGACCGTGTGCGGGTCGGCGCCGTAGTGGAAGCGGGGCGCCACCCGGGCCCGGAACGCCAGGGTGCCGCGTACGCACAGCACCCGGCGGATGAGCCGGTGCCGCTCGGCCTCGGCGGATTCCTGGTGGTCGCCGGTCACCGGCATGAAGTCCTGTACCTCGCCGACGCCGTCCTCGGTGAAGAACCGGGTGATCAGCACGTTGGTGTCGGGGAAGTAGAACTGCTTGGTGCGGGCCGCCTCGGCCGCGGCGAGTTCGAAGCGGCCGCCGCGCTCGGCGTCCAGGACGGAGGCGAAGACGCTCGGGGCGTCGAAGGAGGGGCAGCAGTACCAGTCGATCGTGCCGTCGGTGCCGACGAGGGCGACGGTGCGCAGGTCACCGATCAGACCGTGGTCGGCAATCGGCACGTAGCGGGGGGTGCCCGGCCCGGGCCGCCGGCTTCGGGTGTCGGCCATCGCGGCTGCCTCCCTTCCGGTTCTTCCGGTTCTTCCAGCTTAGGAGCTGGCGGTGGGTCCTTCCGGATGCGGGGTGCGGCCCGGCGGGCAATCGTGGGAGAAGGTCCCGCTTCCCGCGGCACGGGGCCGCATCCGGACCCGGGCCCGAGCGGGGAGCCGGCCGGACCCGAGGAGGACACATGTCGACGTCACAGCCCGATGCATCCCGTTCTTCGGGGGACCGTTGCACCCCCGACCACGTCCTTCACGCCCGTACCGGCACCGACGTCTCCCCCGAGGACGTGGTGCTGGCCGCGGGCCGCGACATCACCCCGCGCAATCTGGAGTGGGCCAGGCGCAAGCTCGAAACGGAGGGTCCGGCCGCCCTGGACAAGCTGCTGCCCTAGGGCCGGGAAGGGGCCGGAGCTCTGGAGCTCCGGCCCCTTCCCGCCGTACTGGCCGATCAGGGCAGCGTGTCGTCGTCGACGACGTGTACGGCGGCCTCCTCCGCGCCGGCGGCTCCCGCGTCGACGCCCTTGTCGGCGGCGATCTCCTCCTTGGTGGTGTCGGTGTGGGCGCCCTCGTCCGGGGCGACGAGGCGGCCGGCGCGGTCCGTGCCCGCCTCGGGGTCGACCGGTTCGCCCTCGCCGCCGGGCAGGTCGCCCACGGCGTCGCCCTGCGGCTCCTCCACGTCGGGCTGCTCCTGGGCCAGCCGCTGGTCGAGGCTCTCGCCCTGGTGCTGTTCGGCGGCCGTCGTGCCGTACTTGGTGACGCCCAGGGGCTTCTCCGGCGGGGAGTACCCCTCGTCGAGGGTGTCGTCGTAGGTCCGCTCGCCCACCGCGTTCTGCATGTCCAGTGGCGCGGCGTCCTCCTGTTCCTCGTTGCCCCCGGTGGGCTGATAGGCGTCGTCGGCCATCGGATCGGTGCTCACGGGTTCCTCCTCCTGGCGACTGGGGCGTCGGCGTGTCGTGGTCCGCGTTTCCCGCGGGGCCCGTCCCAATCACCCGCCGGTGACCCGGGCCGGTTCACCCGTCGGGGCGACCACGGGAACGCTCCGGGAGTCGTTGTCGTCTACAGTTCGGTGGTCGGTCTACAGATCTGTAGTCACTCGGTCGGCGCCGCCGCCGCGCGTCCGCCGGCCCGAAGGAGGCATGTGGATGATCCCCGCCCTGTCGGGCCCGTCGGTCGACGGTCCCGTCTACACCGGCGTGGTGGACCTGGCCCGCCGCTCCCCCGCCTGGCTCGACGGCACGGTGGTGGTGTGGTCGGCGTACGGCCTCGCCGTGTTCGCGGTGCTGATGCTGGTGGGCTGGTGGCGGGCGCGCCGGGTGGGCGCCGCGGCGGCGCTCACGGCTCTGGCGGTGCCGTTCGTCGTGGTGGCCGCCTACGCCGTGAACACGGTGGTGAAGCTGCTCGTGCGCGAGGTACGGCCCTGTCGCGCACTGCACGTGGTCACCCTGGAGGCCTGTCCTGCCCGTACCGACTGGTCCTTCCCCAGCAATCACGCGGCGATCGCCGCCGCGGCCGCGGTGGCGCTGTTCTTCGTCTCCCGCCGCCTGGCCGCGGTCGCGTGCGTGGCCGCGGCGGCGATGGCCCTCTCCCGGGTCTGGGTGGGCGTGCACTATCCGCACGACGTGGCGGCCGGGCTCGTGGCCGGCGCCCTGTCGGCCCTCATCGCGATGAAGGCGCTGGTGCGCCGGCCCGAGGGGGCCGCCCGGTGCCTGACCGCGACGCGGCTGCGACCGCTGCTGGTGGGGTCGTGAGTGTCATGAGGCTCCCCCGGCGCGGGAACACCGCCGACCTCGCGGGCGGCGTCGGACTCGGCGCGTGGGCGGCGTTCGCCGTGCTCGCCCTGGTGGTCGTCGGCGACGGCGCCCCGCTGTCCGTGGACAGCACCCTGCTGTCCTGGTCCGTCGGCCACCGCCCGGAGGTGGCGGTGGCCGTGGCCCGCGGGCTGACCGCGACCGGCACGGGCGCCTTCCCGTACCTGTTCGTCGTGGTGGCCGGCCTCGTCGTCGGCCGCACGGCCCGGCAGCGTGTGGTCGCGGCGGCCCTGTGCGTGACCTGCCTGGCGGCGGGCCAGATGGTGCGCTACGGCGTGCTCGAGCTGATCGCCCGCCCGCGCCCGCCCCGGGAGGACTGGTTGACCCACGCCTCGCGCTGGTCGTTCCCGTCCGGGCACGCCACCACTTCCGCGCTCGCCGCCGGGCTGGTGATCGTGGCGATCGCCGTACGCGCCCCGCGCGGCCGTACGGCGATCTGTCTCGTCGTCGGCTGCTGGGGCGCTCTGGTGGGGCTGACCCGGGTGTATCTCGGGGTGCACTGGTTCACCGACGTGATCGGCGGCTGGCTGTTCGCCGTCGGCTGGCTCGGGGTGTGCCTGTGCGCGGCGGCCCGGTGGCTGCCCGCCCGTCTGGTGACCGGCCTGACGGCGGCGGCCGGGGGACCGGCACACGAGCGGTCGCACTCCGCCTGACGCGGTCGCGCCGCCCTCCGGCGGATCACCGTGGGCGTGGCGGCGGGCGGCGGGATCGTCAGGGACCGGTGCTCTCGCGCGTCCGGGGCGCGATGTACAGGCGCAGGTCGCCGGACCGGTGGGAGGGCCAGGTGCGGGCGTAGGCGGGCGGGGTGCCGTCGGGGGTGGTGAGGGCGGCGACCGGCAGGCGCCGGGCGGTCCGTTCGATGACCGCCCGGGTGGTGTTGGCGTTGTGGCCGTCGGTCGCTGCGGAGCCGCAGCCGGTGTAGAAGGCGATCGGGACGGCGTTCTCGCCGGTGAGGAGACAGGGCGGGCGCACACCGAGGCGGTGCAGGTCGGCGGCGGTGGCGGACCAGGCCCGGCGGGCGGCGGTGGTGCGCTGGACGGTGTGCGCGAGGACGGCGTACTGCACGGCCAGGTGCCCGGCGAGGCCGAGGGCGACCAGGGACAGGGCCAGGGGCCGCCACCGGCCGCCGGGTGCCCTGACGAGGTGGACGAGGGCGTCGGCGACCGGGATCGCGAGCAGGGCGTAGGCGGGCAGCAGGAAGCGGGGGGCCGCGTATCCGATCAGGAACAGGTACGGGAAGGCGGCCGTGGCGGCGCAGGCCAGTGCCACCAGGGTGGGCGGGGTCCGCCGGGCGCGCAGGGCCACGGCGAGGCCCAGCAGGGCGAGCAGTGGCAGGACGTACCACCAGGCGGTGACGGCCGGGTTGGGCACCGCGCCGGTGCACGGGCGGCACAGGGTGCGCCCGCCCAGGCTGCGCAGTTGGTCGACCACGGCGAAGTGCCAGCCCAGGCCGCCCTGGATGGCCGAGCCGTCGGACAGCCGCTTCAGCAGGCCGCCGTAGCCGGCGTAGGCCTCGATCACCCACTCGGCGGAGCCGGCCACCAGTCCGGCGAGCAGCGCGGCGAGCGGCGGCCGGCGGCGTTTGAGCACGGCGAGCGCGAGCAGCGGGAGGACGGCCCAGACCGCGTCCATGGGGCGCATCAACGCCATGAGAGCGGCGCCCCCGGCCAGGCCCCACAGCGCGGCGCGGTCGCGCCGGCCGGGCCGTACGCGCAGGAAACAGCCCGCGCAGGTCAGGGCGCCGATGGCGACCCAGTAGTTGGGCATCGCCTGCGGGCCGTAGAACAGCGTCACCCACAGGGAGGCGAACAGGGCGCCGGCGAGGGCCAGGACGCCGGAGGGGAAGGCGTGCCGCCACACGCGCAGGGCCAGGTACAGGGCGAGGCCGGAGAGCACCGCGAGGTAGACGCGCAGCAGCGCGGTGGACGACGACCAGGAGGCGACCGGTGCGACGAGCAGCGGGACGCCACGGGCGCGCGGGGCGCTGAAGAAGGCGGCCGGTGCGTGCGGGCCGACCTGGCTGACGTAGACGGTCTCGTCCCAGCCGAGGCCCATGCCGGGACGGACCAGGAGGAGCTGGGCGAGGGTGAAGGCCGCGGCCACCACCGCGACGAGGACGTCGCCGCGGATCCGGGGACCGCGGCGGGAACCGGGCTGCGGCCCGGACCGTCGCGCCCCGGTGAGTATGGCGTGCGTACTGTCGGCCATCTCCACCCCTCACCCTGCACGCACCAGGAACGCCGAAGAGACATCGAGAGAAACACCAGCGGAGAACGGGAAGCGGAAAACAGGAACAAACTATCCCGCGATGCGCCCGCTCGCGGGCGGGACACCGCCGAACGCCTGATTTCCCTACGCACTGTAAGGTTGAGGGCATGGCTGGCAGAGGGCCTCACGGCAGGGCGGAACGGCGCAGCTCGGGCGAGCTGGAGAGCGAGGTCCTCGCCGCTCTGTGGGGCACGGAGCGGCCGCTGACGCCGTCCGAGATCCAGCTGGAGATCGGCGGCGGCCTGGCCTACAACACCGTGCACACCATCCTCAAGCGCCTCTACGACAAGGGCCTGGTACTGCGCGACGTGAACGGACGGCGGGGCGCCTACCGGCCCACGAAGAACGCGGCGGAGCTGACCGCGCAGGCGATGCACGACGCCCTGGGCCGGGGCCCGGACCCGATCGCCGCCCTGAGGCAGTTCGTGACCGGGCTGAGCCCCGAGCAGGAGCGGGCCCTGCGCGACCTGCTCACCGGTGGCGCCCTCTGACGGCCGCCGTCCGCACCCCTCGGTCAGTGGGAGTGGGGCTTGCGGTGCGGGGGCTGTTCCGGGGCGGGCCGGTGCGCGGGGGGCGGGACCGGGCGGGTCTCGGGAGCGCCGGGGTGGAGCGTGACCGGAGCGCCGTGGTGACGGATCCTCAGGGGCGGGCCGTCCACCAGTGAGTACGTGGCGCTCTGCTGGGTGATCTCCACCCGCAGCCGCCGGCCGCGGAACTGCAGTATGAAGGCGAGGCGGCTGAGCTTCTCCGGCAGCCGCGGCGAGAACCGCAGCGTCTCGCCGACCCTGCGGGTGCCGCCGAACCCGGCCACCAACGCCATCCAGGTGCCGGCCAGCGACGCGATGTGCAGTCCGTCGCGGGTGTTGTGCTCCAGGTCCTCCAGGTCCATCAGGGCCGCCTCGGTCGTGTAGTCGTAGGCGAGGCGCAGATGGCCCGCCTGCGCGGCGATGGTGGCCTGGACGCACGCCGACAGCGAGGAGTCGCGCACGGTCAGCGGCTCGTAGTAGGCGAAGTTGCGGGCGATGTGCTCCTCGTCGAACTCGGCGCCGCAGGTGTACATCGCCAGCACCAGGTCGGCCTGCTTGATCACCTGCTTGCGGTACAGGTCGAAGTAGGGGAAGTGCAGCATCAGCGGGTACTGGTCGGCGCGGGTGCCGGCGAAGTCCCAGCGCTGGTAGCGGGTGAAGCCCGCGCTCTGCTCGTGCACGCCCAGTTCGCCGTTGTACGGGATGTTCATCGCCTCGGCGGCGTCCCGCCAGGCGGCGCTCTCCTCGTCGTCGGCGCCGAGGCGTTCGGCCTCCTTCGGGTGGCGTTCGACGGCGTCGGCGGCGGCCAGCAGGTTCGCGCGGGCCATCAGGTTGGTGTACGTGTTGTCGTCGGCGAGCGCGCTGTACTCGTCGGGGCCGGTGACGCCGTCGAGGTGGAAGGTGCCGCGGTGGTCGTGGTGGCCGAGCGAGCGCCACAGGCGGGCGGTCTCCACGAGCAGTTCGAGCCCGGTG
This sequence comes from Streptomyces kebangsaanensis, assembly GCF_001906585.1. Lineage (GTDB taxonomy): Bacteria > Actinomycetota > Actinomycetes > Streptomycetales > Streptomycetaceae > Streptomyces > Streptomyces kebangsaanensis. The sequence goes on along the minus strand of NZ_JUJA01000016.1, from coordinate 8,686 downwards.
TCGCGTTCGAAGTCCTCGTCGCCGGTCGTCGCCACGTGGCGCACCGCGGCGTGCGCGATGGCGGCGTTCACGTGGAAGGCGGCCGTCCCGGCGGGCCAGTACGCCGACCCTTCCTGGCCCTCGATGGTCCGCCACGGGAACGCGGCGCCGCGCAGGCCCAGTTGGGCCGCGCGCTCCCGGGCGGCGGGCAGGGTGTTCTGCCGCCAGCGCAGCGCCTCGGCCACGGCGTCCGGCGAGGTGTAGGTCAGCACGGGCAGCACGAACATCTCGGTGTCCCAGAAGGCGTGCCCGTCGTAGCCGGAACCGGTCAGCCCCTTGGCCGGGATCGCCCGCTCCTCGGCGCGGGCACCGGCCTGCAGCACGTGGAAGAGGCCGAAGCGGACGGCCTGCTGGATCTCCTCGCCGCCGTCCACCTCGACATCGGCGCGCGCCCAGAAGTCGTCGAGATAGACGCGCTGTTCGTCGGCCAGACCGGTCCAGCCCACGCGCGCGGCGGCCGCCAGGGCGGCGTCCACCTGGTCGCTCATCGCCGGCAGGGAGCGGACGCCGGACCAGCCGTGGGCGACGAGCTTCTCCACCCGCAGCTTCTGCCCCGGCTCCAGGACGGAGGCGACCGTCAGCCGGGCCAGGTCGGGGTGGCTCTCGCTGCCGGTCGTGGTGGGCTCGGGGCCGGAGACGACGTGGTCGGCGGCCACGGCCACCCGCAGGCCGCTGTGCCGGGTGCGGTGCACCAGGCGCAGCCGGTGACCGGAGGCGAAGTCCTGCTCCGGCTCCAGCGGGGACTCGAGGGCCAGTGCCGCCCGCGGGTCTCCGTTGGGCTCGGGCAGCTGCTCGTTGGCGACCAGCTCCGACTGGACGACCACGCGCGCCCGGCAGTCGACCGGCTCCACCTCGTAGGCCACCGCGGCGATGGAGCGCTGGGTGAGGGAGACCATCCGGGTGGCGCGCACCCGGATCCGGGTCCCGGCGGGCGAGCACCACTCGCAGGTCCGCTCCATCACCCCGCGGCGCAGGTCGAGGACGCGCTCGTGGGAGACGAGCCGGCCGTAGCGCAGGTCGAACGGCTCGTCGTCGACGAGCAGCCGCAGCACCTTGCCGTTGGTGACGTTGATGATGGTCTGGCCCGACTCGGGGTAGCCGTAGCCGGCCTCCGCGTACGGCAGCGGGTGCACCTCGTACACGCCGTTGAGGTAGGAGCCGGGCAGGCCGTGCGGTTCGCCCTCGTCGAGGTTGCCGCGCCAGCCGACGTGCCCGTTGGACAGCGCGAAGACGGACTCGCTCTGGGCGAGGACGTCGAGGCTGAGTTCCGTCTCGCGCACGGTCCACGGCTCGACGGCGTACGCACCGTGGGTGATCACGCGGCACCCCCCGCGGCGAGGAGTTCGGCGAGGTCCCCGACGACCACGTCGGCGCCGTGCGCGTACAGGGCGTCCCGCTGTCCCACCCGGTCGACGCCGACGACGTATCCGAAGCGGCCCGAGCGGCCCGCCTCCATGCCGGCCAGCGCGTCCTCGAAGACGGCGGCCTGCTCGGCGTCGGCGCCGAGGTCGTGGGCGGCGGCCAGGAAGGTGTCGGGGCGGGGTTTGCCGGGCAGCCCGCGCTCGCGGGCGACCACTCCGTCGACGCGGACGTCGAAGAGGCGTTCGGCGTCGATGGAGCGCAGTACGTCGCGGGTGTTGGCGCTGGAGGAGACGATCGCGGTCCTCAGGCCCGCGGCCCGGACGGCCTCGATGTAGCGCAGGGTGCCTTCGTACGGCTCCACGCCGTCGGTGCGGATCTTCCGCAGGAGGAGTTCGTTCTTGCGGTTGCCGACCCCGTTGACCGTCCGCGCGTCCGGCGGGTCGCCGGGACCGCCCTCGGGCAGACGGATGCCGCGGGAGGCCAGGAAGGTGCGCACCCCGTCCGCGCGGGGGCGCCCGTCGACGTACTCGTCGTAGTCGGCGACCGGGTCGAACGGCCGGAAGTCCGCGCCGTCCCGCTCGCGCAGGAACGCGTCGAACGTCTCCTTCCAGGCGGCCGCGTGCACCACGGCCGTCCTGGTGACCACCCCGTCCAGGTCGAAGAGGCACACCGTGATGTCTTCGGGCAGACCAAGCTGTGTCATACAGGCACCTTTCCCCGCATGGCGGTTTCGAGAGGGTGTCGAGTGCCACATCTGACGCACTTTCCGACCAACGAATGCCCACGGTATGCCGATATGCGTCATCGCCCGGGTGCCACACTGTGGCGTGTGGAGCTGACCTTCGACGACCTCCTCACCCGTGCCCGGGCCCTGACCGGCCCCGGGCGCCGCGCGCTCCTCGGCATCGCGGGCAGCCCCGGCTCGGGCAAGTCGACGCTGGCCGGGCATCTGGTACGGGCCCTGAACGGCGACGGCGGGCCGTGGGCGGCGCACGTCCCGATGGACGGCTTCCACCTCGCCGACGCCGAACTCGGCCGGCTCGGCCGCCTGGGCCGCAAGGGCGCGCCGGACACCTTCGACGCGGCGGGGTACGCGGCGCTGCTGCGCCGGCTGCGCGGGGAGCGGGACGAGACGGTGTACGCGCCCGGCTTCGAGCGGGTCCTGGAACAGCCGCTGGCGGGCGCGGTCCCGGTGCCGCCGTCGGCCCGGCTGGTCGTGACGGAGGGCAACTACCTGCTGCTGGACACCGGGCCCTGGGCGCGGGTGCGGCGCGAACTGGACGAGGTGTGGTTCTGCGAGCTGGCGGAGGACGAGCGCGTCCGCCGTCTCGTCGCCCGCCACGAGGAGTTCGGCAAGGCGCACCAGGAGGCGGTGGACTGGGTGCTGGGCACCGACCAGCGCAACGCGGACCTGGTGGCGGCGACCCGGGGCCGCGCGGACCTGGTCGTGCCGGAGTCGGCCGTGCCGTCCGGCCGGCGCGTGGCGTGAGCCGGCCCGCGGCGTGCGCCCCCGGGGCGGGTGCGCGGGCTGCCGGCCGTGTCCGGCCCCACTGTCGCCGAGGCCGAGAGGAGGCCGCAAGTCCCGTTTCTACGGCGGGCGTCGGAAGCCCTCCGCGCTGACGTGCGGCATGACGTGGCAGGCCACGCGGTAACGGCCGTTGGGCACCTGGCGGGAGCGGGCGATGTGCACGGTCAGCGGGCCCGCCCACTCGTAGCCGCGGCGCTCGGCGTGCCGGGCCAGGCTGTCGGTGAGCGCCTGGCCGACGCGGCTGCCGCTCCGGGTCAGTTCGTCGTGCACGGAGTCGGCGAGTTCGACGTCGTAGGCGTTGGGTACCACGACCCGCCGCTCGCCGATCACGACGGCGTTGGCGTCGCACTCGCGGCGCAGCGCGTCGAGGAGTTCGACCGGTTCCTCCGGTTCCTTGCCGGCGAGCCGCGCCCACAGCGCCTCCCACCGGTTCTCCAGGGCCTGTTCCAGGGCGCTGAGTGCGCTCATTTCGGTTTCCACCTGCCGGGACGGTCGGTTCTCGGTGTGCCGGTACGGGCTCGTCCACGGCCGCGGGTGCCCGTGCCGGGTGCCCGTATGCGTGCCCGCCCTGGTCATGACGGTGAGTGGGCTATGTTGGGCGTCTGTGGGAGACAAAGGAGGCACCTCGGTGCCATCGCCGCAGCAGGCTCGCGCACAGGCGTCCACGATCACCTCGAGGAAGACGGGGAAGACGGCGCCGCGCGCCCAGGCCGCCCCGGCGTCCCAGCTCAGAGCCCTTTTCGACGGACCGCACCTGTCTCCCGGGCAGCGCCGCATCGCCCAGTACCTGATCGAGCACATCGCCGAGGCGGCGTTTTTGTCGATCACGGAACTGGCGGACCGGGTGGGCGTCAGCCAGCCGTCGGTGACCCGGTTCGCCGCGGCGGTCGGCTTCAGCGGCTACCCCGCGCTGCGCGAGAAGCTCCAGTCCATCGCGCTCAGGGCGCTGGCCGGGGGGCCGGGCGCGGCCGAGGAGGACCGGGGCAACGCACTTCAGGCGGCCGTCGACGCGGAGATCGAGAACCTGGAGAACCTGCGCCGGGACTTCGCCGACCCCGGCCTCGTGATCGACACCGGCCGCAAGCTGTCGCGGTCGACCCCGCTGACCGTACTCGGCCTGCGCATCTCGATGTCGCTCGCCGAGTACTTCGCCTACGCGGCGCGGCGCGTCCACCCGGACGTGCGGCTGGTGACGCTCGGCGGCAGCGTCGCCTACGACGCGCTGCTGCAGTCCCGTGAGGCCGGCGGCACCTGGGTGCTGGCGTTCTCCATGCCCCGGCACTCCCACGAGACCCTGGCCGCCGTACGGGTCGCCCGCGACGCCGGACTCAAGGTGGCCCTGATCACCGACCTGGCGCTCGGGCCGGTCGCCGACGAGGCCGACGTCACCTTCGCCACCGGCGCCGGCTCCCGCCTGGTCTTCGACTCCTACGCGGCGCCCGGCGTGATGTGCGCGGCGCTGTTGCAGGCCATGACCGACGCCGATCCCGAGCGGACCCAGGCGCGGCTGGAGGAGTACGAACAGATCGCCGACCAGCATCAGTTCTTCCTCCGGGACTGACCGGACCCGGGCTGAGCACCACCCGAGGTGAGGGCCGCCGTTCAGAGCAGAGATGAATGTTTTCATACGTCTTGCAAAGCGAACGGCATATATAAATACTTCTCACGGATCACGGCCACTCCACTGCTTCGGCACGTGTCCACCCCGCACACGGGCACCCCGTGCGCCGTCTCCCACCGGCGTCGGCGCACGGGGTGTCCGGTCGGGCATCGCCTGCGCGAGCGCCCGCGGTGGCCCCGGTCATCCCCTAGGCCGGGGCCGCCCCATCCCCGTCGGACCACCCTCCCCGACGCCGCACACCCGGAAGCGATGATCATGCCTCTGACAACCACGCGCATCAGCCCGGACTGGCCCTGCCAGGTCAAGACCCCTGGCAGCTACGACTGGGAGCGCTCGGCGGCCAAGTGGCTGCGCGAACTGGTGCCGGCACGCTACGGCAGCTACCCCGCGCTGATCCGCCACCCGGTGCTGCTCGCCCGCCATGCGCAGATCCAGGTCCAGCAGGAGGTCCGGGTGGCCCGCACCGCCCTGCAGACGGCGCGTGCCGAGCTGCCCCGGCTCGGCATGCCCGAGGCGGTCATCGAACACACGATCAAGCTGTACGCGGCGGAGCTGCTGCAGCTGCAGCACATCGCCCGCAGTGTCCGCGCGGTGACCGAGGCGCTCGTGGAGCGCGGCACCCAGCGCTGACCCCTCCGGGCCGCACGGCCACGGCCCGGACCCGACCGGCACGGCCGCACGCGTCTCCCCGACCCCAGGACCCCATGCACGGCCCCGGCCCACACTCCCTCATCCAGACTCCGGCCCGCACGCCCCCGCACCGGACCCGGCCCGCGCAGCCCCACGCAGGCCCCGGCCCGCACGCCCCCGCCCGCGGATCCCGCGCAGATCCGGACCGGCGACCCGGTGATCCAACCGCCCGGTATGTGCGATGCTCGTCGCGTGACCAGCGAACCCGCCTTCCCCGGGGAGGCCGGCGCCGTACCCGATACGGCGGCGCTCGCCAAGGTGGTGGCCAGGCAGCGCGCCGAGCTCGACCGGCTGCAGGACCTGGCGGCGACCTCGGCCGTCCTGGAACGGGCCAAGGGGGCGCTGATGGCGCTGACCGGCTGCTCCCCGGAGACCGCGCACGAGGAGCTGGTGCAGCGGGCCAAGGCCGCGAACCGCACGCTCATGGAGGAGTGCTGGCTCATGCTCGGCAGCCTGGTGCCCCCGCTGGACCGGGCCGCCGAACTCTCCCCCGCGCCCGTCGGCGTCGCCCCGGCCTCCGTCGGGGCCCCGCCCGCCGCCGGTGCGGCCGGCGGCAAGGACTCCGCCGTCCTCGCCGTGCTCGGCAGGGCCCTGGTCCGGGTCTCCACCCCCCAGGACCTCGCCCGGTGTCTGCTGGACCACCTGGCCGCGCCCGTCGGCGCCGACGCGGTGATGATCTACCGGCAGCTGCCCGCCGTCGGGCTGGAGCTGATCGGCCACGCCGGCATCGACGACACTCTCGCCGGCCAGTGGCGGCAGGTGCCGCCGGTCAGCGGGATCCCCGCCCGGGACGCCCTCGGCCGCCGCGAGGAGCTCTGGCTGGAGGACCCCGCGGAGGACAGGAAGCGGTACCTGCTGATCGGGGACCCCAGCGCCCGGTGGCTCTCGCGCGCCTGGCTGCCCGTGCCCGGCGGGGACTCGGCGGACGTGGCGATCGGTGTGCTGCGCGACCGCCCGGGCGCGTTCACCCCGCGCACCCGGAAGCTGCTGCGCGGCGTGTCCCGGCTGTGCGCCGCCCGGCTGCGCGCCTTCGCCG
>NZ_JUJA01000016.1:2172-2390 GCF_001906585.1 Streptomyces kebangsaanensis | reverse complement strand
CAGTGCCGCGGAGGGGGTCCACGCCCTGTTCGAGGCCCTGCCGGGCATGACGCTGCTGCTCACCCCGGTGCGGTCGCCGTCGGGCGAGGTCGAGGACTACCGCGTCGACGCCGCCACCGCGCGGACCGCCGACGTGGCCGGGCGCAGCGGAAGCGAACTGGTCGGCCGGCGGCTCCTCGAGTGCTGGCCCGCCGCCGCCCAGGAGCCGCTGTGGCAGG
>NZ_JUJA01000016.1:0-2143 GCF_001906585.1 Streptomyces kebangsaanensis | reverse complement strand
GGGCGAGCCGTTCGCGCAGCAGGAGTTCGTGGACGGCGGCCAGGAGCTGTCCACGCACTCGGTACGGGCCGCCCGGCTGGGCGAAGCCCTGGTGGTCACCGTGGTGCGGCACGGTTCCTCCGACCGGCAGGAGCAGCGCCTGGCGGACCTGCAGCGCCTCGGCCGGCTCGGCTGGGCCACCTGGAACCTGGTCACGCGCGAGGCGACCTGGTCGTCCCAGGTCTATGCCCTGTTCGAACGCGACCCCGAGTCCGGCCCGGTCCGCCTGACCGAGCTGCCGGACCTCGCCCTGCCCGAGGACGGGCCCGCGCTCGCCCGGGTCGTGCGGGAGCTGCTCACCGAGGGCAAGCCGTTCGACACGTCCTTCCGGATCGGTACGGCGGCCGGGGTACGGCATCTGCGGGCCGTCGCCGAGGCCGTCCCGGACGCCGAGGGCACGCCGGTCCAGGTGCACGGCTTCGTGCAGGACCTCACCGCGCAGCGCAGCGCCGAACTCGCCCTGGTCGAGAGCGAGCGGGCGATGCTGGCCCAGCACGGAATCCTGCAGGCCGAGCGCATGCTGGCGGGCCGGTTGCAGCACGCGCTGCTGCCCCTGCCACGGCGGCCCGTGCGCCTGGCGGGGCTGCGGGTGGACGTGGCCTATCTGCCCGCCCAGTCCGGGATCCACGTCGGCGGTGACTGGTTCAGCGCGATCGAACTGCCGTGCGGCGACGCACTGTTCGTGATAGGCGACGTGGCCGGGCACGGCATCGACGCGGTGGCCACCATGGCCCAGCTCCGCTTCACCGCCAAGGGCATGATCTTCACCGGTTCCTCGCTGACGGGCGCGCTCTCCCGGCTGAACACCCTGCTGATCCACTCCCGTGACAGCCACGGCACGGCCACCCTCGTCCTGGCCCGCTACAAGCCCGCCGAGCGCCTCCTGGTCTGGGCCCAGGCGGGCCATCCGCCACCGCTGCTGCTGCGCCGGGGAGAGCCCCGTTACCTCGAACGCCCGCGCGGTGTGCTGCTCGGGGCGACCGAATACCCGGTGTTCGAGGAGGCGGAGTGCCGGCTGGAGCCGGGAGACCGGCTGCTGTTCTACACCGACGGGCTGGTCGAACGGCCCGGTGAGGGCATCCAGCGGGGCCTGGCGCGGCTCGCCGAGGCAGTCTCGGCCCACCGCACCGACACCCCCGGCTCGCTGGGGCCGCTGCTGGCCGCGATGCTGGAGGGCGAGCGCCGGGACGACGTCTGCGTCCTGGACATCCGGGTGCCCACGCGGCAGGGGTAGGAGGGGCCGGGCACGGGGCGGATCAGTCGGCCGGGTGCCCGGGCGGGATGTCGAGTGCGTCCTGGAGCCGCAGCGACGGCCCGCCCGGGCCGTCCGCGCCGCCCGACTCCACGGGATCGAGTACGAAACCCACGTGGTCGCCCGCGTCCAGGCGCAGCACCACCCGGCCGACGAACCACGCCGGCGCGTCCTGGAGCACGACGGCCCCGCCGCGCCGCTCCGCCCAGCGCACGTCCGCGAACTTGTCCACGCCGTCGTCGCCGGTGCGGCCCCCGAACAGGGCGGCCAGCGCGTGCTGCCGCCGGGTGAGCAGGTGCACGGCGAGGTGGTCGGCGTGCCCGGCCACCCGGAAGGTCCGGTTGGCCTTGGACAGCCACACCACGAACCGCGGCGGTCGGATGGAGCACTGCGATGCGAACCCGACCAGGCAGCCGGCGCGCTCCCCGCCCGCCGCGGCCGTCACCACGCACATGTCGGGGTTCAGCCGGCCGGTGAACGTGTCCTGGCCCGTCATGCCCGTCCCGCTCCCTCCGTCCGCCACAACCGGGGTGGCACCAGCTCAGCACATCCCGGTGGCGTCTGCCCGTCTCACCCGTCGTCAAGCGTCGTACGGGACTCCAGGGCACGGCGGGTGTCGTCGCCGTAGACACCCGTCTCGTCGCCGCTGATGCCGTACCAGAGCTGGAAGCGGGCCACGGCCTCCCTCAGTGTGCCGTCGTAGTGGCCGCCGGTGGAACCGTCGCGGTAGACGTCCGGGACGCGCAGGAGGCGTTGCTGCAGCTCGGTGACGTCCGGGCCGGTGTCGCCCTCGCGCAGGGTGCCGGGGCCGTCCGGGTCGGCCGACACGGTGGCGGTGACCGTCACGGCGGG
>NZ_JUJA01000169.1:118704-133824 GCF_001906585.1 Streptomyces kebangsaanensis | reverse complement strand
ACCACAAACCTCATAGCGCCCCAACCGTCTCACTGGACTTGAAATCTTCCGACCCCCGAGCAGCTGGACGCACTACGGAAGCTGGGCATGGAGTGGGCATGACGCCATCACTGTTCGGCTGCTGAGCCAAATGCTCTGTCGATCAGGCGTCAGAAGGGATAGAGCCGGCGCAGCGCCTTGAGGAGGGTGTTCATGGTCGTGCGGGCTGCGGATCGGCGGTAGGCGTGGCGCGACCAGATCGTCGGCAGCACCACTCCCGCGAAAACCATGACCGTGCCGAGGAGGACGAGCAGGCCGACGGGGCCGAGGGTGTCGAGAAGGTCGTGCAGCATCATCGTGTGCTCCGTTCATTCGTCGGTGACGGGAGCACCTTGCGCCGCCCGGGCAGCCGGTGGTGGAAGCTGGGTCGAATCGGGATACCGGCCTCGTCGCCGCAGGTTGCGGCCTAGGCTGGGGGCCGGAACGCGGGGCGTCCCGGGACGTTCCGGGACGTCGGGGAGGGAGCGGCGTTGCAGCGGGGAGACGAGGCACGGAAGCAGTTCACCGCCTGGCTCCGGGAGGTGCACTGGGCGGCGGGCACGCCCAGCGTCGCGAAGCTGGAGCGGACGAGCGCCCGGAACCCGGCGGCCGGCGGCCGGGCCCTCAGCAGCTCGGGCGTCCACCGGCTCCTAAAGGGCGATTTCGTCAGGCCCCCGGACTGGGACGCCGTGACGGCGTTCCTCGACGCGTGCGTCCGCTGCGCCCCGCCCTCTGATCCGGTCAGCGGCTCCCTGGTGGACCGGGAGCTGTGGCGGAACCGGCACCGGCAGCTCGTCACGCTCCTCGAAGCGGCCAGGGACGATGGCCGGGACGGCAGCCGGGACAACAGCCCGGGCGACGCCGCCGAGGACGAGCGGGACGCCGCCACCGACCGGGCGCTCGCGACCTACGCGCGCCGCGTCCGGGAGACGTACGGAAGTCTCAACCTGGAAGTCCTCACCCCCGACAACGACCAGAGCACGCAGCCGAGTGTCGAGCTGCGCGAGGTCTTCGTCGTGCCGACCGTCCGGGCCGACCCGCCGCCGGTGGAGCTCTCCCGAGAGCTCATGGGCCAGCTCCTCAAGGGCGAAGAGCTGGCCGCGGACGGGGAACTGCCGCCGGGGCTCGACCTGGAGCTGCTCGACTCCCTCGTGGAGGCGTACCGTCGGCAGCCCGCTGAGCATGTGCTCGACGTCCTTGCCCGGGAGGGGAGCCAGCGGGTCGTGCTCCTCGGCGACCCGGGGGCCGGCAAGTCCACCCTCGCGCACTACCTCGCGCTCGCCCTGACCGGCGGCCTGCGTCCCGACGGGGCCCTCGCCGGCCTCGCGGGCCGGATCCCCCTCATCGTGGAGCTGCGGCACTACGCGCAACCGGCCTGGCGGCAGCAGACGTTCGCGGAGTTCCTCGCACACCTGTGGACCACCGAGGGGATGGGGCTCCCGCTCCCCGTCCTGGGCCGGCTTCTCGACGAGGGACGCGTCCTCCTCGTCTTCGACGGGCTCGACGAGATCTTCGACCCGAAGTTCCGGGCGGAGACGGCCCGCCGCATCGCCGGGTTCGCCGCCCACCACGAGCGCTGCCGGGTGATCGTCACATCCCGGGTCATCGGCTACCAGCGGCAGACGCTGGGCGGGGCGGGGTTCGCCCACTACATGATCCAGGACCTGGACACCCCTCGTATCCACGAGTTCGCGCGCCGGTGGTACGAGACGGCGTGCCCCGGACAGCCCGCGCTCACCGAGCAGCTCCTCACCCGGTTTAAGGACGCGGTCGCCCACTCGCGGTCGGTGCGCGAACTGGCCGGGAACCCGCTTCTGCTGACCGTCCTCGCCATCCTCGGCCGCCGGCAGACCCTCCCCCGCGACCGGAACGGGGTGTACCAGCACGCCGTCACCGTGCTCGTCGCCCGCTGGGACCGGGACGCCAAGCATCTGACGGCCCCGCTGTCCGGACCGATCGCCGAAGCCCTCGACCTGCTCGGCCAGACCGAACGCCTGGAGATGCTGCGGCTCCTCGCCCGCAGGATGCAGGAGGGATCAGGCGGCATCTCGGGCAACTACGTGCCCGAGGCGGACATCGAAGACGTCTTCCGCCAGTACCTCCAGCTCTGCGACGTCCGGCCGGACGTCGCGCGCCGCGCCGCCCGCGCCATGGTCCAGCAACTCCGGGAGCGCAACTTCATCCTCGCCCGGTACGGCGGGGGCGCCTGGGGCTTCGTGCACCGCACGTTCCTGGAGTACCTGGCCGCGGCGGACATCGTCCACCGCTACGAGCACGAACGGGAGTGGACCCCCGAGGCCCTCGTCTCCGAGGTCCTCGTCCCGAGGGCCGAGGACACCACCTGGCACGAGGTGATCCTGCTGCTCGCCGGGCAGCTCCGGGAGCACGACACCGGGACGCTGGTCGACAGCCTCGTCCGGCCGGTCCCTTTCACCGACCGCGGGGAGCGGCTCGTCCTCGCCCTCCGGGCGCTCGCCGAGGTGAAGAAGATCGGGGCGCTGAGCACCCAGAGCGTCGCGGTGGTCGACGGGATCACCCAGTACCTGAGCGCGAGGACCGAGAGCTTCGGAACGTTCTTCCTCGACGCGGCGTACTTCGCGGCCGAGAGCGTCACCCCGTCACTCGCCTCCTTCGGTGAAAACTGGGCGGGGCGCGACCGCTATCTGACCTGGTTCCACGTATGGGGTCAGTTCATCGAGTCCCGCGTCCCCGTCCAGCTCGCCGGTGCGCTGCACCGTGACTTTCCCGCCGTCATCGCGTACGCGCGGTTCGCCCGGTCCGCGAACGCCCGCGCCGGAGCCCTCGCCGTCCTGGGCGAACGGTGGCCGGCGAGCACCACCGTCACGGAGGCGATCAAGACGAGTGCCGTGCACGACGAGGTCATCGTCCGCATCGCCGCCCTGCAGGCCTTGGGCGTCCGCCCGGTCGAGCACGAAGAGGCTGCGGAACTGCGGCTGTTTCTCCAGGCCCGCGCCGTCGGCGATCCCACGCCAGGTGCGCGCAAGGCGGCGCTGAGCTGTCTGGCGCGCCGCCACCCGGACGACGAGACGGTGCGCTTCCTTCGGTGGCGGGCGCGGGAGGACGTCTTCGATGCGGTACGGGCCACGGCGGCGAAGCTGCGGGCCGAGTTGATGTCGGAACCGGAGGAGGAGGGCGGCGGGGCGCGACCGCTTCCCGCACCGCGCCACCCCGCCGACGCTCCCCGGAGAGACGACACCATGTTCGGCTCCGAGTTGACTGCGGGAACGGCGATGGCGGCCTGGCGGTCCCGCCAGTACGGCGAGCTCAGCACGCTGCTCGAATACCACGAGGTGATGGGCGACAAGGAGACGCTGACCTCGTGGCTGCGGGGGCATCCCGAGGACCTCCAGTTGCTGATGCGGGACGCCCTGCGCTTCGCGCCCGCCGACGGGGCCGCGGAGACCGCTCTGCGCGCCATCGGCCACAGCCTCAGCACCGAGGCACGGGACTTCCTCATCGACTGCTGCCGGTCCTCCCGCCACATCCGCCTGCGGCGGACCGCGATGCATGTGCTCGGCGAGACCTGGGGCGGCGATCCCGCGGCGACGGCCGCACTCCTGGAAGGCGCGAAACGCGGTCCGGACCCCAAGCTCCGGGTGGCCGCACTCCAGTGGCTGACCGAGCGCTGCGCGCACCTCCCGAAGGTCCGTGAGCTGCTGTACCACTGCGCGTCGGCCGATCGCGACCCCGCGATACGCAACCACGCCCTGCGCTGGATGGCGCGGTGGTGGCCCGACCATCCGGAATACACCGCTCTCTTTGTCACCGACCCACGAGCGGCGGACGCGCCCGAACCCGAACGGCGCGCCGTGATGCTCCAAGCGCTCGCCGCCGGCGGGCACGAGGCGGAGTTCGAGCGGCAGCTCGCCCGGGAGGAGGTGCCCTGGATCCAGAACCAGATGCGGCACGTCGAGCGGCTGCGGACGGCTCCCGCAGCCGCGGCCCCCGCCGTCTTCCACGAGCGGCTACTGACCGGCCTGCGGCAGCTCCTCAAGGCCCGGGCCCGGGCCGGGAACGCAGGCTAAGCCGCCGCGACGCCCGGCGTCGCCCCGCTCCACCTGGAAAAATGCGGGCATGGCGAAGCACACCGAAGCAGCACTGGACTGAGCAGCCCGCTCCCACGGCAAGCGCGTACGGGACTTCTCAGACGAACAAAAAGCCGTGTGCTTCGCCGCCGCGGCCCTCGCCATCGAAGACCTCTGAACCGCACCCACTACTACGTGCAGGACGTGCAGGACGCCGTGGAGGTGTTCTGGACCGCCTGGAAGAGGGAAGTCGGCACCGGCCGTCTCGGAGCAGCGGGGCGGCGTCCCGGAGACGGCCGCGGCAATCAGGGCGGCGGGCACAGCCGCGCGCGCCGCGAGCGTGCTGTCGCCATAGTCCTCGCCGAACTTCGGCAGGCCGGCGGATACCGGCGTGGCATGGCCGCCTACCTGGCCCGCGAGTACGGCGGCGCTCAACGCAGCTGGCAGCGGGCCATGGCCGAGGCGCGCGCCCAGTTCGAACTCGGCCAGGGACACGGCCGTGTGGTCGAGGGCGCGGCTGGACAGGTGGTGTCCTGACGGCCGGAGGGCTACCGCCGCTCTGTGCGCTGCGAGCGATCCGGCGTAGGGAAGGGGAAGTCATGACGGCACAGAGTTGGCAGCTCACATGGGGGGACGCGCTCATTGGAACGCTGACACGCGAAGGCGTCGACATGTTCTGGACCGACTGTCGCTTTGAGCCTGCTTCTGCCTGGGAGACCGTTCGTCCGCTGTTCGAAGCGTCGCGGGACGCCTGGAGGCGTGATGACGAGGAGGCCGCTCTGGCTGCCGACCAGGCGATTTACGAGGCAGAACTCGTTCTCGTCCCTGACGACGGAGGGGCGCCCATCACGGAATTCCTGCTCCGTATCTCAGAGCAGACCGCACGCTTCCGGTCCTAGCCACTGGGCGCGGCGGCCCCTCCTGGAGACCTCAGCGGAGCCTCGAGTCGACCTGACCGGGCCTCTGAACAACTACGGCCCTGGTGACGGCGGCTCGCGCGGCACGGCGCGCGGCCCAGCACGACCGACGGGCAGCATCCGGGTGGGCTTGTCAGTCCCAACTCCTAAGCTGATGCGAATGTACACATCGGTAGGGCGGAGGGCTGCATGGCGACGCACTTGACCAGGGATCAACGTCTGACCTTGATCAGCAAGTGGAAGAGCCTGTGCGTGCCGACAACCTCCGTCACCCTATGCGACCTGCGCGTACTCGTGGATAAGGCCGCCGATGCGGTCACGTCGGAGGATGCGCGATAGGGCGTCGACGGCGTGTGGTTCGGGCGCGCCGAGGCCGTCGGGGCACCGTTGTCCCAATGATCGGTGAGGCCGATGCTCGTTGTGGTGATCGGCGTACTCACCGACGATGAGCCGCAGGTGCCGCTCCCCGGTGATCAGGACGCGGTCGGTGGCCTCGCGCCTGCAGGATCCGACCCAGCGCTCGGCGATCGCGTTCATCTGGGGCACGCCCGGCAGGATGGGCACGACCCGGGCACCGACGGCGGTGAAGACCGCATCGAAGCCCTCGGTGAAGTAGCCGGCGTTGTCCCGGATGAGGAATCTGACGCCTTCGCCGCGCGTGTCGTCCCAGCTCATCAGGAGGTTCCGGGCACACTGGGTGGCCCACGCGGCGGTGACGTGCCGGGTGACGCCGGCGATGTGGACCCGCCGGGTGCCGTGCTCGACGAAGAACAGGACGAACAGGCGCCGCAGGAGAACGGTGTCCACGTGGAAGACATCGACGGCGAGGATCCCGCGGGCCTGAGCCTTGAGGAACCGGGCCCAGGAGCGGTCGGCGCGCTGGGGCGCCGGGTCGATCCCAGCCTCTTGGAGGATCTTCCACACCGTCGAGGCGGCGATCTTCCAGCCCAGGTTGAGCAGTTCGCCGTGGATCCGGCGATACCCCCACCCGTCATTCTCGCAAGCAAGGCGCAGCACCAGAGCACGCAGCGCCTCGGGCTTGGCCGGACGGCCCGGGCCTCGGTGCGGATAGGTCCACTTCTTCGCGACCAGTCTCGCGTGCCAGCGCAGCACGGTACGCGGGGTGACCAGCAGCTTCAACGATGAACGGTGACGCTTGCTCAGCAAGCGGAGCAGGGCGGCGAGCACCGCGCGGTCCCCGCGGGTGAAGGCTGGCTTGGGGCTGCCGCGCTGCAGGACGGCCAGCTGGTGCCGGAGCACCAGTATCTCGGCATCCTTGGCCGCGGAGGAGCGGGCCAGCAGGCGCAGCCAGCTGAGCAGGAGGCAGCCGAATCGGTAGACCAGACGGAACGTCACGCTTCCCAAGCCTGCGCCGACGGGCTCGCGAACACCTTCGATGTGATCCCATCGTGACTCTGAAGCCACAGCTCAGCACAGGTGACAGGGTTGTCGGCACCCACAGGCCCACAGCCGGAACCGGTCATAGACCGTCGACCAGGAGCCGTAACTCTCCGGCACGTCCCGCCAGGGGCTGCCGGTCCGAAACCTCCACATCACCGCGTTGAAGTAGCGGCGCAGGTCAGGAATCGGCCCGGACACCCCCAGCGGCAGGTGCGGCTCGATCAACTCCCACTCTGCATCGGTCAGATCGCCACGCGTCACGCGTCCGGTCTACCGCAGCCGACACCCTCGCGGAGCGGGAATGGCCGATCCAGTGATCCGAACCCCGCACAGACCCTAGTGCCGCAACAGGCAACGTTCGCCCGTCAAGGAGCGGCGTCCGGTGCGTGCTCTGGGGGTCCCCCCTGCTCGAAGAGCTTGGGGGAGTGCCGCCCGGAAGTCCTCGTACTGGATGTACTTGGGCTTTCGGGCGGTGCGGCGAGTGGGGGTCCCCCCTGCTCGAAGAGCTTGGGGGAGCGTGCCGGGCGTCGCGACGGGGCGAACGTTGCTTGTTGGGGCTCTAGGCCGTGTTTTAGGTTCGGGTTCCGTTTCATGCCTCGTGCCGTGATGATCACCGTGTGGGGCGTGGGGATCTTTCTGATGAGCAGTGGTCGGTGCTGGAGTCGTTGCTGCCTGCGGCGGGTGTGAGTCGCAGGTGGCCGGGGCGGCGACGGCTGGTGGATGGTGTGCGTTGGCGGGTGCGGACGGGTGTTCCGTGGCGTGACCTGCCGCCCGAGTACGGGCCCTGGCAGACCGTGTACGGGTTGTTCCGGCGATGGCAGCGGCAGGGGGTGTGGGCCCGGCTGCTGACGCTGTTACAGGCGCGGGCCGATGAGGCCGGGCTGATCACGTGGGAGGTCAACGTCGATTCCACGATCTGCCGGGCTCACCAGCACGCGGCCGGTGCCCGCCGGGACGGCGCGGGGCAGAAGGAGGCGCCCGGTGGTGTCGCCAGCGAGCCCGACGACCACGGGCTGGGCCGGTCAAGGGGTGGGTTCACCACGAAGCTCCACCTGGCCTGCGAGCAGGGTCAGAGGCCGTTGTCGCTGCTCGTCACCGCCGGGCACCGGCACGACAGCCCGCAGTTCCAGCCGGTCCTGGAGGCCATCCGGGTGCCTCGGACCGGTCCTGGCCGGCCGCGGTCCCGGCCGGACAAGGTCCGGGCGGACAAGGCCTACGGCTCCCGCGCGAACCGCGCCTACCTGCGCAGACGCGGCATCGGATGCACGATCCCGGAGAAGGCCGACCAGGCCCGCAACCGCAAGAAGCGTGGTTCACGAGGCGGCCGACCGCCGAAGTTCGACAAGATCGACTACCGCGAGCGCCACGCGGTCGAGTGCGGGATCAGCCGTCTCAAGCAGCACCGGGCAGTGGCCACCCGATTCGACAAGCTCGCGGTTCGGTACGAGGCGACGGTGCACGTCGCGGCGATCCACCAGTGGTTGTGAGCCGTCGGGCGGCCCGGCGGCCGTGCCATGCTGGCCACCGGCACTTCGAGCAGCACACGCATGGGGAGGTCCGGTGGCCGCTGATTACTACTGCGCGGACAGCGAGAACGGCGACCACGTCG
The DNA here is from genome assembly GCF_001906585.1 of Streptomyces kebangsaanensis. Classification (GTDB taxonomy): domain Bacteria; phylum Actinomycetota; class Actinomycetes; order Streptomycetales; family Streptomycetaceae; genus Streptomyces; species Streptomyces kebangsaanensis. The sequence goes on along the minus strand of NZ_JUJA01000169.1, from coordinate 125,833 downwards.
ACGACCCGTCCGAAGACGCCCTGTTCGAACTGGTCAGCGACCTGAACGGCACAGACAACACCTTCGTCGTCATCCAGCCCGATGAGGACGATCCCGCCTGGTTCGCGTCCGTCGCCGTCCTGGAGACGGGCGGCTACGAGATCGTCCGGCGTGACACCAGCCGCCGCGAGCACGACGTCACCGTCGAGACAAGCATCGACCAGATCGCGGGCGACCTCACCAAATGGCTGGCCACCCGCGCTACCTAAAACACGGCCTAGTCCGAGTCCGACGACGTGGATCGGCCCGTACGACCTGAGCCGCTGCTGGCCATGAGTACGAACTTGGCCGCTCCCAGCATGATCGCGGAAATGACGCGGACCCAGCGGGGGCCGCCGAGAGTCCCCCAAACGACGCAGACGAAGCCGCCCAGGGCGAGGGCAAGAAGACCGAGCACAAGGAAGATTTCCACAGCCTCATGCTCGCAGTGCGGGTGTTCCGTGACTGTCCTATGCATGTCACGACCTGGTACCGGTGGCGCGAGGCCTAAAACAGCGTTCTGCAACACGCTTTCCAACTGTCCGCGTGACCGTACGGGGGCGTCCGTGGGGTTCACGCGGTAGGTCAGAGCGGGTGCGCGTACTGCGGTGAACGGTGGCAGCCGTCGGCGCACTGAGGGTTTTCAGGGTGGCCCCCGGACGGGTGACGGCGGGACCGTAGGCAACGGACAGGGCTCCCGTGCCGTTGAGAGAGGTGTCTAGGTCTCAACTCTCCAGCTCAAGATACCTGTTGGTCCCGTATCCTGCCTGTGAGGATTGGGGTTGCCGTCCCAGGGTGCGGCCTGGCCCATATCCTGCCTGGCTCGCTGTGTCGAAGAAAGACGCCGCGGTTCTGAGGAACTCGTTCGCCCGCTCCAGCTCGGCGGACCCCTCCGCCGTGGTACCGGGACGGGTGCCGGCACCGATCTGCTCCTGCCGCACCCACTTGCGCAGCGTCTCGGCCGTCCCGATGCCCAGCTTCTGGGCGACCGCTCTCATCGCGGCCCACTCGGTGTCGTACTCCGGCCGCACCTCGGCGACCATCCGCACCGCACCACGGCACAGCTCAAACGGGCACTGGGAAGGACGTGCCATGACTCGATCCCCTCAAACGATCAAGTCCCCACCAAAAACCCGGAACGGTTCAACCAGCCTACTCATGTGACAACTGTCGCGCCTCGGCTCAACCAATTGCGACTGGAGCGGGCGGCGTCGGCGGCTCGGGGAAGCTGGGCAGCGCCTGCCCGGAGGTATCTCCTTGCCTGTAAGGGCAGTCCACGTCACCCATCTGCCTTTGCCGGTGCAGGTACCGGTCCCTGAGGCTGCCCCGGTGGTCCTTCCGGTGTGCGGACAACGGCTGTAGGAAGACCGCATGCGCACTCACGGACACAACCACTCGTCCTCCGCCAGGAACACGGGTAGAGCGGCGCGCCCCCCTTTCCCGCCCCCCGCCGCCCTGTTGCCACCCCTTCTAGCCCTGCAACGGACAGTGGGAAACGCGGCGGTGACGCAGGCGATCCAGCGCTCGCGCCACGAGATCGACCACGTCCACCAGCAGACCGTGGGCCCCGTGGCGGGCTCCGACAACGGAACGGGCGTCAAGGTTTCGCACCAGGACGACCCCTACGAGCGCGCCTCCGCCGAAAATGGCCGCCAGACGGCCCGAGGCGGCACTCCTGAACTCGCGGTGGCCGGAGCCCACGGCCACGACGGAGCCGTGCAGCGCGCGGCTCAGGCGTCGGCCGTACAGCGCATGGAGAACCCGCCGCGGGGCCGCCGGGGCGGTAAGGAGGGGGACTACGAGGCCGACGTCTCCTCGTCCGGATCGGACTATGAGGACAACGACTTCTCCTCCGGATCGGATTACGAACGGCAGGGCGACAGTTCCCCGGAGCGGGAGACCTTTGCGCCACATGTCGGTCCCGGCCGCTCCGCGCAGTACTACATGGAGGGCCTATCGAACCCGTATCGGCAACGGCGGTTCGTGTTCGAGCCGTCCTCCTCCAGCGACGAGGAGCGCAATCCGCGCCAGCACCCTGCCCCTGCCCCTGCCCCTGCCCCTGCCCCACGTTCGCAACTGGCGGACCGGGTGCGCGACATCGTGTACCGGCATGTCGTGGAGAACACCGAGGGCAGCCTGGAGGATATCCGCACATGGGCCGACTATGCGGCCGACGCTGCTTCCGTCATGGCCCGGATCGTAGCCGCCGAGTACGCCGACGGCAGCGTGGAGGCTACGGACTTCCTGTCCCGCTATCCGTTGGTGTACGGGGAGGTCTTCGCAGAACACTCGCAACTCCTTTTCGTGGAGCAGGATGCTCGGATGCTCACGGGAATAGTCATGAACCGGATCCGGGAGGAACAGCTCCAGAACCAGGCGGCGGACCAGCGAAGGCTCCCTCGAATGCCGGAGAGCCAGGCCCTGAGGCCGCTGCGGGCCCTGCTCATGCGAGAACTACTCGACAACAGCGACAAGAAGTTGAAGGTCACGCTCGTGGTGGACGCGGGAAGCCTCCAGCAGGGCGACGTCGGTCATGCCTGGATCGAGATCACCGGATCAAACGGGGAGCAGGTCTCCTTCGGCTTCTACCCGGCCGGCGAGGAACTCGAATTGCTCGGTGACGTGAAAGGCGGCGTCGAGTGCCCCGACTTGCACGAAGATTTCACCCACAGGGAATCGAAGAAGGTCAAACTTGACCAGATCGTCAACGGTTACCGGATCGCCCACGAGAAGGCCGAGGCCGCCTACAACCTCACCCAGTACAACTGCACGACTTTCGCGGGCCAGGTGTGGAAGGCCATGACCGGCCAGGGCGTCCCCCAGAACCTGCTCACCCTGAACGGCCTGATCGGTATGTTCGTCCCGACCCCCGGCGCCGCGGGCGCCGGCCTCGACAGGCGCCAGGTGCCGCGGCTGGTGCGCAGGCGTGAGCGCCTCCGCGTCACCGCTCAAGGCCCCCTGCGCGCCATGTTTCCCGGCGCCGGCGACGCGGACGAGGTGGCCGACCGGATGGCCCGTGCCGGGCTCTCCCAGAGCAGCGAGTCCGAGTCCTCCGAGGAGGTGGACTGACCGACGCGGCGGGTGGCGCCCCGGCAGACCTGAGGCACCACCCGCCGCCCGGCCGGTCACCAGTTCTGCCGTGAGGCCCCTGACCTGCCCTGAGCCGTCGACGCCGCCCGCTCCAGTCGCCAACTCACACACCCACTCGCCGACTGAAGTGCTCAGTCACACCCATCGGTCCGGGCACGCGGTGTCCGGGGACACCTACAGGTCGAACTCCAGATGCTCGATGTCCGTGAAACGGACCTCCTCCAGTTGGCCGGCGCGGCGGCCGCGGTCCTGGAAGTACACCTCCTTGAGCGCTTCGGCGGCGATCTCCCGCAGACGCTGGTCGGACGCTCCCTGCTCCTGGGCGTCGAAAAGGCGGGCGGCGTACTGCGGCGGCAGCGCCACAGTCAGGTGGCGCAGCCGGTCCTCGTCAGTGGAGCCGATCGGCGCGGTGTAGCCGATCCGGGCGCGGGTGTCGATGACGATGCCGCCGGTGGTCGCCGCCTTCTGCCGGGCCTTGGCGCGGATCTGCGGCTGCCACCGGGCCCTCACCTCCCGCTCCATACGCGCGGCGAGGTCGGCACGGGGCTTCTTGATCTGGTCCTTCACGTACCGCTCGACGGTGCGCTGAGACACCCGGAGCAGCTGGGCGACGGCCTTGGTGCCCTTGAGCTGCTTGACCAGGTACCGCATCTGCGCGCCCGCGCTCTTGGGCAACGGACGCGTGAACGCCCGCTGCACCGCCTTGTCCAGGCCCTCCCCGAACACGCTCATCAGCTGCTATTCCCCGTCGTCCTTGTTGGTGATCTCGCCGGTCTTGATGTACCGGGCGAGGTTGAGCTCCTGGCCGTACTTCTCGCGAACCTCTTCACTCCACAGCACGGTCTGGGTGCCCTCGTGCTTGACCATCCCGGGCGAGACACCGAGCCGGAAGCCGCCCGGCAGTGGCTTGCCGTCCCGGTAGGGCAGGAAGTCCAGCGGGGAGGGGCCGTCGGAGGCGTACACGGCGCAGTCCGAGAGGATCGCGGCCGGGTACTGGCCGGTGAACGCCGCATGCTTGATGATCTTGCGGTGCATGTTGATCCGGGTGCGGGAGATGACCGCGGCCCGGATGTCCGGGCGCCACGTCGGCCGCTGCAGGGCCCGCCAGGGCCGGCCGGGCTTCCAGCCCTCGCCGCGGGGGCGTTCGCGCAGCTTGCCGATGCCGCCCTTCACGGTCGCCTTGATCGCGGACACGACGATCACCATGTGCGGGTCGCGGCTCTTGTAGCCGTCCATCGCCGCCAGGAACTCCTCCGGGCTCGCGTCGGCGGGCACCCCGAGGTCGGCCATCGTCGCCACGTAGGCGTCGCGCAGCCGGTTGTACCAGGCGTCCAGATAGCGGCCGTTCTCGTAGCGGACGTACGCCTCGATCGGGGTGACGTCGTAACCGAGCTCGACGGCGTAGGCGACGGTCGGCGTGGCGTACCAGGCAGGTCCCGTCGGCCGCTCACCGGAGGGCGTGAACGGGCTGGGCAGCAGGCCGGCCTCCAGCTTTGCCCACTCCTTGCCGGCCTTCACGTGGGAGAGGTCGACGTGGGAGAGGTCGACCAGCCAGGAGCCGGGCAGCTTCGGGTCGAAGACCGGGTTCTTGACGTGCGTTGGCGCGCCGAGGCCGACGGTCAGGCCGTTGGCGCCTGCGGCGAAGGCCATGTTGACGTCGATGCCGACCAGGAACCTCTTCGTGCATTCGGCGTCGGTGAGCGGACGCGCCCAGTCGTACGCCTCCTCCACCAGGACCTCCGCCGGGGTCCGGCGGTGGAACCGGGGCAGGTCCTTGAGGAGCGGGTGCCCGTCGGGGACCTCGCACGGCGCCGGGTCGACCGGGTCCTTGCCCAGCGAGCCGGGGTTGTGCTCGGAGTGCCGCTTGCCCGTCCCGTCCGGCTCGGAGGCGCGGGTCGGCGGGTGGAAGGCGGTCATCAGCTCCAGGCCGGTCACGGCGGTCGACCCGCGCGGTGTCATCACCCGGGCCGCGTAGGTGCCCAGGAGGCGGGCGAGTTCCGCCGGCGGAAGCTGGGCGGCATTCGCCCAGTGGCGGGCGTCGAGCGCGTGCCACGACGGGATGCACAGCTGCACGCAAGAGCGCTCCGCACCCTGTGCCGGGCGGTAGATCCGCGCCCACGGTCCGAGCCCGCGCTTGGTCAGCTTCCAGTCCGCGCGCGCCAGCTGCTTGATGACCTTGTGGCCCTCCGGCAGCCGCCCCGCCAGGCGCTCCTCCTCGGTGAGGGTCACCGGCAGGCCGTAGCGCTCGCACGCGGCCTCGGTGAGCACGAGCAGCGGGTCGGCGTCCTTGCCCGGCCCGACCAGCTTCGACTGCCCCAGTTCCGCCTCCTTCAGCGTCCAGTCGATCAGGGACGGCAGGGACTTGGCGGCCACGTCCAGGACCAGGCCACCGACGCAGTACGCCAGGACCCGGCCGTCTTCGACGTCGACGACCGCGAGCGGGCCGTTCGCGAAGCGCGGGTCGGCACCGCCGACCGGGGCGTCGGCCGGGGCGGCCTTCTTCACGCCCGGGTGGCGCGACACCGACGGCGGCCTGGGGGTGCGCACCGGACGCGACACGGCAAGAGGGGCGGTGGTGGCGGGGCGGGGCGGGGGGTTCTCGGAAGCAGTCGTGGCCGCAGCGCCGGAGGCCGGGGAGGCGGGCAAAGTCCGCGGTTCCGGTGCTGGGGCGGGCGTGCCGGTGGACGTCTTGGGTACCACCGCCTCCCGGGCGGGTGCGGCTTCGCCGGCGGGGGCGGGGTAGAGCTGTGCGAGCTGCTTGAGCAGCCGCGCGTAGGCGTCGCGCTCCGGCGGTCGCGGCTCGGTCTTGCCGGACTCCCAGCCGCTGACCGTGGCGCGGCGCACCTTCAGGGCTGCGGCGACCTCTTCGACCGTCAGGCCGTGGGCCTTGCGCAGCCGCCTGCGCTCCTCCGGCGGCGGCAGCGGAGCGCGGGACGCCACCAGCGCGTCGACCGCATCGAACAACTCGGACACGGAACACCTCCTGGGCGCCAGCCTACCCCGCGGACCGTACATATCACGCACTTTCAGCGTACGTTTCGTGCACAAGAAGCAGGGAGGTCTGAGGCGGCGAACGGTGCCCCCTGCTCGCCCCGGTGTCCTGTCTCATCGGGCCTTGACCGGTCTCACCGAAGTTTGACGACCGTCCTGTTCGTCTCATCGAAGTCTGGTCATCACTAGGGGCTTGTGGACCAGGCCACGTACCCTCGGCTCCGTGCCCCGCCATCCGAAGAAGCCCCGTCGGCTGATTGCCGACGGGCGCGCGTATCTGTGGACGCTCCGTCACAGCCACAGCGTGGCGGGCAGCGGCCGGTCATGCTGCGAGACCCTCACGCTGTACCCGCAGCCAGCCGGCACTGGCGGCCCACTGCGCATCGTCTTCACCGAGGGCCCCGGCCGGTACGTCCCGGGCGGGGCTCCCCTGGGCTCTGGAGACGTGGGGTACATCCGGGGCGCCTCCCTGAACCTGCACGAACCCGGCGCCGTCCGAGCCCTGCTCGACGCGGCGTCGACCCGCGGGTGGCAGCCGGAGGGACGGCGGGTGACGGAGATCGACGGCTGGTCCCTGCTGGAGGCGGCAGCCGCCGCGCGGGCCGGGGCCACCGGCCCCGCGGGCCCGAAGGAGTGACTCCGATGACTTCGGTGGTCCTCGAACCGGCCCCCTCGGGCACGGTCAAACTCCGTCGAGACGGCACATCTGGGAACGCCCGGGCGCTGAGCGCGCGCACTGCGGCGGTCTGCCGCTCCACCGCTTCCGCGATGGCCGGGTCCACCCGGCGCGGCAGGGTCACCTCCTGGTGCGCGGCGAGCGCGCGGCGGTAGCCGTCCGACGCGGTCTTCCGGGTTCGCCCCAACCCGGCGGGGGCGGCCGCTGCTCCGGGGCGATGTCGGCCGGCCCGAGGTTCAGCGCCGTCCCGGGGGGGCGAGGATCCGCGGCACGCGCACGACCGTGCGGCCGCCAACTCGTTGGCGGCCGCGATGACACGGGCCTACTCCAGCCGGACCTTCGTTGCGGCGGGGG
>NZ_JUJA01000169.1:108653-118691 GCF_001906585.1 Streptomyces kebangsaanensis | reverse complement strand
GGGCCAGCATGCTCTTGGTGGGCACAACCCCAGTCTCCTGAGTCAGGAGTTCTGTTCAGATAACTTGCGGGGCGTTCGAGGATCTCGTCCGCGGTCTTCGTCCAGACGTAGGGCTTGGGATCGGTGTTCCATGCGGCGATCCAGGTACGGAGGTCCTTCTCCAGCGCCTGGACGCTCTTGTGGACGCCGCGCCGTATCTGCTTGTTGGTCAGCTCGGCGAACCACCGCTCGACCAGGTTCGGCCAGGACGAGCCGGTGGGCGTGAAGTGCAGGTGGAAGCGGGGACGGGCCACCAGCCAGGTCTTGACGGCCGGGGGCTTGCGGGTGGCGTAGCCGTCCAGCACCAGATGCACATCCAGGCCCGCCGGGACCTCCCGGTCCAGCCTGATCAGGAACTTCTTGAACTCCTCGGCCCGGTGCCGGCGGTGCAGGAAGCCGGTCACCTTCCCCGTGTCCGCCTCCGGGGCGGCGAACAGGGGGGTGGCGCCGGCCCGCACGTAGTCGGCGGTGACCCGCTGCGGGACCCCGGGCATCATCGGCAGCACCGGCTGGGACCGGCCCGGGGCCTGGACCTGCGACTTCTCGGCCACGCAGAACACCAGCGCCCGCTCGGGCGGGTCCAGGCACAGGCCGACCACATCGTGGACCTCGTCCACGAAGTACGGGTCCGCCGACAGCTTGAACCTCTCCGAGCGGTGCGGCTGCGGGCCGAACGCCCGCCCGGTCCGCGACACCGCCGACTGCGACAGACCCCTCTCCCCGGCCATCGCCCGCGTCGACCAGTGCATGGCGTCCCCCGGCGTCGACCCCGGCGTCTTGGTGACCACCGCGGCGACCCGCTCGTCGGTGACCGTCCGGGGCCCGCCGGAACGCGGCAGGCCGCCCGGCCCGGCGATCCGGCGCTCGACAAACCCCGCCCTCCACCGGCCCACCGCATGCGGCGGCGAGCCGAGCCGCGCGGCCACATCCTTGTTCGACGCGCCGGTGGCGCACGTCAGGATGATCCGGCAGCGCAGCGCCCACGCCTGCGGCATGGAACGGCGCTGCACCCAGCCCTCGAGCGCAGCCCGTTCCGCCTCCGACAGGATCAACCCAGCCTTCGGCCGCCCAGCACGCGCCACCCCGCAACCCTGCACATCCGAACGGAATCCCTGACTCAGAAGACCAGTGACGGCGTAGGGCTTCAAATCGTCTGCGGGTCCGGGCGGATCGATTGCGTCTTCTGTCATTTTGCAGGCAATGCCGTCAAGCTCATCACACACTCCGAAGGACGACACCACGGTGACGTTCCGTCATCCCATCGCGGAAATCCCGCAAGAACCGGGTTCCCGACGCCCATACGGTCACGGTGTCTCCCGCTGTATCGAAGAGGTTCCCTGGCCGCGGCGAACGGCGAAGCGGATCGGTACCCGTTCGGCCAGGGCGTCGATGTGCGTGACGATGCCGACCACCTGGTCCCTGCGCGTCGCGAGCTCTTCCAGCGTGGCGGCGACCGTCTCGAGTGTCGCCTCGTCCAGTGCGCCGAACCCCTCATCGAGGAAGATCGACTCCAGTTGAGCGGCACCGGCTGCGGCCATGGCCGGCAGCTGCGCCGAAAGCGCCAGGGCGAGGGCGAGGCCGGCCTGGAACGACTCACCGCCGGACAGTGTCCTGACCGGTCGGCGACTGTCCGCGTCGGCATGGTCGACGACGAGGAAGCTCCCGTCGTCGTGGGTCAGCTCGAACTGCCCGCCGGACAGTTCGGCGAGTGTTCCGGAGGCTTCCGCGACGAGGGTGTCGAGGGTTGTCGCGACAAGCCAGCGGGGAAACCCGTCCGCGCGCAGGAGGTGGCCGAGCGTCTTCGCCACCTGGTGCGTCTGCTCTTTATGCTGCCGCTGCATGTCGAGCTTCGCGGCCTGCTTCCGCCGTTCGATGAGACGCCGCGCCTCCTGCCGGGCCCCCTCCAGCGCCGCCGCGACCGCCGGCTCGGCCGTCTCGGTGAGCGGCCGTCCCGCTTGGAGGGTCACCTCGTGGGTGGCGAGCACACCGGCGAGTCGGCCCTCGGCGGTGGTGAGCTCTCCACAGACCCTCGCCAGCCTTTCGTACGCGCCGGACAGCGCCGTTTCGCGGGTGGCGGCGGCGGCCGCCGCCCAGGAGACGAGGGCGGTCCACGCCGTGGTCAGGTCATCACGGTCCGGCACCGGAGCCCCGAGCGCGACGAGCGGGTCGCGCACACGCTCGAGCGCCGACCAGGCCGCCTGCACCTCCCGGCGAACGCCCGTCGTGGCCTGCTCGGCGCTCGCCCTGGCGGCTCGCGCACGCCGCAGTCTCGCGTCCGCCTCGTCGGCAGCCCTTTCCAGCTGCTCTCGGCGTGCGAGTGCGGCGAACACCTGCTCCCGGGTGAGAGCGTCGGCGAGGACGGAACGCAGGGCGGCGATCCGGCCGGTGAGCGCGTTCAGTTCTCCGGTGGCCTGCTGCTCGGCTCTGAACGCCTTCGTCCACGCCACGCGCAGCCGCTCCGCCTCCCGGTCGGCCTGGACTCGTACCCCCTCGGCCCTGTCCAGGTCGGGCACGGCCAGCGGGCCGGGTATCGCCGTGACCCGCTGCCCGCACACCGGGCACGCCGCGCCATCCCGCAGGTGCGGTCGCAGCGCCGCGGCCAGATGGGACCGTGCCGTGACCTCCTGCGTCCGGCGCGCCTGCAGGGCGAGCCTCTCGGCTTCCTCCTCGGCGGCGGTCACGTCGGAGAGTGCCATGGCGCAGTGCCGCTGCAGCGCCTGCGTGGCGGGCAGTCTCCTCTCCAGCGTGTCGAGCTCCATGCGGTCGCGGCGGGCCTGCTCGAGCGGGGNGGGGCCGGGGCGGTGCCGCCGCAAGCTGTTCACGGGCAGCCGTGTCGGCTGCCTCGGCCGCGGCGAGTTCCTCGTCGGCCGCCTCGTCGGCGGCTTTGATGTCGCGTTCCCTCTTCCCGAGTTCTTCGAGCCCGGCCGACACGGCGACCGCCCTCAACCGGTCCCGCTCCGCGGTCAGCGCCTCGCACGCCTGCCGTGCCTCGGTGACCGCCGCACCGTGCTTGGTGAGTTCGGGTAGCGCCGCACAAACCCGCTCGGCGACCTCCTCCAGCGTGGCCACCCGGTCCTGTGCCGCTCGCTCCGCGCACTCGGTCGCATCGGTGAACTCCTCGAGCTGCTGGGCGAGGAGCTCGGCGCGCTGCCTCGCGCGCTCGGCCTCCGTGTTCGCCGCCTGCGCGATCCGGGGGTAGATCTCCAGACCCATCAGTTTGACGAGGATTTCCTGCCGTCTGGCCGGTTGCGCGTGGAGGAACTCGGCGAAGTCCCCCTGCGGCAGCACCACACAGGTGATGAAGTGCTCGAACGGTAGCCCGAGCAGTTTTTCCACTGCGGGCGTGACCTCGGAATCGGAGGCGAGCACTTCGGTGACGTCGTCCGGCGTGCCGAGCGCGTCCGGGTCGGCGAGTCGCTCCAGCCGGGCGTTCTTCACACCGACGCCGCCGGCGGCAGCGCGGCGCAGTTCCCGGGCGGCGACATAGCGGTGTTCGGCGAGGTCGAAGACGAGCCGGACGGTGCCCCGGTCGGTGGTGGGTGCGAGTGCGTTCGCGACCGCGCGTCGGTTGTTCCAGCGCGGTACCGATCCGTACAGCGCGAACGTGATCGCGTCGATGACGGTGGACTTGCCCGATCCGGTCGGGCCGACGAGCGCGAAGTAGTCCACCTCGCGGAAGTCCACCACGGCCGGCTCCCGGAACGAGGCGAAACCGTCCATCTCCAGTAGTACCGGCCTCATGGGGCTCCTTCCCGCCGTCAGGCGTGCGTGGCGGTGGCCTGGTCGTGGAGCCTGGTGAACAGTGCTTCGACCCGTTCGTCGGCGATTCCCCGGGCGATGCAATACGCGTGGAACAGCTCGGCGGGGCTGCGGTCCGCGCCGTCGGCCGAGGGGGACGGCCTGGCGGTGTGCACCGGTGCGGCGAACTCCGGATCGATGCGCACCTCCAGCGCGTTGGGCAGCAGCCGCTGTACGTCCCGCCGCAGCCCCGCGCGCGCTGGTTCGCACAGCAACACCCTCAGGTAGTCGTCGCCGAACTCCTCTGCGCGCCGGGTCAGCTCGTCGGCGGTGCCGCGTACGGTGCGCAGCCGCCGTCCGGACCCGATGGGCACCTCGGCGGTGATGCGGGCGGGCGTGGCGACCTCGGCCTCGACGACAAGGAGCACAGTGGGGTTGTTCTCCTCGCCGAAGTCGAGGGTGATCGGGCTGCCGCAGTAGTGCACCGGACACGGTGCGGGCAGCGACTGGCGGCGGTGCAGGTGCCCGAGCGCGACGTAGTGGGCGTCAGGCGGGAAGGCACTGGCCGGCACCCAGTACTCGAGGATCGACTGGGCGGACCGCTCACCCCCGCCGAGCCTTCCCCCGGCCGCCGTCAGGTGTGCCATCACCAGGTTGACCGTGTCGTCGCGAAAGTCGGCCGTGAGCGCGGCAAGCAGGTCCCGCACCAGCCGGCCATAGCCGGTTGCGGCCTCCTGAGGCGTCTCGGTGACCAACTGGGCGGCCCGTACCGCGTGGCGTCGGGCCAGGAACGGCAGCAGGGCGACGGTGACCGGCTCCCCCGTCGAGCGTGCGGTGAATTTCACCACCCCGCCGTCGGCCGCAGGGCGGGCGGTGCCGGCCAAGGTGATCCCCGCGCTCGCCATGAGCGGCCGGTAGGCGTCGAAGGTGGCGGCGTGGTCATGGTTGCCGGCGATCGCGATGACCTCGGCGCCCGTGCGCCGCAACGCGAGCAGCGTCTGCACCAGCAGCTGCTGGGCATTCGCCGACGGGGCGGACGACTCGTACAGGTCGCCGGCGACGAGGACGGCGTCAACGCGGTGATCCCGTGCCGCCTGGACGATCTCACGCAGGACCGCCCGCTGCTCGTCGAGCCGGTTGTGGCCCTTGAGCACCTTGCCGATGTGCCAGTCCGAGGTGTGCAAGAGCTTCATGGACGCGCCTCGCTTTTCCGTGGCGGTTGCCGACGGTGGCATGCCGCCGGCCTCCTTGCCCGCAGGTGCGAGGTCGTGGATCCTCACCGCCCTCGCTGCCCGGGGGAGGCGCCGAGGAGCCCGGCACCGCAGGCGGGACAGGTGGCGGCAGCGCCTCCGTAGGGCCACCGCCATTTTCGCACAATTGTTCCATCGACTGCCGCGGTCGACCTGGATCGAAAGAGGGAGGAGATCAATGCGCTTTGCGGGTATTTGAGCCTTGTATGTCCGCACCGAGACCTTGCGCAAGATCGTCACAGCCACATCGAGGCCGTCACGGTTGCGCTCGTCGGCCGCCGGTCCGCCGGACGCGTGGCAGGGATGGCAAAGCGGAGGCGCACGACGGGGAGATCCAGACCAAGAGCAGTAGCCTCGTTCCATGACCGAGGAGACGATCATCGCGCTGCGGAACTATGACTGGCTCGTCCGCGCTCGAGGGCTTGATGACGTCGCACTGGACTGGGACTCCGGCACCCTCGTGTACGGCGAGGGCGGCGCCACCATCGACGCACTGGTCGAACGGGGTTTCACCCCCGCCACATAGCCGCCCACCGCCACTGGCCTCCGTGCTCCCGTGGGCGCGGCGGTGTTTCGGCCGCTGCACGGTGCCTTTCCGGGCGAGCCGCCGCGGGTGAGCGGTCCGGCCTCAGCGGGCGCCGGCGGCCGGGCGCTCGTCGTGCTCCGCGGCCGGGCCGGTGGCCGCGGCCAGAGGGCAGGGCGGCGGGATGCCGCCCCAGGCCGGGCACAACGCCCGACGGGGACACCAGTCGCACAACCGGCCCGGCCGCGGCCGCCAGTCGCCCGTCGCCGCGCCCCGCCGGATCGCCTCCCACAGAGCGAGCAGCTTGCGCCCCACGGCCCGCAGATCACCCTCCGCCGGCGCGTAGCCCAGCACGCCCCCGCCACCGAGACAGACCAACTGCAGCCGGCACGGCACCGCGCAGCCGCCACAGCACCAGGGTGTAGGACTTCAACCGGAACAGGGCATCCGCCGCGTACTCGGACCAGGGGCCTTGCCCGTCCTGTAGCCGACCAGCCGCACCGCGCCGGTCGGCGCCACGCCCACCCGGTCGATGACCCCGCGCCGCGTCAGCCCGGAGTCCAGCGCCGCCTCGACGAACAGTTCCCGCCCCGCCGGCCCCAGCCGGGTCGGGTCCTCCAGCGTGAACCACCGCTCTACGCTCTACCAGCCGCTCCGCCCCGGCCAGCCACCGCGCGACCCGCTCCGGGACGGGCGCCCCGCCCCCCTCGGCGAACAGCTCCGCGAGCCCCGGCACCGCCGCCGGCAACCGCTCCCCCTCGCCCGCCACCAGGCAACGGGCGCGCGCGGCCGTACGCTCCACCGCCGGGTCGTCGAAAAGCCGCTCCAGCACCGCGTGCACCAGCACGCCCCGGGCCACCGCCGCGCTGGACCTCTCCGGCAGCCGGTCGATCGCCCGGAACCGTTGGCGCAGCGGGCAGGTCATGAAGTCGGCCACGCGCGACGGCGACGGCGACAGCGACGGCGGCGCGGGCGGGGCCGGCGTGCCGGAGACCTCGAACGGCTGCACACCCCCGGCCCTACGCCGATTCTCTCCGCGCGTGATCCGCCGGCACGGCTGCCCATCCGTCGACACCTTCACCGGCACGTCTCCTCGTCGGCGCGACCTACCCGCCGGTCCCCGGCTCAGGCGGCATCAACTCGTCATACACGGCCTGGTGTTCCCCATCATCACTCGGACACATCACTCGCCCGTCGGAGAGGCACTTCCAGTGGTGTCGCAGCACCTCTTGCGCGGCCGCCTCCGGGCTGTCGAACACCTCGAAGCCGTCCCCGTCCTCGTCGTAGACGTAGTCACAGACGTCGCAGACGATGGAATGCACCTGATGGGTGGGGAAACGGGTCGGCCGCTCCCCTCTCGTTACCGGCCTGCCTGGATGACGGCTGCTGCTTTCCGGCCCCCAGCAGGCCGCAGAGCTCTTGTCCACGCGCTCGGTCCGTGGGGGCGCGGCCGCCTGCCGGTCGGTGGGCGGCATCCGGTGCAGGCCGCTCACGGGGCGGAAGCCATCGTCGTCGTACTGCGGGCAGGTGGAGAGGGCGAGCAGGTACTCGTGCAGGGTGCGGTTGTAGCCGGCGTCCGTCAACGCGTGGTGCTGTCCGCCGGCTCGCTCCGGCAGTGGCGGGTCGCCGGCCTGGACGACGAGGGACCGCAGCTCGTGGCACCAGCGCGGCACCGAGGGCGGCATCGCCGCCCAGTCGTGGTCCCACAGGGAGTGCAGACGCCAGATGTGCTGGCCGCTGTAGTAGGCGTACAGATGGGTCTCCGGGGAGCCGTCGGCGAAGTACTTCGCCACGTCCTCGCGCATCTCGTCGAGGAGCTTGACGTCGGGATGGGTGCGGTCGAGGAGACAGGGACAGCCGTCGACAGTGCACCGGGGCAGGTTGGGCCACACGTTGTCGGCCATCCACGGGACGTTGAGCACGGCGCTCACGTCCATCCCGTTGTTGACGGCGTAGTAGTCACAGCCTGCGTCGTCGGTGAGGCCGATGGAGACCAGGCCGCGGACGGTGGGATCGGCGGGAAGGAACTCACAGTGGAGGTAGACGCGACGAGTGGTCGAAGCGGTGTCGCTCACGTGCTGCTCCTCGGCGTCCGAAAGCGTCTCTGGCAACGCGGTTCACGCGCGTGTGGTGTCCTCGCCGGTCGGTCACGACTGACCGGCGCACGCTGCCCTCCCGGCGCAGGACACGTACCGCGTATCCCCATCCCTGATTCAGCGGATTCCCGTTGAGGGGCGCAGAGTCCGGACAGGCGGACACCGGAAGGGGGTTGCACCGGGTCAGAACTCGACGGAGGCGGCGGGAACGGTGTTCGGTCCCGCCCCGATGCCCAGCTTCTCCTTGATCCTCTTCTCGATCTCGTCGGCGAGGTCGGGGTTGTCCTTGAAGAAGTTGCGGGCGTTCTCCTTGCCCTGACCGAGCTGGTCGCCCTCGTAGGTGTACCAGGCGCCGGACTTGTAGAGGAAGCCGTGCTCCAGGCCCAGGTCGATCAGGTCGCCCTCGCGGCTGATGCCCTGCCCGTAGAGGATGTCGAACTCGGCCTGTTTGAAGGGGGGTGCGCACTTGTTCTTGGCCACCTTGACACGGGTGCGGTTGCCGACCGCCTCGGCCCCGTTCTTCAACGTCTCGATCCGGCGGACGTCCAGGCGCACGGAGGCGTAGAACTTCAGTGCCCGGCCCCCGGGCGTCGTCTCCGGGGAGCCGAACATGACGCCGATCTTCTCCCGGAGCTGGTTGATGAAGATCGCCGTGGTCTTCGACTGGTTGAGCGCGCTGGTGATCTTGCGGAGGGCTTGGCTCATCAGGCGGGCCTGGAGACCCACGTGCGAGTCACCCATCTCGCCCTCGATCTCCGCTCGCGGGACGAGCGCGGCGACGGAGTCGATGACGATGAGGTCGAGCGCGCCGGAGCGGACCAGCATGTCCACGATCTCCAGGGCCTGCTCGCCGTTGTCGGGCTGGCAGACCAGCAGGGCGTCGGTGTCCACGCCCAGCCGCTTGGCGTACTCGGTGTCGAGGCCGTACTCGGCGTCGATGAACGCCACGGTGCCGCCGGCGCGTTGGGCGTTGGCCACCGCGTGCAGGGCGAGAGTGGTCTTGCCCGAGGCATCAGGTCCATAGATCTCCACGATCCGCCCGCGGGGCAGGCCGCCGATGCCAAGGGCGACGTCGAGAGCGATCGACCCGGTGGGGATGACTTCGATGGGGGACCAGGGGTCGTCGCCGAGGCACATGACCGAGCCCTTGCCGAAGCGCTTCTCGATCTGGATGAGGGCCAGCTCGAGTGCCCTCTCGCGGTCCTGTTCTTTCATGGCGTCCGCCCGGATGGGATGTGGCGTGTCATTGCGGCCGACGGTCCCGGGTCACCGCGCCGGCGGCCCGGGGTGTCGGTTCTGCGGCGGCCCGCGCGGACTTCGGGGCGATGGTGCCGGATGTCGCATCACTCCGGCCCTGTTTCACCGTCTCGGCGCCGCTCGCGGGGCTGCCGTCAATCCATGATCTTGTCGGTCGTCGCCGGTTGCCCAGGCGACGCTGCCGTCCTTCCTCCAGTCGCCTCGGCGGCGGTCAGCTCTTCTCTCCACGGCAGTTCGTCGACCGGGGCATCGGGGAGCCTTGGGAGGCCGTGCCCCTCACGTCCGTCCAGGACCGTCTCGGTGGAGGCCTCCGGGCGGATGCGGGAGTCGTCGTCCTGGTGGTCGTCCCGGTGTTCGGGATGACAATCGATGCAGGTCAAACCGAGTGCAGCCTGCGGGGTCCAGGTCGGGCAGGGATCGGTCGGGGCAGGGTCGGTCATGCCGGTCAGCCTCTGCGGTGCTCTCGTCGATCAGAAGGGCTCCTCGCCCTGCCGGGGGGTGTGCGGCTCGCCGTCGTTCTGGGCGAACAGGTCGTCGGCNGCGGGTGGACTGGCGCCGGCGAAGGCGCTCGCACGGGGGGCCTTGGTGACCTGCGCGGTGGCGAACCGCAGCGAGGGACCGACCTCGTCGACCCCGCACTCGACCACGGTGCGGCGCTCGCCCTCCTTGGTCTCGTACGTCCGCTGGCGCAGCCGTCCCTGGACGATGACGCGCGTACCGCGGGTCAGGGACTCGGCGACGTGCCTGGCCATCTGTCCCCAGGCCGAACAGCGCAGGAACAGCGTCTCGGCGTCCCTCCACTTCCCGGTCTCCCGGTCGAAGGCGCGGGGCGTGGAGGCGACGGTGAAGTGCGCGACCGCATCGCCGGACGGGTTGAGGCGTAGCTCGGGGTCATCGGTCAGATTGCCGACCACTGTGATGATGGTTTCACCAACCATGGCCTTTCCTCTCGTTCGACGAGTGATCCCTCACCCGTGCCGGTTCGAGACGGCTGGTAGCCCGGAGTGGGCGGGACTCGCGCCGTGTGCCGGCGAAGTGGCACGCCGCGCTGCGGGGCGAGGCGGTCGTCGGGTTCACTCTCTGTCCTTTCCCGCCCTTCCTCGGCCCCAGTCGGCAGGTCCGGCCGCGACGAGCC
>NZ_JUJA01000169.1:96634-108628 GCF_001906585.1 Streptomyces kebangsaanensis | reverse complement strand
CCTTCCAGCCAGGACGCGGCGGGTGTCGCGGCGAGCCGTCGCACCGTAGCCCTCGCGATACCCGTACAGGGCGGCGCCGCGGGTGCGGCAACCTGTCCGTGGGGGTTCAGCCACCGCGGCCCAGGTGGCCGACCTGGACGATCCAGTGGTGAGAGGGCGGTGGTCATGTCGCACCGCCGTCGAGGGCGAGCAGTTGGCGCAGGTCGAGCTCGCCGGTGCGCCAGGCGCGGGTGACCTTCTCCGGCCCGCCGGGCACGGGGCGGAGGCTGAACGACCGCGGCGGGGGCGCCGGTGCCGCGGCCAGTCCCGGGATCACCTCGCCGGTGTGCGGGTCGGTGACCGGGTCGAGGCAGGCGAGCCGGGTGAAAAATTCCCGCTGCCAGCAGGGGCGCACCCGGGTGAGCGTCTCCACCTCGCTGGGGTGGTTTTCGGCCACCCAGGTGAGGAAGGCGTGCTCGTCGGCGATCACGACCGTCGGCCGGGGGTCGATGAGCGTGATGGTGGCGATGGGCGTGTGGTCCGGCAGGGTCGCCCGGATCGACTTCAGGTCGAGCTCGGCACGGGCCGCGCGCAGCCCGTCGAGCACCGTGCGGCGGGCGGCCTCGTACTCGGCGTCCACCGCGTCGCGCAGCACCCGGAGCACGGCGACCCGGGCGGCTTGGTCCTTGAGGCTCATGCGGCCTGGCCCTCCTACCCGGTCCCGGTCCTCGACTCGGCGTCTTGGCCGACCCGGTTCTTCGCCGCCTCGGTGCCGTGGCGCACGATCAGCTCGCCGAGCGTGCGGGTCTCCTCGCCGTCCAGGACGGCGGCGCCGAGCAGGTTGTGCCGGCGGGCCTCCTCGTAGAGGGCGCGCAGGTCTTCATAGGTGGCGTCCGGCGCGGTGGCCGCCGTGATGTAGTCCGGCACGGACTTGGCGGGCTTGCCGGCCTCGAGCCAGCCGAGGACGGCCTCGGCGAACTCCGCGCCGGGCTTGTGGAGCACCGTCCCGGACAGCGGCTTGGCCCGGGATTTGGAGATCACCAGGGTGTTCTCGTGGTCGAGGTCGCCGACGATGTCGAATTCGTACTCGATGCCCTCGCGCTGCTCGGGCTTGAGCCCGACCTTGCGCGGCACCTTGCGCCCGCGCTCGTCGGCCTCGACGACGTACTCGGTCTTGGTGCGCATGGTGACGATGAGGTGACCGGGATAGGCGAGCAGGGCGTCGAGCATCGCCCGTTCCAAGGGTCGGGCCTCCTTCCAGCCGGCGAAGCTGCCTCCCGCCCCGACGCGCCTGGCCGCGTTGTCGACCTGCTCCAACATCCCGCCGGCGCCGGACCAGAAATGACTCAGGGAGTCGACGATCATGACGTCGTAGCCGCCGTGAGCGGCCACCGCGAGCGCCTCGACGAGCGCGGTGGGCTCGAACGTGGTGAGCGGGAGGGTGTCGAAGGTGAACTCGTCGGCATACTTGGCGGCGCTGCCGTGCTCGGTGTCGACCAGGGCGATCCGGTCGCCGAGCCCGGTGCCGGTGACCAGGGCGGTGTAGGTCTTGCCCGATCCGGTGGGCCCGGTGAGCGCGATGCGGGCCTTGGCCTGTTCCTTGGTGGCGGGGATGAAGGCGAGGTGGTTCACGCCGTGCTCCTCTGACGTCTCCGACGGTGGTTCGGGGTGGGCCTGGGGAGGGACGGAAGACGGTCCTCACCCGGCAGGACGGGCACCCGCACGGCCGTCGGCTTGTTCGAATACCAGTTCGAAGATTGTCCGGAACTTCACGCTACGCGCGCATAGAGAAGATATTCAACACTTCTCTCCAGAAATCTTGCCGAGAGCCCCAATTGTCAGTGCCAGGGCCTAAAATGAGCTTGCCTGTGCCCATGTCGCGGCCGGACACGTCCGGCTCCTGCGTTTCGGGAGGGCTGCCGGGCCGGCCCCACCGCGAGGCACGGTGCCTTTCCGGGCGAGCCGCCGCGGGTGAGCGGTCCGGCCTCAGCGGGCGCCGGCGGCCGGGCGCTCGTCGTGCTCCGCGGCCGGGCCGGTGGCCGCGGCCAGAGGGCAGGGCGGCGGGATGCCGCCCCAGGCCGGGCACAACGCCCGACGGGGACACCAGTCGCACAACCGGCCCGGCCGCGGCCGCCAGTCGCCCGTCGCCGCGCCCCGCCGGATCGCCTCCCACAGAGCGAGCAGCTTGCGCCCCACGGCCCGCAGATCACCCTCCGCCGGCGCGTAGCCCAGCACGCCCCCGCCGCCGAGACAGACCAACTGCAGCCGGCACGGCACCGCAGTACCGGCATCGTCCGGTTCCTTGCGCCCTGGAGGAAGTGCACCAGACCCCGCACGGCCGTGAGGTCCACGCGGGGCTGCGCGTCGCTGATGTCACGGACCTGCACCCGGCACGGTGACCGCTCCCGTACCGGCGGCGGTGCCGTCCGGGAACGGTGCCCATCCGGATGGAGCGGTCAGGACGCCCGGCGGGGCGTTGTCTTCTTCGCGGCGGTGTTCTTGGCGGTGGTCTTTTGGGCCGCGGCGGCGCCGGTTGCCGGTTTCTTCTTCACGGTGGCCCGCTTCGCGGCCGAGGCGGTCTCCCCGGCCGCAGTCTTCCTGGCCGGTGCGGCATCGGCGCGGCCACTCCTCGCCACTTCCAAACTGCTTCGCAACAGGGCCATGAGGTCGGTGTCGTCGGCGTGATGCGGGGGCGCCACCTCCTCCAAGCGGTCGGCGACGACCTGCCGCAGAGCCTGCTGGTAGTCGTCGTGGAGCTCTTCCAGGACGAAGCCCTCGGAGAGGATGTCCATGAGGTGCATGGCCATCTTCAGCTCCTGCGGCCTCACGGCGATGTCGCTCTCGGGGGCGATGCCGGTCGGACGGCGGACCTCTTCGGGCCAGCTCATGGTCTGCAGGACAAGGAGGTCGTCGTGGGCGCGCAGCACCGCCAGGGACCCACGGGTCCCAAGGGCGACCTTGGTGACGGCGACCCGCCCGGACTCCCTCAGCGTGTCCCGGAGCAGGACGTAGAACCGGTCGGTCACCGGGTCCGCTCCTCCGACGTGGTAGGCCTGCCCGAGCACCATCGGATCGATGCTGCCGTCGTCGACAGAGGCCAACACGCTGATCCGCCCCTTGTCCGGCGGGGGAAGGGTCGCCAGCTCCTTGTCGCTCAGAACAACCCTCCGGCCGTCGGGGTGTTGATAGCACTTCGCGACTTCCTGGTACTCGATCTCCCGGTCCTCCTCCTCGCACCACAATTTGTGACGCACGCGTGAGCCGTCCTCGGCGTGGACCTGGTGCAGGACGAGACCGCTCTCCGTCTCGGTGGCCTTGTAGAGGACCACGGGGATGTCGATGATGCCGAGGGAGATGATCCCCCTCCAGACCGCCTGCATTTTTACCCCTTTTACCAAGATTTACCAGGTTACGCCGGAGAAGGTTGCGGAGGCAGTGGCGGGCCGGCCTCCAGCCCTCCCCTCGAGACGCTGCGGGCCACGGGCACGCACAGGGCACTGAAGGCGTCCTGCACGGGCAGGCGGATGGAGCCTTCCGCTCGCGGCGCCGATCATCGCCACCTGAGCAAGTTTCCGCCTAAAAGATATTGATTATCCCTTCATCTGCGCTTAGCGTGATTCTAGCCTTTTTCGAACTTGCATACGAATACGTAATGGTCGTACGACTATGAGCCAGAACGACATCGGCAGTGAGACAGCCCCTGGCCGGCCCNGAGCCGGTCCACCGGCTGGTCGGAGCCGGCGCCGACGGCGAGGACCGGACCGTCGAGGCCGCGCTGCGGCCCATGGATCTCGACGAGTTCATCGGCCAAGAACGGGTTCGCGAGCAGCTCAACCTCATGCTGCGCGCCGCCCGCGCCCGCGGCGCGACCGCCGACCACGTGCTGCTCTCCGGAGCTCCGGGCCTCGGCAAGACCACCCTCTCCATGATCATCGCTGCGGAGATGGGCGCCCCGCTCCGCATCACCTCCGGGCCCGCCATCGAGCACGCCGGAGACCTCGCCGCCGTCCTCTCCTCCCTCACCGGGGGTGAGGTTCTCTTCCTCGACGAGATCCACCGGATGTCCCGCCCCGCCGAGGAGATGCTCTACATGGCGATGGAGGACTTCCGCGTCGACGTCGTGGTCGGTACCGGCCTCGGCGCCACCGCCATCCCCCTGGAACTGCCCCCGTTCACCCTCGTCGGTGCCACCACCCGGGCCGGGCTGCTGGTGCCCCCGCTGCGCGACCGCTTCGGCTTCACCGCCCACCTGGAGTTCTACGCACCGGCCGAGCTGGAGCGTGTCATCCACCGCTCCGCCCGGCTGCTCGACGTGGCGATCGAGCCCGAGGGCGCCGCGGAGATCGCCGGCCGCTCCCGCGGCACCCCCCGCATCGCCAACCGGCTGTTGCGCCGGGTTCGGGACTACGCCCAGGTCAAGGCCGACGGCGTGGTGACCCGCGAGGTCGCCTCCGCGGCCCTGGCGGTCTACGAGATCGACGGCCGCGGCCTGGACCGGCTCGACCGGACGGTGCTGGGCGCGCTGCTGGGCCTCTTCGGCGGCGGACCGGTCGGCCTGTCCACCCTCGCGGTCGCGGTGGGAGAGGAACGGGAGACGGTGGAGGAGGTCGCCGAGCCGTTCCTGGTGCGCGAGGGGCTGCTGGCCCGCACCCCCCGGGGGCGGGTCGCCACCCCCGCCGCCTGGGCCCACCTGGGCCTCGCACCGCTGCCGCAAGGTGGATCCGGAACCGGGCAGCAGGGCCCGTTCGGCACGGGTCCCGGGGGGCCTGCCGCCTCACCGTCGCCCCGGCAGCGGCCCCCGCGGCGGTGAGAGCCATGGCCGCCCGCACCTCCCGCCCCCCTCTCGGGCACCGCCCCTCCTACCGCTGCACCGAGTGCGGCTGGACCACCGGCAAGTGGCTCGGCCGGTGCCCCGAGTGCCAGGCCTGGGGCACCATCGAGGAGCTCGGCGCACCCGCCGTCCGCACGACCGCGCCCGGCCGGGTCACCACCGCCGCCCTCCCCATCGGCCAGGTGGACGGCCGTCAGGCCACCGCGCGCAGCACGGGCGTGCCCGAGCTGGACCGCGTGCTCGGCGGCGGCCTGGTGCCCGGCGCCGTCGTGCTGCTCGCCGGCGAGCCCGGCGTGGGCAAGTCGACGCTGCTGCTCGACGTCGCGGCGAAGGCCTCCAGCACCGCCGCCCGCGCGCTGTATGTGACCGGCGAGGAGCTGGCCGGCCAGGTGCGGCTGCGCGCCGACCGGATCGGCGCGCTCTCCGACCACCTCTACCTCGCCGCGGAGACCGACCTGTCTGCCGTCCTCGGCCACCTCGACGCCGTCCGGCCCGCGCTCCTCGTCCTCGACTCGGTGCAGGCCGTGGCCTCCCCCGAAATCGACGGTGCGCCGGGCGGCACGGCCCAGGTACGCGAGGTAACGGGCGCGCTGCTCCGGGCCGCCAGGGAGCGCGGGATGTCCACCATCCTGGTCGGCCATGTCACCAAGGACGGCGCCATCGCAGGCCCCCGCCTCCTCGAGCACCTCGTGGACGTCGTGCTGCACGTCGAGGGCGACCGGCACGCCCGCCTCCGCCTCGTCCGCGGGGTGAAGAACCGGTTCGGGACGACCGACGAGGTCGGCTGCTTCGAGCTGCACGACGAGGGCATCACCGGCCTCGCCGACCCGTCCGGCCTGTTCCTGACCCGGCGCGACGAGCCGGTGCCCGGCACCTGCCTGACCGTGACCCTGGAGGGCCGCCGCCCCCTGGTGGCCGAGGTCCAGGCCCTGACCGTCGACTCGCAGCTCCCCTACCCGCGCCGCACCACCTCCGGTCTGGAGACCTCCCGCGTGGCGATGATGCTGGCCGTCCTCAAGCAGCGTGGGAAAATCTCGCAGCTGGGCAGGCGCGACGTCTACACCGCCACCGTCGGCGGGGTGAAGCTCACCGAGCCGGCCGCCGATCTCGCCGTGGCCCTCGCTCTGGCCAGCGCCGCGTGCGACACCCCACTGCCCAAGAACCTGATCGCGATCGGCGAGGTGGGCCTGGCCGGTGAGGTCCGCCGGGTCACCGGCGTGCAGCGGCGGCTGGCCGAGGCCGCTCGGCTCGGCTTCGCCCACGCCCTGGTGCCCGTCGACCCGGGCAGGATCCCGGCCGGCATGAGGGTCACCGAGGTGGCCGACGTGGGCGACGCGCTGCGCCCGCTCCCCCACCGCCTGCGCCGCGAGGTCCCGGCGGGGGATGAGCCGGCCGCCACGCGCCGGCCCGACCCCGCGCGGCGCCCGCCCACGTCAGGGGGCCGGCCGCCGAGTGCACGGGGCTCCGCCTGGCGTACACACGTGCGCCGAACGTCCATGGCCGAACGCCGCGGCGGGGCGGTGCCAACCGCCGAGACCGCCCAGGGTCCCGACACCGGCCCGGTTCCCCGGGCGGGCCGGAGGAGCGGGTGAGAGGTGTGATACGCGTCGGAGGGGCAAGCGGATTTCCGCCCCGTCCCGCGATATGAAGCTTTGATCGCCTGGGCGGTGACCACGCTCCGCTGCACCAAGGGCATCGACCACCTGCCCGTCATCCGCCACGGTCCTGCACGACGTCTGAACCACCAGCGCAACATCAGGATCACTCCGAGCGCTCGAACGTTCCTCCGCACGGGGAATGCCACCCGAACGGATCTGGCTCACATCCGGTGGTCGCTGAGCGTGACGTCAGCCGAGGAGGACGCGGCGGCGCAGGAGCGGAAAGCCTGCTCGGCCGTACATCTGGCGTTTGATCAGCTTGATCTTGTTGTTGACGCCTTCGGCACCGCCGTTGTGGTCGGGGCGGGTGAGGGCACTGTCACGTTGTTGGATCGGGTGGTGCTGACGACTCGTCGGGGTGGTGGCTCGCCCGTGCGGGTCGCCGTTGTCGGGCCGCCACGGTGGCGCCGGTGGCCTGCCTCCGGACAGTGAAGCGCTGGTTCGTCCCGGTGCGGTACTGGGCCGCGGCCAGGCGGTGGGGGCGAGGGCGGAAGTGGGGTGGGATGCCGTTGAACGCGGGCAGGAACCGCTGCGCGTGGCCGGGTGAGGTGAAGCGCTTCGTCGCGCGCTCGCGCCGGCGGGTCGTCCGGTGCGGGTTCTCGGCCCGGTTGTCGAGGTGCTTCGAGGTGCGGTGCTCCACGCCCGGCATGACCTGGCGGTGGGCTGTGCCGTGGGAGCGGAGCCTGCCGGCCACCATCACCCACGGCATGTACTCCAGGTCCTTCAGGAGCCGGCGAAGGAACCGCCGTGCCGCCTGCGTGTCGCGCCGTGGCGGGACCAGGATGTCGAACACGTTCCCGTCCTGGTCCACGGCCCGCCANCAGGTAGTGCAACCGGCCGTTGATCTTGATGAGGACCTCGTCGCGGGACCGCCTGTCCCCGGGCCCCGGCCGCCGTCGGCGCAGGAGGTCGGCGTACTGCTGCCCGAACTTGCCGCACCAGCGGCGGACCGTCTCGTAGGAGACGCTCACACCGCGCTCGAGCATCAACTCCTCGGTCTCGCGGAACGACTGCGGGAAACGGGAGTACAGCCGTACGCGGTGCGCGATCGCCTCGGCCGGATACCGGTGCCCCTTGTACGACGGCGGCACGGTCTCCGCGGTGGCCCCCTCCCCAGCACGGCCACCCTCAAGATCATCCCATGTGCCGGTCAACGCGACAGTGCCCGGCGGACCGCACGCCGGTCGGGGCGCCCACGGACCAGGCTGCCGGATCCCGCTCATTCCTCGATAGGACGCAGAGCCCCCAGGTCGCCGAAAACGATCAAGGTGTCTCCCGGGTGAAGGGCGCTGTCCGGGTCGGGGCGGGGAAGCAGCGTGCCGTCCGCGCGCCGCACCAGCAGCGGCAGCACCCCCTTGCATGCCTGCCGCAGGGGGCGGCCCAGCAGGTGGGAGTCGGCTGCGACGCGAATCTCTTCCAGCCGGCAGTCCGAGGTACCGGGCCGGCTGAACTCCAGGAAGTCGACGATGTGCGGCCGCACGGCGAGCAGTGCCATCCTCCTGCCGCTGCTGACGTACGGGGACACCACGCTACTGGCCCCGGCGCGGGCGAGCCGGTCGACGGAAGCGGGTTCGGAGGCGCGGGAGACGATGGCGATCGCCGGGTTGAGTGCGCGAGCGGTGAGGGTGATGTACACGTTCTCGGCGTCCGAGTCGACCGCACACACCAGCCCGCGGGCCCGGTCGATCCCTGCCCGCCGCAGCACCTGCTCGGAGGAGGCGTTGTCGATCAGGTAGGCGACCTTGTCGCGCTGCATCACCTCCTCCAACTCCGCTTTGCTGTCGATCACCACGAAGGGGATCCCGTCGGCTTCGAACTCGCGCGCCACGGCCTGACCCACGCGTCCGTACGCACAGATGATGAAATGATCACGGAGTGTGTCGATCCGGTGCTGCATGCGTCGCGCCCTTCCGCGCGGACCGAACCTGCCCTCCACCAGCGCGGTACCCGCCACTCCCAGAGCGGCCACGAACACCGCCACGCCGAGTACGGCCAGTGAGGCGGTGAACAGCTTGCCGCCTGTGGAGAGCCGGTCAGCTGCCGACGACCCTTCGGTGGTCAGCGTCATCATCGTCAGGTAGGCGGCAGAGGAGAGTGAGGACCCCAGCAGCATGTACCCACCGATGCCGTACCCGAGCAGCACCAAGATCGCGGACACCACCAGCAACGTCCGCCATCGAACACCGCGCGGCGACCACACACCCGCTCCCGTCATCGCCTTCCCCCAGTGTCCTGCACAGCCAGTGGCACGGTCCTCCCGAACGGCATCACGCCCTCTTCGAGAGGCGGCAGGAACCAGTGCCGCGTCAGCACCCCCTGAGCAGGCCACCGCCCGGCCTTGTCACGTTGCAGGATCTTGGAGGAGAGCCGCTTGCGCTCCCCGGTCCCGTCGTCGATGCGGCGGTCGTTCACCCGCGGGCCTTGACCTCGACGGGCCCGGCCGCGGTGACCACGCTCCGGGGCCGGTGGTGGCCGTTGCGGACCACCGGGCGCCGCCCGAACTCGTCGGTCTCGGCCGCCAACTCGGCCATGTACTGGTTGACTTCCGCTTCCAATGCGGCGGTGAGCATCCGGCGGGCGCCTTCGCGGACGATCTCGTCGATCAGGGAGCCGGACCGGGTGGAGCCCTCGTCGGTGACTACGCTGAGCACGGGCGTGCCCCTCCCGACCCGCGCTGCGACGCGGGCCTGCTCGGAGAGCATCACAGGATCAATCGGGAAGGTACGCCCTCCGCGTCCCTCCCAGGGCTGACCCACAAGTCCTGAGCATTGCTCTCGCGGGGTGACGCTCGAAGAACCCTTGACCGGCCGTGGCGCTCCCGCACCCTCCGGAGGCCGGGCGGACCCGCTTCTGTGACCGGGCGCTCTGGTTGCCCGACTGGTCAACCAGAGCGCTCGAAGGAAGTGCCGGCCGGCGCGGTCGCCGGAGGCGGGGTACCACCCCGGCGTCCGGTCAGTGGGTGGCGAGGAACTCGAGCGTGTCGATCACGCGGTTCGAGAAGCCCCACTCGTTGTCGTACCACGCGACCACCTTGACGTGGCGGCCGTCGACGCGGGTGAGGGCCGAGTCGAAGATCGATGATGCGGGATTGCCCGTGATGTCGGACGACACGAGCGGGTCCTCCGAGTACTCGAGGATGCCGGCGAGCGGTCCCTCCGCTGCGGCGCGGTACGCCGCCAGCACGTCGTCGCGCGTCACGTCGCGGGCGACGGTCGTGTTGAGTTCGACGATCGAGCCCACCGGCACCGGTACGCGGATCGAGTCGCCCGACAGCTTGCCGTCGAGGTTCGGCAGCACCAGGCCGATCGCCTTGGCGGCGCCGGTCGTGGTCGGCACGATGTTGACGCCGGCGGCCCGGGCGCGACGGGCGTCGCGGTGCGGACCGTCCTGCAGGTTCTGCTCCTGCGTGTAGGCGTGCACCGTCGTCATGAACCCGTGCTCGATACCGGCGAGTTCGTCGAGGACCGCGGCCAGCGGCGCGAGCGCGTTGGTGGTGCAGGAGGCGTTCGAGACGATCGTGTGCACGGCCGGGTCGTAGGCGTCGGTGTTGACCCCGAACGCGAGCGTGACGTCGGCGCCGTCCGACGGCGCGCTGACGAGTACCTTCTTCGCGCCCGCGTCGAGGTGGGCGCGGGCGGCCTTCGCCGAGGTGAAGCGGCCGGTGGCTTCCAGGACGATGTCGACGCCGAGTTCGGCCCACGGCAGCTGCGCCGGTTCGCGCTCGGCCATCACCGTGATCCGACGGCCGTCGACGACGAGGGCGTCCCCGTCGACGGTCACCGGGCGCCCGAGCCGGCCGGCCGTGCTGTCGTAGGCGAGCAGCCGGGCGAGAGTGGCGGGCTCCGTCAGGTCGTTGACGGCGACGATCTCGAGGGCGCTGTCGCGTTCGAGCAGTGCGCGCAGCACATTGCGTCCGATGCGGCCGAATCCGTTGATGGCGATGCGAGTCATGAGTGATGCCCCTTCTCTTCGCCACCAGGCTCGCCCGCGGCCGGCGCCGCCGACAGTGGCGGTATCGCCATGGTTCAAAAGGATCCCGCCAGGCGGTACCGGGCGGGTTACTCGCCCAGGGTGAAGGTGCGCCGGTACTCGCTCGGGGTGGTGCCGAGGATGCGCTGGAAGTGCAGCCGCAGATTCGCGCCGGTGCCGAGCCCGACGTCGGCGGCGATCTGTTCGACGCTGCGCTGCGACCGCTCCAGCAGTTCACGGGCCACGTCGATGCGGGCGCGCATCACCCACTGCATCGGCGTGTAGCCGGTCTCCTCGACGAAGCGCCGGGAGAACGTGCGCGGCGAGACCCCCGCCTGCCGCGCCAGCATGCCGAGGGTGAGGGGATCGCCGAGCCGGTGCAGCGCCCACTCGCGGGTGGCGGCGAACCGCTCGCCGAGCGGCTCGGGGACGCTGCGCGGCACGTACTGGGCCTGACCGCCGCTGCGGTAGGGGGCGGCGACCAGACGCCGGGCCGCGTGGTTGGACGCGGCCACTCCGAGGTCGCCGCGCAGGATGTGCAGGCACAGGTCGATCCCGGAGGCGGCGCCGGCCGAGGTGAGCACGCTGCCCTCGTCGACGAACAGCACGTTCTCGTCGACCTGGACGAGCGGGTGCCTGGCCACGAGTGCCCGCGTGTAGTGCCAGTGCGTCGTGGCGCGCCTGCCGTCGAGCAGGCCCGTGGCGGCGAGCGCGAAGGCGCCCGTCGAGATGGCGGCGAGCCGCGCGCCCCGGTCGTGGGCTGCGGTCAGTGCGTCGACGACGGCCTGCGGCGGGTCGTCGCGGTCCGGGAACCGGTAGCCGGGGACGAAGACGATGTCGGCCCACGCAAGGGCGTCGAGGCCGTGGTCGACGTGGTACGCGAGGCCGTCGCCGCCGGTCACGAGACCGGTTGCCGCCCCGCACACCCGCACCTCGTACGGCATGCTCGCGCGGGTCGTGAAAACCTGCGCGGGAATTCCGACATCGAGCGGCTTCGCACCCTCGAGCACGAGGACGGCGACGCGATGCAGGCGGGAGACTGACACAGGAAGAGGTTACGTGGGGCGTGACTTCGATACGCCCACTGCTCGGACCGGACAGACGACACACCGGCCGGGCTGCCTTCCACCTCGCAGTCCACCGCCCGTCCCACCCTTCGCCCGCCTCCAGCCGATCTGAGACCGACCCCGCGCTCGAGAGGAACCTCCGCCCTCCGCCCTCTCCGGGAGTCCATCAGCCCCGGCGGGCCAAGTCGGCCGCTCACGGGCCCGGGAACGCGCCGCGATGCCCTTTGCGCACCTCGAGCGCACCCTGTGGGAACTGCACGACAGCGCCGGCAACAAGCTCGGCCCGGACGTGCCCGAGCGTGGGGCCTACTCCGCGCGGCGGGCGCTCACGGTCGGTTGCAGCCCGGGGTGGAGAAACTGCTCGCGAACCCCGCCACGCCGGCGGCAGCCGTGCGGCTGTTGCTGGACCAGCACTTCACGCCCAGCCTGCAGGCCCCTTTGTGCGCTGCGCTCGGCCTGGAGCCGACCCTGCTCGATGGCACGGCGGGCG
>NZ_JUJA01000169.1:94067-96627 GCF_001906585.1 Streptomyces kebangsaanensis | reverse complement strand
CGGTGGCCCCGGCGCGCCGTGTCCGGCGGGCAGGGTTCGCCGAGGAGGTCCTGCGCGCCTACGCCTGCGGCTACACGTGCGCGTTTTGCGGGTACGACGGCATGCTCGGCCGCAACCCCGTCGGTCTGGAAGCCGCGCACATCCGCCGGCACAACCAAGGGCGGCCCCGATACGCTCCCCAAACGCGTCGGCCCCGTGCGCGCTGCACCACACGCTCTTCACCAGCAGCCCCTCGCTGTGCCCCGTCCCGGCCGTCCCGCCCCCGACCGGGAGTACACCCACTGGCGTCACCAGCAGGTCTTCAAGCACGCCGGCACAGGCTGAGCGGGACTGGTTGAGCGCCGCAATCCCCGGCCGGTGCCGCTTGTGGCGGTGCATGGCCCGCCTCCGACTGCGGACCGGTGCTGCGCCGTGAACCCTGCACCGTTTCACGGCCTGGTCCTGGGCGGGCTGAGCAGGTTGTCGCCGGGCCGTAAAGCACCGCCCGTCTCGACCCGGGCGAGGTGCCGGCGTAGCTGGGCCAGGGCTGGGGAACGGTCGCGGTTCGGCGACCGGCGTCCGGTGCGACCCGGGGCCCGGTTCGGCTCGGGACCGGGGTGGAAGGCAAACCGTACGCCCGCGGGCCTCCCGCCCGGACCGTCACGTCGTGGGGAAGGGGACCGGGCGGACATCGATCTCGTGCATGCGCTTGGCGTAGTCGCGGTAGCGGCGGCGGGCTTCGCCGTGCCGGCTCGCCGCGGAGAGTGCGGCGACCAGTCCGAGGTGGGCCGACTCGTCGTAGCCGTCCTCTCCGATCAGGCGCAGGTACCAGCCGGCCGCCGCGTCGCAGCGGCCCAGCCGCAGGCAGCGCCGGGCGAGGGTACGGACGACGTCGCGATGCAGCTCGGCGAAGGCCGCGCGCGGGCGTTCGCTCCACTCCCCGGTGAGCTCGCCGTCGTCGCCGAAGTCACCGGTGTACATGCCGACGACCACTTCCAGGCGCGCCACCACGTCGACGCCGGCCGCCGTGTCCCGTCCGCCCTCGACCGCGGCGTCCGCCGCGATGGCCGCACAGGCCGCGTCGTGGAACCGGACCGTGTCGAGGACGACGTTCTCCGTGTTGAGCCGCACGCTGGAGGGGTCGGTGACCAGAAAGCGGTTGGCCGGATGCCGCCGCGCCGGGTCGAGGACCGCGCGCACCGTCGAAATCAGCACCGACAGGCGGCGGTTGGCCACCTCCGGAGGCGTCTGCGGCCACAACAGGGCGGCGAGCGCGGTCCGGGTGACCGGTCTTCCCAGCTGACCCGCCAGCACCTTGACGAGCTCACGGGCCTTCCGCGACTGCCATCCGGCCGGGGGCACGGGCGTTCCGGAGAGCAGTACCGCCAAGTGGCCCAGGGTCTGCACGGCGACCTCGGGAACCGGCGGCGGACCGATCGCCGCCAGCGGCCCGGCGATGTGCCAGGCGTCGTCGCACACCCCGAGCCGGTGCAGCCGCTGCCAGGCGACGTCCTCGGACAGCCGGTCGCCCGCGTGGCGCGCCCGCAGCAGCGCGTTGGTGGCCAGCGCCACCTCGTTGCCCGTGTCGGCCCAGACCGCGGCCGCCTCCACCAGTCCGGCGGCACGGCGTGCGGCAGGGCGCCCCGGCACCGCGGCCGAATCACCCCGGTGTGCGGCGAGCGCGGCGAGTTCCATCGCCTCGGCCAGCCCGGCCGGGTCGCGGCGGCGGCCGGCCTCCGAGCGGACGTCCGCGGCGTACCGGGCGGCCGAGGCGGTGTCTCCGCTGCACAGGGCGACCCAGCCCGCGGCCAGCTCGCCGGTGACCGGCCCGGCGGCGCTCGGAAGCGTGAGGGACAGCTCCGCGTACCGCGCCGCCTCGGCCGGGTCGTCGGCGTAGCAGGTGCGCGCCAGTCCCGCCCATGCCTGCGCCACGACCTGGGCGTTGCCGTCCGGCTCGGCCATCGCCAGGGCCTCGCGGTAGGCCGCCGTCGCCTGCCAGGCGGAGCCCCGGGTCAGGTGCACCCGGGCGATCATCAGCAGTCCGAACGCGGCCAGCGGTGAGCCCTCCCGCTGCCACAGGGTGAGCGCACGGTCGGCGTCGGCGCGGGCGGCGTTGAGATCGCTGAGCCCCAGCCAGGCCTCGGCGCGGTTGTGCAGGGCCAGTGCGAGCAGCGTCTGCTGGGAGGCGCCCTCACCGAGGCGGATCGCCTCGGTGAGGGCGTCGACCGCCTCGCGCAGACGCCCCTCCTCGACCAGGCGAGAGCCGACGTTGGAGCGGATCCGCAACTGCAGGCCTGTGTCCCCGGCCCGTTCGGCCGCCGCGAAGGCCCTGGCGTAGGCGTGTTCGTTGGCGGCGCGGTCGCCCTCGCTGAAGGCGGCCAGCGCCCGGGCGAGGTAGGCCGCCGCCAGCGCGGCGTCGTCACGGCTCTGCTCGGCGGCCCGCACCGCCTCGTCGGCGAGGCTCCGCGCCCGCGTCCGGTCACCACGGGCCCAGCGTGCTGCCGACCGTCCGGCCAGTAGCTGGGCCTGGTCCGCGCCGGTGTCCCCGGCATCGGCGGCCGCGCGCCCGTACAGCGACTCG
>NZ_JUJA01000169.1:74298-94034 GCF_001906585.1 Streptomyces kebangsaanensis | reverse complement strand
AGCCAGTTCGGCAGGCAGCGACGCGTCCGCCGGGAGCGTCGCGACATGCCGCAGCGCCTCGTTGTACTGCCCCTGTCGCAGGGCCGACTCCGCCAGCCGCACGACAGCACCGGGGTCGCGCACCCGGTCAGCGCCCGCAGCCCCTCCTGCGCTGGTGGTCACCGCGTCAGGATACTCATGGCGAAGACGGACGGGTCGGGTGGTTTCGGGAAGTCCGGGACTTGCTCCCGGCGGGGTTCCCAGCGCGGTTCCCCGCGGAACTCCCGGCATGGGTCCCGGCGAAGTTCCCGGCGGGGCTCGGAAAGCCGGACCTCGCCGAAGTTCCATGGGCAGCGGTTCGCGCGCCCAGAGCAGCCGTTTGGGACAGCGCACGGTGACCCGTGCCACATGCCGCCGTAGCCGGACCAGGCGTGCCGGTCGTCGGCGGCGCCGCCGACCGGGAGACCGGCCGCCGCGCCTGGGACGAGGCCGAGCACCGCCGCGTAGGCCGGATGCCGGCCCCACAGGGTGACCGAGGCGGCGGGCTGCCGGCCGAACCGCCCACTCGCGGCGAGGTGTTCACGCATACCCAGCCGGCGGCCCGCGACCTCGGCGCCCCGCCGGGTGGCGCGCTCGCCGTTCAGTCTGCCCGTCAGCATCAGGAGCAGCGTCCAGGAGACGATGCCCGCGCCGGGTCCGGCGTTGCGCTTCCCGTCGTCCACCGTCGCCGCGACGGCGAGGGCGAGGGCCGGAACGACCGCGGTCGTCGTGAGCATCGCCGCCTGGGCCCTGCACCATCGGGGCTGCGACAGTCCCTGGGTCCGCGCCTCGACGACGGCCTTCTTGCGGAAGCTCTTCCACCAGCGGCCCAGGTCGCGCGAGCCCTCGGCGAGCGTGCCGGTCGCCGCGACGCCGTCCACCGCCAGGGCCTGGACGTGTTCGAGTACGAGCTTCTCGTACGGCGCGAGGTCAGATCCGGGTGGCCACCTTTCGGGCCAGCTCTTCCAGTGGTGTGCGGTTCTCCGCAGGGTCGTTGAGGCGCACCAGGCGGATCGACACCCACCGGTCGGACCTGCGGAGGAAGACCGCCTCGTCCTCGGCATAGGCCTCGTCGCCGACACCGGCCAGCGGCCTGAGCGTGTGTCCGAGACCGCGTTCGATGTCGAGGTACTTCTTCGCACCGTCCCCGACGAAGATCTCCACCTGGGCCGTCGGCCCGGTGACGGGACCGGTGTAGGTGCAGGTCTCCTGTACCGGTGTCGCGGGGTTGAGCGCTGTACCGGCCAGCTTCTCGGCCTCCTGCTTGGTCACCAGGGTGCAGGGGTCGACGGCCGCCCCGTTCGGCGACGGCACCTCGGTGCTCTCCTCCGGAGTCCGGGTTGCCGGGGCCGGCTCGGCCGACGAGGGGCCGTCGGCCGAGGACCGCCCGTGGCCGTCGCACCCGGACAGCGCGAGCACGGCGAGCACAGCCAGGGGCACCAGTGGCGACAGCGGGCGGCTGCGGTTGCGGTTGCGGTTCATCGGGATCCTCACTGTCTGCCTTCGTGTCGGTGTCAGGACTTGCACAGCGGTCCGTCCGGCAGCGTCTGCTGTCTGTGGACGAAAGGTGTCAGGCTCTCCCGTCGCAGTTGGAACTTCGTCGTGGGCAGGAGCTTCTTGAGGGCGGCCACGGCAACGACGGAGACGGAGACCCCTACGCCCCCGCCGACCTTGCCGTCCAGCGTCGCTCCGACACAGCGGGTCAGCGGGGCGCCGAGGGCCGAGCCGTTGGCCACCCCGAAGTCCATGACGGGCTTGGCGTAGGGACCGGCGAAGGCGGCGGGCACACCGACTGCGACCTGGACCTTGAACTCGATGGCGGTGGCGGTTCCGCTGATTCCGACGGAGATTCCGGTGACCGAGTTCAGGATGCTTTTGATCACCGAGAGCTTCGGAGCGACGATCGTGCCGTTGACCATGCCGATGGCACCGTCGAGTCCCCACTCACCTTCGGCGGTCACCGTGGTGTTGTTGCCGCCGAGTGCGGTGGCGACGCTGAACTTCCAGCTGATGTCGAAGGCGAACGGGGTCCCCGCGATCGGCAGGGTCATCCGGACCGGTACCTCGGCCCGGACCTTCGAGTTGTCGATGACACCGTCGGCCGCACCGGCGGCGATGCTGATCGCGGCGCTTTTGATCCCCTCGACGGCGAACGTGGCCCCGTCGGCGACCCGGCCGCCGGAGACGGGCACATCGGAACGGATGTGCAGCTTCTCCGTCTTCAGCGAGAAGTCGACGAAGACCTTGAGCCCGGCTGCGGCCTTGTGATTGAACTTCAGGCCGAACGTCCCCGGGCTGCGGTGCGGCTGGGCCTTCCAGTCCCCGAGATCCGCCGTGACACTGCTCGACCCGGCCGACGGCGGTGTGCCCCCGGCCGTCGCGGCGAGCCGGACCGGTCCCCGTGCGACCACGGTGCCGACGCACCCCGAATGCGCGGCGCGCACCGATGCCTGCCCGATCGTCCGCGCCGTCGTCGGGACGTCCCTCGCGGCGTCCTTCCCGGCTTCCGTCGCAACGCCCGTCGGGGCATCCGCAGGCACGGTCACCGCCCCGGGCAGGTCAGGGACCTCCCGGTAGTGGAACGCGCCGTCGTCGATGTCCTGGTCGAGGGTGAGGTGGGCGTCGCGGAAGACCTCGGTGAACTCCACCGGGCCCAGGGTGGCCACGACGTCTCCGTGCACCCGACGCACCTCCTGCACCCGCCCCACCGCGCGGCTGGTGGCGTACAGGACCTTTCCGGGCCGAACGGCCCGGGCGCCGCGGGCGTTTCCGTCGATGGTCCGGGTCAGACCGTCACCGGATGCCGCCCGGATCGCTCGCGGCCCGCCCTCGACGATCACGACGTCGGGCTGGTAGGTGACCGACGGATCACGGACCGACCCGGCCCCGTAAGTGAGCGCGGCCTCGGACGTGTCGGCCGGACCGGAGTCCTCGTGGGCACGCCCGGGTGCGCCACCGCATGCCGCCGTGGTGGTCAGGAGGAGCGCCATCGCGAGCGCTGCGGCCCGCCTCCCCGGGTGCGGCGCGCTCACGGCCCACCCCGGGCAGAGAGCCGCGCCCCCCGTGACACAGCCGACAGCAACCGGATGATTCTCATGCCGTGATCCGTTCGCCATGGCCGACGCGCGCGGCGCCGCACCCCCTGCGGACCATCATTGACCGGCGTGTTAGCGCCCTGTTCAGGAATCCTTCAGGCCACCGGTCGCTCCGTCGCCCCTCGTGGTCGCTGCGGTTGCCGGGCAGCGGAGGCAGGCGGCCTCGTGGAGTGCTCCGCCACCGCCTCGTCTCGCACGCGCACGTGGACGTTCAGGGTTCCGGCACGGCCCGACGAGGTGGGGCCCCGGGAACGGGCCGCGCGGCGCGACAGCACTTCTGCCCGTGCCCGGTCCCCTCCTCCGAACCGGACCGCCGCCGCACCGGGCACCCGGTACCCCCGGCACGTGCACCCGCCGACCGCGCGCCGTGCTCGTGGGGTGCGGCCCCTCGCGGGCCCGACTGCCGGTGTCAGATGCGGGCGGCCACCGTCCGGGCGAGTTCGTTCAGCCGCCCGGCGTTGTCCGCCCTGTCCGCCACCACGGTCATCGCGACCCAGGTGCCCGACTTCCGGAAGAGCACGGCGAAGGTCCCGTGATCGGAGGCGTCGTAGGAGTAGGCCTCCTCACCCACGTCGGAGAGCGGCTTCTTCACCGGGGATCCGCCGCTGTCGCCCGTGCGGTCCGTGGCGTCCGGCCGCGGCCGGTCAGCGGCCGAGGGAGCCCCCTCGCCGGAGCCGCCGCACCCGGCCGCGGCGAGCGTCACGAGCAACGTCACGGTCAGCAGCGGAGTATGCCGCGAGCGTCTTCGGGACATCATCAGCCAGACCTCCTTGTCACCACCGCCGCCGATTCGACGCCGTGCGAGGGCGGCGGCTCCGGCCCCACACCGTCCAGACCGGTCGACCGTCCTGATCAGCATGGACGCATGTGTTCGCGCCCGGTCAGGGAATTCTTCAGGTGACCGGAGGCGCCGTTCGCCGCCGACTCGGCGAGCGCAGCCCGCGTACCCACGCGGAACTGGTGACGGACGCCGTGGAGTCGGTCGGGCCGGCCGACGCGGCCGGAGCATAACAAGGGACTGTGCTGGCTGGCTGGCTGATCGACCCGTGCCGGCTGCCGCGGACCGCGCGGTGACCGACCGGGCCATTCGTCTCGTCCGGGCTGAAACACCGGCCGCGCGGCTGGGCCGCAGCTCTCGCCGACGCATGGCACGCCCGCCGGCAGGACGGCGGCAGGAAGGCGCTTTGCCCGAAGGGTCCGTCCGTCAGGCCGTCGTGGATGCGGCCGGCCTGGCGGGCCTGGCTGGAGGCGGAGCCGGTCAAGGGGCCGACCGCGCACGGCTGGACGAAGGACCAGCGGTGGACGCCGGCGCGCTGGCTCGTGGTCTTGCCGCAGACGATCACAGGCGCTTCAATGCACCCACCCCCCACAGGAGGAACACCCGATCCATACCCAGCGAAGGGGTTCTTCTTGACCGCCATACGCGCCACCGCCGTCGCCGCGGCCGCCTGCGCCACCGTGCTCGCCATTGCGTCGCCCTCGCCCGCGATCAGCTCCTACAACGCGGCCCCCGCCCCCGAACGCACCGAGGTCGGCGCCCTCGTGGCCACTTGGGACAACGACGGCGATCCGGCTACTCCGGACCGCGTCGACTGGGTCTGCTCCGGCACGATGATCGACGCGGACACATTCCTGACGGCCGCTCACTGCACCACGGACTGGCCGGACAACGTGCGGTTCTACGTCTCTCTCGACCAGGACGTCCAGGCCGGACTGGACGCCGCCGCGAAAAAGTACCCCGGTGACCCCGCCGCCCAGGCGAGAGCCGTCGCCGTCCAGGGCACGGCCCACAGCCACCCCGGCTACCCGGGCCCCGCCGCCGACACGCACGACATCTCGGTCGTCGAACTCCCCGCCGCGAAGATGAGGTCACGCTGGTCCTTCACACCGGCCGCGTTGCCGACCGCCGACCAGCTCGGGGCGCTCGGACCACAGAAGCTCAACTCCACCGACTGGGTCGTCGCCGGATACGGCACCCAGGAGGCCGTGAACGGACCGGGCGGGCACACCCACCCAGGCGGCGGCGTCCGGATGAAGGCACCGGTGGGCTTCAACGCCCTCAACGACGCCTGGGTGCGCCTTGCCATGACCGCGCCGCAGGGCAACGGCGGTTCCTGTTACGGCGATTCGGGCGGTCCCAACTTCGCCGTCATCGGCGGTAAGCGCATCCTCGCGGCGACGACCATCACCGGCGACAGCCCGTGCTACGCCACCAACGTCACCTACCGGCTGGACGCTCCGGGAGCGCGCGCCTTCCTGTCGCCGTTCGTGCGACTGCCGTAACCCTCGAAGCGCACAGAGCCGGGTGGCGCCGGCAGCGGGCCGCGCTGCCGGCGCCACCCCATCCACCACGCTCGATGAACCAGCCGGGACGACCAACGCACCCAGGGGCTCAGCACGACTGCACGACGCCCTCGTTCACCACCACACAGCCGGCCAGGACCCGCAGGGCCGGACCGCGACCTCCGCAACGCACCCGCCGGGCGGCGGGACGGCGCGCCCTCCGAACAGGCTTCCGGAGGAACCTCACGTGCAACCGCTTCCCTCATGGTCCCCGCTCCTGGTAGACGAGGGGAACATGACACGTCTACGTCGTGCCGTACGTGGCCTGATCGCCGCCGCTGCCGTCCTGCTCACCGCGACCGCCGCCTCAGCCACCGCTCGGGCGGCCCCCGAGCCCAAGGCGCCCAAAGACTTCGTCGCCCTGAGCGCCGTGGATCCGACGATCATCCAGGAGATCCGCTACTTCACCCCCCACAACTTCGTCGGCCGACGCATAGACGGCTACCGGCAGCCGCTCTGCATCCTCACCCGCCCCGCCGCCCAGGCCCTTCATACGGCCCAGAAACAGTTGCTGCGCAAGGGCTACAGCCTCAAGGTCTACGACTGCTACCGGCCCCAGCGCGCCGTCGACCACTTCGTCCGCTGGGCACAGGACCTCGACGACCAGGCCATGAAGGGCGAGTTCTACCCGAACGTCGACAAGACCCGGCTGTTCGAGGACGGCTACATCGCGGCGAAATCCGGCCACAGCCGCGGCTCGACGATGGACCTGACCATCGTCGAGCTCCCGGTCGGCCCGATCCGCCCCTACGTCCCCGGCACGCCCCTGGTTCCCTGCTACGCGCCCGAGGCCGAACGCTCCCCGGACGACTCCCTCGACATGGGCACCGGCTTCGACTGCTTCGACACCCTCGCCCACACGTTCGACCCCAGGATCCAGGGGCAACAGCGCGCCAACCGAATGCTCCTGAAGAACACGCTGGAGAACCTCGGGTTCGTAAACCTCGCCGAGGAGTGGTGGCACTACACCTACAAGCCCGAGCCCTACCCGGACACCTACTTCGACTTCCCGGTCACCCGGCAGTCCCTCACGGCGAGGCGCTGAGCCGCCCGGCGGAACGGCTGGCATAGGACACCTCCTCCCTGTTCGGATACAGTCCCACCCCCCTCACGACTGGTGAAGACATTTCGAAGCGGTACGGGACCTATCGGAGGTTGTGGCGGTCGAGGCGGTGGATGAGGCCGGGGCGGCGTTGGTTGCCCTCGCGCAGGCGGGTCAGGCGTCGGCGGAAGTCGGTGTGCCGTCCGGTGTGGGCGTAGGCGTCGCGCAGTTCCGCGAGGAGGGTGACGGCCTGGTCGTAGGCGCTGGTCCTCTTGGTGGCGATGTGCGCCTCGATCTGCTGCCAGGCGGATTCGGCCTCGCTCGCGAGGGCGGTCAGGCGCTGAGCGCGGGCGGTGGCCCGTTCGTGTTCGGCACGCCGGCGGCGTTCGGTGCGCAGGGTGTGCGCGGCGTCCAGGAGGTGGGCGGCGGACCGGCGCCCGGAAACCGTGGTGAGGGCGCCGGCGCCGTGCAGGCGGTGCAGGAGTTCGGTGTGCAGCCCGGGTTCCGGACCGAGGGCGAGCCGCAGCAGCAGAGCGTCCTTCTCCTTCTGGGACATCGCGGCGATCAGCGGGGCGAGTTCCTGCTTCGTGGGCCTGGCCGGTTTCCTGGGCGCGGCGGGACTGGCCTGGGCCGCGACGGCCAGCAGGTCGTCGTCCACGCGCAGGAAGTCCGCGAGCGCGCGCTGCGGGGCGGTCAGTTCGCCGAGCCCGGCCGGGACGGGCGGCTCCGGGCAGGTCTGGTACTCCTCTTCGGCGTCGTCCTCGAGCTCCCGGGCGGCGAGTGCGGAGAGCCAGGCGAGGTAGAGGGGGCGCAGGTCTCCGGTGGCGAGTTCGTCGCGTACACCGATGAGGGCGGCCAGTGAGTCGTCGGCGCCCTCGATCCAGTCGCCGCCCTCGTCCTCGCTGGTCATCTCGAGCAGGAGGTGGGTGCGGGTGGTCCAGGCGTCGACGTGGTGCTCGAGGCAGTAGGGCCGCACCGTAGGCAGGTCCAGGGTCTGCTTGGGCAGGCGGAGCATCAGCCGGTGGGTGCCCCAGTTGGTGACGTACAGATGGGCGTCGAAGCAGCGCTCCACCATGTGGCGCGGATTGCCGCTCAGGTCACCCCAGTTGTAGGTGTTGGTGAAGCTGGTGGCGGTGATCCGGGCCCGGGTGGAGATGGCCCGCAGCTGGTCCTGTTCCTCACAGCTGAGCGGATGGTCGAGGGCCTGGAACTCGTAGTACTGGTACTCGCTCACACGGCGGACCCTATCGCCGCCGCGGGTGGACTCGGATGGGAAGCGGACAAGGCAGCCGGAGCCGACCGGACGTCATGCTCAAACGCCCTGGACGTGAGCCGAGGCGAGCGGTTCCGGGGAGGAGTGGGCTGTGGCGGCGGTGTGGACCGAGCGGGCGTCGGAGCACGGGGCGAGGCGGAGCTCGCGGCCGTGCTCCAGTCGGCCGCCGCGGGCAGGCTGCGGTGCAGCGACAGGACGAAGCAACCCTCCGCGGCCACGATCCGCGTGCTGGGTGAGGTCCTCATCGGCGGTGACCTCTACGAGGGCGAGGCGGTCAGGGCCTTCGCCTGGCCACTGCTGCTTCAAGCCGGCGGTCTCTCGGAATTGGCCGGTGGACGGCTGGAGTTGACCGCGAGGAGCCGCAAGGCGCCGGCCGGGCCCACCGACGAGACGATCCGGCACCTGTGGCGGCGCCGGTTGAGTCACGGGGTGCTGGACGAGTTCAGCCGCGTCGAGGAGGTCAAGGGGCAGCGCACGGCGAATGTCCTCAGTGCGACCGGTCCGCGCCGCAAGGCGGTGGGTGCGGCGCTCGCCGAGTGCTGTCGTCCCAGGCAATGGGTGACGGTGGACGAGCTGTTCGAGGCGATGCGTACCACGGGGCACGACCCGTACCCCGTCCGCTCCGAGCGGGCGCTGTGGAAGCCGTACCTGGAGGACGCGCAGTACGGCAGCCTCGGTTACGACGGGCACCACGAGCGGCCGGTGCTGCAGGGCCGCTACACCCTGTGCGTACTGTTCGAGTACGCGGCTGCCCTTGGCCTCATCGACGTCCGGCACATCGCCCCGAAGGGGGCTCGGGACGGCTTCCGCCACACGTGGGGCGCCGACAGGCTTCAGCGGCTCAGCCGCTATGACGGGCTGCTCGCCATCCGGTTGAATCCACTCGGGGCGTACGCGACGGGACGCGCCGACGACTACCGGCCGGGTCCGGCGCCCGTCGGGGTGCGGAGCCCGGTCAGGGGCCTGCCGAACCTCGACGTCGTGGCACCCGACGGCCTGGCCCCCTCCGAGGCACTGCTGCTCGACGCGTTCGCCACCCAGTCCGCCGACCACGTCTGGACGCTGTCCACCGCCTCCCTGCTGAAGGCCCTTCACGCAGGCCGGATTTGGAGGAGTCGCGCAGCTTCCTCGCCGGAGCAGCACAGGAGAGGAACTGCCGCAGACCGTCACGGCTTTGCCGGCCGACGCCGTCTCCCGCACCGAGAAGACACGGGATTCCGGATACGTGCCACCTGCTGGAGTGCGTGGACGAGGCACAGGCCGTGATGATCGTGAAGGACCGCAGGGCGGGCGCGTTGTGCTCCCGGACCGGGGCCGGCAGCGTCATCGCGCACCGGTACCGCACCCAACCGGTGCTCCCCGGCGCACGATCTGCTGCGGCTTCTGCCCCTCCAGGATCGGTCAACCTGCGCACTGCGCGGGGGCCGGCACCGAAGGTCCCCGGCGGACAGACCGAAGCCGTGGGCGCATGCGGAGGGGCCCGGAGACCGGGCCCCTCCCTGTGGTAGCGGGGACAGGATTTGAACCTGCGACCTCTGGGTTATGAGCCCAGCGAGCTACCGAGCTGCTCCACCCCGCGTCGACACCACCAACAATACACGCCAGTCAGGGCAGGATGCGTCCAGGTCAGCCGCGGACGATGTTCTCCGCCTGTGGCCCCTTCTGGCCCGGCGTCACGTCGAAGGTCACCTTCTCTCCCTCGACCAGCTCGCGGTAACCGGTACCGGAGATGTTGGAGTAGTGGGCGAAGACGTCCGGCCCGCCGTCCTGGGCGATGAAGCCGTACCCCTTCTCCGCGTTGAACCACTTCACCGTGCCGTTGGCCATCTGGCTGTTCCCTCTCTCTCGCCGGGCGAGCCCGGCCGGGGCGGATGCCGGGCACCCTCCGCAGCGGAGAGCACCCCGGCGTCCGTCCTACCCGGCACACGTGCCGTTTATCCGGCTGTCCCGCCGGCGGCCCAGATGCCATCGGCGGCCGATGACGGGCCGGCGGGCGTGACCGCGCCCGTTCGGTGACTGACACCTTCCTCCCGTACACCGGGTCAGGGCCACCGCGCAGGTCCGCACAGCGGTCTCACCGACGGGTCCGGCGACGGCACGGTAGGCAGTAGGCGAGCGGTACCCGGCGGGATGTCAGGATGGGGGTATGACAACCAAGGTTTACTTCGCCATCACCATCAACGACGAGCCCGCCGGGCGGATCGTCTTCAACCTGTTCGACGACGTGGTTCCCAGGACGGCGGAGAACTTCCGCGCCCTCGCGACCGGCGAGAAGGGCTTCGGCTACGCGGGCTCCTCGTTCCACCGTGTCATCCCCGACTTCATGCTCCAGGGCGGCGACTTCACCCGGGGCAACGGCACCGGCGGCAAGAGCATCTACGGCGAGAAGTTCGCCGACGAGAACTTCACCCTCAAGCACGACCGGCCGGGCCTGCTGTCCATGGCCAACGCGGGCCCCAACAGCAACGGTTCGCAGTTCTTCATCACCACCGTCGTGACCGACTGGCTGGACGGCAAGCACGTGGTGTTCGGCGAGGTCGCCGACACCGACAGCATGGACCTGGTCAAGAAGATCGAGTCCCTCGGCTCCTCCAACGGCCGCACCTCCGCGAAGATCACCATCGCCGAGTCCGGCCAGCTCTGACCCCCCTTCCGCCGCCGGCGCCGCCGAGGGGCGTCCACCCGACACCCCTCGGCGGCCCCGAGCCGGCGATCCCCCGAACACCGACCGACGCTCAACCCGACGCCACGCGGACGCCCGAGCACGCACACCACCGCGGCAGCAGCCCCACCCCGCTCCCGGCCTCCGCCACCGCGCCCGGCACGCAGGACCACACCTCGGCCGCCCAGCCCGACCTGCGGCCCGACGGGCTGAGCATGCGCCACCTCTGCCGTGTCCGGCCGGTCACCCGGCCCGTCCCCGCGAGGTGGACCGGGACGCCCCGCACGCAGGCCGGCGCGGCCATCTGGCGCACCGACGCTTCGGACACCGGCAGCACGGCGCACCCGTGGATCACCCCGCCGAGGCGGTCGTGACGGCGGATGCCGAGACGGATGATCTGTACGGGGCCGGTGATCGGCTCGGCGAGAGGGCACGACGGTGCCGCGGCGTACGGGGAGCGGCGGGTACGGTGCCCGCCGCAGTACCGCTCGTCCTCCTGGAAGGCCCGGCACAGGGACCGCTCCTACCAGAGGAAGAGACGGCCGAGAAGTCCACCACCGAACTGCGGAACACCCCCACATCGACAGGGAGAACCCGCTGACGCCCTCCTCGGCGCACTGCCAGGTCGGAACACCCCCACGTCAGAGGATTCGGCCCGCATCGACGGCTGCGGCGCCTCCCGCACGTACTGGCCGGTCGCGCTGCCCTTGAGCAGGCCGTCACTGATCACCACGGCGATCTTCACGTTCATCTGGACGTGGAACGGC
Source organism: Streptomyces kebangsaanensis (assembly GCF_001906585.1). Taxonomy (GTDB): domain Bacteria; phylum Actinomycetota; class Actinomycetes; order Streptomycetales; family Streptomycetaceae; genus Streptomyces; species Streptomyces kebangsaanensis. The sequence goes on along the minus strand of NZ_JUJA01000169.1, from coordinate 82,834 downwards.
TTCTTCACGCAGACGATCTACCTGTCCGCCCCGGAGGGGTTCACCATCACCCTGGCCCTGCGCAGCTTCGTCGACCAGTCCAGCACCTCCGCTACGGCCCCATGTTCGCGATGCCCGTAATCTCCGTGCTGCCGATCGTGCTGTTCTTCCTCGTCTTCCAGCGCTGCCTGGTACAGGGCATGGCCACCTCGGGGCTGAAGGGCCGACACCATGACGCAGGTTCCCGGCGGAACAGGTCGAGGCGGGCTTCGCGCCCGTCGGCCCAGGCACCGCGGCCCTGGAGGGTCTCCCGCTTGCGGGTCGCGTTGAAGGGCCCGGCGAGCACCTTGTCCGCGCGGTCAGATCCTCGGTGGCGAGCATCCGTAGCCTGCCAGGGGAAGCCCGATGTACGTACGCAGCCCTGTCTGAGTGGCCGGAAGGCCGTAAGTGGCCAGGTTCTCGCCGATGTCACCCGCTGTGTTCCACCATCCTTCGCCGAGGTCGGCGAGGGCGCGCAAAAGCTGCTGCTGGGGGCGGGAGAGGCTCGCGTACANGCGGGGGTCGGGCAGGGGGCCGGGGAACAGGTCCGGCAGGACCGCCTTCGCCACGAACGCCCTGCCTGACGGGTTGATGGACGGCAGGCAGGCGGCGACCGCGGCGCGCGAGGTGGGGGAAGACGGGAGGGCGAGCAGAGTGTCGGCGGTGTGGCCGTGGAAGTCGCCCTGGTTGTAGTCGGTCGCGGGTACAGGCGCAGGGGCCGCGGCCGCGGCCGCGAGTTCGGCAACGGCCCGGCCGAGGAGCGGGGCGTCGAGTTCCGCGTCGGCGCTTCGGGCGGTCTGGGCGATGGCGGTGGCTGCCGCCCAGCGCACGAGGCTGTCCCCGGCGTCCAGGTCCGCGGCGAGGGTCCCCGCGAGAGCGGTCGTGCCGACGATGCCGGCAGCTACAAGTGAGGTGGCCTTGGCGACGGCATCGTGCTCGTGTGCAGCAAGGTCGAGCAGGAGTGGCAGGGAGGTGTCCGCCAGGTCGGGAAACCAGGCCAGCAGGTAGGCGGTCCGGGTTCGGATTTGAGGGTTCTCATCGTCGAGGAGGGTGAGCAGGGCGGGAAGCTCGGCAAGGACGGCGTCGTACGAACGCACCGAAGAGTCACGGAGGTCGATCGGATTGCCGGCCGCCAGCCAATCCCGCGTGCCTTGCAAGTCCCGGCGTCGCTGCTCGTCCTGCTCGGTGGCCAGAGCCTCCTCGTACAGGACGAGGAGCTTGTCGGAGGAGTTCTCGGCGGCCTCCGCGCGCCAAGCGGCGATGTCGGCCCCGTCGATGATCTCGCACTCCTCGTCCCAGTTGACCGCGAGGCCGGTCAGGAGCCGCAACGCGAGCTCACGCGCCGACCTCGGGCCACCGAGAGCGATCCGGGCAAGGAACGGCACCGCATGCGGAGATGCCTGACAACGGGTGCCCTGGTGCGCGAGATGATTGAACAGGCTGCCGAAGGCCTCCTGTTGCGCCTGCTCGTCGTCTCCGCACAGGGCGCGCAGTTGGCCGGGGACATCGTCGGCCGTCCCGTAGGCGTGGTTCAGGTTCGCCCAGTCCACTTCGTCCAGGCCGGCCAACAGGTTGTCGTCCGCAGTGATCACGGCCGCATGATGTCAGAGCCCTCCGGCACCGGCACTCCGCCCCAGCGGGCGGGCCGCCGGAATCAGGCACCGTCTCCGGGCACAACCAGGACCCCACCGTCTCCGGCACGCACACGCGTTCGCCACCCTCGGTCAGCAGAACCTTGACGATCTCGGGAGCAGGAGGAGCCGGGAACGCATTCGCCGATGTCGTCCGCCTCTGCCACGGGATGGAGGAACGTGGCCTGCCCTGCGCGGTGGGGATCTCCGGCCGCCATACCGCCCATCCGGCCGAGGCCCGGCCCGTGAAGCCCGCCTACGCGGACGCCGGCCGGCCGCCGAAAGTGCGGTATCCCGAGCCTGCGCAGACCGTGGAGGACCTGGTCGTCGCGGCCGGCCGGCGAGAGCGAGCCGGTGCAGTTCTGGCTGTCCAGCCTGCCCTCCGGCCTGCCTCTGGCCACGCTGGTGCGATTGGCCAGGCTGCGCTGGCGCAGCGAACACGACTACCGCGAGATGAAGCAGGCCCTGGGCCTGGCCCACTTCGAGGGCCGCACCTGGAACGGCTGGCACCACCACGTCACCCTCGTGACCGCCGCCCACGCCTTCCTCACCGAACAACGGCTGGCCCCAAAGGCACCCGCACCGGGCTCACTCTCCACCAGACCCCCGACGCCCTCCAGGACGTCCTGAGGCGCTGGACCGGCATCTGCACCACCTGCCAACAGCCCCTGCCCAGCAGGACACGCACGACAGCAAGACCGAGACAGACCTAACGGAGTCCTACTGGACCAGGCTCAGCAAATGATCACTTGAGGTCATGGCGTGGACGACAGCGAGTGCCTCTGACACGCAAGGCCCAGGGCGAACAGCGCCCGCACCCGGCGGTGACGCGACCGTCATAGATGGCGCATCCCACATCTGTTACGGATGTCGGGCCAGCCTCCATACGGAACTACTCAAGCCCGTCTGCGCCCCAAGGCACCACGAGTCATTCCGAAACCATCAGTGGGCAGCAAGAATGGGAGGTGGAGGAGTGAACATCCGCCACATGCCCGGCGCGCAGCAGGATCGGCGGGCACTCCTGCCGGCGGAAATCAGGACATGGGGCTGCGTCACCCGCTCGCGCGAGGTGGGCATGGACTTGGTGGGCGGGATCGTCGTCCGTTCCGAGGTGGATGAACGGAATGGTCCAGTCGCCGCAGCAGGCACCGCACAGCAGTAGCTGCCGATCGTCACTCACGAAGCGGGGCGCCTGTACCCGGCGAGGGCAACTGGTAGCGACAGCGACCGGCCACCGAGGTTGTGCGCCCCATAACTTTTGGCGGAGGCGGCTCGTTCCGGCGCTCCTGTCACGGACCTCACCGCCCGGGGAAGGCCCAGTTCAGGGGTATAGGGGGTGGGGACAACCCGATGGGGCGATAGGGGGTTCGGCCCCCAGGAGGCCTACGGCTGACAGGCTGGTGGCGGTGGGACGGCCGTAGCCAGACTCGCCTGCATGACGTTTTCCTCCGACGCCACGGTCACGACCACCCCGGTCGCCGTGCGTCCCCGCAGATCCCGCCCCGACGCCGGCAGTGACTTCGCCCGGCTGTCCCGGCGCATCACCGAGGCGGGTCTACTGCGGCGGCGCCCCGGCTACTACACGGTGCGGCTCGGTCTGGTGACCGGGCTGCTGGCAGCGGGCTGGGCGGCCTTCGTCGCGCTGGGCGACACCTGGTGGCAGCTGGCGGTCGCCGCCTTCATGGCCTTGGCCTTCGGCCAGGTCGCGCTGGTGGCCCACGACCTGGCGCACCGGCAGGTGTTCAGGCGGCGCCGCCCGAGCGAGATCTGGGGCCGCCTCTTCGGCAACCTCGGCATCGGTATGAGCTACGGCTGGTGGATGAACAAGCACACCCGCCACCACGCCAACCCCAATCACGAGGAACTCGACCCCGATGTCGCCCCGGACATCCTGGTGTGGTCCACCGAGCAGGCCCGCAACAGCAGCGGTCTGGCCCGCTTCATCGGCGGCCACCAGGCGTTCTTGTTCTTCCCGCTGCTGACGCTGGAGGGCTTCAACCTGCACGTGGCGAGCGTGCGGGCGCTGCGCTCGCCGTCCATGAAGAGCCGCCTGCTGGAGGGCGCCCTGCTCTTCCTGCACACGGCGGCCTACCTGTCCGCGCTGTTCCTGGTGCTCTCCCCCGGCAAGGCCGTGGCGTTCCTCGCCGTGCACCAGTGCCTTTTCGGTGTCTATCTCGGCAGCATCTTCGCCCCGAACCACAAGGGCATGCCCACCTTCACCGGCGACGACTGCCCCGACTTCCTGCGCCGCCAGGTACTCACCTCCCGCAACGTGCGGGGCGGCCGGGTCACCGACCTGATGCTCGGCGGGCTCAACTACCAGATCGAGCACCATCTGTTCCCGAGCATGCCCACTCCTCATCTACGGCGGGCCCAAGTTGTCGTGCGCGCGTACTGCGCGGAGATCGACGTGCCGTACCACGAGACCGGGCTGATCCAGTCCTACCGCGAGGCACTCTCCCACCTGCACCGGGCGGGAGAGCCCATCAGACGGCAGCGCAAGGCGTCCTGACCGCGGGACGGCGCGCGGCGCCGCGGGCACGGGCACCCCTGTGTCGGCCGGGACCGGCAACACAGGGGGGTGCGTGCCTGCTTGCGTCTACTGCGCCGAAGCCGGTGTCGAGGACAGGTCAGCGCGGTGCTTGGGGCCGTCCACGGGAACCGTGGGGTGTCGCTGTGAGCACGTGCGTCAGAATTCCTGGTTCACCCCGGCCCTCCTGGAATGGCGTACTACTCGTCCGTTGAGGGAGGGATCGGGACGTGGACGTGCTGCCCGAACGCTGCGCCGGTGTGGGCATCAGCAAGAAGGACACCAAGGCGTGCGTCCGCACCCCGGATACCAAACGGCGCGGGTCGTTCGCCACCGAGACCACCGCCTGGGGATCGACCACGAACGCGGTGCTCGCACTGCGGGATCACCTACCGGCCGAGGACCTGAACGTGATCCTGGTCAACGCACGGCAGGTCAAGAACCTGCCCGGCCGCAAGACCGACGTCTCGGACGCGGCCTGGCCGGCCCAGCTCGGCGCGCACGACCATCGGCACGGTGACGCGCCACCAGCACCTGCACATCCGCCGCAGCCGAACACTGCTCCTCCATCGCGATCAGGCAGTTGGTGCCGAGCGTGAACATCAGCATGGGTACCTCCGGGAATGCGCACACCCCACGCCAGCGGCCCCTACCGGCAGTCAGCCTCTGCGTTTCCACGGCCAGCTCCTGGACCCCGGTCGTCAGCCGGTTACAGCGCGAACTCGGCCGCCCTGTGCGGAGCCTGCAGGTCATGGGCCTGCGTAGCGACAAGGGCCCCGACCGCCAAACCTGCTGCCCTGCTTCTCGACTTCGCCGCCCGTGCCCAGGGCCGGAGCAACCGGGACAGACCGCAGGACCTTCTGGCCACCGGCCACCGTTCCTGGTGCGAGGGCGTCGCCGCCGTCCGGTCTCGTATCGACCAGGAGACCGCAACACTGTCCAACCAGCAGCTCGCCGAGCGGTGCGCTGCTGCCGGCGCGCCGTGGGAGAAAGCGATGAGCGCGGCGAGGTGGTCTCCGCGCTCGCGTTCGCCATCTGGGAGGCCGTGCCGGCCGCCATCGCCTACACGGAGCGGGAAGAACACGCGGCGCGCTTCGGTGCCTGCCTGCTGGGCGAGGAAATGCTGTAGGCCGTTCTCCCGCCGCCTTGCCGACCTACCGGGTGAAGCGGCCGAACGCGAAAGGTGTGAGGTCGAGGGTGGTGGCGCCGTCCGTGACCAGTTCGGCGAGCGCCTCGCCGATCGCCGCGGAGTGCTTGAAGCCGTGGCCGGAGCAGGGGGAGGCGACCAGTACGCGCTCACGGCCCGGCAGGCGGTCGATGACGAACGCTTCGTCCGGTGTGACGGTGTACATGCACACCTGTGAGCGCGTGGCGCGAGCGGACACCCCCGGCAGCCGGCCGCTGATCATGGCTTGGTGGAAGCCGGCCGCCTCGTCCGGGGCGACGGTGCGATCGAGCGTGTCCGGGTCGGGGGTGCGGTGGTCGAGCTGTCCGGTGGCCACCTTGACCGTCGCGCCGTCAACGGAGGGGAAGCCGTAGAAGTACTCATCCGCCCGGCTCACCCCGTCCCAGATGAAGGTGGGGAAACGCCCGGGGGTGAAGTCCTGCCTGGATCCCTCGATCCCGAACCAGTGCAGGACCTGGCGGTAGACACCGAAGAGCCGCGCGAGGCCGGGATCGTCGAGCAGGCCCGCCAGCCAGCTTCCCGCGCACAGCACGACCTGGTCGGCCGTGTACGTGGCCGCGTCGGTGCGGACGGTGACGGCCGACGCCGCGGCCTCGACCGCGAGGACCCGCTCCCCGCGGTGCAGTTGCGCGCCGTACCGCTCTGCCAGCTCCAGTTGGGCGCTGATCGCGGCCTCGGGGCGGACGAAGCCGCCGCCGGGCTCCAGCAGGCCCACGCGGGTGTCCTCCACGCGGAACTGCGGGAAACGGTCCCGCAGCGCGGCGGCGTCCAGCAGTTCGTAGTCGATGTCGTAAGCGGCCGCGGCCCGCTCGTGGACGGCGAACGCCCCCGCGTCGGCGGCATGATCGGCCAGGTTCAGTACGCCGCACGCGGTGAGCACCGATGCACCGGTCTCCGCCTCGATGCGTCGCCACCACTCGTGGGAGCGCACCGCCAGCGGCGCGTACTCAGCGCCCTCCAGAGTCAGCCGGCGGGTGATCCGTGTCTCGCCGTGGCTGGAACCGAAGGTGTGCGGCGGGCTGTGGCGGTCGATTCCCAGCACGTCGACCCCGCGCCGCGCGAGTTGATGGACCGCGGCACTGCCCATCGCCCCCAGGCCGACCACGATCACGTCCATACCTGCCCCTGAGCGCCCGCTTCCCTGCCTGGTGCCCACCCTACACATCGGGATCAGGCGGGCAATCGACGGCGGTGAGTGATCGACTCTTACGAGACGCTCCTGGCCGGCCGGACAAGGACCGGACCGCACGAATCTGGTGGTGGTTCCGGCCAGACGTCCGTCCCCGCTTCTTCCCGTCTTCCCGGTGAGGCGGCTGAGGAGGCCCAAAGGGGAGATGTCAGCACCCCGACCACATCGCTTCAGGCTGCGGGATCGGGAAGGCAGTGGGTGAAGTTCCCCCGTGATCGTGGACAGCGGATGGTTACGCTGCGGGGGCGAGGCCCTGTGCTGTCGGGGCCCTGGTTTCGATCGGGGTGACGTATCCGTAGACAGGATGCTTCCGCGGGCGGGTGCGGTTGCACTCGACCTCGATAAAGCGAAAGACGTCGGCGCGAGCCGCCTCGCGGGATGCCCAGATCGTGGTACCGATCTCCGCTTTCAACAGTCCGAAAAGCTCTCAACCGGTGAACGCACGCCGTACCCCCCGAATGACTTGTCGGATGAGCAGTGGTCACTGATCAAGCCGGTGATCACTGCACGGAAGGCCCGGCACCGATCGGTCAGCGGTCACCAAGTGTGAGAAGTTGCGGTACAGGGTGTAACGCCGAGAATGATCATGGTCTCCGGACTGGTCCGGAGAAGCCGGACGGCTCCTTGGCGGGCGCCTGCCCCGGAACGCCCCCGGCGGCCTGGAGGGCGGCGAAGTCGGTGTGCGCAGCGGACGACGGGGGCGCGCTCGGCGCAGGGCATTGAGCAGGTCGAGGTCGGCCACGGCGGGCATTCCGTCGTCGAGGACCGTCACACGGTCCTGGATGTCACTGCCGGCTTGTGCCGGTTCCTTGATGCCGGGGGTTCCGTGTATCGCGGGCGTATCGAAAACCGCATACGTCACCGCAACAGCCTTCCTTATTCAGTGGAGGCATGGAATTCAGTGGAGGCATGGACCACAACCCATCACCGTCAGCGCCGGCCCTCACACGCAGGGTCGTGCTCGTCAGCCCGGCGATCCTCGGTGCCGCGATGCGGGTGCCGGCGTTCGGGGCGGGCTGCCGGTCTGGAACCCGCCCACCGCACGCCGCACCAGGCAAGGGTCCGATCACCGACGGCCGGCCCTCGCGGCATGGAACGGAAGTTTCAGATCCTGAGGGGGCACTTCGTACGGACCCGCCACGCACGGCATCACCGGCCACGGTGTCGGCACGGCGCTCGCCCCTTGGTTCCGAGCAGACCGAGCAACTGGCGTGCGGTCCGGCGGCCCGCTCGGCGGAGCGGGCCGCCGGGGCGCCGCGCGCCGACAACCTTTGACGAAACCGGACGAGAACTCATGCCCGACATAGGACAGGTCCGCTCCAGGGCGCGCGCCCGCCGGATTGCCCGGCGACGCCGCCGGACAACCGCCACCACCACGCTTCTGGCCCTGGGCGCGGCTTCGGCCTACACGGGTTTCGTCTACGGAATCCCCGACGTACCTGGCCTGCCCGACCGCTTCAGCCCGGTCGCCACACCGACCGTCGCGGCCCAGGAAGCCCTCGTACCAAGCCCCACGAGTCCGACGCCGACTCCGACTCCGACTTCAATGCCCGTGCCGGAGTCCGGTCCGGGTACCTTCACCGTCGCCACCGCCGGAGTGGAGGACACCAGCGCGGGCAGGCCGTACCGGGTGGAGGTCGAGGACGGCATCGGTGTCGACCCCGACGAAGCCGCCGAGCAGATCGCCGCGATCCTGGACCATGAACAGGGCTGGTCACACGGAGGCGACGTCGTGTTCCGGCAGGTCGCCGACGAGAGCGCCACACTGGTGATCCGCATCGCCACGCCGAACACCTCCGACGGCATCTGCGCGGCCGGCGGCCTCGACACCCATGGCGAGCTCAACTGCCGGGTCGGCCGGACGGTCGCGGTCAACCTCAAGCGCTGGCAGCTCGGTTCGCCCGAATTCGACGGACCGCCCGAGGAGTACCGGGCACTGATCATCAACCATGAGGTCGGACACTGGCTCGGCTACGGCCACC
>NZ_JUJA01000169.1:69828-74276 GCF_001906585.1 Streptomyces kebangsaanensis | reverse complement strand
GAGCCGGCCCCTGTGATGATGCAGCAGATCAAAGGCCTGTACGGCTGCGTCTCCAACGCCTGGCCCTACGCCCCGGACGGCGCCTTCCACGACGGTCCCCACGTGCCCTGAGTGTCGACCGGGGTGGTGCCGGCTGCGACGGTCCTGGCCGTCCACGACCCCGGCAAGGTCCGACCTCGGGCGGGGTGGGGGTGCCCCCTCTGGGGGAGTGACCGTGGACCTGGACGGTGTCCCGGTCGTCGCCCGTTCGGAGAAGCAGGAAGCGGCCCCGACCGGTAAGAAGACATACGGACACCGTCCGCTGACGGGGTTCGTCGACCACGGTCCCGGCGGCACGGGGGAACCCGCCGCAGCCCCGTTCAGGTCCGGCAATGCGGGCTCGAACACCGCCGCCGACCACGTCGCTGTCACGCCTGAAGTCCCTCCCCGCCCCGGGGACAGCACCATCCGCCCGGAGCAGTGGAACCCGGCGCCCACCCGACACGTCGGCCGGGCCACCGAGTTGTCCGCCATCAACCACGGAAACGGAAACGTCTGCCGAGTCCGTCGGCAGACCGTCATGCGAGACCGGGGGTGACGGCGACGAGCGCTGTGACGACGGTCGACCACGTCCGGCGCGTTCGGCAGGGGCCTTTTCACGCTTTGTCGCCGTAGATCTACCCACAGTCATGGAAATGCGGTGGTGCCGGCACCTATGCGGTTTTCGATATGCCGACGATATGTGGCGACTCGTACGCTCGAAGCATGCGAGTGTTGATCGTCGAGGACGAACCCTATATGGCAGAAGCCATCCGCGATGGCCTGCGCCTGGAAGCGATCGCGTCCGACATTGCCGGTGACGGTGACACCGCTTTGGAACTGCTGAGCATCAACGCCTACGACATCGCCGTCCTCGACCGCGACATTCCCGGCCCTTCCGGCGACGAGATCGCCAAACGCATCGTCACCTCCGGCAGCGGCATGCCGATCCTCATGCTCACCGCCGCCGACCGGCTCGACGACAAGGCCTCCGGGTTCGGACTCGGCGCCGACGACTACCTCACCAAGCCGTTCGAGCTCCAGGAACTCGTGCTCAGACTCAGAGCACTCGACCGCAGACGTGCACACAACAGGCCGCCCGTGCGGGAGATCGCGGGCCTGCGGCTCGATCCGTTCCGCCGCGAAGTCCACCGCGACGGCCACTACGTCGCGCTGACCAGGAAGCAGTTCGCCGTGCTCGAAGTCCTCGTCTCCGCCGAAGGCGGTGTCGTCAGCGCCGAGGAGCTTCTGGAGCGGGCGTGGGATGAGAACGCGGACCCGTTCACCAACGCCGTACGCATCACGGTCTCGGCACTGCGCAAACGGCTCGGTGAACCCTGGGTCATTGCCACGGTGCCCGGCGCCGGGTACCGCATCGACACACAACCGGCGGCCGGCCACGAGGGAGGAGACCGTGAATAGGCAGCCCGGGTTCAGCGTTCGCTTCAAGCTCACCCTCAGCTACGCCGGATTCCTCATGTTCGCCGGCCTCCTGCTGCTCGCGGCGGTGTGGGTGTTCCTCCTGCGCTACGTCCCCGATCGTGCGATGCTCATCAACCCCGACGACAAGCTCAAGGGTGTCTTTCCCGTCCGGTCCGCCCTTTTGGACGTTTTCGCTCCGAGGGCAGCCGCAGTACTGGCGTTCCTGCTGGTGTTCGGTCTCGTGGGCGGCTGGATTCTCGCCGGCCGCATGCTCGCCCCGCTGACCCGCATCACGGACGCCACAAGCATGGCCACGAAAGGATCACTCTCCCACCGGATCCGGCTGCCGGGCCGCAAGGACGAGTTCCGCGAACTCGCCGACGCCTTCGACACGATGCTCGCCCGCCTCGAAGCACACGTAGCCGAGCAGCGGAGATTCGCGGCCAACGCCTCGCACGAACTGCGCACCCCGCTGGCAATCTCGCGGACGCTTCTCGACGTGGCCCGCAACGATCCGACGCAGGACCTCGGCGAGATCATCGACCGCCTGCACGCCGTCAACGCCCGAGCGATCGACCTCACCGAGGCGCTGCTCGTACTCAGCCACGCCGACCAGAGGTCCTTCACCCGGGAACCTGTCGACCTCTCCCTGCTCGTGGAAGAGGCCACCGAGACACTGCTCCCGCTCGCCGAGAAGCGCGGTGTCACCATCGAGACCTCCGGTGACATCGCCCCGGCTTTCGGCTCACAGGCGCTCCTGCTGCAGTTGACGACGAACCTTGTGCACAACGCGATCGTGCACAACCTGCCCGACAAGGGCACGGTGCGGGCCGAGACCGGCGCCGGCCCCGAGACCGTGGTACTCACCGTCGAGAACAGCGGCGAGAAGCTCTCCCCGCAGTTGGTCTCGACTCTCACCGAGCCGTTTCAGCGCGCCACCGAACGTATTCGCAACGACCACGCAGGTGTCGGACTCGGTCTGGCCATCGTCCGGCGGATCACCGAGGTGCACGACGGATCCCTCACCATCACCCCGCGCGCTGAGGGCGGACTCCGTATCGCCGTTCAACTGCCCGCACCACCAGTACTTTCTCCGAAGGACATCTGATCAGTGAGTGAAGCGCTAAGAGAAGTTCCGGATGCGCGGCAGCAGGGCGACGCCGAGGAGCGCGCCGAGATCCTGGACACGGCTCAGGCCGGGCAGTGCGGCGCCGGTCGCGGGGACACCGGCTCGGGTGCCCGGCGCGCGCGTATCCACCGGGCGATCCGCAGCCTCTCCGGACCGGCCCCGTGGAAGCGCGGCCCGGTGCTCGCGGCGCTGGCGCTGGTGCTCGGCCTGCTCATGCTGCTGCACGCGGAGATCACGGACAGGGGCGGTCTCGGCAGCCTGGTGGAGACGTTCCTGCCGTGGTTCGGCCTGTTCATCCCGGTGCTCCTCGCCGGGGCGCTGTGGCGTCGCTCCGCCGCGGCGGTGGTCGCGCTGCTGCTGCCGGTCGTGGCGTGGCTGAGCCTCTTCGGCGGACTGCTCTCCGACAAGTCCCAGCCGGGCGGCGACCTCACCGTGGTCAGCCACAACGTCAACGCCGAGAACCCCGACCCGGCCGGCACCGCCCGCGACCTGGCCGCCTCCGGGGCGGACCTGCTGGCGCTCGAGGAGATGACCCCGCAGGCCACGGCCGCGTACGGGAAGGAGCTGGCGAAGACATACCCGTACCACACGGTGCAGGGCACGGTCGGGCTGTGGAGCAAGCTGCCGCTGTCGGACTCCCGGTCGGTCAACGTCCTGCGGGGCAATGTCGGGCCGCTGGCGAAAACCCGGCGGGCCGAGGACCTCCCCGTGGACCCGCCCCGGGCGCTGCGCACCACGGTGGCCACGGACCAGGGGCCGCTGGTGGTGTACGTGGCGCACCTGGGGTCGGTGCGGCTGATGCCCAGGCACGGCTTCTGGACGGACTCGCGCGACGTCGGCGCGGTCGCGCTCGCCAAGGCCGTCGCCGCCGAGCAGAACGAGCGGGTGGTGGTGCTCGGCGACATGAACGGCACCACCGACGACCGCGCGTTCGACGGCCTCACCTCGCAGCTGCACTCGGCCCAGGAAGCGGCCGGGCACGGCTTCGGCTTCAGCTGGCCGGCGTCCTTCCCGACGGCGCGGATCGATCAGATCCTGGTCAGGGGCGTGGAGCCGAAGAGCTCGTGGGTACTGCCGGCCACCGGCAGCGACCATCTGCCGGTGGCGGCCAGCATCAGCTGGTGACCGCTGCCGCCAGCCGATGTCGCGAGAGCTCCACAGGACACAGCTCAGCGGCCGGCCACTCAGCCGGCCGCTCCTGGTCCTCCTCGGTGTTCGCCCGGAACCCGTACGCCTCACGGATCTCCTTGCGATGCCGCTTGCCCCGGTCGCCCCGCCAGTCATGGTCCGCCCACGCCCCGGCCGGAACCTTCACCTGCGGGGCCACGTACTCCACGCCGCCGCGGGCATCTCCTTGACGGACTCCGGGAACCGGGCCTCCACATGGCAGGTGCGTTCGATCCAGGTCACGATCGCGATCCGCAGCTCGTGCCGGGTGCGCCAGGTGCGGCGGTCGAGGACGTTCTTCTGCAACAGCGCGAAGAAGCTCTCCATGGCCGCGTTGTCGCCGGTCGCACCGACCCTGCCCATCGAGCCGACCAGGCCATGACGTGCGGCAACGGAGACGAACTTCCGTGAACGGAACTGCGGTCCGTGATCGGAATGGACGATGCACCCGGCGACCTGGCCGCGGCGGGCGACGGCGGACTCCAGCGCGGCCACCGCGAGGCGGGACTTCGTCCTCGAGTCGATGGAAGTGGCCCACGATGCGGCCCGAGTACGCGTCCCTGACCGCACACAGGTACAGCGTGCCCTCGCCGGTCGCGCGCTCGGTGATGCCGGCCAGCCACAGCCGGTTGGGCGCCGTCGCGGTGAAGCCCCGCCGCACGCGGGGTCGTCATGGACCGGCGGGCCCACCTCGGCGTTCTTGCCCCGGCCC
>NZ_JUJA01000169.1:68372-69802 GCF_001906585.1 Streptomyces kebangsaanensis | reverse complement strand
TGTCGCGGCAGAGCTTCACCACGACCACCTGCACCTACACGCTGAAAATCAATCCGCGCATCCACCCCCAGGACAACACCACGGCCGGGACCTGGACCGTGAGAGCCCACGCCCTGGCCAACGACGGTGACTACATCACCAAGGATTCCGCCGCCAAGGCGAAGGTCCTGCGCAGCTCCAGGCTGACGGTCAACGCCTCGCCGGAACCGGTGAAGAAGAACAAGACGATCACCGTCACGGGCGCCCTGACCCGCGCCAACTGGGAGACCTACAAGTACGGGGGTTACGCCAAGCAGCCGGTCAAGCTCCAGTTCAAGAAGAAGGGCACCAGCACCTACAAGACCCTCAAGACCGTCAAGACGGACAGCAAGGGCAACCTGAGGACGACGACGAAGGCCACGGCGGACGGCTACTTCCGTTACTCCTTCGCAGGCACGTCCACCACCCCGGCGGTCGCCTCCGCGGCAGACTACGTCGACGTGAAGTAACCCTCGGGAGGGTCATCCACCCTCCAGCAAGCGCGGAAGGCCCGGGCCGGGGACCCTTCGGTCTGGGCCTTCTCGAGCCCTGGCCTTTCCCGGCCGGCGGGCGGGTCAGCCGCTGCATCCCTTCGCGCTCTCCACGTTGGTCGACGATCTCGGTGTCCCCCCAAGCCTGCCAGCCGCACCGCAGTAACCGAACGCAGGCCCTGGGACATCCGCCTCCGTCGCCACCCCTGTCTGCCACCGCGCACCGCGTTCTCACATCCCGCTTCGTACCCGAGTTCGGTGGAGCCCGGAACCAGCATGCCTCCGGCGACCACACACGGTCGTCAACAGGGTGGATCTCATGGTGAATTGACGACAGTCGAATGCGCGAACCCACCAGTATCACGCCCGTCGTCCTCCAGGCCCCGGCCCCCGGCGTCGCCCAGGCACTCGGCTACCACGACAAAAGCACCACCCGCATCGCCACCACCAGCCGGCTGCGTGGTCGGGTACGGGCCGCCGGCGGTCTCCTCGACACGAGCCTGCCCGATCCCGCGGGTCTCGGAGAGCGTGACCTGACGCACGAACCGCTGCGCGGCGCTCTGCCGTGGCTGCCCCGCGAAGGCGCATTCCGGCATCGTGCGGCCCGTCCCTTGTGCCCGGTCGGACCGCAGCCGACGCAGTAGTCATGGCCCGCGGTGTTCCCTCACCGACGGCCTGCGCACCCGCAGCCGGATCACAACCCACTTCGAGCGCCGACGAGCATGCGCTGATCCTGCCGGGGAGCGCGGCCAGAGCCTCCGGATTCCGCTGCGGACCGGTTGTGGGGGTGTCCCACACGCCGGTGTCACCAAGCAGGGCGCGGCACGGACGCGAACGTGGACAGGGTGAACCAGCCGGGAGCGGCCCGGCGGAGTGTCTCGGGACCGTCGACCCTGACCGTTCCCGCGCGCAGTGCGTCGG
>NZ_JUJA01000169.1:59767-68339 GCF_001906585.1 Streptomyces kebangsaanensis | reverse complement strand
AGGCTGGTCAGGCTCGCCGTGAACGTAACCGTCACCGCGTGGCCGGGGTCGACGTCGCAGACGTCGGCCTCGCCGGGGGTGATGACCAGCCACCAGTTCCGTGCCTGCGCGGGCATGTCCGGGAAGTCGAACAGGACCACCGTGCGGCCCTCGGGGACCGTGTCGAAGTCGATCCTGCGGTGCATGTCCCACAGCAGCAGTTTGGGGTCGAGATCCTCGTCCCCGAGCTCACCGATCCAGCGGGTGCCCCAGACGCCCAGGGCCTCCACCACGGGCCGCAGCTCCTCACCGGCCGGCGTCAGGACGTAACTCACGGCCTTGCCCTCGGTCCGCTTCTCCGCGATGCCGGCCCGTACCAGCCGGTGCAGCCGCTTGGACAGCAGCGTGGGGGACATCCGCGGTACCCCGCGGCGCAGCTCATTGAAGTGACGGCTCCCGGTGACCATCTCCCGCACGATGAGCAGTGTCCAGCGCTCGTCGAGCAGCTCCATCGCCTTGGCGACAGGACAGAACTGGCCGTATGTGGTCCCCATGTCGGCAGACTAGGCCGCGGGTTCACGCCGGACCACCCGGGTGAGGGGCAACGGTCCGTGGCGACCGTCCGCCGGTACAGATCCTGTACTAGGGCGGGGCGCCACCGCGTTCCTAGGCTCGATGACGCGGCAATGGAACCGCGCGAGGAACTCTCGAGGAGCGCAGTCATGACGAACGCGATCGACACGGCGGAGGCCGACCGTGCGTTGAAGACCAAGCACCGGGCGATGTGGGCCCAGGGCGACTACCCGTCCGTGGCCGCCGAGCTCATTCCGGGGCTGGGGGAGATCCTGGTGGAGGCGTGCGGGGTGCGTCCCGGCGACCGGGTGCTGGACGTCGCGGCGGGCACCGGTAACGCGGCGATCCCGGCGGCACTGGCCGGGGCGGACGTGGTGGCCGCCGATCTGACGCCCGAACTGCTGGAGACCGGGCGGCGGCTGGCCGGGGAACGGGGGGCGCGACTGCGGTGGCAGGAGGCCGACGCCGAGGCGCTGCCCTTCGACGACGCCGCCTTCGACACCGTGCTGTCCTGCGTCGGGGTCATGTTCGCCCCGCACCACCGGACGGCCGCCGATGAACTTCTCCGGGTCTGCCGGCCTGGTGGCACTCTTGGTGTGCTGAGCTGGACGCCCGACGGGTTCATCGGCCGGATGCTGGCCAGGATGAAGCCGTACGCACCGCCGCCCCCACCCGGGGCGCAGCCGCCCCCTCTGTGGGGAGACCCGGAGCATGTCCGGGCGCTCCTCGGGGACCGCGTCACCGACGTGACCGCCGAACGCCGGACGGTCGTGGTCGACCGCTTCGCCACGCCGGAGGCGTTCCGGGACTACTTCAAGCAGCGCTACGGCCCGACGATCAGCGTCTACGAGTCGATCGCCGGCGACCCCGAGCGCATCGCCTCGCTGGACGCCGACTTGGCCGAACTCGCCGGTCGCCACGATCAGGGCACGGGCGTGGGAAACCTGGTCCTGGAATGGGAGTACCTGCTGTTCACCGCACGCCGCGCGGACTGAGTGCACGGTCCGGTCACACCGGCAGCAGCCGCCCGACCAGGGCACTCAACCGGCGGACGGTGCGGCACTCGTGCATCTCGACCAGCTCGGCGTACTCGGGAGCGGCGGAGGCGCCCGTGCCTCGGCGGAAGCGCGGCTCGGGGTTCAACCAATAGACGCGCCGACCGCGCGCCGGGCGATCCCTTCCCTGCCCGGCCGCTCGGCGACCCGCGCCGCGTCTCCGCGGCCACCATCCGGTCGACGTGGTCGTGCGGGACGGGGTGATGACCGCCGGCACCGCCTCCGACTCGTATACCGATCCGCT
The DNA here is from genome assembly GCF_001906585.1 of Streptomyces kebangsaanensis. Lineage (GTDB taxonomy): Bacteria > Actinomycetota > Actinomycetes > Streptomycetales > Streptomycetaceae > Streptomyces > Streptomyces kebangsaanensis. Next base: position 66,488 of record NZ_JUJA01000169.1, on the reverse strand, counting down.
GCAGCGCGACTTCCAGCCCGGTGCCGAGGCATCCGGCGCATGGAGTCCGCCGGGCGGACGCGCCGAGTTCGCGTGCCGGCCTTCGGGGCGCAGTTCGCCGAGGTGGCCGTGGGCCCCGAACTCGGGCTGGTCCGGGTGTGGCGCATGACCGGGGCCTTCGCTCCCGGCCGGGTACTCAACCCCAAGACGGCCCGCAGCCAGCTGATGGGCGGCATGCTCCGGGGCCTCGGCCAGGCGCTGCCGGAGGCCAACCACACGCACCCGCGCACCGGGCGCCGGGCCGGCGCGAGCCTGGGGGAATACCCGGTCGCCGTCAACGCGGACGTCCCGGATGCCGACGTCGAACTGGTCGAGGGCGAGGACGACGTCGTGAATCCGCTCGGTGTCCAGGGCGTGGGCGAGACCGGTCGGGTCGGTGCCGGTGCCGCGATCGCGAACGCCGTCCACCATGCGACCGGCCGCCGGGTGCGGAAGCCGCCGATCACGATCGAGGATCTGCTGCGACGTCCGGCGGAGCCGGGCTTCTCGGCTCCGCTCAGCCGGTCCGGGGCACCCTGGCCCTCTGCACGATCATCAGGGCCACGTCGTCGTGGAGCAGCCCGCCCGCGCGGGCGCACAGATCGGCGACGATCTTTCGCAGGAGCCGGCCGGGGGCCGGCAGCGGAGCGCCGTCGTACCCCTTCACCTGGCCGAACCGCGTGCCCGTCATCCAGTCCTCACGAGCCTGCACGATCTCCTCCTGGGACCGTCCGATCCAGTTCCGGAACATAGCGAGCCCTGCATGAATTTTCGCTGGTCAGCACCGTTCCTGACCCCTGGCGGTCAGCAAACTGTCAGCATCGGTCCTCGGGCGTCGGCGGTCCTGCCCGCGGTGTGTCCCGGGCGTGGAACCTGCTCTCCGCCGACGGCCGGCCCGCCTTCCACGAGGCCGCTCGGCGTGGACGAGGCGACCTGGCGGCACGGTCGCGGGCACGCCCTCTCCCAGGCGTTGACCGCGCTGCCTGCCGCCTCGGGGCGAACCCCGCCATGGCCACCAACGCCCGTCATGTGATCCAGGCGGTACTCGCGGAGGCCTGACCGGTACGGCCGCTGCTCACGGGCGGGTACGCGGGCGGGCCGGCGCGCGGGGCGGGACACGGCTGGGCTCCGTCCGTCAGACCGTGCAGTCCGGACAGATACCGCGGTACGTGAGTTCCACCTCGGACACCGAGAAGCCGAAGCGCTCCGACTCCGGAAGATCGGCGAGCGGATTGCCCACCGGGTGCACATCCCGGATAGCGCCGCAGCGGGCGCACAGCAGGTGATGGTGGGGACGATGCGCGTTCGGGTCGTAGCGCTTGGCACGGTGGTCCGTCGAGACCTCGATGACCTCGCCCAGGTTCACCAGTTCACCCAAGGTGTTGTAGACCGTCGCCCGCGAGATCTCGGGCAGCCTCTGTGCCGCCCGTGCGTGCACCTCGTCCGCGGTCAGATGGACGTGGTCGCCCTCCAGCACCTCGGCCACTACGCGCCGCTGCGCCGTGAGGCGCCAGCCACGCGTCCGAAGTCTCTCCAAGAGGTCACTCATACGTGTCAGCGTAGCAGTGGTTCGACCAAATCGAGACTATATATGCGTCTGGAGCCCTACTTGACTTGGACTTCGTCCATTGTAGGATCGGTGATGATCCACGCCGAGAGACAGATTCCGCGGGGACAAGGCTGCGACCGGCCGGGAGCCGGGTCTTGAACGCACGCGACAAACCACTCACCGAGGAGCGAGCTTTGCCCGAGAACAACCAGAAGCCGTTGACCACGGCTGCCGGCGCACCGGTCGCCAACAACCAGAACTCCCTGACTGCCGGCCCGCGCGGTCCGATGCTCCTGCAGGACGTGTGGTTTCTGGAGAAGCTCGCGCACTTCGACCGCGAGGTCATTCCGGAGCGCCGGATGCACGCCAAGGGATCGGGCGCGTTCGGCACCTTCACGGTGACCCACGACATCACGCGGTACACGAGCGCGAAGATCTTCTCCGAGGTCGGCAAGAAGACCGAGCTGTTCGCCCGGTTCTCCACCGTCGCGGGTGAGCGCGGCGCGGCCGACGCCGAGCGCGACATCCGCGGCTTCGCCCTGAAGTTCTACACGGACGAGGGCAACTGGGATCTGGTCGGGAACAACACCCCGGTGTTCTTCTTCCGCGACCCGCTGAAGTTCCCGGACCTCAACCGCGCGGTGAAGCGCGACCCCCGCACCAACCTCCGCGACCCCGAGAACAACTGGGACTTCTGGACCAACCTCCCCGAGGCCCTGCACCAGATCACCATCGTCATGTCGGATCGCGGCATTCCCGCCTCGTACCGGCACATGCACGGATTCGGCTCGCACACCTACAGCTTCATCAACGCCGAGGGTGAGCGGTTCTGGGTGAAGTTCCACCACCGCACCCAGCAGGGCATCAAGAACCTCACCGACGCCGAGGCCGAGGCCCTCGTCGGCAAGGACCGCGAGTCCCACCAGCGCGACCTCTACGACGCGATCGAGAACGGCGACTTCCCGAAGTGGAAGCTGTTCATCCAGGTCATGCCGGAGGCCGACGCGGAGAACTACCGCTTCCACCCCTTCGACCTCACCAAGGTCTGGTCGAAGAAGGACTACCCGCTGATCGAGGTCGGCGAGTGGGAGCTCAACCGCAACCCCGCGAACTACTTCGCGGACGTCGAGCAGGCCGCCTTCACTCCGGCGAACGTGGTTCCGGGCATCAGCTACTCGCCCGACAAGATGCTGCAGGGCCGGCTCTTCTCCTACGGAGACGCCCAGCGTTACCGCCTCGGCGTGAACCACCACCAGATCCCCGTCAACGCCGCGAAGAACCCGGTGAACACCTACCACCGCGACGGCGCCATGCGGGTCGACGGCAACCAGGGATCCACCCCGGGCATCGAGCCCAACTCGTACGGCCGCTGGCAGGAGCAGCCGGCCTACCGTGAGCCGAGCCAGGCCGTGGGCGCGGTCGCCGACCGGTTCGACTTCCGCGAGGACGACGACAACTACTTCGAGCAGCCGGGCAACCTGTTCCGGCTGATGACCCCGGAGCAGCAGCAGGCGCTCTTCGAGAACACGGCGCGCGCGATCAACGGCGCGTCGCAGCAGACCGTCGAGCGGCACATCGCCAACTGCACCCAGGCCGACCCGGCCTACGGCGAAGGTGTCCGCAAGGCGATCGAGGCCCTGGCCGCCGGCCAGCTCTGAGCCACCCGGCCACTCAGGCCACCGCGGGTCCCCACCCACGCAACCGCGCCCGGCGTGCGTGCTGCCAGCACGCACGCCGGGCGCGGGTACGGCAGCCGTCCGGCGGCCGTACCGAAGAGACCCGCGGAACCGCACGACCAGGAGGTACGCATGAGCAGTGGTGCACTGACTCCTGAGCAGACGGATCGCGTCGTGGCCATCGCCATGGACCTCGCCCGCGAGGGCAGCACCGAGCAACTGGTGGAGTTCGTCGAGCACGGGCTGCCGGTCGACGTGACCGACGCAGGGGGCAACAGCCTCCTGATGCTCGCCGCCTACCACGGCCATGCCGACACGGTACAAGCCCTGCTCCGCCTCGGCGCCGACCCGGACCTGCGCAACGCCCGCGACCAAGCCCCCATCGCCGGCGCCCTGTTCAAGGGCTCGGACGAGGTGGTGGCCGTATTGTGGGAGGCGGGTGCGGATCTCGACGCCGGTACGCCGTCCGCACGGACCGCGGCGTCCATGTTCGGCCGCGAGCACCTGCTGACGGGCCGGCCCGGGCACCGGTCGGCGGGCTGATCCGCCTTACGTCCGTGGCGCGGACCGGACTGCGGGCGATACGACTTCGGCAAGCGGTTCCAGGCCGCGGTCCAGGCCCTGCGCGGCCGGCGCGAACCGCTTGTCGTAAAGGAAGGGGCTGGTGACCCGTCCAGGGAGCCAGCCCCTTCCGCATGTGAGCTTGTTCCGCTTTGACGGACACCATCGGTGTGGTGGTCGGGCCGCGAGGACGGTCTCGCACTCGGCGGGACTGCGGTGACCGAGGCTGCTGTGCAGCCTCCGCAAGTCGTCCCGGCTCTCGCTCCACTCGAAGATCGCGGTGTGCGCGGCTGCCCGGCCGGGCCACGGCCGATCGCCGAACACTTCCCGTTTCAGCGTGCCGAAGAAGGACTCCGCGAGCACGTTGTCCCAGCACCGGCCCCTGCGTCCGACCGACAGACGGACACGAAGCCACGGGCGACAGCAGCGAATTCACGGCTGGTGTACTGCCCTGGCAACCGCGGTCCGAGTGGAACACGACCGTACCGGCCGGGCGGTGGCCGCGGCAGGCGGCCGTCAGCGCGTCGGCGACCAGCCCGGTGCGCAGGTGGTCGGCGGTGGCCCGGCCGACGACTCGGCGGGAGGCGATGGCGATGACGGTGGCCAGGTACAGCCGGCCCTCCTCGGCCGGGATGCAGGTGATGTCGCCGCACCATCGCTGGTCGACCGCGGCCGGCTCGGGCTGGAAGTCCCGCAGGACCAGGTCGGGCCGCGCGGTGGCCTGCGGGTCCGGGACCGTGGTGCGGTGGCGGCGTCTGCGGTGCCGGGCCGGCCGGCCCGGCCTGGCCTGGCGCATCAGCCGCGCGACCCGCCGACGGCCGCAGGCAGTTCCTTCCCGCCGGAACACGGCGTGGAGGCGCGGGGCTCCGTGGCCGCCGCGCGAGGTCCCGTGGACTTCGGTGATCTTCTCGGTCGGCTCCGCGTCGCGAGCCGCGCGGGGCCGGTGATATCCAGGAGTTTCACCCCGTCGTAGACGAGGATTGCGACCCGGTGGTGGGTGTCGGAGGCCATGCTTTCTCTCCTCGGGCGTCTGGATTCGAGTGGTTCGTGGCCGGACCAGGGCTGCGCACACGCCACGCGGTCGGCACCCTGGAAGACAGAGGCACTGTCCACTCGTCACACACCACATTGGAAGCGCGGACATCATGACCGACATCATCGCAGGGGTGGAGATCCCCGAGACCGCGGCAGTGGCAGAGGCCACGAGCTTTCTTCGGGAAAAGAGCAGCCCCCTCATCTTCCACCACTCCCGGCGTGTTTTTCTCTTCGGTTCCCTCCACGCACAGGAGCTCGGTCTCCGGCCTGATCCGGAACTGCTCTACATATCCGCGATGTTTCACGATACCGGCCTTTTGACCCCGTACTCCGCCACGGAGCAGCGCTTTGAACTCGACGGCGCCGACCACGCGTGGAAGTTCCTCCTCGACCGCGGGTTCCCGGAGAGCGCCGCCGACGTGGTCTGGACGGCGATCGCGCTGCACACGACCCCAGGAATTCCTGGCCGGATGGGCCCGGAGACGGCTGCTACCAGCTGCGGTGTCCTGACCGACGCGGTCGGCTGGGGGCTGGACAGGCTGAACGACGACCTGGTGGACGAAATCACTGCCGCACATCCGCGCGGAGAATTCAAGAAGGAATTTCTGCAGGCATTCGTCGAGGGACTCAAAAACCGTCCGGACACCACCTACGGAACCATCAATGCGGACGTACTGGAGCACTTCGTTCCCGGCTTCCGCCGCAAGACCATGGTCGAGCGCGTCACCGAGGCGCCCTGGCCGAGCTGAAATGAGCTCGAAGAAGCCAGGGTCGGTGCGATGATCCCGTGGGCGACGGGTTGCGGCCGCGACGATCGTAACCCTCGGCGAGGCGTCGCCCGCGCGTGCACGGAACCAGAAAGAGGAACAGGCATGCGAGCCATCACCGTCCGGGACCGCGACGCCGGTGTCAGCGGGCTGACCCTGGAGGACCTGCCCCATCCCCACGCCGCCGAAAACGATGTGATCGTACGGGTGCATGCCGCGGGATTCACCCGCGGAGAGCTCGACTGGCCCGGAACATGGTCCGACCGGGCCGGCCGCGACCGCACTCCGAGCGTGCCGGGGCACGAGGTCTCGGGCGTCGTGGCGGAGCTCGGATACGGAACCACCGGCCCCACCATCGGCCAGCGCGTCTTCGGACTGACCGACTGGACCCGCAACGGCTCGCTGGCCGAGTACGTCGCCGTGGAGGCCCGCAACCTCGCTCCGCTGCCCGCGGACATCGACCACACCGTGGCGGCCGCGCTGCCGGTTTCCGGACTGACCGCCTGGCAGGGTCTGTTCGACCACGCGCGGATCACGACCGGCCAGACCGTCCTGATCCACGGCGCCGCGGGCGGTGTCGGCTCGATCGCCGTCCAGCTCGCGCGCGAGGCGGGAGTTCGCGTGATCGGCACCGGCCGGTCCGCCGACCGGGACACCGTCCTCGATCTGGGCGCACACGCGTTCCTGGACCTCGCGGCCGACCGGCTGGAGGACGCCGGCGAGGTCGACGCGGTGTTCGACGTGATCGGCGGTGACGTCCTCGCCCACTCGGCCGCACTCGTACGCGCCGGCGGCACGCTCGTCACCATCGCCCACCCGCCCACCGTCCGGCCCAAGGACGGGCGGGCGCTCTTCTTCGTGGTGGAACCCGACCGTGCACGCCTCGCCGACCTCGCTCAGCGGCTCAGGGACGGACGGCTGAAAGCACGGGTCGGCGCGGTGCGGCCGCTGGCCGAAACGGCCACTGCCTTCACCCCTGAGCGGCGCATCGCCGGCCGGACGATCATCCGGGTCGCCGAGGACTGAGGAGTCCGTCCGTCGTGCCGTCCGTCCGGCGCAACGGACGGCACCCGCCGTCGGCACGGTGTGACGGCAGCCGGCGCAGAACGGCAGGG
>NZ_JUJA01000169.1:59165-59725 GCF_001906585.1 Streptomyces kebangsaanensis | reverse complement strand
GTCCGAGTGCCTCGGAGCGGGCGGCTCGACGCCGCCTCACTTGGAGAGGAAGCGAGCAGAACGCGGTTGACGTCTTCGGCATGGGCTCCCAGCAGCCGCTCGCTCTCAAGCCGGGATCGTCCAGCTCCATGGCCAGGGCGTACGTGAAATCGATGCGGCAGCGCACCGCCTCGGCCACCTGCCGGCCCGACAGGCCGAGCAGGAACTGCAGCACACGGACGGTGGCCCACTGGGCGGGCGAGAGGCCGGGGCGTCCGGCGCGCGGGTACCGGTCGGCGAAGTCCTCGTCGCACCACAGCCCGTCCAGCCGGTCCCGCACCCGCATCGCCGCCGTACCGCCCGGATCGCTCGCCCGCACGACCTGCACGGTCAGAACCGGGACCTGCTCACCGGAACGGGGACGGAGGAACAACAGGCACCTCGACAACCGCATCGGCCTTCGAAACGGCCCCGAGCATGCCCGCTGACCATACTGCCGCACCGGGAAACCCCAGGATTCCCAACGGAGTCAAGTCAGGCGTCCGCGAGGAGGGGGTCGTACGGAGTGCTCGTGCGGCGGG
>NZ_JUJA01000169.1:58835-59151 GCF_001906585.1 Streptomyces kebangsaanensis | reverse complement strand
GAGGAAGTCACTCACGAAGGCGCTCCGGCCGTAGATTCCGTCGGTGGTGGTGAGGTCGCGGTGGAAGGCGGTGCGGAAGAGGGTCCGGTACTCGTCCGCGTCGATGGTCCCGCTGCCGTCCTTGTCGGTGGCGTCGAAGAGCACCTCGGCGACGCGGATGAGCGCGGGTCCGGCGAGGGAGGGGACGGCGGCGGCGTACTCGCCGGCGCTGACGCGGCCGTCGCCGTCCGCGTCGAGGGCGGCCTGGAGCTCGCGCCACCAGGCGGCGAAGGCGTCGTAGAGCCGGGTCTCCTCGGGTTCGTCCAGGTCGAGGCGG
>NZ_JUJA01000169.1:53451-58828 GCF_001906585.1 Streptomyces kebangsaanensis | reverse complement strand
CGGGCCATGGCGGCGAGGTCCGGCCAGTCGAGATGGCCGTCGCCGGTCTGGTCCAGCACCTGGCGGAAGAACTCCTCCGCCGAGCGCCGGCCCTCCCCCGTGCCCGCCGCGGACGCCGGGTCCGGAGCGGGGTCACCGCCCAGCGGGGTGAGCAGGCGGAGCAGGGCCGATGCCCGTTTCATGCGGCCGCGCAGGGCGGCCACGGTCCGGGAGCGGGGGTCGTCGCTCCCGGGCGAGAGCGAGAGGAGTTCGATGACACTCTCGGCGTTGAGCCAGCCCTCGGGCAGGAAGCGGGCCAATCCGGCGGCGAGGTAGGCGCCCTGCATGAGAGTCTGGGCGCCGGGCATCTCCGGCAGGCCGGCCCGGCGCCGGTACGGCTCGGGGAGCGAGGCGACGGTGATCGCGCCGAGGAGCGGTCCGGCGACGGCCCGGCCCGCCGCCCACAGCGTCGGCGCGCCGTCGAGCAGCGCCGGGGCGGGCAAGTGGTCGAAGAGCCGGTAGAGGATGACGCGGGCCGCCTCGGTGTTCTCCAACTCGTTCTCGACGACCCGGTCGAAGTACCGCCAGAAGTCGTGGAGGTCTTCGGGGAGTTCTCCGGCGTCACCGTCGAGGGCGGCCAGGAACGCGCGGTACTCGGCGTACATTCGCTCCATCGTGCCCTGGTCGAGCGGCTGGCCGCTCAGCCGGCACATGGTGACGGCGCTCTCGAAGAGGGTGGCGACCACCCAGGCGCGGGTCGCGCGGTCCATCGCGTCATAGGCCCGGCCTCGGGAGTCGGAGCCGCTCATGCGGGCGTGCAGCCGGTTGAGCCGGGCGGCCTCCCGCTCGCGTGCCGCGGGGTCGGCGCCGAACATGCGCCGCATGCTGAGGAAGGTGTTGCGGAGCCGGCGCCAGGGGTGGGCGACGAAGGTGGAGTTGTCGACGAGGGCGGCGCCGATCTGCGGGTGGGCCGCCTCCAGCACGGTCGCGCGGACCATGGCGAGCGCCCAGCGCGGGTCGTCGAAGAGCGCGTGGAACTGCGAATCCGGCCCGAACAGGGGCGGTCCGTCGACCGGTCGCGTGGTGTCCGTGCGGGTCGCGCCGGTCGTTCCGCTCATCATCGTGGGTCTCCGTTCGTCTGGGGCGGTAGGCCGCCGAAGCGGCGGTCGCGGCGCCGGTAGGTGTGCAGGCAGGCGAGGAAGTCGGGGGCCCGGAAGTCCGGCCAGAGCACCTCGGGGAAGACCCACTCGGCGTAGGCGACTTTCCAGAGCATGAAGTTGGAGATGCGCTGCTCGCCGGAGGTACGGATGACGAGGTCCACGTCCGGGGTGTCGGGGAACGGCAGGTGCTCCGCGAAGAGCCGCTCGGTCACCTCGTCCGCCGGCGTCCCGCTGCGGATCAGCGACCGGGCGGCCTCGACGATGTCCCGGCGCCCACCGTGGTCGAAGGCCACGGTCAGCGTCATCCCCCGGTTGTCGCCGGTCAGCGTCGTCAGGTCGTCGAAGTCCCGGGCCAGTTCACGGGGGATGCGCGGATCGGCGACCCCGAGGAAGCGGCAGCGGATGCCGCGGGCGAGCAGCAGCGGCGCGTGCTTCCGCACGACCCGGCGGACCAGGCACATCAGGTAGTCGACCTCGGCGCCGGGCCGGTTCCAGTTCTCGGTGGAGAAGGCGTACAGGCTGAGCCACTCGACGCCGGCGGACCGGGCCGCCTCGATGATGTCGATGACGGTGGTCTCGGCGGCCCGGTGGCCTGCCGTGCGCGGCAGTGAACGCCGCTCCGCCCACCGGCCGTTGCCGTCCATCACGCACGCCACGTGCCGGGGCACCGCACGCGCCGCCCCGTCGCCCTGCCCTTGCCCGCCCGGCCCGTCGCTCCGCCGTTCCCGGCCCGGCCGGTCCTCCGTCGCCGCGCGTCCGCCCGGGACGCCGTGGTCCGTCATGCCCGGTTCCGCCCCACCCGGAGCGGCACGACCGGTCGTGCCGCGCTCGGTCACGCCCACCCCGCCTCGCCGCCCCCGCCTCGCCAGCGCCCCCACCGGCGCGTTGCCTGCCGGGATTCTGGCAGCACAAAGAGGCCCTGACAGGCCGATACGGGGCGCCGTCACCCTTGGCTCGTACGTCCGAGTCCCTTCACCCCGGTGTCGGACAGCCTCCCTCCGGTGACCGCGATCGACGGCCTCGTACGCCTCTGCCCGCCGCCCGCCGTGGACCGGGCGCGGAACGGACGCGCCCTCGGCGCGGCGCCTCCGGCCCACCACAAGCGGCTCGCCGAGACGTACGGCGCCGGGTTCTTCGACGAGACCGTCCGGCCTCTCGCCCCCGACGCGGACCGCGCCGGCTGCGCCCTGCTCGCGCAGACGGCCGAACGGGACGAGACCCTGGCCTCGTCGTGGGGATGTCGGCGGCACCGGATCGCCCGCCCTGGAGACAGCGGGGGCGGCGGTGCGCGCGGCCGGCACGGAGGAGTGCACCGAGCGGCAACTGGCCGAACCGGTCGAGACGCCGGCCGCCGCCACCGGCCGGTTCACCGGGGGCCCTGCACCACCGGGCTCTCCATCGAGCTGTACGAGGCGCTGGCCCCGCTCGCCCAGCGCCTCGCCGCCGCGGGCCGTGAGTCGACCCTTCTGCACGGCGCCCGCATCGCCATCGCCGACGGCCCCTGCACCCCGCCGAGCGCGGGCGCTCACCACGGTGGGCGCGGCCCTCACCCTCTGTTCCGAGGAGGTGACCCGCCTGCTGAGCGCGTTTCCAGAAGTCCTGCGCGTAACCGTCGGGGAGCCAGGGGCTACCGGCAGAACCTCTGGAAAGCCGCTCAGGCAGCTCTCAGGTCAAGGTCACGGGAGACGATATGAGGGTGGAGCTGTGTCGAGCCGACGGCGGGGTGATCGCGGTCGAGGTGGTGGGGGAGCCGGACGCGCCTGCGGTGCTGTTCTGCCACGGGTTGGCCGACTCCCGGCTGGCCGTGTACGACTTCGCGGGCGCGGCCCACGCGCTCGGGCTGCGCCTCATCTCCCCGGATCGCCCCGGTATCGGCGGCACCGACGCCCGTCGCCTGCCGCGGGTCGTGGACTGGGTCGCGGAAGCCACCCTGGTCCTGGACGCGTTGGACGTCGGCCCGGTGGCGCTGCTCGGCGTCTCGGGCGGCGGAGCGTTCGCGGCCGCATGCGCGTCCGAGCTGCCTGACCGCGTCCGCGGCCTGGTGCTCATCGCGCCCCTTGGCCCGCCTGCCTGGCCCACCCGCGGGATGGCAGCCGGGCAGCGCGCGTCCTTGCGGATCGCCCGGCACGCTCCGGCCTTCGGTGGCTGGTTTCTGGGCCGCCTGGCCACGCTGGCGCGCCGGGCACCAGGGCTGTTCCTTCGCCTGGCGACCAGCGAGATGCCCGCCGGCGACCGGCGTGCCCTCGCCCAGCCGGACGCGCGCGCGGCCTTCCTGGCCAACTACCTGCGAGCGTTCCACCGCGGCAGCCGGGGAGTCGGGCAGGATCTGCGCGTGCTGACCCGGCCCTGGGGTTTCGGCCTCGAGTCGATCAGGGTGCCCACGTCGATCCACCAGGGGGACGCCGACACCACCGTCCCGCTCCAGCACGCCCGCCGCTTCGCCGCGGCGATACCGGGCGCACGCCTTCACATCCATCCCGGCCAAGGCCACTTCTCGATCCTCGCCGCACCCGAGCGGATGCTGGCGACGCTCGCCGCATAGCCGGCCGAGGTTGCCGCCGGAGATCACGGCGACGGTGCGTCCGGTGGGCAACTGGACCGCGTAAAACCGGTGGACCGCAACGCCCTCCGTCCCCGGCGGCCTCGTCCCCCGTTACGCGCAGAACTTCTGGGTCCGCGCTTGGCGTCACGCGAGGAGGACGCGTTTCCGGAGGAGTGGGAAGCGGGCGCGGCCGAACAACCGCCGTTCGAGCATCTTGATCCGGTCGACTGCTCCTCCGGCCGGGCCGGGGTGCCGATCGGTGGTGAGCATTTCCGCGAACGAGCTGGTCGGCTCTGCTGCGGATGCCGACTCCGGGCAGCGGTCGAGCACGGCTTTGCGGTTCGGCTTCTCCTCTTCGGTGAGGGTCGCGGGGTGCCGGGTGAGCCAGCCGGTCACCTGCCGTACCGAGGGCGGTGGCGGGGCGGGCGTGAAGCCTTTCTGCCGGGGCGGATCGCGCCGGATCCGGTCGCGGACGGTGGAGCAGTGGCCGCGGAAGCCGCGGGCGGTGATCTCTCGGCGGAGATCGAGGGCAGTCACCTTCGCCCATGCCGGTCAGCCTCGGCTCCCAGCGATCGGGGGGATCATCGCAGCTTCCCCACGTGGTCAGCCGCGCAGAAAATACAGAACGGTCATGAGGACGGCGGTGCTCAGGATGGTGCCCCGCAGCAGCCGGGCGGGCAGACGGCGGGCCAATCGGAGGCGACGAGGAACAGCACAGTCGCGCTGAGATAAATGGCTGCGAGCTGCGCGATCCGCATCGGGTTGCTGTCCGCGGCGTCGAGGCCGAGGCCGATGCTCCACAAGGCCAGCATCATGATGCCTACGGCACCGCCGAAGTATCCACCGTACACGGAGAGGAAGAACTGTCCGATCAGGACGGCTCGGGAACTCATGCCGACCGAGCGCCCCTGCACGGTGCTCAGCACCCTGGAGATGCGGCGCCCAAAGGCGAGGACGACCGTGGCCAGGGCGAGCAGCCACGGCACCGCGGCGTCGAACGACGAGGCCGGCAGCGCCAGCAGCAGTGCGGCACCGACTCCGCCACCGGTCACACTGATCGCTGTCAGTGCATTGGTCGACGTCGCCCCGGTCGGGGCGAGTTCGCCCCGGTAAACCCATGCACTGGCCACGGCCCCCGGTACGAGGGCGACCCGTGAGACCGCGTTCGCCGTCACCGGTGACAGGCCGAACGCCACGAGAGCGGGCAGTGCCACGAACGTGCCCCCACCACCCATGGCGTTCAGCGCTCCCGCGGCGACACCGGCGAGCAGGGCAGGCAACAACTCGGACACCTGCCGATCACCGCCTTGCGACCAGGGGGTCCACCATGCGTGATCAGCGCACCCAGCCTAAGCCTGAGCCTTAGGCTGGGGCAGTGCGTTATGACCTGGAGGACCTGCGGCTCTTTCTCCACATCGTGACGGAGGGGTCGATCACGGCGGGCGCTCACCGGATGCACCTGAGCCTGCCTTCGGCCAGCGCCAGGGTGCGTTCGCTGGAGCACCACGCCGGCGTGGCATTGCTGATCCGCGGACGACGGGGCGTGCGGCCCACGCCGGCGGGGACGACGCTGGCGCGCCACGCACGCGACGTGCTGGCCCAGACCGCGCGACTCGAAAGCGCCGTCGCGAGCTACACCCGGTCCCCGACCGCTCCCCTGACCCTGTTGGCGGGCGGATCCGCGATGCATCGGCTC
>NZ_JUJA01000169.1:51350-53393 GCF_001906585.1 Streptomyces kebangsaanensis | reverse complement strand
GGTGTGCGAGAGCCGCACCCCGCACACGGTGCGGATGCTCGCCGACGGAGAGGCGGACCTGGGGGTCGTCCTCGACGACGAGGCCCGCGACTGCGGCCTGCACATGGAGCCCCTCGGTGACGACTCCCTCGTCGTGATCGGCCAGGCCGGAGGGATCATCGCCGGTCGGACCTCGCTGGCCTACAGCGAGGTTGCCGAGCACCCGCTCATCGGGCTCGACGCCGGCTCCTCGTTGCGCCGCTGGATCGAGAAGCACCTCGGGCCGCACGCTCCGGTGGCGCGTTACCGCACCACCGTCGCCGACCTCAGCGTCCTCGTCGCCCTCGCTGCCGCAGGCGTCGGGCTCGCCGTCGTACCGCGTCGCGCCATCGACCCCCACCAGCCCCTCGCCGTGTGCGAACTGCAGGACCCCTGGGCCCGCCGCCACCATCTGCTGGCCTGGGGCGTCAAGGACCGCTCCTCGTCGACGGCCACCGCGGCGCTCGCCGAACACCTGCGCAACGCGGCACTGTCCGAGCGTTCCTCCCGCGACGCGTACCAAGACCCCATGGACCGGCGCCCCTGCCACGACGGCTGACCGAGCACCCGAAACGGGCCGGGGCGCCGAGCACCCGGATCCGCAAACCCAGCCGATGGGAACCGTCGGCCCGGCCGCCCGCCGCGCCGGAGGTCACAGCTGGTGACCGTCAGGTACAGCCGGCCACGCCAGGAGGCCGCTCGTCCTCGGCCGGCCTCCTGGCTGTGGCGGGAGGCGGTCTCGGACTACCTGGTGCAAGCTGCGAGAGGAGGCGGCGCCTCGCCGGCCGCGGTGGAACGCGGCGGTGACTGCGATCTGTGAAGGGCGGACATGGGTGTGAGGGATGCAGATGCCGAACGCGCGGGGGCCGCGGATCGGAACGACACGGTGCCGGGCGTCGACGCCGAAGCGCCGTTGTCGGGATGCGCGGCTCTGGTGACCGGTGCATCCAGTGGCATCGGCGCGGCGACTGCCTGGCAACTGGCTCTGCAGGGCGCGGCTGTGGCAGTCGTCGCCCGGCGTACCGGGCGGTTGGAGGAACTGGCCACGAGGATCCGTGGTCAGGGTGGCTCGTGCGCCGTCCTCACCGCTGGCCTGGGGGATGCGGAGCAGGCACGTCGGGCCGTCGAGGACACGGTCGGTTGCTTCGCACGGTTGGACGTGCTGGTGAACAACGCCGGTTATGTGGCCATGGGTCCCATCGAGGAGGGTGACCCGGCGGACTGGGAGCGGATGGTCGACCTCAACTTCAACGCCGTCCTGCATACGTCACAGTCGGCGCTGCCGCACCTGCTGCGGGCGGCAGCGGACGGGCCACGCGGGATCGCCGATCTTGTGAACGTCAGCTCGGTCGGGGGCAGGGTGGTGCGAAGGAACAACGCCGTCTATTCGGCGACGAAGCACGCCGTGTGCGCGTTCAGCGAGGCCCTGCGCCAGGAGGTGACCGGAAGGGGGGTCCGGGTAGGGCTGATCGAACCGGGTATGACCATGACAGAGATGGCGATCGGCGCCGGACACCTCGCCGCCCGTGACCTGCCGCAGGATGCCTGGCTGCGTGCCGAAGACCTCGCCCGCGCCATCACCTTCATGATCACTCAGCCCTCGCACGCCGCAGTCAACGAGATCATGATGCGCCCGACAGCCCAGGAACACTGACCACCAGCGCGGCAGATGTCGGTGGCGGTGCGGGCACGGCGTCCGACGGTTGGCAGCGCGGCCAGTTGCAGGCGGCGTGCACGGGCCGAGGCGGTGTCCGAGCCACAGAGATCGTCTTCTTGACAGGCCATCTCATTCGGCGGGTTCGGTGGTCTCCTGCCGTGGGGATCGTTGAGCGTCTTGTGCCGGATGGGCTGTGGGAGCTGTTCCAGCGGGTGGTTCCGCCGGCGCCGGTCCGGCTGCAGGTACGACCACCTGCGGCGCCGGCTGCCGCCGTCCGCACCGCCGCTACGAAACCGCCGCTACGAACGCAAAGCCGGGCACTTCCTCGCCTTCACCAGCATCGCCTGCACCCTACATCCGCTATCGGC
>NZ_JUJA01000169.1:29302-51297 GCF_001906585.1 Streptomyces kebangsaanensis | reverse complement strand
ACGGCGGGCCATCTCCATGGGGGTGTGACCACCTGGATCCGCCAGCTCTGGATCAGCCCCGAAGGCCAGCAGCACAGCAGTGGTATGCACCGTCAACGGATGGCCGCTCTGCAGCGAACCGTCGCCCTCGATGTCGATCGCGTGCGTCAGCAGCGTCATGTTGCCGAAGGCCTCATCGGGATCGGACCCGTCGGCCGGCAACCTCCAGCGCGCCTGTCGTCGTTGAGCTTCCCCGCCGGCAACGCGTCGTGCAGCCGGTCTCGACCTGCCCACTCGCTGTGGGACGACCGCTCTGGGCCACCCAGCCGTACCCAGTGCTGCGGAAAAATCCGAGCGCGACCCGTCAGCGACACCGGCCGGCGTTGAGCCGGGCGGCCTGGCGCGTCAGGTGGTCGCGCTCGGCGAGGTTGGGTGCCCTGTGGGCTGCCTCGGCGTACAGCCGTGCCGCCGTCGCCAGGTCGCCGTCGCGCTCGTGGAGGTACGCCGCCACCGCGGCGTGGCGGGGCAGCGAGTCGTCCAGCGCCGCGAGTGCCGCCAGCCCGGCGCGCGGTCCGTCGGCCTCGCCGACGGCCACCGCGCGGTTGAGCCGGACGACGGGGCTGTCGGTCAGGCGTGTGAGCTCGTCGTACCACTCGACGATCTGCACCCAGTCGGCCTCCTCGGCGGTGGGCGCGTCGGCGTGGAGGGCTGCGACGGCGGCCTGGGCCTGGAACTCGCCCAGCCGGTCGCGGGCGAGGGCCGCCTGTAGGATCGCGACGCCCTCGGCGATCGACTCGGTGTCCCACCGGTCTCGGTCCTGCTCGGCGAGCGGTACCAGGCTGCCGTCGGGCGCGGTCCGGGCGGCGCGCCGGGCGTGGTGGAGCAGCATGAGAGCGAGCAGTCCCGCCACCTCGGGGTGGTCGACCTGGGCCGCGAGTTGCCGGGTGAGCCGGATGGCCTCGGCGGCGAGGTCGACGTCACCGGAGTAGCCCTCGTTGAAGACCAGGTAGAGGACGCGCAGCACGGTGGCGACGTCGCCGGGCTGGTCGAACCGCACACCGGCCACGGTGCGCTTGGCCCGGCTGATCCGCTGCGCCATGGTCGCCTCGGGCACCAGGTAGGCCTGGGCGATCTGACGGGTGGTCAGCCCGCCGACGGCGCGTAGCGTGAGCGCGATTGCGGACGACGGCGTCAGCGACGGGTGGGCGCACAGGAAGTAGAGCTGGAGGGTGTCGTCCACCGCGGGCGCGGGCCCGGGCGCCGGCTCCTCGTCGAAGAGGTCCTCACGCCGACGGCGGGCGGCGTCCGCCCGCGTCGCGTCGAGGAACTTGCGCCAGGCCACGGTGACCAGCCAGCCCTTCGCATCCCGCATGGGGCGTTCCCTGCTCGAAGAGCTTGGGGAGGGGGTGGCCGGCCAGACGCGGACCGCCTCGAGAAGCGCGTCCTGCACGGCGTCCTCGGCCGCCGCGAAGTCGGCTCCGCGGCGGACGAGGACGGCGAGCACACTCGGCGTGAGGCTGCGGAGCAGGGCCTCGTTCATCGATGAGGTCACTGAGTGAGGTCACTGCGTGATGGTGGGCGGCGCGGCCAGGAACGGGCGCACCTCGAGCCACTCGTGGATCGGCTTCCCGCCCGCCCCGGGGGCGGCCGACAGTTCCCCGGCCAGCTCGATGGCGCGCTCGTAGCTGTCGACGTCGATCACCATCCAGCCGGCGATGAGGTCCTTGGTCTCGGCGAACGGGCCGTCGGTGACCGGCGGGCGCCCCTCGCCGTCGTACCGGACGAACGTGCCCTCGGGGGCGAGCGCCTGACCGTCGACGAACTCACCGGTCTGCTCGAGCCGGGCCGCGAAGTCGTGCATGTACTGCACGTGCGCCGAGATCTCCTCCGGTGTCCACTGGTCCATCGGCACGTCGTTGACCGCGGCCGGAGCGCCGCGGTAGTGCTTGAGCAACAAGTACTTCGCCATCGTGTCTCTCCCCGGTGCTGGTGCGACCCATTGTGGTCACGTTCACCCCCAGGGACGGAGCCGGTCACGGATTCTCGACATCGCCGTCCGAACTTTTTCGGACTCTCGTGGATGAGCCCGGGTGAACCGTCCCACGGTGCCCGGGGCCACGGCGTGACGCGAGAGCGAGGAGGCGCTACGGCGTGTGGCCGGGCACTCGCGGCGGAGGACCACAGGGCCTTCTCGGGCTGCGGTTTCGGGGTGGGGCGAAGGCTGCTCAGCCGGGGAGACTGGTCCGTTCTTCGATTCGCTGCAGTGCGTGCTTGAGGTACTGCGCGAACCGCGGGTAGTTCTCGCTCATCGGGAAGTGGCCGATGTCCTTCATCTCGATGAATTCCGCGCCGCGGATCTGCTTGGCGGTGCGCTCGCCGTCCTCAGGGGTGGTGAGGTAGTCGTACTCGCCGGTGAGCATGATCACCGGGCACGCGTCGCCGTCGATGTCGCCGAGGCGGTCACGCAGGTCGTGGTCGACCGAGTAGAAGTACAGGTCGCCCTTGAACGCCTCGGACCCCTGGCTGTAGTAGAACCACGTGGCCCAGCGGTCCCGCTCCGGGGACTGTGGCGCCATGAGGTCCCACACACCGCTGGCACACACCTGGGCCGCGTTGGCGTGCGGGTGCTGCCACCAGTCGAGGTAGAAGCCGGGCGAGTAGTCGGCGCCCTCGACCGGAATGACGGCCTTGAAGCGGTCCGGATGGCGCAGCGCCAGCTGCAGTGCGACGTTGCCGCCGAAGGAGGAGCCCATGAAGATCGGGTCTTCCAGCCCGAGAGCGTCGCAGAATGCGGTGATGAACGCCACGAAGTGGTCGGCGGTGAGCTTGTACTCCTCCTTCCACCAGTCCGTGTTCCGTGGCGGGTCGGACTTTCCGTGACGCGTGAGGTCGTACGCGATGACGCGGTAATTGCTGGTGATCTCCTCGTCTTCCAGGAGATCGCGCCACTGGTGGTTGTGCGCGCCGGCGGTGTGCTGGCAGACGAGCGGCTGGCCCTCGCCGTTCTCCAGGTAGAACACCTTGTACTCGATGCCTTCCACGTCAATGGTGACGTAGTGGCCGGTGACCGGGGAGATGCGGGAATTGTTGCTCATCGGATTCCTTTCGGCGGGGTGATCGGTCAGCCCAGCGGACCGGTGACGCGCAGCAGTTCCAGCTGCCGGGTCAGGCAGCGCAGGTTCTGCATGAGGACCAGCAGGTCCCCCTCGAGCCGCATGCCCCGCCGGAAGGTGGCCGCCCAGATGCCGTGGTACATGGGACCGGGCGTCGGCTGGCAGAATCCCTGCCAGGTCTCGGCGGTCGCGCGTATCGCGAAGTCGTAGGCCACCAGCGGCTCCGGGTCGACGATCAGTTCTTCGATGCGCCCGTGGTGCACGCGGACGAGAAAGGAATGCGCCTCCATGTCGAGCAGGTAGCTGCACGAGAAATACTTCCCGTGCGCCTGGATTTCCGCGTCGCCGTCACTGAGCTGACGGAAACGATCCACCGGCTTCTGCGCCGTTGCTGTTGCCATTTACCTCTCCTCGGTAACGCCGATGTTTCTGTAAAGCCAATGCGGTGTGGTGAGGCGGTCCAGCGCAAATCCGTCACCGATCGATAATCCAGGGCCATTGGTGGGGTAACGGCATGTTCCTGTGCCGGCGGACGACCCGGCGGTATCATTCCGGCCATGGAGCTGGACCTGCGTCTGCTGAGGTAATTCACAGCCATCGCCGAGGACCCACGTTTCGGACGGTCAGCACGACACCTGCACATCTCTCAGCCTGCACTCAGTGCCCAGATCCGCAAGCTGGAGCACATGTTCGGCGTGGAGCTGTTCCGCCGTACCAGCAGGCATGTCGAGCTGACCGCGGCCGGTGAGTCAGTCCTCGTCGAGGCACGCAAGACACCGGCTGCCGCAGACCCCGACCATCGCCGCAGTGGAGAAGGCCTGTCACCAGCACCATGAATGCCTGCGCAAACACGCCGGGGAAGAGACGGTGACCGACGTGCCGGAGGCGGCCCCGACGCTGTTACCGCCCGCCGAACCACCCCGCACCCGGATCATCGAACGCACCCGCCACCGCTACGAGGACATCCAGCGCCTGCTGGAAAAACGCTGGACGATCAGCGCCACCGTCCGTCGACCGAACCTCGACCGCACGACCGTGCGCCGCTTCCGCGACACAGACCTCGACGAACTGCCGGCCTCCGCGAGACGCTCACCGACAGCCAGCACGAACAGCCGCTACAAGTCCGGCCCGCCTGCCCGGACATCACCCGGGCCTGCGACCTCGCCCGAGCCTTCGCCGATCTCGCCCGTCACCAGTGTGGATACCTGTTACTGGAGTGGATCCGGCAGGCCGAGCAGGACGCACCGAAGCCCATGAAGGGCCTCGTCGGCTTCCTCCGCCAGGGCCTCGGCACCGTCACCGCTAGAAGGGAGGATGCCAGTCGTACCAGTTCGGCTTGTAACCGGGCGGGGGCCAGAGCTCTGGATGGCCTGGGTAGGTCCACTGACGGCCCACCCACTCGCATTCCGGTATCGGACCTTCCCAGTCATCTGTACAGCGGTCGGCCCGGTCCCGGCCCACCAGGACTGGACGGGTGACTACGCCGCCGGCGATCTCCTGTACTCGCACAACCAGGCCCAGCCCATTGACTCCGGGATTTCCACGCGGCCCGTAGGACACGCCGAGCGCCGCAGACCGGAAAGCGTCCAGGAGGAGCTGTTCGAGCTCGGCCGGAACGCAGGCAGTCAACTCCAGTCCGTCGAGTGTCACCTGCGGCCCGCGGGCCGCATCGACCGCCACGCAGAACAGTCGGTCGGCGCCGTCGAAGTAGGTGTGCACGGCGGGGGCCTCAGGGCCAATCCCGAACTGTGCGCCGAGGACGCGCGGAAAGTGAGGGTCGGCCTGGAACCGGCGCAGCTCGATCATGCCCGGCAACGCTGCAGCGACGCCGTTGATACGCATCCCGAAGCGCAGCGGTCCGACGCTCTCCAGCGGTACCAGCGCCCAGGCCGGCCGCGTCGGACCATCCACGGCTTCCCGGAGTTCTGCTGCCGCCATCCCACACCCGTCCCTGCTCGTGCACCGGCTGTCCCGGTTCGGGAGGCTCAGCATCGCTTGCCCTGACAACGAACTCAAGATCGTTCAGGGAACTCCGGCCAGAGCCGAATTCAAGGATTCCCAACAGGATTTCGTGGACGGCGGCTTCGTTCGATGCGGGAGGCCACCTCTGCCACTCCTCGGAGGTCTCGCGGACGGTCCGCGTGACGGTGTGGGCGTACTGCGCCAGGCCTCGTCCAGGGCTGCTACTCCCCCGTTCTCTGTAAGGCCGGTCAGGACGACGGGACCGTGCAAGAGGTAGAGGGACGTGCCGCGCCAGGCGCTCGTCAGGGCCCGGGCGACGAGGTTCTGGCGGAGTCTGCCCACCTGGCCCTCGCCATGCAGGTGCAGGAGTGCGCAAGGGTGATACACAGCCTGGTCGACAGGAGCCTTCCCCCGTGATGGTGGACACGCTTCGTTGATCACGCGGCGAGCGTGAACGCGGCCGTGTGGTGTCGGTGTTCGTATTCGTTGGGGCTGAGGTGGCCGTTGGCGAAGTGCCGGCGGCGGGTGTCGTAGCGGGTCGGCCGGGCGAAGACGGTCCTGCGGCAGGCGGCCCGGTGTCGCCGTGGTCGCGGGCGCCCCGAAGCGTCTCGCGCCCCAGGGGGCGTGGAAGCTTTCGCAGGCCGCGTTGTCCGCGCTGCTGCCGATGGCGCCCATCGACCGATGGAAACCGGGCCCTCCTCCCGGAGCTCGGCGGTCACCCGTGGGGAGCCGTAGGCGCCGCCGGAGGAGCGGTGAACGGCACGGATCTGCTCGGCCAGGATCTGGTCGTCGTGGTGCCGGGTCAGGCGGGTGTCCGCTTTGGACCGCTGCCGGTTACCTGCACCGGCCCCTGGGGGCGGAGCCGTTCTGCTGGGCAGCCGGGCCGTGGTGGCCGGTCACCGCGGTGCCGCTGTCCCCGGCGATGGCCGTGCCGGTACCGGCGACCGTCACCGACGGCACCGGCACGCTGCTGCGGTCCTGGGCGCCGGTTTCGTCGGGCACGGGGTTCTCGCCCTGACCGCCTTCGGCCGCGAACACGGCCACCCGCCCGGGGCCCTGCCAGTCCGACGCGGCCCCGGCGCCGCTCCGTGTTCCCCTGCCTCCACGGACCGCATCACCCCGCCCCGGGTCGCCCCGAGCGAGACAGCGACGCTGGAGTACGATTTCCGCTCGATTAATCGAACGGCTCTGGGAGGACGGGTCTTGACCGCCCAACTGAGAGAAACCGCAACGCAGTTGGCAGACATGCTCTGGCGTCAGCACACCGTGTACCGGGACCGGGCCGGGGGTGTGGTCATCCGGGGAGAGCATGTGCAGCGCTGGATCAGTCTCGCCCCCTCGGGCCGCAAGGACGAGATCCTGCTCCGTGCGGGCCGTATCCTCGACGGCGGCACCACCGCTCCGGCGCGTTCGGAGACTGTCGTACCGCTCCGTGCCGGTACCGGCGAGCTCGCCACGGCCTGCCGCCGCCTGCTCGCCGAGACCGCCGCCGACGCCGCACCGCCCGCTCCGGCGGCTCCAGGCCGGGCCAAGCGGCGGTCCGGGAAGCCGAAACGGCCCGGGCGGAAAGGGAAACGGATGAGCCTCGCCTCCTGGACGGTCCTCGCCTGTGTGGTCGGCGTCGTCGCCCTGTACGTCTATGGCACTGCGACGACAGGCACGCGCTGACGACAGGCACGCGCTGAGGAAAGCCCGCAGATCCTGTGGGGCTCGGAAGGTCATCGCTGCCGCTCAGGCCGCGTAACGATGCTCGTTCACGGTGGCGGGCCGTTGGACCGAGTCGGGTGGCAGCTGACGGCGGGCCCGATGGGGCCGATGCGCGTGGTGGTGCTTCTTGCAGGTGGCCAGGACCTGTCGGGCGTGGGCCTCGCCCATGATGCGATGAGGACGTGATCGAGGGCCTCACGCCGGATGCTGCCGATGGTCTTCTCGCAGCGGGCATTCGTCCGCGGTGCTCGCGGCGGGCTCTTGAGGATCTCCATCCCTTCGGTTGTGAAGACCATGTCGGAGGCCTCGCCGTAACTTGTCATCGCGGTCGCGCGGCAGGAAGCGCAGTGGCTGCAAGCACGTGCACAGGTCGGCGGCAAGATTTCGTGCCTGTTGAACGGCGCGGGGCCGGGCCGGCGCCCGCTGAGTGGAGGATTTCCCAGGCCGTGGGGGTGGCGATGGGGTGGCCGAGCCGGGCCGGCTCGGCCTGGATCCTCCTGCGCCCCGCCTGGGGTTCTCCCGCGCCAGGCGCGGGATGGGCTTCCTGATCGCCTTCCTGGTCGGCGGCTGTCAGGTCCGCGGGCGCCTCCTGCTGTGGTCCCGCTCGGCGGCGGTGAACCGGCGGGGACAGTGCCGCGAACCAGAACCGGTCCGCGGGCTCGTAGCGGACCGGGCCCATCAACTGCCGGCGCAGCACCGCGTTCTCGTACCGCAGCACGAGCAGCTCGGCGCTCTTGGCGGCAGCCGCCCAGGTCGCGGCCTGGTCGGGGGAACACCCACACGTGTCCTTCGGCCACTTCGAGCCGACGTAGCAGCCGCCTGGCGTCCGCGTCCGGATCGGTCCCGGAGGAATCGACCAGCCACGACCACTGCGGCGGCGGACCGGGCGGCCGCGGCGACCCGGCGCCGATCACCACGACCAGCCGGGTGCGGAACAGTGGCGCGCTGACCAGTGCGCCCCCGTGGTCGGCGCCGGGATACGGCCCGAGCGCGACGTCGGCCGGCCGGTTCTCGACCAGCGCACGTGTCTCGTGGCCGGCGGCCACCCCGGAGGAGGTCTCGGTCCTGCGTCCTGAGCGGTCGGCGAAAGCCCCTCGAGCGAGGGGAGCACGAACTCGGCCGGGCGTGCTCGTGGCGACGACCCGCAGCTCGTCGGGCGCACCCCGTGCCGCCCGTACCGCCGCCTCGGCATCCGCGCTCAGCGCGATCATCTGCGACGCGACCGGCAGCAGCCGCGCGCCCGCGGGCGTCAGACGCGTCCCACCGCCGCCGGTGCGCCGGACGAGCGGATCGCTGTGGTGGGTGCACAGCGCGGTGAGCGCCTGCGATACGGCGGACTCGTCACGCCCGGGGCTCGTGCCGCGGCGCCGACCGAACCGAGCCGGGCGACCAGCACGAAAGTGCTGAGCTGCACGGCGGCCACTACCCGATTTTCCTCGTTCGGGCGGACAAGTGAATATTTATACGCCCCTTGCATGGCCGGTGCGGAAGAGCGCAGCCTGAAGGGTACGGCGTTTCAGGAGGGCCCGATGCAGGTTCCAGCTGCCTTCCAGTACGAGACGGCCACCAGCGTTGAGCACGCGGTCGAGCTGCTCGCACGCTACGGCCCCGAGGCCCGGGTGGTGGCGGGCGGACACAGCCTGCTGCCGATGATGAAGCTGCGGCTGGCCCAGCCCGAAGCCCTGATCGACATCAACGGCCTCGGCGAGTTGGCGCTGATCCAGGTGGACGGGCACGACCTGGCCGTCGGAGCGATGGTCCGCCACGCGGAGCTGCTCGCCTCGCCGGTCGTCGGCGAGCACTTCCCCATCCTGCGGGACGCGGAACGGGTCATCGCCGATCCGCTCGTACGCAACCGCGGCACCGTGGGCGGCTCACTGTGCCAGGCCGATCCGTCGGAGGACCTGTCCGCGGCGTTCTCGGCACTGCGGGCGACTCTCGTCGCTCAGGGCCTCGGCGGCAGGCGCACCATCGGGATCAGGGAGTTCTTCCTCGGTCCGTACGAGACCGCGCTGGACGAAGCCGAGCTTCTGGTGGAGATCCGAGTGCCCATCCGTTCGCACGCCAGCGCCTACCGCAAGGTCGAGCGCCGGGTCGGCGACTGGGCGGTCGTCGCCGCGGGAGCGGTGCTGGAGATCTCCGACGGGGTCATCACCGAGGCCGGGATCGGGCTGACCGCGGTGGGTGCCCCACGGTTCGTGTCCGAGCAGGCCGAGGACTTCCTGCGCGGCGGACGGCCGGACGACGAGGGCTTCGCGGAGGCAGGCCGGATCGCCGCGCAGGAGTGCAGGCCGACGGCCGACCAGCGCGGCCCGGTCGACTACAAGCGGCATCTGGCCGGGGAGCTCACCACACGGGCGCTGCGCGTCGCCGCCGCACGTGCCCAGGGGCAGGAGGCGTGACATGCGGATCACCGTGACCGTGAACGGCGAGCAGCGCACGAGGGACGTGGAGCCCAGGCTGCTGCTCGTGCACTTCCTGCGCGACGAACTCGGACTCACCGGCACCCACTGGGGCTGTGACACCTCCAACTGCGGGGTGTGCGCCGTCTGGCTGGACGGGACGCCGGTCAAGTCCTGCACCGTGCTCGCGGTGATGGCCGACGGCCATGAGGTGCGGACCGTCGAGGGACTGGCGCACGGGACCGAACTCGACCCGGTGCAACAGGGATTCATCGCCTGCCACGGGCTGCAGTGCGGCTTCTGCACGCCGGGGATGATGATGACCGCCCGCTGGCTGCTCGACCACGACGCGGATCCGTCCGAGGAGGACATCCGGGAGGCCATCTCCGGACAGATGTGCCGCTGCACCGGTTACGAGAACATCGTGCGTTCCGTCCGCTGGGCCGCTGAGCACGGAGGCGGGGCGCGGACCGCGGACGCGGCCGCCGAGTCGGCGCCCGGCCGCGAGGAGGTGCGGGCATGACGACCACCGAGGAACGGCCGGTCGGTTTCGGACGGATGCCCCGCAAGGAGGATGCGCGGTTCGTCCGCGGCCACGGGACCTACGTCGACGACGTACGGCTGCCCGGGATGCTGTACGGCGCGATCCTGCGCAGCCCGCTGGCGCACGCCCGGATCGTGTCCGTCGACACCAGCGCCGCCGAGGCGCACCCGAAGGTCAAGGCCGTGATCACCGGGGAGACACTGGCCGGTCTCGGGCTGTCCTGGATGCCCACGCTCTCGTACGACACGCAGGCGGTGCTCGCCACCGACAAGGTGCGCTTCCAGGGCCAGGAGGTCGCCTTCGTCGTCGCCGAGGACCGCTACGCCGCCCAGGACGCCCTCGAGCTGATCGACGTGGAGTACGAACCGCTCCCCGCGGTCGTCGACGCCCGCCGGGCGCTCGACCCGGACGCGCCGGTGATCCGCGACGACAAGGACCAGCAGACAGACAACCACATCTTCGACTGGTCGGCGGGCGACAAGGAGCGAACCGACGAGGTCTTCGCGGCCGCCGACGTCGTGGTGGAGCAGGACATGCTCTACCCGCGGGTGCACCCGGCGCCGCTGGAGACCTGCGGCACCGTGGCGGACATGGACGCCGTCACCGGGAAGCTGACGGTGTGGTCCACCACCCAGGCCCCACACGCCCACCGCACGATCTACGCGATGGTGGCCGGCATCCCGGAGCACAAGATCCGGATCATCTCCCCGGACATCGGGGGCGGCTTCGGCAACAAGGTCGGCATCTACCCCGGTTACGTGTGCGCGGTCGTCGGTTCGATCGTCACCGGCAAGCCGGTGAAGTGGGTCGAGGACCGCTCGGAGAACCTCATGAGCACCTCCTTCGCCCGTGACTACCACATGCACGGCGAGATCGCGGCGACGGAGGACGGGAAGATCCTGGGCCTGCGCGTCCGTGTCATCGCCGATCACGGCGCGTTCAACGCCACCGCACAGCCGACGCAGTTCCCGGCCGGCTTCTTCGGCGTCTTCACCGGCTCGTACGACCTGGCCGCCGCGCACTGCGCCGTGACCGGCGTCTACACCAACAAGGCCCCCGGCGGCGTCGCCTACGCCTGCTCGTTCCGCGTCACCGAGGCCGCGTACCTGGTCGAGCGGATGGTCGACGTGCTCGCGGACAGGCTCGGCACGGACCCGGCCGAGCTGCGGATGCGCAATCTGCTGCGGCCCGGGCAGTTCCCGTACAGGACGCGGACGGGGTGGGAGTACGACTCCGGCGACTACCCGCGTGCCCTGCGGCTGGCCATGGACATCGCGCACTACGAGGACCTGCGCCGGGAGCAGGCCGAAAAACGCCGGCGCGGCGAGCTGATGGGCATCGGAATCAGCTTCTTCACCGAGGCTGTCGGCGCGGGCCCGCGCAAGCACATGGACATCCTGGGACTGGGCATGGCCGACGGTGCCGAGCTGCGGGTCCACCCGACCGGCAAGGCCGTCCTGCGCATCTCCGTGCAGACCCAGGGGCAGGGCCACGAGACGACGTTCGCGCAGATCGTCGCCGAGGAACTGGGCATCCCTCCCGAGGACGTCGAGGTGGTGCACGGCGACACCGACCAGACCCCGTTCGGGCTCGGCACCTACGGATCCCGCTCGACGCCGGTGTCCGGAGCCGCGGCCGCGATGGTCGCCCGCAAGGTGCGCGAACGCGCGAAGATCGTCGCTTCCGCGATGCTCGAAGTGAGCCCGGACGACCTGGAATGGGAGAAGGGCCGCTGGTACGTCACGGGCGACCCCGACCAAGGCCGGACCATGGCCGAGATCGCGCTCGCCGCACACTCCAACCTGGAACTCCCGGAGGGCGTCGAGGGCCACCTGGACGCGACCTGCGTCTACAACCCGCCGAACCTGACCTTCCCGTTCGGCGCGTACATATGCGTCGCCGACGTGGACGCGGACACCGGCCAGGTGAAGGTCCGCCGGTTCATCGCCGTGGACGACTGCGGCAACCGGATCAACCCCATGATCGTCGAGGGTCAGGTGCACGGTGGACTCGCCGACGGCCTCGGCATGGCGCTCATGCAGGTGATCGCCTTCGACGAGGACGGCAACTGCCTCGGCGGGTCGTTCATGGACTACCTTCTGCCCACCTCGGTCGAATGCCCCTCGTGGGAGCTCGGCGAGACGGTCACCCCCTCCCCGCACCACCCCCTCGGAGCCAAGGGCGTCGGCGAGTCCGCCACGGTGGGCTCGCCCGCCGCGGTGGTCAACGCCGTGGTCGACGCGCTGAAGCCGCTCGGCGTACGCCATGTCGACATGCCGCTGACGCCCGCCGCGGTGTGGCGGGCCGCCCAGGGCCGACCACTGCGCACCGACATGGCCATCACCTGAGGCCCCGTGATGACGAACACCGAACTGCTGACCCGCGCGGACACGCTCCGGCACGGCCGTACCCCGTTCGTCCTGGCCACCGTCGTCCACGCGGAACGACCCACGAGCGCCAAGCCCGGGGACAGTGCACTGGTGCTGCCCGACGGCACCGTCGAGGGCTTCGTGGGCGGCAGCTGCGCCGAGACGACGGTGCAGTTGCAGGGTCTGCGCGTGCTGCGGACCGGCGAGTCGCTGCTGCTGAGAATCACGCCCGGCGCGGACACCGGCACCGAGGGCCCGCAGGAGTCTGTCGAAGGCCTGGTCACGGTGGCCAATCCCTGCCTGTCGGGCGGGACGCTCGACATCTTCCTGGAGGCCAACCTCCCGCCGGCGCTGGCGTACGTCTACGGACACGCCCCCATCGCCCGCGCTCTGCTCGACGTCGGTCGTGTGCTCGGTCTCGACGCCCGACCGGCCTCGCCCGGGGAGCCGCTGCCGCCCGACCTGGACGTCGTCGTCATCGCCACGCACGGCCGCGACGAGGGAACCGTACTGATCGAGGCCGCACGCGCCGGGGTCCCGTACATCGGGCTCGTGGCCAGCCCGAAGCGCGGCGCGGCGGTGCTCACCGCACTGGATCTCACCGAGGAACAACGCGCGCGCGTTCACACCCCGGCCGGACTGGACATCGGCGCGCGGACCCCGGCGGAGATCGCACTGTCGGTGTACGCCGAGATCATCGCACTGCGGCCGCAGGCGGCCCGAGCCGCGCGCCCCGGAGCCGAACCCGCCGCGCCGCGGACCGTGGCCGAGGACGTGGATCCCGTGTGCGGCACGACCGTGGCGATCACGCCCGACACCCTCTCGCTGGACCGGGCCGGCAGCAGGGTGTACTTCTGCGGGCCGGGGTGCCGGCACGCCTTCGCCGACGACCCCTCCCGTTACGCGCATGCCTGACCTCGACCCCCTCGTACCCGATGTCCCCGCCCTGCGCTCGCGTCTCGACACAGTCGGCTACCTGGCCGACGACGCCCTGGTCACGGCGCTGCTGCTGGCCGTGCGGATGCGGCAGCCGATCCTGCTGGAGGGCGAGCCCGGCGTCGGCAAGACCGAGGCGGCCCGCGCGCTCGCCGCCGTGCTCGACACCCCACTGATCCGGCTGCAGTGCTACGAGGGACTGTCCTCGGCCGAGGCCCTCTACGAGTGGAACTACCCCCGGCAACTACTGGCCATCCGGCTGGCCGAGTCCCGCGGGGAGCTCCTGCGGGACGCCGATCTGTTCACCGAGGACTACCTGCTGCCACGGCCGCTGCTCGCCGCGATCTGCCACCCGGGACCGCGGCCGGCGGTGCTGCTCGTCGACGAGGTGGACCGCGCCGACGACGAGTTCGAGGCGTTCCTGCTGGAACTGCTCGCGGATGCCGCGGTCACCGTCCCCGAACTCGGTACCCGGACGGCTGTGGTGCCGCCGGTGGCGGTACTGACCTCCAACCGCACCCGGGATCTGCACGACGCGCTCAAGCGCCGCTGCCTCTACCACTGGATCGACTACCCGGACACCGCACGAGTCGCCGCGATCATCCGCAGACGGGTACCGGAGTCGGCCGAGTGGCTGGCCGAGCGCGTGGCGCGCGGGGTGGCACGCCTGCGTGCCCGCGAGGAACTCACCAAGCCGCCCGGCATCGCCGAGGCGATCGACTGGGCGGGCGCGCTGCACACGCTGGGCTTCTCCGTTCTCGACGCCGACGCCGCCGGCCTCACCCTGGGGGCGGTCCTCAAGTACGCCGAGGACCTGGAGGCCGTGCGCCGGGCCGGACTGGCGGAGCTGTTCGACACGGAGGCCCGCTCCGATGCCCGACCTGCCTGAACTGGCCGCCGCGTTCACCGCCGCCCTGCACGACGCGGGGATCGCGGTGGGCCCCGACCGCACCCGGAGCTTCGCTCGGGCGCTCACCCTGCTGGCACCGTCGACGACGCGCGAACTGCGGCACTGCGCGCTCGCCACCCTGGTGTCCGACCCCGAGCAGATCGAGCTGTTCGACGGAGTCTTCCGCGAGGTCTTCGGCGGCGCGGCCGACCGCGGGGCACAGCGCGGACAACCCGGCGACCCGCCCCGATCGCTCCCGAACACCGTTCCCGGCCGCGTCCCCGGTACCCGGACGGACACCGCGGGCGGACGAGGCCGGGATGCCGACGCACAGCCGCGGACGGCTCCCGTGCCCCTCTCCGCCAGTCCGCTCGACCGTCTCGCGGGCCGCGACTTCGCGGACCTGTCCGCCGAGGAACTGGCGCGGCTCTCCGAGGTGATGCGCACCCTCGTGCTGCGCACTCCGACCCGGCCGTCCCGCCGGCGCCGCACAGCGCACCACGGTGCGCGCATCGACCTGCGCCGCACCCTCTCCGCCGGCCGGCGCACCGGCGGATACCCGCTGCGGCTACGCCGCTTCGCGCCCCGCGCCCGCCCCCGCGACCTCATCGTGCTCTGCGACATCTCCGGATCGATGGAGCCCTATGCCCGCGCGATGCTCCAACTGCTCTACTGTGCCGCCCGCGCCACCCACGCCGAGGTCTTCACCTTCGCGACCAGGCTCACACGCCTCACGCCCGTCCTCCGGCGGGGCGGGCCGGACGACGCCCTGGCACGGGCCGGACGGGCGGCTCCGGACTGGTCCGGGGGCACCCGGATAGCGGACTGCCTGGCGGAGTTCAACGAGCGGTTCGGCCGGCGCGGCATGGCGCACGGCGCCGTGGTCGCCCTCGTCTCCGACGGCTGGGACACCGGCCCGCCCGCCGACCTCGCCACCCACATGGCGCGGCTGTCCCGGGTCGCCTACCGCGTCGTATGGGTCAACCCGCGCACGGCAAGCCCGCGTTACCGTCCACTCGTGGCCGGCATGGCCGCGGCACTGCCCTACTGCGACGCCGTCGTCAGCGCCCACAACCTCGCGGCCCTGGACGACTTCGCCGCCGCTCTGTACGCCCGGCGTTGCCACCGGTGACCCTGCCCGTCCCGTGCCGTCGTCCGGCCCGGTGGCCGGACGGCCGAGCACCGCTGTGGCGATCGTCACGAGGATCTTTGAGGGCCGTTGCGTACGCCGATCTCGACCGTTCGTGAGGGGCCGCCCGGGGCGAGGTCGATCCCGAGCACCCCCACCGACGTCTGTCGCGCCATCAGGAAAGTCGGCATCGGTCAGCATGTGTCTCGATGGTGTCTCCGCTTGCCGACCTTCCGCCCGCTGCGCGGGCCGGATGTATGGCCGCCGCCCCGGTTCGGTGACTTCGGTGCGGGGACCGGCAGCTCTGCGGGTGCCGATTTCCCATCCGCCCGGCTCAGGCTGTGTGTCGGTACTCGTGAAGGACTCCGCCGAGCCGATCTCGTCGACGGATCTCCGGGCGTCTGATCCGCCCCGGTTCGGTGACCGGTGCGGGAGCGGAGTGGGGCGGCCTGATGCAGGGCCCGGTGGGGCCGGTGCCTGTTGCAGTGCGACTCGAACGCGCGCAGGGCATGGAGCAGATGGCGCGGGTCCCGGATGAGGGTGCGGTCCAGCAGTCCGTGCCGGCAGGTCTGTGTCCGGTGCTCTGCGATCGAGTTCATCTGCGGCATCCGAATGCCGCTGGTGACGATCTCCAGGCCGGTGTCGGTCAGCATGGTGTCCGGCAGGATCCGTTTGCGGAACCGTCACGCTTCCGGGAGTTCTCCTGCTGGCCGACCAGGCGTGCGGATGCGCTGTGTCCTGCGCCTGGCGACGACGCCGCTACCGTCACCGCGCGGCGGATGCGCGAACCGGTCGAGCGGCTGACCACAGCAGGGCAGTGGAAGGGCGAAGACCCGGACATCCCGATCGTGGTGGACGCCGGTTACGACGTGCCCCGCCTCGCCCGCCTTCTTGAGGACCCGCCGGTGCAGGTGCTGGGCCGGATGCGCTCGGACCGTGCCCTGCGCCGGACGGCACCACCCCACGCCCCCGCCGCACAGGTTGAAGATCAAGTCAGGCTTTCCGGGCCAGCCCGGCGGCGATGAGACGTTCCCAGACGGTGAGTTCCCGTTCGCCGCCGCTGTTCCACGGGCTGTCGACCACGTCAGGACGCCACAGGGACGCGGGGACGATCCCGGGATCGAGAATCTCCAGGCCGTCCAGCAGGGATTCGATCTCCTTGTCGGTGCGCCACCGGCCGCGGCCGAAAGTCTGCTGGAGGACCCCCTCGGCCTCCGCTGTCTCCGGGTTGTCGCCGGAACGGAAGTGGCTGACGAAGAAGTAGCTCCCGGAGGGCACGTGGTCGCGCCAGTAGCGGACGATTCCAGCCGGGTCCTCCTCGTCGTTGACGTGGTGAAGGATGGCACTGAACATGACGGCGACGGGGCGATCGAAGTCGATCAGTTTGAGGGTGTCCGGGTGGGCACGGACGTCTTCGGGGTTGCGTACATCGGCTGGGACGAGCCGGGTCTGGTCGTTTTCCTCCAGCAGCGCACGGCCGTGGATCAGCACTTGGGGGTCGATGTCGACGTACACGACCCGAGACTCCGGAGCGTGCCGTTGCGCGACCTGGTGGACGTTGTCGGCGGTCGGAAGACCACTGCCCAGGTCGATGAACTGCCGTACGTCGGTGGTCGTTGTGATCTCGCCGACCGCCCGGGTCAAGGCTGCGCGGTTGGCGAAGGCGATTGCCACCGAACCAGGAAGGTCACGTCTGAATACGTCGCCGATCTCCCGGTCCACGGCGTAGTTGTCCTTGCCGCCGAGCAGGTAGTCGTAGACACGGGCGATACTGGGTTTGGTGGGGTCGATGGAGGGGCCTTCATCCGTCATGGCGACCATCCTCGCCCGCATCGTCGCCTGCCGGCCATCACTTTGGAATCCTTGGGCGGACAAATTCCAAGGTCTTGTCAGGCCCCGGGCCACGGCCGCGTGATGTCGCGCGCCGAGTGCTCCCAACGTTCGGCTGCGGTCCGAGGCCACCGACACCGAACTGACTGACCCGGCTTGCCGTGGATGGGGGCACACGCGACGCATCACGTTGCCGCCCAGGACGTGCTCGCCCTCCTGGGCGGCTCCGCGGCAGCCATGGCGGACACCGGCTCCTGTCACACCCCGTGCAGGGGCGGGGCGCGCTGCCCGGCTGCTCCTGCCGAGGAGGAGGCCAGGCCAAGGATGTGAGAGGGCGAGCTCCAGTCCCGCTGTGCGGGCCGGATGGGGCACGGCGATCCGCAGCGCGTGTTCGTCCGTGTGAGGTCGGGCCAGGGGCCGGCCGTCACAACCATCCGTTGCGCTGGGCCTGCAGGGCCAGCTGGAAGCGGTTCGCGGCGCCCAGCCGGGCCATCAGGACCTGCAGGCGGCGGAACAGCGTGCGGCGGCTGATTCCCAGTTCGCGGGCGATGACGTCGTCGCTCGTGCCGCCGGCCAGGAGCCACAGCAGACGGCGGTCGGCGGGGGGCAGACCGCCTGGGCGGGCCGTGCCGCCGTGGAAGGGCAGAGCGTGCTGCCACGACTGCTCGAACAGCGCGATGAGGGCGGAGAGCAGACCGCACGGCTGTACGACCAGCATGGTGTTGTGGACGTCGGCCTCTTTGATCGACAGTGACACCAGGGCGTACGCCTCGTCGATGATCAGGAGTTTGACGGGGACGGACGGCAGCACTCTGGCCTGCTCACCGGCGTTGATGCACGGTTCGATGACGTGTTTGAGGTGATCCGGGCGTTCCAGCGACTCGCGGGAGTACACGACACGCTGCGTGACCCCGCGGGCCAGCGTGGCCAGTGCGTCGTCGGTGGCGCTGGCCACAGGGAAGTAGGGGGGCGACTCGAACTGCCGGATCTGATGGCGGGCGCTGGCCCAGGCTTGGCGCATCCTGGGGCCGATCGCGTCGCCGGTGACGATCTCGACGAGGTGGTCGTTGTGGGCCGCGAACCGCAGGCGCCGGAACGAATCGAAGGCGCCCGCGACCGCGATGCGGGATTTCTCGACCTCGGCCGCACGGCGCCGGGCGAGGACCTCGAGACCGGCCGCCGGCGCCACCGGCGCCACCACGTCCTCGTCCTTCTCGGCGGCCCCGGCCAGGCCGGCGTCGACGAGCTCGCCGTACGCCGTGGCCAGGCCGGGGCCGTCCAGACCGGCCGCGGCGGCGATCTCGCTCAGCGGCGCAGGAGCCAGCTCCAGCAGGGTGAGATAGACCCGGGCCGCCGCCTGACCGATGCCCAGGAGCCGCAGTGCCTCGCCGAGATTCGCGTTCGTCATGAGCCGCATTATCGACGGCTGCGGCCGACCAGGCGTGGCCGATCCGTGCCAGTGGCACTACCGGGCACCATACGTGGGCGTCGCGCGATAACGTCGCCGAGCCGTCGGCACGTGGCGGCGCTCGACTCCCAGGAAGGCGGACGCAGTGGCGAAAGGCCGCAAGAACGGTTTGTACTCGGAGATCTCCGAGGAACTGTCCGCGTCGATGCGGACGGGGTGGGCGGACACCGAGAAGCGCGAGCTGACGCTCGAGGAGCAGGCCCCGTACGCGGCCGCGCGCCGGGCCGCGCTCTCCGCGCGCTTCCCGGGCGAACGGCTCGTGATCCCTTCGGGGAACCTCAAGGTCCGTTCGAACGACGACACCTACCCGTTCCGGCCGTACTCGGGCTATGTGCACATGACCGGCGACCAGGCCCGGGACGGTGCCCTTGTCCTCGAACCCCGTGCGGACGGCGGCCACGACGCCTACTGCTACCAACTCCCGCGGGACAGCAGGGACGACGACGAGTTCTGGACCGGTGCCACAGCAGAGCTGTGGATGGGCCGGCGCCGCTCCCTCGCCGAGGCGGAGCGCGTGCTCGGCCTGCCGTGCCGGGACGTCCGCAGGGCGGCCGGCGAGCTGGCAGCCGTCTCCGGCACACCGACCCGCATCGTCCGCGGTATCGACCCGTCCCTGGAGGCCGCCGTCGCCACCGAGGCGGAGCGCGACGCGGAGCTGGAAGAGGCCCTCAGCGATCTGCGCCTCGTGAAGGACGAGTGGGAGATCAAGGAGATCCGCTCGGCCGTGGACTCCACGGTGCGCGGATTCACGGACGTCGTCGGTGAGCTGTCGCGGGCGATCGCGTCGTCCGAGCGGTGGATCGAGGGCACCTTCTTCCGCCGCGCCCGCCTTGAGGGCAACGCCGTCGGCTATGGCACGATCTGCGCCGCGGGCGAGCACGCCACGATCATGCACTGGACCGACAACGACGGACCGGTGCGTCCCGGGGAGCTGCTCCTGCTCGACGCGGGCGTGGAGTCGCGCACCCTGTACACCGCCGACGTCACGCGCACTCTGCCGATCAGCGGCACCTTCAGCCCCGTCCAGCGCAGGGTCTACGACGCGGTGTACGAGGCCCAGGAGGCGGGCATGGCGGCCGTCAAGCCGGGCGCCGCGTATCGGGACTTTCATGAGGCGGCCCAGCGTTCCCTGGCGGCGCGGCTGGTCGAGTGGGGTTTCATCGAAGGGCCTGCCGACCGCGCGTACGAGTTGGGTCTCCAGCGCCGTTTCACGATGGCCGGTACCGGTCACATGCTCGGCCTGGACGTCCACGACTGCGCGCAGGCCCGGACCGAGGAGTACGTCGACGGCGTACTGGAGCCGGGCATGGTGCTCACCGTCGAGCCCGGCCTGTACTTCCAGCCGGACGACCTGACTGTGCCTCAGGAGTGGCGCGGCATCGGCGTCCGCATCGAGGACGATCTGCTCGTCACCGCCGACGGTCACGAGAATCTGTCGGCGGGCCTGCCGCGGTCTGCGGACGAGGTCGAGGCGTGGATGGCCCGGTTCGCGGGCTGAGCACATCGAGAACCGGGCCAGAGGCAGGGCCGCCGTCCGGCGAACCTGCCCTCGCATGACCGCGAGCTCGCCACCTCACGCAAGAGCGAGCGGACGGGTCGGCCGGTGCGAGGCGACGCTGGAACGGGGAGTGCTGGGCCGGCCGGCGACGCACCATGAGGCCTTGTGGGTGGAGAGGCTTTCGCAGTTCACACGGACCGCCAGGCCGGGCCTGGCCTGGCGGTCGTTCTCGTTCAGGAAGCCACGGAAGCCGACAGGCCGATGCTGGACGGGCAGTTTGTCCCTCTTCTTTCTCGCGGCGGTGCTCAGCGTCTTTCTCGCGGCGGTGCTCAGCGTCTTTCTCGCGGCGGTGCTCAGCGCGGCGAACACGCCGAGCGCGTCATGGCGTATGCGGTCGAAGCTGTGCCGCGAGGGCGCGCCGGGCAGCTCGGCAGCCCCGTGGCCGTCCGTTGCAGCGGCTGGGTCCGGGGCATTTCGTCGAAGGCGCTCGAGCCGGTTGCGTACAAGCGTTTCCAGACGGTCGAGGGCGGCGGCGAGGCTGGCCAGGCTGCGCCTGACGTGCGCCCACGCTCCCTCGACCGGGTACGGATCGGGTGGGTAGGCGGGCAGCAGGAACACCGTCAGCCATCCGCGCTCGGCGACCAGCGCGCGCATCTTTCGGGAGACGTGGGTGTTCAGTCGGTCCCCCACCGGCACGATCGACGCCTTGACCGTCTGCGCGAACAGCTCCGCCGCCTGCATCCGCACCGCCTCCCGGCGCTGCCGTGCCACCGGCGTCGGCCCGCCCCCATCCGCATACCTCACCCACCATGGACTACCGCCAACGCCCCGCTGCCATCGAACGGTTCGGCAAGGGTCACCCTGACGAGCCGAAGTCGGTAACGCCGTCGAGCGTCCGGTCCGGGCCGCCGTCTCGGCCGAGCAGGGCTGGTGGGACGGGGTCCTGCCCGGCTGCCGGCTGCCGGCCGAGTGGCCGGACGACGCCGAGACTCCCACCGATTACTGGCTGTCCAGCCTGCCGGCCGACACCCCGATCGCCGGCCTGGTCCGTCTGGCCAAGGTCCGCCTGCGCGTCGAGCACGACTACCGCGAGCTCGAGCACGGCCGGGGCCTGGACCACTTCGAAGGCCGGTCCTGGCCCGACCGGCACCACCACGTCTCCTCGGGCGCCGTGCGCGTTGACGGGGGTTCCACTCGGCCGCGGTGAACTCGTAGGCCACTTCCCAGCAGCCGTCGAGGGCAATGACGTTGGCGGACTTCACCGCGCAGCCGTCCCCGTCGTCACAGGTGCGTCCGGTGACCAGAACCGGCTCACCCATGCTGACACCACGTAGCGCGGCCTGCTCCTGGGCGGCGCGGGCCGGCCGGAAACCGGCCGCGTTCCACGGCGAGGTTCTCATGCGAGTGCGGCGGCGAGGCTGATGCGCCGCGCTGATCCCTTGCGGAACGCGGTGTGCGTCTCGACTGCCTTCGTCCGCCTCACCTCCCCATATGAGGGAGGAGGTGCTGCCTGACTGGTTTTCGACTGCCCTGTCAACGGGACTCGGGCTCAGCCGCATGAAGTGAGGGGCAGGGCTGTCCGCTTGCGCCGCGGCAGGGGCCGAGTGTTCACCGGCTTCCATGGCGAAGGGCTACTTGTGGGTGATCGGATGTTCACAGACGGCTCGTAGCTTCCAACGCGTCCACCCAGTACCACAACTTGCACAGGGAGACGCACTCATGCGCCGTACCCGTCTCGCCGCAACGGCTCCCGCGCTCGGCCTGGGCCTTCCCCTCGGGCTGACGACTGCCGGGCCGGCAGCCGCCGCGGCCGGGCCGATGGCGTTCGAGCCGATCAAGGGCTCGGCCTACGACCAGGTGACCCCCGACTGGAGCGAACCACTCGTCGCTCCCGAGGGCTTCACCCAGAAACTCGTCGCCGACGAGACCGTCCTCGACATCTACGGCGGCACCACCGACGACCTCACCGACATGAACACGGTCAACGAGACCGGTCCGCAGGCCGGCCGTTACCTCTACCGCACCCACGAGGTCGGCTCCAACGGCTCCCTGTCCGTTGTCGACCTGAAGACCGGCGAGACCAAGGTCATCGCCCAGCGCGCGGACTGGAGCCGGCTCGACGGCCTGCGCTGGACCCCGTGGGGAACCCTGCTCTTCGCCGAGGAGACG
>NZ_JUJA01000169.1:14855-29275 GCF_001906585.1 Streptomyces kebangsaanensis | reverse complement strand
CGAGGACCCGACGAAGATCACCCGCATCGAAGAGCGCCGCAAGGCCGGCATCCTGCGGCACGAGGGCATCGAGGCGCTCGCCGACGGCACCGTCTTCGTCATCGACGAACTCAACGGCGGCTCGATCTACAAGTTCGTGCCCACCAAGCGCGGCGACCTGTCCGACGGCCGGCTCTACGCACTGAAGATCAAGGGCCTCTCCGACGCCGAGCAGAAGTGGAGCCCGGCGACGTACGACAGGAAGGTCGGCGCCTTCGAGTGGGTCGCACTCGACATGGACAAGGTGGTGGTGGACGCCGACGCCGCGTCCGGCGCCGTCAACGCCACCGAGTTCGGCCGTCCGGAAGACGTCGAGGTCATCGGCGACACGCTGTACGTCGCCAACACCAGCGAGGACCGTGTTGTCGCCGTCGACCTGAACAAGAACGTGCTCACCAGCTTCGTCCAGGCCGGGAAGAACGTGCCGGTCGAGAACGCCGGCGCCAAGGTGACGGGTTTCAACAGCCCGGACAACCTCGCCCAGGGCCCTGACGGCCGCCTGTGGATCGTCGAGGACAACTACCTCAGCGACATCTACGTCGCCGGCAAGGACAACGACAAGGACGGCACCGCCGACAAGGTCGAGCTGTTCGGCTCGCTCAAGGACCCGGGTGCCGAGATCAGCGGCATCTACTTCGGCAAGGACCCGAAGAGCCTCTTCTTCAACGTCCAGCACCCCGACAAGCCGAAGGCCGACGGCACCTGGAAGATCACCCGTCGCTGACCCGCTTCCCGCCCCGCTCCTGACCCGAACGCCGAAGGGCCCTGCCGCATCCGCGACGGGGCCCTTCCGCCTCCGGGCGCCGGCCGACGCCGGAGAGCGGATCACCGACACCCCGGCGTTCCGTCCTGGATGCCTCCGCCTCGACATGGTCCTGCCCATTGTCCGGCCGGCCCCGGGACCGCGGCTGCTGTCCCACCTCTTGAAGACGCGGGCGCCTCAGCGCCTCGCCGGCGTCAGTCCGTGATGGAGCACCCGGTCGGCGCAGGGTCGGCGAACCCTCTTCCGTGACCGTCGGGCGCGCCTGGTGGCCGCCCGGCGAGCAGTTGCGGCCGTTGGGACAGGTGGGCTGCGGGGTGGCGCTGATCCGGGTGGGTCCTCACGCGATGGGAAGGCACGCCATAGAAACGTGCCGGTAGGGGAACGGGGCAAGCACTCGTGCCCCGGAGGGCATAATTACGAGCACGTCGTGCCGCGCCCAGGGGGCGTGCCGTCGAGGAGGTACGTGTTGACGGCCCTGGTCGCGCAGCGGTTGTAGGGGTAGGACCCGTGGCCCTCGGCCCGCACGGTCAGCAGGACGCCGGCCGCCTCGCCCAGCTCGCCCGCCATGTGCTTGGCGCCCGCGTACGGCGTCGTCGGATCCCCGGTGTTGGCGACGACGAGGATCGGGGGAGCGCCGTCCGCGCTGACGTCGGGGGTGGCACGCTCGCCTTCGAACGGCCAGTCGTAGCAGAGGTAGACGTTCAGGGACCAGGCTTCGCCGAACACGGGGGAGGCCGCCTTGGTCCGCTTGATCATTTCCTCGGCTTCGGTGAATCCGGGGCGCAGGTTGGAGTCGGCGCAGGTGATCGCGACGAAGGCGGACGTGCCGTTGCCGCCCGAGGTCTCGCTGCGGGCGCTGACACCGGCCCAGGACCGGACCCGGGCGCCTGGGGCGTGGTCGTACGCATTCTGCAGCAACTTGCTGCCGGTGCCCCGCTCCATGACCTCGTTGAGCGCCTTCACCAGCGGCCACCGGCCTTCCTCGCCGAGGTCCAGGTAGTTCGCGATGGCGTGAGCGGCGAGATCTCCGTCGAGTTCCTCGTCGCCGTCGGTGGGGGCGGGCTCTTTCCTGAGCTTGTCCAGCAGTTCGATGACGCGTTGGTCGGCCTGCTCGGGGTCACTGCCGGTGGGGCAGTCGTCGTATGTGTTCGCGCAGTGTTGCGCGAAGCGGTCGAAGGCGAGCTGGACGGCCTTGACCTGGCTGAGGTTGTCCTGCAGGCGATCCTGCGTCGGGTCGACGGGGGCTTCGAGCACGAGTCGGCCCACGTTCTTCGGGAACAGGTGGGCGTAGACGCCGCCCAGCTCGGTGCCGTAGGAGACACCGAAGTAGTTCAGCTTCTCGTCACCGAGGAGATAGCGCATCAGGTCCAGGTCGCGCGCCGTCTGCGAGGTGCCGACGTACGGCAGGAGCCCACCGGAGTGCTTCTCGCAGGCGTCGCCGCCCTCGAACTCCTTCTCCCCACAGCTGACGGGTGCGGTCCTGCCGACACCTCGCGGGTCGAAGCTGACCAGGTCGTAGCGCTCGCCCAGCGGGGCGTAGTCGTCCGCGTACTTGGGGAGCCCCATGACGCCGGACTGGCCGGGGCCTCCGAAGTTGAGGAGGAGCGACCCGATCCGCTTCCGCTCCGGTCCGGTGGTCCTTTTCCGGATCATGGCGACGTCGATCGTGTCGCGGCCGGGCCGCCGGTAGTCCAACGGCGCCTTCATCGTGGCGCACTCCCAGCCGTCGCCCGGGGCGTCGCCGTCGCCCTGCGCCGCGGACGGTGCCGGGCAGGCCGACCAGTCGAGCCGCTGGCCGGCGGTGAAGGCCGCAGGCAGCCCCGGTGGCGGGTTCGTCGCCTTGGCCTCGACCCGGCGAGTCGCCTCGCCACCCTCGGTCGATGCGGACGGACCCGGGCCCGAGCCCTCGATGACATCGCACCCGGCTCCTGCGGCCACCACGACGGCGACGGCGAACAGGCCCGCGGCAGCGCGGCGGCGCAGAGCGGCGGACAGCACAACAAACCGCGAGTGACCACCGAACCTGTCCGCCCTGTTACGGAAAGCCCAGGTCAAACGCCCCGAGATCCAGGTCCGCGTACGCATCCGCGAGTCCCCCTGCCCCTGGCACACCAGAACGCCGTGCCGCTCGAACTTCGGTACGAACCTACTGATCGTCAATGTTCGATGGCGATTGATCAAGCTTCGCTGTCGCTGGAGACTGGCCCCTGGCCCCTGGCCCCTGGCTTGCAGTCTCCCCCGCGACCACAGAATCGAGCATGTGAACGGCCTGCCGCCTGACCTGCCCCGCCTTCGCACCCTGGAGATTCTGCGGATTCAGCGATGTCAGGCCGTGCGCTTGTGCATCACGTCGAGGCAGTGACGGTCTCGATGAGGCACGTGGTTGTCTCGGCCCGGGAGGCTGAAGACCGCGCAGACGTCAGCGGGCCGGGTGAGGATGCTGGATTGCCGGCCGAACGTGAGGGTGTCGTTGACGTGGTGCTCACAGCCTGCGGTGTCCAGGGCCGTGACCAGTTCCTCGCGGAGCACGGTGGCCTCGAACGACTCTGATGCGGGCAGGACGAGAGAGGGGAGCTTCGCGGTCGAGCCGGGCCAGAGGCCGATCCAGATGCCGCTGACTGCCCGCTGGGTGACGACCAGCTTGAGTCCGCCCCAGAAGTACGGGTAGTCGTCGATACCGGGCCCCTTCATGAGGATGGCTGGATGCGGGCGCCCCGGCCCAAGGAGTTCCTCGGCCTCGGTCAGGGGCATTCCGCAGCGAAGAGACCCGATCCGGCCAGTGCGGGCGAAGGCGACGAGGACGTCCATCAAAGTCACGGCAGTGACTGTGACACGCCCCTGGGCGTGTTCGCCAGGGCGGTTCGACTGCCCTGGACTCCGCCGTGGTGCCACGTCACGGCGCGCCCCAGGACACCGAGCAGGGCGACGAAGGTTCCGTTGAGGTGGAAACAGTAGCCGCCGCGCCCCCGGAGGATCCGGGCCACCGACTCCTCGGGATCCACCGTAGTC
Source organism: Streptomyces kebangsaanensis (assembly GCF_001906585.1). Classification (GTDB taxonomy): domain Bacteria; phylum Actinomycetota; class Actinomycetes; order Streptomycetales; family Streptomycetaceae; genus Streptomyces; species Streptomyces kebangsaanensis. The sequence continues at coordinate 25,464 of NZ_JUJA01000169.1, read as the reverse complement.
GTCCGCCCCGGGTGGATCTCCAGCGCCTCGTAGGCACCCGGTCCACATGCGCGGCGGACAGCGCCCGCAGCACGCCACTGACGGTGCGTCGGGAGCCGCGACACCCCGTCGCTCCGGACAGCGGCCGGCATCCGCCTCCGGCATGCCCCGGACTCCGGTCAGCACCGGTGAGTTCCAGTCAACTTCGGTTGGCTCAGCGGTCGATCGGTGCGCTCGGCACCCGCGCACGGGCGGCGTCGGCGCCGAAGATTCCCGTCAACCCATTACCAAGCGTTTACTGAGCAGATACCTTTCTCCTTGCCGGTGGCAGATGAGGCGGAGCGATCCGGCCGTCCCTGCCTGCCCTGGAGCACCGCCGTACGTCGTTCGACCTGTTTTCGGCCATTACGCCTATTTCTCATGGACCGCCGGAAGGAAGCGTTTTGAACGCTCGGAACCGCCGCACCACGGTAGCNGTATCCGTCGCAGGGCTCATAGCGCCGCTGCTGCTGATCGGATCGGGCACCGCCTCCGCCCACAGCGACCCTGCCAAGGAGGCTGCCAAGCTCTCGAAGAAGCTCGTCAAGAAGAGCAACGCCAAGGATGCCTACAAGCATCTGAAGCAGTTCCAGCGGATCGCCGACAAGAACGGGAACACCCGGGTGGCCGGGTCGGAGGGGCACCGGCAGTCGGCCCAGTACGTCGAAGGCCTGCTGCGGAAGGCCGGATACTCGGTGACCCGGAACGAGTTCGACTACCCGTTCACCCAGACGCTGGCGCAGAGCCTGCGGGTGGTGTCGCCGCAGCAGCAGGACGTCCCGATGACCGCCATGACGTACTCCGCCAGCAGCCCGGTCGGCGGCATCACCGCCCCGGTCGCGGTGGTGCCGGTCGACGCCACCACCGGCTGCGAGCCGGAGGACTACGCCCCCGGGACGTTCACCGGCAAGATCGCGCTGATCAAGCGCGGCGGCTGCACCTTCGCGGAGAAGCAGGAGACCGCCGCCGGTGCGGGCGCGGTCGGCGCGATCATCTACAACAACACCGAGGGCGCGCTCAACGGCACCCTGGGAGACCCGACCGTCGCCAAGATCCCGGCCGGCGGCGTCACGCAGGCGGACGGCGAGGCGCTCGCGGCCAAGGCCGCCGCCGGCGCAGTGACCGTCAACCTGGAGATCCGCACCTTCTCGGAGACCCGGCGCACCTACAACGTGATCGCCGAGACCAAGGGCGGCGATGCCGGCAACGTGGTGATGTTCGGCGCCCACCTGGACTCGGTGGCGGACGGACCGGGCATCAACGACAACGGCTCCGGCTCCGCCGGCATCCTCGACGTGGCTCTGAACCTCGCCCACGAGAAGGCCAAGAACAAGGTGCGCTTCGCCTGGTGGTCGGCTGAGGAGTTCGGCCTGCTGGGCTCGGAGGCGTACGTCAACAGCCTCTCGGCGGCGGACCTCGCGAAGGTCAAGCTGTACCTGAACTTCGACATGATCGCCTCGCCGAACTACGCCCAGTTCGTCTACGACGGCGACGACTCCGACCAGGTCGGTGCCGGCCCCGGCCCGAAGGGCTCGGCGCAGTTGGAGCGGCAGATCACCGACTACCTGGACAGCCGGGGCATCCCGCACGAGGGCACCGACTTCACCGGCCGGTCGGACTACGGGCCGTTCATCGAGGTGGGCATCCCCTCGGGCGGCACCTTCACCGGCGCCGAGGGCATCAAGACGGCCGAGCAGGCAAAGGTGTACGGCGGCAAGGCCGGTGTCGCGTACGACGCCTGCTACCACGCAGCCTGCGACAACCTGAAGAACATCAACATGAAGGCGTTCGACGTCAACATCGACGTCATCGCCAACGCGGTGGGCCAGTACGCCTGGGACACCAGTCTTCTGAGCAAGCCGGTGGCGCCGCAGAACACCAAGGGTTCGGCGGGCAGCGGCGGTGGCCTGCACGAGGGCCACGACCACGAGGTCACCGAGTAACTCCCGGTACGCACAGGGGCCGGCACGGCCGTGCCGGCCCCTTCCGCCCGAACGAAAGCAGCGGGTGGTGGTCGAGATGCCGCAGAAACTCGTCGAGTGGACGCGTGCCTGCGCGCGGAGCCGACAGCGGCAGAGGCCACGGCGCGGGAGTCCCCAGCAGCGGTGCCAGAGGGTGCGCAGTCGCAGCGCAGGTCGACCGTCACGTCGGTCGGTGGGTCCGTACGGCATGCCAGGTCCACCACTGCACGCGGGAGCCGATCGTGGAGGCGGCAGGCCCGGCCGCCTCGGTCCACGTCACCGGCCGGTACCCGCTCACCACGTCGTCCTCCGCCCTCCCCGTCCGTCGTCGTGCGACGGACGTTGCGTCAGCGGCGTTGAGGCACTCTTGTCCCTCCGTCCGCCATGCCGGTTTCCGGCACGATCGACCGACGTGCCATGCCCGACAGCGGCAAGGAGCGGAACGCGCGACGCTGCGAGCGCCGGCAGACCGCACGGAGGGGCCTCCGGGCAGCGGCGGACTCGTAGTACAGGCCTTCGCCGACATCGCTGACCGGCATCCGGCATCCGGCATCTTCACGGTCCGATCCCGTACAGCGGGTTCGTCCCGTCCCACATCCCGGCCTGCTCGAAGTGCCCGGCCAGGGCCGTGACGAGCCACCCGACAGCCGGTCGCCGCGCCGTTGTCGCGGCCGACGAGATCGAGTAGGGTCTCCCGACGTGAACACCGGACCGGCACTACGCCACCCACGGATTGGCCACCCGGTGGAGGGCTGATCGCACGATGGGTGCGGAGAAGGCACCCCAGTTCGGCACGCGGACCTCCCAGCGCTCGCGCACCACGAGTCCGTTCTTCGTGTCGAACAACAGCGAGGTCAGCCGAATGACAGTCACGTTCAACCACACCATCATCGCCGCCGAGGATCGCGACGAGTCGGCTCGGTTCTTCCGGGAGTTGTTGGAGCTTCCGCAAGCACCGTCCTGGGGTCCGTTCACCAACATCCAGCTCGACGATGGGGTGCTGCTCCAGTTCGCCGAGCCGCCGGTGGAGATCCAGATGCAGCATTACGCGTTCCTGATCGACGACGAACTGTTCGACCGGGCGTATCGGCGGCTGTGCGAGCGCGGCATCGAGCACTGGGCCGATCCGCAGATGCGACGCCCCGGTGAGATCAACCACGGGCACGGCGGTCGAGGGGTGTACTTCAAGGACCCCGCCGGTCACGCGATCGAGCTGATCACCCGCCCGTACCTGTAACTGCGGGAGGGCCTGGTCGGGCGCCCGAAGCGCGGCGCCCGACCGGGCAACCACTGGCACACCCGCGTCGCTCCGAGGACGCCGCCGGTGATCGCGCAAGCCATCCTCGCCCTCCATGCCGTCCACCCCACTGTGACTCCGTCCGGTAGTCGGCCATCCGGGATGCAGACCGTGTGCCGGTCGTCCCTGGTGTCTCCCCTGGTTGGTCAGCCGAACGAGGAGGGCGGCGTTGTCCTCGAGGCTGAACGGGTTCGACAGGCATCGGCCCTACGCCCCGGAGGAGGTCCGCGAGGCGCTGCAGACCGCTCCGGAGACGCCGATCACCACCGCCGCCGCCCAGCTCGGGCGGCGGGACTGTGCAGTGAGTACGAGAACTCATGTGCGCCAGGACGTCGGCTGACAGGATCCGCGCCATGACAAGTGGCAGAGGGGCGCTGACGGCCCTTCATCTCTTCCTGGTCTGGGCGACGATGGCGGCCGCGGTGCCGACGCTCGGCTTCGTGCTGCTGGTGACGGTCTGGGGTGGTGGGGCCGGTGCGGCGGCGCCGGTCTTCGTGTTGGGTGTGCCGCTGACGGTGGGCCTGCTGGCCGCGGCGGGCGTACCGGCGCGGACCGTGGTGCCGCTGTGCGGCTCCGTGCCACAGCGGCTCGGCTGGGCGGTGTTGGTCTTCGTCCTCGGCACGCTTGGCGTCCTGGCGGGTCTGGCCGCTTACGGCGGGGGCGTCGACCTGGGCGGCGCCGGGACCCGGATCGCGCTGACGGGGGTGCCGTACGCCGTGGCCGCGGCGCTCTTCGTGCCGAGCCGGTGGGTGCGGCTGGGGGCGGTGGCCGCGCTGGCGGCCGGGGTGGCCTATGGGGGCTTCGTCGGCCCTGCGCAGTCGCAGCAGGGCCGGCACGAGGCGGAGGTCTCGCGGTACCGGGAGCATCCGGAGCTGCTGTACCTGGGCACCGCTCCGCCCGGCATGCAGGTGTCCCGTGCCGAGGTCGGCCCCGCCTACTTCAGCGTCGAATACCGCCCCGTCCGGCAGGACGAGTTCGCTTACGTGGGCCTCACGGTGCGCTCGCCGCTCACGCCCGCACCCCGATGCCCCGAGCTCGTGGAGAAGGGCGTGACCTGCACGGTGGACACGCACGGCGAGATGCGCACGGTCCGCGACTTCCCCGGCGGCGGCCGCGCCGTCACCCTCACCCGCCGCCACCGGAACGCGGAGGCAGAGGTCACCAGCCAGACCCTCGACGAACCCGGGCTACGCCATCTCCTGAACACCCTGCACCCGCTGTCGGACACAGAACTGGAGAAACTGATGCGGGAAAAGAAGATCGACCACAGACTCTGAGCCATGCTCGTCCCGGGCCCCTGGCGGCGAGACCCGTGCCGGCCGACCGGAACGCGCGTCCGGGGGCCTGCTGTCCGGTCTCAGGCAAGTCCGGACAGGTCCGGGCCGCTGAGCCGCGGTGCCCGGACTCGAGTGAGACGGGTTTCGTGAGGCCGTCTCACTCGAGTCCGGGTGAACGGCCTTCCCGGTCAGGTGTGGAGTTCGGGCGGGAGCGGTCCAGCGCAGTTCTCTGGACAGGTGCCGCATGTCGTCGCAGGAGAGCACGGAGGACGGCCTGCCGGGTGCGTATCGGATGACCTTCGGAGCCGCGTTGCCGTGGTCGAGACGGCTCAGCCGGAGCCGCGCCCGCCGGAACCAGGCCTCATGACTGTGATTGCAGTACCAGAAGGGACATGAGGCACACGCACACAAGGCCGTAACTCTGCGCAATCAATGAACCGCGGTCCGCGCTGGGCCCGGCCGCCCGGTCGCCGGTGCCCCCGACGTGTCAGGGGGAGATCCTGGCCGTGACCCTCGGCGCTGTACGCGAGGACGAGCGGGATGGCTGCATGCGGCGCCTGGAGGCGTTCACCGAACGGTACCGCGGGCGGCTCCAGGAGCTGGTGCGCTTGTACGGGCCGGGCAGCGCACCCGCCGAACACGGCCGGTACGCCCCGGTCGGCCGACCCGAGAGCCTGGCCGTCTGCGAGCGGATGGAGAACGCCCCGCTCCTCCGGCGCAGCGGCGGGAGGAATCGCTGGACGTTCTCCTGCCGGACGACCTCGAGTCCGTATGGGGCCCACGCCACCGCCTGAACCAGTCCCACGTCCGCCGCCGACCCGGACGGCAACCGCGCCTGGCCGCGCAGCCCGCCGAGCAGCGCCGCGCGGACTGCTGGGACTCATCGACGTCGGCGAGCCGGTGCCAGCCGTCTCCGGCCCGGTGCCACAGAGCGTCGCGGAGCCGGGCGCCGGCATGCTCGCGCCAGAGGCCGGCACTGGTGCCGGCGGGAGGATGCCCAGCCCGCGACAGGCGGCCTGGAGTTCACACCGCCGAACGTCGCCGCGGGGAAGCGGAAGGCGATCAGGAATCACTCGACGCCGAGCCATCGGCAGTGGCGTACCCAGGCGTCCGGCAGCGGCGGCTCGCGACGGCCCCGCAGGCCCGCAGCCTCGGCCCGGGTGCCGATCCCCGTCCCACGCCTGCGCAGGGACGCTCCACCCGGCGACGCCGTGTGACCCGCCGAGGGGCCGGACTCCATTTGACAGGGCCCACGGAAGCACGTAATTACTTTGAGTATCCGACCAGTCACTTTCCGTAATCAATAGTGGTCGTGCCGTCCCTCTGCGAATCCGCCGCCGCCCTCCGCCCCATGCGAGGAGCCCCACCGTGACCACGACCCCCACCCGGCCCACCGCCGTCCCGTACATCGAGCATCTGCCCCGGCCGGAACTGCGCGGGTCCACCGACATCCGGGGCAACGTCCTGGCCGCGTTCAACAAGGACTTCGACGAGCAGTTCTCCCAGGCCCGCCGGGCCGTCGGCCGCGACCCGTCGATCACCACCGTCCGCTGCGGGGTCTCCCCCACCTTCGAGGGCCTCGTGACGATCGCCAACAAGCCCGATCGGATCAAGAAGGACCTCAGCACCTTCACGTCCTTCTGCGCGGGCGCGGCCGCACGGGCCGAGTACCTCGGGGACACCGGCGAGAGCGACCCCAGGACCTGGTTGTTCGGGGCCGGGACCGGCGACAAGGTCGTGCACGCGGTCCTTATCGTCACCGCGGACACCGAGGCGCTGCTGAAGGAGAAGCTGAAGAACCTCGACACCGTCGAGCAGACCCACCGGATCACCCGCGTCCATGTGGACGAGGGCCGCACCTTGAAGGGCGATCCGAAGGGTCACGAGCACTTCGGCCACAAGGACGGCACCTCCCAGCCCGGCGTCAAGGACTTCCACCGTGAGGACGCCGGCCGCAAGGGCTTCCGCGACAACCACGCCGGGACCGAGCTGATCGAACCCGGCGAGTTCGTCTTCGGCTGCAAGAGCAGACAGGGTGACCGGAAGGCGCCGGCGTGGATGAAGAACGGCTCCCTCCAGGTGGTGCGCCGCCTTCGCCGGGATGTCGCCGGCTGGAACAAGGCCGTGGTGGACGGCGTCAAGAACTTCACCGGGAACATGGACGCCGACCGGCTCGGTGCCTGTCTGGTCGGCCGGGCCAAGGGCGGCACACCACTCGCACCGCCGTGCAGCGCCGTGACCGGCCTCGGCTCGGACCGGAACGGCTTCGAATACGCGAACGACCCCATCGGCCAGCACACCCCCTGGGCCGCGCACATCCGCCGCACCCATCCGCGCGCCTTCGCCGGAATCGTCGGCAGGAAAAGGTCATCGGCCTCGCCGGCAAGGCCTCGATCGAGCTCGCGGACGGCACCTTCGGCACGGTCGACATGAAGCGCTTCGTCCGCACCACGGGCGCGCTCCACGCCTTCACCCCCTCGATCAGCACGCTGCGGCTGCTCGCCGAGGGCGAGGACCTCCCCAACAAGTCAGTCGGCTCCTGGGCCGCGAGGAGAAGTCATGAATGAAAGCCCCACCATCGAGGGCACTGCCAACGACCGCACCCGCCAGCAGACCTGCCGGCAGCTGGCCCGCGAGCTGCTGCTGGTCGGTCCGGACGACAAGGACCTGAAGCTGCGCTACCTCGATGTCCTGATCGACAGGGGCATCCCGAAGACCGACGAGCCCAAGGACGTGCTGATCGTCGGTGCGGGGATCGCCGGTCTGGTTGCCGGCAAGCTGCTCAAGGACGCCGGGCACAACGTCACCATCCTGGAGGCCAACGCCAACCGGGTCGGCGGGCGGATCAAGACCTTCCGCTCCACCGACGACGAGCAGGACAGCCCGTTCTGCGACCCGGCGCAGTACGGGGAGGCCGGGGCGATGCGGCTGCCCAGCTTCCACCCACTCACCCTGGCCCTGGTCGACAGCCTCGGCCTGAAACGACGGCTGTTCTACAACGTCGACGTCGATCCCTACACCGGCAACCAGAACGCGCCCGCTCCGCCAGTGGTCTACGAGTCCTTCGAGGACGGCAAGGTCTGGAAGTACGGTGAGGACAGCCCGGACTTCCGCGAGCCGGTCAAGCGCTTCAACAGCTGGATCCGCACCAACCGCATCCAGGCCCGCCGCAGCGAGTACGCCGCCGACCCGAGCAGCGCCAACGAGGGCTTCCACCTCACCGGCGACGAGGCGCGGATCACCGCCGGCGAGATGGTCAACCAGGCGCTGGAGCCGGTCCGCGACTACTACTCCGACGTCGTCGACGGCAAGCGCGTCAACAAGCCGTTCCAGGAGTGGGTCGAAGGCTGGGCCCGGGTGATCCGCGACTTCGACGGCTACTCGATGGGCCGTTTCCTGCGCGAGTACGCGGGCTTCAGCGACGAGGCCATCGAGGCGATCGGCACGATCGAGAACATGACCTCGCGGCTGCACCTGTCTTTCTTCCACACCTTCCTGGGCCGCAGCGACATCAACCCGGACGCCACCTACTGGGAGATCGACGGCGGCAGCCGGCAGCTGCCCTACGCCCTGGCCGAGGAGCTCCAGGACGAACTCGAAATGGGCGAGCGGATGATCCGGATGGAGTACTGGGACCCGCGCCGCGACAGCGGGGCCGGCCAGGACGTCGGACCGAACGGGCCGCAGGTCGTCGTCCACACCGTGCCCGAGGGCGGCCTGGAGGCTGAACCCCCAGAGGTTGAACCCACGGTCTGGAAGGGTGACTTCGCGATCGTCACCGTCCCGTTCTCCGCACTGCGGTTCGTCCAGGTCTCGCCCCCGTACTCGTACAAGAAGCGCCGGGCGATCATCGAGACGCACTACGACCAGGCCACCAAGGTGCTGCTGGAGTTTTCCCGCCGGTGGTGGGAGTTCACCGAGGCGGACTGGAAGGCCGAGCTCGACTCCATCGAGCGCGGCCTGTACGAGTACTACCAGAGGGCCGGCGAGGAGGACACCGAGGCGGCCGTGCCGGCCGCGCACGACGGGCACCGGTCACCGCCCGATTCACCGAGGATGCTGCTCGGCGCCCACCGGAGCGTGGACTCGAGCCGGATCAGCCGGGAGCAGCGGGAGGTCTTCCTGCACACCCCGCCGCGCCGGGCGAGCGTGCGCCCCGCCACCAACTGCTTCGGCGGCGGTTCGACCACCGACAACCCGAACCGCTTCATGTACTACCCCTCGCACCCGGTGCCCGACAGCGACGGCGGCGTGGTGCTGGCCAGCTACAGCTGGTCGGACGACGCGGCGCGCTGGGACTCGATGGCCGACGCCGAGCGGTACGTGTACGCGCTGCGTAACCTCCAGTCGGTGCACGGACAGCGGATCGAGGTGTTCTACACCGGCTCCGGCCAGACCCAGAGCTGGCTGCGCGACCCGTACGCCTTCGGCGAGGCGGCGGTGTACACCCCGCACCAGATGACCAGCTTCCACCTCGACGCGGTCAAGCCGGAGGGCCCGGTGCACTTCGCCGGCGAGCACGTCTCGCTCAAGCACGCCTGGATCGAGGGCGCGGTGGAGACCGCCGTCCGCGCGGCGATCGCCGTGCACGAGGCACCCGCGCCACTGCCCCACGCCAAACCGGAGATCCGGCCCGAGGTGCGGACCGGTCGCGCACGCAAAGCGGAGGTGTTCAGCAAATGAGCAGCAACGACGAATGGACGGTGGGCCGTTACCTGGCCACCAGACTGGAGCAGTTGGGCATCCGGTACCTGTTCGGGGTGCCGGGCGACCACCTCGGCCCGTTCCTGACGATCATGCACGCCACCACCGGGGTGCGCTGGGTCGGCACCCCGACCGAGATCGGTGGCGGCTACGCCGCCGACGCCTACGCCCGGGTGCGGGCCGCCGACGCGGACCTCGCCAAGGGCGAGCAGGGCGTCGCCGCCGTCGCGGTCACCTACGGCGTGGGCGCGTTCAGCCTGCTCAACCCGATCGGCGGCGCGTACGTCGAGTACGTGCCGGTGATCGTGATCAACGCGGCGCCGTCGTACGAGCAGTGGCTCAACTACCAGGCGGTCGGTCTGCTCACCTCGCACATGAGCCAGCGCCGGGAGAGCAATCTGGAGGTCTACCGGCAGGTCACGGTGGACGCGCAGGTGATCTCCAACCCCGGGCTCGCGCCCTCGCAGATCGACAGCGCGATCACCGCCGGCCTGACCGAGCGCAGGCCGGTCTACCTGGAGGTGACGGACGACCTCTGGAATGCCCCGTGCGCCGCGCCGCAGGGCGAACTCCGTCGTCAGGAAAGGCCGTTCACCAAGAAGAACGAGGAAATGCTCGCCAAGGCGGTGGAGGCCTCGGTGAAGCTGGTCGAACGGCTCGGCACGCCGGTGCTGTGGGCGGGCGAGGAGATCGCGCGGAACCGGCTGGAGCAGGAGCTGGTCTCGCTGGTGCAGCTGACCGGCATCCCGTTCTGCACCACCGTCGGTGCGAAGTCCGTGGTCTCCGAGAACACCCCGGGCTTCACGGGCGTCTACAACGGCAAGGCGAGCCTGCCGGAGGTGCGCGATGCCTTCCAGGCCGCCGGATGCCGGATCGGCCTGGGTACCTGGTCGACGTCGAAGAACCTCGGGGGCGAGAAGTCGATCGGCGACGACTGGATCGTGGCCGCCCGCGAGGGCGTCAGCGTCGGCGCGCAGTACTTCCCGGACGTCCAGCTGGCGCGGTTCGTCCCGGCGCTGCGGGACGCGCTGGGTGCCGCTTTCGGCAAGCGGGCGTTCGAGGCCGACCTCTTCGCGCTGGCACACGCCAAGAACCGGCAGGTCCCGGCGAGCACGATCGCCTTCTTGACCGGCCTGAGCAGCACGGACCACCCCGAGGAGCTCACCTACGACGGGTTCTTCCAGCACATGAACGCCTTCCTGCTGAGCCAGGCGCAGGGCGACGGCCCGGAGGCCACCTCGCCGTTCACGGTGGTCTCGGACGCAGCGTTCGCACTGCTGGGCTCGATGAATCTACGGATGGCGGAGCGGGCGAGTTTCGTGGCGCAGAACAGCTGGCTGTCCATCGGCTAC
>NZ_JUJA01000169.1:8701-14814 GCF_001906585.1 Streptomyces kebangsaanensis | reverse complement strand
CAGCCACTCAAGCGGCCGCTGGTGTTCGTCGGGGACGGCTCGTTCCAGGAGATCTGCCAGGAGCTGTCCACGCACGTGCGCCACCACCTGCAGCCGGTGGTCTTCGTCCTGGACAACGAGGGCCTCTACGGCATCGAGCAGATGCTGGTCAGCCCCTGCTACTACAAGGAGATGCCGTCCGACGGGGCCGACTTCTACAACGTGCTGCACCCGTGGCAGTACGAGAAGCTGGCGGAGGTCTTCGGTTCGGAGAAGGACCGGATGCACGGGCGGGAGCTCACCACCCACACCGATCTGGAGTCGCTGCTGCTCGACATCGCCGATCCGAGCAACGACATCAACCGCGCCCCGATCCTGGCCCGGGTCCGGCTCGACCGGCACGACTACCCGCGGGCGCTCCAGTACAAGATCAACGAGAAGTGCAAGTAGCCGCCGCACGGCGCACCGTCCCCGGTCCCCGGACCGGGGACGGTGCGCGCTGCGCCCGTGCTCGGTCGGAGAATCCCGTGTGCCGGCCCGCGGTCGGCACGAACGCCGGCGGGCGGCACCCGCGGTCGGCGACAAGGTGGACCTTGCTGGTCTGCCCGCCCCTGGAGTGTCCCAGGAGAGCGGCCTTCAGCCGGACTTTTCGCCGGCGCCGGATGCGTCGCCGCTCCTCCCCCTCGGGACCGGTCCCGGCTTCCTGCCCGTTTCGTTCTTCGAGGCCGCCCCTTTCGACCTGGCCTTCTCCGCCTCGGCGGCAGCCTTCTCCAGGGCGGTGAGGACGTCCTCGCCCAGGTGCATCCCGGCAGCGTCGTGGTGCGCCCGCGCGGTGGTGGAGTCGACGCCGGCGTCACGCCACTGCCGGAAGCGGTTGCGGACGGCCGGCCAGGCGCCGGACTCGGTCGGCGTCTTCCGCCGCTGCCCGCCGGCACCCAACCGCCGGATCACGTCCTCGAACCGCTGCCGCAGCCGCTCTGTGTACGGGCCGTACGCGCCGATCGGCAGGTACGGCCCGATGAACACCCGTCCCTCGTGCGTCAGTTGCACTCACGTCACGCAAGAAGGACTACCGGTCCACACCCCGCCGCGCGGGCGATTCCCCACAGATTGCCCACGACTCGATACGCGCCCCAGCACCCCCGGATCGACGATTGGCCTCGGGGAAGTCGGGGCCCGGTACGGGCGTCATGCCCAGAGCTTTCACCGACGCCATGCGAAACAGCGTGACACCGACCCAAGCCGCGACCTCACCACGGGGCTCGGACCGGCTGCTCCACAGAGACAGGCACCGTGCCGGGCGGATGCCCGGGGGAGGACGCGGTACTCCCAGGCGCAGGTCAGCCCGGTCAGGAGCGGCTCCGGGAGCCGCTGTCGCATGCTGTGTCCATGGGGCTGTTCGCCGGGGATCCGGCCTGTGCCTTCTGCGGCATCGTCTCCGGCCGGGTGCCGGCCAGCCGCGTGTACGAGGACGAGCTGGTCCTGTCCTTCATGGACATCCACCCGGCTGCGCCTGGAGACCTCCTCGTCATCCCCAAGATGCACGCGGCAGGTCTGGAGGACATCGATGAGGCCCTGATGGCCCATCTGTTCCGCGTGGTCCACCTGCTGGCGCGGGCTCTGCGGCGCTCGGAGCTGCCGTGCGAGGGAGTGAACGTGTTCCTCGCCGACGGTGAGGCCGCCGATCAGACGGTCTTCCACCTCCACGTGCATGTATTCCCTCGCACCGCGGACGACCGGTTCCGCTTGGAGGTCAGGTGGCAGGAGCGGTCCCGTGCCGCCCTCGATCATGACGCCGCGCTGATCAGGGCGAGCCTGAACCGCGGCGGAGGCCGCCGTGGAACTCCCTGACGTGCCAGGCGGCGGGGCCGGCTGCTCGCAGCCCCCGCCGACGCCGGATGGCCGACGTTCCGGATCTTCGCCGTGGTCCGTGCTCTCGGCGCGGTGTCCGTCGCCGGGCGGGTTCCCGAGACGCGCGGCCGGCACCCCGACGAGGCGGGTGAGGACCTCCGTCGGCGGTGGAACGTGCGGGCGGAGTGATGTCCGTGTGCGGAGCGAGTGCCCGGGGGTGGGGCTACTCGTCCAGGGTGACGGCGAAGAGCGCGGCGTCGTCCTGCAGTTTTCCCCCGGTGTGCCGGAAGACGGCGGTGAGGAGGGCGTCGAGCACCACGTCCGGATCGGGCGGGAGGTGCCGGCACAGCACCGGAACGGGGTCGAAGAAGACGCCGTCCGCGTCGCGGGCCTCGTCGATGCCGTCGGTGAACAGCACCAGGGTGGCTCCGACGGGCAGGTCGAACCGGTCGACCGGGACGTCGTCGCCGCCGAGAGCTCCCAGCCCCAACGGCAGTGACGGCGTGGTCGGCTCCAGGGGACTCGCCTTGCCCTCGTGGACCAGCAGCGGCGCGGAGTGGCCCCGGTTGGCGATGCGCAGTACGGAGCAGTCCGGGGGGAGCTCCGCGATGACGGCCGTGGCGAACGACTCGGCTTCCGCTCCGGTCGCCTGTCCGATGCCCGCCTGCATCCGGTCCTCCAGCTGCCGGACGACGCCCGGCAGATCCGGGCGGTGGTCGCTGGCCTCGCGGAAGCAGCCGAGCAGGGCGTTGACCGTACGGACCGCCTCGAGTCCCTTGCCGCGCACGTCGGCGAGGAGCATCCGGATGCCGTGGGGCGTCTCGTGAATCGCGAAGAGGTCCCCTCCGATGGCGGCCTCCTCATGGGCGACCTCGTACCGGGAGGCCACGGCCAGCCGTCCCACCCTGCGAGGCGGATCCGGGAGCACCGCGTGCTGGACCGCCGCCGCCACCTCGCGGCTCGTTCTCAACTGCCGTCGGTCGCGTCTCAGCAGCACGTTGACGACCGCCGCGATGACGGTGAGAAGGACCAGGCTGGTGAACGGGACGAGGTCGTCGCGGGTCGGCTCTCTTTCCAGGTACACCAGGGCGAGCCCCGCGAGGTTCGCCGCCACCCCGGTGGCGATCGTCCCGCGCAGGGAAAGAATCGGCGCGGCCACTCCGGGGGCGGCCGCGAGCAAGGGGAACACGTTGACGCCCCCCAGGGTGGAGAGGTCGAGGACGAACGCTCCGACAACCACTGCGGCAGGCAGCCAGCGGAGCCACTGCCTCCTCTGCGTCGCTTCCGTGCGGCTATTGCGCATCCCGTGTTCCTGAGGTGATCGTCCGGCAAAATCCGAGGACTGGAATCCAAGAGCCACAGCAAGGAGTGACACCCACTGCGCGACCTGGAGCGGAGGACCGCTCCAGGTCGCGCAGTGCGTCCATGACGCGGGCGCTGACCTCCTCGGTGCCGAGCCGCCGATCCCCCCTCCGAGCCCCGCTCGCCCGCGCGCCCAGGCGCCGATCGCGTCCAGCCGGGGCCGGCGGTCCTCGTCGGTGAACGGCACACCGACCGACATCCTGGCGATGTTGCCTGGAGTGGAAGTCATCGCCCTCGGCGTACGAAACGCCGAGCCGGGCCGCGAGCAGGACACCGACGGTGGTCCTGCCGGTACCCGTGACGCCCATGGCCACCACGACCTGGGGGCTCCTCATGCTTCCTCACCACCTCGGTCGGCATCGGATGCCGACGTCACGGAAGGGGACGGACGTACCGTGGCCCCCCCCTCTCAGGGAATCGGGCCTCCAGCAGGCCCGGAGCGGTCCAGGGGGTTGCCGCTCCCCGACCACTCCGTGCCGGCCGGCGGCTGCCAGGCCATGAGTTCCCCGCTGGTCTTGATCGCCACGGCCCGGCACCGTACCGGCCGGGCCGGAAAGCGGTACAACGCGCTGGGCCTGAGCTGGGCAGTCAATCTTTCCTGTCACCAAAAAACCGATGACCAATCCTTGGTGGCATGCGATCAAGCGTCCCGTCTCAGGCGAAGACGGCGCCGCACCTCTTGCGGGGCACGCCAACGGCGGTAGCGCACGTCCACCACGCGCTGGGTGAGCACCGCGTCGACGAACAGGGGCAGACACGGCGTCTGTTCGGGCTCCCGGTACCAGCCCGGGGCGTCCAGGTGGAACACCGCCGCGGTCCGCGCCGCCTCCTCGCGCAGTCCCGTCGGCAGCACGGCCGGGCAGCTTCAGCCGTGCTGCCGTCACCTCCGCCGCGAGCCCCAGGTCGGCGGCGGGGCCGGGCAGCCCGGCGAAGAACAGCGCCCGCGCCTCGCCCTCGCTCGTCTCCTGACCTGCCCCCTCCGACTCTGTCTCTGACGTGCGAACCGAGCAGGAACGGACGAGAGGGAGGCAAGACGTCCTGGGACGAGACATCAGGGTTCGACGGCAGAGGACACCTCGTCCTTGACGGGCCACCGGTCAGGGTGTCCAAACCCCGATCGGTTGTTACGCAGATCCCTCAGACGGCAAAGCCGATGCCGGTGACGTATTCGTACCGGCCCCACTGGGAGCCGAGGTCGGCCACGGCATCGTCCAGGACCAGGTCGTCGCCGGTACCGGCTCCCCCGCCGCCCGTATCACCCGCCATACGATCCGCCGGGTCCCACCGCGGTGACGGTCTCGGGTGCTCTCGGGTCTGCGGTGCGTGGCCGTCGGGGCGGGGCGCGCGGCGTAGAATCGGAAGCCGATATCGGTTTCGTCACTGCCGGGCGGGTGGCGTGGAGGTGGTCGGGGTGCGAGAGTTCCAGCGGGGCGCGGTGCGGCTGCACATCTTGCACCACGCGGCCGAAGAGGAGATCCACGGCGCGTGGATGACCGAGGAACTGGCCCGGCACGGCTACCAGATCAGCCCCGGCACGATGTATCCGACTCTGCACCGCTTGGAGGCCGACGGGCTGCTCACCTCCGAACAGCGGGTCGTGGACGGCCGTACCCGGCGGGTGTACCGGGCGACGGAGGCCGGGAAGCAGGCCCTGGAGGAAGACCGCCGGGCGCTCGAGGAACTGGCCCGCGAGCTCCTCGGCGACGGCACCCCGTAACCGCGCGGGTCGGCCGGGCCCGTACGGTCCCGGCCCCGGTGCGTATGAGGCGGCCCTCGAACGGCCAGGCGCCGACGCCGGCCACGAGCAGGAGAGACCGGTCCGCTGCTGGGTGATGTCGACACATGACACACGTCCCACGTCGCAGGCCTGAGCAGGAGTGACTCCCGTTCTCGCGTACCTCGTATGCGCGCGAGCGTGCGGCTCCCCGTCTCACGGCTCACCCGCACAGCCGGACCGCCGTGCCATGCGAGGGGGGCCTGTGGCAGGACGTATCGGGCGCCGGCCTCGTCGCCGGAGGCGGCCGGTAGACGGTGCTCTCCGCCATCGGCAGAGCCTCGCCGTGCGCGATGCGGCTCCGGTGCGCCAGGCACTGCGGTTGTCCCGACCAGCGCCATCAGGTTCCGTCATGACCTCTTGTCTGGCTTATGTGACGAAACAGGAGTATCAGGAGTATGTGGTGTGATGTCGGGGTGCCCGGCATCAGCTGGGGGTGCCCTGGGACCGGGAAGGGAGCAGCCCGTGCAGATCACCCGTCGCGACGTCCTCAAGCTCGGCGGCCTGGCTCTGCTGGCCGGGGGCGGCGCCAGGCCGGTCGCCACCTCCGCCTCCACGACGCCGTCCGTCCGGCCCGTCGTCTCGGGCAGGGCGGATTACACGGTGCGGATCGCAACCGGGCGCGTCGAGCTCGCACCGGACACGACCGTTACGACCACGACGTACAACGGACAGTTCCCCGGTCCGCTGTTGCGGTTCACCGAAGGCCGCCCGGTCATGGTCGACGTCCACAACGACACCGGCGCCCCCGAGCTGCTTCACTGGCACGGCCAGCGGGTTCCCGCCGCGGTGGACGGGGCTGCGGAGGAGGGCACCCCGTACATCCCCGCGCACGGGATGCGGCGCCTGTCGTTCACGCCCGGACCGGCCGGTTTCCGCTTCTACCACACCCATGTGGCAGCACATGGTGACCTGACCCGGGGGACCTACACCGGTCAGGCGGGCCCGGTCCACATCGAGCCGAAAGCCAACCCCGGCGCCTACGACCAGGAGGTCTTCCTGGTGCTGAAGGAGTTCGAACCCGCCCTCAGCCACGGCGGCGACATGGCCCAGAACTTCCTGGCCGGCTCCGAGGTGCCGGACCTCAGGCGCAGGGGCGAGAAGGAGATGGCCGACTCGCTGGCCCGGGGCATGCCGCACGGCTACG
>NZ_JUJA01000169.1:0-8549 GCF_001906585.1 Streptomyces kebangsaanensis | reverse complement strand
CCCTCGACGGCAACCCGGTGCCCCGCCCGACCGAGGTGCCGGTGCTGTGGATCGGCACCGCCGAACGCGTCTCGGCCCTGGTGGAGATGGACCGTCCCGGCGTGTGGGTACTGGGAGACCTGTCCGACGACGACCGCAAGAACGGCATGGGCACCGTGGTGGAGTACGCGGGCCGCAGCGGATCCCCGCGGTGGATCGCACCGCCCCACTTCACCTGGGACTACCGCGACTTCGCCCGTCCCGGCTCCCCCGCCGCCCGGCCCGACCACGTGATCGACCTGCTGGTGGAGAAACGCAACGCCGCCGACAGGGGATTCAACGTCTGGACCCTCAACGGCGTGCCCTTCTCCATGGACACCAACAAGCCGGTGCTGGACATCGACCGCGGCAGGCGGTACCGGATGCGGTTCCGCAACGCCACCGACGACATCCACCCCCTCCACCTGCACCGCCACACCTTCGAAGTCACCCACATCGCCGGCACCCCCACCCACGGCCTGGACAAGGACGTCGTCATGCTCGGCGGCTACCAGGCACTCGACTTCGACTTCACCGCCGACCAGCCCGGACTGTCCCTGTTCCACTGCCACCAGCAGCTCCACATGGACTACGGGTTCATGATCCTGCTGCGCCGCTCCTGACCCGCGCCGCCCGCCGCCGGGCGGGCGGTCAGCGCCCGGCGGCCACCATGCGGCGAACTCCGTACGCGGCGGCGCCCACGGCCACCACCGCGACGCCGGTCACCACCGAGGTCACGGGCAGGGCGAAGGCGAGGACCAGGCATCCGGCCAGGCCCACGACGGGAATCGCGCGGGCGGGCCGTCCTTCGCCGGGGGTGAGGGTGAGGGCGGAGGCGTTGGCGACGGCGTAGTAGACCAGCACAGCGAAGGAGGAGAACCCGATCGCCCCGCGCACATCGACCGTCGCGGCCAGCACCGCGACAACGGCACCGACCACGAGTTCCGCCCGGTGAGGGACCTTGAACTTCGGGTGGACCGCCGCCAGGGTGTGCGGCAGATGGCGGTCGCGAGCCATGGCCAGGGTCGTGCGGGACACTCCGAGGATCAGCGCGAGCAGCGAGCCGAGCGCGGCCACCGCCGCACCCGTCCGCACCACCGGCGAGAGCCAGCCGACGCCGGCGGCCCGCGCGGCGTCCGACAGCGGCGCGGCAGCCTCCCCCAGTCCCTTGGGGCCCAGCACGGTCAGGACGGCGACGGCCACGGCGGCGTAGACGGCGAGGGCGATGCCGAGCGCGACCGGAATCGCGCGTGGGATCGTGCGGGCCGGATCGCGGACCTCCTCACCGAGGGTCGCGATCCGCGCGTATCCGGCGAAGGCGAAGAACAGCAGGCCCGCCGCCTGGAGCACACCGCCGAAGGCCGCGTCGGAGCCGATGTCGAGCCGGGTCGCGTCCGAGCTCGCGGAGGTGAGGGCGGCGACCACGACGGACGCGAGCACCGCGAGCACGACCGCGACGATGACGCGGGTGAGCAGCGCGGACTTCTGCACCCCGGCGTAGTTCACCGCGGTGAGCGCCACCACGGCGGCGACCGCGACCGCGTGGGCCTGGCCGGGCCACACGTACGAGCCGACGGTGAGGGCCATCGCCGCGCAGGACGCGGTCTTGCCGACCACGAACCCCCACCCGGCCAGGTATCCCCAAAAATCACCAAGACGCTCGCGCCCGTAGACGTAGGTACCACCAGAGGCCGGATAGCGGGCCGCGAGCCGCGCGGAGGAGGTCGCGTTGCAGTACGCCACGACAGCCGCCACCGCCAGCCCCAGCAGCAGCCCGGACCCGGCCGAGCGGGCCGCCGGCGCGAGCGCGACGAAGATCCCCGCCCCGATCATCGACCCCAGACCGATCACCACCGCATCCGGCACCCCCAGCCGCCGCTGCAGCTCATCCGGCACCCCGGATACCGTCATCGGCGCCTTGCCCATGCCCCGCACCTCATCACACGTTGATATCGGATACCGATATCGGACAACGATATATGACGGCCCCGTCGGCCCCAGGCCCGAGCCGGGTCCAGCCCCCTCACCCACGGGCGGGACATCACCGGGACACAGAATCGCGCCGGACATACGCCGTGGACAGCTCAACGGCACGCAACCGAAACCCGGCGGCTTCGGAGCGGTCTCTTCGGCCGCCCGGGCCCCGGGCATCGACGATGCGGTCCCGGTGGCGGCCACCGGGCGAGCGGTACTCCACGCCCCGCTGGCGCGGCCGGGTGACCCGGGACTGGTCGAGCGGGTGGAATTCCACCCGCGTGCCTTGCCCTGCGCGGTTCGGGCGGGCGAGCAGTCCGCGCCGGGTCGTGGCCGATGGACACCCGACAGCAGCGGGGTGCGCGGGTCGCGTCCCGGCATCCACAGGGGCGGTGTCGTGCCGAGTTCCTGCATCGCGTTCGAAGCGGGCCGCCTTCGGAACGTCGGTCCGGTAGCTCTTGATGCGGGGTTTGAGGGTGCGGGGGTCGACGGCTTCGGCGGGGGCGCTCTTGGCGTACAGGCCGTCGGGGTGCTGTCGCGGTCGTGGGGCAGGAGCCAGAAGACGCGACAGCGAAAGGTGAGCAGTCCGATGCCCGGCAGTGCTTGCGCTGATCGGCCAGGATCATCTCCTCGGGCGAGGCCGGGCCGACCAGTTCCCGGGTGCGAGCGGCAAGGCGCGCGAGGACATGACCGGTGCGCCTTCACTGTGGCACCACGTCCTGCAGGCGGCGTAGAGCGTGGTCTCCTCGGCGCGCAGGTCGCGGTCGCCGGCGAGGCGGCGGAGGGCACCGTCGACGAGCCGGCTGAGGATGCCGGGGCCTTCCTCGGTGACGAGGATGTCCGCCAGGTTGTCGATCTTGCGGTGGTCGGGGACGACGCGTTCGAAGGGGATCAGCCGCATACGGCGGGNCGGGCCTTGACGCGGCCACCGCCGGTCAAGAGCTTGACGCGGGCCTCGTCGGACCTGTCGCCGGGCTTGGCCTCGAAGCAGACGATGACGCGGCGGCCGAGGAGTTCGGCCAGGTCGGCGGGGTGGCCTTCACAACCGGCCGGCCGCGCTCGGCCGGCCGGCGCAACTGACCGCACACCGGCTCCGCCCCGGCCGGTGTGTTCTCCCGGCCCAGCGCCGCCGCCGCATCGGCACAGGTCACCAGGCGGCGACCTGACTGACGCCGGTGTACTCGGTCATTCAGTCTCGGCTGACGAGCTTGCGTTACCGCCTGAGGTGGCGAAAGGCAATCCCTGGCGCTCATTCAGGTCATTTCGTGACGATTTTGCTTATTCACCTGAATGCCCCATGCGGCGAGAGTGGTTCAGTGAGGAGAATTTCCTCAGCCCCACGCCGACGCCACACCGCCTTGCAGGGCAGGGGAAGAAGACCATGGCCAGATCGAAGATACGTACACTCGCAATCGGCGGTGCAGCTTTGGCCACTGTCGCCACCGCCGGGGCGCCCAGGGCCCCGACCGGCGCCGCGCCCGGCGGAGGTGACGACCCGTCAGTCGCGGAAACGCGGCACATCGCCCCATCCATGCTCGCCGACAAGACCGCCGGCCCCCGGAAGGACGGCACTGCGGTCACACCCGTGGGGTACCGGGTGACACCGGCAGGTGATCAGACGAGGCTCGGGAACCTCCCGCTGAACGCGGTTCTTCACCCCGGCGGTCGCTATCTGCTGGTGACCAACAACGGTCAGGGCGTTCAGAGTCTGCAGTTGGTCGACACTCGGACGGACAAGGTTGTCCAGACCCTGTCGTATCCGTCACCGGAGTCGCTGTACATAGGTCTGGCGTGGAGTCCGGACGGCAGGACCGCTTACGCCAGTGCCGCGGCGAACTCCAAGATCCGGGTGCTGTCGTTTGCCGGTGGGCGGCTCACCGAACGCGGTCCCGTCAAGCTGCCCACCAAGACCGCGGACGGCAAGGCCCTCACGCTTTTCCCGGCCGGCCTGGCCGTGACCCCGGAAGGGAAGAAACTCGTCGTCGCCGATCAGCTCGGTGACGCCGTGACAGTCGCCGACACGGCCAGTGGGCGGGTACGGACCGTTGCCGCGGGTCATCGGCCGGTGTGGGTGACGCTCGGCAAGGACGGGCACACCGCCTACGTGTCCAACCAGGGTTCCGACACCGTCGACATCGTTGATGTGGCAGNNCACCTCAGGTGACGGGGCAGATCAAGGTAGGGCTGCATCCGAACAAGTCGGTGCTCTCCGCGTCCGGCCGGAGGCTCTATGTCGCGAACGGCGACGCCGACAGCGTCAGCGAAGTGGACCTCACGACCAAGAGGGTGACGCGCAGCTTCTCCATGTCGCCGTCCAAGGAGGCCCTCATCGGCAGCAATCCCACCGGCCTGGCCCTGGACGGCGCGGACAAGCGGCTGTTCGTCACCAACTCCGGCAACAACAGCGTTTCGGTGGTCGACCTGACCCACGGCAAGGTCCTGGGGAGGATTCCCACCGGTTGGTACCCCAGTGCGGTGATCTGGCACAGAGACCGCCTTCGGATCACGAATGCCCGGGGGCTGGGGGCGGGCCCGAACAACGGTCCTGGGTATCCCGATCCCGAGCGCTCAGGCAGGACGTCACCCAGCCAGTACGTCGG
The DNA here is from genome assembly GCF_001906585.1 of Streptomyces kebangsaanensis. GTDB lineage: Bacteria > Actinomycetota > Actinomycetes > Streptomycetales > Streptomycetaceae > Streptomyces > Streptomyces kebangsaanensis. The sequence continues at coordinate 3,957 of NZ_JUJA01000169.1, read as the reverse complement.
GTCGATGATCGTCGGCACGCTGAGCAGCGTGGACGTGCCGGAATCCGGCGAGCAACTCGACGAGTACACCCGCCGGGTGGAGCGCAACAACGCCCCGTTGACCGGGGTCGGTGGCGCAGTCGTGCCGCGCAAGCCCGGCGACAGGACCCCCATCAAGCATGTGATCTATGTAGTCAAGGAGAACCGCAGCTACGACCAGGTGCTCGGCAGTCTGGGGAAGGGCAACGGCGATCCCGGCCTCAACCTGTTCGGGGACGAGTCGGCGCCCAACACCCGCGAGTTGGCACGGCGCTTCACCACCATCGACAACTTCTACGCCGCCGGCCAGGTCAGCGCCAGCGCCTGGACCTGGGTGACCCAGTCGAACTCCAATCCCTACGTCGAGCAGATATGGCCCGCGGCATACTCCGGCCGCAAGGGCGTGTACCCCAGCGAGCGCAACGCCCCGGAGAACGCCGCCCAGGATCCCCAGAACTCCTATCTCTGGCAGCGCTTGGACAAGGCCGGCGTGAGCTTTGCGAACTTCGGCTTCTACGTGACGCGTCGGGGGAACGAGGTCCACGCCGGGGACCCGGTGCTCGACGCCCGGACCGATCACGCGTTCCAGGACGAGCTGGGCTGCCCGGACTCGGCGGGAACGTTCGCTCCCACCAAGGACAACTGCCTGACTCCACGGGTCGACCAGTGGCTGAAGAGCTTCCGTGAGTACGAGGCCAAGGGCGACATGCCCACGGTGCAGTTCGTCCGGTTCCCCGGTGACCACACCTTCGGCACCACGGCCGGCCGGCCCACCCCCAAGGCCATGGTGGCCGACAACGACTACGCCCTCGGCAGGCTGGTGGATGCGGTGTCCCACTCGCAGTTCTGGAAGGACACGGTCGTCCTCGTCACCGAGGACGAAGCCCAGAACGGGCCCGACCATGTCGATGCCCACCGGACGCTCGCCTTGGCGATCAGCCCGTACACCCAGACCGGGAAGGTCGACTCGACCTTCTACAGCACCGCCTCGATGGTCCGGACCGTCGGACTGTTCGCCGGAATCGGCCCCCTCACCCAGTTCGACGACTACTCCACACCGATGAGGGCGTCCTTCACCGACAAGCCCGACTACCGGTCCTACTCGGTGATCAAGCCGACGTATCCGATGAACAGCGTCAACGGCCCCGGTCTCCTGACTCAGACACCAGGGGGCAAGTAACCGCCGGCAGCTTCCGCCGGGACAAAACGCTCTTCAAGTACGTCGGGGTTCGGCGTGGTCTCGGAGGCGCCGCCGTCGAGGTGTGCGACCTTGACACGTCCGCCGGCGCTCTGGGCGGCGGTGGTTGCCCGTCGCCGCCGGTCGGCAGGGCGGTCGCCGGCGAGGAGGACCTCCCGGGGGGACGGACCGTTCCGGTTCCGCACGCACCGCACATGTGTCTGTCTCTTCCCTCAGGGCATGACGTCGCCGCTGTTGGGGCCGAGGACCTGGCCGACGTACAGGTTGCCCGAGGGGTCGCCGGCGAGGAGGACGGCGGTCGGTGCGACCTCCGCGGGGACCCCGAAGCGGCCCAGGGGAAGTTCGGCCTACTTGGCTTTCTTCCATTCCTCGCTGATCCCGCCCACAAGTGGTGTGTCGATGGGGCCGGGTGCGATGGCGTTGACCAGGACGCCGTGCGGGGCGAGCTCGCGAGCGAGGGCCTTGGTCAGGCCGATGACGCCGGCCTTGGCCGCGGAGTAGTGCACCAGGCTTTCACCGCCCTTCAGCGCGAGTTGGGAGGAGATGTTGATGATGCGGCCGGCGCCCTGCTCGACCATGACCGGTGCTGTCCAGCGACAGCAGAGGAAGACGCTGCGCAGGTCGGCGTCGATCATTTCGTCCCAGGTGTCGAGTGGCATCTCGATGAAGGGCACCTCGGTGAGCAGTCCGGCGCAGTTGACGAGGATGTCGATGCGTCCGGATTCCGCGTGTGCCGCATCGACCATGGCGCGGGTGGCGTCCGCGTCGGTGACGTCGACCTGGTGGGCCGTGGCCTTGGCCCCCGCGGCGCGCGCCCTGTTCGCGGTCGCCTCGGCTCCGTCCAGGTTGCGGTCGGCGAGGAAGAGGTGGGCTCCCTCGGCGGCGAAGGCGTCTGCGACGGCTGCACCGATGCCGCTGGCTGCCCCCGTGATCAGGGCGATGCGTTGGCGGAGTGAGTTGCTCATCGTGTCTTCTCTCAGCTGGGCCAGCGGACGGTGAGCCCGCCGTCGACGACGAGTTGCTGCCCGGTGATGTAGGCGGCGGCGTCGCCGGCCAGGAACCGGATGGCGCGCGCGGCCTCATCGGCCGTGCCCACTCGTCCCGCGGGGATCAGCCGGCCGGCGTCGGCCAGGCCCTGGGGACCGAGTGAGTTGACGGGGTCGAGCGACTGGGGGCTTTCGACGAGGCCGGGGATCACGCAGTTGACGCGGATGTGACGGGGAGCCAGTTCCACGGCCAGTGAGCGGCACAGCCCCAGCACACCGGACTTCGCGGCGGCGTAGTGGGCGTGGTCTTCCCAGCCGTAGACGCCGCCGGCGATCGAGGAGACGGCCACCATCGCTCCCGGCCCCGTCATCACGCGCGCCGCGGAGCGGAAGGTGCGCAGCACGCCGGTGAGATCGACGGAGAGCATGTCCTGCCACGCCTGGTCGCTGAGCTCGGTGAGCGGAGCGCGGCGCAGGATCCCGGCCGCTGCGACGGCGATGTCGAGACGGCCGTAGTGGTCCACGGCCGCCTGCGCCAGAGCGTCCGTCCGGTCCGGGTCGCGCACGTCGACGTCGACCGCTACGGCCTGCCCGTTACCTTTCTCGTGGCCCCGCAACGGGGCGCCTGGCCCCCGGGTCCGGTATGGCTGTTTGCCCCCTGTCGCACGCATGACCTGGGGGGTGTTGCCGCCGGGCCTCGGGGCACCGCTTGACCGCTGATGAGGGGCCTGACGACCGCCCGGTCCGGTGCAACGCCGGACCGCTTCAGGGCGGGGATGTCTGCGTAACGTGGTTGCCGGCGTGTGGTGCCGCAGGGACGGCCGGGAGTTGGGAAGACGAGAGGCGAGGGGCACGCGCACATGGTCGACACGACCGCGATAGATCTCTTCCTCGGCCTGGACCTGGGTAAGGAGTTCCACCACGCCCACGGCCGGACCGGGGACGGCAGGACCGTGCACGACAAGCGGCTGCCCAACACCGAGCCGAAGCTGCTGGAGCTGTTCAGCAAGCTGGTGGCGAAGTTCGGGACAGTGCTGGTGGTCGTGGACCAGGTCGCCAACATCGGCGCGCTGCCGCTGACGGTGGCCCGCGCGGCGGGCTGCCGGGTGGCCTACCTGCCCGGGCTGTCGATGCGCCGGGCCGCCGACCTGCACCCGGGCGAGGCCAAGACCGACGCCCGCGACGCGTTCGTGATCGCCGAGACCGCCCGGACCATGCCGCACACCCTGCGCGCGGTGGACCGAGACGACGAGGTACTGGCCGAGCTGACCATGCTCACCGGCTACGACAACGACCTGGCCGGCGAGGTCAACCGCGCCACCAACCGGCTGCGCGGCCTGCTCTCCCAGATCCACCCCTCCCTCGAGCGCGTGCTCGGCCCACGCCTGGCCTACCCCTATGTCCAGGCCCTCCTCCAACGGCACGGCTCCCCGGCGAGACTGAGGAAACTGGGCCGGACCCGCTGCGAGGCCCTGCTCAAGGCACACGGTTCACGCAAGGCCCACCACCTCACCACCGAGATCTTCGACGCGCTCGCCGAGCAGACCCTCGTCGTTCCCGGCACCGAGGCGTCCGCGCTGATCGTGCCGGGTCTGGCCGCCCAGCTCGCCGCCGCCCACGCCCAGCGACAGGTCACCGAGCAGGAGATCGCGGCCCTGCTGGAGGCCCTCCCTCTTTTCCACCTCCTGACGTCACTGCCCGGAATGGGCGTCAGGACCACGGCCGCCGTGATCGTCGCCATCGGCGACGGCAGCG
>NZ_JUJA01000168.1:113614-114990 GCF_001906585.1 Streptomyces kebangsaanensis | reverse complement strand
GTGGCACTGAACAACGGCAGGAGGCAGGGCGACGGGGGTTCTGGTTTCGAATGCGTGACCTTTGACCGGGGGTGGTCGTTGGACGCGGTGAGGGGCTCTTCAGTGTCGGGCGGTGGTGGGGTGTGGGCGTGCTGCGTGAGGTGGTGGCGCCGTTCGTGGTGCCCGGCCCGTCCGGAGTGGCGATCCGCTCCAGTCTCAAGGGTTTGACCGGGCAGGACGAGGCGGTGCTGCGCCTGGTCGGCGAGCTGCTCGGCTCGCTGGCCTCCGGCGACCTGAAGGCCCGCTGCGCGGCGGGCCTGACCCACGACGGCGAGCAGTGGGCGCAACGCAAGCGGGCGCTGACGGGGAAGTCGTCCTCGCGGTGGGCGGGCAGCCTCACCAAGGCCACCCACGACCAGTGGGCTTTGGCCCGGCGCGGGCAACTCGCCCACCTCCACAGCCTCCGGGCGGGCGTCGACACGATCACGCACCGCCTCGCGCAGCCCATCGGGACGAAGGGTTCCAAGGGTGCGCCGGGCGGCTACCGCTCCCGGCGGGAGTGGTTCGCCAAGTCCCGGCGCCTGCACGTACTTGAGGACCGACTGGAGCATGAACAGGCCGACTGGGAAGCCGGACGGGTGCGGGTGGTGCGCGGCGGCAAGAAGCTGGCGCGCACCCGGCACCACCTTGAAGCCGCCCAGCTGACGGAGACGCAGTGGCGGCTGCGGTGGCAGGTCCAGCGGTGGTTTCTCCAGGCCGATGGCGAGTCCGGCAAACGCTACGGCAACGAGACCATCCGCATCTCGCCGGAGGGTGAGGTGAGCATCAGGCTTCCGGCGCCGCTGGCCTACCTGGCCAACGCGCCCTACGGCAGGTATGTGCTCGCCTGCCGGGTCCGCTTCCGCCACCGGGGCGAGCAGTGGGCCGACCGTGTCGCCGCCGACCGCGCGGTGGCCTACCGCCTCCACTACGACACGGGCCGAGGGCGCTGGTATGTGACCGCCTCCTGGCAGATCCCGCCGGTGCAAGTCGTGCCGCTGGAGGCGGCTCGTGCGGGCGGGCTGGCCGGGGTGGACCTGAACGCCGACCACCTGGCCGTCTGGCGCCTGGACACCCACGGCAACCCGGTCGGCGAGCCCCGCCGCTTCGCCTACACCCTCACCGGCACCGCACAGCACCGCGACGCCCAGGTCCGCCACGCCCTGATCCGCCTGCTGCACTGGGCCACACGCCACGGCCTGGCCCTCGCCATCGAAGACCTGGACTTCGCCGCGGACAAGACCCGGGAGAAACACGGCAGACGCAAGCGGTTCCGCAAACTCATCTCCGGCCTGCCCGTAGCCAAGCTGCGGGCCCGGCTGGTGTCCATGGCCGCCGAACTCGGTGTGACCGTCGTC
>NZ_JUJA01000168.1:96723-113564 GCF_001906585.1 Streptomyces kebangsaanensis | reverse complement strand
TGCGGGCCCGGCTGGTGTCCATGGCCGCCGAACTCGGTGTGACCGTCGTCGCCGTCGACCCGGCCTACACCAGCCGCTGGGGCGCCCAGCACTGGCAAAAACCCCTCACCAGCAAGAACAGGAAGGCTACGCGGCATGACGCTGCCGCCGTGGCGATCGGACGACGCGCCCTGGGACACCCGATCCGGCGACGGACGGCACCGCCCCCGCACGACCGGAGTGATCGTGCGGGGCATCGGACCGTCCAGGCCCGACCGGGCAGCCCGGGGCGTGAGGGACCCCGCCCCCGCATTCCCGGACCACGGACACGATCCGTGCCGCCCGGACGCGGAGCGAAAGCGGGCGACCAGTGTGCCCACAACCGTTCGGGGCACACGGCTGAGCACGAGTCCTGGCACCAGGGCTCACTCCCGCTCAGTTTCTAGGAACGGTCAGACCGCCGCCCAGCCGTCGTCCACCGGCAGGATCACGCCATTGATGTTGCTCGCCGCGTCCGAGGCGAGGAACAGGATGGCGGCGGCCTGTTCCTCGGGCTGGGCCACGCGACCGAGGTTGACGAAGTGGGGGCCGAGCGCCGCGGGGCCGTGGGCGGCCGGGTCGGCGTCGACGACGATGCCGGTGGCGGTGCCGCCCGGGGCGATGGCGTTCGCGCGGATGCCCTGCTTGCGGTACATCACCGCGAGGTTCTTGGTCAGTCCGACCAGGCCGTGCTTCGAGGCCGTGTAGGCGGCGCCCGCCGCGCTGCCCCGCAGGCCGGCCTCGGAGGCGGTGTTGACGACGGCGCCCTTGCCGGCCGCCAGCATGTGCGGCAGCACGGCGCGGGTGAGCAGGAAGGGCGCGGTCAGGTTGACCCGGAGGACACGTTCCCACTCCGCGTCGGCCACGTCCGCCAGTGCCGTCATCCCGTCCATGATCCCGGCGTTGTTCACCAGGACGTCCACGCCGCCGAAACGCTCCACGGCGGTCCGCGTCACCCGGTCCACGACGGCCTGGTCGCTGAGGTCGCCGGTGACGGCGACCGCGGTGCCGCCGGACTCCTCGATCGCCTCGACCACCGACGCGGCGCCCTCGGCGTCGAGGTCCGCCACCAGGACCCGGGCGCCCTCGGCGGCGAAGGCCAGGGCGGCGGCGCGGCCTATCCCCGATCCGGCCCCGGTGACGATGACGCCGCGTCCGTCGAATGCGCCGGCCATGAAGCTCTCCTGTTCGTCGTCGCCGGGGGCTCCGACCGCCCCCGGCACCACCACCGTACGATTTATTGTCTCTGAGTGACACGAAGTCGTGGTGGAAGATCTCCGAGAGCTCGATCACACGACCGACGGAGCCGGAGGAACCGATGACCGCAGCCCGTGGCCGCACGGGACGGCCGCCCCTGACCGAGGCGCGCAGGACCGAGATCCGGCGGGGGATCGCCCGTGCCGCGGTGGACCTGTTCGTCACCCAGGGCGTCGCGTCCACGACCGGCGAACAGATCGGCCGGGCCGTCGGTCTGTCGGCGCGCACCGTGTGGCGCTACTTCCCGAGCAAGGAGAGCTGCGTGGGCCCGCTGTTCTCGGAGGGCATCGACACGATCACCGCCTTCCTGCGGGAGTGGCCGTCCGGGCAGCCTCTGGAACAGGCCCTGGACCGGTGGCTGACGGCGGGGCCGGGCATCGCCGGCGGCCCCGATCGGGCCACCGTCGGCGCCCTGGTCCGGCTCACCCGGACCGAACCCGGCTTGCGCGCCGTCTGGCTCCAGGCCTACGACGAGGCCGAGCCGGCGTTCGCCCGCGCCCTCGCCGAGCGGGCCGGACTGCCGGCCGGCGACCTGCGCGTGACGATCCGCGCGGCGATGTTCAACGCGGCCCTGCGCGCGGCGGTCGAGCACCACGCCTGGCGCGGTGCTCCCGCCGAGGGCGAACGCACGGCGACGGAGGCCGAGTTGGAGGCGACCCTGCGCCAGGCCCTCGCCGTCGCCGCGGAGGGGGTCAGGTAGAGCCGCGGAGCGGCTGCGGCGGCGGCTCGTACCGAGCGCCGGGTCCCTGACGGCCCCCCCGTTACTCTGTCCGGATGACCCAGCACCCCACGTCGGACGAGCGGAGGCCCGCGAACCGGGGGCCGAAGGCCGCCGCCGGCAACCGGGCCGCCCTGGTCACCGCCGCCCGGGAGATCTACGCGGTGCACGGTCTGGACGCTCCGCTGTCCAGGATCGCGCGCAGGGCCGGGGTCGGGCAGGGCGTGCTGTACCGGGTGCTGTACCGGGCCCATCCACATGCTCATCGAGAAGCAGGCGCCGAGGAAGGCGAGCATGCCGATGACCGCGACGACGGACGACACGGTGAAGGCCCGGTTGCGGAACAGCTTCAGGTCGAAGATCGGGGATTCGGCCCCCAGTTCCACCACGACGAACCCGGCGAGGAAGCACGCGCCGAAGGCGAAGGCGAGCAGGACGGGAAGGGTGGTCCAGCCCGACTCGGGCCCCTCGACGGCGCCGTACAGCACCAGGATGAGACCGACGGCGAAGGTGATCTGGCCGGCCACGTCGAACTTGCGGCCCTCGGGCGCCTTCGACTCCGTGGCCAGCATCAGGGTGAGCACCATGCTGACCAGGGCGAGTCCGACGAGCACCCCGAAGGAACCGCGCCATGACCCGATCTTGGCGAACATGCCGCCGAGCAGGGGCGAGACGGCGGCACCGGCGGACAGGAAGCCGCTCCAGAGTGCCACCGCGTGTGCCCGTTCCCGCATGCTGCGGGTGACGGCGGTGATCGCGGTGAGCGAGCCGGGGAACATGGCGCCGGCGCCCAGCCCGTTCAGGGCGGCGCCGATCCACAGCACCTGGACGGTGGGCGCGAGCGCGGCCACGGTGCTGCCCGCGGCGACCAGGGCCGTGCCGGCCGCGACGAGCCTTCGCCGTCCGAAGAGGTCACCGAGGACGCCGAAGGTGAACTCGAAGCAGACCACGGCGATCATGAACGCCGCGGTGATCCACGTGAGCTGGGATCCGTGGGTGTGCAGGTCCTCCTGGAAGAGTCCGAGGAGCGAGGCCGGCAGTGCGTTCGCGACCTGGGCCACGAAGACCGCGCAGCAGGCGGCAGCCAGTGTTCCCGCGTAGCCCGGTGCCCGGGCGGCCCCCGCGGTGGGGCCGGGGGACGTCGTCGTCCCGTTGTTGAGCGTCATTGCTGTTCTCCCTGGCTGGGAAGAAGGGCGTCCCGGGAGCGGGAGCCCTGAGAGCGTGGAAGGGCTCGGCTCTGCGTGCGCGGTGGGGGAGAGGGGCACGACGCGAGTCGGGCGTGATGCCGTGGAGAATGACACTCGCTTTACGGCACGTCAATGGTGTGTTCGCGATCTAAGGTGAGCTGAATTTCCGTAAGGCAAGTGTCCGCGTCGTCATGTGGTCAGGGGCCCAGGGGTCCAGGGGCTCAGTGCTGCTCGGCCAGGTCCTTCTCCAGCGCGTGCGCCGCGGCGTCCAGGGTGGCGACCAGGGGCTGGAGGCGGTGCGGGTCGTAGCGCACGCCGGGCATCGACACCGACAGACCGGCCAGCGCGGTGCCGCCCTGGTCGCGCACCGGTACGCCGACGGCGATGAGACCGCGTTCGGACCGCTCCTTGTTGACGGCGAACCCGTTGCGGCGCAGACGCCTCAACTCGGTCCGCAGCCGGGCGAGATCCGGGCGGTCGGCCGGACGGTCGCGGTAGCGCTCGGGGGCGTAGACCTCCTCCAGCTCCTCGCCGGAGAGGTCGGCGAGCAGGAGCAGCCCCGCCGTCGTGCGGTGGGCCGGGAACACCATGCCCTCCCGGGAACCGACCCGCAGCGCCTGCCGGCACTCGACACTGGCGATGAACCGGACCGTGTCCCCGGTGCGCACGATCAGGTTCGTTGTCTCGTCCAGCAGATCGACGACCCGGTGCAGATGGGGCAGGGCCGCAGCGCGCAGCCGCGACACGAGGGACTGGGAGTGCGCGGCGAGTTCCAGCACCGGCCCCGCACGGTAGACGCGGTCCTCGTCCTGCACGGCGAAGTCCCGGTAGACGAGCATCGCCAGGACCCGGTGGGCGGTCGACCTGGCGACGCCCAGCCGCTCGGCGATCTGCGACACGGTCGCGCCGCCCTCCATCTGCAGGATGGTCGCCGTCCGCAGCGCGTGGTCGACGCTGGCGATGGGGTAGGGCGGCGGTGTCTTGAGCGGCTTGTCCATGGCGTTTCCTCTTCGATTCTGCTCTCCAGAATCCCCATGTTCTCCTGGAAGACACGATGCACGCTGTGGTCTGTGACTCAGTCCTCCACCGCCCAAGACATCGCTACGGGTTCCCCGGTCCGGCTCCAGGCCGTCTCCGCGGAGGGGCAACCCGAGGTCACCCCGGCGCTCGAAGAGCTGTACCGGGGCTTCGAGCAGGAACTGCTCGTCCCGCTGTGGACCGAGATCGGCGACCTGATGCCGGCCCACCCGCGCTCGCGCGCCGTGCCGTACCTGTGGCGCTGGAAGCGGCTGCGGGAGCTGGCGGACCGGGCCGGCGACCTGGTCCCCGTCGGCCGCGGCGGTGAGCGCCGGGCCATCGCGCTGGCCAACCCCTCCCTCGGCGGGCGACCGTTCGCCACTCCCACCCTGTGGGCCGCCATCCAGTACCTGATGCCGGGCGAGGACGCCCCCGAACACCGGCACACCCAGCACGCGTTCCGCTTCGTCGTCGAGGGCTCGGGTGTGTGGACGGTCGTCGGCGGCGACCCGGTGCCGATGAACCGTGGTGACTTCCTCCCGCAGGCCGGCTGGAACTGGCACGCCCACCACAACGCCACCTCGGAGCCGATGGCCTGGATCGACGGCCTGGACATCCCGTTCCAGTACGTCACCGAGGCGCAGTTCTTCGAGTTCGGCCGCGACGAGATCAGCGACGCCGAGCGGATCACCCCGGACCGCTCGCGCTCCGAGCGCCTGTGGGGCCACCCGGGCCTGCGCCCGCTGTCGGCCGTCCCGGCCACGCCGGGCAGCCCGCTGCTGTCCTACAAGTGGGAGTACACCAACGCCGCCCTGGGCGACCAGCTCCTGCTGGAGAAGGAGGGCTTCGGCGGCACCGTCGAGCCCGGCCACGCCGCGGTGCGCTACTCCAACCCGCACGACGGCTCCGACGTCCTGCCGACCGTCCGCGCCGAGTTCCACCGCATCGCCCGCGGCGCCGAGACCGCGCCGGTGCGCGAGACCGGTTCGTCGGTCTACCAGGTCTTCGACGGCTCCGGCGTGGTGACCGTCGGCGGCGAGTCCTGGACGGTCAGCCGCGGCGACCTGTTCGTCGTCCCGTCCTGGGAGCCGTTCTCCGCCAGGTCCGAGGCCGGCGCGACCGACTCCGACGAGGGCGCCCTCGACCTGTTCCGCTTCTCCGACGCGCCCGTCTTCGAGGCGCTCAAGCTCAACCGCACCCGGAAGGACGCCTGAACATGAAGCTCGCCACCATCCGCACCGCCGACGGGACCCGGGCGGTCCGCCTCGACGGCGAGGTCCTCGTCGACCTCGGGTACGCCGACCTGGGCGAGCTGTTCGCCGAGGCCGACTGGCAGGCCAAGGCCGCCGCCGCCTCCGGCACCGCCTACCCGGTCGAGGACGCGGACTTCGCGCCGGTCGTCCCCAACCCGTCCAAGGTCGTCTGCGTCGGCCACAACTACACCAACCACATCAAGGAGATGGGCCGGGAGCTCCCGAGCCACCCGACCCTGTTCCCGAAGTTCGCCGACACCCTGCTGGGCGCGCACGACGACATCGTCAAGCCGGCCGAGACCGACGCGCTCGACTGGGAGGTCGAGCTGGCCGTCGTGATCGGCAAGCAGGTGCGCCGCGCCGACGAGCAGCAGGCCGCGGACGCCATCGCGGGCTTCACCGTCATGAACGACATCTCGGTGCGCGACTGGCAGTTCCGCACCATCGAGTGGACCCAGGGCAAGATCTGGGAGGCCTCCACCCCGGTCGGCCCCTACGTCGTCACCCCCGACGAGGCCGGCGGCGTCCGCCCCGCGCTCGAGGTGAAGACGGTCGTCGACGGTCAGGTCATGCAGCAGGACGACACCGGCACGCTGCTGTTCGACCCGGTGTTCCTGGTCCAGTACATCTCCACCGTCATCACCCTGCGCCCGGGCGACATCATCGCCACCGGCACCCCGGCCGGCGTGGGCAACGCCCGCGACCCCAAGGTCTTCCTGCTCCCCGGCCAGACCGTGGTCACCGAGATCGCCGGCCTGGGCGCCTGCACCAACAAGGTGGTCGAGGGATGACCGCCCCCACGCGGACGTCCGCCGACGCGCGCGAGTGGGCCCGCACGGGCACCGAGCTGCTGCTCGGCGCCGTCGCGGGCCTCGACGAGGCCGGCTTCTCGGCCCCCAGCGTGCTGCCGGAGTGGACCCGCAAGCACCTCGCGGCGCACGTCGCCGCCAACGCCGGTGCCCTGGGCAACCTGGTGCACTGGGCGGCCACCGGCGAACGGACGCCGATGTACGCCTCCCCCGAGGAGCGCGCCGCCGGCATCGCCAAGGGCCCGGCCCTGTCGGCCGACGAGCTCCGCTCCTGGCTGGCCGCCTCCGCGCACCGGCTCGCCGGGGGACTGGACCGGCTCACCGACGAGCAGTGGCGGCACCAGGTCGTCACCGCCCAGGGCCGCACCGTCCCCGCCACCGAGCTCCCGTGGATGCGCGCCCGCGAGGTATGCGTCCACGCCGTCGATCTCGGCACCGGCATCACCTTCGCCGACCTCCCGAGCGGCTTCCTGACCGCCCTGGTCGACGAGATCAGCACCAAGCGCGGGCTGACCGAGCTCCCCGACGGCCCTCTGCCCGAGGTCGCCGCCTGGCTGGCCGGCCGCCCCCACACGCTCGCCGACGCTCCTGAGCTCGGCCCGTGGCTGTAGAGGAGCAAGTCATGTCCCACCCTGATGTGGTCGTCGTCGGCGGTGGCATCGGCGGCCTCGGCGCGGCGTTCTCGCTGACCCGCCAGGGCCTGAGCGTCCGCCTGCTGGAGCGCGCCCCCGCCTTCGGCGAGGTCGGCGCCGGCATCCAGCTCGCCCCCAACTGCACCCGCATCCTCGACGACTACGGTCTCCTCCAGGAGGCCAAGAGCCTCGGCGTCGTCCCGGACGCGATGGTCATGCGCGACGCCGTCGACGGCGACGAGCTGACCCGGATCGACCTGCGGGACCTGGAGAAGCGCTACGGCTATCCGTACATGGTCATCCACCGCAGCGACCTGCACGGCCTGCTCCTGCGCGCGTGCGAGCGCGCCGGCGTCGAGCTGATCACCGACGCGCAGGTGACCTCGTACGAGAACACCGACGACGGCGCCCGCGTGACCCTCGCCTCCGGCGAGACCCACGAGGCCGGCGTCGTGATCGCGGGCGACGGCCTGCACTCCGTCGCCCGCAAGCTGCTCGTCGACGACGAGCCCGTCTCCTCGGCGTACGTGGCCTACCGCGGCACCGTCCCCGCCGAGCTGCCGCGGGTGCGGTCCACCGACCTCAGCGAGGTCGTGGTGTACATCGGCCCCGCCTGCCACTTCGTCCACTACGGCCTGCGCGGCGGCGAGCTGCTCAACCAGGTCGCGGTCTTCGAGTCGCCCAAGGCGCTGGCCGGCCGGGAGGACTGGGGCACGCCGGACGAGCTCGACGCCGCCTTCGCCGGGACCTGCGACTTCGTCAGGGACGGCCTGCCGTACATGTGGCGGGACAAGTGGTGGCGGATGTTCGACCGCGACCCGGTCATGAACTGGGTCCACGGCCGGATCGCGCTGCTCGGCGACTCCGCGCACCCGCCGCTGCAGTACATCGCGCAGGGCGCGATCATGGCCATCGAGGACGGCTGGGTGCTGGGCGAGCACGTCGCCCGCAACCGAGCCGAGGACGGCACGGTCGACTGGGGTGCCGCGCTCGCCGCCTACGAGGCGGTCCGCCCGGAGCACTGCCGCCGCGTGCTGACCACGTCCCGCAAGTGGGGCGAGCTGTGGCACCTCGACGGTGTCGCCCGCGAGCGGCGCAACGTGCTGCTGCGCGCCCGCGACACCCACGACTACTCGTTCACGGACTGGCTGTACGGCCCGACCGCCCTGACCCCGGACGAGGAGCCCCCCATGTTCACGCCGGTCCCGCTGTCCTCGGCGGCCGTCGAGGACGCGGAGGGCGAACCGCTGGCCCTGACGGGGAGCGGCACACCGTGAGCGACGCCTACCTCTACGCGGCGGCCCGCACCCCGTTCGGCCGGTTCGCCGGAGCCCTGGCCGGGGTGCGGCCCGACGACCTCGCCGCCACCGCGCTGACCGGACTGCTGGACCGGGCGCCCGGCCTGGACCGCGCCGCGATCGGCGACGTGGTGTGGGGCAACGCGAACGGCGCCGGCGAGGACAACCGCAACGTCGGCCGGATGGCGGTGCTGCTGGCCGGACTGCCGGTGAGCGTGCCCGCCACCACCGTGAACCGGCTGTGCGGCTCCGGCCTGGACGCGGCGATCATCGCCTCGCGCACCCTGGAGTCCGGCGACGCGGACGTCGTCGTCGCCGGCGGCGTGGAGTCCATGACCCGCGCGCCCTGGGTGCTGCCCAAGCCGGACCGCGCCTTCCCCGCCGGCCATGTCACGGCCGTCTCCACGACCCTGGGCTGGCGGCTGGTCAACCCCGCCATGCCGAAGGAGTGGACGGTTTCGCTGGGGGAGTGCAACGAGTTGCTCGGGGAGAAGTTCTCGATCTCCCGGGAGCGGCAGGACGCGTTCGCGGTGCGCTCCCACCGGCTCGCGGCCCGGGCCTGGGACGACGGTTTCTACGACGACCTGGTCCTCCCCGTGGAGGGGCTCGCCCGTGACGAGGGCCTCCGCCCCGACACCGACCCCGGCAGACTGGCGGCCCTGAAGCCGTCGTTCCGCCCGGACGGGACGATCACCGCCGGCAACGCCTCCCCGCTGAGCGACGGGGCGTCGGCCGTGCTGCTGGGCACCGGGGCGGCGGCCGACCGGATCGGGCTGGCACCCGTCGCCCGCATCGCCGGCCGCGGAGCGCATGCCGTCGAGCCGCGGATGTTCGGCTTCGCCCCCGTGGAGGCCGCCGAGCAGGCACTGCGCCGGGCCGGTATCGGCTGGGGCGACGTCGGCGCGGTCGAGCTGAACGAGGCGTTCGCGGTGCAGTCGCTCGCCTGCGTGGACGCCTGGGGCGTCGACCCGGAGATCGTCAACACCCGGGGCGGTGCCATCGCCCTCGGGCATCCGCTGGGCGCCTCCGGCGGCCGGCTCCTTGCCACCCTGGCGAAGGTGCTGCGCGAGCGGCGCGAACGCTGGGGCGTCGCGGCCATCTGCATCGGTGTGGGCCAGGCCCTCGCCGTAGTGCTGGAGAACGTCACCGACGAGGTGAGCCGGGGATGACCACGACCATCGCCGCGACGGCCGACGAGGCCGTGGCGGGCGTCGAGGACGGCTCGACGGTCCTGGTGGGCGGATTCGGTCTGGCGGGCATGCCGTTCGATCTCATCGACGCGCTGATCCGGCAGGGCGCCGGCGAGCTGACCGTGGTGTCCAACAACGCCGGGAACGGGGACGTGGGCCTGGCCGCGCTGCTCAAGGCGGGCCGGGTGCGCAAGGTGATCTGCTCCTTCCCCCGGCAGAGCGACTCCCATGTGTTCGACGAGTTGTACCGGGCAGGCCGGGTGGAGCTGGAGGTGGTGCCGCAGGGCACCCTCGCCGAGCGGATGCGGGCCGCCGGGGCGGGCATCGGCGCCTTCTACAGCCCCGTCGGTGTCGGCACCCCGCTGGCCAGGGGCAAGGAGACCCGGGAGATCGACGGGCGCGCCCACGTCCTGGAGTATCCGATCAAGGGGGACGTGGCCCTGGTCTCGGCGCACCGGGCCGACACCGCGGGCAACCTCGTCTACCGCAAGACCGCCCGCAACTTCGGCCCCGTCATGGCCACCGCGGCCACCACGGTCGTCGCCCAGGTCACCGAGATCGTGCCCGTCGGGGAGATCGACCCGGAGACCGTGGTCACCCCGGGCATCTACGTCGACCGCCTGGTACGGGCCGAGGCCCGCCGGCTCACCGTGCAAGGAGCCCGCTGATGACAGCAGTGAACACCGCACCCGGAACGGGACCGGGTCCCGTGGAGCACACCGACCGGGGCCCGCTCACCACCGACGAACTCGCGGCCCGCGTCGCCCGCGACATCCCGCCCGGCTCCTACGTCAACCTCGGCATCGGGCAGCCGACCAGGATCGCCGAGCACCTGCCGCCGGACGCGGGGATCGTGCTGCACACCGAGAACGGCATGCTCGGCATGGGTCCGGCCGCGGTGGGCGACGAGGTGGACCCCGACCTCACGAATGCCGGAAAGGTACCGGTCACCGAGCTGCCCGGAGCGGCGTACTTCCACCACGCCGACTCCTTCGCGATGATGCGCGGTGGTCACCTGGACGTGTGCGTCCTCGGGGCGTTCCAGGTCTCGCACCACGGTGACCTGGCCAACTGGCACACCGGCGATCCCGACGCCATCCCCGCCGTGGGCGGCGCGATGGATCTCGCCGTCGGAGCGCGGCGGGTCCTGGTGATGATGAAGCTGTTCACCCGGGACGGCGCCCCCAAGCTCGTCCCCGCGTGCACGTATCCGCTCACCGGCACCGCCTGCGTCAGCCTCGTCCACACCGACCACGGCCTCTTCGCCCCCGGCCCGGACGGGGTCCGGGTCCTGGAGACGTACGGCACCACGGTCGCGCGGCTGCGGGAACGGCTCTCCGTCGACCTGCTCCCGTGAACCCGCCGTGAACATGAACGACGTGCATCTAACAGCATGTAAAACATTCATTTGTTGGATGAGGGGGCCGGCCACTTCACTGGTGGCATGACCACCCCACCCACTTCCGACGTCGACCTCTTCGCCGACGAGACCCTGCTCGACCCCTACCCCGTCTACGCCGAACTGCGGGAGCGGGGTCCGGTCGTCCACCTCCGGAAGAACGATGTCCACGCGCTGACACGGTACGACGTCATCCGTGACGCACTCGCGGACTGGGAGTCGTTCTCCTCGACCTCGATCGCGTTCAACCCGATGGCCAACGAGGCGCTCACCGGCACCTCGCTCGCGTCCGATCCGCCGACGCACACCCGACTGCGCGCCACGCTCACCGAGAACCTCTCGCCGCGTGCGCTGCGCGGTCTGAAGGGGCAGATCGAGGCGAAGGCGGACGCTCTCGTCGCGGAGCTCGTGGAGAAGGGCTCCTTCGAGGCGATCGACGCCCTCGCCCGGGCGTTCCCGCTGGAGGTCGTCGCCGACCTGATCGGCTTCACGGGCCACGTGCGCGACAACATGCTGCGCTGGGGGCAGGCGGCCATGCAGGTCCTCGGCCCGATGAACCAGCGCACGGCCGAGAACTTCCCCGTCGCCGGCGAGCTCTACGGATGGTGCTCCGAGGTCAAGGCCGAGGACCTGGCCGAGGGGTCCGTGGGCCGCGGCATCTTCGAGGCCGAGGCGCGGGGTGCCATTCCGCCGGACACGGCCGGCCACATCATCCACCAGTACCTGGGTGCCGGCGTCGACACCACCATCGCGGCGATCGGCAACATCGTCGCGCTCTTCGCCGCGCACCCCGAGCAGCTCGACCTGGTGCGCGCGAACCCCTCACTGGTACCGGCGGCCTTCAACGAGGCGCTGCGCTTCTGGCCGCCCGTTCACGCCTGGGGCCGGCGCGCCACCAAGGACGTCGAGGTCGAGGGGACCGTCATACCGGCGGGCGCGCAGATCGCGATCCTGTTCGGCGCCGGCAACCGCGACCCCCGGCACTACGAGAACCCGGACGCCTTCCTCGTCGAGCGCAATCCGGTCGACCACCTGTCCTTCGGCTACGGCCCGCACGGCTGCGCGGGCCAGGGACTCGCGCGCCTGGAGGCCCACGCCGTGATCGAAGCGCTCTCCCGGCGCGTGCGGCGCTTCGTCGTCGGACCCGAGGTCCGCGTCCCCGGCAACATCACCCGGAGCATCGAGGAGCTCCCCGTCCTGGAGGTGATCCCCGCATGAAGATCGTTCTTGACCGCCCCCGCTGTGAGGGCCACGGCCTGTGCGAGGAGGCCGCCCCGCAGCTCATGCACCTCGACGACGACGGCGAGCTCGTTCTCGACCGCGAGGAGGTCGAGGGAGCCGACGCCGCCCTGGCGAACGCCGCCGCCCGCGTGTGTCCGGTCGCCGCGCTGAGGGTCGGATGAGCGGCCGCACGATGGACCGGGTCGTTGTCGTCGGCAACGGGATCGCCGGGCTGACCGCGGCCGACACGCTCCGCGAGGCCGGCTTCGACGGCGAGCTGACCGTCGTCGGCGACGAACCGCACCCGGCGTACAGCCGCCCGGCCCTGTCGAAGGCGCTCCTGCTCGACGGCGACGACATGACGTCGCACGAACTCCCGCCGACCGGCCACGGGGCGAAGGAGCTCCTGGGCGTCCGGGCGACCGGACTCGACCTCGACCGCCGGCTCGTCGCGCTCGACGACGGTACGACTCTGCCGTACGACCGTCTCGTCCTCGCCACCGGTTCCCGGGCGCGACGGCTGTCCGACCTCCCCGAGGAGATCACCCTGCGGGGACTCGACGACGCACTGGCCCTGCGGAGCCGGCTGGCGAGCCGGCCGTCGGTCGTCGTGGTGGGCGGTGGCCCGCTCGGCATGGAGATCGCCTCGGGGTGCCTGGCCGCCGGTTGCCGGGTCACCCTGGTCTCTCAGGGACCGCCGCTGATCCTCCAGCTCGGTGCCCACCTCGCCGACGTCTTCGTCAAGGCCGCGCTGGACCGTGGGCTCACCATCGTCGAGACCGAGGCGGCACGGTTCGAACGGCGTGGGGGAGAGGCCCGGGTCGTCCTCGACGACGGTACGGTCCTCGAGGCGGAGCTCCTCCTGAGCTCCGTCGGCGACGTGCCCAACACGGAGTGGCTCGCGGACACGGGACTCGTGGCGCGGGGCGCCGTCCCGGTCGACTCGCGAGGGCTCGTGCGCCCCGAGGTCGCCGCCGTCGGTGACCTCGCGGCCTTCCCCACCCCGCAGGGCCTGCGCCGCATCCCCCTGTGGAGCAGCGCCATCGAGCAGGCGAAGGCCGCGGCGAGGGCTCTGGTCCACGGCGACGACGCGCCGCCGCTCCGGTTCCAGCCGTACTTCTGGACCGAGCAGTTCGGACTGAACCTCAAGGCGGTGGGCCAT
This sequence comes from Streptomyces kebangsaanensis, assembly GCF_001906585.1. Taxonomy (GTDB): domain Bacteria; phylum Actinomycetota; class Actinomycetes; order Streptomycetales; family Streptomycetaceae; genus Streptomyces; species Streptomyces kebangsaanensis. The sequence continues at coordinate 100,403 of NZ_JUJA01000168.1, read as the reverse complement.
CTGCCGCTGGAGGGGGAGCCGACGTACGTCGACGGGGAGCCCGGCGGCGGGCCGGCGCTGATGCGCTGGCCGCACGCCGACGGCACCGGTGCGGCCGTGGCGCTCGACTACCGGGTCCCGATCCCCCGGCTGCGCCGGATGACCCGAGCGGTTGCGTAAGGTTGCCGCATGGGCCACGACGAAGGGGGCACCACGAGTTCGGGGCTGGACCGGCTGGCATCGGTCAACCTCAACTTGTTGGTGCCCCTTCTCGCGCTCCTCGAGGAGCGCTCGGTGACCAGGGCGGCGGAGCGGGTCGGTCTGTCACAGCCGGCGATGAGCCACGCCCTCACGAGAATGCGGCGTCTGCTGGGTGACGAGCTCGTCGTCCGCCAGGGAACGGGCGTCACGCTGACCCCGCGGGCGCTGGAGCTGATCGCGCCGCTGCGCAGTGCCCTGCAGCAGACGGCGCACATCGTGAACTTCCCCTGCTTCGACCCCGCCACGGACCGGCGCGTCATCACCGTCGCCATGACGAACAGCACGGCGTTCGTCGTGGGCCCTCGGCTGACGCGGCTCATCGCCGAACGCGCTCCTCACGCCACCTTGCGTCTGCGTACGATCACGGTGCCGACCGAGGCCACCTTCACCGACCAGGGCGTCGACGTCGTGCTGCTCTCCGAGGGGCACTTCGCGCCGTACCCGCGCGAGCGGCTGTACGACGACCGCTGTGTGGTGGTGGCCTCGGCGGACACGCCACCGGAGGCGAGCGCGCTCGACCTCCTGACCACACAGCCGCACATCGTCGTCGACACCGACCGGCGCGTCTTCCCCTACTCGGTGCTGGAGGAGAAGGGCGTCCCCTACCGCGTCGGCCAGCTGAGCTCCGACTTCCTGCTGGTCCCTTACCTGGTCGCACGCGCGGGCGGCGTCGCTCTCCTCCGCTACCAGGTCGCCGCCGCCATGCGGGCGCTCGCCGACCTGCGGATCGAGGAGTTCCCGTTCCCGCTCCCCGGGCTCGGGATCGACATGGTCTGGAACCCCCGACTGGCCGATCAGTACTTCGTCGAATGGCTCCGGGCGCTGCTGTTCGACGTCGCGGTGGATCTCTGACGCCGACCGCCTGCCCGGCCCCGCGGGCGTGGTCAGGTCAGCAGCCGCACCCAGCTGGCGCTGAGCTCGTCGAGCATCTGGTCGCGCGTGAGCTTCCAGTCGGCACGGTCCCAGTGCTGGGCGACGAAGTCGAGCTGGGCCATCGCGAGAACGCCCCGGAAGCGGCGTTGATGGGGTTCGAGGCGCCCGGCCGTCGCCAGTCCGTCCTCGATGTCGCCGACGGCCTCCTCCAGCCATCGCTCGACCAGGTCGGTGAGTTCCGGATCGATCACCGCGGCATCGCGGCCGATGCGGATGATCGGCCGGATGGTCGGCCAGCTGTCGGCGGTTCGCCGCAGCCACGCCATGATCGCCTCCGGCGTTCCGTCGGCGACGGTGGCGACGAGGTCCTGTGCCGTGGAGCCGTGCTCGGGGGAGCGGACGCGCTGCAGCGCCTCGTTGAGCTGCTCGTCGATGAGCGCCTTCATCAGTTCGCTGCGGGAGGAGAAGTACGCGTAGAAGGTCACTCGTGTGGTGCCCGCCGCGGTCGCGATGTCGTCGACCGTGGTGGCGGCGTACCCCTTCGTCTTGAACAGCTCGAGTCCCGACTCCAGCAGCAGACGGCGCGTCATCCGCTTCTGCGCCTCACGAAGGTTCGCCATGCCGGGATCCTAACGCGCCCCTGCACGCCGAACGCACAGACCGACTTCACGCCATACGCACTGCATGATGACTTGGCGTGACGTAAACCGAGGATGTCGCACCTCTACCTTCCGTGCATTGTTTTTTCATGACGTTCATTTCATTGACGACGTGTAAAGCGAATGGCTACGGTGACCGCAGCCACAGGGTGCTGTGCACCCCACCCCGGACACGTGAGGCAGGCATGAGCGTCAAGAGCAACACCGTGAACACCGTCCTGGGCCCGGTGCCTGCCGATGAGCTGGGCGTCGTCTCGGTCCACGAGGCGCTGCTGTCCGTGGTTCCGGGCGCGGAGCACGCCTTCGACATCACCATCGACCGTGCCGAGATCTTCGAGACCCTCGCCGCGAAGCTGAAGGACTTCCGCGCCCACGGCGGCGGCACGGTCGTCGACAGCACCGGCATGTTCCACGGCCGGGACGTCCGGCTGTACGAGACCCTCTCCCGCGCGACCGGCGTGCACATCGTCGCCTCGACGGGGCAGGGCCCGGAGGAGATGCTCGGCGGCTACTTCCTCACGCCGCAGACCAACCCGCCGACGCCGTGGCCGGCCGAGAAGTTCGCCGACCTCTTCACCAAGGAGGTCACCGAGGGCATGGTGGTCCCGCGGGTGGAGCGCCGCGGCGCGGCGGGTCTGGTGGCCACCACCGCGACCCGCGCGGGCATGACCGCGACCGACGAGAGCCTGTTCCGGGGTGCGGCCCGGACCGCTCTGAACACCGGCGTCGCGGTCTCCGTCCGCTACGGGAGCGACGCCCTGCACGACCTCGACGTCGTCCTGGACGAGAAGCTGCCGGCCGACCGTGTCGTCGTCGGCGGACTCGACCGCGAGGACGCCGTCGCCGCCGGAGCACCCCTGGAGGTCGCCCGGCGAGGCGCGTACGTCGCGCTCGACCACGTCGGCGTGGAGGACGGGGAACACGTCACCGACGCCGAGCGCGCCGCCCTGGTCGCCGACCTCGTGCGGGCCGGCCTCGGCAACCGGATCCTGCTCTCGAGCAGCGCGACCGGGGTGGCGAAGGGCCACCCCGGCAACGACCTGCCGTACAGCCATGTCCTGGCCACCTTCGTCCCGCTCCTGAAGGCACAGGGGCTCAGCGACGAGGACGCGCGGCGGATTCTCGTGGAGAACCCGCGCGACCTGCTGTCGGTGCGCTGAGCGCGCCGGCACGGACGACCATCAAGTCTCTTACTCAAAGGTGAGTGTTGTGTCGAGAGTGAACACGGTCCTGGGTCCGGTCCCGGCCGAGGAACTGGGACTCGTCGCGGTCCACGAGCACATCGGGTACGGAATGCCCGGCTCCGAACTGGACACCAAGTGGTGGAAGACCCCCGAGCAGCGGTACGAGGAGACCGTCCCGAAGCTGCGCGCGTTCCACGAGTACGGCGGCGGCACCTTCGTCGACGCGACCGGCATCTGCAACGGCCGTGACGTCGACTACTACAAGTCGCTGTCCGCGAAGACCGGTGTCCACATCGTCGCCTGCACCGGCTTCGTCGGCGGTGACACCGCCCTGCCGCACTTCGCGAACGCCGACGTGGACTACCTGATGCGGCAGTTCGTCCACGAGATCACCGTCGGCATCGGCAGCACCGGCGGCCTCGCCGGTGTCATCAAGGTCGGTGTCAGCCGCGGCGGCCGCATGACGGACCTGGACAAGCGGATCTACCGCGCCGCGGCCCGCGCCTCGCTCACCACGGGCGTACCGGTCCTGACCCACCTCGCGATCGACGCCGAGAACGCGATCGCCATCTTCGACGAAGAGGGCCTGCCGCTGGACCGCGTCCTGTTCGGGCACGTCGACGACGGCGTGAACGCCGACAGGACGCGCGACGTCTGGATCGCGGAGCAGGGCGGCCGCATCGGCTTCGACACCTTCGGCTACGAGACCGAGCTGCCCGACCCG
>NZ_JUJA01000168.1:77375-96709 GCF_001906585.1 Streptomyces kebangsaanensis | reverse complement strand
CCCCGCAAGGAGCGGCTGGACCACTTCCTGCGGTTCATCGACGGGGGCCGGCGGCTGAAGCAGGTCCTCGCCTCCGCCGACGCCAACTGCAGCCCGCTGGGCTGGCCGGGCGTCAAGGGCCACACCGTCAACTACATCTTCGAGGACCTCATCCCGGACCTCCGCGCCGCCGGTCTCGACGAGGCCGCCATCGAGACGATCTTCGTCGACAACCCGGCCGACTTCCTCACCCTTCAGAAGTAAAGAGAGAACCCCCATGCAGTCCTCAGATCTGAAGAACCTGAAGATCGCCATCGTCGGAGCGGGATACGGAGGCGCTGCGGCGGCCAAGGCCCTGAGCCTGCTCGGCGCCCAGGTCGACGTCTACGAGCAGGCCAACCAGATCCGTGAGGTGGGCGCCGGCATCGGTCTGCGCCCCGTCACCATGAACCGGTTCCGCCAGTGGGGGATCTTCGACGCGATCGCGAAGGTCACCTCGCCGAGCGAGTACTTCGAGATCCTCACGGCCACCGGTGACCCGATCATGAAAGAGACGTGGCCGGTCGACGGCGAGCAGACCCACACCCACCTGATCCACCGCGGCGACTTCATCGACGCGCTTCTGGGCGTCCTCCCCGAGGGCATGGTGCACCTCGGCCACAAGCTCGAGAGCATCGAGGACAAGGGGGGCAGCTCCGCCCTCACCTTCGCGGGCGGCAGGACCGTCGAGGCCGACCTGGTCGTCGGCGCCGACGGCATCAAGTCGGTGGTGCGCAAGCAGCTGTTCAGCGAGAAGGGCCCGGTGTTCTCGGGCGAGCACGCCTACCGCGCCGTCATCCCCGTCGACGCCGCCCACGGGATGGTCGTCGACGACAACCTCCGGATGTACATCGGCAAGGGCACGAAGATCTACCTGCTGCCGCTGCGCCACCGCGGCCAGGTGTCGTTCGACATCACCGCCCTGTGCCCGGACGGCACCTGGAACCCGCAGGTCACGAAGGACGACATGCTGAAGACGGTGGAGGGCTTCGACGAGCGTCTCGTGAGCATCACGCGCGACCTCGACATGGACACCGTGAACGTCCGCGCGGTCTACGACATCGACCCGGTCGACACATGGCACTCGGACTCCGTCGTCCTCGTGGGCGACGCGGCCCACTCGATGCTGCACCACCAGGGCCAGGGCGCCAACTCGGCCATCGAGGACGCCGGCGCGCTCGCCGACGCCCTGCGGGAAGCGGCCACCCCACGGGAGGGGCTGGCCCTGTACCAGGCCACCCGCAAGCCGGTCACCGACGAGCTGCAGCGCATCTCGCGCCAGGGGTGGAGCGAGGACGAGATCAACGACGTCTTCCCCGGCCAGAAGCCCGCCGCCGGACAGGAGTGACACCATGACGCTGCATCCCGAGATCGCCAGGTTCCTCGCGAGCCTGCCCGCCCCGCCCGAGGGCCCGCTCGACCCGGCCACCATGCGCGCCGCGGACGAGGCGCACGTCGCCCCCCTCGACGAGCGCCTCCCGCTCCACGCGGTCGACGACGTGACGGCGAAGACGGCCGTCGGCGAGGTACCGGTACGGATCTACACCCCTGTCGAGGCCGACACCTACGGCGTGCTGGTCTACTTCCACGGCGGAGCGTTCTTCCTCGGCAGCCTGGAGACCCACGACCACGTCGCGCGCTCGCTGGCCGAGGAGACCGGACTCAAGGTCGTCTCCGTCGGCTACCGCCTGGCACCCGAGGCGGCCTTCCCGGCCGGCCTCGACGACTGCTACGCGGTCGTGCGCTGGGCCGCCGAGGAGGGCACGGGCCTGGCCTGGGACGGTACGACCCTCGCCGTCGCGGGCGACAGCTCCGGCGGCACCTTCGCCGCCGCGGTCGCGGCCAGGGCGCATGACGACGGCTTCGACCGGATCACCCACCAGATCCTCTACTACCCCTCGCTCGACCTGGACTTCGACGTCGACCGCTACCCGTCCCTGCGGGAGAACGCGGTGGGCTACGGCCTGGAGACGGCGGGTCTGAAGCCCTTCAACGCCTTCTACCTCGACAGCGGCGCCGACCCCGCGGACCCGCTGGTGTCGCCCGTCAAGCGGGCCGACCTCACCGGTCTGCCGCCCGCGCTGGTCGTCACCGCCGAGCACGACCCGATGCGCGACGAGGGCGAGCTGTACGGCGAGCGGCTGCGCGAAGCCGGTGTGGAGGCGACGGTGAGCCGGTACGAGGGAGCGGGCCACGGGTTCGTCCAGCACTTCTCCTGGATCCCGGAGTACCACGCGGTCTTCGCGGAGACACGCGACTTCCTCGGCCGCGGCTGACCGGCCGGCCCGTGCACGAGCGGAGTGAGGAAAACATGACGCACCCAGTCACCGTCCACCCCCTGGTCTCGCCCTGGGGCCGGTTCGGCCTCTACAGCTTCTTCATCGACGCGCCCGAGCCGGCGATCGTCGACACCGGCATCGCCTCCTCGCCCGCCGAAGGGATGGCTCCCGCCCTCGAGGCGATCGGACGCCGCATCGAGGACGTGCGCTGGATCCTGCTGACCCACGGTCACATCGACCACGTCGGCGGGGCGCACGCCCTGTGGGAGCTCACCGGGCGGCGCGCCCAGGTGGTCATCCACGAGGCGGACGCACCGATGCTCCGCTCGCGCCGGGCCCACGTGGAGGAGTACCTCGCCGGACGGGGCCGGTACCTGGACGACCCCGAGGGCGAGGCGAAGGTGACGGCCGCCGCCGACGCCGTCATCTCCGGCGAGATGGAGCCCTCCCTGCTGGTCGAGGGGGGCGAGACCCTCTCCCTCGGCGGCGATGTCACCGTGTCGGTGCACGCGATGCCGGGCCACACCCCCGGATCGGTCGCCTACGTCGTCGACGGACAGCGCTCGGTCTTCACCGGCGACGCCGTCCAGGTCCACGGGGCCGCCAACGGCTTCCCCGGCTATACGGACCCGGTCGCCTACCGCACGAGCCTGGAGTACCTGCGGGACGAGATCCGGCCGCGGCACCTCTGCCTCGGGCACCCCTACCGCCGCGCCGACGGCACGCCGTACGGCGTCGAACTCGACGAGGCGCAGGCCCAGGAGGCCATCACCCAGAGCCTGGACATCGAGGCACGTGTCGCCACGGCCGCCTGCGGATGCCTGGAGGCGGGCCTGCGGGAGACGGATTCGCCGTACTCCCCGTTCGCCCGTGCCGCCGAGGAGATCGGCTACACCGGGGACCCCGCGCTCGAGCCGTCACCGTTCTTCACCTCCATGGCCGGCTACCGCACGCACTTCGAGCAGAACGTGTAACACAGGAGCTTCACACCCATGACCGACCTTCACACGATCCGGGCGGGCGAGCAGTCGATCGCCGTCCGCAAGGATCTCCAGGTGCCGATGCGCGACGGCGTCACGCTGGTGGCCGACGCCTACAGCGGCGTGGACGACACACCGCGGCCCGCGCTGGTGGCGCTGAGCCCGTACGGCAAGGAGCTCCAGGCACTGGCCCTGACGACCCCGCCGCAGCGCCGGCCCAGCCCCATGTGGGACGGCTGCATCGAGGCGGGCGACATCGCGCGCGTCGTCCAGGAGGGCTACGTCCACGTCATCGGCGACCTGCGCGGATCCGGTGCCTCCGAGGGCGAGCACATCGGCAACTACAACGCCGGCGGCGTCCCGCTCGGCCAGGACGCGTACGACTTCATCGAGTGGGTCGCCGCGCAGCCGTGGTGCGACGGCAACGTCGGCATGATCGGCATCTCCTACTTCGGCTCGATGCAGGTGCTGGCGGCGGCCGAGTGTCCGCCGAGCCTCAAGGCGATCTTCGTCAGCGGAGGCCACTACGACTTCTACGAGACCACGTACCACGGCGGCGTCATGTGGTTCATGCCGCGCGCCGCCCGTGAGGGACGCGGCGGCGACTCCGGCTGGGCCTTCACCGACGGCGTCAAGTCCCGCATGCTCGAGACCTACTCGCCCGAGGAGATCAAGGAGCGGGTCGCCGAGCGCCTGCGGGACCCGGACGTGGCCGCCTGGCCCAACCTGGTCCACGTGCTGAACTACCCGAAGAACCACGAGGCCTGGTTCGACATCGTGATGAACGAGGTCGACGGCGAGTGGTACGAGGAGCGCAACCCCGTCACCCTCGCGCCGAACATCGACATCCCGGTCTGGCTCCAGATCGACCAGGGCCGCGGCTGGACGATGGACGGCACCATCGAGGTCTTCAACCGCCTCAGGGGCCCCAAGAAGCTGGACATCGGCCCCTACCCGCCCATGCAGTCGCGCCCCTTCGTCGAAGAGCACGACAAGATGTTCCGCTGGTACGAGTACTGGATCAAGGGCATCGACAACGGGATCATGGACGAGCCCGCCGTCACCGTCCACGTCGAGGGCTCACGCCAGTACGTCACCGGCGCGCAGTGGCCGCCGAAGGAGGTGGAGCACCGGCCGCTCTACCTCCGTCCGCGCCACAAGCTGTCCTTCGAGCCCGAGCTCATGGGCGCCGAGCACGCCGTTCCCGACGGCTTCTACCAGGCGCCGCTGACGGTCACCGACAAGGTGGAGATCCTCAGCTGGAGCACCGAGCCGTTCACCGAGCCCACCGAGATGATCGGCCAGGGCGCGGCGCACCTCTTCGCGGAGATCGACCAGCCCGACACCAACTTCATCCTGCGCATCTGGGACGAGGCCCCGGGCGGCAAGCGGCAGCTCATCACGACCGCCTACCTCAAGGCCTCGCACCGCGAGCTCGACGAGGAGCGCACCACCGAGGGCGACCCCTACCACCCGCACACCCGCGCGGTGCCGGTCGAGCCGGGGAAGATCGAGGAGTACGTGCTGCGCGTCTACCCGTTCGCGGCGACGTTCCTGCCGGGCCACAAGCTGGTCGCGGAGCTCTCCAACGACGAGCCGCTGGCCGACGCGCACAACGCGCTGCTGCCGCCGGACGCCTTCCACCTGCCGGTGGGCCGCCCCGTCACCCACAAGATCTACCGCGACGCCGCGCACCCCTCCCGGCTCGTGCTGCCGTTCACGACGGCCACGGCGGCGGACGCGACACGGCCGGGTCCCGCGCGCGACCACGGAGGAGACCGGCGCGGCGGCTCCTGACACGGCCGCCACGACGCCGCCGGGGGACCGCCGTCCCCCGGCGGCCGAGGGCGCGTCCCCGAACGACGGCGGAGTGGGCCGCAAGAGCTGACCCCCGGGTGATGCGGAATGGTCCCGCACCACACGCGACGCCCGCCGAAGCGTGCCGCACGTTTCAGCCCTTGAGGACGCCCAGCGGCACCAGGCGGGCGACAAGGCGGCCCAGGTCGTTGTGTTCGCTCGCCCGGACAACGGCGTCGACGTCCTTGTACGCCTCGGGCGCCTCCTCGGTCACGCTGCGCCAGGAGACGGGGCGCACCGCGACCCCCGTACCGGCCAGCTCCCGGCGCAGCCGGTGGGCCGGCATCTCGCGGTGGGCGCGGTGGCGGCTCCAGACGCGGCCCGCGCCGTGGCAGCAGGAGTCGAAGGCGCGGTTGCCGGTGGTGCCGGTCATGACGTACGAGGCGGTGCCCATCGTGCCGGGCACGAACACCGGCTGGCCGAAGGGGCGCAGGCCGTCCGGCAGGCCGGGGTGGCCCGGCGGCAGGGCCCGGGTGGCGCCTTTGCGGTGGACGCACAGCAACGGCCGGGCCGCACCGTCGTCGGCGTGGCGTTCCAGTTTGGCGAGGTTGTGCGAGACGTCGTAGAGCAGGTCCAGGCCCGTGCCGGTGGTCTCGCGGAAGACGCCGCGGGCGGCGTCGGCCAGCAGCTGGCGGTTGGCGCGGGCGAAGTTCGCGGCCGCGGCCATCGCACCCAGGTAGGCGCGGCCCTCGGGCGAGTCGACGGGCGCGCACGCCAGTTGCGGGTCGGGCACGTCGATGCCGTACCGCCGCATCACGCTGTCCATGGCCCGCACGTGGTCGGCGCAGATCTGGTGGCCCAGCCCGCGTGACCCGCAGTGGATCATGACGCACACCAGACCGGGGCGCAGGCCGAACGCCCGCGCGCACGCCTCGTCGTAGACCGCGTCGACCGCCTGGACCTCCAGGAAGTGGTTGGCCGACCCCAGGCTGCCGACCTGTCCGGCGCCGCGCTCCAGCGCGCGTTCGCCGATCCAGGCGGTGTCGGCGTCGCCGACGGCTCCGCCGTCCTCGCACCGGTCCAGGTCGCGCGGCACCCCGTGGCCCTGCTCGACCGCGTACCGGGCGCCGCCGCGCAGGATCTCGTGCAGCTGTGCCCGGCCGGCCAGGTGCCACAGGCCGCCGCGCCCGAGCCCGCGCGGGATCAGCCCGTCCAGCCGGTCCATCAGCACGGGCAGCTTCCGCAGCAGGGCGGCGCGGTCCACGTGCGCGGTGAGCAGGCGCACCCCGCAGGAGATGTCGAACCCCACCCCTCCCGGCGAGACGACTCCGCCGCGGCCGACGTCGGTCGCGGCCACACCGCCGATCGGGAAGCCGTAACCCCAGTGGATGTCGGGCATGGCGTACGAGGCGCGGACGATGCCCGGCAGTGTGGCCACGTGGGCCACCTGGGCGAGGGCCTCGTCGCCGGGCTCGTCCGGCAGCAGCTCCCGCGGGGCGAGAACGACTCCGGGTACGCGCATGGCGCCGGTCCGTTCGATGCGGAACCGCCAGGGTCCCTCGGCCACCAGCCGGATGTCCATTTCGGTTCGGCCTCCTCGGCGAGCCGTTCCGGCGCGGGACGCCGGGACGGGCGTCACACGTCCAGCGTCACTCGGCAGGCCCACCCGTGCGAGTCCTGGGCCAGCCGCAGCCCGTGCAGCGCGACGGCCTTGGGCACGGCCCCGGTCTGCGTGGCCGTCGAACTGTCGGCCATCCTGAACCGCACGCGTGCCCCGCCCGGCTCCGGCGTCACCGCGACGTCCACGGGGAGCTCGTCCGCGGCGTCCATGCGGTAGACGACCTCCTCGAGCACGGCGGCCAGGAGCCGGCCGTCGTCCTCGGCCGACACCACGCACTCCCGGGTGACGCGGGGGGCGTCCGCGGGCAGCTCGGCGAAGCTGCCGACCACGCCCCGCACCGCCTCGACGACGCACTCCTCGCGTGTCGGCGCCCACGCCTCGACACGCAGATCACCGGTGTGCGGAACGCTCCGGTGACCGCGCGGCGACTGCCCGGGGCCGGCACCGGTCATGGCACCCGGACACCTCGTCCCGGGAGTGGCGGGCGCCGTACGGGCAGAGCCATGCGGCTCACCTCCGCGGATCTGGACTCGAAGAGCCGGAGGACTCCCTCCCTCTCCAGCATGAGCGCCGGCTGCCCGGTCGGCGATCTCGCACCGGCGCGGTACGGAAGCCCCCGACGGCCTTCTCGGCTCTCCGGCCCTCCGGCCCTCCGGCGCGCGAAGCCGTGGGCCCGAAGGTGTACTGGAGGTCGTCCTGGAGGTGGTGGCACGCTCACCCTCCGGTCATCGCACGGAAGGCAGCGGACATGAGGGAAGCCGCCTCTTCGCCCGAGGCTCTCGTACGGGCCGTCCGAGCGGCGGGCATCAGCGACGAGCGCCTGCTCCAGGCCGTACGAGCGACGCCCCGAGAGGCGTTCGTCCCCACCGGCCACCGCGCGCACGCCTACCAGGACGTGCCCGTTCCGATCGGGCACGGACAGGTGACCACGCAGCCCTCGCTGTCGGCCATGATGATCGAGGGCCTTGACCTGAGCGGGGACGAGCACGTCCTTGAGGTCGGTACCGGGACCGGCTTCCAGACCGCGCTGCTGGCCCGGTCGGCCGCCGATGTCGTGACCATCGAGATGTGGCCGGACATCGCGCACCGGGCACGGCGCAACCTCGCCCGTCAGGGCGTGCGGAACGTCGAGTCGCGCATCGGGGACGGCAGCGGCGGTGTGCCGGACCGCGCTCCGTACGACGCGATCATCGTGTCCGCCGCGTTCCCCGAGGTTCCCGCCCCGCTGGTCGGGCAACTGCGCCTGGGCGGCCGCCTCGTGCAGCCCATCGGGCCGGGCGGCCGGGAGCAGGTCGTGTCCTTCCTGCGCACCGCGACGGGACTGGAGCGCCGGCGGATGGTCACGCCCGCTCACTTCGTCCGACTGCGAGGACAGTACGGCTTCCCCTCGTGAGCCGGGCGGTCCGTCGCACTGCCGGCACTCCGGACGGCGCGCGGCGTCCGGACCGGGGGACGGCTACCGGTCCGCGATGCGCACCACGGCGAGCGTGATGTTGTCGGGGCCACCGGCCCTGATGGCGGCCTTCCACAGTTCGAAGGCGGCCCGCTCGTCGTCGTACTCCCGCAGCACGCCGTCGAGGACATCGTTCGGCAGCGGGTCGGTCAAGCCGTCGGTGCAGATCAGGTACCTGTCGCCGGGAGCGAGGGGAGCGGCCGTCACGTGGGGGGTGATGGCGCGGTGTGCCGGCGTGCCGCCCAGGGTCTGGGTCACGAGGGAGGTGGTGCGCCGCCCCGGCTCCAACGGTGGGCTGTCGTCCACGCTGACCTGGAGCACTCCGTCCCGGGGCGCCGCGAAGACCCGGCTGTCGCCCACGTTGAACACCAGCAACGACCGGGGCAGTACGACGGCGCCTGCGACGGTCGTGCCCATCGTGGTCAGTGCGCCGCCGCCCGCGCCCGCGGCCGCGTACACCTCGCGGTTGCAGGCGTGCAGCACCGTGCGGACCTCGTCCTCATCGGTCAGACGAGGCCCGGCCGTGGCGAGTCGGCGGACGACCAGGGCGCTGGCCACCTCGCCGCCGGGCTGGCCGCCGAGCCCGTCGGCGACCGCGACGACGAGCGGTGTACCGAGCGGGAACACCAGCGTCTGCGGGTTCTCGGTCACGGTGGAGCACAGGGTCCACGGTCCGACGACCAGGCTGTCCTCGTTCCGGTCGCGGATCAGCCCCGGATGGCTCAGCGCGCTCACGGCGGTGTACGTCATCGGATGCCACCGCCTTCCTCACCCGAACCGGTGTGACGCCGACCGACTGCCTCGGGGCGGGCGCCCCGGCAGGACGCGCCGCCGATCAGTGGTGCGGCCGCCGGTCGCTTCCCCCAGCCCGCGGCGGAGGGGGCCGGGGTGTCACGGTCCTTCGGGATCAGCCCGCGTACACGCGATGAACGAACTCGGCGAGCTGGTCGTCGGTGAGGTGACGAGCGATGTCCGCCTCGCTGATCATGCCGATCATGCGCTTGTCCTCGATCACCGGGAGGCGCTTGATCCGGTGATCCTCCATCTCGCGCAGGACGACGGAGACGTCGGAGCCGGCGTCGATCCAGCGCGGTGTGCCTTCGCACAGGTCACCGCACGTGACCCGCGCGGGGTCGTGACCTTCGGCCACGCACTTCACCACGATGTCGCGGTCCGTGATGATGCCGCACATCCGGTCGTCGTGGTTCGGGTCGCTGACCGGCAGTGCCCCCACCTCGTGGTCCCTCATCATCTGCGCGGCGCGGTCCAGCGTCTCGGTGAGGGGGATCCACTGGGCTCCACGGGTCATGATGTCTTTGGCAGTTGTCATCGTTCGGCTCTCCCCTGCGTGGGCTCTGCACTGTGTGCGGGCTCGGGCCCGGCTCTTGTCGGCGTCGGCCACGGCGAAGTACGGCGTCCAGGCCGCGGTCGTCTGCCGCACGGTGGCCACCGCTGCGATCCCCGCGACCGGTGTCCCGTCCGCCGGAGCGGTCCGGAAGCGGCCGCCCGGTCCGGCCCCGCGGCGTCGCCGGCCGGCACGCCGGACACGGAACCCGTGTCGACGACGTCCGTCGCACCGGAAGGGTGTGCGGTGCCGTGGTTCATGGCCGTCGCACCCTGGTCCGGTACGCCTGCGGCCACCGCCCTGACTCCAGTGTCCGACGAGAGGTCCGGGCTCGCACGTCGTCCTTCTCCTTGCCGTCCGAAGAGCGGATCGAGCCCGCTGAGGCCGGCGGTGACGACACGGGAGAGGTTCGTCGGGGGCGGTGCCCGGCCGCCGGCCCGCGCACGCTTCCGCTGTGTCTCGGCAGTCAGGCCGGACCCAGGGGGATCCGAAAGTTTCGTAGAGGTGCGCGAAAGCGTCCGGAACTTCCGTTGCGGGAAGCCGCAGGCGGTGGCCGGTGTGGTCGAATTCCATCTGTCCGCCCGGCTATGCCTGTCCTCGTGTGCGTCGGCGGCGGTAGCAGAACGGCCAATCCGAGGCGGGTCGATCCCGAGTGTTGTCATGCTCAGGTCTCGTCCTTACGCTTGGGAGCGCTCCCATTTTCGGCTCGGTGCCCTGCGGTCGGCGAAACATTCGAACCGGGAGACCCGTGCTTCCGCCCGGTCGCCGTGCTCGCGGCGGCACCCCCTCCCCACCGCGCGTCTTCCTCCGGAGGTCCCCCATGCGCTTCCAACGCCACCGACATCGGCCCCGGGTGTGGGCCGCCGCGACCCTGGTGGCCGCCGCGAGCCTGATGATCCCTTCTCTCACCGCGCAGGCCGGCGCCGCCGACGGACACGTCGCCGCCGCGCAGGTGCAGGCCGCCGTCGAGGACGACGGCGCCGGCTGCCCTGCGCCCGGCCCGGGCTCCTCACCGGCCAACCCCCTGCTTCCCGACCCCTTCAAGAGGGTGAACGGGACGCGCATCTCCGCCACGTCCGACTGGCGGTGCCGGCGTGCGGAGATCAGAGAGCTGGCGCAGAGGTCCGTCTACGGACAGAAACCCGCGAAACCCGCCGGTGTCACCGGAACGGTCTCGTCGACCGGCATCACGGTGAACGTGACGGACCAGGGCAGGAGCGCGAGCTTCTCGGCGAGCGTGAGTCTGCCGAGCGGCTCCGGTCCCTTCCCGGCCGTCATCGTCCTGGGCGGACTCGGCGCGGACACGGCCACCATCAAGGCCTCCGGTGTCGCCGTCATCAACTACGACCCCTACACGGTGGGGAAGGAAGGCACCGCGCGGAACAACAAGCAGGGTGCCTTCTACGGCGTGTACGGCTCATCGAGCAGCACAGGCCTGCTGATGGCCTGGTCCTGGGGCGTGAGCCGCATCATCGACGTCATCGAGCAGTCGGGCGGCAATATCCTCAAGGCGAGCGCGACCGGCGTCACGGGGTGCTCGCGCTTCGGCAAGGGCGCCGCCGTGGCCGGCGCGTTCGACCAGCGCATCGCTCTGACCATGCCGATCGAGTCGGGCAGCGGCGGCGTCCCCGTCCTCCGAGGGATTCCGGGGGAGAGCGGCGCCCAGCCGCTGAGCAGCGCCTACTCGGAGCAGCCCTGGCTGGGCGACGCGTTCGGCTCCTACACGGGCAACCCGAACACCCTGCCGGTGGACACCCATGAGATCGTGGGCATGGTCGCGCCGCGCGGACTGTTCATCATGGAGAACCCCCACATCGACTGGCTGGCCGCCAGGTCGGGGAGCGTGGCGGCACTGGGCGGAGCCGAGGTCTACAAGGCGCTCGGCGCGGGGAGCAACATCACCTACTGGTCCGACGTCCAGGACGGGACCCACTGTGCCGCCAGGTCCGAGTGGAGGACCCCGTTGCAGCAGAACATCCAGAAGTTCCTGCTGGGCGCGGGCAGCGGTTCCGGCGCGTTCAGGATCGCCGCCGGCAAGTCCGGCAACCTGTCGGCGTGGAGGGACTGGCAGACACCGGCCCTGTCCGACGGCGGGGGCGGCACCGGAGGCGACCCGGGAGGCGACCCGGGCGGCGGCACGAACGGCACCTGCACCGCCGGCTACCGCAACGTCAACAGCTGGCCCGGCGGCTTCCAGGGTGAGGTGACGATCCGCAACAACGGGACCACCGTGCTCAACGGCTGGGCCGTCGGCATGACCCTGGCCTCCGGCCAGTCCATCAGCAGCCTCTGGGACGGAGTGAACACCGGGACCAGCGGATCCGTCACGGTGCGCAGCACGCCGTACAACGGCACCCTCGCCGCCAACGGCACCGCCACCTTCGGCTTCACCGCCACCGGCAGCTCCGCGACCGCACCCGGCGGCATCACCTGCAAGAGCCCCTGATTCCCGCGCGTCCCTTCTGATCCCGCCCCGGCGCTCCCGCTCACTCCGCCCCGGGGCGGGACGTAGAGTGGCTCGGTCCGCGCCTCAACAACCAATAATGGCAAGGGAGTCCAGCGCTGTGAGCGAACGGCCGGCCGGCGGCATGACGCCGATCAACTCTTCCGTGGCACACCCCGCCCGGGTCTACAACGCCTGGCTCGGAGGGAAGGACAACTACCCGGTCGACCAGGAGGCGGCCGAGCTGGCGGCGGCGGCCAACCCCGGCATCATCCCCGCGGTCCGTGCGAACCGGGCCTTCCTCGGGCGCTCCGTGCGCGAGCTGGTCGACAAGGCGGGCATCCGGCAGTTCCTCGACATCGGCACCGGCATTCCCGCGGCCGACAACACCCACGAGGTGGCCCAGCGGCGCGATCCCGGCGCCCGCATCGTCTACGTCGACAACGATCCCGTGGTCCTGGCCCACGCCGAGGCGCTCCTCGTCAGCGCGCCCGGCGGAGCCACGGACTACGTCCAGGCCGACCTGCGCGACGTCGACGCCATCCTGACCCGGGCCCGGCGGACGCTCGACTTCTCCCGGCCCGTCGCCCTGATGCTGATCGCGGTGCTGCAGTACATCCCGGACGCCGACGATCCCCACGCCGTCACCCGCGCCCTGCTCGACGAACTCCCCTCCGGCAGCCACCTCGTCATCTCCCACCCGGCCGCGGACATCGCCGCCGAGCAAGTCGCGGAGTCCATGCGTCTCTACAACGA
This sequence comes from Streptomyces kebangsaanensis, assembly GCF_001906585.1. Taxonomy (GTDB): domain Bacteria; phylum Actinomycetota; class Actinomycetes; order Streptomycetales; family Streptomycetaceae; genus Streptomyces; species Streptomyces kebangsaanensis. The sequence goes on along the minus strand of NZ_JUJA01000168.1, from coordinate 84,017 downwards.
GCGGGCCGACGAACACGCCGGTGCGACCCCGCGCCCGCACGAGCGGGTCACCCGCTTCTTCGAGGGCACCGAGCTGCTGGAGCCCGGGGTCGTCCAGCTCACCGAGTGGCGCCCCGACGCCGGCACCGCGGTGCACGCGGGCCCGCTTCCGATGTGGTGCGGCGTCGGACGCAAGCCCTGACACCTCCGGTGCCGCCGGGCCCCTGGTCCGCCGCCCGGCTACCGGGAGGCGCCGAAGTCCTGGGTCCAGTAGCTGCCGGGCTGGGCGAGACCGACGCCGATCTCCTTGAACGAGCAGTTGAGGATGTTGGCCTTGTGGCCGGGGCTGGACATCCAGCCGGCCATGACCTGCTCCGGGGTGCTGTAACCGTAGGCGACGTTCTCGCCGTAGGTGCGCCAGGTGTAACCGGCGCGCGTGATCCGGTCGCCCGGGGAGGACCCGTCGGACCCGGTGTGCGACATGTTCCGGTGGGCCGCCATGTCCTCGCTGTGCGCCTGTGCGGCCTTCGTCAGCGTCGCGTTCACCGTCAGGGGTGAGCAACCTGCCTTGCCCCGCTCGGAGTTGACGAGCTCCACGACGCGCGCGGTGGTACCGGACGCCGTGGCGGCGGGCGCCGGCGTGCTCGGCGACGTGGGGGCGGCGGAGGTGGAGGGAGCGGCGGGAGCGGCGGGGGTGCTGCTCGGCGTGCCGGCGGACGGGGCCGGCCCGGGCTGGGGAGCCGTGGTCCTTCCCGTGTGCCAAGGCGCGGCGGCCCTGGACTTCTGGGGTGCGGTCCTGGGCTTCTGGGGTGAGGTCCAGGGCTGCGGGGCGGCGGTGGCCGGAGTGCTCGCGGAGGTCGGGACCCTCCATGGTGCCGAGACCGGCGCCTGGTTCCCGTCGCCGGGGAACGGACTTCCTCCGCCGTCCCGCCAGTCGCCACAGGCCAGGGCGACGGACGGCGCGCCCACGGTGCCCACGGCGATGACGGCGACGACGATGCGACGGTAACTCTGCTTCTTGCGGTGCTTGCCCATGCGTGACCTCACTGGGTGATCGCCAAACGCTGCTGACCTGCGGCGATGTCCTGTGGTGGTCATTGTTGGAACGGCTTCACAGCAAACGCAAAGGGCTTCGCTACTACGGTGCCTCGTATGTGCGGACGGCTCTTGCGGAGGCGAACGGGGACGTGCTGACCCGGCTCCCGTTTGCTTTGTGAAATACCGACACGCCGTCAGGCACGCGCCACGCGCGGGATACCGGCGAGTACGCCGAGCGGGCGGACGGCTCTGCCGGCCCGCCGCGACGCGCGACTCCATCAATCCGGACAAATGCTGTATGTCGGCAAGGTGTCGCCTACTATTCCGCATGCTTAGTTGTGGCGCTCGACGTGACGGATGTCACCGACCTGCCTTTCCGGGGCCTGTCTGTTCGTTTTCTTGAGCCGTCCGTGTCGCAGCTGGTGTCCACCGCGTGGGCGTCGGCCTCCTCCTTCCGCGGCAGCGACAGGCGCGGCGGTGCCGACGGCTCCCGCGTCCGCCTGCGGCCGCAGGGCGGATGGGAGGTCAACGACCCCGACGAGTCGGCGACGGTGCTGCGCACCCCGGAGCGGATCCAGGAGTCCTTCAACGCCGTCCGGAGCGGCGGCAAGCGGGTCTCGCTCGCCGACCTGATCGTGCTCGCCGGCGGCGCGGCCGTCGAACGGGCCGCCGAGAAGGGCGGGTTCGGGATCGAGGTGCCCTTCACACCGGGCCGTGTGGACGCCTCACAGGAGCAGACCGACGTGGAGTCGTTCGCGGCGCTCGAGCCGGCCGCCGACGGGTTCCGCGACCACCTCGGCAAGGGCGACCGGCTCCCGGCGGAGCACCTGCTGCTCGACCGGGCGAACCCGCTGACCCTGAGCGCTCCGCAGATGACGGTCCTCGTCGGCGGCCTGCGGGCCCTCGGCACGAACCACCGGCAGTCGCGGCTCGGCGTCCTCACCCGGACCCCCGGCGTGCTGACCAGCGACTCCTTCGTCAACCTGCTCGACCTGGGCACCACCTGGAAGGCGGCGTCCGAGGACGCCACCACTTTCGAGGGCCGGGACGCCGCCACCGGCGAGGTCAAGTGGGCGGGCAGCCGTGCCGACCTGGTCTTCGGGCCGGACCCCGAGCTGCGCGCGCTCGCGGAGGTCTACGCCTGCGACGACGCGAAGGAGGAGTCCGTCGAGGACTTCGTCGCGGCATGGGGCAAGGTCATGAACCTCGACCGGTTCGGCCTCGTCCGATCCCGGCCGGGCACAACCGGACGCGACTCCTTCCGGCGGTTCCGGCGGCGTGCTATCCCTCGCGGTGTCCGTCCGGGGCCCGCCGCGGGTGGGAGTTGGCGACCGGGGAGCCCGCGGTGACCTCCTGGGGGTCGCCCGCGTCGAGGATCTGGTCGCCGTACAGGTCCTCCAGCCAGGTGGACTGGTAGATCGTGTCGAGGTAGCGCTCGCCGAGGTCCGGGGCGATGGCCACCGCGGTCAGGTCGCGTGTCCCGTTCCGGGACAGCCAGTCCAGCGCGCCGCTGACCACCGTCCCGGTGGAGCCGCCGAACAGGAACCCGCGCCGGGCCAGCCGGTGGCAGGCGCGGATGGTGTCCGCCTCCTCCACCTGGATCACCTCGTCGACGTAGGACTCGTCGAGCAGCGGCGGGCGCATGCTCATCCCCAGGCCGGGGATCATCCGGCGGCCCGGCTTGCCGCCGAAGGCCACCGAGCCGACGGTGTCCACCGCGACGATCCGCACCGGCCGGTGCCACTCGCGGAAGTAGCGCGCGCACCCCATCAGCGTGCCGGTGGTGCCCGCGCCGACGAACAGCACGTCCAGCCGGGGGAACTGCAGGGCGATCTCCGGGGCCGTCCTGCGGTAGTGCGCCCCCCAGTTGCCCGGGTTGGTGTACTGGCTGAGCCAGACGTACCGCTCGTCCGAGGCGCACAGCGCGCGTACGTAGTCGAGGCGCGCGCCGAGGAACCCGCCGTTGGCGTCGAGGTCGGCGATGACGTGTACGTCGCTGCCCAGCGCCTCCATCAGCAGCCTGGCCGACAGGTTGCAGCGGGAGTCCGTCACGCACAGGAACCGGTGGCCCTTGCTGGCCGCGATCATGCTGAGCGCCACGCCCAGGTTGCCCGACGAGGACTCGATCAGGATCGAGTCGGGCTTCAGCAGCCCGTCCCGCTCCGCGGTCTCCACCATTTCTATCGCGGCCTTCAGTTTGATGGACCCGGCGAAGTTGAAGCCCTCGCACTTCAGGTAGAGCGAGCGCCCGAAGATCGACTGGAGGTCGACATAGAGCTGGCCTTCGTTGAAGGCGTGGGGAGCGGAGATGACGGGCACGCTGGCCTCCTGATGCCTGGGCCGAGGGACGGAACGTTCAGCCGTACCGGCGCAGCTCATGGAAGAAGTCGCCGATGACGTGCAGGTTTCCGGCGCGGGCCACCGCGTCGTAGACGTACTTGCCGACGGCGAGGTCGAGGACCCCGAGGCCGAAGGGCGAGAAGATCACCGGCCGGTCGGTGCGCGGCTCCACCCGTCCGGTCATGACGTCGTCGAGGGTGCCGTCCAGGAAGGCCCGGCCGCCGGTGAGCTGCTCGGTCAGATGGGGCGAGGTGCCGGCCTTCAGACAGTGCTCGACGTCGTCGACGAAGTTGGCCGAGGCGAGCAGCACCTGCGGGGCGAGATCGCGCAGCGACACGTGCAGCACGACCGGATGGTGGGCGAACCAGGCCGGGTCGGTGACGTGCGGCTCCGAGGCGATCGTCGCGAAGACCACGAGGTCGCTGGAGCGGATCAGCTCCTCGGCGCTGTCGTGCACGGTGATGTCCACGGCCTGCCCGGCCCCGTCGGCCTGCTGCAGACAGCCGCAGAACCCGGCGGCGCTGTCGGCCGACACGTCGTACACCCCGACGCTGTCGAAGGCGAAGCCCGTGCCGGTCAGGAACGTGTGGATGTAGCGGGCGATCAGGCCCGTGCCGAAGAAGCCCACCCGGGTGGGGCGGGGCCGGTTGCGGGTGAGCCAGTCCGCGGCCAGCGCGGCGGACGCCGCCGTCCTGGTGGCGCTGATGATGGAGCTCTCCAGGCAGGCGAACGGGTAGCCCGTGTCGTGGTCGTTGAGGACCAGGACCGCCGACGCCCGGGGCAGGCCGGAGGAGACGTTGGCCGGAAAGCTGGAGATCCACTTCAGGCCGTCCACGCGCACCGGCCCGCCGACCGAGGCCGGCAGCGCGATGATCCGGGACGCGGGACGGTCGGGGAAGCGCAGGAAGTACGACGGCGGATTCACCGTCTCACCGGCGCCGTGCAGCCGGTAGGTTGCCTCGACCAGGTGGACGATCTCCTTCTCGCGCCCCTCGAGTGCCGTGCGGACCTGGGCACCGGAGATCACCGCGAAGGACGGCACCGGGGCCGGACCGGAGGCGGCCGGGTCGGTGGCGGGGGAGGTCACAGAGGTCATCGCCGGCTTCCCTTCGGGCTCGGGCCGTACTCGGCCAGGCGCTGCGGCTCGGCCATGGCGACCAGCACCTGACGGTCGCCGGTGAAGGCCTCTCTGCTGTGCGCGGTACGGATGTTGTCGACCAGCATCAGATCGCCGGCCTGCCAGGGCTCGCGCCGGGTGTGCTCCTCGTAGGTCGCGTTGAGCAGCTGGACGACGTCCTCGCCGATCGGACCGCCGTCCCCGAAACGGGTGTTGAACGGCAGCCCGTCCTCGCCGTACTCGTCCACCAGGTACTCGCGCACCTCCGGGGCCAGCGTCCACTCGTTGAGGAAGGCGATCTGGTTGAACCAGCAGCGCCGGCCGGTGACCGGGTGCCGTACCACGGCGGCGCGGCGCTGCCGGGTGCGCAGGGAGCCGTCGGGCTGCCAGGCGAATTCGATGGCGTGGGCGCGGCAGTAGTTCTCCACGGTCTCGCGGTCGTCGGTGCCGAACGACTCCGCGAGCGACGCCCCGATCTCGTCGTTGTAGCTGCGGGTCAGCAGCCAGCCCTCGCGCTCGAACCGCTCGGTCAGCTCGGCGGGCAGCGCCTTCAGCACGGCCTCCGCGTCGGCCACGGCGGTCGCTCCGCCCTCGGCGGGCGGTACCGGGCAGGCGAAGAGCATCAGACCGGGGACCTCGAGCGCGTAACTCAGCTCGTGGTGCATGCACATCGGCTGGTTGGCAGGCCAGGCGGTGGAGGAGTACAGCCCCGGGCCGTGGGACTCCCGGGGGGCGAAGGCCTCCCGCTCCGCCATGAGCGGGCCGCCCAGTTCCGCGAAGACGGCGGCGATCCGGTCCGGCTCCCGCAGGCCCAGGCCACGTACGAGCAGCGCTCCGTGCTCGGTGACCTGTGCGCGCAGCGCCTCGCGGTGCCCGGCCGCCCAGCCGGCCGCGTCCACAGGGGTTTCCACGTGCAGGACGGGCGGCCTGTCCGGCCGCAGCTCCGCCTCCAGCACCGACGCCGGGGACGAGAACGACATCTCGGTTTCCTTTCGTTCGTCACCAAGAAGGCCCGGGCGGGCCCCGGGGTGTTCAGGAGGAGGAGGCCAGCAGTTCGGCGGCGCCCAGGACGGCCCGCGCGGCCCCGGTGGGGCGGGTGCGCGGGAAGTAGTGGCCGCCGTCGGAGAGTTCGTGCAGGTCCACCAGCTCGGCCAGCAGCTCCCAGTCCCGCCAGCGGTCGCGGAACTCCGCGGTGTGCGCGTCGTCCGCGGCGACGACCACGGTGACCGGCGCGGCCAGTCTCGCCGCCGGCGGACGCTCCAGGGCGTCGGCGAGGCAGCGGTGCGCGGACACGCAGTCGTGCCGGTAGGCGGCGCCGATGTGCTCGGCGTGTTCCGCGTTCAGCTCGCCGAGCTCGCTGTAGCCGCTGTCCGCGCTCAGGGCGGCGGCGATCTCGGCATTGCTCCGCCGCGTCAACTCGGTGATCGCGGCACGTCGTTCGGCGGCGGTGCCGAGCAGTTGGGCGCCGAGGAAGACGTGCGTCACCTCGACGCCGTGCCCGGGCAGCGTCCGGGCCGTCTCCACGGCGGGCGCGGCACCGGAGGAGTGGCCCCACAGCATGACCCGCTTCAGACCGCGCCCGGCGATCTCGGCGACGACCCGCTCCACCACCTGCTCCAGCGGCGCGAACGGCTCCCCGGCGGCGGCCAGGTCGTGTCCGGGCAGATCCACGGCGTACACGGCGAGGCCGCTGCCGGCCAGGGCGCTCGCCATCGGCTGGAAGTTGACCGCGTTGCCGCCCGCGTACGGGAAGCACACCAGGGCGCACTCCGGCGTGCCGTCCGGCGCCGACAGCGGCTGGAGCAGCTCCGGGCGCCGGCGGGCCGTGCCGTCGAGACGCGCGGCCAGTTCGGCGAGCACCGGGTGCCGGGTGATGTCCTTCAGGGACACCGCGCGGTGCAGGGCGATGGTGAGCCTCACCGCCGACAGCGAGGTGCCGCCCAGGTCGAAGAAGTGGTCCCGCCGGCCGATCGTGTGCGGGGCCCGACCCAGCAGTTCGGCCCAGGCGGCCGCCAGCCTGCGCTCGGTCGGGGTGCGCGGCGCGTCGTCGCGCTCCCCGCCCGCGTCGCCCCGTGCCGACGGCGCGCTCCGTTCGGCCAGCGCGGTCAGCGCCTTGCGGTCGATCTTGCCGTTGCCGGTCAGCGGCAACGCCTCCTGCCAGTGGAAGG
>NZ_JUJA01000168.1:49988-77333 GCF_001906585.1 Streptomyces kebangsaanensis | reverse complement strand
CCTGCCGCAGCTCCTGCGGCTGCAGGCGCCGGCCGGTGTAGAAGGCGATCAAGTGCGTACTCCGGCCCGCCAGTTCGGCGACGACCACCGCGCCGTCCCGGACTCCGGGCACCCGCAGCAGGGTGTTCTCGATCTCACCGATCTCGATACGGAAACCGCGGATCTTGACCTGGCTGTCCCGGCGGCCGAGGAACTCCAGCTTCCCGCCGGGGTGCCAGCGCCCCCAGTCGCCGCCCAGATAGAGCCGCTCGCCCGGCCGGTACGGGTCCGTGCGGTAGGCCTCACGGGTCCGCTCGGGATCGTTGACGTACCCGCGTCCCACGCACACCCCGGAGAACGCGATCAGCCCCGGGGCGCCGAGCGGCACCAGCGACAGCTGCTCGTCGACGACGTAGACGCGTACGTTGTTGACCGGAGGCCCCAGCAGCACCCGGTCCGGCACCGCGGCCATCACCTCGTGGTTGGTGTCGTCCGAAGTCTCCGTCAGCCCATAGGCGTTGACCAGCCTGATGCCCGGCTGGAGGGTGAACCAGCGCTGCACGAGCTCCCGCTTCAGTGCCTCGCCGGTCACCGACACGCAGGTCAGGTCGGGCAGTTCGCGCGGGTGCCGCTCCAGGTACGAGGCCACCACCTCCAGATAGGAGGGCACGACCTGCGCCACCGCGACCCGGCCGCGCACCAGCGTGTCGACGAACCGTTCCACGTCCACGATCGCGTCCTGCTCGACCAGCAGGGTCCGCCCGCCCACCAGCAGCCCGGCGATCAGCTGCCACAGTGAGATGTCGAAACACTGCGGAGCCGTCTGCGCCACCACCCGGCCGGGGCCGATCCCCAGGTCGTCGATCTTGGCGTACAGATGGTTGAGCATGCCCGCGTGCTCGCACATCGCGCCCTTCGGCTCGCCGGTGGAACCGGAGGTGAAGTAGATGTACGCCAGCTGGTCGGGCAGGACCTCCACATCGAGGTCCCCGTCGGCGTGCTCCTCGGCGTACGCCGTCCCGACGAGCAGCTTCTCGGCCCTCACCGGCAGCGTGGCCAGCGCCTCGTCCAGGGTGGCGGTGCTGCCCGGCTCGGTCAGCACCAGCCGGCACCCGGCGCGGGAGAGCGTCGCCGCGATACGGCTGGCCGGGAAGTGCGGCTCGACCGGCAGGTAGACGCCGCCGGCCTTGAACACCGCCAGCACCGCGGCCAGCCAGTCGAGGTCGCGCTCGGCGACCACGGCCACCACGTCCTCCCGGCCCAGACCGCGCGCCAGCAGCGCCCGTGCCAGCCGGTTGGCCCGCGCGTTCAGCTCCCCGTACGTCCACGAACGCTCCCCGTGGACCGCGGCCACCGCGTCCGGGTGCTCCCGCACCCGCTCCTGGAAGATCTCGTGCGCCCGGACCGGCGGCAGCTCCCGGTGGGGGCCGGCCAGCCCCTGAAGCTGGTGGCGCACCTCCTCGGGCGACAGCAGGCTCTGCCCGGCGTGCTCGGCGTCCGCGTCGGCCGTCATCAGCCGCAGCGCGGCCAGGTGGTAGCCGCCGACCCGGGCCGCGGCCTCGGCGTCCAGGGCATCCGTGCGGTACCGCAGCCGCAGCGCCGTCCGCCCGTCCCACCCGTCGAACGCCACCCGCAGCACCGCCTCCCCGGGCAGGTCGCACCCGGCGTCCGCAGGGTCGAGGACGACCTCGTACGACCGTTCCGTCAGCCCCAGGTCCCGGCGCAGCTCGCCGACCGGGAAGTCCCGGTGGGCGATCAGGTTCGCCTCGGCGCGGTGGGCGTCGAGCACCAGCCGGCGCCACGACCGCGGTGCGACGGTCAGCCGGCAGGGCAGCGGGCCGCGCCCGGGCCCCGTGACACATCCGGTCACCACCTGCCGCTCACCCGACAACGCGGCCAGCACCTTGGCATGGGCGGCCAGCAGCACCGCGCTCACCGGCACATCCAGCTCCGCCGCCAGAGCGCGCACCGCCCGAGCCGTGTCCGCCGGCACGGTCTCCTCGTGCTCGGCCACACCGGCCACCGGCTCGCGCGCCCACCGCGGAACGGCGGTACAACCGCCGGCGGTCAGCACTTCGCTCCAGAATTCCCTGTCCGCTGCCACGAGCGCTCCCATTGAATGTCTCTTCCTCAACTCGCCGCTGGCGCGGCGGGGTTTCCGCCCCATTCCGCCCTCGCGGGGACTTCCTCGCCCTTCATGAGGAAGGAATCGGGGGCCAGCACGGCCCCGTCGCCCATCGTCACGCCGTAGTGCACGTGCGCGCCGACCCCGAGCGTGCAGTCGGCGCCGAGCGTCGTACGGTCGGATTTGAAGGTGCCGTCCTCCTGCGAATGGCACTGGATCTTGCTGCCGACGTTCAGGGTGCAGTCGTCCCCGAGGGTGGCGAGCGTGCGTTCGGTGATGTAGCAGCCGTCGTCGAAGACCCGGCGTCCGACGCGCACCCCCATCAGACGCCACACCAGGCTCTTGAACGGCGTCCCGTTGAACACCTCGAGCCATTCGTCCGGCACCTTCCACAGGCGCTCGTGCCACCAGAAGTACGGGTCGTAGATGGAGCACAGCCTCGGGCGCAGCGCGCGGAAGGAGGCGACGGCCCGCTCCACCAGCACCCAGTAGACGGCGGTGAACCCCAGGGTGAGGGCCAGGTAGCCGGCGACCACCACATGGCCCAGCGTGCCGTACAGGTCCACGGAGGCCAGCGCGAGCGCCGTGAGCAGCGCGGCGTGCACCCAGCGCAGCAGCAGGAACAGCGCCATCGAGCGGAGGTTGTAACGGTTCTTGGCGGCGAGACTGCGGCGCAGCGCGTCACCGGTCCTGAAGTGGTCGAAGCGGGTGTCGCGCTCCACCGACCGCGGGATCTCGAAGCACGGTGAGCCGAGCAGCCCGACGCCCTGGCGCAGTTCGCCGTCGAGGGGGACCATCACCTTCGTCGCGAGCAGGCAGTTGTCGCCCGTCCTGGCCCCGGCCGGATAGGCGATGTTGTTGCCGAGGAAGTTGTGCGGGCCGATCGACGCCCGGCTCACCCGGAACGAGGTGCTGGAGAAGTCCGCGTTGATGACGGACAGCCCGTCGGCCACCATCGTCCCGCTGCCGACGGACACCAGGAACGGCGTCTCGTGCTGGACCTCGGTGCCGAAGTTCGACCCGGTCTGCTCCACCCGGGACAGGTCGTACCCGAGGCGGCGCAGATAGGGGACGATGTACGAGCTGTCGCCGAAGAGCCAGTTGAAGAACCTGACGTTGGTCATTCCGGCCACCGTCCGGTGCAGGGCGTAGTGGAGGCCGTAGAGCGGATAGACCCGGTCGGGTCTGACGGCCAGGCTCAGCAGCCGGGGAAGGGTGAACAGGACGACCAGGCCCAGCAGCACGGCCCCGAAGAACAGCACGCTGGACAGGAGCAGGGTGTCGGCGACGAACTCGGGGACCGTGGACAGGGCCGTACCCGCCTCCAGCCGCCCGCGCAGCGCCGGCACCTGGGCGAACAGCATGTAGAAGCCGCCGACCGCGAGCGGCAGGTACAGGAGGAACAACTGCAGCAGGGTGGTCAGCGCGAAGCAGGCCCGGCGCAGCGTGCCGCACCGGGCCGGTTCGACCCGCACGTAGTCGACCGTCGTGGGCTGTGCCGGCGAGCCGTGCCGGCGCTCCCCGGCCGGGACGCGCTGGCCGCGGTACAGGGAGGAGGCATGGCCCAGCTGCGCCCCGTCGCCCATCGCGGTGTCGATGTCGAGCACCGTCTTCTCGCCGAGGAAGACGTCCCGGCCGAGCGTGACCCGGCCGGTCTGGATGCGTCCGGCGTGCGCGCGGTAGCAGAGGAAGAACGAGTCCTTGCGGATCACCGTGCCGGCACCGATGGTGAGCAGGTCGGTGCAGACCGGCACGGAGCGGGAGAGGATCGTGACGTCCTTGCCGATCCGCGCGCCCAGGGCCCGCAGGTACAGCACGTACAGCGGGTTTCCCACGAACAGGATCATCGGATTGGCGTGCAGCAGTGACTTGACGAGCCAGAAACGCAGATAGGCCGCACTCCACAGGGGGAACTCGCCGGGTTTCCAGCGGCCGACGAGAATCCACTTGGCGGCGATCGGGAAGGCGCACAGGACGATGAACCCGGCGCCGCCGAACACGAGTGACCGCAGGTAGACGCCGACGATCCCGGGTCCCGCGGCGACCCACTCGTAGGCCCTGACGGTGGCCATCCCGATGGCGAACGAATATCCGAGGAAAATGAGCAACTGGGCGGTTCCGCACAGTACGTAGCGCGCCGTGCTCGCCGGTGCCGTCCGGGCCGGTGAGGCCGGCCCCGCGGGCGGGTCCGGGGCTGCCGGGTCCGGTACACCGACGGACGGTGGGGCGGCCTGGACGAGAGCGGCGGCCAGGCCGCGGATCGTGGGATTGCGGTAGACGTCCTTCATGGACACGGACGGCAGGTCGGGTCGTTTCCGTACCCGGGCGCAGAACTGGGCCATGACCAGGGAGTTGGCACCCAGATCGTCGAAGAAATGACCTTCGACCGCGACGTGGTCGACGTGCACGACCTCCGCCAGGATGCCGGCGAGCTCTCTTTCGGTGCCCGTCGCCGCCGGTGCGGTGCCTCCTCGTCCGAGGACCGCGGATTCATCCGGACCGGGCATCAAGATGTCGGCAGACTTCTCCACCATGTGAGCTCCTTGAGAAAAGTCGAAAACCATCGGCCGGCGGTGCCCGGTTCCCGAGACCGTGCGTTTTCGCCTGATCACAAAACTATGGCTCAGTCTTGTGTGATCATCGCCGGGTTGCCACTCGGACACGGTCGCGCCGACGCGGTGGAAGCGTGCATTACGCCACTATTCCTTGGTCCCCGGCATTGCCCGGACAAGCAATGTCACCCGTATGGGGGTTCACTCCTTGAGAGGGCACGGAGCGGTCGACGGGCCGCCACAGGGGTGTGCCGACGGCGTACGGTCCGGCCGAGTGGCCACGGACCACCCGCGCGCGCAGACTGGGCAGTGACGCGGGGCCGCCCTGTGGAGGGCTGTTTTGGTTGTCCGCTCAACTATTCTATGAAGGGGCCGATATGGCCGTGGAAATTCCACCCCTGTTGAGCCCCTCACGGCTCAGGCGCCGTGGAGGGCTCTGGGGCGAATGCATGGCGGAGTTCCTGGGGACCTTCGTCCTCATCGCCTTCGGGTGCGGCTCGGTGGCCGTGGCGGTCGCCGCGCTGCCCGGTTCGGGCCGCACCTCGGGACCCACGACGAATCTCATCAGCTCCGGCGACTGGCTGCTGATCGGCTGGGGCTGGGCCTTCGCGGTGGCTCTTGGTGTGTACGTGGCCGGAGGCGTCAGCGGCGCGCACATCAATCCCGCGGTGACACTCGCGTTCGCGGTGCGCCGCAAGTTCCCCTGGGCGAAGGTGGTCCCGTACTGGATCGCGCAGGTGGTGGGCGCCTTCGCCGGGGCGGCGCTGGTGTACGGCGTCTACCACGACGCCATCAGCGCCTTCGACCAGGCCATGAAGGCACCGAAGACGAACGGGCACACGCTCGCGTCGTTCTCGATCTTCGCCACCTTCCCGGCGGCCTACTTCCACGGCGGCTACTGGGGTCCGCTGGTGGACCAGATCGTCGGCACCGCGTTCCTGGTGATGCTGATCGCGGCGATCATCGACCTGCGCAACATGGCGGTGAAGGCCAACCTCGGGCCGCTGGTCATCGGCTTCGTGGTGGCCGCCATCGGCTTCTCGTACGGGGCGAACGCCGGATACGCCATCAACCCGGCCCGCGACTTCGGGCCGCGCCTGCTCACCTATGCCGTCGGGTGGGGAGACCTGGCGTTCCCCGGCAGTCAGGCCGGGGCGTTCAGCGGCTACTGGTGGATCCCCATCGTCGGGCCGCTCGTCGGCGGGGTCGTCGGTGTCCTGGTGTACGACCTGTTCATCGGCGATGTGCTGCACATCCGCACCCAGCAGGGCGAGCCCCCGGAGCCCGGACGCGCCCGCCCGGTGGAGGAGGAGTAGCCGCTCTCACCGGGCGGGACGTCGATGCCCGGGGCCGGTCAGGAGTACGTCCAGCGCCAGGCGTTGGAGCGGTAGGCGCAGGTGATCGACGCACCGCTCGCGGTGGTGGTCCGTGCGCCGTGGTCGCTGTTGCGGCAGAACTGCCCCGCCTGGTAGCAGTTGCCGGAGTTGGAGACGATCGAGCACGTGCCGCTGCGGGTGCCGCTTCCACTGCCACCGCTGCGGCCGGTGCCCGTGCCGGCGGCGAGGGCGGTCCTGGTGACGGTGACCGTCGGGCCGGGCGTCTTGACGGTTCTGGTCGTGGTGACCGTCGCGGTGGGCTCGGCGGTGACGGTCTCGGTCGCCGTGGCCGTGGCCGTGGCGGTGGCGGTGGCGGTGGCCGTGACGGTCACGGCCGGCTGCGGTTTCGCGGCCTCCGGCGCTCCGCAGCCCACGGCTCCCACGGCCAGCAGGGCGATGCCCGCCGCCCACAGGCGGTGGTGCTTGCCGGTCGGCCGCTGCGGCCGGTGGTTCCGGTTCACGGTCCCCCCTAGCCGTGGTAGTTGATGTAGCCGTCGCCGTCCCGGTCGTCGCGGGCCCTGGTGTAGGAGTGGACGTCGGCGCGGGCGCCGGAGGGCTTGAGCAGGTAGATGGTGTCCTTGTCGTTGTTCCAGAGGAAGTTGCAGTTCTGGCGGTAGACGACGTTCTTGGCGTCGGAGTCCGTGCCCTTGCCCCCGCGCAGTTTCACGTAGTCGCCGGGCTCGAGGTAGTGGTTGGCGCGGAACGTGAACTTGTTGCCGGCGGCGTCCTTGACGACGTAGCCCTTGAGGTTGACCTTCGCGGTGCGCGAGTAGTTCTTGATCGTCAGGTACTCGTCCTTGGTGTTGCCCGTGCGGCAGTTGTTGGAGTCCCGTCCGGGCGCGTCGTACTGGACGCCCTTCACCTTCAGCGCCGACGTGTACTCGGCGGCCTGTGCGGGAGCGGCGACGACGACGGCGGCGGCGCCCGCCGTNGGCGGCGACGGCGAGCGCGGAGCGTATGCGCATGAGGTTCCCCCCTCAGTGTGCGAATGGAGCGCCTGGAGCTTACACAACCCGTGACGGGTGAGTGGCGAGTAGGTGCAGAAAACGTGAAGGCGCCCGTGTCGGTGCGACACGGGCGCCGCTCCGGTGAGAGGTGGAGGAGCCGCACGGACTCCGCTACCGTGCCCCCGTGCCCGACCCCGCCTACCTCACGGCCGTCCGCGACTCCTACGACACCGTCGCCGCCGCCTACACCGAACTCGTCCCGAAACCCTCCGAGTTGGACCCGCTCTCCCGCGGCGTGCTGGAGGCGTTCGCCGAGACGGTACGGCGCTCCGCCCCGGGCCCGGTCGCGGACCTGGGCTGCGGGCCGGGCCAAGTGACCGCTCACCTGGCCGACTTGGGACTTCCGGCGTTCGGGGTCGACCTGTCGGCCGGCATGGTGGGGCTGGCCCGGCGTGCCTACCCGCACCTGCGGTTCGTGCGGAGTTCGATGACCGCGCTCGGGCTCGGCGACGGCGTACTCGGCGGCATCCTCGCCTGGTACTCCACCCATCACACACCGCCCGCGGAACTGCCGCCGCTCTTCGCCGAGTTCCATCGCACGCTCGCGCCCGGCGGTCATCTGCTGTGGGGGTGCCACATCGGCGACGAACACCGGCGGCCCGCGCGGGGATACGGCCACCCCGTGTCCTACGAGTGGCATCTGCTGCCCGTGGAACGGGTGGCCGAACTGCTGGAGCGGGCCGGGCTGGTGGTCGTGGCGCGGCTGGTGCAGGAGCCCGAGGGGCGACTGACCCGGCCCCACGCCTGTCTTGTGGCGCGCAAGCCCTGAAAGCCGTGCCGCGCAGCAGGGGATGAGGCCGCTGACGGCCCGACCCCGGCTCCCCGGTGGCAGAGCGAACGGGGGCACGGCGGGCCGCCCCCGCAGGGGCGCTCACCGAAACGCCGCGCCCCGACCGGGGCGCGGCACCCGCCGGCCGCAGACGCTGCGGCCGGCCAGGGCGTACCCGGACCCGGACGCGGAGGGCCCCCGGACGTCAGCCGGTGGCGAGCACCATACGGAAGCGGGCGGCACCGGAGAGCATCTTCCGGTACGCCTCGCCCGCCTGCTCCAGCGGCACGACCTCGGTCATCGGGCGGATCCCGTGCAGGGCGCTGAACGCCATGGCGTCCTGCACGTCCTGCGAGGTGCCCGACGGATGGCCGCGGACCACCCGGCCGCTCATGATCAGTTGCAGTGGGGTGACGCCCAGCGGTTCGGGGTCCGCGCCGATGACCACCAGCTCGCCGCGGTGCGACAGCCCGTCCACGGTCGCCGTGATGGCCTCGGAGCTGCCGGCCGTGGCCAGGACGACCCTGGCCCCGCCGAGCGACCCCAGCGCCTCCGCGACGGGTGTGTCCGCCGTGCTGTCGACGTAGTGGTGCGCGCCGAGTCGCTTGGCGAAGTCGGCCTTGTCGGCTCCCCGGGCGATCGCCACCGTCTCGAAGCCCATGGCCACCGCGTACTGCACCCCCAGGTGCCCCAGGCCGCCGATGCCGAGCACCGCGACCAGGTCGCCGGGACGGGCGGAGCTGCGGCGCAGCCCGTTGAACGTGGTCACGCCCGCGCACGCCATGGGCCCGGCGTCGCTCGCCGCCAGGGCGTCGGGGATCCGGGCCAGGGCGTCGACCGGTGCGATCACCCGCTCGGCGAAGCCGCCGTCGTACGCCCAGCCGGGGACCTTCAGGTTCGGGCACACGATGAAGTCGCCCTGCCGGCACGGCGTGCAGTGGCCGCAGCTGCCGCCGAACCAGCCCACCGCCACCCGGTCGCCCACCTGCCAGCCCCACTCCCGCGTCCCCTCGCCGAGCCGCTCGACACGGCCGGCGACCTCGTGCCCGGGGACCACCGGGAAGTCGATGCCGGGGACGGCGGCGTTCACGAAGAGGCTGTCGCTGTGACACACCCCGCAGGCCTCCACGGCGATCCGGACGTGGCGGGGGCCCGGCTCCGGGACCTCGCGCTCGGCGATCTCGAAGGGACCGCCGGCACTCGTCACCTGCGCGACTTTGTAGGTGGTCATGGGTCTCTCCCGAAAGTCCCCCCGGAAAGGGCGGGTACGACGGCCCCCGCAACCAGCACATCAGCTCCGGACGGATCGCGCGCGCCGGGGCACGGGGCCCCGCCGTCCCGCAGGATGTGTCCCGCACACGCGGGCCGCCTGCTCAGTCCCTCCCGCCGGACGGCACGGGCCGTACGGTGAGGATCTGCTGGGCGTGCCCGACCGGGCCGTGCACGTCGTGCAGGACCGTGCTGGTCAGGCCCAGGCCGGTCGACCCGAAGGCGACCGTGGTGTCCAGTCCGGTCCAGCGGCCCTCGGGGCGGCGGTGGAGGTGCACGGTCAGATCCACGTTGGGAAACATCCACGCGGTGGGCGACTGCCGTGCGGCGATGCCGTTGGCCGTGTCGACCAGGGCCAGGTAGGAGGCGAGCGGGCTGCTCGGCTCGCCGGCGACCAGGGTGAGCGGGGTGGAGATCCACGCGGTGGCGCGGCCCGGACGTGGCGTGGCGAGCGGGCGGACGTCCAGGGAGGCGATGTAGCCGCCGGGCCACAGGTCGCTCATCGCCCAGGGGGTGAGCAGGTCGGGAGGAGTGAGCCGGTCCTCGGTGCCTCCGGCGACGGAGGCGGTGTCCTGGGCGGACAGCAGCCAGGTGCGGGTCCGGACCACCGGGCGGCCGGCGATGCGTACGACGGCTTCCAGCAGTTCGATGGTGCGGCCGGGGCGAAGCGTCGCCACTTGTATCTCGCACTCGTCCAGGGTCGGGCGGCCCAGGATGTCGTAGCTGATCCGGGCCGGTACCAGACCGGTGTCGGGGCGCGCGGCCAGGTGGTCCTCGATCGCGTGGACGATCAGCCCGCCCAGCGGGCTGAAGTGCTGCTCGCTCGGGTCCCAGGCACCGCTCGCGTGGACGGTGGGCTTGAAACGGTGCTCGTCGATGCGTTCGTAGTAGCTGTCGGGAACCGGGCTGCCGCTGTTCAACGGGTGTACCTTCCAGGGTTGTTCACGGAACGCCGACCGGACGCGGGTCCCGCGTCCGGCCGGCGGGGCAGGCCCATCATCGCCCAGCGGATGCTTGGCGCCTACACCTACCATCCCTCGGGAGGCCCCGTGCAGCTGCGCGACGTGACACCGGACGACGTCGGCGCCTACATCCGGATGCGCTGCGACCCGGTCATGACGGCCGAACTCGGCGGGCCCCNCCCCTGCCGGTCGAGGGCATGGCGGACAAGGTGCGCCGGGACGCCGAGCGGGCGGCGGCCGGCACCGCCTGGATCAAGATGATCGTCCCTGATCCGCGGACCCCCGGCGTGGTGGCCGGGACCGTGACCGTCTGGGCCCACGAGGGCGACGACGGCCCGCTGTCGGAGATCGGCTGGATGGTGCTGCCCGAGTTCCAGGGGCGCGGCCTGGGCAGACGCGCTGCCCGCGCGCTGCTCGAGCAGGCGCGGGACGAGGACCGCTGGGGAGAGGTGCACGCCTTCCCGGCCACGACCAACGCGGCCTCGAACGGCATCTGCCGCTCGCTCGGCTTCCGGTTCCTCGCCGAGCGCGAGGTGACGTTCGCGGGCCGGGTGCTGCGCACCAACCACTGGGCCGTCACCCCGCGCACCGACCTGACGCCGGGGTGAGGGGACGGGCTCAGGCGAGGCTCACCCACGTGCGCCGCTCGGCGGAGCGGGCCATGGCGTCCAGGGCCGTCGCCGCGGCCACCGCGTCGTCGAGGGTGGCGCCGTACGGCCGGTCCTCCGTGATCGAGCGCAGGAAGTGGCACGCCTCGACGACCTTGAGGTCGTCGTAGCCCATGGCGTTGGCCGAGCCCGGCTGGAAGGCCTCGTACACGCCGTGACCGGGGCCGACGTAGACGGTGCTGACCGGCTGGTCCTGGTACGCGGTGCCGCGGCTGACGCCGAGTTCGCCCATGCGGCGGAAGTCCCAGAAGAGCGCGCCCTCGGTGCCGTGGATCTCGAAACCGTAGTTGTTCTGCTCGCCCACCGAGACCCGGCAGGCCTCCAGGACCCCGCGCGCGCCGGAGGCGAAGCGCAGCAGGCAGTTGACGTAGTCGTCGTTCTCGACGGGACCGAGCTCGCCGCCCGCCGCCCGGGTGTGACCGGCGGTGGCGCCGGAGGGACGGGCCCGCTCGGGCACGAACACGGCGGTGTCCGCGGCCAGCGAGTCGATCTCGCCGAGCAGATGGCGGGCCAGGTCGACCCCGTGCGAGGCCAGGTCGCCCAGCACTCCGCTGCCGCCGCGCTCGCGCTCGTAACGCCAGGTCAGGGCGCCTTCGGGGTGGGCGGCGTAGTCGCTGAACAGCCGGATGCGGACGTGGGTGACCCGGCCGATCTCGCCGGCCGCGACCATCTCTCGGGCGGCGGCGACGGCGGGGGCGTTGCGGTAGTTGAAGCCGACCGTGCCCCGCACGCCGGCCCCGGCGGCGGCGTCGGCGACCGCGCGGGCGTCGCCGGCGCTCAGGCCCACCGGCTTCTCGATCCAGATGTGCTTGCCGGCCTCGGCCATGGCGAGGCCGATCTCACGGTGCAGGAAGTTCGGGGCGGTGATGCTGACCGCCTGGACGCGGGGGTCGGCGGCGATCTCACGCCAGTCACGGGTGGCGGAATCGAAGCCGTACCGCTCGGCGGCCTCCTCGGCCCGGCCGGGCACCTCGTCGGCGACGGCGACCAGGCGCGGACGCACCGCGAGCTGCGGGAAGTGGTGGAGCACACGCGTGTACGCCTGGGCGTGCACCCGTCCCATCCAGCCGAATCCGACGACGGCGACGCCGAGCACATCCACCATGACAGCCCCTCTTTGGACCGATCCAAAACCTGCGGGCTCACGATGAGGGGTGGCTCTGCCCAGTGTCAACCCCCCTCTCGCCGGCGCCCTCCCGGCCCTCCCGGCCCTTTACAGGAGTCCCCGCCTGTGGAACGGTCCACCACGTGCGACCTCCGACCATCCGCGACGTGGCCGCGCGGGCCGGCGTGTCCAAGTCCCTGGTCTCGCTGGTACTGCGCGGCTCCGACAGCGTGCGCCCCGAGAAGCGGCAGGCGGTCCTCGCCGCGATCGACGAACTGGGCTACCGGCCCAACGCCGCCGCCCGCAGCCTCAGCGAACGGCGCACCCGCACCGTCGGCGTGCTGCTCAACGACATGCGCAACCCCTGGTTCGTGGAACTCCTCGACGGCCTCAACTCCCGCCTGTACGACAGCGGTCTGCACATGCTGCTCGCCGACGGCCGGCTCAACCGGCGCCTGGGCGAGGACCTCACCCGCACCTTCACCGAACTGCGCGTCGACGGCCTGGTCGCCGTCGGCACCCTGCGGGACCCGCGGGCGCTGCGCACCGCGGCCGGCCGGATCCCCACCGTCGTCGCCGGCACCCGCGAACCCGACCTGCCCGGGGTGGACGTCGTCGCGGGCGACGACGAGCACGGCGCCCGGCTGGCCACCGAGCACCTCATCGCCCTCGGCCACCGGCGCATCGCCCACATCGCCGGCCACGGCGCGGTCGGCGAGCTGCGCCGCCGCGGCTTCGAGGCCGTCGTGCGCGAGCACGGACTGGCCGGCACCGCGGTCGTGGAGCAGGGCGACCTGACCGAGGAGGGCGGCCACCGGGCCGCGGTACGGCTGCTCAGCCGCCCCGGGCGCCCCACCGCCGTCTTCGCCGTCAACGACATGACCTGCGTCGGCGCGCTGTCGGCCGCCGAGGAGAGCGGCCTCGGAGTGCCGCGCGACCTCTCCCTGGTCGGCTACGACAACACCTACCTGTCGCGGCTGCGGCACCTGTGGCTGACCACCGTGGACAACGCCAGCCACGACGTGGGCCGGCGCGCCGCCCAGCGGCTGCTCGACCGGATCGAGGACCCGGACCGTCCGCGCGAGGTCGACCTGACCACCCCGTACCTGGAGGTGCGCGGCACGACCGCCCCGCCGCCCGGCGGCGCCTGAGGCCCAGCCCGCGAGCACCTCCGCCCACCGGCGGACCCCACCGGAGCACGCCCGCACGCCGCACCGGGCCGACGGCGCGCCGACGATGTCCGGTCCGCGGCCGTGCTCGTCCGGATCCGGCGCGGCGGACGGCCCGGGCGGCGCCGCGGGACCCCGGCCGGTCGCCTCCGCGCGTACGGCCCGGCGCCGGCCATCCGGACCCGGAGGTCCTGTGCCGCAACCGGCACCGGGCCGGGCAGTGGCTGCCGGACACGGACCCCGAGCGACGCGAGGGGGGAGTACGGGTCCCGGAAGCGGGCCGCGGAGCGGTCCCCGGGCCGGATCCGCTCACCCGGGCAGCAGCGCTGAGCCGGCAGGGCCGGCCGGTGACTTCGGGACCTCGGCGATCTCAGCGACCGGCCTCGGAGTGGCCGGCCTCCGCGCGGACGAGCAACGAGAGCAGGGAGGCCACGGTCAGCCCGGCCTCGGCCGGGTGCCGCAGGACCTTGCCCGGGTCGATCCGGTAGATGTTGCCGCGCCCCTCCTTGGTGTGGGAGAGGTACCCGTCGCGCTCCAGATCGGCGATGATCTTCTGGACGGCGCGCTCGGTGAGCCTGCAGTGGGCGGCGATGTCGCGGATCCGGGCGTTGTGGTTGTCGGCGATGGTGGCCAGCACCCGGGCGTGATTGGTCAGGAACGTCCATCCCGTATGCGGCTCAGGCACTCCTTCCATGGGGCCAGCCTAGGGTCCGGCTTTCGCGCATACAAGAACCTGAACTGGACTTCATGTATATCTTGACGTGTTCCAGGTGCCGGAGCGAGTCTGGAAGCGGAGGACGGGCGGACGCTTGTGGGAGAGGCGGTCATGGCGGAGCCTGTGTACGGCGCGCGGTCCACGACCGGGGGCGCCGCCTGCGATGACCGCGGCGGCGTACCGGCGGCGCACCCGGGACGCGTACCGGCGATCGACGTCGGCCCCGACGCGGACCGTGTGCTCGTCACGGTGCGCGGCGAACTCGGCCTCGACACCGGCCAGAGCCTCCAGCGCGCCCTGAGGGACGCCCTCGGCCGCTCGGCCCGGGGCGTCGACCTGGACCTGAGCGGAGTGGAGTTCTGCGACTGCTCCGCCCTCAACATCCTGATCGGCCTGGGCGACCGGGCCCGGTCACAGGGCAAGACGGTCGTCGTGCGCGCCACCGGTCCCGCGAGCGAACGACTGCTCGCCCTCACCGGTACGCGCTCGCTGTTCTCCGCCGAGGCGTCCGACGGGCCGGAGGCGTACGAGGCGGAACCACCGGTGTCCGCCACCCGGCACGGGGCGCCGGAGGACGGGACACCGGCCGGGGGCACCGAGCGGGGCCTGCGCATCGAGGTCGTCCAGCTGCGCCGCGCCATGCAGACCCGCCCCGCCATCGACCTGGCCCGCGGCATCCTCATGGCGTCCTTCGGCCTGACCCCGGACCAGGCCTGGTCGGTACTGGTCATCGCCTCCCAGAACACCAACACCAAGCTGCACCACGTCGCCCGGGACGTGGTGACGGCGGTGCGCGGCGACCCGCTGCCGGAGACGGTGCAGAGGCACCTGACCGTCGCCGTGACCGAGGTCCTGGCCTCGGCGGACGGGACCGGCGGCACGCCGTAGCGGACACGGGGAATCGGTCCCGGACCCGTGGTTACCCGTAACCCGGGGTTCGGAAGTGAGCCCCCCGGGTCCCCCGCGCCCATCGCGGAGGGCCCGCCTCGGCGTTTCGGCTCCTCCCGCCCGGGCGGCTTCGGCGCGACGCGGGTGGCGGGACCGGCCGGGCCTGCCGCCCCACGACCGCCGAAGCCGGTCCGGCCCGTCACGGTTGCGGCGCGGGCGATCGGGTACGCGAGCAGGACTGTGCCCGGGGAGAAGGACCCGGGGCAGGTTGCACGACCGCCGCGACCAGGGAATCTGCCATGGAGACACCAGCGAACGACAACACCGGGACGCCCGCCCAGCGGGCGCTGGACGTGCTCGCCGAGAACGCCGAGGACGCGGTGGCACTGGACACGCTCGCGCACAGCGACGTGCTGGTCCCCGTGCCGGACGACACGAATGACGAGGACGCCGCCAACCCCTCGACGGTGGCCCTGCCCGTCCTCGAACAACCGAGCGGAGTGCCGGTGGTGCCCGTGTTCACCTCCGAGCTGGAGATGTCCGACCTGCTGCCCTTCGTCTCCCGCTACCGCCTCGTGCCCCTCGGTGCCCTCGCGTCCCAGTGGCCGGCCGACGACCTGTCGCTGACCATAGACGCCGGCTCGCCGCACGGCCTGACGCTCACCTCGGAGGGAGTACGCAACCTGCTGGCCCGGCCCCAGGGCTGAGCCGGCCCGTTCCAGCCGCCGGCTCCCGGCCGTCACCGTCGAGCGCGCGGGCCAGGGCCGCGCGCTGCAGGGGCAGCACCTCGGCATGCAGCGCGCGGCCCCTGGCCGTCAGGCAGACCCACACCCCGCGCCGGTCCTCCGCGCACACCGACCGCTCCACCAGGCCGTCCTTCACCAGCCGGCCGATCAGCCGGGACAGCGCGCTCTGGCTGAGGTGGACCCGGCCGGCGAGGTTCTGCACCCGGCACTGCTCGCCCTCCTCGGACGGCCCGGACGCCAGGATGTCGAGCACCTCGAAATCGCTCGCGCCGAGCCCGTACGGATGCAGCACGCGGTCGAGTTCGCACATCGTCCGCGCGTGCACCGACAGGATGCCCCGCCACCTTTCCTCGAGCCGGGCCCCGGCCGCGTCCGCTTCCATGACACCGCATGTTAATGCGCGTACATCGAAACGGCCGGTCGAGGCGGCCGCCCCGGGCGTCAGGCGTCCTGGACGAGCCCGACGGGATTGCCGTCCGCGTCCTTCACGGAGGCGATCAGCCTGCCGCCGCCGACGTCCCGCACGTCCTGCAGCAGCTCGGCGCCCGCCTCCAGCAGAGCCGCCAGCCGTGCCCGGATGTCGTCGACGTGCCAGTACGGCACCGGCCCGGTCATCCCCTGGGCGTGCCCGTTCGGATCCAGACCGACGTCCTGCCCGGCGTCCTTGAACCCGACGTAGTAGGGCTCGTCCGCATACGGCTCGACCTCCAACAGCGCCCTGAACAGGGCCTTCGCCCGGTCGAGGTCCTTGACGGGATAGACGATCGTCTTCAGGCCGGCGGTCATGGAAACTCACTCCTCAGAGGTGCGTGGCCCGACGGGTGGCGTCGGTGCCCTCACGCTAGGGCGGGTGAGCCCGCGGCCGCTTCTCCGATCCTGACCGGTTGCGCGCGGCGGGCTCCCCGGCCGCTTCCGTCACTCGCTGCGCAGCACTTCCGCGAGGGCCGGCCGGGCCGCCCGGAGGGCGCCGCGCGGCATCCGGTGCCGGGGGAGCGTCGCGGGGCTGCCGGGGGAGGGACTTTCGCGGCACGCCCTACGTCGACTCCCGCTTGACCAGTTCCGTCGGCAGGATCACCGCCGCGGTGTCCTCGCCGCCGATCTGGGCGAGCAGCACCCGGACCATCTCGGAGCTGATCCGGTCCCACGGCTGGCGGATGGTCGTCAGTTCCGGGCGGGCGGCCACCGCGGCGGGCGAGTCGTCGAAGCCGCCGACCGCGACGTCCTGCGGGACCCGTCGCCCGGCCCGGTGCAGGGCCGTGAGGACGCCCTGGGCCATCAGGTCGGAGGCGACGAAGACCGCGTCCACGTCGGGTGCCCGGGCGAGCAGCCGCTCGGCGCCCGCCTCGCCGCCGGCGCGGCTGTAGTCGCCGGAGACGACCAGCCGCTCGTCGATTTCGATGCCGGCCTCCGTCAGCACCTCCTTGTATCCGGCCAGGCGCTCCACACCACCCGGGGTGTCCAGCGGGCCGGTGACCGTGCCCACCCGCCGCCGCCCCAGCGACAGCAGGTGCCGCACCATGTCGCGGGCGCCGTCGCGGTCGTCGGCGGCGACGTAACCGACCTTGGAGCCCAGCCCGATCGGCTTGCCGCACGCCACCAGCGGCACGCCCGCCTCGCGCAGCCGCTCGGCGACCGGGTCCCCGGAGTGGCTGGAGACCAGCAGCACCCCGTCGACGTGCCCGGCGGTGATGTACCGGGTGATGCGGCGCCGTTCGTCCTCCGTCCCGGCCAGCATCAGCAGCAGCGGGATGTCGTGCGCGGCCAGCGCCTGGGTGCAGCCGCGCAGCAGGACGTTGAAGTTGGGGTCCTCGAAGAACCGCTCCTGCGGCTCGGTCAGCAGGAAGCCGACCGAGTCCGAGCGGCCGGTGATCAGGGAGCGGGCGTGCCGGTTCACCACGTAACCCGTCCTGCGGATGGCGGCGTTGACCGCCTCCTGCGCGGCCGGGCTGACGTAGTGCCCGCCGTTGAGCACGCGCGAGACGGTGCCCCGGGACACCCCGGCCTCGCGCGCCACGTCATGGATCGTCGGCGGTCTGCGCCTGCCCCCCGTAGTGCTCACGGTCACGACTTTACGGCTCCCGAGAGCAGGTCGAGACTCCAGAAGCGCTGGACGACCAGGAAGAGGGCGATCAGCGGCACCACCGCGAGGAACGCGCCGGTGATCACCAGCGTGTACAGCGCGGGGGTGTTGGCGCCCTGCTCCAGCAGCGTGTACAGGCCGAGCGTGATCGGGAACTTCTCGTCGTCGCTGAGCATGATGTACGGCAGCAGGAAGTTGTTCCACACCGCCACGAACTGGAACAGGAACACCGTCACCAGGCCGGGGACCATCATGGGCAGCGCGACCCTGGTGAAGATCCGCCACTCGCCCGCGCCGTCCATCCGCCCGGCCTCCACCACGTCCGCGGGAACGGCGGCGGCGGCGTAGATGCGGGACAGGTAGACGCCGTAGGGGGAGAGGACCAGCGGCAGCAGGACCGACACGTAGGAGTCCGTCAGGTCCGCCTCGGCCAGCAGCAGGTACTGCGGGACGGCGAGGATCACCGGCGGCATCAGCACGCCCGCCAGCAGGATGTTGAACACGGTCTCGCGGCCCCGGAACCGGTAGACCGCCAGCGCGTAGCCGCCGCAGGCCGAGACGGCCGTCGACAGCAGGGCGCCGAGACCGGCGTAGAGGGCGGAGTTGCCCATCCATCTCCAGTAGACGCCGTCCCGGTAGGTGTTCAGGTCCCTGAGGTTGTCGGCGAAGCCGCTGCCCGGCAGGAAGGTGAAGGTGGAGAACAGCTCCCGGCCCGACTTGGTGGCCGCGATCACCACCCAGGCCACCGGCAGCAGACAGTACAGCGCGCCCAGCAGCAGCGTGACCGTCGGCACGAGCGCGGTGCGGCGTCGCGGCGGCGGGCCCTGGGCGGTACCGGGCGTGGTGTTCGTGCGGGCGGCGAGCGCGTTCATCGTGCTCCCTCCTGCCTGCTGCGGCGGTTGGCTGCCCGCAGGAAGCCGAAGGACAGGACGAGGGTGGCGAGCGCGACGAGCACGGCCTCGGCGGCCGCCGCGTGGATGTCGCCCCTGCCGAAGGCGTCCTGGTACACCTTCATCAGCGGACTCCAGGTGGTGCTGACGGAGTTGGTCAGGGGCTTGAGGGTGGTCGGCTCGTTGAACACCTGGAGCGTCGCGATGATCGAGAAGAAGAAGGTCAGCACCAGCGAGGGCGCCACCATCGGGATCTTGATCCGCAGCGCGATCTGCAGGGGCGAGCAGCCGTCCAGCTTCGCGGCCTCGTACACCTCGGCCGGGACGGCCCGCAGCGCGGTGTAGATGACGATCATGTTGAAGCCGGTGCCGCCCCAGACCGCGATGTTCGACAGGGCGAGGTAGAGCGGACCGCCGTCCAGCAGGTCCGGCCACGGCAGGTGCAGCTCGCCGAGCAGGTAGGAGAAGGGGCTGACGTCCGGCAGGTAGAGGAAGCCCCACAGCAAGGCCGCGACGACACCGGGGACGGCGTACGGCAGGAAGATCGTGAGCCTTGTGAAGGACGCGAGGCGGACCTTCTCGGTGTCCAGCATCAGCGCGAAGAGGAGCGCCAGGCCCAGCATCACCGGTACCACGATGCAGCCGTAGCCGAGCACGCGCAGCGCCCCGTGCAGCAGCTCGCCGCCGGTGAGGGCCTCGGTGTAGTTCTGCAGGCCGGCCCAGACCTCCGTCCGGGCGCCCGAGCCCAGGCCCAGCCCGGATACGCGCACCTTGCGGAAGCTGAGCCAGACGGCGTAGCCGATGGGCAGCGCGAAGAACAGGACGAAGAGGACCGCCGGGGGGAGGAGGAAGCCGTACGGGGCGTTCCTCACCCCGTACGGCCTCCGGCGTGCCGTGCTGGTCACCGGACGACCTCGAAGCCCTGCTTCTCCATGTCGGCGACCGTGTCCTCCTGCACGGTGTTCAGGGCGGCGACGAAGTCCGACCTGTTCTTCGCGGCGGCGCCGAACGCGTCCTTGAAGGAGGTGTAGGCGACGTTGACGTTCGGGCCCCAGGCGGAGGGTGCGGTGGTCTTCGCGATCTCGGCGGCCCTGGTGTAGAAGTCCGCCTGGTTCGCGAAGTACTCCGGCGGGTTCAGGAAGGCGCCGGAGAGCTGGGCGGAGGTGGAGGCCGGGTAGATGCCGCTCTCCTTGGCCAGCGCGTTGAGGGCCGTGCCGTCGGTGTTCAGCCAGGCGGCGAACTTCGCGGCGGCGGCCTTGTGCCGGGAGTCGGTGGTGACGGCGGTGGAGGAACCGCCCCAGCTGCCGGTGACGTTCTCGGACGCCGACCACTGGGGGAGCGGGGCCATGGCCCACTTGCCCTGGGTGTCGGGCGCGGCGGTGGTGAGCGTGCCGGGCGCCCACACGGCGCTGACCCACGCGATCTGCTTGCCGGTGTTGAGCGCCTTGTTCCAGGCCGGGGTGTACATCGGCTGGTTGTCGATGGCGCCCTCCTTGACCAGCCCGCCCCAGAAGGTGGCCACCTTCCGTGTCGCCGCGTCGTCGACGGCGACCTTCCACCGGTCGCCCGAGGTCGTCCACCACCGGGCGCCGGCCTGCTGGGCGAGGCCGGCGAACAGGCCGGAGTCGTTGGCGGAGAACGTGGTCAGGGCCTTGTCGGGGTCCTTCTTCTTCAGGTCGCGGGCCGTCTGCGCGAACTCGTCCCAGGTGGTGGGGACCTCCAGGCCGTACTTCTCGAACAGGTCGGCGCGGTAGTAGAACATCATCGGCCCGATGTCCTGCGGGACGGCGTAGACCGCGTCCGTGCCGAGCGTGGTCTGCTGCCAGACGCCCTCGGCGAACCTGCCCTTGGCGTCGCCGACGTCCTTGGAGATGTCGGCGAGGGCGTCGTTGCTGACCAGCGTGGGCAGCGCCTGGTACTCGGCCTGTACCAGGTCGGGTGCCTTCTTCGCCTTGTGCGCGGTGAGGATCTTGGTGACCAGTGTGTCGCCGGACGCCTGCTTCTTCACCGTGACGGTGATCCGCTCCTTCTTCCCCGGCCCCTCGTTCCACAGGTCGACGACCTTGTCCATGCCGGGTGCCCAGGACCAGTACGTCAGCGAGACCGGCCCGGAATCGGTCCCGCTGTCGCCGCCGGACGAGCCGCAGCCGGCGAGTGCGCCGGCGCCGAGTGCGACGGCGACGGAGGTGGCCACGAGGCGGACGCGCTTCGTGTTCGGCATGGATCTCTCCCCTGACCTGGGGCCCTCGCCTCTCGCGAGGGCCTGCCATGCTTCTGTGAGCGTTCACAGTAGAGAAACAGCCTGGACGCTTGTCAATGGTTGTTGCTGTGCGGTTATGTTGGCTCCGCACCGCCACCGCTGTGTGTGCACGTTCCCAAATGATCGAACAAACGGGAGACAGTGATGCCGGACACCGCCCCCAAGGGCCTCACCGGGCTCGCCTTCGGCGGGGACTACAACCCCGAGCAGTGGCCGGAGAGCGTCTGGCAGGAGGACGTGCGGCTGATGCGGGAGGCCGGCGTCACGATGGTGAGCGTCGGGATCTTCTCCTGGGCGCTGCTGGAACCCGCGCCGGGCCGGTACGACTTCGGCTGGCTCGACCGGGTCCTCGACCTGCTCCACGAGCACGGCGTCCGCGTCGACCTGGGCACCCCGACCGTGGTCCCGCCCGCCTGGTTCTACCGCGCCCACCCCGAGGCGCTGCCGGTCACCGCCGACGGCACGCGCCACGCGTTCGGTTCCCGCGGCGCGATCTGCCACGGCAACGCCGACTACCGCGCGGCGGCCGCCGCCATCACCACCAGGCTCGCCGAACGCTACGGAGACCACCCGGCGCTCGCGCTCTGGCACGTGCACAACGAGTACGGCGTCCCCGTCTCCGCCTGCTACTGCGACTCCTGCGCCGCCCGCTTCCGCCGCTGGCTCGCTGCGGCGTACGGGACCGTCGACGCGGTCAACGAGGCCTGGGGCACGGCCTTCTGGGGCCAGCGCTACACGGACTTCGACCAGATCGACCCGCCGCGCACGACACCCACGGTCGGCAACCCGGCCCAGGCGCTGGACTACAAGCGCTTCGCCGACGCCACCATGCGGGAGAACTTCGTGGCCGAGCGGGACATCCTGCACCGCCTCTCGCCCGGCGTCCCCGTCACCACCAACTTCATGACCGCCCTCAGCCAGTGCGACTCCGTCGACTACTGGGCCTGGGGCCGCGAGGTCGACCTCGTCACCAACGACCACTACCTGATCACCGACGGCCGCCGCACCCACGTCAACCTCGCGATGGCCGCCGACCTCACGCGCTCGGTCGCCGACGGCGCCCCCTGGCTGCTCCTGGAGCACTCCACCTCGGGCGTCAACTGGCAGCCGCGCAACCCGGCCAAGGCCCCCGGCCAGATGGCCCGCAACTCCCTCGCCCATGTGGCGCGCGGCTCCGACGGCGCGATGTTCTTCCAGTGGCGGCAGTCGCGGCGCGGCGCCGAGAAGTTCCACTCGGCGATGGTGCCGCACGGCGGCACGGACACGCGCGTGTGGCGCGAGGTCGTCGAACTGGGCGCGGCGGCCGCCGCGTTGAGCACGGTCCGCGGCACCCGCACCGAGGCCGACGTCGCCATGCTCTGGGACTGGCACTCCTGGTGGGCGCAGAGCCTTCAGTGGCGCCCCAGCGAGGACCACGACGCGCGCGAACGCGCCGACGCCTTCTACGAGGTGCTCTACGACCGCCACCTGACCGTCGACTTCGCCCATCCGGAAGCCGACCTGTCGCGCTACCCCCTGGTCGTCGTGCCCGCCCTGTACCTGATGACGGAGGCGGCCGGCCGCAACCTCACCGAGTACGTCGAGCGGGGCGGCACCCTCGTCGTGTCGTACTTCTCCGGCATCGTCGACGAGCACGACGCCGTCCACGAGGGCGCCCACCCGGGCCCGCTGCGGGACGTCCTCGGCCTGACCGTCGAGGAGTTCTCGCCGCTGCTGAAGGGCGAGCGGGTGCGCCTGACCGGTCCGGACGGCTCGCAGCCGAGCGGTGACGTGTGGACGGAGTTCGTCGTCCCGCGCGGCGCCGAGACCGTGTGGACGTACGCCGACGGACTCGCCGCGGGCCGCCCGGCGGTCACCCGCCACGGCCTGGGCGGGGGCACGGCGTGGTACGTCTCGACCCGCCTCGGCGCCGAGGGCCTGGACGCGGTGCTCGGCCGGGCCGCCGAGGACGCGCGGATCGCCCCGCGCGCCGACCTGCCCCGCGACGTCGAGGTGGTGCGGCGCACCGGCGCGTCGGGCAGCCACCTGTTCGCGATCAACCACACCGCGTCGGACGCCGAGGTGCCGCTGGACACCCCCGGCACCGAACTGCTGACCGGCGAGCGGACCGCGGGTCACCTCACGGTCCCCGCGGGCGCCGTCCGGGTCGTACGACTCGACGGCTGAACCGACTTCCCTCCGCCCGCGCGAGCACCGGCCGCGGGCGGAGGGACGCCCCTCACCCAGGAGGGGCCCCATCCCCCCGTCACGTCGAAGGGACGGACGACGATGTTCGAGAAGCTCTCGAAATCTCATCCCGGACGCACCGTCAGAGCCCTGCTGCTGCCCCTCGCCGCCGGGCTCGCCCTCACCACCCTGCCCGTGCAGACCGCACGGGCGGCGAGCACCCTCACCAACCCCGGCTTCGAGGCCGACGGCACGGGCGCGGCCACCCCGAGCGGCTGGTCGGAGTACGGCGACACCGGCGCCTCGTACGTGGAGTCCGGCGGCCGCAGCGGCGGCTACCGGCTGACCCACTGGTCGTCGTCCGCGTACAAGGTGGAGACGTACCAGTACCTGTCGGGCCTGGTCAACGGAGACTACGTCCTGTCCGCCTGGGTCCGCTCCGGCGGCGGCCAGAACGCCGCCCACCTCGCCCTGAAGAACTGCGGCGGCGCGGAACAGCGCACCGACCTGCCGGTCTCCTCCGGCGGGTGGGTCAGGATCGTCACCCCGGTGAAGGTGACGAACAACCAGTGCACGATCAGCGTCGACAGCGACGCGAAGGCCGGCGACTGGATCAACGTCGACGACCTGACCTTCACCTCCGGCACGTCCGGTCTGTCCGTCAAGGGCTCCGACATCTCCTCCCTCGCCAAGAGCGAGGCGAAGGGCGGCGTCTACCGGACGGGCTCCGGCAGTGCGGGCGACGCACTCGCCGTCCTGAGGTCCGCCGGCATGAACTACGCCCGCCTGAAGGTCTGGGTCGACCCGGCCGACGGCTACAACAACAAGCCGCGCGTGCTCGCGATGGCCAAGCGCGTCAAGGCGCAGGGCATGAAGCTGCTGGTCGACTTCCACTACTCCGACACCTGGGCCGACCCGGGCAAGCAGACCAAGCCCGCCGCCTGGTCCGGACACTCCTACAGCCGGCTCAGGACGGACGTGTACAACCACACGTACGACGTCCTGAACGCCCTCAAGGCGCAGGGCACCACCGCCGACATGGTCCAGGTCGGCAACGAGATCAACGGCGGCATGCTGTGGAACGAGGGCTCGACGGACCACTGGACGCAGCTCGCCGGACTGATCAACTCCGGCTACGACGCGGTCAAGGCGGTCAGCCCCGCCACCCTCGTCGCCCTGCACCTGGCCGAGGGCGGTGACCGGGCCGGCACCGAGTGGTGGTTCGACAAGGCGGTCGCGAACGGCGTCAGGTTCGACGCCATCGGGCTGTCGTACTACGGCTACTGGCACGGCACGCTGTCCGACTTCCAGACCACCATCGACGCCGCGGCCGCCCGCTACGGCAGGCCCGTCCTCCTCGCCGAGACGTCCTACCCGTTCCGGCTGGACAGCAAGGACGCGCTGCCCGACCAGATCGACACCACCGGGAAGCTGGTCCCCGGCTACCCGGCGACCCAGGCCGGCCAGGCGGCCTGGCTGCGGGACGTGATGAACATCGTCGAGGCCGTCCCGGGCAACCGCGGCCTGGGCGTCTTCTACTGGGAGGCGACCTGGACCGCGGTCCCCGGCAACGGCTGGGACCCGGCCGACCCCTCCTCCGGCAACGGCTGGGAGAACCAGGCCCTGTTCGACTACGACAACAGGGCGACCGCGGCGATGACGTGGTTCGGCCACCGCTGAAAAAGAGCACGGGCCCGGCCGTCCCCCGGCAGCCGGGCCCTTTCCCGACGCCCCGGGCCGGCACCGTCCAGTACCGGACAAGGCCCGGCGGATCCCGTACGCGGCGGGGCGGCCCGGGGGACAGTGGGAAACGTCAGGACGGGAAGGCCCCGACGACAGGAGGCGGTCATGCTGAGCACTTCCACCGGCCGGACGCGCCTGCTCATCCTGGAGTGGCTCAGGGACCCGGCCGCGCACGCGCCCCGGCGGCGCCGCGCCCCGCCCGCGCACGGCGCGACCGCGAAGGCCGTCGCGGCCGGTCTCGGCATCCCGCGGCGGACCGCCGAGAGGCATCTCGCCCTGCTGGCCGGCCTCGGCCTGCTGCGCACCCGCCGGATCAGGTGCCGTACGTACTACCGCCGTGACGAGGCCCGGATCGACGAGGTGGCCCGGATGTTCGAGAAAGGCTGGTGACCGGCGGCCCGCGGGAACGAGGGGCGGGTGCCCTCCCCGGAGCGACGGGCCGAGCGGTACGCCGCGCCGCCGCCGGTGTGTGCGGTGGGGAGCCGGCGGCGTTACGGTGTGTCCGGGCGCGGCCGAGTAGGAGACGTACGAGCATGACAGCCCAGGAGACCGGGAGCCTGCGGGTGCCGACGAGGTCCGCGTGGAGGCGGGCCCGGTGGGCGCAGCTGCCGGTGGTCGCGGTGGTGGCGCTCGGCGGTGCGCTCGGGGCCACGGGCCGGTACGCGGTCTCGCGGTGGTGGCCGACGCCGGCCGGGGGCTTTCCCTGGGCGACCTTCTGGGTCAACGCCGCCGGGTGCGCGGTGATCGGCGTCTTCATGGTGGTGATCACCGACGTGTGGGGCGCCCACCGCCTGGTCCGGCCGTTCTTCGGCACCGGTGTGCTCGGTGGCTTCACCACCTTCTCCACCTACGCGGTCGACATCCAGAAACTGGTGGACTCCGGCCACGCCCGCACCGGACTGGCCTATCTCGCCGCGACCCCGTGCGCGGCGTTCGCGGCGGTGTGGCTCGCCGTGACGGCGACCCGACGCGTTCTGCGGTGGAGGCAACGATGACGAGGCTCACCGGCAGCGCCCTGCGCGTGACCGTTTTCATCGGCGAGAACGACACCTGGCACCACCGGCCCCTGTACTCGGAGATCGTGCACCGGGCCCACTCCGCCGGCCTGGCGGGCGCCAGCGTCTTCCGCGGCATCGAGGGGTTCGGCGCGTCCTCCCTGATCCACACCTCACGGCTGCTGTCGATGAGCGAGGACCTGCCGGTGGCGATCGTGATCGTCGACACCGAGGACCGGGTGCGCGCGTTCCTGCCGCAGCTGGACGAACTGGTCGGCGAGGGGCTGGTGATCCTCGACGACTGCGAGGTCATCCGGTACGTCGGCCGTGCGAAGGCGGCGGACGCGAAGGGCGGGAAGTGAACTGGCTGCTGGTGGTGGTCGGGGCCGCCGTCGGGGCACCCCTGCGCTATCTCACCGACCGCGCGGTGCAGTCCCGGCACGACTCGGTCTTCCCCTGGGGCACCTTCGTGGTCAACGTCGTCGGCTGTCTCGTCCTCGGCCTGCTCACCGGTGCCGTTTCCGCCGGGCTCGCCGGGCCGCGGCTGCAGCTGCTGCTGGGGACCGGGCTGTGCGGGGCCCTGACGACGTACTCGACCTTCTCCTACGAGACCCTGCGGCTGACCGAGACCGGTGCCGGGCCCTACGCCGCCGTCAACGTCGCCGCCAGTGTGGTGGCGGGCCTCGGCGCCGCGTTCGCCGGGGTGTGGATCGCCGGAAGCCTCTGACGGTTGTCGAAAGCTTCTGGTGTCGGTCACCGGGCCGTCACCTGAGCACCGTAAGAGTGTCCACACCACTGTCGATCAACCCCCCCGGAACTGGATCCCATGAGCGTCATCTCCGTCGGTCAGGCCGTCGTTCTCGGAGTCGTCGAGGGGGTGACCGAGTTCCTCCCCGTCTCCTCCACCGGCCACTTGAAGATCACCCAGGGGCTCATGGGCATCCCCATCGACGACAAGTCCGTCGTGGCGTTCTCCGCCGTCATCCAGGTCGGCGCCATCGCCGCCGTGTTCGTGTACTTCTTCAAGGACATCGTGCGGATCGTCTCCGCCTGGTTCCGGGGCCTCGCCAACAAGGAGGAGCGCTACCACCACGACTACAAGTTCGCCTGGTGGATCATCTACGCCACGATCCCCATCGTCGTCGTGGGCCTTGCCGCGAAGCCCCTCATCGAGGGGCCGCTCGGCTCCCTGTGGGTGGTCGCCGGCTCGCTGATCGTCGGCAGTGGTGTGATGTGGTGCGCGGACCAGATGGGCCGGCACAAGCGCGGTGAGGACGACACCACCTTCAAGGACGCGATGCTGGTCGGCTCCTCGCAGATCCTCGCCCTGCTCTTCCCCGGCTTCTCCCGCTCCGGCGCCACCATGTCCACCGCGCTCATCCTGGACCTGGACCGCGTCGCCGCCACCCGGCTGTCCTTCTTCCTCGGCCTTCCGGCCCTGACCGGCGCCGGCATCTACGAGCTCAAGGACGCGGTGGGCGCGAGCGTGGGCACCCTCCCGCTGGTCGTCGGCACCCTGGTGTCCTTCGTGGTCGCCTACGCCTCCATCGCCTGGCTGCTGAAGTTCGTCGCCAAACACTCCTTCAACGCCTTCGTCATCTACCGGATCGTGATCGGCGTGCTGCTGTTCGGGCTGCTGGGCACGGGCGTGCTCGACGCCTGAGGGGGCGCGCCCCGCTGATGCCCCACCGCCTGCCGGACCGGCCGGCCCGGCCCGGGGCAGAATGGTGATCATGACGTCGTCCCCGACCTACCTCCCGGTCCTGGAGCGCATCGCCGAGGAGAACGAGCGGACGCCCGGCCGGGGGCGTACCGCCGACTACATCCCGGCGCTCGCGGCCCGCGACGCCCGTGCCTTCGGCATGGCCGTCGCGGAGCTGG
>NZ_JUJA01000168.1:45657-49956 GCF_001906585.1 Streptomyces kebangsaanensis | reverse complement strand
GCGAGCCGTTCTCCACCCAGTCCATCACCAAGGTGTTCACCCTCGCCCTCGACCTGGCCCGCGAGGGCGACGAACTGTGGGAGCACGTGGGCCGCGAGCCCTCCGGCAACCCCTTCAACTCCCTGGTCCAGCTGGAGTACGAGAACGGCATACCGCGCAACCCGTTCATCAACGCCGGCGCCCTGGTCGTCACCGATCGCCTGCAGACCCGTACCGGCGACGCGGCGGGCGAGCTGCTGCGCCTGCTGCGTGCCGAGAGCGGCAACCCGGAGCTGGACTTCGACACCGGGGTCGCCGAGTCCGAGACCGAGCACGGCGACCGCAACGCCGCCCTGGCCCATTTCATGGCGTCCTACGGCAACATCGACAACCCGGTACCGGTCCTGCTGGACCAGTACTTCCGCCAGTGCTCGATCGCGGCCTCCTGCGCCGACCTCGCGCTGGCCACCACGTTCCTCGCCCGGCACGGCATACGGGCCGACGGCACCCGGCTGCTCACCCGCAGCCAGGCCAAGCAGATCAACGCGGTCATGCTGACCTGCGGGACGTACGACGCGGCCGGCGACTTCGCCTACCGCGTGGGGCTGCCCGGCAAGAGCGGTGTGGGCGGCGGCATCATCGCCGTCGTACCCGGCCGGTGCGCGCTGTGCGTGTGGAGCCCCGGCCTGGACGAGCGGGGAAACTCGGTGGCGGGCGTGGCGGCCCTGGACCGCTTCACGACCCTCACCGGTCTGTCGGTGTTCTGAGCCCCGCCGCCGTCCGGTCAGTCGCGCGCGTACCGGCGGCCCGTGAGTCCCAGGCCGAGCAGCAGGACTCCGGCGCCCGCACCGACCGCGCTCGCGATCGTGCCCGTCTCCGGCCAGTGCGACCCGGCCTTCGGCTCGGCGCGAGGAGGCGCCGCGGGCCCCGCCGCCACGACCGTCGCGTCGGCGTGCGTCACCGGCCGCAGGGCGTCGAGCGAGCCGACCGGATCGACGTACCCGGCCGCGTCGAACCCCCAGTCCAGCAGCTTCCGCGCCTCCTCGTAGACGGTGTGCCCCTCGCCTCCCCGAGGGTTCATCACGGTCACGACGAGGGTCCGCCCGCCCTGCCGGGCGGCGGCGACCAGTGTGTTGCCCGCGTTGCTGGTGTAGCCGTTCTTGATGCCGAGCAGCCCCGGATACGGCTTCACGCCGCCGGCGCCGGTCAGCAGCCGGTTGGTGTTGGCGATCCGGTACGTCGTCCCGTCGTGGCCGGGGAAGGCGGCGTGAGCGGTGGAGCAGTACCGCGCGAAATCCGGGTTGCGCAGCCCGGCCCGGCCGAACACGGCCAGGTCGTACGCCGAGGACGCCTGCCCGTCGGCGTCGTAGCCGTCCGGGGAGACGACCGTGGTGTCGAGGGCACCCAGGGAGCGGGCCTTGGTCTCCATCTGCCGGGCCGTGTGGTCCCAGCCGCCGTTGAGCGCGGCCAGCACGTGCACGGCGTCGTTGCCGGAGTTGAGGAACACCCCGCGCCACAGATCGGCCACCTTGTACGTGTGGCCCTCGACGACCCCGACCAGGCTGCTGCCCGCGCCGATCCCCGCCAGCTCCTTCGCGCTGACGGTGTGCTGGACACCGGCGGGGNGGAAGGCCGGCAGCACGGTCAGCGCGAGCAGGGTCTTCAGCGTGCTGGCGGGCGGCAGTCTGCGGTGCGCGTCGTGCGCGGCGAGCACCTCGCCGGTGCCGGCGTCGGCCACCAGCCAGGACAGCGCGGAGAGGTCCGGCAGGTCCGGCGCCCCGTCGCGGAGCCGGACCTGCGTGCCCTCCTCCTCCAGCAGGCCCGGCGGCGGCACCGCCGCCTTCCGCTGCCCCGGCGCGCTCGTGTCCGCATGCGTCCGGCCCACGGCCGCGACCGGCGGTGCCAGTGCCAGAACGCCTGCCGCGCAGAGCGCGCAGGCCGACATGACAGCTCGCGAACGAAGTCCGATCTTCATACCGCAAACGTAGGAAGAAACCGGTGAGGGCGGGACGCCACCGGGAGCCGAACGGGGCGCACGAGCACCCGGATGCCCTACGCCTGCCCGGCGAACGGCTGACGGGCGCCGCCGACAGGGCACTTGTCCATGCCGGCGGCGCCCGCTCGTCGGGCAGGCGCCCCGCCCGTTCGTTCTACGCCGCCTGCGTGTCGTCGCCCGTGGGCGGCTCGGTCACGAAGATCGTCTTGTACTGGAGGTACGCCTCGATCCCCTCCGCCCCCAGTTCGGAGCCCAGACCGCTGTCCCGCCGGCCGCCGAACGGCGCGCCGATGTCGAAGTTGGCGTGGTTGACGCTGAAGGTGCCGGTGTCCACCGCGCGGGCCACTTCCCGTCCCAGCGCCTCGTCCGCCGTCCAGACGCTGCCCGCCAGACCGTAGGCGGAGTCATTGGCCATGGCGACGGCGCCCTCGACCGAGCCGTCGTAGGCGGAGACGGTCACCACGGGGCCGAAGCTCTCCTCGCGGGCGACGAACATCGAGGGGTCCACGTCGGCGAAGACGGTGGGCTCGACGTAGAAGCCCCGGTCCAGGCCGGGTGGGCGGCCGCCGCCGGTGGTGACGCGCGCCCCTTCCTCCCGGCCCTTGCGGAGGTAGCCCTCGATCCGGTCGCGGTGGTCGGCCCCGACGACCGGGCCGATCACCGTGGACGGGTCCAGCGGGTCGCCGACCGGCCAGGCGGCGACGGTCGCGGTGACGGCGTCCACGACCTCGTCGTAGCGCGAGCGGGGCACGAGCAGCCGGCTGTTGTTGGTGCAGGTCTGGCCGTTGTTGTTGAACGACAGGTTCAGCAGGTGGTCGAGGAGGAGGGGCAGGGGGGCGTCCTCCAGCAGGATCGCGGCGGACTTGCCGCCCAGCTCCAGGGTGACCGGGCGCAGCAGTTCGCCGCAGAGCGCGCCGATGCGGCGTCCGGCGGCGGTGGAGCCGGTGAAGGCGACCTTGTCCACCCCGGGGTGGGTGACCAGGTACTCTCCCACCTCGCGCTCGGCCGGCAGGAAGTTGATCACGCCGGGCGGGAACCCCGCCTCGTGGACCGCGTCGGCGACGAGGAACGAGTCGAGCCCAGTGGCGGGGGAGGGCTTG
The DNA here is from genome assembly GCF_001906585.1 of Streptomyces kebangsaanensis. Classification (GTDB taxonomy): domain Bacteria; phylum Actinomycetota; class Actinomycetes; order Streptomycetales; family Streptomycetaceae; genus Streptomyces; species Streptomyces kebangsaanensis. The sequence goes on along the minus strand of NZ_JUJA01000168.1, from coordinate 46,881 downwards.
ATCACGGCGGTGCAGCCCATCGCCAGCGCGGGAGCCAGCTTGAAGAACAGTGTGCTGAGCGGGTAGTTCCACGGCACGATCATGGCGACCACGCCGACGGGCTCGCGGCGGACCAGGCTGTGCCCCACCAGGGCGGGACGCAGGTCCTCCGCGTACATGACGTCGGCGAGCGGGGCGTAGAACCGGAGCAGGCCCGTCGCGGCGCCGACGTTGGCCTCGATCGCGCGGGCCAGGGGCGTGCCCACTTCCTGGGCGATCAGGGTGCCGAGGGCGTCGGTGCGGGATTCCAGGGCAAGGGCCAGGCGTTCCATCGCGGCGGCGCGTTCCTCGGCCGAGCCCCACCCGCGGTGGCCGCCGAGGGCGCGGCGCGCGGCGGCGACGGCGGCGTCCACGTCGGCGCGGTCGGCCTCGGGGAAGACGCCGATGGGCTGCTCGGTGGCGGAGTTGATCGCGGTGAAGGCGCGGTCGGTCGAGGGTGTGCGCCAGGCGCCGTCGATGTAGAAGGCGTCGCGATCGGTCCCGTGGGACATGGCGGAGAGCTCCTTTGTTCCTACTGTTCCTGCCGGCTCGTTCCCGCGGTCTTCAGTCCGCGGAGCGGTGGGCGACGACACCGCGCAGGTTCCGTCCGGACCGCAGGTCCTCGAACCCCTGGTTGATCTCGTCGAGGCCGTAGGTACGGCTGACCAGCTCGTCGAGCTTGATCAGGCCCTGGCGGTACAGGGACAGCACCCGGGGCACGTCCCGCGTGGGGCTGCAGGAGCCGAAGATGGTGCCCTGCAGGCGCTTCTCGGCGAAGACGAGCTGGGTGCCGGGGAGTTGGATGTTGATGTCGTGGACGTCCTCGGACATGCCGGCCAGGACGATGGTGCCGCCCTTGCCGGTGGCCTCGAACGAGGCGCGGACGATCTCGGCGGTGGTCTCACCGGTGCAGACGAGGGTGGAGTCGGCGCCCATCGCGCTGGGGTTGAGGTCCGCGGCGAGGGCCGCCGCCTCGTCGAGGGTGCGGCAGACGTGGGAGGCCCCGAGGTCGCGTGCCAGGGCGTGCTTGGCCTCGTTGGGGTCGACCAGGATGACGTTCCCGGCGCCGGAGAACCGGGCTCCCTGGATGGCGTTGATGCCGACGCCGCCCGCGCCGACGACGATGACGGTGTCACCGGGCTCCGGCTCGGCCGCGTACACGGCGGCGCCCCAGCCGGTGAGTACGCCGCAGCTCACCAGCGCGAC
>NZ_JUJA01000168.1:25375-45629 GCF_001906585.1 Streptomyces kebangsaanensis | reverse complement strand
GACCAGGGAGTCCTGGGAGACGACGGAGTGCTCGGCGAAGGTGCCCAGCGCGCAGTTGGCGCCGATCGGCCCGTCGGGGCCGGTGAACCGGTAGGTGCCGTCGGGGAGTTTGCCCTCGGGGCCGTAGGCCGCGGCGTCGCACAGGTTGGACCGGCCGCTGGCGCACCAGCGGCAGTGCCCGCAGGACGGCTTGAAGGAAGCGGCCACGTGGTCGCCGGGGGCGAGTTTGGACACGCCCTCGCCGACGGCTTCGACGATGCCGGACCCCTCGTGCCCGCCGATGATGGGCAGCGGCGCCATGTTGCCGGTGCGCACGTGCTCGTCGGAGTAGCAGAGTCCGGCGTGGGTGAAGCGGACCAGGACCTCGCCGGCCTGGGGCGGGGCGAGTTCGAGTTCGGTGATCTCCCAGTCCTTGCCTGGGGCGGTCATGACGGCGGCACGGGTCTTCATCAGGGTCCTCCGGGGGAGACTGCGACGGGTGTGTGGGTGGGGGGACGTGGACGGCCGCTTCGCATGGCCGCCCCGGGGTCAGACCGCGATCTGCTCGGCCTCCTTCTCTTCGGCCACCCGGCGCGGTGCGCGGTGCGGGAAGAGCTTGCTGAACAGGAAGTGCAGGGCGATGCCGCCGAGGAAGGCGATGGCCCAGTTGTAGTCGAACAGCGGCTTGAGGAAGGGGATGTACCCGTCGGTCGGGAAGGGGCCCGCGGCGTCCCCGGAGTACGCGCCGCCGAGGGAGAGGAACAGGACGATCACGAGGGCCGCGAGCGGACGCCAGTTGAAGCCCTTCGCGTACTCGTAGGGTCCGCCGCGCGTGTACAGCCCGACGAGGTCGAGTTCACGCTTGCGCAGCAGCCAGTAGTCCGCGGTCAGGATCCCGGCGACGCCGCCGAGGAAGGCGCCGGTGATGCCGAGCCAGGTGAAGATGTACAGCTCGGGCGAGGACAGCAGCCGCCAGGGCTGCATCAGGATGCCGATGACGCCGGCGATGATGCCGCCGGTGCGGAAGCTGATGAGGCGCGGGAAGAGGTTGGAGAAGTCGAAGGCGGGGCCCACGACGTTGGCCGCGACGTTGACGGCGACGGTGGCCACGACGACGCACAGCAGGGCGAACAGGACGACGAACGGGTTGGAGAAGCGGCTGACCAGGTCGACCGGGTCCCAGATCGCGTGCCCGAAAACGGCGATGGTGGCCGAGGTGGTGAGGGCGCCGATCATGGAGAACACCGTGATCGTGGGCGGCAGGCCCAGCGACTGGCCGACGATCTGTTCCCGCTGTCCCTTGGCATAGCGGGTGAAGTCCGCGATGTTCACGGACATCGTGGCGAAGTACGCGATCATGCCCATCAGGGAAGGCGCGAACAGCACCCAGAAGTCGGCGCCCCAGCCCAGCTTGGACGGCTCGGTGGCGAGCGGGCCGAAGCCGTCCGCCTTGATGACCATCCAGACCAGGAGGAACGCGGCGACGACCAGGATGAGCGGCGCGGACCAGTTCTCGAAGCGGCGGATGGATTCGACGCCGCGGACGATGAGCGCGATCTGCAGGAGCCAGAAGACCGCGAAGGACAGCCACAGCGTCTTCGGGTGGCCCCCTATCTCGCTCGCGTGGGTCCACGCGTCACCGGCGAAGGCACCGGTGATGGTGTAGATGGCCTGACCGCCGACCCATGTCTGGATGCCGAACCAGCCGCATGCGGACAGGGCGCGCAGCACCGCCGGTATGTTGGCACCGAGGGTGCCGAAGGCGGCGCGGGAGAAGACGGGGTAGGGGATGCCGTACTTGGTGCCGGCGTGGCTGTTGAGCAGGATGGGCACCAGGACGATCAGGTTGCCCAGGGCGATCGTCATGACCGCCTGATACCAGCTCATACCGAGGTTGATGAGGCCACTGGCGAGGTAGTACGTGGGAATGCCGTGGGCGATGCCCATCCACAGCGCCGCGTAGTTGTACGTGGTCCAGGTCCTGCGGGACAGGGGTACGGGCGCCAGGTCCTCGTTGTTGAGCGGGCTCCCCTCGATGCTGCCCGGGTCGGTGAGCTCCACTTGTTCGTTGGTGCGCTCGATCGCTCGCATAGCCGTGGGTCCATTCAGTGAACCAAGGGTTCATGTAGTGGGAAGAAGTCTCCGGGAGGACTATCCGTGTGTCAATGGATGCCGGTGTGTCCGCCATGGGACGCCTGGAAGGGTTTGCGGGGCGCCGTCGTAGAAAGAGGACTCCGGAGTGCCGGGTGGGTTGCCGGGCGGTGCTGGAGGAGCTCCTCCGGGGTGCCCCGGCCTCCGGGCGCCGGAGGGTTTCCGGGCGCCCGGAGGCCGGGGGAGGTGCCGGGCCGGTCTCAGACGGTGCCGGAGAGAGCCGGAGTGAAGCCGCCGGTGCGGTAGACGTCGGTGCGCCGGTCGCCGAGCGGCTGGTTGAAGGGGTTGCCCAGCCGCTCCTCGCGGGAGCCGATCAGGTCCACTTCGGCGAAGAGGACGGCCTCCTCGTCGTCGCCGGCCGGTCCGGCCAGCAGCCAACCGTCCGGGCCCACGATCAGCGACCGGCCGATGAAGGGCTGGTCGCGCTCGCTGCCGGTGCGGCTGACCCCGGCGACGTAGAACTGGTTGCTGTGCGCCCCGGTCATGCACATCAGGTTGGCCATCGCCGGGGTGTCCTTCGGCTGCCCGGGTACGGGCACCCAGTTCGACGGGAGGGCCAGCAGGTCGGCGCCGCCGAGCGCGGCGCTGCGGAAGGTCTCCGGGAACCACGCGTCGTAGCAGATGCCGATGCCGATGTTCCCGAGCGGGGTGCGGAAGACGGGGAAGCCGTCCTCCTGACGGTCGTACAGCTCCCTCTCGAAGTTCCACAGGTGCGCCTTGCGGAACGTCCCGACATGCCCCTCGGGGCCGATCAGGACCGCCGAGTTGTACACCTTCTCGCCCGCCAGTTCGGTGATCCCGGCGACGATCCACAGATCCAGTTCGGCGGCGAGCGCGGCCCAGGCGGAGGAGACCGGCCCGCCGGGGACGGGCTCGGCGTTCCCGCGGGCGTCCGCGCGGTCGGTGAACATGTATCCGGCCGAGGCCGCTTCCGGCAGGACGACCAGCCGGGCCCCGCCGGCCGCCGCCTCGCGGATGAGCCGCGAGGACGTCCCGATGTTCGCCGCGGGGTCGCCGAGGGCGGGTGCGAACTGGATGCCCGCAAGGGTGAAGCCCGTCACGGAGCCGCCTTGATCGCCAGGTACTTGACGCTCAGGTACTCGTCGATGCCCACCGCTCCGCCTTCCCGGCCGAGCCCGGACTGCTTGACTCCTCCGAAGGGGGCGGCGGGGTTGGAGATGATCCCCTGGTTGAGCCCGACCATGCCGCACTCCAGCCGCTCGCTCACCCGGAGCCCGCGGCTCAGGCTCTCGGTGAACAGATAGCCCGCCAGTCCGTACTCGGAGTCGTTCGCCAGGGCCACCGCCGTGTCCTCGTCGTCGAAGGCGACGATCGGCGCGACCGGACCGAAGATCTCCTCCGCGAGGGTACGGGCCCCGAGCGGTACGCCCTCCAGCACGGTCGGCGCGAAGAAGTGGCCGTCCGACGGGACCGGTCCGCCTCCGGTGAGGACAGTGGCGCCGGCGGAGGTGGCGTCGGCGACCAGGGCGGTGACGTTCTTCACCGCGTTCGCGTCGATCAGCGGACCGACCTGGGTGTCCGGGTCCAGACCGTGGCCGACGGGCAGGGCGGCCAGCCGGTCGGCCAGGCGGCGCGCGAACTCGTCGGCGACCGGGGACTGGACGTAGAACCGGTTGGCGGCCGTGCAGGCCTCACCGACGTTGCGCATCTTCGCCTGGAACGCGCCTTCCACCGCGGCGTCGAGATCGGCGTCGGCGAAGACCAGGAAGGGGGCGTTGCCACCGAGTTCCATGGAGGTGCGCAGCACGTTCCGCGACGACTTGGCGAGCAGCGCGCGGCCGACCTCGGTGGACCCGGTGAAGGACAGCTTCCGCAGCCGGGGGTCGTTCAGCAGGTGGTCGGTGACCTCGCCGGAGCGGTTGGTGGTGAAGACGTTCACCACACCGGCGGGTGCTCCGGCCTCCCGCAGGATGTCCACCAGGGCCAGCATGGACAGCGGGGTCTGCTTGGCCGGTTTGACGACGACGGTGCAGCCGGCCGCGAGCGCCGGACCGATCTTCCGGGTGCCCATCGCCATGGGGAAGTTCCACGGGGTGACCAGCAGGCAGGGACCCACCGGCTGACGCATCGTCACCACACGGGATCCGCCGCCCGGGGCGGTCATGTACCCGCCGTCGATACGGACGGCCTCCTCGGAGAACCACCGCAGGAACTCGGCGGCGTAGGCCACTTCGGCCTGGGACTCCGCGAACGGCTTGCCCATCTCCAGGGTCATCAGCGAGGCCAGGTCGTCCTTGCGGGCGATGATCGCCTCGAAGGCCCGGCGCAGCACATCGCCGCGTTCCCGGGGAGGCGTCGCCGCCCAGGACGCCTGGGCGCGCACGGCGGCGTCGAGGGCGTCCGTGGCGTCCGCCGTGTCCGCGTCGGCGACCTCTGCGATCACCGTGCGGGTGCCCGGGTCCTCCACGGCGACGGTCGCACCGCTGCGGGACGGGCGCCATTCGCCGTCGATGTACAGGCCCTTGGGTATCCGGTCCGCAACCTCGCGAGCGGCCTGGAGCCGCGCCTGAAGGGCAGCCATTCACTTCCTCCTCGATCGCGCCGCCGCCGCGCGGGGCGGGGTGGCTGTGGGGTGGTTCTCGCACCCGGGGACGAGCCGGTGCCGGCGAGGGCACTAGCGTTCGGTGAGTGCGGTGGGCAGTTCGATGCCGGTGACGCTCAGCAGGTCGCCGAGCTGGCGAGCCGCCTTCATCACGGACTCGGCGACCTCGTCGATGCGCGAGCGGGTCAGCCGGTAGGTGGGGCCGCCGATCCAGACGGCATAGGTGGTGTTCTGGCCGACGCGGACCGGGGCGGCGACGGAGGCCGCGCCCACCTCCAGTTCGTCGTAGGCGACGGCGTAGCCGCGGGTCCGCACCTCGGCCATGGACTCGATGAACGCGTCGAGCCCGCCGAGCTGCTCGGGCGCGTTGGTCTCGAACTCCTCGCCGAACTCGGCGCGGATGGTCTCCGGGCCGAGGGCGCTGAGCAGGACCTTGCCGGTGGAGGTGGCCCAGACGGGCTGGGTCCTCGGTACGGGTTTGAGGGTCTGCCCGATCAGGGACGGGCCGGGAACCTGGGCGACGACCATGACCTTGGGCGCGAGCAGGACGTCGAAGCCGGCGGTCTCCTTGGTCTCCTTGGCCAGGTCCCGCAGCACGTCCCGCATGTGCCCGTAGGCGCCGCCGCCGTCCAGCAGCCCGCCGACGATGGACAGCAGCCCCAGCGAGACGCGGTAGCGGCGGGTGACCGGGTCCAGGTTCAGCCAGCTCTCGCGTTCGAGGACGGTGAGGACCCGGTAACAGGTGGCCTTGGGGATGCCGGACTCGCGGGCGATCTCGCTGAGCCCGACCCCCTCCGGGTGCGCCGCGACCGTACGCAGCAGCCAGATCGTCCTGCGGACGAGCCCTGCTTCACTGGTTGCCATTTGTTCCTCCGTCTGTCACGTCGAGGTCACTGCGAGCGGTGCGACCATCCTGGCAGGCCCGCCGCTGCCGCCGTGTGCGCCGGATGAGGCGGATGGCGGGAGCGTCCCGTTATTTGCCGCCGGCGGTGACCTTGACCGTTTCCGGCCGGTAGGACTCACCGGTGACGTCGAATCCGCCGTCCCTCAGCTCCTGGAGCGCCCGCTCGGTCAGATCGGTGCGGTACGCCCCGGCCGGGGGCCGTTCCTTGAGGAGACCGGCCTTCATCGCGATGTCGATGGTCTGGTCCCAGGCGGCCTCGTCCATCATGCCGACGCCCTTCTCGGCGGGCCAGATCAGCTTGTTGACCTCGTTGAGCATCCAGGTCTGGTGGCCCTTGCCGAGGGCGCTGCCGTTCTTCAGCACGATGTCGACACAGCCCGCGAGTTCGTCGCGGCAGTAACCCCAGCCCTCGTACGTGGCCTTGAGGAACTTGACCGCGGTCTCCCGGTTCTCCTTCTTCGCCAGCCAGGACTCCTTGGCGTAGATGCCGTCCTCCAGCGTCTGGTACCCGGCCTCCTGGAGGTTGATCGCGACGAAGTCCGACGGCTGGTAGAGCTTTCCGGTCCTGGGGTTCGTGCTTTCCAGGAGCTGTGCGTACTCGTTGAAGGTCTTGGCCTGGGCCGCGTCGACCTCGCGCTTGAGCAGCAGTGACATGTCGAACGGCTGCTGGATGATCCTGGCGTCCTTCTTGGGGTCGACTCCGGAGCCCCTCAGCGCGGCGAAGAGGGTCAGCTCGTTGCCGTAGCCCCAGCTCCCGACCCGCTTGCCCTTGAGGTCGGCGAGGGTCTTGATGCCCGAGTCGGCCCAGGCGACCTGGAGGTAGGCGCCGCGCTGGAACTCCTGGCCGATGTTGACCAGGTCGGCGCCCTGCTCGCGGGTGACCATGGTCTTGGTGACGTGGGAGACGGCGAACTCGGCGTTGCCCGCCGACAGGACCTGCTGGGGCACGATGTTCACCCCGCCCTCCTGGATCGTCACGTCGAGGCACGCCTTGTCGTAGAAGCCCTTCTCCTTCGCCGCGTAGTACCCGGCGAACTGGGCCTGGGCGACCCACTGGAGGACGACGCGGACCTTCGTCCTGGACGCGCAGTCCTTGCCGGCCTCGGCAGCGGCCCGGCCGGTCGAGTCGGACATGCCTCCGCAGGCGGAGAGCAGCATCACGGCGGCGGAGAGACCCGCGGCCACCCGGACGGGACGGCGGCCGGATCTGGACAGTGGTGCTCGGTTTCTGGACACGTTACCTCCGCGGGGAAGGAAAGAGGGCGGGTGGAAAGAACCGAGAATGCGGAAGAGGAGGAGCCGGTGGGAATTCCGGAAAGGGCAGGGCCGGCAGGCTGCCGCGGTCAGGACTTTTCTTCGTGCAGGGATTCGTGCCAGGGCATGAGGATTCGCTCCAGGAGCGTCACGGCTCCGAACAGACCGAGTCCGATCGCACCGGACACGAGAATTCCGGCCCAGGCGTAGTCGAAACGGGGAAGGGCCGCCTGATAGGCGATGTACACGCCGAGCGCCTCGGTGCTGCCACCGAAGTACTCGCTGACGATCACGCCGATGACGGCGAGGGTGGTACCGAGCTTCAGCGCGTTGAAGACGAACGGGAGCGCGTTGGGCAGCCGCAGCAGGAAGGCCACATGGCGCGGGCCGGCCGCGAGTGACTCCATGATCTCCAGATGCAGGGGCGCGATCTGGAGCAGGCCCCGGGTGGTGTTGACGAACACCGGGAAGAACACCATGACGGCGGCGACCCCGGCCTTGGAGAGCAGGCTGGTCACCCCGAACCAGTTGTTGAAGATCGGGGCCAGAGCGACGATGGGCGCGCAGTTGATCAGCACGGCGGCGTTGAGCACCGGGCCCGACAACCGGGGGAAGCGGCTGACGACGAGGGCCACGGCGATGCCGCCGAGCGACCCCAGGACCAGGCCGAGCAGGACGGGTTCGGCGGTGGACCGGGACGCGGACATGATCGTCCCGAAGTCGTGCCGGAACGCCTCCGCGATCATGACCGGGGTCGGCATGATGAACACCGGCACGTCGAACAGTACGACGGCCGCCTGCCACAGGCCGAGCAGAGTCACGGCGGTCAGCGCGACCGGAGCGAACCGCAGGGCGCGTGCCCTGAGCACGGGACCGCCGGCGGGACGGGAAAGCCGGAGGGTGCTCATGCCGCCGCCTGCTCGCTCGGGGCCCCGTGCAGGGCCTCGCGGACTTCCTTGACCTTCTCGAAGAACTCCGGCGCGGTGCGCGTCGCGGCGGTCCTGGGGTGGGGCAGATCCACGTCGATGCAGGCCGCCACCCGGCCGGGCCGCGCGGACATCACCACCACCCGCGAGGAGAGGAACACGGCCTCGGAGATGCTGTGCGTGACGAAGACGACGGTGGTGCGGGTGTCGCCCCAGATGCGCAGCAGTTCGCCCTGGAGCCGCTCGCGGTTCATCTCGTCCAGGGCGCCGAGCGGTTCGTCCATGAAGAGGATCTCGGGGTCGGCGGAGAGGGCGCGGGCGATCGCGACGCGCTGCTGCATACCGCCGGAGAGCTGCCAGGGGTAGTGCCCGGCGAACTCGCTGAGGCGGACCAGTTCCAGCATCTCCATGGCCTTGGCCCGGTGGACCTCCTTCTTCGCCCCCGCCACCTGGAGCGGGAGTTCGACGTTGCGCAGGACACTGCGCCACTCGAACAGGCCGGCCTGCTGGAAGACCATGCCGTAGTCGCGGTCGGCGCGTGCCGCACCCGGTGCCTTGCCGTTGACGGTGACGGTGCCGCTCGTGGGAGCGGTGAGGTCCGCCATCACCCGCAGCAGAGTGGACTTGCCGCAGCCGCTGGGTCCGAGCAGGGAGACGAACTCACCCCGCTCGATGGTCAGATCGATGTCCTGCAGAGCGGTCACCGCGCGGTCGGAACCGCCGTTGAAGACTTTGTCGACTCCGCGCACGGAGATGATTGCGGGCTCGGCCATCAGTGGCTCCAGAGGTTGTGGGTTCTCGGCTAGCGGGCGTGCCGGTGGCGGAGGGCGAAGCGCTCCAGCAGGGCGAGGACCTGCACGAAGAGGATTCCGGCGATCGCGGCGACGAGGACGGCGGCGTACAGCTTCTCCGGCCCGTTCGAGTAGTAGTAGGCGGAGGTGAGGATCGCGCGGCCGATGCCGCGGCCGGTGCCGGCCGACAGCTCGCCCACGATGGCCCCCACCACGCTCGCGGTCGCGGCGAGCCGCAGTCCGGCGAAGACGTACGGGAGGGCCGCCGGGAACCGGAGCGACCACAGCACCCGGGCGCGCCCGGCGCCGACGCTGCGCATGAAGTCGAGCTGCACCTTGGGCGGGGACTTCAGCCCGCGCAGGGAGTTGATGGTGACGGGGAAGAACGCGAGATAGGCGGCGATGCCGGTGACCGCGGCCCACGGCGGCAGACCCGCCTTGCCGCCCCAGATCACGATCATCGGGGCGATGGCGACCAGCGGGACCGTCTGGGAGGCGACCAGCCAGGGCATCAGGCCCTTGCTCACCGGTGTCACATGGAGGAAGAGCACAGCCAGCGCGAGACCGAGGAGCGATCCGGCCGCCAGGCCGTAGAGGGCTTCGCGGAGCGTCACGGTGGTCTCGCCGACGAGGTACACCGCCAGTGAGGTCGTGTCGCCCGCGCGGGCCGGCGCCATGAGCGAGCCGAGGATCGTCCACAGGTGCGGCATCGACAGGTCGTCGGTGGCGACCGGCAGGCCGATCCCGAGGATCCGGTCGTCGACGGCCCGGCCGAACGCCTTGTAGCCCTCCCACAGGCCGGCGAGGACGGCCACGACGAGCAGGGCGCCGAGCGGGTCGGTGAGCCGGCGGACGAGGGCGCCCGCGCGGCCCGGCTCGCGGGACGCCGCGGGATCCGCCNCCTGCCCCTCACGGGCCGCGGGTGGTCTGGGCGATGCAGAGATGTTGGTCGCAGTCATGCTCAGGCACTCTCCGAATCCTTCGGATGTGTCGTCCAGGGAGGGGATCTGGTCGCCCCTGCCGACCTGTGAAGCCACCCAGCGGACTGGATCGCTGAGTGAACTGGTGGTTCACGCTAGAGGGCGGCTCAGTTCTCGTCAACGGTTTGGCCGAAATGGGTGGCGGGTTTTGCGAGGCGCCGTAATCCCGGATTCGGGGAACGCCGGAACGCCGGAGAATCACCCCACCGTAATGCGCTTCGACTGTCGCCCCGAGGAAATGGGCGAGGCGGCGCACGAGGGATTCGCCGGCGTATCCGATATTCGTCGGGCCCGCACAGGACGGTTGTCCCGGAGGGCGGGCGCGAGGGCCGTGCCCTATGAATCGAGCAGCGTCAGGGACGGCCTCGACGGCCGCCGCACCCCGTCGTGCGCGCGGGCCACCGCCTCCCGCTCCGCGCCGACGGTGCCGTACGTGGTGGTCCTCATACGAGCCGGACGGCCGGCGTCGTGGGCCAGCGCCTCCAGGTCGCTCACGCTCTTGCAGCTGCCCTGCTCGGAGCCTGCCATCCTGCTGATGGTCTCCTCCATCAGCGTTCCGCCGATGTCGTTGACACCGCCTCGCAGGACGTCGAGGACGCTGTCCCGCGCCAGCTTCACCCAGCTCGTCTGGATGTTGCGGATCCTGCCGTGCAGCAGGATCCGCGCCAGGGCGTGCACGGCCCGGTTCTCCAGGGCGGTCGGCCCGGACCGGGCGATTCCGGCCAGATAGACCGGGGAGTTGGTGTGGACGAACGGCAGGAGAACGAACTCGGTGAACCCGCCCGTCTCCTCCTGGAGCCGTCCGATCAGCTTGATGTGGTCCACCCAGTGGCGCGGGGTGTCCACGTGGCCGTACATCATCGTCGCCGTGGTCGGGATGCCCAGCGAGTGGGCGGTGGTGACCACCTCGATCCACTGGGCCGCGGGAAGTTTCCCCTTGGTGAGCACCCAGCGGACCTCGTCGTCGAGGAGCTCGGCCGCCGTGCCGGGCAACGAGTCGACGCCTGCCGCACGGGCCGCCTGGAGCCACTCCCGTACCGACAGGTCCATCCTGGTCGCGCCATTGACGACCTCCATGGGTGAGAAGGCGTGCACGTGCATGTCCGGGGTACGCCGCTTGATCTCGGCGGCGATGTCGAAGTACGCGCTGCCCGGCAGGTCCGGGTGGATCCCGCCCTGGAGGCAGACCTCGCTCGCCCCCACCCCCCACGCCTCCTCGGCCCGCACACCGATCTGCTCCAGCGACAGGGTGTACGCGTCGGCGTCGGTGCGGCGCTGGGCGAAGGCGCAGAAGCGGCAACCGGTGTAGCAGACGTTGGTGAAGTTGATGTTGCGGGTGACCACATAGGTGACCTCGTCCCCGGCCGCCTCGGCACGCAGGTCGTCGGCGAGCCCTGCCAGCGCCTCGATCTCCGCCCCCGGCGCGGCGCCCAGCAGGGTCAGCGCGGACGCGGACGCGAGCCCCGCGGGATCGGCCTGGGCTGCCCGCAGCGCCGCCGCGAACTCGGGCCGCAGCCGCTCCGGCCGGGCGCCCACGGAAGGCACGGGCCTCGCCTCGCCGGCCCGCCCGGACGCGCGTGCCGCCTCCGGCACCGCCTGAGCGACCGCCGACCAGTCGCCGTACACCGAGTCGAAGTCCGCCCGCCGGTCGGTGGTGCGGCCGTCGGTGTCGATGGCGGCGAACAGGTCGGTGCGGCCGGTGGCGACGAGCGCTGTCTCCGGCTCCTGCCAGGGCAGGCCGCGGGGGAGCGCCCCCTCGGCCGCCAGGCCGGTCGCGGGATCGGCGAGCGCCGCCACATGGGGAGCCAGCCGGGGATCCAGCCACGGCTCACCGCGCCGCAGGTGCTCGGGATGGACCGTCAGCCGCTCGCGGAGGGTGAAGCCCGCGGCCGCGGTGTGCGCGGCCAGTTCCTCGATCACCGGCCAGGGCCGCTCGGGGTTGACATGGTCACCGGTCACCGGGGAGACCCCGCCCCAGTCGTCGATGCCGGCCCGCAGCACCAGCGCGAACTCCTCGCCCACCAGGTTCGGCGGGGCCTGGATGCGGACCCCGGGGCCGAGCAGCAGCCGCGCCACCGCGATGGTGGCGGCCAGTTCGGCCGGGCCGGCGTCGGGCGCGTCGCGCATCGCCGTGTCCGGCTTGGCCCGGAAGTTCTGCACGATCACCTCCTGGATCCCCCCGTACGCCCGGGAGATCCGGCGGATCTCCCGCAGGGCGTCGATCCGTTCGGCGGGCGTCTCCCCGATGCCGATGAGGATGCCGGTGGTGAACGGCACGTTGCTGCGGCCCGCGTCCTCCAGGACCCGCAGCCGCACCGCGGGCTCCTTGTCGGGTGAGCCGTAGTGCGGGCCGCCGGGCTCGGACCACAGCCGGGTCGCCGTGGTCTCCAGCATCATGCCCATGCTCGGCGCCACCGGCTTCAGCCGCTGGAGGTCGGTCCAGGAGAGCACCCCGGGGTTGAGGTGAGGCAGCAGGCCGGTCTCCTCCAGCACCCGGATCGCCATGGCGCGTACGTAGCTGAGCGTGTCGTCGTAGCCGTGCGCGTCCAGCCAGGCGCGGGCCGCGGGCCAGCGCTCCTCGGGCCGGTCGCCCAGGGTGAACAGCGCCTCCTTGCACCCCGCCGCCGCTCCCGCGCGGGCGATGTCCAGCACCTCGTCGGGGCTGAGGTAGGGCGCGGGGAGCCGTCCCGGGACGGTGGCGAAGGTGCAGTAGTGGCAGCGGTCGCGGCACAGCCGGGTGAGCGGGATGAACACCTTGCGGGAGTAGGTGATCACGCCGGGCCGCCCGGCGGCCTCGAGGCCGGCGTCGCGGACCCGGCTCGCCGCCGCGCAGAGCCGGTCGAGATCGGCGCCGCGCGCGTGCAGCAGGACCTCGGCCTCGGCGGCGTCGAGCGTCACGGCGTCGGTGGCCCGGCGCAGCGCCCGGTTCATGGCCGAGCGGGTGGGGCTGGGAAGGCCGTTCACAGTGCTCCGACCCTTCGTTCGTCGGTGCTCGGGCCCGGCCGGGGGCCGCCGGGAGGGAAGGCGGCGGCGAGCCATTGCCGGGTGGCGGGACCGAGCGTGTGCGGGGGCAGTGACAGCAGGTGGTCGACGGTGTCGACGTCCCGGCGCAGCGGGGACGAGGGCCCCACGCCGAGATCGTGGTATCCGGCGGCGTGGAACCGCCTCAGGGAGCCGGGGCCGAGGAACGGCCGGAAGTCCGCCGCGTCACGGAGGGTGAGCAGGGTCGTCCCGGTGCCGTCGGCGTCCCCGACGACCGCACGCCGGTGGCGGGCGGCCAGGGTGAGGGCCGTCGCGTAGTCGGCGGTGCCCGCCCCCGCGAGATCGCCCATGATCAGGGCGAGTGCGGCAGCGGGGGCGGCACCGCCGACCGCCTCAAGGGCTTCCCCGACCTCGCCGTTGAGGCCGGGGAAGCGCCCTGAGCCCGAGGCGGCGGCCCCCGAGGCGAGGGCCAGGCCCGTCACCTCGGGATCCGCCGTCACCACGACGACCGAGTGGACGGCGGGCACCCCTCGGAGCCGCCGCACCACATCGGTCAGCATGGCCTTGGCCAGGGAGCGCCTGGCGTCCGGAGTGAGCCCGGCACACCGGGTCTTGGCCCGCGCGAAGGGCTTGGCCGGTACCAGTGCGATCCATGGCGTGGTCATGGTGTCGCCGGTCCCATTCCGGTCAGCCGGTCGTACAGCTCCGGGCGGCGGTCGCGCAGGAACGGGCGGCTGCGCCGGGTGGCGGCCACGCGCTCCAGGTCCACCTCGGCGACGGCGACGTCGTCGCGGTCGTCGGCAGCCTGGGCGAGGATGTCGCCGTCGGGGCCGTAGACGGCGCTGAGCCCGAAGTACTCCTTGACACCCTCCCTGCCGACGCGGTTGGAGCAGATGACGAACATCCCGTTGAAGACGGCGTGGGCGCGCAGCTCCAGCTGGAACACCTCGCGCATCGGCGCGCTCGCCGAGGCCACCGGCACGCAGAGCACGGAGCCTCCGCGCAGGGCGACGATCCGGCTCAGCTCCGGGAAGTGCCGCTCGTAGCAGATGATCGTGCCGACACCGGTCTCGCCGGTGTCCACGACCTCGGGCTCGGTCCCACCGGGCCGGAAGTAGAACTTCTCCGGGAAGCCGTTGGAGAACGGCAGGTGGGACTTGCGGTAGACCGACTTCAGTTCGCCGCGTACGTAGGTGCAGGCGGTGTTGTAGTAGACGCCGGGCACCTCGCCCTCCTCGAAGATGGAGGAGACGACGGTGATGCCGGCCCTGCGGGAACGTTCCGCCGCCATGGTGTTCGAGGGCCCGTCGAGGCTCTCCGCGAGCCGGAAGTAGTCCGGGTCGGGGTCGGGCTGGACGAACGGGACGGCGAACAGCTCGGGCAGCAGGACGATCCCGGCTCCCTGGTCGACGGCTGCGTCCACCAGGTCGCCGGCGCGTTCGATGGTCTCGGCCCGGTCGTCGGTGGCCCGGAGCTGGACCGCGGCGAGTCTCATGCCACTTCCTCCTTGACGGCGGCGGGGGCCAGGCCGGTGAGGGCGACACCGGATCTGGTCCTGTAGCGCTTGTTGACGGAGATCAGCACCGCGGTGAGCGGCTCGAGCTGGGCGGCCAGCCGCAGCCGGCCCGCGTCCACCGCGCGGCCCGAGGTGACGTCGGTGGCCAGGGCCATCACCCGGGCCTTGGCGTCGGCGTCGTCCCCGCAGACGAGGACGTCCTCATGGCTCAGGTCGGCCTCGGGGTCGAGCAGCAGCGGGGCGGCCAGGTGGTGGAAGGCGCCGACGACCGCGGCGGACGGGACGAGCCCAGCCGCCTCCTCGGCGGCGCTCCCGGCCGCGACGGGCAGACCGTAGGGGCCGCCCTTGTCGAATCCCAGCGGGTTGACGCAGGAGATGACCACCTTGCCGGCGAGACCGTCGGCCAGCGAGGCCACCAGTTCGGCGTGGCCCTGGTAGGGGACGGCCAGCAGGACGGTTCCGGCCTGCCGGACGGCGTCCTCGTTGGAGGCGCCGTCGACGGGCGCGGCCACGCCCGGCAGGGCGCGCAGTTCCCCGGCCGCGTCGGCGGCCCGGCCGGCGTCGCGTGAACCGAGTACGACCGGATGGCCGGCGCGGGCGAGCCGGTAGGCCAGGCCCTTGCCCTGGGGGCCGGTACCGCCGACCACGGCGATCCGGCCGATCGGGAAGTCGCTCATCGCCGTCAGCCCTTCGCGGCCTGGACGAGGCGGGTCAGAGTCTGCTCCTTGTCGCCCAGGGTGGAGATGATCGGGCAGCGGACCCCGGCCTCGTGGTACTCCATCAGCTTGGAGAACACGTCGTCGGTGCTGCCGCAGGCGGTGACGTTCTGCACCAGGCTGTTGGGGACCAGCGGCATGGCCTTCTTGATCGCCTCGGGGGTGGCGGGCCAGCCGGCCCGCTCCTGGATGCGGTCCACCAGTTCGCGCTCCACGCCGCAGTGCTCGGCGATGTGCGGCTGCTGCGCCAGGTAGAGGGTGAGGAACGCCTTGCAGGCGTCGATGGCCTCCTGCGGGTCGTCGTCGTTGACGCTGCACGCGACGATCTGCGTGAGGTCGATCGAGTCCTTGCCGTCGGTCCGCTTGGCGATGCCCTTGTCGATCGCCTCCTTCGCGCCGACCAGGTACGAGGGCGGCAGCAGGAAGTCCATGTGCACGCCGTCGCTGATCTCACCGGCCAGCTCCAGCATGCGGGGGCCGACGGCGCCGATGTAGATGGGGATGTCGACCGGCTTGTTCTCCCGGTACATGCTGTCGAAGCGCACGTCCTGCATCTGCACGAACTCGCCCTCGAAGTTGACGACTTCGTTGCGGAAGAAGCTCTGCAGCACGGTGATGTACTCGCGCATCGAGGCGACGGGCTTGCGCAGCGGCTGGCCGACCTTGGTGGCCAGCGGCTCCCACCAGGCGCCGATGCCGAGAATCGCGCGGCCGGGGGCCAGTTCGTCGAGGGTCTTGAAGGTGACGGCCATCAGGGCGGCGTTCCGGCTCTTGTTGTTGACGACGCCCGTGCCGATCTTGACGTTGCGGGTCCTGCTCGCGATGACGGCGGCCGGGACGATGCCGTCGCGCGCCAGCCGCCCCTCCGCGACCCACACGGATTCGAACCCGTTCTGGTCGGCCAGCTCGGCCTGCCAGTACGTCTGCTCCAGGCTCAGCCGTTCGCCGACATGGATGCCCAGGGGGAGTTTCATCGAGCCACTGCTCCGTTCGTCTTGCGAGACACGTGCCCGGTGTGCGGAACCCGTCCGACCGGAGGTTCCGCACCGTGGACACGTGTCAGTTGGTGTGACGTGTCAAGGACGTGGAAACATCAGTGCAGTTGGGGCTTGCCCCGGGTGAGGAAACGTCCTCGGCCCGCGGCCCCGTCGAAGGACCCGTCGGGGCCGACGAGTTGCTCGCCCCGGGAGAAGACGCGGACCGGACGGCCGGTCACGCGCATCCCCTCGTAGAGGTTGTAGTCGGTGCGCATGTGACTGCCGGCCGCGCTGATCACGTGGTCGGCGGCCGGGTCCCACACCAGCAGGTCGGCGTCCGCGCCCACGGCGACGGCGCCCTTGTGCGGGAACATCCCGAACAGTTTGGCCGGGCGGGTGGAGACCAGGTCCACGAACCGGCAGGCGTCGAACCGGCCGCTCGCGACCCCGGTCTCCCACAGCACCATGAGGCGGTCCTCGATCCCGGGGACCCCGTTGGGGACCTTCGGGAAGTATCCGGGGCTGCGCAGCTTCTGCGGCGGCAGGTCCTCGGGCTGGTGGAGGCAGAAGCCGGCGTGGTCGGTGGCCACCGTGGACATCGCCCCGGTGACCAGGGAGCGCCACAGCCCCTCCTGGTTGCCCCGCTCCCGGATCGGGGGCGAGCACAGGTAGGCGGCGGCCTTCTCGCCCAGGTCGGCGTAGTCCTCGTAGGCGACGGCCAGGTACTGGGGACAGGTCTCGCCCCACACCCGGGCTCCGGCGGCCCTGGCCCTGCTGATCTCGTCGGCCGCGGCGGCGCTGGAGACGTGCACCACGTAGAGCGGGGTGCCGACGGACTCGGCGAGGACCACGGCGCGGTGCACGGCCTCCGCCTCGGCGTCGTGCCCGTGGGCGGTGGCGTGGAACACCTCGGCCGTGCGGCCGTCGGCCAGCAGCCGCTGGGTCTCCCGGGCGATCATGTGGCCGTTCTCGGCGTGCACCATCGGCAGGACGCCGTGCTCCAGGGCGAGTTCGAAGCCCTCCAGCAGCTCCCCGTCGTCGACCATCTGGGTGCCGGGGTAGGCCATGAAGAACTTCCAGCTCGTGGCCCCCTCCCCGGCCAGCTTCCGCAGGTCGTCCAGGACGTCGGGCTGCTGCTCGCGGGGCGGGACGATCGCGTGCAGCCCGAAGTCGACCACCGACTTGGCCGCCGCGACGTCGCGACGGGACCGGTAGGTGTCGAGCAGGCTCCGCTCCGGCTCCTTCTTCACGAAGTCCAGGACCGTGGTCGTACCGCCGTGGGCGGCGGCCACCGTCCCGCTGTGGAAGTCGTCCGCGGTGCGGGTGGTGAAGCCGTCGACGGGATATTCGAGGTGGGTGTGCGCGTCGATGCCGCCGGGCATCACGAGCATCCCCTCCGCGTCGACCACGTGGTCGGCGCTCCAGTCGTCCGTGCCGGCGCCGAGCGCCGCGACCACACCGTCGCGTATCAGTACGTCGGCCCGGACGGCGGCGTCGGCGTTGACGACCGTACCGCCTCTGATCAGCGTTGATGCCATGCTGCTCCTCCTCTCGCGTGGCACACCCGCGCTGTGCCCACCGTTGTGCGCCTCACCCTGCGTAGTGCTCATCGGCGAGATTCAGGACGTCGTCCAGCACCTCGAGCGCGAGGTCGATCTCGGAGTCCTCGATGACGAGCGGAGGAGTCAGCCGGAGCACGTTGAAGTTGGCCGTCAGGTACAGGCCGCGGGACATGGCCTCCTTCACGATCCGGCTGACCGGCGCCGCGGCCGGGCCCTTGGCGTTGAACGGCACCAGCGGTTCGCGGCTCTCCCGGTCCTTCACCAGCTCGACGCCGTAGAACAGGCCGCGGCCGCGGATCTCACCGATGCTCGGGTGGCGCTCGGCGAGCCCGGCCAGTCCGGCACCGAGGCGTTCGCCGCGCAGCCGCGCGTTCTCCACGACGTTCTCCTCCTGCATGATGCGCAGCGAGGCGACGCCGGAGGCGCAGGCCAGCGGGTGTCCGGCGTAGGTGAGGCCGCCCCAGAACATGTTGTCCTTGAGCCACTCGGAGACGCGGGACGAGACGGTCATCGCGCCCAGCGGGACGTATCCCGAGTTCAGGCCCTTGGCGGTGGTGAGGATGTCGGGGGTGACGTCCCAGTGGTTGCAGGCGAACCACTCACCGGTGCGGCCGAAGCCGGCCATGACCTCGTCGAAGATGAGCAGGATGCCGTACCGGTCGCAGACCTCGCGCAGCGACCGCAGGTAACCGTCGGGCGGGTAGAGCAGGCCGTTGGTGCCGGTGACCGGCTCGACGATCACGGCGGCGACGGTGTCGGGGTTCTCGTACTGGAGGATCTCCTCCAGGTGCGGTCCTCCGGAGCACACCGGGCAGGGGTCCGGGTGTCCGGCCGGGCAGCGGTAGGTGTACGGGTCGAGCATCCGCACCACTCCCGGCATCCCGCCCGGCTCGGCGGACCAGCGGCGGGGGTCGCCGGTCAGCGACATCGCCCCGTTGGTGGCGCCGTGGTACGAGCGGTAGCGGGCGATCACCTTGTGGCGCCCGGTCACGTGACGGGCGAGCCGGATCGCGTTCTCGTTGGCCGCCGCACCACCGGTGGTGAAGAAACTCATCTTCAGGTCGCCGGGGGTGAGTTCGGCCAGCATCTCGGCCAGCTCGGCGCGGGAGCGTTCGGCGAAGCCGGGGCCTATGTAGCACAGGCGGTCGGCCTGCTCGCGGATGGCCTCGACCAGCTTGGGGTGCTGGTGGCCCAGGTTGAGGTTGACGAGCTGGGACTGGAAGTCGAGGTATCGGTTCCCCTCGTAGTCCCAGAACCAGGACCCGGAACCGCCGGCCACCGGGATGGGGTTGAGCGAGCCCTGGACGGACCAGGAGTGGATGACGTACTCGGTGTCGGCTTCCTTGACGCGTTGCCCGGTCCAGGTATCGGTATCGGTATCGGTGATGGTCAACGGACTTGCCTCCTCGTCGTTCGACTGCTGCCGGGCGGGCCGGTCACTGGTTCCGGGTCTCGGCGCCGAACGCGGCGAGACGGGCCAGCGGGCGACCGGTGTTCGCGGCGGCGCACACGACGAAGATCTCGCGCGGCCGGGGCACGTCGGCGACCTGGAGCGTCACCGTCTGGTGGTGCGAGCGGGTCTTGGCGTCCAGCTTGTGCTTGAGCGGGATGTCGATCGGACTGCCGGGAAGGCCGACCTTCTCGGCAGCCGGAAGCAGCTCGGTACCGCCCGCGGCGGAGCGGAAGACGTTGCCGAAGCGCAGGTTGTGGATGAGCGCCGAGCCGTGCTCGACCTCTCCCTCGATGCCGACGAGCGCGGCCTTGCCGAACGCCTCGACCTCGGCGCCCAGCAGCTCCACACAGGCGGGGCCGACCAGCTTGCCGATCTCCTCGCCCAGCTCGTCGGCGAGGGTGACGAGGTCCTGGACGTACTCGCCGGGATACGGGTTCTCGATGACGGCCCCGACGAACGCGACCCGGTGCACCGGGTCCACGGCACGGCCGTTCTCCAGCCTCGTCTCGTCGAGCTGCTTGATGATCTTGCGGACTCGAATGGGCACGGCTCTCCTCCGGAGATCTGGCTTGTTGGTTCATTAAGCGAACCGTTGGTTCATATAGTCGTGAGGGGTGATCGAGGTGTCAAGGGTCCGGTCGAAGGGAGGTGTCCGGTCGGAGGGAGGTGTCTAGGCTGACCCGGGTGTTCACTCCCGAAGGTCCCACCCTGCGTGAGCTCGCCGTCCAGGCGCTGTCCTCCGTCGAGCGCGGCTACGACCTGCTCGCGCCGAAGTTCGATCACACCCCGTTCCGGACGCCGGACGCGGTGCTGGGAGCCGTCGCGTCGGTTCTGGAGGGGATGGGGCCGTTCCGGGACGGGCTCGATCTGTGCTGCGGCACGGGCGCCGGCGCCGAGGTGCTGACCCGGGTGTGCCGGGAGAGCGTCACGGGGGTCGACTTCAGCGCCGGGATGCTGTCGGTGGCCCGGGACCGCGCCCCGGTCGCGGGTCCCCGGCCCGGCTGGGTGCGCGGGGACGCCCGGGCGCTGCCCTTCGCCGCCGCGTTCGACCTGGTCGTCAGCTTCGGCGCGCTCGGGCACTTCCTGCCGGAGGAGCTGCCCGGACTGTTCGGCCGGGTCCACTCGGCGCTGCGGCCCGGCGGCCTGTTCGCCTTCCCGGTGTCCGCCCCGCCGAGCCCCGGCTCGACGGCGTTCTGGACGCTGCTCGCCTTCGACGCGGTGATGCGGGTGCGCAACGCCGTGTGGCGGCCGCCGTTCGTCATGTACTACCGCGCCTTCCGGTTCGGCGACCTGCGGCGGGAGCTGGAGCGGGCCGGTTTCCGTGTGGAGCTGTACCCGCTCGAGGAGTTCGGCCGGCGCACCGACGGCAGCCCGCGGGCCCGGATGGTCGCGGCCCGCAGACTGCCCTGACGCGCCGGCCCCCGGCCGGGCGGGCCATGGCTCGGACGGCTGCGGGCCGGGCGGACTCGTGGACGCGCCGGGTCACGCGTACGGAGGGGC
>NZ_JUJA01000168.1:0-25316 GCF_001906585.1 Streptomyces kebangsaanensis | reverse complement strand
CCCGCCGCATCCGGGCGCGGGCCCGCCGCGGCGGTGCGGCGCCGGAGCCGTCGCCGGGTGCGCGCCGCGTCGGCCCGGCCGCCCCACGGGTCCGCCACCGTCCCGCCGTCCGTGGTGACGGCCACCGCGGTGCCCGGTTCACCCCGGCCGTGGACCCGGGGGTCGTATGCGGGCACGGGCCCTCCGGCGTTCGCCTCGCCCGGCTCCGTCAGGTGTACGACCGCAGCCAGCGCAGCTTGACCGCCTCCTGGTAGGGGCCGCCGCCCTCGTGGTCGTTGAAGTCGTACACCTTGATCGCCTTGTCCTCGTGCGCCCAGGCGTTGAACGCGGCGAACACGGTGGAGGGCGGGCAGGTCTGGTCCTCCAGGGCCGCCGAGAACAAGGCCGGGGCGCGGCCGCGGGCGGCGAAGTGCACCCCGTCGAAGTACGAGAGCGTGCGCAGCGCGTCCTCGGTGCGCCCGCGGTGCGTCTTGAGGTAGAGGCCGATCTCCCGGTACGGGTGACGGTCGGTCAGCGTCGCCGCACGCGGATAGTCGCACAGGAACGGCACGTCCGGCGCGATCGCGACCAGGTCCGGCACCAGGCCGCCCACGGCGATCGTGATGCCGCCGCCCTGGCTCGCGCCGATCGCCGCGGTGCGGCCCGCGTCGGTCAGCGGGTGCGAGCGCGCCGCCTCGACCGCCCGTACCGCGTCGGTGAACACCCGGCGGTAGTAGTAGTTCTCCGGGGCGTCCAGGCCACGGGTCATGAAGCCGGGGTACGCCGGCGCGCCGCCCACCGGGTCGGGGGTGCCGCCTCCGCCGCCCCAGACGCTGCCCTGTCCGCGCGTGTCCATCACGAAGTGAGCCCGGCCCGACGACGCCCACAGCAGGTGCTCGTGCGGCAGTCCGCGCCCACCGCCGTAGCCGACGAACTCCACGACCAGCGGCAGCGGCGCGTCGGCCCGGGTGGGCAGGGTCAGCCAGCCCTTGACCGGGTGGCCGCCGAACCCGGCGAAGGTCACGTCGTACACCCGTACCGTCGCCAGTCCCGTGTCCACCAGGTCGAACCGGGCGTCCAGATCGTGCTCGCGGGCCTCCTGGAGGGTCTTGGACCAGAAGGCGTCGAAGTCCTCGGGCTCGGCGGACGCGCTGCGGTACTCACGGAGTTCGTCGAGCGGAAGGTCGAACAGGGCCATCAACTACCGCCTTTGTGGAGAGAGTACGGACGGTCAGACCGTACGGCGGCGGCCGAGGGGTCCGCCAGAGCCTCTCGCCGGCGGTGGGCGCGCCCGAACCCCCGGTCCCGGCACCTGTGCCGCCGGCCGGCCGCGTCCTGCCCGGCCGCGGCTCGCTCCGGGCCAGCGCCGGTGACCGTGGGCGGCAGGCCCGGTCACCGGGGTGCGTCAGGAGCCGTCCTGGCTACGCCCGTACCAGGCGTTGTAACGGGTGAGGTAGGTGGCGAAGCGCTTGAGGTCCTCCTCGCTCCAGTCCGCCAGACGCTCGCGGAAGGCCGCGCGGCGGCGCTCGGTGACCTCGGCGAGGATCCGCCGGCCGGCGGCCGTCAGATGGAGCACCTGGACGCGGAGGTCGTCGGGGTCGGGGCGCCGCTCGACCAGGCCGGCCCGTTCCAGGGCGGACACCTGACGGCTGACGGTGGACTTGTCCAGCGCGTAGTGCGCGGCCAGGTCGGTGGCCCGGCAGCGGCCGCTCTCCTCCAGGTGGCCGAGCAACGTGTACGACACCAGCGACAGCTCCGGGTGCATGCGTCCGGCTGAGGCCCGGGCCCGGCGGGCGAAGATCGTCATCTCGCGCTGGATGGTCTCGACGGCCGCGTCCCCGGCGGTACGGTCCCGGACGGCGCCGGCCCGGTGCGGCTCTGCGGCTGCGGTCACGGGACAACCTCCCCTGCTCTCCTGGTTGCATAATACAACTGGATGCGAAGCGGATGCCGGTGAGGGGCGTCGGAGGAGGCCGAAAGGACCGCCGGAGTCCGGACCTTGGGATAGGGTGGCCCGCGGCCGTGGACAGTCCCGGTCGCAGTCAGCCGAGGAGGTGGGACCCATTACCGCTGTGTCAGGTCGGGTGCTCTCCCCTCGGAACGGCGCGGATCGCCGTCGGTAGGCGACCACGGGAGCTCCCTTCGGCTCCCGAAAGGTCCAGGCCTCCATGTCCGCATTCCCTTGCCTTCCTTCTTCTTCTTCCTCCTCCGCCTCGTCCTCGCGTGCCGAGGTCGTCGCCGCGCTGCGCGCCGCCGGCTGTGTGTTCGCCGAGGAGGAAGCCGAATTGCTCCTCGCCGGCGCCCGTACACCGGACGAGCTCGCCGCCCTGGTGGGCCGGCGCGTCGCCGGACTGCCCCTCGAACAGGTCCTGGGCTGGGCCGAGTTCCACGGTCTGCGGATCGCCGTGGAACCGGGCGTCTTCGTACCGCGGCGCCGGACCGAGTTCCTGGTCGACCGGGCGGTGGCCCAGGCCCCGGACGCGTCCGTCGTCGTGGACCTGTGCTGTGGCTCGGGCGCGGTGGGCGCGGCGCTGGCCGTCGTGCTCGGCCCGTTGGAACTGCACGCCGCCGACATCGACCCGGCCGCGGTGCGCTGCGCCCGACGCAACCTCACCCCCGTGAACGGCACGGTCCACACCGGCGACCTGTTCACGGCGCTCCCCGGGGAGCTGCGCGGCCGTGTCGACGTCCTCGCCGCCAACGTCCCCTACGTCCCCACCCGCGAGGTCGGCCTCCTCCCGTCCGAGGCCCGCGACCACGAGTCGCTCGTCGCCCTCGACGGCGGCGCCGACGGCCTCGACGTCCTGCGCCGCGTCGCCACCGAGGCCCCCGCCTGGCTCGCCCCCGGCGGCTGCCTCCTCGCCGAGGCGAGCGAACGCCAGGCCCCCGAGGCCCTGGCCGTCTTCGTCCGGGCCGGCCTGACGGCACGCCTGGAGGTCTCGGAGGACCTCTGCGCGAACGTCGTCGTGGGGACCAGGGGGTAGACGGTGACGCCGACGGGTGAGCCGCATCGCACGGCGTGGACCGGGACGGCCGGGTCGCCGTGCCGTGATCCGCTTCGGCGCCGCCGGCACCGCGTCCCCCGGTGGACGGGGGCGCGGTGCCGGGCCGGGTGCGGTGTCAGCGGCTTTCCAGGCGCACGTGCAGTTCTCGTTCCTGGTCGCCGGAGGCCGTGCACAGGTCCTGGACGGTGAACAGGGAGTCCAGGGTCGTACGGAACCGGTCGATCGCCCAGTAGCCGCCCTGTACGTCGGCCGTGACGGACGCCCCGAGCCGGGCGGGGCCGCAACCGGCCCCGTGCTCCTCGGCCACGTCGAAGGTGCCGAGCCACACCGTCGGGCGCACCTCGTCGTAGTCGCGGGGCACGTCCTCCGCGCACCGGTCGGACGAGAAGCAGGCGCACAGGGCGTCGAACACGATCCGGGCGTCCTCCTTGGTGCATCCGCTCAGCTCCACCGAGACGGATTCGGGGTGAGTTCGCTCGCTGTCCATCGTGATCGCTCCTCTCGTGGCCGCGCCGCGTGCCGCACTCGGCGCTCCACCTCCGGTCCTCAGCAAAGCACCATCTCCCAGAAGAACACCACCGGCGGCCCCCCACACCTTGGGCCGTCGGTCCGTCCGGCCGATTCGGCGGGACGGCTCCCGCTGTGCTGGGGGAAGGTGGGGGAGAGGCGACGAACCGTCGGAGAGGTGAGCGTGGGCGCGGTACAGCAGGGCGAGTCGGAACCGGGGGCGGCGGGCCGCGTGAACGGGCGAAGGCGGTGGGCGGAATGACCGCGGCGGGGGCTCTCCCGGTCGGGGGCGACGAGCCGGCGAGCGGACCCGTACGGCCCAGTGGGCTGCTCGACGTCCTGGGCGTGGCCTCGGTGGTCCTCGACGCCCAGGGGCGCATCGTGCTGTGGAGTCCCCAGGCCGCGGACCTCTTCGGCTACTCGGCGCGGGAGGCGCTGGGCCGGCACGCCGCCCGGCTGATGGTCCACGAGCAGCACCTCGACCTGGTCGTCAAGCTGTTCTCCGACGTCCTGCGGACCGGCCGGGGCTGGGCCGGGGCCTTTCCCGTCCGGCACAAGGACGGCAGCACCCGTCTGGTGGAGTTCCGCAACATGCGCCTCCTCGACGGCCGCGGGAACGTCTACGCGCTGGGACTCGCCGCCGACCAGTCGACCGTACGGCGGCTGGAGCGGGACGTGGCGCTGTCCGAGCGGATCGTCTCGCAGTCCCCGATCGGGCTGGCCGTCCTGGACAACCGGCTGAGGTACGTCTCGGTCAACCCGGCCCTGGAACGGATCAACGGCATACCCGCCGAGCAGCACGTGGGCCGGACGGTGCGCGAGCTGCTGCCCGAGTGGGACTGCGACGCCCTGGAGGCCGGCGCGCGCCGTGTGCTGGAGACCGGGCAGCCGCTGGTCGACCGGTCCACGGTCGGCCGGACCCCGGCCGACCCGGACGAGGACCACGCCTGGTCGTTCTCGCTGTACCGGCTGGAGGACGCCACCGGCACGGTGCTGGGCGTGGCCATGTCGATCGTGGACATCACCGAGCAGCACCGGGCGGGCATCGCGGCGGAGACCGCGCGCCGGCGCCTGGCCCTCATCGCCGACGCCTCGGCCCGGATCGGCACCACCCTGGACCTGGAGCGTACGGCCGGCGAGCTGGCCGACGTCGCCGTTCCCGAGCTGGCCGACGTGGCCGCCGTGGACCTGCTCGAGTCCGTGGTCGCGGGCCGCCACAGCAGCCTCGGACCGGCCGAGCCGGCGGTGATCCGCGCCCTGGCCGTACGGGCGGAACACGCCGCGGACGCCCCGGAGGCGGCCGATCCGCCCGGCGGGATCGCCCGCTACGGCCCCGACCGCCTGGTCACGCGCTGCGTGCGCACCGGGCGCCCGGTGCTGGTGGCGCAGGTCAAGGACGAGGACCTGCCCGTGATCGCCCGCTCCCCGGAGGCCGCCGTACTGCTGGGCCGCGCGGGCGTGCACTCGTATCTGGCCGTGCCGCTGATCGCGCGCGGCGAGGTGCTGGGCGCGCTGGACCTCAAACGCATCCGCAACCCGCGGCCCTTCAGCGCGGACGACGTCCTGCTGGCCCGGGAGCTGGCCGCCCGCGCGGCCGTGCAGATCGACAACGCCCGCTGGTACCAGAACGCCCGCGACACCGCCCTCACCCTGCAGCGCAGCCTGCTGCCCAGCCACCCGTCCGTCACCGGAGGACTGGAGGTCGCCTCCCGCTACCAGCCGGCGGGCGCCGCGGTGGAGGTGGGCGGCGACTGGTTCGACGTGATCCCGCTGGAGGGCGACAGGACGGCGCTCGTCGTGGGCGACGTCATGGGCAGCGGCATCGGCGCGGCGGCCACGATGGGGCGGTTGCGCACCGCGACGAAGGCGCTGGCCCCGCTCGGCCTCGATCCCGCGCGGCTGCTCGAGCACCTCGACCGGATCACCGACGGACTGGACCAGGCCATCGCCACCTGTCTGTACGCCGTCCACGACCCGCACCGGCGGCAGTGCCGGATCGCCAACGCCGGGCACCTGCCGCCGGCCCGGATCCGCGCCGCACGCGCCCCGGAGCTGCTGGACCTGCCCACCGGGGTGCCCCTGGGCGTGGGAGGCGTGGCCTTCTCCACCACGACGGTGGATTTGGAACCCGGCGACCGGCTGGTGCTCTACACCGACGGGCTCGTCGAGACGCGCCGGGACCCGCTGGACGAACGCCTGGCGATGCTGCTGACGCTGCTGGACGGCCCGCCGCGGCCCCTGGAGGAGCTGTGCGACCTCCTGCTGCGCACGCTGCACCGCCCGGACAACCACGACGACGTGGCCCTGCTCGTCGCCCGCGCCCAGGAGTCGCCGTAGCGCCGGGCGCGCATTGTTTTGCAACTAGTTGCACAAAGCCCCTCGTGTCCTCTACAACTGAACCGGCACGACACCGCCTACGGAGGGGCCGATGAGCCGTTACCCGCATTTGCTGAGCCCGCTCGACCTGGGCTTCACCACGTTGCCCAACCGCGTGCTCATGGGCTCCATGCACGTGGGCCTGGAGGAGGCCGAGCGGGGCTTCGAGCGGATGGCGGAGTTCTACGCCGCCCGGGCCCGCGGGGGAGTGGGGCTCATCGTCACCGGCGGTATCGCCCCCAACGAGGAGGGGCGGCCCTACGAGGGCGGGGCGAAGCTCACCACCGAGGAGGAGGCCGCCCGGCACGCGGTCGTGACGGGGGCCGTGCACCGCGAGGGCGGACGGATCGCCCTGCAGATCCTGCACTTCGGCCGCTACGCCTACCACCGCGACCTGGTCGCCCCCAGCGCCCTGAAAGCCCCCATCAGTCCCTTCGTCCCGCGCGAGCTCACCGACGCCGACGTCGAGCGGACCATCGACGACTACGTCCGCACCGCCCGCCTCGCCCGCCGGGCCGGCTACGACGGTGTGGAGATCATGGGCTCCGAGGGCTACCTGATCAACGAGTTCGTCGCCACGCAGACCAACCACCGCACCGACCGCTGGGGCGGCGCCTACGAGAACCGGATGCGCTTCCCGGTCGAGATCGTGCGCCGGGTGCGCGAGGCCGTCGGCGAGGACTTCATCGTCATCTACCGGCTGTCCATGCTGGACCTCGTGCCCGGCGGCTCCACCCTGGACGAGGTCGTCACGCTCGCGAAGGCCGTCGAGGCCGCCGGGGCGACCCTCATCAACACCGGCATCGGCTGGCACGAGGCCCGCATCCCCACCATCGCCACCTCCGTGCCGCGCGGCGCCTACGCGTTCGTCACCAGGAAGCTGATGGGCGAGGTCACCGTCCCCCTCGTCACCACCAACCGCATCAACACCCCGGACGTGGCCGAGCGGTTGCTCGCCGACGGATACGCCGACATGGTCTCCGTGGCCCGCCCGATGCTCGCCGACCCCGACTTCGTCAACAAGGCCGCCGCCGGCCGCCCCGAGGCCATCAACACCTGCATCGGCTGCAACCAGGCCTGCCTGGACCACACCTTCAGCGGGCAGATCACCTCCTGCCTGGTCAACCCGCGCGCCTGCCACGAGACCGAACTGGTCCTGTCCCCGACCCGGCGGCGCAAGCGCGTCGCCGTCGTCGGCGCCGGGCCCGCCGGGCTCGCCTGCGCGGTCGGCGCCGCCGAACGCGGCCACCGGGTCACCCTGTTCGACGCCGCGAGCGGGATCGGCGGCCAGCTCGGCGTCGCCCGCAGGGTCCCCGGCAAGCAGGAGTTCGACGAGACCCTGCGCTACTTCCGCCACCAGCTCGACGCGCACGGCGTCGACGTACGCCTGGACACCCGGGTGGACGCCGGGGACCTCGGCGGTTACGACGAGATCGTCGTCGCCACCGGTGTCACCCCGCGCACCCCCGACATCCCCGGCGTCGACCACCCGCGCGTCCTGGGCTACCTGGACGTGCTGCGGGACGGCGCCCCGGTCGGCGACCGGGTGGCGATCCTCGGCGCGGGCGGCATCGGCTTCGACGTCGCCGCGTACCTGACCGACGCCGGCGACAGGGCGAGCGAGGACCCGGCCGCGTACTTCCGGGCCTGGGGCGTCGACATGGAACACCGCTCGCCCGGAGGTCTGACCGCACCCGAGCGGCCCGCACCGCCGCGCACCGTCCACCTGCTCCAGCGCAGGACCACCAAGGTCGGCGCCGGACTGGGGAAGACCACCGGCTGGATCCACCGCACCGAGCTCAGGCACCGCGGCGTCACCATGGTCCCGGGCGTCCGCTACGACCGCATCGACGACGCCGGGCTGCACATCACCGTCGACGGCGCGAGCACCGTCCTGGAGGTGGACACGATCGTGCTGTGCACCGGACAGGAACCCCGGCGCGAGCTGTACGACGAACTGGTCGCCGCCGGACACCGCCCGCACCTCATCGGCGGGGCGGACGTGGCCGCCGAGCTGGACGCCAAGCGTGCCATCAAGCAGGGCACGGAACTGGCGGCGGCCCTGTAGCCGGATGCCGGGACGGCGGCGGGCGTACGGCCCGTCCCTAGGATGACCCCATGTCACTCCCGCACGCGATCCTCACCGCCCTGCTCGAGAAGCCGTCGTCGGGGCTCGAGCTGACGCGCCGCTTCGACAAGTCCATCGGCTACTTCTGGTCGGCGACGCATCAGCAGATCTATCGCGAGCTGGGGAAGCTGGAGGCGGACGGTCTGATCCGCACCCTGCCGTCCGAACAGCCGGCCCGCGGGCAGAGGAAGAGCTACGAGGTCCTGCCCGCGGGCCGCGCCGAACTGGCCCGCTGGACCGCCGCCGCCCAGGAGCCGAAGCCGCACCGCGACGCCCTGCTGCTGCGGCTGCGCGCCGCGGCCGTGGTGGGCACCGCGGGTCTGGAGGCCGACCTCAGGCGCCATCTGGAGCTGCACGAGCGGCAGTTGGCGGAGTACCGGCAGATCGAGCGGCGCGACTTCCCGCCCGGCAGGGACAGCCCCGAGGACCGGTTGCGGCATCTGGTGCTGCGGGCCGGCATCGACCTGGAGACCTTCTGGACCCAGTGGCTGCGGCACGCGCTGGAGGAGTTCCCCGAACAGCCCGGCCACGGGACCCGGTGACGGTACCCCGGCCGCTCAGAGCCGGTACGGCTTCGAACGGCGGCGCAGCACCCAGCCCGTGGCGATCAGCGCGGCCCCGACCAGTGCCCCGCCCACCGCGAACGTGACGGGTCCGTAGTCCTTGACGCCCCCGCCCAGACCGCCCGCCACGCCACGGGACGGCGAGGACGTGGCCGAGATCGTCGGGGTGCTGCGGACGGCGCCGGAGACCGCGATGGACTGGGTGCCCGCGGTGATGTTGTTGGAGCACACGACGATCACGGTGTAGGTGCCCGGGCTCACGCTCTGCCAGGCGGCGGTCTGGCTGGTCCTCGTCCCGGTCAGTGCCACCTGGCGCCCCTGGGTGAAGTTCGCCTGGCTGCTGGTGAGCAGCGAGGCCGTGCCCCAGCTGCCGTCGACCTGGGTGCACGTGCTGGTCGTGACGGTCACGGTCGAGCCGCTGGCGCTGACGGAGATCCCCGGCCCGGCGGCGGCGGACCCGGCGGCGAGACCGGCCGCGAGCGCGGCGGCGGCCACGACCGGGCCGGAGCGCAGGAGTTGCTGAGTGTGGCGCATGGGACTGTCCTCCGGCGGCACGGTCGGCGGGCCATCCCGTGTGCCGCCGGAGATAGGGAATCGCCCGTGCTGCCTCGCGGCCAGCCAACCTTCCGCACCCGTGCGGGGCACGCGGGGCGCGTCTGTCCGGGTGACCCGCACGTCCAGGGCCTACGGCCGTCCCGTCGTCACCGTCCGCTCGGGCGAGAAGCCGCCCCAGGTGCCGTCCGGCAGCATCGCCCGGATCCGGACCCGGTGGGTGACCCCGGCCTCGCGCCCGACGTAGAAGCTGCTCGCCAGAGCGTTGCCCCGGATTTCCCTGAGCGTCCCTGTTTTCCTCGTCTGTGCAGGTCAGCAAGTATGGGGGTGTCCGGGCCGTGATGATCGTTCACGGGGTTTCACTGTCCTTCCGGACCCATCTGGGACCCATAAGGGCCCCGCCGACGGGTTGTCCCGGCCCCAGCCGGGCGGGCCTGCAGCTCAGTGCCGGGGGCGAAAGCGCCTCCAGCGCAGACCCCTTGCGACGCAAAGAAGCCCTACCCCGCTCGGGGATAGGGCCTCTGGCCGTCTACGCGGGCCCTGTCCGGGCTGCTGGGGACAGGCTAGCGGCTCTGGCGCTCGATCGCCTGACAGTAGCGACAAATGTGACCTGGGCATTGGGCCCGTAGCGCACGGTCAGGCCCTGGCAGCGTGCGTGGTGATCGACCGTCCCTGGGAGGAGTACGCATGAGCGAGGACCTGGCCTGAGTAGCGCTGCAGGTCGCTCGGGCTGCAGCGAAGATCCGGCCGGCCGACGCGACAGGAGGCGGTGCCGCTACCCGGCGCGTGAGGCCGTCGCAGCGCACCGGTGGACGTAATCCGATCACGTTCGCCGCGGTGATCGACAACCTGGTGACCGAGCGGGCCTGGCAGGCCCCGGCCGCGGTCGGCAGCGGCATCGACCGGTGGGCGGACATCCTCGGTCGCCCCGGAGGGCGACCCCCAGCAGGTCAAGAAGGACGTCGGGCGCCTCAAAACAAGATTGCGATCCTCGGTCGCCCCGAAGGGCGACCGCCAGGTCAGAGTGACCTACTCGTGCCCTATCACAAGGTGGCAGGCGTCGCCGAGGTTGTCGTACCGCATGTTGCGATCCTCAGCCGCCCCGAAGGGCGACCGCCATGGTTCGGGCGATCATGACGGATCCCTCGCGTCTAAGGTTGCGATCCTCGGTCGCCCCGGAGGACGACCGCCAGCCGACGAGTCCAGCGCCGATGATCTGCGCGAGCGGGCCGTTGCGATCCTCGGCCATCCCGGAGGACGACCGCCAGGCCCCAGAATTCGACCTGAGCGCACACCGCTTCGGCGTTGCGATCCTCGGCCGTCCCAGAGGACGACCGCCAGCAGACCTGCCCGTCCTCCTCATGGACGACCTTCCAGTTGCGATCCTCGGTCGCCCCCGGGGGCGACCGCCAGGCTGCTTGAGTAGTGGAAACAGCGTACCGCTCGCTGCCGTGTGGGCGAGCAGCGAGTGACGGCCGATCGGGCGATGCCGCTTGCCTAATCCGTAGTTATGAGCGTTCCGTAGAGGCAGGGGCTCCTGGGAGCGTTCGAGTGCCAGACCGTGACATCCAAGTGCAGCCGGGCCGTGGAGGCCTCAACGTAGATCGGTGCGCGGTTCTGGTACGAGTGGTGGTGGCGGTCGCGTAGGCGCCGGGCGGATGCCTGACGCTTTGCCTGCCGCTGCGCCAGCTGAGTGATCTTGCGGTCGATGCGGCGCAGCCGCCTCTCATGCCAGACCTGCAGGGTGCGCAGTCCTTCCAGGTCAGACGGCAGATCGTCGAACATATTTATGATTCTAGGCTCGCCGCGCGGTGTCGCTGCACTCGCGTGTTCGATTTCCTGTTCGATAGCGTGGGGGGTGGGAGGTGGCCACGTGAACCACGAGATCGAGGGGCAGCCGACGGTGATGCACGTGCGCTGTCTGGACCGGCTTCCGGAGCAGGCCTACCGGCAGGTGCTGGAGTTGCTGGCCGACCTGTCACCGGTCGTCCAGGCACTGCCTCCCACCTGCGCACTGGTCGAACTCAAGGGTGCTCTGCGTTACCACGGCACCGACGCCCGACACCTGGGCGAGATGCTGCGTGTCAGGGCCATCTCCCGTCTCGGTATCGACGTCCGCGTCGGCATCGGCTCCACGACCACCGTCGCGGCCACCGCTTCCACCCAGATCACCGGCCTCGGAGGCGTCCTTGCGGTCCCTCCCGAGGAGACCGCTGGCTGGCTCGGCCCGCTGCCGGTCGAGGCCCTGCACGGCATCGGTCCCCGCCAGGCCGCCTCCCTGCGCGACTACGGCATCCACACGGTTGGCCTGCTCGCCGCCGTTTCACCTGCGACCGTGCAGCGCCTGCTCGGCAAGAAGGCCGGCCGCCTCGCCGCCGACCGAGCCCGCGGCATCGACCCCCGACCCGTCGTCCCCCGCACCCTGCCCGCCTCCGCCGCCGTACGGCACCGCTTCCCCCACCACACGCTCGACGGCGCAACGGTCCGGACCGCCCTGCTCGACCTCGTCGTCCGACTCGGCTTGCTGCTGCGCCACCGTGGCCAGGCAGCCCAGGCCCTCACCCTGACCCTGACCTTCGCGGGCGGAACCACCTGGGAAAAGACCCGCCGCCTGCCCGAGGCCTCAGCACACGACGAAGACCTGCGTACGCTCGCCTACCGTTTGATGGACGCCGCCGGCCTCCAGCGCGCCCGAGTGATCGGGATCACCCTGAGGGGCCAGGACCTCATCAGCGCCGACCAGGTGGCCACGCAGATCAGCCTCGACCAGGCCCGCGAGTCCCGGCTCATTGCCGAGCAGACCCTGGACCGCATCCGTGCGAAGTTCGGCCCCAACGCGGTCGGCCCAGCCGCCACCGCGCCCTTCCACCGCGCCTCATAACCCGGCCCGGCACGAGTGGTCCAATACGCCGGGGCGCGCCCACGCCCACGACCTCAGGCCTGTCGTCCCGCACGCCCTGCTCAAGACCACCACGGTCAGCCACGGCCGGCCCTCACCTACCAGCTTGGTACCCGCCTGTGCGACGACCAGGTCGTAGCGACCTTCGACCACTACGACAACGAGGCCCGCTGTATCGAAACCGCCGCGGACCCTGCCCGTCGCGCTTCGGCACCGACGCGGTGCTGTCGGCCGTCCTCGCCGGGAGCCGGGGCCGACACTGAAGCCGGAGGAACGCCGCATGGAGACCATGTACCTTGTTCGGCTTCAGTTCGAGGCCGACGGGCCCGCCGTGGAAGGCGAGTGGGCGCTGCCCTCGACCGCCCGCGACCGCTACACGGAGTGGGTCGGCCTCTCAGTAAGGACCCGAACGTCGTGGTGCGGCTCATTGAGGAGACTGGCGGCCGGAAGCGCATGCTGCGGACCTGGACGGCTCAAGGCGAGACCGTGGCGTAGAACACGTGTGTGCCCAGCGTGCCCGGCGACGACGCCGGGCGTCCCGTCACGGGAGAGCGCAGGCCATGTTGCGATCCTCGGTCGCCCCGGAGGGCGACCGCCAGTACCGATCGGCACCTTCCAGTCCATCGGCCGGTCATTGTTGCGATCCTCGGCCGCCCCGGAGGGCGACCGCCAGCCCGGCTCGGCGCCATGTCGCGCTACATGCATGTGCTGTTGCGATCCTCGGTTGCCCCGGAGGGCGACCGCCAGTCCAGCTTCAAGAATCTCCAGATCAAGGGGCCGTGGTTGCGATCCTCGGTCGCCCCGGAGGGCGACCGCCAGTACCTGCCGCCGGAGGCCAAGGCCGACCTGGTGGAGTTGCGACCCTCGATCGCCCCGGAGGGCAACCGCCAGCGCGGTGACCACCTGCCGGGGCTTCTCGGCAGGCACCGTTGCGATCCTCGGTCGCCCCGAGGGTGACCGCCAGCTCGAGGGTGCGCTCGTGTACGCGCAGCCGCAGCTGGTGTTGCGATCCTCGGTCCCCCCGGAGAGCGACCGCCAGTTGAGCGCGGAGTCTCCGACGTTGAGCAGCAGCGTGTTGCGATCCTCGATCGCCCCGGAGGGCGACCGCCAGGGGCGAGCACACGCACGCCCAGTTGATGGCGGCGGAGTTGCGATCCTCGGCCGCCCCGGAGGGCGACCGCCAGTCCCCGAGCGCCTCCTCCAGGCCGTCAGGGGTGACGTTGCGATCCTCGGTCGCACGGCGGACGACCACCGCGACGGGTCCGGTTTTCCAAACACTCGAATTTTCACTGCAAGCTGATCACCACACTTCGGCAGCAGGCTGGTCCAGTTCCGTCAGCGTACTGGTGAGGCGTTGCTCGGTGGTCTGAATGGTCATGCAGGGGGTTCGATGCCTCGTTGGGGGTGGTAGGGGCCGACCCACTGGTGCAGGTCACCGGCGACTTCGATGGCGTGACCCGCGTTGATCGCCAGTTCCAGTTCCCGCTCGGGGATGGATGCCATGTGCTCCTGCAGGGTGCGGTAGGTCGTTGGCGTTGGCAGGCCGCGACGGAGCTGGTCGACTGCCTTCTGGGCGGCCTGTCGGGTTTCTTCTTCGAGCTGGGGGCGGATGACGACCACGGCCACGGAGTGTTCGTTGTCGATGATTCGCATTCTGTGCGCGACCTCCGGGTAGTGCAGCTTTGCTCGCAGCGCTTCGATGACTTCTCCGGTGGCTCCGTTGGGGTCCTTGGAGTGTTGTCCTGCCTGGAGGCGGTAGCGGTGCTGGTAGTACGAGCGGAGGACGTCCAGATCGTCGGGATCGGCCAGCCCGTCGCCGAAGCGGCGGGACGCTGCTGCGATGGCGCACGTGTTGTAGACCATCTCCGGGTTGAGGCCGTCCCGGGGATCGAAGATGGTCATGACGCTGTCCTTCGCGTGGCGCTTGCCCTCGCGGTTGACCCGGCCGGCGGCCTGCTGTTCGGACTCCGGTGTTGATCTGGCGCGGTATCCGCGGGGGAAGTCGAGGTTGACGCCGGCCTCGATGAGCGAGGTGGACACGAGGAGGGTGTTCAAACCCTTCTCCAGGCGTTGCTTCGTCGCCTGGATGGTTTCTCGGCGGTGACCGCCGGTCATGCGGGTCGACAAGTGCAGGACGCCTGGGTCCTCGTCGCGGTTCGTGCTGAGCCAGATGCGATGCACCTGACTGGCGTCCTTGGTCCCGTTGACCACGACGAGGGCCTGGTCGTTCTCGGCCGCCTCGGCGGCGATGCTTGCGAGAGTCACTTCCGGGCCGGTCCGCCACTCGTACCTGACGCGGCGCAGCTGCTTGAAGAGCGGCGCGGGGTCGGCGACGACGTCACGCTGCGGGAGGCCGGAGCGCCAGGGGTTCAGTGCGGCGAGTTCCGGCTGGGTCGCCGATGACAGTATGAGGGTCACGCCGTAGTGCTCCACGAGTTCCCGCAGGCCCGAGAGGATCGGGGTCAGGAGCCTGTCGGGGAGAGCCTGGACCTCGTCGAGGACGATCACGGAGTTGGCGAGCCGGTGGAGTCGGCGGGTGGCCCAGGGGGTGCTTCCGAAGATCGTTTCGATCAGGCGGACGGTGGTGGTGACGATAAAGGGGGCGTCCCAGTTCTCGGTGGCCAGTTTCGCCCACCGGTTGGGCCGGCCCCCTTTCTGGCCGTGGCGCACGTTCGTCGAGGGGCCGGCGGACTGCGGCGCGCGTTGCTGCGGAGCTTCGACGTTCACGGCTGAGTGGTGTTCCAGCACCACCGGCGGTCCTTGCTCCGGGTCCAGGAGGCTTCGGTACTCCGCTGCGTTCTGCTCGGTGATCGAGATGAACGGGACCGCGACGATGACGCGCCGCAGGCCGTGCAGGGAGGCGTGGCGGAGGGCGAAGCCTCCGCCGGTGAACGTCTTTCCGGCGCCGGTCGGAAGGTGCAGCCGGTACACGCCCGGCTTGCCGGCAGCGGCTTCGAGTGCCTCCTGGTAGACATTCTCGCGGAGCTTGTCCAGCCAGGAGGCGCCCTTGGAGCGCTGACGTCCGGCGAGGGCCTCCTGGCGGCGGGCCTCGTACCTCTCCCACAGTTCTGGCATCCCGACGTGCGGCCGGATGCGCGTGCCGGGTCTGAAGTGGGCGGCGGTGTCGAGCCGGTCGGCGTCGACCACGGCCGAGTAGGTCATGCGGACCAGCATCTCCACAGCGATCTTGTCACGTGGGTCGAGCCAGTCCGGGGCGGCCGGGCATGAGCCGTCCAGGATTTCCGGCATGACCGCGGCGACTCGGTGGATGGCTTCGTCGACCTCGCTGGAGTCGGCCATCAGGGCCTTCAGCCGGAGCCGGACTTCCGACCACGCGGACAGGCCGGTGTGGTGTCCCTCGATCACACCGGCGCAGGGCAGCAGAGCGGGGGAAGGTTCGGCCGCCCGGGCGAACAGGAGGGCTCCGGCGTCGTTGTGCGGGGGCCGTCTGGTCTTGCGGCCGGTGGTGGCCTCCTCGATCAGCCCCTCCTGCCACGCACAGGCCCCTTTGCCCGTGTCGTGGTCGCGTCCGAGCCGGTAGGCGAGGTCACCGCCTCCCCATGGCTCTGCGAACCGACGGGCCAGCTCGCCCGTACCGCGGGCGTGGTCTTCGTACCAGTGCCAGGTCCCTTGGTGGCCCGGCGAGTGGGCCACGAGTCGGCCTTCATGAACCGGCATTGACTCACCTACTGGATCAACTGCCTTGTCCGCAAGACCGTTTGACATCTCATCATTTATGCGTTGAGAATCCACCAGACCACCACATTTCGTTACCGGTCCACCCTGGGACACGTGAGTCGCGGATCGGCCAGCTGCCGTCCCGGGGCCACGGCGACGTTTGGGTGGCCGCAGAGGAACCGGGTCGATCGCCAGTGTCGTGACGGTAACGGGGAGCACTGACAACCGGCCGAGTCGCACATGGAGGGGGAAGTTTGTATGACCAGAGAGCAGACCCGGCGGCGCGGTGAGCGCGCGGACCGGCCGCTACACGTTGAGGTGGAGGCATGGGGGCCGCTGGCCTGCTTCACGCGTCCGGAGCTCAAAGTCGAGCGGGTCTCATATCCGACCATGACCCCCTCCGCGGCGAAGGGACTGCTGGAAGCCATCTTCTGGAAGCCGGAGATGACCTACCGGGTCGAACGGATCGAGCAGCTCAAGCCGGTGAGGTGGACCCGCTTCCGGCGCAACGAGGTCAACAACTCGATCATCACCAAGAACGCCTACGAGAGCCTGCAGGCCAACAACGGCTACCGCTACGACGTCGCCGAAGACCGCGGCCAGCGGGTCACCGTCGCCCTGAGCGACGTCGCCTACCGCATCCACGCGACCATCCGCGCCACTGACCGGTGCACCGCGCCCCTGCCGAAGTACCGCGACCAGTTCGACCGCCGGCTCACACGTGGTGCCTGCTACGAGCAGCCCCATTTCGGCTGCCGCGAGTTCGCAGCCTTCTTCGGGCCTCGCGGATCGGCGGAGGAGGCCGGCGTGGTCACCGCCGCCGACCAGGCAGGCATTCCGCCCATCGACGAGCTCGGGCTGATGCTCCACCACATCGAGTACCTCCCGAAGGGCAAGGAACGCTACCACTGGTTCCGGGCCAGCCTCGAGCACGGCGTTCTCCACGTGCCCGACCGCCCGCTCGCACCCGCCGAGGTCAGTGGCATGCCCGGAGCCGAGGGACGAGCCTCCGCGGAGGAGGTGGCCTGACGTGCTACTGCAGAGCCTCGTCCAGCAAGCCGACAGCCGCCAGGGCGACACCCCCGAGTACTACCTCGCGCGCCAGGTCATGTGGCAGATCGACCTCTCCGGCACAGGAGACACCGAACCGCTGGTCATCGACCTCCGCCAGGAACAGCGAAAGATCACCGCCCCATACACCGGACGCTCCGGGCCCAAGCCGGCACCGATCCTGTTTGCCGACACCGCACAGTTCGCGCTCGCCCATCCCGGCCTGGTGAAAGGGGCGGACGGGGAGAAGGTCCTCTCGACCAACTCTGCCGACGTCACCAAGGCGAGGACCCGGCACGCCGCCTACCGTGCACTGGTCACTTCCTGGTGCAACGACCACCCCCACCTTCCCCAGGCGCAGGCGGTGGCCGCATGGCTGAACAGCCACGCGCCGACCGCGTGGCCGCTGGAGATGGACAAGGACCACCTCGTTGCCATCAGCGTGGACGGCGAGTGGGTCCACGACCTGCCGGAAGCCAAGAGCTGGTGGGCCCACAGGGTCAAGAAAGCGAAGAGCGGGAAGACGGGCAAGGCGAACCAGGGGCTCTGCCTCGTGTGCGGACACGTCATGCCGTTGCTGTCCACGCTCCCGGTTCCCATCAAGGGCATCCCCAACTCCGGGATGAACACCCAGCTGGTCTGCCTCAACCAGCCCGCCCACTTCCGGGCCGGCACCAAGCAGCTCGGTGCCACCCCCATCTGCGTCGACTGCGGCACCAAGTCCGCCACCGCCCTGAACACGCTGCTCGCCGACCCCGAACACCGCGCCTTTGCCGACGACTCCGCCATCGTCTGGTGGACCCGTGACCCCGACACCGACACAGCCATGTGGACCCTGAGCGACCCCCAGCCCGAGGAGGTGGCCCAGCTCATCGCCGGACTCCGCCACCCCCGGCGGGGACGAGACGCACTGGCAGTCCTCGACGAGGACGCCTTCCACGCCCTCACCCTGCGGGTGAACACCAACAGGGTCATCGTCGCCGACTGGATCACCATCCCCGTCCCCGAACTGAAACGGAGACTCGGAACCTGGTTCGCCGACCAGCAGACCTGGGACGGCTGGAACAACACCTACACCTACTGGTCCGTCTGGCGACTCGCCCTCGCCTGCGCCCGCTGGGACAAGCGCAAGAACAAGTACGTCGACACCACCGTCCCCAAGCACCTCCAGGCCGACCTCACCAAAGCCGCACTCCACGGCGCCGCCCCACCGGCCCATCTCCTGCCGGTCCTCCTGCAGCGCATCCGCGCCGACCACCACCTCGCCCGGCCCCGCATCGCCCTGCTGCGCCTCGCCCTGATCCGTACGACCACTCGCCACAAGGAGCTCTGTGTGCCCCAGCTGAACCCCCAGTCGACCGAGCCCGGCTACGTATGCGGACGGATCATGGCCATGCTCGAAGCGATCCAGCGCAAGGCCATGCCCAAGGTCAACACCACCATCACCGACAAGTACCTGAGCACCGCGGTCGTCTCCCCCCGAGCCGTCCTCACCCGCCTCCGTATCGGAGCACGACCGCACCTGCGCACCATCGCCCGCACCAGTGGACCCGCGGCCAAGGCCATGGACAGTCGGCTGCGGGACGCCTTCGACCTGCTCGACACCATCCCCGCCCACCTGAGCACCGAACAACAGGCCCTGTTCATCCTCGGCTACGACCACCAGCGAGCTCACTCCGCACGCGCTGCGGCAGAAGCCATCAAGGCACGGGAAGCCGGCAAGGAACTCGCCGCAGAACAGGAAGCGGACGCCCTTCCCGAAGCCTCCGCCGAGGACGCCGACTCCTCGGACAACACCCTCTGGTAACGCCCCGCCGTCGCCAGCTCACCACGACGCCACAACCCCGGAAGGACACAGAGCACAACCATGACCGACGCGCACCTGGACCCCACCCGCAAGCACGACTACGTCTTCCTCATCGACGTCAAGGACGGCAACCCCAACGGTGACCCCGACGCCGGCGGCATGCCCCGGACCGACCCCATCACCGGCCAGGGCCTCATCACCGACGTCGCCCTCAAGCGCAAGATCCGCAACACCATCACTCTCGTCCATCAGGGCCAGCCCGGCTTCGAGATGTACGTCGAACAGGGCGTCGCCCTCAACCCGCAGATCCAGCGCGCCTACGTCGAAGGGGGCGCCAAGGAAGGCGAGACCGCCACCGCGCAGGAGTGGATGATCCGCAACTTCTGGGACGTGCGCCTGTTCGGAGCCGTCATGTCCGTGGGCGACCAGAAGAAGCACGCGGGCAGGGCCCGCGGGCCCATGCAGCTCACCTTCTCCCGCTCCATCGACCCCGTCACCCCGCTCGAGGCCGGCATCACCCGTGTCGCCCCGAACAAGCCCGAGGACCTGGCCAAGGGCAAGGTCACCGAGATGGGCAACAAGCACTACGTGCCCTACGGGCTATACCGCGGCCACGGCTTCTACTCCGGAGCCCTCGGTGCCAAGGCCGGAGTGACCCCGGAAGACCTCGCCGCCTACTGGCAGGCCCTGACGATGATGTTCGACCACGACCGGGCATCCTCCCGCGGCGAAATGGCCATCCGCGGTCTGTACGTCTTCTCCCACGACGACGCGTACGGACGAGCCCCCGCCCACAAGCTCTTCGACCTGATCCGCATCAAGCCGCTCGGCCACAGCGAGGCACGCTCCTGGGACGACTACGCCGACCGGATCACCATCGACGAAGACAACGCGCCCGCTGGCGTGTCCCTGACCCGGCTCATCGACTGAACTCTCCAGCCGTGGGGGCCAAGGATCGCAACGATCTTGAAATCAATGCCATCCACCAGCTCCAGGCATGGCGGTCGTCCTCCAGGGCGACCGAGGATCGCAACATCGTCGCCCGTAAGCGCGCCGAGACCCTCACCGGCATGGCGGTTGTCCTTCGGGGCAGCCGAGGGTCGCAATTTCTTCGGGTCACGACTGTCGGTCGAGCGCTGTACCTATGGCAGCCGCCCTCTAGAGCGGCCGGGGATCGCCACACCGTGATCCCGTCGCCGCCGGGGTTGGGCTCGTACTGGCGGTCGCCCTCCGGGGCGACCGAGGATCGCAACGGGTTGTGCAGGGCGTATCGTCAACCGCAGGGATAGGTGGCGGTCGCCCTCCCGGGCAAGCGAGGGTCGCAATGGCAGGTTGTAGGCCGTACCCTGCCCGCTGACTGGTGGCGGTCGCCCTTGAGGTGACCGAGGATCGCAACGAACAGTGGCGAGATAACTTCTGCGGCATGATCATCGACCTGGCGGTCGCCTTCCGGGGCGACCGAGGATCGCAACAAGATGATCGGCAAGGGCGGCGACTCTGCCCGCGACGCTGGCGGTCGCCCTCCGGGGCGACCGAGGATCGCAACAAGATGATCTCCGGGTTCACCGGTACCGGCACCGGCTGGCGGTCGCCCTCCGGGGCGTCCGAGGATCGCAACTCCACGCCGGGCACGCCCACGGTGGGCAGGCCTGCCTGGCGGTCGCCCGCCGAGGCGACCGAGGATCGCAACGCCCAGTTGTACCGCGACGGGGCCAGCATCCGCGCCCTGGCGGTCGCCCTCCGGGGCGACCGAGGATCGCAACGATGAGGTCGGAGTCGAGACCGATCTGCCGTGTCAGCTGGCGGTCGCTCTCCGGGGCGACCGAGGATCGCAACACCCTCACCGGCAGTGACGAGCTGTCCCGCGTCCTGAAGTGGCAATCGTCCTCGGGGCGGCCGACGGCCACAACGGCTTGATGCTCAATCGGTGGTTACCCACCGGGAGTAGTGGCGGTCGCAGTCCAAAACGTCTGCGGATCACAGCCGTTACACGTTTCTGTTGGTGGAGTACGCCGACAAGTTGGCAGTCTCTCTCTGGGGCGACCGAAGATCGCAACCACTCCAGTCCCTGAGTGGAGATGACGATCGGGA
Source organism: Streptomyces kebangsaanensis (assembly GCF_001906585.1). Taxonomy (GTDB): domain Bacteria; phylum Actinomycetota; class Actinomycetes; order Streptomycetales; family Streptomycetaceae; genus Streptomyces; species Streptomyces kebangsaanensis. The sequence goes on along the minus strand of NZ_JUJA01000168.1, from coordinate 4,681 downwards.
TCGTGGCGGTCGCCTGCGGGGCGACCGAGAATCGCAACCAAGTGGACGGCTACCTGTTCGGCGCCCTGGTCCACGTGGCGGTCGTCCTCTGAGGCAGCCGAAGATCGCAACGTCGAGAACTTGGCTTGGGAGTTCGGGGATGACAGCGACTGGCAGTCGCTCTCCGGGGCGACCGAGGATCGCAGCCCGGTGGAGTTCGTGCTGCAGCGCGCGTACGAGATGGGCCTGGCGGTCGCCCACCAGGGGGACCGGGGATCGCAACTACAAGACCGCGCCGGGCACGTACGGCGGTGACGCGGGTGGTGGTGACCGTCCGGGCGACCGGGGACGCAACAAGTGGATGGGCGGCGGTATTGCTACCTACCATCCTGTTGGTGGCGGTTGCTCTCTGGGGCGACCGAGGATCGCAACACCGGCTTCCCGGTCGTGGCGAACTGGAACCTCGACTGGCGGTCGCCCTCCAGGGCGACCGAGGATCGCAACAGCGTCCGCTCGTACAGGACCTCGTCCGTCCCTCAGGCTGGCGGTCGTCCTCCGGGACGACCGAGGATCGCAACGTCGCGACGATGTCACCCCAGCCGGACCGGCGGGGCCTGGCGGTCGTCCTCCGGGGCGACCGAGGATCGCAACTCGGCGATGTAGTCCTCCAAGTGCGCTGACACTGGGCCCGTAGCGCACCATCAGTCCCTGGCAGCGTGCGCAGTAGCCGACCTGGTTCGGGGTGAAGTGAAGGATGAGCGCGGCCGTGGCCCGGTCCGTGGTGGGGCCGATGCGTGCTGGCCGCTCACCCATGTATCCGAATGTACGTCCGGCGTCCGCTCCTGGCGGGGTCAGGGGACGTTGTCGCTGTCGGCTGGCGTGGCGGAGGGGTTGATCTGCGGGACCAGCCCGTACAGGACGCTCGGGCGGGTCCCTCGCGCACCAAAGCCCTTTTCAGTCACTCCACTATCTGATCTACTCCGCGAGGGTGTTGCGAATGCCTGGTTGTAGGCGGTTCGCGGATTTGCGTGACCGCTCGCCTTGGGCCGATCCGAAAGGGGCATGGGCATGGCGGAGGGGGTGGTGCACATCGCCTTCAAGGGCGACGTGGTCGCCATGTGTGACGCGCCGATCGACCGTTCAGCGCCGCGAGCCGAAGAGCCAGAGCAAGCGACTTGTCAGGAATGCATCGACCTCTACATCGAGGCGTGGGCGGCACTGCAAGAGCAACGCTCTGTAGGCGCGCCCCCGATGCCTGCGTACCCGCCTTCTCCAGCCAGACGCCCAACCAGGCTGGTGGTTGCAGCCGGAGTCGGCTTGGCTCTGACTATCGGAGGTGTCCTGTACGCGTTCACGGGTGGAGGGGACGAAATCGAGCATGTAACTGGCTCGGTCGTCGACTGTTCCCAGACCAACCTCTTCCAGCCCGAGGGGAGTGCGGCGATGCTGCCCGCGCGAGTCGCGCAAATCCGCTTCGTGAACGATGGGAACCAGCAGGAGACCTTTTCACCGCAAGTCGATGGCGTGGTGCTCGTAGCGAATGATGGTAGCCCGGCAAAGTTCACCCTGGCGCCGCGCGAATCGAAGGTGATCAACTATCCCCTGAACTCCCAGCGATACGGAAGCAGCGAGGGAAGTTGCTACGTCCTGGACGTCAGTGCTACTCGGTGAGCCCTTGCGGTAGCCGTTCCCCCGCTCTGGTGATCAGCGGGCGTCGTTGATGTCGGTTTCGGAGATGCCGAGGAGTCTGCGGTACGGGTCGGGCCGCCCACCTGGTGGGGTGGGCGGCCCGGTGTGGGGGTGGGGTCAGGAGGTGGGCTTGTCGGTGGCCGGCTTGGCGGGGGCGCGCTTGCGGGCCGGGCGCTTGGCCTTGGCGTCGGCGGCCGCGGTGGCGGGCTTGGCGGCGCGCTTGCGGGTGGGGCTCGGCTTGGCCTCGGCGGCGGCGTCGGCGGCCGGGGTGTCGGTGGCCGACTTGGCGGGGGCGCGCTTGCGGGCCGGGCGCTTGGGCTCAGCGTCGGCAGCCGGCTTGGCGCGGCGGGCCCGCATCGGGATGACCTTGGCGGTGGGCTCGGCCGGGGCCTGCTGCTCGGGTTCCGGCGTGGCCTCGGGCGCGGGCTCGGGCTCGGCCGTGGGTTCCCTGTCCTCACCGGTGTCCTGCGGCTGGGTGCGCGCTTCCGGGCCGCAGTCGCGCAGGGAGGTGCCTGCCTCCGGCGTCGACTCGGCCATCACCTCGGACAGCGCGCTGTCGAAGGCCTCTGCCCACGGCCGGTGGCCGACGTAGAGGGGCTTGGTGTCGAAGACGGGCAGCAGGCGGTCGCTGATGGTGTTGTAGAGGACGACGCCGGGGTCCTTGTCGGGTTCGAGAGCGCCGATGTGGACCCAGGTGTGCCAGCGGCGGCCGTGCGGCAAGGGCGCGATGCCCTCGACGGGCTGGTGGTCGGCGGGCTGGGTGCCGCCGGTGGCCCACAGCTGGATGGTGCTGCCGTCGCCGATCAGGCGCATGCCGATCTGGCGGTCGTGGGGGCCGTCGAGGCTCACGATGCCGTCGATGATCAGTTCATTGGGTGTCCAGCCGAGGTGGCCGGCGAGGGTTTCGGCGGTGGCGTGGAGGGCTGAGGGTGCGAGTTGCACGACGTTCTTCTCCAAGGGGTCGTTGGTGGATGGGGCGTGGGGCCCCGCCCCTGGTGGGGCGGGGCCGGCCTGGGTCAGGCCGGGAGGGCGCCCAGGAGGGTGCGGGTGGCGTCGGCGAGCTGGGGGGCCATGGCCTCCTCGCTGCCGGCGTAGCTGCAGGCGGTGCGCAGGGAGTCGCGGGCCTTGTCGGTGTCGCCGCGGCTGAGCCACTGGGCGGCGGAGTTGAGCTGGAAGGCGGCGACGCCGAGGGCGTTCTCCTGGTCGTCGCAGGCGGCGCGGTTGACGAGGGCGCGGGCGCGGCTGGCCCACCTGCGGGCGGAGGATTCGAGTTCGGAGAGGTCGGGCTGAGCGTCGGGGGTGGGGGCTGCGAGCTGCATTCGGTTCTCCAAGGGGTCGGGTGGTGCTGTGCGAAGGCCCCGCCCTGGTGGGGCGGGGCCGGCGTGCATCAGGGGAGGAGGCGGACGCTGTCGCCTTCGTCGAGGAGCATCGAGAGGCGGGAGCCGCCGTCCCAGGTGACTCTGAGCTGGCTGAGGGTGGGATCCAAGGAGCGGACGGTGCCTTCGTCGCCGGGGCGGAGGTCGGTGTGGGGGGCGTTGGTGGCCGTCAGGACGACACGCTGGCCGCGCTGGTACATGGGCTGCCTTTCGGTTCGGGGGGTCGTTCCCCCTCCAAGACGTGTGGTTCGGTCGAGTGGTGTGGCATATCTGAGCGCGGGCGGCGGAGTCATCCGCCGCCCGCGCCAGGGTCACGCCTCGCGGACCGTGACGTCGCCGTTCGTGTTCAGCGTCGTCTCACTCAGCTTGACGCCGAAGCACCACACTTCGGCGATGGTCGTCTCGCCCTCGTGGCGGACTCGCAGCTTCCAGCTGCCGCCCTCGCAGGTCGCGGTCGAGACGTCCGGCTGCTCGCTCATGTGCAGTTCTCCTTGTAGCACCGGGGGGCTTCCCCCCCCTCCCATCTCCTCTTATTCTAACCTCATTCGGTGGGGGGTCAAGGATTTTTTCGACGAAGCCGCAGGTCAGACGGCCTGCTTGCCGATGAGTCGGTCCGCGAGCGCCAGCGCCCGCTGCGCCGCCTCGGCCACCGCCAGGCGGCCCACGATCTCGTCGCGCTCCTCGATGAGGGCCGCCCGCTCCCGCACGGCCTGCTCGTACAGGTCGCCCTGCGCGAGGGTGTCGCCGCAGGCGATGACCACGTTCGGGCCCAGGCCCCACACGATCGCGTTGACGGCCGCGCCGGCCGCCGCGAGCGGTTCGAGCTCGTTCAGCGCCCACACGTAGTCGGCGGGGTCCGCGTGCATCTCGCGCAGATGCTGGGCGAGGGAGCGGAACATGCCGCCCGTGCCGCCGGCGGGCTCGTGGAACCGCTGGCCTTTTTCGGGCGGCTCCGTGCACACCATGCGGGCCATCACGTCGCACAGCTCCGGCGGCGTGTGGTACTCGCCCAGCCCCTGCTTGGCGCCGAGCGAGCGCAGCGAGGTGATCGTCCACGACATCACGTCGGTGTCGGCACGGTTGTAGGGGTCGGGGTCGCCGGTCAGAGCCAGGATGCCGTAGCGCAGCGCCGTCTCGGTGACCCGGCGTACCGCGTACGCCTTCTCCTTCACGCCCTCTTCGGTGAGCCAGCCCATCAGCGGGGCCATGCGGGCGCCCAGGTCGGGGCGCTGGGACCAGGTGTGCGCGTAGATCTCGCGGTAGCCCTGCAGCAGCTGGTAGTCGCTGGAGCTGTAGATGATGCGGGCGACGTCCTCGCTGTGGCCCTTGATGGGAAACAGGGCCAGGCCGCCGACGATGCTGACGGGGATGTCCATGCGGTAGCCGCCCCAGTTGGAGGCGTGCCAGGTCTCGGCGACGGCTTCGCCCAGGCGCTGCCCGGCGTCGCGCGGGTTGCCGATCAGCAGCGGCGCGATGCGGCGCGGCGCGGGAGTCGGGGCCTGAATGGACGGCAGCTCGGGGCGGGGATCGGCGAACAGGCCGCCGGGCTCCTTGTCGGCGGCGGCGGCGACGACCGGGCGGGGCGCCGGCGCCGGACGCGGCGCGGGCGCCGGGCGAGGTGCCGGCGGGGCGGCGGG
>NZ_JUJA01000167.1:446975-453879 GCF_001906585.1 Streptomyces kebangsaanensis | reverse complement strand
GATGCCCAACTTGCCCTCGATGCCGGCGAACGCGTCATCGACCACCGGGTCGGCTGCGGTCCTCAGTCCGCGCCCTCGGAGATCATTTCCAAGAGCGCGGAAGCTTTTCCCATGACCTCCAACGCGGCTTTGTTCCGGGCCAGTTCCTTCTCCAGCCGTTCCACCTGGCGGCGCAGCTTCTCGTTTTCCGTCTCTGCGGCCGACTTCTTAGGCCGGGCCGGGCTGGTGCGCTGGTCGACCAGCTTCTCCAATGCCCCGGCATCCCGCGCGGCCCGCCATTCCTTGACGTGCGAGTGGTAAAGGCGCTCGCGGCGCAGGACAGCGCCCTTCTCGTTCTTGGGTGCGGCGTCGTACTCGGCCACGATGCGCAGCTTGTACTCCGGACTGAAGGAACGGCGCTTCGGCCTGGGGGCCGGGTCGGACTCGGCGGGGTTGGTGCTGGTCATGAGGGGGTGGTTCTCCTGTCGTGCCCTCTCAGGCTAACCCGACTAAGCGGGGCGTCTCACCCAAGGCTGACAGAGAGGGGTGCGCCGACTGACCGTGACCCGGACTGACGACCTCTACACACTCGTCTCCGAAATGAGGCGGCTCGCATAGGCTCGCCCCGTGAAGGTCTTGATCACCGGGATGTCGGGGACCGGCAAGTCGACTGTGCTCCATCTCCTGCGCCTGCGAGGACACAGGACGGTGGACACCGATACCGACACCTGGAGTCGATGGGTGACGCTGCCCGACGGTTCCACCGACTGGGTATGGCGTGAGCAGGCCATCACAGACCTGCTCGGCAGCCATGACGGGGGCAGCCTCTTCGTGGCCGGCTGCAAGACCAACCAAGGCCGGTTCTACCCGCTGTTCGACCACATCGTGCTGCTGAGCGCGCCGGCCGAGGTGCTGCTGGCCCGGATCGCCGCCCGGACCGACAACCCCTACGGCAAACGGGCCGAGGAACGAGACGCCGTTCTCCACCACCTGACCACCGTCGAACCACTGCTGCGTGCCACCGCGACCGCCGAGATCGACGCCACCGCGCCCATCGAACACGTCGTTCAACTACTGGAAGAACTCGCCGAGCACTGACCTCGGGTCGTCGAGGCGCACCCGGAAGGTGAGAGCCGCACCGTGGTGATCCATCTGAATGACGGCTTCACAACAAGCGCAAGCCTCCGGCTCCCCTGGCACACTGGCCGAGGTCGGCGAGACGGTCACGTACACCTCCACCGCTCCCAAGGCCATGCCGTCCGTCCTGTCCGGTGGAGGCGGTGTCTGTCCCGCATCGGACCACCGAACCCGAGGCCCAGGGTGCCTGCGCCGAAGGTGCCGACCGCGTCGCTCGCCGTCAGCAGAGTGATCTCGGGCGCCTTCGGCGTGCCTGAGACCCGAACCTCCAGAGACGAGCCTCCTAGTAGTGCTTTGTTAGGTTCTGTGGTGGGGTTCTGGGGTCGGCGCTGGCTGGCCGCATATCGAGCATGCGCCGGTCCAGGTGGCCAGCAGGGCCTGGAGCTGGCGGAGGACCGCGTAGAGGGTCAGGCCGGCGCAGGGACTTTTGGGTCGAGTCGTAGAAGGGTGCAGAAGGCCTGTGCCAGTGCGGCGAGGGTGACATGCCGGTGCCAGCCGTGGAAGCTGCGGCCTTCGAAGTGGTCCAGGCCCAGGCCGTCCTTCAGTTCCCGGTAGTCGTGCTCGACTCGCCAGCGGATCTTGGCGATCCGCACCAGCTCACGCAGCGGGGTGCCGGCGGGCAGGGTGGACAGCCAGTAGTCGGTGGGCTCGGCGGAGCCCGGCGGCCACTCGGCCAGCAGCCAGCACTCGGGCAGCGAGCCGTCGGCGCCCCGGCGGATGGTGCGGTTGGCGGGGCGGACCCGCAGGGCCAGGAAGCGCGAGCGCATCTCGGCGCGGGGGTTGTTCTTGGTGGACTTGCTGCCCTGGCGCCAGGTGACGGTCCGCGCCGCGCCGCGTCCGGCGGCCAGGGCCAGCGCGCGCAGGGTGGTGTGCGGCGTGGGGTAGGCCGGCACGGGCGGGCGGCCCCGGCCGCTGTAGGGCGGGCGTTCGGGGACCGCGTCGCCGGGGTGGGCGGTGGTGGTGGCCTTGACCGCGACCGCGTAGGCCAGGCCGCGCTCGGTCAGCCCCTGCCGGAAGCCGGTGGCATCCCCGTATCCGGCGTCCGCGACGACCGGCAGGCCGGGCAGCTCCCACTCCTCGCGCATCTCGTCGAGCATCTCCAGGGCCAGGCGCCACTTCTCCCGGTGCCGCTCGGCCTCGGGGACACCCGCCCTGACCCGTCGCCTGCGGATCGCCTCGGCCAGCAACACGTCCTCGCCCTGCCGGGCGTCGTCCCAGCTCTCGGGGAGGAACAGGCGCCAGTCGGCGGCCGAGGAGGCCCGGTCGGACACCAGATTGACGCTGACCCCGATCTGGCAGTTGCCGCGCTTGCCCAGCGCGCCGCAGTACATCCGGGCCACACCCGGGGAGTCGTAGCCGTCCTTGGGGAAGCCGACGTCGTCGATGGCGTACGCCTCGGGCGCGATGTGCGCTGCCGCCCAACGCGCCAACCTCTCCCTGACCTTGGCGTAATCCCAGGTCGAGGAGGAGACGAACTGCTGGAGCTGCTGGTGGTCCACCCCCAGGCGCTCGGCCATCGGCTGCATCGACTTGCGCTTGCCGTCCAGCATCAGTCCGCGCAGGTACAGCTCGCCCTTCGCCCGCTGGTCCCGCCGGGCCAGCGAGCCGAGCATCTCCGCCGCGAACGCCTCCAGACGCGGACGGACCTGTTCCATCTCCTCAGGTGTCACACCTGGCAGGAGATCACAACCCCACTCCCACTGGGACAGCCGGGCCACCTAACAAAGCCCTACTAGGCCTTTGCCCGCATTGACGGCAAGGCGTCGCAGCCCCGTCGCGTTCTGGGGAAGCGGTACCTTCACCATAACGCCACCAGAGATCTTCTTCAGAGAGACTGCTGCCTCCCCTGCAGGGCTCAAGGCCACCCACAGATTGAGCACTGGCCACGTTCGATTCAATGGACGGCGACGCGGGCCGATCTCCATATCGTGACCTTATCCGCTCGTCAGATGGGTGAACGGTGCTGCACATGCAGCAGTGTTCCTGTGCTTCAGGCGGAACCACTCAAGTCGACGAGACGCACGGATTCCGACAGCACTGACCGGGCGCCCTCGAAGTCGGCGAGGCGGGCCGCGACCGTGGCGACGGCGGTGGCCTCGTCGCCCTCGGCGAGGGCCGCCCGGTAGCCGCGCAGCGCGTCGATGACGGTACGGCGGCGGGCGGTGCTGACCTGGGCGGGGCGGGTGAGTCCGGTGGCACTCACAAGGAGCAGTGTCCCACTGGTGTCCCCGCCTTCATACCGTCCTCGTGCCCTCCGAGCCTCCCGCCGCGCGTACGGAATCCGCACGTCACCTTCCGTTCCCCTCTTCCCGGAACCGGTTGACGGTGACTAACGGACGCTGATGGAATCACTCTCCGTACAAGCAGCAAGGCGCTCACGGACCACTTATTCCGTGGCATATCCGAGGAAATCACCCCACGTGGATGAGGAGACCGCGAACTTCGGCCCTTCCTCCTCCTGCGAGTCCCGCACCTGTACAGCTTCGGGAGCATGATCGATGACCGAGCCAGTCCGGCGACGGTCGCAGCAGCGCCGCCGCCGGTGCGTGTACGGCTCAGGCCTCGGCCGCGAACGTCACGAAGCGCGCCCAGCCGCCCCGGTCGACGGCGAAGGAAGGGCGCGTCACGTCCTTGGAGTCCCGGACGTGGATGGCTTGTTCGGTGACGGCGACCTCAATGCAGCTGTCTCCCTGCGCGCTGCTGTAGCTGGACTTGAACCAGTCGAGTTCGGACGTGTTCATAGCGCTCCTCGCATCCGCTCCAGCAGGCCCACGGAGTCCTTCGGGGAGAGGGCCTGCGAGCGCAGTCTCGCATAGCGCATGTGCAGTCGGCTGACCTGTTTCGGGTCAGCAATCAGGCGCCCGTTCTCTTGCCCTTCAGAGTAGCCACGCCAGCTTCCGTCAGGCGTTTCCAGCAGCTGGATGGGGCCAGCCATGCACGCGTGGTGCTCGGCGTCCGCGGGCATGATCTGCAGCGTTACGTTGCGCGGAGCAACGGCCTCAATCACGTGCTCGATCAGACCACGAGTCACGCTCGCACCGCCGAGACGGCGCACGAACACAGACTCCTCGACGATGAAGTCGAAGGCGGTGTTGGGACGCTCACTCAGCAGGCGTTGCCGCTCCAATCGCGCCTGCACCGTGGCCTCCAAGACCTCGTCCGACATCGGCGGGATGTCGTTGTCGCAGAGGGCGCGCATGTACCCCTCCGACTGCAGCAACCCCGGTACCAACCGACACTCATACGTACACAGACTCACCGCCACCCCCTCCAGTCGAGCCCACCGCCGGAACCACGCCGCCAGCCCCACATCCCCCCGCGTCAGGAACCGAGCCGACTTCCGCAACGCCCCCGTGTTCCCCAGCGCCCCCTCCGCCCGCTCCACGAACGACTCGTCCGGCATCCGCCGCCCCAACTCCACGGACTCCACCGTGTGCTTGGAGAAGCGCACCAGCTCCCCGAACTCCACCCGGCTCAGACCCGCGTGCTCCCGCAGCGCCTGCACCACAGCCCCGAACGTCCGCAGACTGTCCGACGGGCCCGGTTCCCGCTCGCACTCCCCGCCCGGCACCGCCGGTTCGACGCGGTCGGTCGTCATCGAGGCCCACCTCCAGGTGTACACGTGCCAGTTCCCTCTGCTGGAGAACGACCAGAGTGGCCAACCGGAATTCGTACAGTCCACCGAACGTGTCCGTACGCTGACCCAGCGTACGGAGCGAAGTGGTTGTCTCGTCAGCTGCTCTCGGCCGAGGACGCGGACTGCACCCCGGGCGTCTTCCAGTCGCCATCGGGCAGCCCGAAGGATAACGAAATCACCAAGTACGGCGAGTATCGCACCAAGCGCCCCATACTCACCGAGTACAACCGCACGACGCAGTCCCCCCTGAAAGTCCCCTCGTCGCCGACGAGAACCGCACGTCCGCCCTCGCCCCGCCCCGGGCCACGCCCCCCGACACCCTGTCTGACAGCCCGAGTCCCCCGACAGGCACTGCCGGAGTGGGACCAGCCCGGTTCACACCACGGAAACACGGAAACAAGAGCGCCAGATGAACCCTTACAACACCCCACCGCCATCCGGACCCTGGTGGAAGACCACCCCCGCCGTGCTCGGCATCCTGGCCTTGGTAGCCCTGCTCGGCGCGCTCAGCTTCCCCCTCGGCTTCATCGTGATGATCGCCGCCATGGTGGCGGTGTGGGTGTTGCCGCCCTGGCGCTGGTTCGCCAAGCTCGGCGCGACGTTCGGAGCGTTCGTTCTCCTGACGGCCGGCGCGGGCCTGGGCGGACAGCTCGACGACGGCGGGAAGGACAAGCCCGACGCCAAGGCGCGGAACGAGGACGCGGTGAACGCCAACGTCACGTCGTCCCCGACCTCTCCCAAGGTCCTCAAGATCGCTGACTACACGGGCAAGCGACTGGACGAGGCGACAGAACAGGCACGAGCCGCGGGACTCACCACCGGTCACCATGACGCAGCCGAGGAAAACCGCTCGATCGTCGTGCCGTCCGGATGGAAGGTGTGCTTCCAGAAGGGCAACGCGACCGCGAAGACCATCGACTTCGCCACGGTCAAGACGGGCGAGCCATGCCCGGAGCAGGACGGCGGTCCGCTCCCCTGGCCAGTGATGCCGGACGTCGTCGGCGTCACCTACAACGCGGCCGTCAAAGACTTGGACCGGGCCGGTATCGACCTCGACCGCGTCACGCTTGACGACGTCTACCTCGACATCGACTCCCCCACCGCCGACGAGGCAGCCGAGGACGGCGACGAGTGGCGGGTGTGCTTCCAGTCCCCCGGCAAGGACACGAAGGTGACCTCCACCACCACAGTCCGTCTCGACCTGGGCAAGTGGTCCGACGCCGACCTCGTCCGGCACTGTCCGGGAGCGAAGGACACGACCTACAAGATTCCGGCCAACGACCCCGATCACGAGAGCAGCAACAGCACTGGCAGGGAAAGCAGTTCGTCAGGCGGCGGCTCCTCGTCCTCCTCCGGTGGCTCCACCAGTGGCTCCACCGGTGGCGGCGGCAGCGTCGGCACGGTACACCCCGGCTCGTTCTGTTCCCCGCCCGGCGCAACCGGCGTCACGAAGGCAGGAACTCCCATGGTCTGCGGCCCAGGCTCCGACGGACGCAACCGCTGGCACTCCTGACCTCGTAGGCCTTCGTCCCGCGACCGTCCTGTTCCCCCTCCGCCAAGCCCTGGGGCATCCATGATCCTGACGAGTGCGACGCAGAGCCCACTCCGGACGCCTTGAGGCGGCCCCGGCGTCACAACGGACAGGGCATGAATACGCCTGCCGGGCCCGTAGCGGAGAGGGCGGCGGAGGACGCGCTCGGCCACCGGGACGCATACGCGGAGGTGACGCACGAGGCACTGTTCCGTCGGTGGGCTCCTCTGCGGCAGGAGGCGAAGGCGCGCGCCGAACGGCTGTGTGAGCGAGCCGGGTTGGAGCGGTGAGCCGAAAACAGATGATGCCAACGTGGCGCTGCACTACTGTTGTTCTCCGCTGCGCACCTTCCCGGAGGGTACGTCGGCGGTGCTCATGTGCCGGTCCTCGGCTGTGACTGACGGGTGGTTTCCACTGCGTGCTGCACGCGGTGTGAGTGCGGATGCCCGGTAGGGCGGTCCCTGCCATTCCCAGCTCACATGCCAAGGAGTGGATGCACGTGAACCCCGTTGAGTACAAGCCTGCACGTCGTAACCGGCTTCGCGAGATTCTGGTCGACGTCGCCGCGGGTGTCGCCACCCAGCTCGTGGTGGCGGGCCTGACGGCGGCAGCGCGCCTGC
>NZ_JUJA01000167.1:429013-446941 GCF_001906585.1 Streptomyces kebangsaanensis | reverse complement strand
CCCGCCACTTCGCGTCCGTCCGCGTGCCTCAGAACAGATGCAGATCGGGTGACTGCGGGCCCACGTTCTGGCTTCTCCTGCGGGAGCGTCGTCCCCGGCGGGGCCGGGGCAGGTGCGGTACGCGCGCTTCCTCCGGCAGGTTCTCCCAAGTGGGACGCAGCCCGTGCACCTGAACCTCACCGACCAGATCCTTCAAGTAGCTGCGGGTCTCCTCATCCGTGGAGTAGAGCACCGTCGCACGGCTCGCCCGGGTCATCAGCACGTGGTAGGCATGACGGACCAGCCGGGCGAACTCCTGGTCGTCGACGCTGCCGGCCCTCACCTTGGGGTCGAACGAGCCCGGGACGGCGACGCGCTTGACGCCGGTCTCCGGGTCCTTCCGCTCCTTGCCCCGCCGGAACACCCACTGGCCGTCCCGGCGCACCATGTCCTCACCCATGATCACGCCGCACCAGTCCCACTCGAGCCCCTGGGCCGTGTACACGCAACCGATCTGGCCGAGACCGTTCTCGTGCACGGACCAGATCTTGCACGGTGGCACTCCGTTCTCGCAGAACGCGTCGCTGTCCGCGTTCCACGGTCTGTGCCAGTCACCGATCCGCACGTCGCTCTCCAGACGCCTCTCCCTGCCGAGCGGCTTCGTCCACGGCCAGCAGTACCCCGCGACGAGGCGAGCGGACGCCCCGGCAAGCGCTTCGGTGTGGATGATGCGTTCGAGCTCTTCCGGGCTGTCCGCCACTTCGACGTGCATCAGTCCGTCCGGCGTCCACTGCTCCGGTTCCCCGTCCGTCACGCCGAGCACGGCGCGCACCCAGCGGATGTAGGCGTCGCTGCCACCACAGCGGAACTGCTCCCGCAGTCCGTACCGGAGGAGACTGGCCCCGTACCGTCGCGCCGCATCCTCGATCAGTTCTGCGGTGCCGACCTCGTTCGGTCGCACGCACTGCCCCTCGTCCAGGAAGAACACCGTCAGGCGGGACGCGTCGAGGAGTTCGTCGACCTGGGGCTTGGTGCCCTGCTGCTCCGGTTTCCAGAACCGGTTGGTCGAGCGTTCCCGCAGGCGGTGCGCCTCGTCGCAGATCAGCACGTCCAGGGGCGGGTCCGGCGGGGTGACGAAGTTGCTGAAGTAGGTGAAGCTCTCCTTGAACTCGCGGTCCCCGTAACCGACATGTTCCTGAATCGCGCCGTTGAAAGCTCTGCTCCCGCTGGCGTACTTGACCGTGCGGCCGTCGGCTTCCAGCTCCGCCTTGAGCTGGAGACCGATGGCGCTCTTCCCCGTACCGGCACCACCGGTGACCAGGAAGACCACGCGTCGCTCATCCGGCACGAGGGCGGGGCGCCACGGATCGGGGAGAACCTTGGAGGCGGTGTCCAGGATCTGGTCGGCGACCCTCTTCTGCCGACCGCGCAGGGTGAAGACCGTGTCCTCTCCGCGGGAGCGGATCATCGCGTCGAGCAGGGGCGTGTTGCGTAAGCCCATGCTCTGCAGCAGTAACTCGGCTGCGGAGGCTCCGCCCTCGTCGGCGAAGTGCTTGCGGAGATCGGACATCAACTGCTCGCGCCGGTCGTTCGTGTAGACGCGGGCATAGGGGCCGGTCGGGGCGTCCACGTCGACCAGGGGCCGGACCGAGGCGTCGGTGGCATTGTGCAGGTAGGCGAAACCGCCGCATTCGAAGTCCAGCCCGTGCAGCGGCCCCCTGTCGCCCGTGAACGCATCGTAGTACTCGCGCAACTGCAGGGCGGGATGCTTCTTCTTGCCCATTCCCGGTACGTGCACCAGTTCCGCTGTGGCTCGTTCCACCCTGGTCACCATCGACCAGCGCTTCAACTCGACCAGTTGAACGGACAGGCCACTCTCCTCCGGGTGGTGGCCCACAAGGACGACATCGATGAGCCTCGGGTCACCGGGGCGGTCGGCCTCGTCGAGGGTGGCAGCGCATTCGACGATCATCTCCACGTTCCCGCGACCGGCGGCGACCAGGTCCCCGGCGAGGTGCACGAGGCTCTCGGCCCACGCGGAGCGTTCCGACAGCGAGGCGTCCGCACCTCGGAAGTGCCGCCATCGAGCGGCCAGATGGGGCACCATGCGGCGCCTCGAGTTCAGGGTCAGCAGATCCTGTGCTGCCAACCTCAGGAGGAGCATGGACACGAGGTGGATCCCCCAGGGCACGAGTGACTCGTGCGGGTGGGGGCGTGTCCTCGTGGGAAGCCCGTCGGGCCGCAATCAGTACCCGGGATCTTAGGGAGATCGGCCGCCTACGGACGACGACGACACCGTGGTCGACGCGAAGCGTAGCCATCATGGCCGGATCGTGTGCTCCGTGGCGAGGAATCCCCCCTGTCACACCGCGGAAACCCGCTGCTCCCGTCGGCCACCGACCAGTTCCCGCAGCTTCTCCCGCGTCTCCGGGTCCGTCGAGTACACGATCGTGCCGATCATGCCGCGGGTCAGCAGCACCTTGTAGGTGTTGCGGATCAGGCGGTCCACGTCGGCGTCGGAGGTCGACTTCTTGAAGACCGGGTCCTCGGACCGCGTACGGTCGGTGATCCAGTGGTCGCCGCGCCAGACCAGGTCGGGGCCCATGATCACGCCGGACCAGTCGTACTCGAAGCCCTGGGCGGTGTAGACGCAGCCGACCTGGCCGAAGCCGGCCGGGTCGGTGGCCCACAGGGCGGACGGGGGTGCGCCGGAGACGGAGCGGTCGCCGCGGAGGTTCCAGGGGCGGGCCCAGTCGCCGATGACCACGTCGGCGGGAAGGGGGTCGCCGGGCCCGGGTTCCTTGGACCAGGGCCAGCAGTAGCCGGCGGACATGCGGGCGCCGTAGCCCTGGTCCCGACGGGCCTGGAGGAACGCCTCCATCTCCTGGGGGCTGTCGGCGACCAGCAGGTGCATGCGGCCGTCGGGTTCCCAGACCACCGGACCGCCGCTCTCCAGTCCGAGGAGGCGTTTCACCCAGCGCAGGTACGCGTCGCTGCCGCCGCAGCGGAACTGGCTCTCCAGCGGTACGACATGGCATTCGAGGCCCTTGGCCGCCGCGGCCGCCTCGATGTCCTCCACGGTGCCCATCTCGCCGGGGCGCACGACCTGGTGTTCGTCGAGGAGGAAGACGGGGACGCGGGCGACGTCGATGAGTTCGTCGATCTGCCGCTTGCCGGTGCGGTGGGCCGCCGGGGTGTAGCGGTTGGCGGAGGTCTCGCGGATGCGGTGGGCCTCGTCGCAGATCAGGACGTCGAGGGAGTTCTTCTCGGCCGTCATGAAGCTGTTGAAGTACTTGAACAGGTCCTGCACTTCGCGCTTGCGCGTGCCGGCGACCTTGCGCATCGTCTTGGTGAACGACTGGGAGCCGGTGGCGTGCAGGGCCGGGATGCCCTGCCGGTACAGCTCGCCGAGCAGGGAGAGCGCGATGACGCTCTTGCCGGTGCCGGGGCCGCCGGTGACGACCACGACCTCCTTGTGGTCGGACCGCTTGGCCTTGCGTACGGCGTTGAGCACCATGCGGTAAGCGACTTGCTGCTCATCCAGGAGGACGAACTGCTCGCGTTCCCGCACCTCCTGGGCCGCGACCGACATGAGCTGCTTCGACGGGACCGTCCTGCCCGCCCGGAGTTCGTCGGCCGCGTGGGCGCCGGGCACCTTGTCGCTGAGCTTGGTGCGGAGGTGGTCGATGAAGTCGCCTCGCCGCTCGGCCGTGAACAACTGGCCGTGGTCGTCGAGTTCGATGGCGCGCAGGCCGCCCACACCGAACTCCGTGGCGTTGTGCAGGTACGCCACGCCGCTGACGCGGCCCGGGTGTTCGGCCACCGCGCCGTTGAAGTTGACGAGGTACTCGCAGTAGCGGCGTACCTGCTCGATGGGGTTGAGGACCGGGTGCGTGTAGGCGTCGATCCGGCACAGCGCCGGGTCGTCCTCGTCCGGTTCGGCCTGGCTCCACTGCTTCAGCTCGACGACGACGTACGACGGCTCGCCCGTGGCGGGGTGTACGCCGGCGAGGACGGCGTCGGCGCGCTTGCTGTTCAGCGGGAGGGCGTATTCCAGCATGATCTCGACGTCGCCGAGGCCCGCGTCGTTGAGCGCGGCGGCCAGCGTGGGGACGCTCCGCTCCCAGGAGCGGACCTCGGCGGCACTGGGCCGGTGGCCGTGCATGTGGACGAACTGCTCGGTGAGGTGGAGGTAGAGCGAACTGTCGAGCGCTCTCGCGGCGATGGTCTTCGCGGACTCGCGGAACAGCAAGGACTTCCCCCAGGCAGCACGAAGTGACTCGTGCGGGTGGGGGCATGTCCTTCGAGACTCCACCGGAGTGGAGCGGAAGCCCGTCGGGCCGCGATGACGACGGAACCGAGGGTACCTGGCGGTACTGACAGCCGTGTTGGTGGCCACCGGGGCGGGGTGGCACCGTGTCCAGTGCCGCCCCGCCCTCTCAGCCGTCCGCCGTCACTGCCGTTCCCGTGCCGCCGCGACACTCGCCCGCCACTCCGGCGCGTCCGGTTCCTCGTGGAACTCCAGGAGGCGCCGGCCGGCGTGGCGGGCCAGGGCGACCGGCCTGGACCGGGGTGACGTGGAAGAACTCACGTCGTGCGTCGACCCGGTCGACCCGCTGGGCCTCTGCGCGGAACGTGACCCGGCGTCAGCTGGTGGCGCTGCCCGCGACCCACTCGCTCCACGGCATGTTCCAGTCGCTGAGGCCGTTGTCCGGGGCCAGCGTGGTCTTGTCGTCGGAGTTCTTGACGATCACGACGTCACCGATCATCGAGTGGTCGAAGAACCACGCGGCGGGCTGCTCGCCGTCGCCGCCGCCCTTGACGTCCTTCAGGCCCACGCAGCCGTGGCTGGTGTTGACCTTGCCGAAGACCGGGTCGGCACTCCAGTAGTTGCCGTGGATGAACGTGCCCGAGGCGGACAGGCGCATGGCGTGCGGTACGTCCGCGATGTCGTACGCGGGCTTGCCGTCCTTCTTCGTGAGGCCGACGGACGCACCGTTCATGCGGATCTGCCGGAACTTCTCGGAGATGACCATCTGACCGTTGTACGTCGGGTGCTCGGGGCTGCCGGACGAGATGGGGATGGTCTTGATCGTCTTGCCGTCCCGTACGACGGTCATCTGCTTCGTCCTGGCGTCGACCGTGCTGATCTGACTCCGGCCGATCTTGAACGTGACTGTCTTCTGGTTGCCGTGGGGGTCGAGCTTGACGGTGACGGTGGAGCCGGGCTTCCAGTAGTTCTCGGGGCGGAAGTCCAGGCGCTGGTCGTTGAACCAGTGGCCGACGACCCGCTGGCCGCTGCTGGAGCGGACCTGGATCCTCGACTCCACGGCGGCCTTGTCGCCGATCGCCTTGTCGAACTCGACCGTCACCGGCATGCCCACGCCGACGGTCGAGCCGTCCTCGGGGGTGAGGTGCCCGATGAAGTCGCCGGCCGGGGAGACCGTGGTGATCGTGGCGTACCCGGTGACGGAGCGTCCCTTGGCGTCCTCGGCGTCTGCGGCGACCTGGTACCTGGTGGCCCGCTCCAGTCGACCGTCCGGCTTCCAGGACGTGCCGTCCGCGGACAGGGTGCCCGGAATCTCGGCACCGGTCGCGACGGCGGTCATGGTCACCTTGGTGAGCTTTCCGTTACTGACGGTGACCTTGACGGGGTCGTTGATCCCTACGTTGTAGGCACCTTGCTTGGGCGTGATCTTTATTCGGGCGTCGGAAGCGTCCTGGGCGGCCGGCTGATCCACCCGCGCCTGCGTTTTCGGGGGGTTCCCGGCGTCGTTGCCGCTGGTGGCAGCGTTGCTGGTGCCGCCGAGGGCCGTGAGTGCGAGTACGCCGCCGAGTACGCCGGCCGCAGCCACCAGCCTGGTGTTCCGTTTACGTTCCGTGATCAAACGCTTCTCCCATGTCGCTGGTCTCTGAATCTCTGGAGCTGGTTGCCCGAGGAGCGCAACCAGTCCCAGAACCACTTATACGCATCCATCCGTTCCGAAATGGGCAAACTGTGGCGAAGACCACCCGCCGTCGAGCGCGTCACCGAGGCCCTGCTCGAAGGCCGGACGGCGCGTAGCCGTCTGCTCTCGCCACCCAATCCCGTTGAGCTCGTCGACCAGTTCGCGGATCGCCTCCCGGCGACCCGCTCCACCCACTGAGCGGTGGCCACCGACGGGTGGACGGTCTCATGGAGAGGTGGAGACGGATCAACACGTCGTCGGCGACATCGTTGTCCGCGACACCCTGGTGCCGCAGCGCGCGGATGACGTCCGCGGCGGTGCGAAGGTCCGGACGTCCTGCACGCGGTACCGGTGGGCCTGGCCGCTGTCGTTGTCGGCCTCGGCTTCTTTCTCGGTGAGGAACCGGAAGTCGTACTCGACACCCAGGTCGTCGCCGGTGGGTTCGTCCGGCGGCCGGGGGTGGGCGGGGAGCCTGTGCGGCACGGGGTCAGGCCGTGCCGCACAGGCGGTCAGGAGCCGCTGTGTGTCATCTCGTGTGTGCGGCCGGATCCGGTGCGCAGGACTCCGGCGGTCGCCGCGGTGACGACGCACAGCAGGGTCAGCAGCAGGAAGGTGTGGTTCAGTGCCACGAGATGGGTCATCCAGCCGATGACGGCGGGACCGGCGAGCATGCCGAGGTAGCCGAGCCCGGCGACGCGGGAGACGTTGGCGCCGGCGGCGGAGGGGTCGGCGTGTCCGGCTGCGCTGAACAGTTGGGGGACGCAGCCCGACAGGCCCAGGCCGAACAGCGCCCAGCCCACGAACGCGGCCCATATCCACGGGGAGACGGCCGCGATCGTGATTCCGACGGCGGCCGTGGCTGAGCCGTAGCGCAGGATGGCCATGGGCCCGAACCGGGCGGAGAGGGGGTCGGCGAGCAGCCGGCCGAGCGTCATCATCGCCGCGAAGGTGCCGTACCCGAAGGCGGCGGTGCTCGCCGGTGCACCGAGGACGTCCTTCAGGTGCAGTGCGCTCCAGTCGTTGGCGGCTCCCTCGCACAGCATGGCCATGAGAGCCAGGGCGGCGAGGGTCCAGATGCGCCCGGGGGTGCCGCGTCGCTTCGCGGCCGGTGCCTGTTCACCCTCCGCGGCGCCGGTGGCGGCAACCGCCGGCGCGGCCGGCAGCAGGCCGCGTGCCGCCACGAGTGCGGTCATGGCGCCCACGGCTCCCAAGGCGCCCAGAGTCGCGGCCGGGCTCGTGCCGGCGCTCGCGGCACCCGCCGCGACGAGCGCGGCGATGACGCCGCCCACGGAGAACGTGGCGTGGAACGCCGACATGACGGGCCGCTCGTACGCCTTCTCCACATGCACGGCGTGGGCGTTCATGCTCACGTCCAGGCAGCCGTTGCCGAAGCCGAAGACCAGCAGCGCACCCGCCAGCGTCCACGGATCCCGGGAGAGGCCGGGCAGGACCAGGGTCGCACCGCACAGAACGCCGGAGGCGGGGACCACGACACGCGCCCCGAGGCGGTCGGTCAGACTCCCGGCCGCCTGCATGCCGATGAAGGCCCCGAGCCCCAGCAGCACCAGGAGGCCCCCCAGCGTCGCGTGGCTGATGCCCACGCGCTCCTCGATGGCGGGGATGTGCACCACCCACGCTCCCATCAGGGTGCCGCAGAGGATGAAGTACACGAAGGTCGCCACACGGGCGGCTCGAAGCGAACGTTCCATGTCGGCCACCATAAAGAACAACTTTGATGTTTGGACAGCCGCACTATGAACAACTTGTGTGTTCATTTCGAGTGGTGTTCAATCGCGACATGAGCAACGCAGGCCGGCACAGGCTGATCGCGCAGGCCGTCAGGGAGTCGGGCAGTGTCACGGTCCAGGAGCTCGCCGAGCTGACCGGCGCCTCGGAGATGACCATCCGGCGCGACCTCGACACACTGGCCGCGCAGGGCGTCCTCGAACGCGTCCGCGGTGGGGCACGCACCCTGCTGCTCAGGGGCGAGGAGCCGCCCTTCGCGCTGCGCGCCCACGAGGCCGTCGACGCCAAGCGCAGGATCGCGGCCGAGGTGTCCTCGCTCATCGCCGACGGCGAGACCGTCCTGCTGGACAGCGGCACCACCTGCCTGGAGGTCGCCCGCCTGCTGCGC
Source organism: Streptomyces kebangsaanensis (assembly GCF_001906585.1). Taxonomy (GTDB): domain Bacteria; phylum Actinomycetota; class Actinomycetes; order Streptomycetales; family Streptomycetaceae; genus Streptomyces; species Streptomyces kebangsaanensis. The sequence continues at coordinate 438,880 of NZ_JUJA01000167.1, read as the reverse complement.
GGGCGGCCGGTCACCGTGATGCCCCTGTCACTGCAGGCCATCCACATCCTCGGCGAGACTCCGGGGCCGGCCACGCTGATGGTGCCCGGCGGACGGCCCCGCGCCGCCGAAGGGGCCCTGACCGGCCCCCTCACACTCGCCTCCCTGGCGGCACTGCGCTTCGACACCGCGGTCGTCGGCTGCTGCGGCCTGAGCGCGGCCGAAGGCCTGACCGCGTACGACCTCGACGACGCGGCGGTGAAGAAGGCGGGCATCGCCTCCGCACGCCGCATCGTCGTCGCCACGGACGGCAGCAAGCTCGGCCGCACCGCCTACGCCTACGTCGGCCCCACCACTCTCCTGCACACCCTCGTCACCGACACCACGGCGCCCGCCGACGAGGTGGCCGCGCTCGAAGACGCCGGCACCGTCGTCAGGACCGCCTGACGAGTCCGCCGCGCGGGACGCACCGCACCGCGAGCCAAGAAGTGGCCGCCCATCATGACCACCACCATCGGCCAGGACGCCCACGCCGTACTGCTGCCCGCACTCGACGGGTTCACCGTGCCCGCCTCCCTGGCCTCACTGCTCGCCTCCGGCACCCGCTCCGTGATCATGGGCGAATCACGCGCCGAGTACGTCGCCCGGGCCATGACCGAGAAGCGACAGGCCACCGAGACGCCGCAGCAGTTCGTCGACTTCACCGCGCGCCTGCGCGCCCTCGCCGGTACGGGTGTGCTCGTCGCTGTCGACCAGGAGCCCTGGGGGATCAAGCGGCTGCACCGCCTCGTGCCCGGCCTGCCGGACTTCGGACCGGACACCGACCCGGCAGAGGTGGAGTGCGCCGCCCACGAACTCGGCCTCGCTGCCCTGCGACTGGGTGTCAACACCTTCCTGTCCCCTGTGTGCGACCGCCTCACCGGAGACAACCCCTGGCTGCGAGGACGCACCCTGGACCTGCCTCCGGCCCGCGTCGGAGCACTGGCGGCAGCCTTCGTCACCGGTGTGCAGCGCGCAGGTGTCACCGCCGTGACCAAGCACTTCCCCGGCTTCCCGGAGGTCACCGCAGACCCCGCCCTGGACGTGGCGCACGTTCCCGAGGGCCGCTGGACCGAGAGCGCCCTGATCCCGTTCGACGCCTGCGTGCGAGCCGGCACACGAGCCGTCATGATGGGCCCCGCCCCTCTCGCCGGGCTCGACGGTGACGAAGCCGCCCTCACCTCCTCCACCGTGGTCGGGCTCCTTCGAGACCGCGGTTTCGACGGCCTGATCGTCAGCGACGACCTCGACGCCCCCGCGACCCTGCGCGGCCGCACCGCGCCCCAGACCGCGGTGGCCGCCATCCGCGCCGGTGTGCACCTCCTGCTCGCCCCGGAGGACGGACACCTCGGCGACGTCGCCGAGGCCCTGATCGAGACCGCCGAGGGCGACACCGCGTTCGCCCGCACCCTTCACAGCGCGGCCGAACGCGTCCGCGCCCTGGCCGACAGCACCGGCACTGACGGTCAGCGCCATGCCGCACAACCTCGCTGATCCTCACCGCGCGGTCAGTAGCGCTGTTCGGCCGTGCGGTCGTCGGTGTGCACGAGGTGGTCGTCCGGGTCGAGGCCCATCGCCTTGCGCTCGGGCGACGCCCAGTACATGGCGTTGCGCTCCGCGAAGGTCTCGGGGCCCTCGTAGAAGATCAGTCAGACGAGGCGGTGGCGGTGGCGGGGTGGGTGTGCCGGTAACGTCGTGTCAGAAGTGCTTGATCGTCTCCCCTTCAGGAGCCCGGTAGCAGCCGGAGATGACTTCGATGCCAAGGCTCGGGGTGGCACGCTTGCTGTACGCGACGATCCAGACGCTCATCTTCCGGGAGTCGTTGTCAGCGATGAGGTTGAGACTCCTGTGCGGACTGTTGTCGCGGTACGAATCCTTGATCACCCAGCCGCCCGTACTCAGCTTTTCCTTCAGGTTCTTCATGGCCACGTCGTTGTCGGTACCGGAATCCGGTTCGAAGTTCCACGGGTGGTAGACCTGGAAGTGCGTCTCGGGGTCCTTGCCTGAGCAGGCTTTGACACCCGGCCCGGCCTCGGAGGCCTTGCCGGGGACACCGGTGAAGTCGTAGATCTGGCTGGAGACGGCTTTCACCGAGGCGACCGCCTCGTCGACCGTGGCGGTGCCCGCGTCGGGAATCCCCGAGCCCGTTTCGCCTGGTGTGCCGGCGCTGGTGGCGGGGGGCTTGGTGGTGTCGTCGTTCGTCATGCCACATCCACTGAGGAGAAGGCCGGTCAGTACGAGGGTGAGCGAGGCACTGCCCAGGCGACGCCGAGGGGAGATGCGGAGCGGTGCGCGGAGCATGCAAGTCCTAGATTTCGTTCGGCAGTTCGGTGGTAGTCCGGTGTGCGACGCTACGAGCCGGCGGGCGTCTGTCACTGGGGAGCGGTGACGTTGCCGTACTCGCCGACCACGACCAGCGCCTGGTTCTTCAGCGCCGTCGTATCTCTGTCCCAGTACTGGCTGTGGCCCTCCGCTCCCTTGGTTGCCGTCGGGCCGCTGCCCTCGGCACGCGTGTTCATCTGGTTCGCGCCGAAGGCTTCGTCGCTGGGGATGAGGAACACGCCACCGCCGGGTTTCCACTGGCTGCCGCCGTGGCCCCAGCGGCCGATGTCCGGGACGGGGTCTCCGTCCGCTTCCTCGTTCCACACGTGCCCCTTGGGAACGTCCAACTCGTCGGCCGAACCGACCTTGACGCCCGGGCTTCCCGCCAGGATCACGTCGTCCGCGTTGAGGTCGCCGGTCTGGGCCGCCGCCCCGATGAGGGTGGTGCCGTAGGAGTGTCCGACGGCCGTACGGTGCGGATCGCCGGAGCCGCTGTGTGAGGCATCGAGGCCGTCCATGAACTGACGGTAGGCGGGCGCTCCGTCGTAGGCGTAGTGCTCGAACGGGGCGTCCTTGACCACGTCCTGCGGGGCGTCGTAGCCGAGCCAGGTGATGGCCGACACGGACGCGTCCCGTTTGGCCTTCTGCGCCTGGCGCCACAACTCGGTCATCCGGTCGATGTCGCCGCCGATCTTCCCGAGGTTCGACGTGGTACCGGGCACGTACACCGCCTGGTGCTGGGCGGTGTCGGGGTTGCCGGTGGCCACGATGGCCCGGCCGTTGCCCTCCGCGCTGAACCCGAGGAGATACGCCTCGGGCAGTCCACCTTCGCCCGTCTGGTCGAACCGGGCCCGGACGGCGTTCATGCCTTTGAGGGACGACTGCAGGTGCCGGTACTCGTCGCCGTACTTCCTGTTCCACTCCATCCATTCGTCGGTGTGCACCTTGGACGGATGTCCACCTGCGGTGATCCACGTCCACTCGTTGGCGGGTGGTTTCGGGATGGAATCGATCCGAAGCTGGTACTCGGCCTGCTTCTCGTCGAGCACGATGCGGTTCGCCTCGTCGCGGATCTCGGACGGGAGCCCGTCCAGTCTCCCCACCACATCGGGGTGAAGGGACAGACAGGTCTCGCGTTCCTCGGGGCTGAGCCCGTTCCACCAGTCGGAGTTCTCCTGCGGGCTGCCGTCTTTCGGAGGACCGCCGATGGACTCCAGGTAGCCCTTGCCCGCGTCCCGGACCCCGGCCATGTCCGACTGCGCGTCCTTGAGGTCCTGGTGGGACACGGTGAGGTCGTCATCGGCCTTCAACGCCCGGATCTTCGGCTCCCACTTGGCGTCCGCCTCCGTCGCCTCCTTGAGCGCGGTGGCGATACGGTCCGCGATGGCGAGGGCCTCGGCGTGGTGGGGGTTGGGGTCGAAGCCGGCCGCCTGGTGGCCGACGGCTTGGGCCGTAGGGTCGGTGGCGCTGCCGACGGCGCCGCCTTGGGGAGGCGATTCCACGCTGTTGCGCGGTCGGGCTTCCGGGTAGGTGACGCTGCCATCCGCGTTGACTGTTAACTTCAGCGCTTCCGCGTCGTCGAGCGCGGCCAGGAGCTTCCTGCGGGCGGCGTCCATGTCGTGGGCGAAGCCGTTGAGCGCCGTGCTGACCAGGCCGCATTCGATCTGGGTGTAGTGGAAGTCGGCCGAGAGGTTCTTCAGCTCTCCGAGTGCTGCTTCGAGAGCGTGGCCTTGGAGGAACTTGCGCATGCCCGCGGCAACGACGTTGTCGATGTGGTCCTTGGCCGCACAGGCCATGTCGCCGGCCGCGCGGTAGCCATCGGCCGCCTCCTCGAACTCGGACGGCTTCAGCTTCTTGAGGGTCGCGAGATCCATGGCTGTCCGTTACCGCCCAGCACCCTGGCCGCCGACCGCGGGCCTGTCGGCGTACTTGGCGGCGATGGCAGCGAACGCCGATCCGACGGACCCGTCGGTCGTCAGGAGGTCGCGCCCGACTTTCTCGAGGACTTCTTTGACGCTGCCGCAGCGCTCGTTGACGCTCTTGATGTAGCGGGCCCAGGAGTCGTACACGTCCTTCTGGGCTCCGGCGGACAGGCATCCCGACTTGTCACCGAGCCCTTTCTGCCCGTCCTCCAGCTGGTTCAGGGCCTTGCCCACGCCCTTCCTGAGACCGTCGACGTTCTCGCCCGCTTTGCTCCACTCCCGCCGAGTGGACTTCACACCGCCGGTGACGCTGCTGGTCGACGGGCCGGGTCCGTCGCCGGCCTCGTACTGGTCGAGCTGCATTCGTGCCGTGTGTCGATGGACAGCGTCCTGCTTCAGCTGTTCCCACTCGTCCCACGCCATGCGTGGTCTCCTCCCCCGTGGCCCGGGCGCTGCCCAGGAGTGCGCCGTGCGACTTCCGTCGTGCTCAACAGGGTTGGTGCTACAGACGTTACGGGCGGGTGCACTGCGTGACGTCCGTACGTTTACGCAACCGCGCCTGAGCAGGGAGAGGCCGAGCCGGATGCGCGGACACACGCCGACCTCGGCTCAGCCTGATCGCCGGGGAGTGGAGGACTACTCCTGCGTTGTACTGGCTGATCCGCCCCAGAGACACAGACAGGCTGGGGCGTATCAGGCCGGGTTTTCCTCGGGCGGGCCCGGCGCCGTCCCCGAGAGCCGCACCCGCGCCACACCGGCCGAACGGAGAGTCACGACGGCATGCCGACCGGCCTTCGGTCCGCAGGGCAACGAGGTCGGGGCATGGGCCCGGTCATGGGCCCGGGGGTCTGCTCGCCCCGGAGTCACCGGGCCGGACCAGCCCGGTCTCGTAGGCGAGCACCACCGCCTGGGCGCGGTCGCGGAGGGCCAGTTTGGCGAAGATGCGGGCCACGTGGGACTTCACGGTGGCCTCGCTCAGGGTCAGTTCGGCGGCCAGTTCGGCGTTGGACAGGCCGCGGGCCAGCAGGGTCAGGACTTCCAGTTCGCGGGGTGTCAGGGTGGCCAGATCGGCGTGCACGGCGGGTGTTCGGGCGGCTTCCGAGGCGAAGCGTTCCACCAGTCGGCGGGTGATCGACGGGGCCAGCAGGGCGTCGCCGGTGTCGACGAGCCGTACGGCCGCCGCCAGGTGTTCCGGGGTGACGTCCTTCAGTAGGAAGCCACTGGCCCCGGCGGACAGCGCGGTGTACACGTAGCGGTCCAGGTCGAAGGTGGTCAGGATGAGCACCCGGCAGTCGGGGAGTCGTTCCAGAATGCGGCGGGTGGCCTCGAGGCCGTCCATGTTCGGCATGCGGATGTCCATCAGGACGACGTCCGGTCTGAGTTCGCCTGCTGCCGCCAGCGCTTCCTCGCCGTCTGCCGCCTCGCCCACGACGTCGATGCCGCGAGCGGTCAGGATCAGCCGGAAGCCGGTCCTGATGAGGGTCTGGTCGTCGGCGATGAGGACACGGGGGGCCTGCCCGGCTGCGGCCGTCGTCATGGGCGGTCCAGGGGTATGCGTGCCCTCACCCGGTAGCCGCCGCCGAGACGGCGGCGGGCGTCCAGGTCTCCTCCGTACACCGCGACCCGCTCCCGCAGCCCCAGAAGTCCGCGGCCCGTGCCGTCCCCGTGTCGCGGAGCGGCCGGTGCCGACGCGGGCTGGACGGGCGCGGTGCCGGTGCCGGTCAGCACGCTCGGGCCGGTGTTCAGCACCTCCACACGCAGCGCGCGGTCCGCGTACCGCACGGTCACCTCGGCCTTGCCGCCGTCGCCGTGTTTGAGCGCGTTGGTCAGCGCCTCCTGGATGATGCGGTAGGCGGTCACGTCGACGCCCTGGGGAAGCGGGCGCGGCTCGCCGGAGATCCGTACCTCCACGGGCAGTCCGGCGAACGAGATCCGGTCGACGAGCGGGCCGAGCCGGTCGAGGCCGGGCTGCGGCGCCGGCCCCGTGGCTCCGTGGTCGGCTCCGCGGTCGCTCTCCGCACCCTCGACCAGATCCTCGTAGTCCGTGTCCTCGCCGCTCTGTGACGGCGCCAGCAGGCCCAGCAGATGCCGCAGGTCGGTCATCGCGCCGCGTCCCGCGTCCTCCACGGCCCTCAGGGCCGCCGCGGCCTCGTCCGGCATGGTGCCCAGCACCTCCCTCGCGGCCCCGGCCTGAACCACCATGAGGCTGACGTTGTGGCTGACGATGTCGTGCAACTCGCGGGCGATACGGTCGCGTTCGGCCGCCACCGCGGTACGGGCGGCGCTCTCCCGCTCCCGCTCCAGCAGCCAGCCGCGTTCTCCCACGACGGCCCGCCAGCGGCGCCTGGTGCGCACGAGCGCCACCGTCAGCCAGCCGGCGGCCGCGCACGTCACCCCCAGCGCCGCCACGAGGGCGTCCGGCTCCCATTCCCACACGAAGGCCACCTTCGCAGAATGGCACGCCGGTCCGCATCAGCCTGCGGATTCATGGCCCTGCATCTACAGGATGAGGTGCGGGCCGGAGTGCCATCCGGAGAGCGATGTCCACGCACTCGGCTTCGCCTAGCGTCCCGTGCATGGTCACTGAGGACAGCAGCAGCACGGAGGCCGCCGTACAACTCGACGGTGTGCGCAAGGAGTACGGCGGGACGACCGCCCTGGACGGGGTGTCGCTTCGAATCCGGGCCGGGGAGGCGGTCGCGGTGATGGGGCCCTCGGGATGCGGCAAGTCCACCCTGCTCAACATGATTTCGGGCCTGGACCGTCCGACGGGCGGCACGGTCCTCGTGCACGGGGAGGACGTGGGGGCGCTGAGCGAGAAGGGCCTGGCCCTGTACCGGCGGCGGCGGATCGGCATGGTCTTCCAGTTCTTCAACCTCATCGACGACCTGTCCGCGCTGGACAACGTCGCCCTGGCCGCGCAGCTGACCGGCACCCCGGCCCGGCAGGCCCGCCGCCGCGCCCTGGAGCTCTTCGAGGAACTCGGCATCGCCGACCGCCGGAACGCCTATCCCGCCGTGCTCAGCGGCGGTGAGCGGCAACGCGTCGCCGTGGCACGGGCGTTGATGAACCGCCCCGCCCTGCTGCTGGCCGACGAGCCGACCGGCGCCCTGGACAGCCGCTCCGGCGAGCAGGTGATGGACCTGCTGCTCGACCTCAACCAGATCGGCCAGACGCTGATCCTGGTCACGCACGACGAGCACCTCGCGCGGCGCTGCGCCAGCCGGCTGGTCCTCCTCGCCGACGGCCGGGTGTCCGGCGAGCACACCCTGGAGCCGTCCGCATGAGGGCGGTGTGGCGGGCCGCGCAGGCGGCCGTACGGCGGCGCAGGCTCCAGACGTTCGTCATCTGGCTGGTCACGTTGACCTCGACCGGGGCGATCGTGGTCGCGCTCGGCCTGGTCGACTCGGCGTCCGCCCCGTTCGACAAGGCGTTCGCCGAGCAGCACGGCCCGCACGTCGTCGCCGCGTTCGATCCCGCCAAGGTCTCCGACGCGCGGTTGGCGCAGGCGGCGCGCCGGGCCGAAGTCGAGGCCGCCGCCGGGCCCTTCGCGCAGGCCGTGCTCGACCTGCCGAGGGACGGCGCCCACGGCCTCCACGGCGCGGTCACGGTCGTGGGCCGTCCCGGTCCCGGGGGCCCGGTGGACCGGGTGGACCTGTGGGCCGGCCGCTGGGCCACCCGGCCCGGTGAGATCGTCGTGAACCGGCAGTCGGACTGGACGGCGCGCGACCTCGGCGAGCGGATCAAGGTGCCCTCGGGGCCGACGCTCACCATCGTCGGGTTCGGCTTCGACATGAGCCGCACCGCGGACGCCTGGGTCGCACCCGGCCAGATGCCGGCCCTGCGCCCGACGGCCACCCAGATGCTCTACCGCTTCACGGACGCGTCCTCGGAGAGCCGGCTCCGCGCGGACCTGTCCGCGGTGACCGCGGAGCTGCCGAAGGACGCGCTCACCGCCTCCCAGTCGTATCTCACGCTCAAGAGCCAGGTGGGGAGTTCGGCGCGGGCCTACGCCCCGTACCTGATGGCGTTCGGCGTTCTGGGCATCGTGGTGTCGGTGCTCATCGTCGGCAACGTGGTGAGCGGCGCGGTGATCTCCGGTTTCCGGCACATCGGCATCCTCAAGGCCCTGGGGTTCACGCCGGGACAGGTCGTCGCCGTCCATATCACGATGATCTCCGTCCCCGCGGTCGCGGGCTGCGTGGTCGGCACCGTCGTCGGCAATCTGCTGGCGCGTCCCCTCCTGCGGTTCGTGTTCATGGGGCCGGACGCGGGGGTGTTCCACCGCAGTGTCGGCATCGCGCCCTGGGTGAACGTGCTCGCGCTGCTCGGCATGCCCGCCGTCTGCGTGCTCGCCGCGCTCGTTCCGGCGGCGCGCGCGCACCGGTTGTCCGCGGCTCGGGCGATCAGCGCGGGCAGCGCCCCGCGCGCCGGGCGGGCGCTGGGCATCCAGCGCCGGCTGGCGGGCAGCCGGCTGCCGCGGCCGGTGAGCCNNGTGGGCCTGCCGTTCGCCCGGCCGGGCCGCAGCGGCCTCACGCTCGCCGCCGTGGTCCTGGGGGTGGCCACCGTGACGTTCGCGACCGGTCTGGGCACGACGATGACCAGGTTCGGTGACGCGGGGCGGGACGACTTCCAGGTCACGGTGTACGCGGGCCGGGCCGGCCACGGCAAGGTGATCGAGCCGGAGCACGGGGACCTCGCGCTGCAGTCGCTGCTGCGCTCGCTGCCCGGTGCGAGCGGCGTCACCGCGAGGGGGGTCGTGGAGGCCCGCATCGCCGGCTCGGTGCGGTCGGTGTTGCTCGAGGGACGCCGCGGTGACCGGCCGCAGTCGGGCACCGTGCTCGTCGAAGGCCGGTGGACGAGCCGTACCGGCGAGGTCGTGGCCACCTCGGCCTTCCTGCGTCGGCACGGCCTGCGGGTCGGTGACCGTCTCGTCCTGGAGAAGGGCGACCGCCGGGAGAAGGCGGTCGTCGTCGGCGAATCCATGGAGACCAACGGTCAGTTGGTCTTCACCGACTGGTCGACGTTGACGGCGCTGTCCCCGCGCGAGAAGCCCATCGCGTATCTGATCGCGTTGCACGGCGGCGCGGACCCGGCCGCCTACGCGCGCGCGGCCAGGGCCGCCGACCCCGGGGTCGACCCGGTGCCGCAAGGCCCGAACACCACCACCCGGACCATCGTCGGCTCCGCGGCGCTGCTCACCGCGATGCTCGCCGTGGTGGCCTCCCTCGGCGTCCTCAACACGGTCGTGCTCAACACCCGCGACCGCCGCCGCGACCTGGGCACGCTGAAGTCGATCGGTATGACACCACGTCAGGTCACCGTGATGGTGGTGACGTCGATGGCGCTGCTCGGCGTGGTCGGCTCCCTGCTCGGCATCCCGTTGGGCATCGCGGGCTACGACCTGGTGGTGCCGCGGATGGCGGACGCCGTGGGCATCGTCCTGCCCGCCTTCATGACGGACGTCTGGCGGACCGGCACCCTGGTTCTCCTGGCCCTGTCGGGCCTCGTGATCGCGGTCCTGGGCGCGTTCTTCCCGGCCCGGGGCGCGGCACGGCTGACGGTCGCGGAGGCGTTGCGCAACGAGTGAGGCTCCTGCGGCGGG
>NZ_JUJA01000167.1:425283-428981 GCF_001906585.1 Streptomyces kebangsaanensis | reverse complement strand
CCGACTGGCCGCAGGCCCCGACGGCATCACCCGTCGGGGTCGACCGGGGCCGCACAGGCAGCCGACCGACCCCGCTCCCCCGCACTCACGGCCGTCTTCGGCGGCGTTGTCAGTGGTCGTGGATAGGTTCGATCACGTTCCGCCGGGGTGGCGTGGACGTCCCCTTTCTCATGCCTGGAGATGGTGCGTTGTCGGTCTGGGAGAAGTCGAGCACGGTGCGGGTGGTGCCGTCGGCGCGGCCGCGGAAGCTCGCGAAGGTGCCGTTCGTCGAGTTGGCCGACGGGCGGTTGCAGGGGGTGGTCTCCAGTGGGTCGGACATCGGGCGCGTGTACGTGTCCTCGGTCGAGGCGGGGACGTACGCGTTCGCGTGCAGCACCAACAACAACCGCCCCTGCGGCGGGGCCCGCGGAATGTTCTGCAACCACATCCGCGCGCTCGTCGGCGAGGCCGTGCTGCAGTACGGCGCCGAGCGTGTGGCCCGGTACCTGAAGGTCGAGGTCGACGCGGCGGAGCCGGACGCGCAGACCCTCACCGACGTCATGGCGGCCACGCGTCCCGCCGCGGCCGGCAGTTCGGCCGCGGCCCGGGTGTTCAGCCGGTTCCTGCGGCAGCTGGCCTATCTCGAACTCGCGCCGAGTACCGCACCGGTGCCCGAGATGCAGTGGTTCCCGACGACACGGGCGGTGGCCTGATGCGTGCCGATCTGCTCTCCGACGCCGTCGACGGCCTCGACGAGGCCCTCGCGGCCGTGGACGGGTTCGACGAGGCCCTCGTCGCCGGTCTGCTGCGTCCGCAGCCCGGCCAGACCGGTGGGCTGACCGGGCTCGCCGACGCCGTCGCCGGGACACCGCTGGCCGCGCGGGTGGCCGAGGCCGCCGACAGGACGGCCGCCGGAGCCGCAGGCGAGGACCACTTCGTCGCGCTCGCCGCGGCCCGCACCGCCCTGCTCGGTTCCGTGCACGACGCGCTGACCGCCCGTGTCGATGAGGTCACCGGCCGGCCGCGGGCCGAGGAAGCCACCGTCGCAGCGGCCAACGACAACGAACACGCGGCGAATCTGTACGCCGCCGCGCGCAGTTGGCTGTGCGATCTGGTGCGGGCCGGCTGGCAGGGCATCGACCACGAACTCGTCGGCGGGGCCGCACCGGTCGTCTCCGCGATGCTGCCCGACCCGGCGCTGCGCCGCCTGGCCACGCTGCTCGACGGCTTCGCCGCCGAGCTCGCCGCCTCCTGCCCGGGGGTGACCCTGGAGCGCGTTCCCGTGCGCCGCTGGGCCGACCTGTGGTCGCGCGCGCTGCTGCTGACGCTGCCGGGGGCGGCGCGCGCTTCCGCCGTGGCCGAGGCGACCGGACGGCTGCTGCCACTCGGTGTCGACGTGCAGGAGCACGCCACCGCCGTACAGGCCCAGGTGCACGCGGTGTTCGAGCCCGCGGACGGCGGCACGCCCCGGCTGGTGCGGGCCTCGGTCTCCGCGCCCAAGCCCGACACGGTCGTCGGCGCCGGTCTGTGGCAGCTGCTGCGGCCGCACATGTCCCTGCTGGAGGCCGTGAGCGAGGGCCGCGCCATGGACCTCGACGCGATGCCCGTCACCGCCGAGGGCGACCTGGTGTGGGACGACGCCCGGGCGCGCGGGGGCGAGCCCGCCGAGGCCCTCGCCACCGCCCGGGTGGCCCTGCCCACCGCCGCCGCCTTCGCCGTGGCACCGCTCGACCGGCACCCGGCCCGGATCGCGGTGCCCGTCCTGCTGGAGGGGTACGGCGTGGAGGAGGGCGACGACGGGATCGTCTTCCGGGTCGCCGGGTACCGCCTGGCCGTCGACACCGGTCGCGTCCCGGCCGCCGGTCCGCTCTCGCCCGAGGTCGTCGCCGCGTCCGGCGCGTGTGTCGGGCTGCTGCGCTGGGACGCCGGGGAGTTCCTCCTCCAGCCGCTCGCCGTCGAGCGGACCGTACGGAAGAAGACCGTCGCCGTGCACGCGGGGGCCTGGGCCGGGGGTACGACCGACAAGGCCGGGATCCGGGCGGAGAAGGCCGCCACCGACGCCGTCGGCGTGCTGCGTGAACGGGCGGGAAGGCTGCTGCGGAAATGACCCACCAGCTGACCCACCACACCGGCGGGGACGCCCCCGAACCCGATCCGTACGACAACCGGCGGCAGGTCCTCTACTGGCGTCTGCTGGCCCGTCTCTTCGACCCGGAGGAGCAGGCCGGCCTGGAGTCGGCGAGTCTCGCCGTGGTCGAGGACATCGGCCTGCCGTCCGCGCTGCTCGATCCCGGTGCGTCGGTCGACTCCGTCGTGCAGCGGCACCCGGAGCTGGCCGCCGAGTTCGACGGGCTGATGGCCCCCGAGCCGGAGGAGGACGGTACACGTGACCGGGCCGCCGAGGTGCGGCGCGCGGCGCTCGCGTCGAAGGTGCTGCTCAACGTCTTCGCCTCCCGTCCCGGCACCGTCACCGCCGAGCAGCTGGCCCGCTGGCAGTCCGACGCGGGCCGGCTGGAGCGGGCGCTGGGCTGCCGGCCCGGTGAGCTGCGCGGCGGACGCGGCGGCACCCACCGCATGGGCGCCGGAGGGGGTGTCAGCCCGACCGGCACCGGCGTCGGCGGCCCCACGCCCGACCTCAGCCGGCTGATCCCCGCGATCGGCCCGGAGCTCGGCTCCATCGAGGGCGATCTCGTCAGGCGCATGCACCTGCGCGAGGTCCTGGCCGACCCGCGGCTGGCCTCGCGGCTGACACCGAGCATGTCCCTGGTCGAGCAGTTGCTGCGCGACAAGAACAACCTCTCCGGGGTGGCCCTGGCCAACGCCAAGGCGCTGATCCGCCGTTACGTCGACGAGGTCACCGAGGTGCTGCGCACCCAGGTGGAGAAGGCCACGGTCGGCGAGCTCGACCGGTCCGTCCCGCCCAAGCGCGTGTTCCGCAACCTCGACCTCGACCGCACCATCTGGAAGAACCTCACCAACTGGAGTCCGGAGGAGGAGCGGCTCTACGTCGACCGCCTCTACTACCGGCACACCAGCCGCAGGACGACGCCCCAGCGGCTGATCGTCGTCGTGGACCAGTCGGGTTCCATGGTCGACTCGATGGTCAACTGCACCATCCTGGCCTCCATTTTCGCCGGGCTGCCGAAGGTGGACGTCCACCTGATCGCCTACGACACCCAGGCCCTGGACCTCACGCCCTGGGCGCACGACCCGTTCGAGACGCTGCTGCGCACCCAGCTGGGCGGCGGCACCGACGGCACCGTCGCCATGCAGCTCGCCCAGCCGAAGATCGCCGAGCCGCGCAACACCGTCGTGGTGTGGATCTCCGACTTCTACGAGTGGCGCCACCAGGAGCTGTTCGACAGCATGGCCGCCGTTCACCGCTCGGGAACGAAGTTCATCCCGGTCGGCTCGGTGACCAGCTCCGGGCGCGGCAGCGTCAACCCGTGGTTCCGGGAGCGGTTCAAGGACCTCGGCACGCCGGTGATCTCCGGCCACATCAAGAAGCTCGTGCACGAACTCAAGACGTTTCTCACCTGATCACCTCTGATCACCCCTGATCGCCCCCATCTCGCCTGATCACCGGACGTGCGTCCACGTCACGTTGTGATCACCCCTGCGATCACCTCTGCCCTCACCTTCCGGAAAGGCCCTTCCTCATGTCCGACCTGCTGCGCGCCCCCGCCGAGATCAAGTACGCCGAGGAGCTCGACTGGCTG
>NZ_JUJA01000167.1:421115-425271 GCF_001906585.1 Streptomyces kebangsaanensis | reverse complement strand
AAGCCGTTCTCGTGGCGCCTGTCGCCGAAGATGGTCCGTCTGTTCATCCTGGGCTCCGAGCGCTCCGACGGCCTGGACCGGGAGATCCCGCAGAAGTGGTTCGGCGACCGCAGCTTCGTCGAGCGTTCCATCGTCACCCTCGCCTCCGACCGCGGTCTGCTGCTCATCGGCGACCCCGGCACCGGCAAGAGCTGGCTGGCGGAGCTGCTGTCCGCCGCGATCTGCCGCAACTCCACACTGGTGGTGCAGGGCACGGCGGGCACCACCGAGGACCACATCAAGTACTCGTGGAACGTGTCCATGGTCATCGCCAAGGGCCAGTCGCGGGAGTCGATGATCCCCTCCCCGATCATGACCGCCATGGAGGCGGGTGCCATCGGCCGCTTCGAGGAGCTGACCCGGTCCACGAGCGATGTCCAGGACGCGTTGATCTCGATCCTCTCGGAGAAGTACATCTCCGTTCCCGAACTGGAGAGCAGCGGCAGCGACAACATCGTCTTCGCCAAGCCCGGTTTCTCGATCATCGCCACGGCCAACAGCCGCGACCGGGGCGTCAACGACCTGTCCTCCGCGCTCAAGCGCCGCTTCAACTTCGTCCGCATCCCGGTGGTGACGAACAAGAAGAGCGAGGCGGAGATCGTCCGCTTCCGCACCGAGGAACTGCTGCGCCGGCACTCGATCGACCTCGACGTGCCGCCGACCCTGCTCGACGTGCTCCTGCAGAGCTTCGCCGACCTGCGCGCGTCCGCCGCCGCGGCCGGCAGCGACGACGAGAAGCTGGAGTCGGCGCTGTCGACGGCCGAGCAGATCGGCGTGCTGGAGGACGCCGTCCTGCACAGCAACTTCTTCGGCGAGCGCGCCCTGACCGCCCGCACGCTCGCCTCCTCGCTCGTCGGTTCCCTCACCCGCCGCGAGCCCGAGGACCTGGCCATCCTCAACAAGTACCTGCACGGTGTCGTCGAGCCGCGCAGCAAGGAGGAGGGCGGCTCCTGGGCCGAGTTCCTGGAGGGCGGCCGCGACGCGATCGCCACGCTGTCATGAGCGGGCCCCACGAGAGCGGCGCGTTCGCCGCGCTGCGCGGGCAACTGCAGGATGCCGCAGCCGCGTTCGCGGGCGGGCCCGACACCTTGGAGGACATCCTCCTCGGCATGGTCGACGACGTCGACCGGGCGGTGCGCGAGCCGCTGGAGATCTTCCCCGTCTGCCACCACTCGCCCGCCTCGGCGACGGCCATGGCCCGGCGGCTGCGCGAGAAGCAGCCCAAGGTGGTCTACCTGGAGCTGTGCGAGGACATGGCGCCGCTGCTGACCGAGCTGCGCAACTGCCGGCTGCCGGTGGCGGTGCAGGCGTTCGCCGGTGACGTCGACGGCTTCCCCCAGGACTGGGCTCCGCTGTCGGTCGTCGCGCCGATCACCGAGGCGTCCGCCGAGTACCAGGCCATCGCGTACGCCCTGGACACCCCGGGTGTGGAGCTGGTCCTCGTGGACCGGTCCGCGGACCACGTCTTCCAGTGGGACACCCGTGGCGAGCGGGCGCCGGAGGCCGCCGCGGAGGACACCGGCTCTCCGGCCGAGGCCGAGGCCGCGCTGCACGGCGAGGCCGTCGGCGTCGAACTCGGCGATCTCCGGCCGCGCTTCGCCGAGCTGGAGGAGCATCTGCTGCACCACGGCAAGGTGCGGCACTGGTCGGAGTGGTGGCACCAGTACGTCGAGGTGCCGCTCGGCGACAGCGCCGCCGACCACGACACCTACCGCCAGGTGATGTTCCTCATCGGCAGCCTGTTCCGGCGCCTCGCTCCGGGTGACGGCGCCCGGGTCCGCGTGGACGAGGACCGCGAACGGTACATGTGGACCCGGATGCGCGAGCACCTGACGGCGACCGGGACCGATCCGGCGGACTGCCTGTACGTGTGCGGGGCGTTCCACGCGGCCAGCCGTGTCGAGGAGTTCGGCGTGCACGGCACCGACACGTATCCGATCTCCCCGCGCACCGCCACCACTTGGCAGTACGGGCTGATCCCGTCCAGCCACGCGGCGATCGAGGCGCAGTTCGGCCTTGCCGCCGGCTCGGTGTCGATCGCCTCGACGGAGTGGGCGAAGAGCCTGAAGCGCACCCGTGTGCGGCCGTACCGGCTGGCGGGCCAGGCGGGTACGAAGAAGTCCTCGGCGAAGAAGGCCGGTGCGGCGAAGGACCCGGGACGACAAGACGCCGTCCCCGCACCGGAGTCCGCCGCCGCGGACCGGCTGTCCGGCTTCCTGCGCAGGCCGCCCGTGCTCGACGGCCTGGACGAGGCCGAACTGCTCGGCTGGTCGGTGGACATCGTGCGCGCGGCCCGGCGCAACGGCTACCTCGCCTCCACCGCCGACGCCATCGCGGTGTTCGAGACGTCCGTCCTGCTCGCCGGGATGCGGGACCGGGCCAAGCCCACGCCGTACGACTTCCAGGACGCGGCGGTCACCTGCATCGAGAAGGACGCCGTGCCGGGACGGCGGGACGTGCGACGCCTCGTCGAGATCATGATGGGCGGCGACCGGATCGGCCAGGTCGGCTACGAGGCGCTGCCGCCGCTCGCCCGCGACGTGCACGACCGGCTGGCGCCGCTCGGACCGAAGCTCCAGCAGCGCGGCGTGCAGCGGGCCCTGCTGGACATGGCCTCCCGGCCGGAACTCCAGGCCTGCTCCGACGTGCTGTGGATGCTGCGGCGCCTGATGCCGCACGGCGCGGCCCGGCCGATCATGGGCGAACGGCGGCTCGGTGAGCGTTCGATCCAGGAGTCCTGGGACCTGGCGCTCGGCACCCATCAGCGGGCCCTCATCGAGCTCGGTTACGAGGGCGTCAGCATCGAGCAGGTCCTGGAGCAGCGACTGCGGCGCGACGCCTACGGCCCGCAGGCCACGACCGCGACCGTACTGGCCGCGGTCGAGGACGCGACCCTGTACCTGCGCAGCCGTCGTCTCGCCGACGAACTCGGCACGCACGCGCTGAAGGTGCTCGCCACCGAGCGCAGCGTCGACGGCGCGCCGGAGGTGCTGCGCCGGGTGCGCGGGCTGCTGGCGTACTACCGCACCGGCGAACCGGTGCTGCCGCCGTGGATCGAGTCGTTCGTCAAGACCGGCTACGCCCACTACTGCACGCTGCTGCCGGTGGCGTTCCGGGACGAGGACGCGACGGTCGGGCAGGTCGCGGCGATGCTCGGCTTCCTGTTCAGCATGGAGGGCCTCGCGCTGTCGCTGGGCTGCGACCGGGCCCAGTTGGAGCTGGCGGTCGCCCAGTCGCACCCCGAGGAGCCGTCGAAGACGGCCCTGCTGTGGGCGGCGCAGGTGCAGCTCGGCACGTTGTCCCGGGCCGAGCTGCGGGGCCGGTGCGACGCACTGCTGGACAATCCGCTGGTGGTGCCCGCCTATCCCCGTTACCTCAGCGGCTTCGTCCACGCGCTGGAGCCGGTGCCGGGGTTGGCGGACGTGGTCGTGGAGGCGGTGTCGAAGGCGTTCGGGCGGTTGCCCGACGCGGTGCTGCTGCCATGGCTGCCGCTGCTCATCACCACCTTGCGGTCCGGCGCCGCGGAACTCGTCCCGCTGCTGGTCCGCGAGGCCGGGCGGATCTTCCCGGGCCGGCCGGCGGCCCTGGACGCGTGGATACCACCGTGGCGGACGCCCCCGGCCCCGCCCGCCGGGCGCCGGACGCGGTCCGGAGGGCACGGCCGCCAGGGCGCCACGTTGCTCCCGGCGCACCCTGCGACCTGCGACGCGGTGGCGGAGCTGCTGGGCTGCGCGCAGGGGTGGACGCGGGCCGACGTCCCGTTCCCGTCGGGTACGGGTGTCGGGTTGCCGGCCGTGCATCCGGCGACCTGCGACGCGGTGGCGGAGCTGCTGGGCTGCGACGGCGCGTGGGCGGTGTCCGGCTCCTCGCCTTCGGGCGCCGCGCTGACGATCCGGCATCCGGCCACGGCGAAGGCCCTGGAGTCCCTGCTCACGAACACGTGACAGCGACGGCTCACGGCGCCGGCCGAGTCCTGGGGCCACCAGGATCCGGCCGGCCCGGCGTGCCGGTCAGCGGGCGTCCGCGTTTCGACGTCGCGTCGTCTTCCTCGCCGGCCGGCGGATGATGTCGTCGTCGGACTCCTCGCGCGGGACACAGCGGAAGCCGCCTTCCGCCT
>NZ_JUJA01000167.1:419793-421071 GCF_001906585.1 Streptomyces kebangsaanensis | reverse complement strand
GGGGCGGGAGTGGGGCTCGTGGAGGCGGTGAATGCGGCCCTGGCCGCGGCCTTCCGGACGGTGGACCTGTGTTCACCGCGGACCGTCACTCCCGCACGGAGAAGGCAGCACCGGGTGAACTGGCCGGGACACTTCCGTTCGTCCTCGGACGGCCGTCTGATGGAAACGGGACGAGCAAGAGAACTTCCTCTCCACTCCTCTCCACCGGTTGGAGGCTGCGTTGGGGAGCAACGACGCTCGGAAACCCAGGAGTTGAACGTCTTGAGGGTCGCTGTGTGTCATGCTTCGATCATGACTGACCGAGGCGACCGGGAAAGAAGACTGCAGACCGATCGACCCCACTCGGCGCGTGTGTGGGACTACCTGCTCGGCGGGAAGAACCACTATCCGGTGGACAGCCAGGCCGGCGACATGATCCTTCAGACGTTTCCCGAATTCGCGGCCATCGCGCGGCTGCAGCGGAGCTTCCTGGTGCGAGCAGTGCGGTTCCTGACGCGTGACGCGGGGATCCGCCAGTTCCTCGACATCGGTACCGGGCTGCCCAGCACCAACCACACCCACGAGGTCGCCCAGGGCATCGCGCCCGAGAGCAGGATCGTCTACGTGGACAACGACCCCATCGTCCTCGCCCACGCCGACGCGCTGTTGCGCAGCACTCCGGAAGGCAAGTGCGCCTACCTCGACGCCGATGTGCGCGATCCGCGGAAGATCCTCGCCGAGGCGGCTCACACGCTGGACTTCGACCGGCCCGTCGGCCTGATGCTGCTCAACATCATGGGCCAGCTCTCGGACAACGAGGAGCCCGAGCGGATCGTGGCCGAGCTGATCGATGCCCTGCCGCGGGGCAGCTACGTGGCCCTGAGCGACGGCACGGACACCAGCGAACAACTGAAGGCGGCTGTCGAGGCGTACAACGCGCAGTCCGTCAACACGTACCACCTGCGCTCGCCCGAGCGCATCGGGAGCTTCCTGCAGGGGCTGCGCCTGGTCGAGCCGGGCCTGGTCCGGTCCGCCGACTGGCGCCCGGACCCCGACTCCGCGGACATCAGTCGCGAGCAGGGCCACGCCGTCGGGGCAGTGGGCCTGAAGGAGTAGGAGAAAGCTGCCGGTCGGGCCCGGCCGGAGGTACTCCCACCTCCGGCCACGCCGACGTGGTCACCCGGCACGCGACGAGCTGTCGACTGACTCCGCGAACGAAGTGCGAGGGGTTGGACCCGGAGCACCTGGCGCGCCGGTCGGTGCCGCCGTCGACCATTGAAGAACCGCATCGCGGCGGCG
>NZ_JUJA01000167.1:391637-419780 GCF_001906585.1 Streptomyces kebangsaanensis | reverse complement strand
GAGCCGTACGGAGCCGAGGAGAATCGCCGGCACCAGTCCGATGCGCACCCCGAGCCGGACGCCTCGACGGACCACCTCTCCGACTGCCACGTGCCCCCTGCCCCCTGCCCCCTGCCCTGGGAATCGACCTCACGTGCCCTGACCGTTGCATCGACCGCCCGATGATGGCACGGCCGACCCTCTGCGGTTCCTCGTCATGCTCGATGCTCGCGAACCGGCCGCCCCACATGGGAAGGGCCGGTTGCGAGCGGAGCTGCGGCTGAACACAGGCGGCACCATGCACTGCGGCACTGCGGCACTGCGGCACTGCGGCACTGCGGCACTGCGGCACTGACAACGAGATAGCGTGCGACGGCCGACGGCTTCGCGTGCCGGGTCGGGACGCGCTGGGCGGAGGGACGGCGAACCGTCGTGCCGTCCGCCTGTACGGACTTCACCACGCCCGCGGACACGGAGACGGGCCGTGGCCTGCTCCTGGTCACCGGCCCGGCCGACCGCTGGGGCACGGAGCCCTGCTTCCCGGCGGCATGAGCGTCTGAGCGGGGTACGCGGTGTGAGCGCGAACGGTCCCCAACCAGTGCCGGGTGTGTCGGTTCGGTGGCGATGCTGCGTGCTGGGCGTAAAAGTGGTGGCGCGGCAGGTGTTCTTCGCCACAGTGACGCGCCAAGCGGCAAGGTCAAGGTGTCAAGATTCACCCCGCGGATGTGCAGATTTGCGATGGCCTGACCATTCAAACTGCCGTTATACCAGCTTTGACCATGCGAAACGCCATCTCTGCACAAGTTGCTTTATGATCGCTAACGAACTGATCCCTTCATGCCTGCATCCTGACTCCAGATGCTCTTGGCGATCGCGATCACAACGGGCCATGGGGCCCGCATGGCAGCCACACGTGTGCAGAAAGGTGAACACCATGGCCCTCGGACTGCTCCGCCGTCGGCGTTCCCGCAGCGCCTCCGGTGCCGAGCCGGGCCTTTCGATTCCCCTGCCGGCCGGCGCGGGCGCGTTCGGCTGCGAGGTCGTCGACTTCATGGGGCAGCCCATGGGTGGCGCCGAGGTCACGGTGACCGCGCTGGACAGCCACCGCGTCGTGACCCACGGCACCACCGATCCGTACGGCTTCTTCATGGCGACGCTGCCGCCGGGCCCCTACAGCGTGCGGACCGCGGCCGAGGGCCTGTCGCCCGCCCGCGAAACCGTCGAGATAGCCGCCGGCGTGGCCCCTCCCCCGGCACGCATCACGCTGGAGCCCGCCCGTCAGCTGGAACTCCCTCCGCCCGGTGCCTGGTTGTTCGACCCACCGCACACCGCGATCCGGTTCATCGCCAAGCACGTGGGCATGGCCCATGTACACGGCCGTTTCACCCGCTTCGACGGTGGCATCCGCGTCGCGCAGGACATGGCCGATTCCCAGGCCTGGGTGCGCATCGACGCCTCCAGCATCGCCACGGGCAACAAGACCCGTGACAACCACCTGCGTTCCGTCGACTTCCTCGACGTCGAGCACTACCCGTACATCGACTTCGTCAGCACCCGGTTCGTCCACCTCGGCGGCTCCAAGTGGACGCTGCACGGCACGCTCACCATGCACGGCATCAGCCGCTCCGTCGGCTTGGACACGATGTACCTGGGCACGGTGAACGGCGGTTACGAACAGGAACTCCGCTGCGCGGCACTGGCGAAGGCGGAGCTGCACCGCGACGACTTCACCCTGAACTACCGCTCGATGCTGGCCCGCGGCATCGCGGTCGTCGGACCGACCGTCCAACTGGAACTGGACATACAAGCGATGTACCACACCCCCGACACGCCCACCCCGCCGGAGTAGGCGAAACGGACCGGCCTCCTCCGCCCGTATGGACTTCAGTACGCCCCCGGACGCGGAGTCGGCCGGGCCTGCTCCTGGTCACCGCCCTGGCCGACCGCAGGGGCACCGAGCCGTACCCGCCCGGAGGCAAGACCGTCTGGGCCGAGTGCGCGAGGAGGTCGCGCGGCGGACGAGGAATGGCCGGCGCGGTCCGACGCGGCCTCCTGGTGCGGCTACCTCAGCTTCCACTCGCCGGTCTGGTCGGCGAACCCGGAGTCCATGGTGAACTGCACGGTGTCGGGCTTCGACGCCTTGGGAACCTCGAAGACGATCCAGCCGAGGCCCGTGGCACCGGGCTTGAGCTTCAGACTGGAGGACATGGACGGACCGGCCGTGATCTCCGCGAAGGTGGAGTCGAACTGCTGCCCCTCGCTGTCGGCGACCTGGGCGCCGTTGGACGGGCTGTCGTTGTAGACCGCCTTACCGGTGTTGACGATCTTGAACTGCACACCGACGAACCGCTTGCCGGAGTCGGGCTCGGAGAACTCGTCGGCCGACTTGGCGGGGTCGGCGACCTTGACGACGGTGACGTCGAGCCGGCTGCCGTCCTCCATGCCCTTCAGGGTCAGGGTGTCGCCGACCTTGGCGACCTCAGGGGTGGCGTCCTTCTCCTTCTCGGCGTCCTTGCCGCTGTCCGCCTTGGCGGCGGCGTTCTCCTTCGGCTTGTCGACGACGGTGCTGCCGGTGCCGCAGGCGGTGAGAGCGAGCGCGCCGACGACGGCGACAGCGGCGGCGGCGATTCTGGTACGGGCGTGCATGGTCCCCCCAAGGACAGTGCTGTGTTGTTCACGACGCACCCCCGCAGACTTCGCGAGCGGAGGTTCACGAGCGACTCTAGGGCCGTACGTTGATAACGTCAACACACCCTCTTGATCGGGTTCCTGTTGACACGAGGGTCCGGCGACACCCGGTGCGCATGATCGATTACGGATCGTCCGTTCGGGACGGCGAAAAAACCGACACCCTGGCCGGCTACCGTTCACCGCCCCACGGCCGGGGTGCCGACGGTCCGGGTCAGGGGCGGCCCGGGGCCGTGAGCCCGTTCACCCCGGATCACTGACGGGGCGTCAGCTATTGGGCTCCAGCGCGCCGTTGGCGAGGCCGTCGCGGGCCAGCTCGGTGGCCTCGCGGCTCAGTTCGGCGATTTTCCCGGCGCGCTCCTCGAACTCCTCGAGGGCGCGGAACGCCGCGCCGTAGCGGCGCTGTTCGGCGATGTCCATCTGGGGGACGCGGGCGCCCTTGCCGTCGAGGCGGAACGTTCCGCTCGCGCTGGTGGACCGGCGGGTGTTGGCCGCGCTGCGCAGGAATCCCCGCAGGAAGTCGGTGTCGAGCTGGTCGCTGACGGACACCGGCTCCGCCTCGCCGTACTCGACGAGACCGGCTCGGGCGAGATCGGCGACGCTGACGGAAGGGCCGTCCGCGGCGCCGTGGCGTTCGCCCGCGGTGAGGGCCGGCAGCAGCTCGGCGAGCACGCGCACGTGTTCCGCCAACTCGCGCCGCAGTTGCCGGTATTCGGCCGGGTAGTCGCGGTGGGACTCCTCCACGTACCGGCCGGGGGTGAGGTCCACGACGTCGTCGAGCAGTTCGATGAGGGAGACGTCCGCCGCCTGGTCCGGCCGTGCGTCCAGGGGGCCGTCCGGGTCGTTGCCGGTCAGGTCGACCATGCGGACACTGGTGGCCGCGTCGCCCGGGGAGTGCGGGCGGCGCAGTTGCCAGAGGTGCACGGGCAGCGCGTGCGAGGCGGCCGTACCCGGCGGCAGGGCGGTGACCTGGGTGAGGATGCCGCGGCGTACGAGCTCGGCCCGGATACGGCGGCCGGCCTTGCGGTAGGCGACCGAGGCGGGCATGACCATCAGCATCCGGCCGCCGGGAACGGTGTGCGCGTACGCGTGCTGCAGCCAGGCGAGTTCGCCTTCGGCCCGGGACGGGGTGCCCAGTTCCCACCGCGAGTCCAGGAGGAGCTCCTCGCGGCCCCAGTCGGTGTCGCCGACGGGCGGGTCGCAGACGACCAGATCGGCTCCGAGGTCCGCCCAGCGGTCGTCGCGGAGGGAGTCCCCCGCGACGATCTCGACACCGGAACGTCCGGCGAGGTCGGCGCGCAACTGCGCGAAGCGGGCACTGCGGGCGTCCGCCTCCTGTCCGAACCGCCGCGGCCCCCGCTCGGGACCGACGGAGAGCAGAAGGGTGCCGATGCCGCAGGCCGGGTCGAAGACGACGGCGTCGTCGGCGACTTGGCCGGACAGGTGCCGTACGGCCCGGACGATGCGCGGCGAGGAGACCTGGTCGGATCCGGCGCGGCGCACGGAGTCGGTGAAGCGCTCGGCGAGGGCGTCGGCCACCTCGCCGGGCGAGCCGCTGTCCGCCAGGCGCCGGGCCAGGCCGGCGGCGTCCTCCGGGAGGGCGGCCGGCCTCTTCGCCCGGGCGTCGGCGAGGACCGTGGCGACGTCGGCGAGCGCGGCCACCATGTCGTCGCCGTAGGCTCCGCGCAGCATCTGCCAGAGCCGGACCTCCTCCGAGAGGTCCTGTCCCTTGCGCTGCCTGTCCAGCCACGCCTGGACCTCGGCGAGGTCGAAGAGCGGACTGTTGGCGCTCCCACCCGTCGGCGCGGGGAAGTCGTCGTACCGCCGCCGCCAGTTGGACACGGCGGCCCGGGTGACGCCTGCGAGCCGCGCGATCTCGGAGCCGGTGACGAGAGGACCGGCTGATGGGGCGGCGTTGTCCGTCATGCGGACAACCGTACACGGCCCCTGTCCCCCCATCAACGAAAAACGTGTTGACGCGGTACACGTCCGGCAAAGCTTCCCTCACGTGTACCTCGCCCCTTCCTGATGGCGGTCGGCGCATACGTCCGGTTTCGTACCGGCCCCGGCGCAGAAGGGACTGTTGGCCCCTGCCCGGAGGACCGTGCGGGGACTGTTCGGCCCTATCCGGCCCCTGTACCGATCCAGTGATCATGGGGCGGCGGCCGGGAGGGTCCGGTCCGGTTTCCCGGCCGGAGCGCCTCCGGGGTCGTCGTTCCAGCGATGAAGAGAAACAGATCGGGAGGCACCGTCCGGTGGACGAGGTGCGGATAGAACAGGCGGCGGCCGTGCGGCCGCAGGACGCGGTCGGGGCGCCCGCCGCGACCGCGGGGACGGCCCGGAAGGGGACCGGCGGACGGTCGGCCTGGGTGGAGTGGCTGACCACCACCGACCACAAGAAGATCGGGACGCTCTATCTCGTCACCGCCTTCGCGTTCTTCATCGTCGGCGGCGTCATGGCGCTGGCGATGCGGGCCGAACTCGCCCGGCCCGGACTGCAGATCATGTCGAACGAGCAGTTCAACCAGGCGTTCACGATGCACGGCTCGATCATGCTGCTGATGTTCGCGATGCCGTTGTTCACCGGCTTCGCGAACTGGATCATGCCGCTGCAGATCGGCGCCCCCGACGTCGCCTTCCCCCGGCTGAACATGATCGCCTACTGGCTGTTCCTGTTCGGTTCCCTCATCGCCGCGGGCGGCTTCCTCACTCCGGGCGGGGCCGCCGACTTCGGCTGGTTCCTGTACGCCCCGCTGTCGGACGCCGTCCACTCGCCGGGGATCGGCGCCGACATGTGGATCATGGGCGTGGCGCTGTCCGGCTTCGGCAGCATCCTCGGCGCGGTCAACTTCATCACCACGATCATCTGCATGCGGGCACCCGGCCTGACCATGTTCCGCATGCCGATCTTCACCTGGAACGTGCTGCTGACCGCGCTCCTCGTCCTGCTCGTCTTCCCCGTGCTCGCCGCGGCCCTGTTCGCCCTGGAGTGCGACCGCAAGTTCGGCAGCCACATCTTCGACCCGGCCAACGGCGGAGCCCTGCTGTGGCAGCACCTGTTCTGGTTCTTCGGGCACCCCGAGGTGTACATCCTGGCGCTGCCGTTCTTCGGCATCGTCAGTGAGGTCATCCCGGTCTTCTCCCGCAAGCCGATCTTCGGCTACATGGGTCTGATCGGCGCGACCATCGCGATCGCGGGTCTGTCGGTGACGGTGTGGGCGCACCACATGTACGCGACCGGCGGTGTGCTGCTGCCGTTCTTCTCCTTCATGACCTTCCTGATCGCGGTCCCGACCGGAGTGAAGTTCTTCAACTGGGTCGGCACCATGTGGAAGGGCTCGCTGTCCTTCGAGACGCCGATGCTGTGGTCGGTCGGCTTCCTGATCACCTTCGTCTTCGGTGGCCTGACCGGTGTCATCCTGGCCTCGCCGCCGCTGGACTTCCACGTCACCGACTCGTACTTCGTGGTGGCCCACTTCCACTACGTCGTCTTCGGCACGGTCGTCTTCGCGATGTTCGCCGGCTTCCACTTCTGGTGGCCGAAGTGGACGGGCAAGATGCTCGACGAGCGTCTGGGCAAGATCACCTTCTGGCTGCTGTTCATCGGCTTCCACGGCACCTTCCTGGTCCAGCACTGGCTGGGTGTCGAGGGCATGCCGCGCCGGTACGCCGACTACCTGGCGGCCGACGGCTTCACCGCGCTGAACACGGTGTCGACGATCTTCTCCTTCCTGCTCGGCATGTCGGTCCTGCCGTTCTTCTACAACATCTGGAAGACGGCCAAGTACGGCAAGCCGGTGGAGACCGACGACCCCTGGGGGTACGGCCGCTCCCTGGAGTGGGCCACGTCCTGCCCGCCGCCGCGGCACAACTTCCTCACCCTGCCGCGGATCCGCAGTGAATCCCCGGCCTTCGACCTGCACCACCCGGAGATCGCCGCGCTCGACCAGCTCGAGAACGCCGGTCACGGCGAGAAGGCCCTCGCTGGCGGAAAGGAGGCCGGCAAGTGAAGATCCAGGGCAAGCTGTTCATGTGGCTGAGCGTCTTCCTGCTCATCACGGCCGTCGTCTACGGCGTGTGGTCGAAGGAAGCGGTAGGCACCACCGCACTCTTCATGGCCTTCGGCCTGGCCATCATGATCGGCTTCTATCTGGGCTTCACCGCCCAGCGGGTCGACGCGGGTGCCCAGGACGACAAGGAGGCCGATGTCGCGGACGGCTCCGGCGAGCTGGGCTTCTTCAGCCCGCACAGCTGGCAGCCGCTCGGTCTCGGCCTCGGCTGGGCGCTGGGCTTCCTCGGCATCGCGGTCGGCTGGTGGCTGCTGTACTTCGCGGTCCCGCTGATCCTGATCAGCGTGTTGGGCTGGGTCTTCGAGTACTACCGCGGTGAGAACCGCACCCAGTGACCCTTGTGGAACACCGGTGGCCCGGACACTCCTGACGGAGTGTCCGGGCTGCTGCGTTTGCCGGGGGAGTTCACCCGCATGGGCGATTAATCGTGCCGGAGCCGGTGGAGCTTCCTAGCGTGACCCCATGCGCACCACTCCGTACACCGGCGGCACCGTCCGCGTCCTGCTGGCAGTCGCCCTGGGGGCGACCGTCACCGCCTGCGACGCGGACGGCAACCCGCTGGCCGCCACTCCGTACGACGCGGCGGACCAGATCTCCTTCAGCGGCCCCAAGGAGGTCGGCGGGAAGGCCGACCCGGACAAGCCCCTGGAGGTCACCGCCGACGGCTCGGACGGGCGGATCACGGACGTCACCGCCGTGGACACCACGGGCCGCTACGTCTCCGGCGAACTCGCCGCCGACGGCAGCCGCTGGCACAGCACCTCCCCGCTCGCCGCGGGCACCCACTACACGGTGACCGTGAGCACGGAGAACGGCAGTGGCAAACCCGGCCGCAAGGTCCTCGCCCTCGACACCAGCAAGCCCGCCGACCCCAAGCGCCTGAACGTCACGTTCGGGCCGCAGGAGGGCACCTACGGCGTGGGCCGGCCCATCACGGCCGAACTGGACCAACCGGTCACGGACAAGCGCCAGCGGGCCATCGTGGAGCGCGCCCTGAAGGTCGACTCCGTGCCCGCCGTGGAGGGCTCCTGGTACTGGGTGAGCGACAAGGAGCTCCACTACCGCCCCCAGTTCTACTGGCCCGCCAACGCCACCATCCAGGTGCGCAGCAACCTGGAGAACATCAAGATCAGCGACCGGCTGTGGGGCGGGGCCGCCAAGCCGCTGAAGATCACCACCGGCGACCGCGTCGTGGCCGTCACGGACGCCGCCAAGCACCGGTTGACGGTCTACAAGAACGACGAGGAGATCAAGCAGATCCCCATCACCACCGGCAAGTCCGGTTTCGAGACCCGCAACGGCATCAAGGTCGTCCTGGCCAAGGAGTACTTCGTACGGATGAAGAGCACCACCGTGGGCATCGCCGTCGGCTCCGCGGACTCCTACGACCTGCCCGTGTACTACGCCACCCGGGTGACCTGGAGCGGCGAGTACGTCCACGCCGCCCCCTGGTCCGTCGGCTCCCAGGGCACGGACAACGTCAGCCACGGCTGCACCGGCATGAGCACCCCCAACGCCAAGTGGTTCTTCGACACCATCCGCGAGGGCGACATCGTCCAGGTCGTCAACTCCGCCGGCAAGCCGATGGAACCCTTCGACAACGGCTTCGGCGACTGGAACGTCCCCTGGCAGAAATGGCTCCAGGGCAGCGCCCTGACCACCCAGGACACTCCCAAGGCGAACCAGCCCAGACTGCGCCCCCAGGGCCTGTGAACGAGGGCTTGCACAAGAGGGGCGCGGGGAACCTCGCGAACGACCCGGGACGGCCCGCAGCCGCGAAACCACGGGCCGTCCCGAGCTCTCAGGCGCGACTCAAGGGCTCAGGCGCTGCTCAGCGCCTTCTTCCGCAGCAAGGAAGCCAACGCGGCAGCGAACTCCACCGGCTCCACCGGCAGGGTGACCGCCGCGTCGGCCCGGCTCCACGTCGCCAGCCACGCGTCCTGCGGCCGGGCGATCAGCAACAGCACGGGCGGGCAGTCGAAGATCTCGTCCTTGATCTGCCGGCACATCCCCATGCCGCCCATCGGCACGGCCTCGCCGTCCAGGACGCAGACGTCGATCCCGCCCCTGTCCAGCTCCTTGAGCACCGCGGCCGGAGTGGCGCACTCCAGGAACTCCACCACGGGGGCGTCCGGGGCCGGCCGGCGTCCGCAGGCCAGCCGCACCTGCTCCCGGGTGTTGGCATCGTCGCTGTAGACCAGCACCGTGGCGGTCGCCTGCATTGTTCCTCCGCGTCGTGGGTCGGGAACTCGTCGGGAACTTACGGGTACCGATGGCGCGGATGCTACCCCCTCCCACCGCTGGTCGACAGCGGCTGGAACAGCTCTTCGATGGGCCGTACGGGCATGGCACACCCCCCGGACACTCCGAACAGCACCCCCCGGGGTGAGGGCGGGATAAGCGACCGACATAATGTCGGCGTGGCGACAGCAACGACAGTAGAAACCGGGCACGCGCACCCGTCGGTCAACCGACCGAACCTCACCAGCGTCGGAACCATCATCTGGCTGAGTTCCGAGCTGATGTTCTTCGCGGCCCTCTTCGCGATGTACTTCACCCTGCGTTCGGTGACGGGTCCGACGCACTGGAAGGAGATGGCGGGCGCTCTCGACGTCCCCTTCTCGTCGGTGAACACCACGATCCTGGTGCTCTCCTCACTCACCTGCCAGCTCGGCGTCTTCGCCGCCGAGCGCGGTGACGTGAAGAAGCTCCGGATGTGGTTCATCGTCACCTTCATCATGGGATCGATCTTCATCGGTGGCCAGATCTACGAGTACACCGCGCTGGTGGCGCACGAGGGGATCTCCATCTCCTCCGACCCCTACGGCTCGGTGTTCTACCTGACCACCGGCTTCCACGGTCTGCACGTGCTGGGCGGTCTCTTCGCCTTCCTGCTGGTGCTCGGCCGTACCTACGCAGCCCGGAGGTTCACCCACGAGCAGGCGACCGCGGCCATCGTCGTGTCCTACTACTGGCACTTCGTCGATGTCGTCTGGATCGGACTCTTCGCCACGATCTACTTGATCCAGTAGGCGACGAGCCGATCCAAGTCCGCAAAGCATCGACGCAGAGAAGATCCTGACACCGGGGTAATCGTGAAAAAGCTCTCCGCACGACGACGCCATCCGCTGGCGGCGGTCGTCGTCCTACTCTTCGCGCTGGCGGCCACTGGGGGGCTGTACACCGCGTTCGCACCCGCGAGCAAGGCAAAGGCCGACGACACCGCCCAGTCCCTCGCCATCGAAGAGGGCAAGAAGCTCTACCTGGTCGGCTGCGCCAGCTGCCACGGCACCGGTGGTGAGGGCACCACCGACGGCCCGAGCCTGGTGGGCGTGGGCGCCGCGGCGGTCGACTTCCAGGTGGGCACCGGCCGTATGCCGGCCCAGCAGCCGGGTGCGCAGATCCCGCGCAAGAAGGTCAAGTACAACCAGGCCCAGATCGACCAGATGGCCGCGTACATCGCCTCGCTCGGCGCCGGCCCGGCCATCCCGGCGACGAACCAGTACAACCCCGCGGGCGCGGACGCCGCCAAGGGCGGTGAGCTGTTCCGCAACAACTGCGCCCAGTGCCACAACTTCACCGGCAAGGGCGGTGCGCTGACGCACGGCAAGTACGCCCCGGAGCTGCAGGGTGTGAGCAACAAGCACATCTACGAGGCCATGCTGACCGGCCCGCAGAACATGCCCTCCTTCCCCAACACCACGATGTCCGAGCAGAACAAGAAGGACATCATCGCGTACCTCAACGAGGTCAACGGTGAGAAGAGCGCGACCCCGGGCGGTATGGATCTGGGCGGTATCGGACCGGTCAGTGAGGGCCTGTTCGCCTGGATCTTCGGGCTGGGTTCCCTGATCGCGGTCGCCGTCTGGGTCGCCGCTCGGACCGCAAAGGCCAAGAAGTCATGAGTAGCCAAGACATTCCTGAAGAGAACCTGCCCGCAGAGCGGGCCGCCCACGAGCACGGGCGCGGAGCGGTCTCCGTGGCGGACGAGCGGCACCCGTTCGCCGACCCGGGCCTGCCGCCGCACGAGCACCGGATCCAGGACGTCGACGAGCGGGCCGCCAAGCGGTCCGAGCGCACCGTCGCCCTGCTGTTCACGGTGTCGATGCTGGCCACCATCGGCTTCATCGCCTCGTACGTGGCGATCCCGGTCGAAAAGATCGTCTACGTCTTCCCGATCGGGCACATCAACGCGCTGAACTTCGCGCTGGGCCTGACGCTGGGCGTGGCGCTGTTCGCGATCGGCGCGGGCGCGGTCCACTGGGCCCGCACCCTGATGTCCGACGTGGAGGTCGCCGACGAGCGTCACCCGATCGAGGCGTCCCCCGAGACCCGTGCCAAGGTCCACGCGGACTTCAAGCAGGGCGCCAAGGAGTCGGGGATCGGCCGCCGCAAGCTGATCCGCAACACGATGCTCGGCGCGCTCACCCTGGTGCCGCTGACCGGCGTCGTGCTGCTGCGCGACCTGGGCCCGCTGCCCGGGACCAGCCTGCGCCACACGCTGTGGGCCAAGGGCAAGCGTCTCGTCAACATGAACACCAACCTGCCGCTGCGCCCCGAGGACGTCGCGGTCGGCTCGCTCACCTTCGCCATGCCCGACGGGCTGAAGGAGGCGGACGAGAACTTCCAGACCGAGATCGCCAAGGCCGCCCTGATGATCGTCCGGCTCGAGCCGCGCGACATCAAGGACAAGCGTGAGCTCGACTGGGGGCACGAGGGCATCATCGCCTTCTCGAAGATCTGCACCCACGTGGGTTGCCCGATCTCCCTGTACGAGCAGCAGACGCACCACGCCCTGTGCCCGTGCCACCAGTCCACCTTCGACCTCTCCGACGGTGCCCGAGTGATCTTCGGCCCCGCCGGCCACGCCCTGCCGCAGCTGCGCATCGGTGTGGACAGCGAGGGTTACCTCCAGGCGCTCGGCGACTTCGAGGAGCCCGTCGGTCCTGCATTCTGGGAGCGCGGATGAGTACAACAGCATCGAACAAGTCCCGCTCACGCGGGGGGGCACAGGCCGGCGAGAGGCTCGCCGACTGGGCCGACGGCCGGCTCGGGATCTACTCCCTGGCCAAGGCCAACATGCGGAAGATCTTCCCCGACCACTGGTCGTTCATGCTGGGTGAGGTCTGCCTCTACAGCTTCATCATCATCATCCTCACGGGTGTCTACCTGACGCTGTTCTTCCACCCGTCGATGAACGAGGTGGTGTACCACGGGTCGTACGTCCCGCTGCAGGGACAGCTGATGAGCGAGGCCTTCAGCTCGACCCTGGACATCTCCTTCGACGTGCGCGGTGGTCTGCTCATCCGGCAGATCCACCACTGGGCCGCGCTGATCTTCCTGGCCGGCATGTTCGTGCACATGATGCGCGTGTTCTTCACCGGCGCGTTCCGCAAGCCGCGTGAGGTCAACTGGCTGTTCGGCTTCCTGCTGTTCGTCCTGGGCATGTTCACCGGCTTCACCGGTTACTCGCTCCCGGACGACCTGCTCTCCGGCACCGGTGTCCGCTTCATGGAGGGCGCGATCCTGTCCGTGCCGGTCGTCGGCACGTACCTGTCGTTCTTCCTCTTCGGCGGCGAGTTCCCCGGTCACGACTTCGTGGCCCGGTTCTACTCGATCCACATCCTGCTGCTGCCGGGCATCATGCTGGGTCTGATCGTGGCCCACCTGATCCTGGTCTTCTACCACAAGCACACGCAGTTCGCGGGCCCCGGGAAGACCAACAACAACGTGGTCGGCATGCCGCTGCTGCCGGTCTACATGGCCAAGGCCGGAGGCTTCTTCTTCCTGGTCTTCGGTGTCATCGCGGTCATCTCGGCGATCGCGGAGATCAACGCGGTCTGGACCCTCGGTCCCTACCGTCCGGACATGGTGTCCACGAACGCCCAGCCCGACTGGTACATGGGCTTCTCCGAGGGCCTCATCCGCGTGATGCCGGGCTGGGAGGTCAACTTCTGGGGCCACACGCTCGTCCTGGGTGTGTTCATCCCGCTGATGATCTTCCCGCTGGTCCTGGTGTCGATCGCGGTCTACCCGTTCATCGAGGCCTGGATCACCGGTGACAAGCGCGAGCACCACATCCTGGACCGCCCGCGCAACGCCCCGACCCGTACCGCCTTCGGCGTGGCGTGGATCTCCTGGTACTTCGTGCTGCTGGTGGGTGGCGGAAACGACCTGTGGGCCACGCACTTCCACCTGTCGATCAACGCGATCACGTGGTTCGTGCGCGTCGGCTTCTTCCTCGTGCCGGCCGTCGTGTTCGTCGTCACCAAGCGGATCTGCCTCGGCCTGCAGCGCCGCGACAAGGAGAAGGTGCTGCACGGTCGCGAGACCGGCATCATCAAGCGCCTGCCGCACGGTGAGTTCATCGAGGTCCACGAGCCGCTCAGCCAGGAGCAGCTCTACACCCTCACGGCGCACCACCAGTACGAGCCGGCCGAGATCGGCCCGACGGTCGACGAGAACGGCGTCGAGCGCAAGGTGGGTGTCAAGCAGAAGCTGCGCGCCAAGCTCAGCAACGCGTACTACGGCGAGGACAGCCAGGTCCAGAAGCCGACCGTCGAGGAGTACAAGGAGATCACGAGCGGCCACGGCCACCACTGATCACTGACCGCTGAGCGTCGCCACGCCACGGTCGAGAGGCCCCGTCCGAACCCCGGACGGGGCCTCTCGCCGTGCGCCGGGCTGGATAGGGTGGAACCTGTTCGAGATTCGAGTCCCGCAGCACGGGACACCGACCCAGGAGCGGCTTATGAGCGCTGTGACCCCCGCTGGAGGCGACACCGCGGCGGGCCGTTCCTGGCCCGTCCTGCTGAACGGCCTGCTGGAGGGCCGGAACCTCACCGCCGACGAGACCGCCTGGGCGATGGACCTGATCATGCGCGGCGAGGCGACCGACGCGCAGATCGCCGGGTTCGTGGTGGCCCTGCGGGCCAAGGGCGAGACGGTGGAGGAGATCACCGGCCTGGTCCGCGCGATGTACGAGCACGCGAACGTGATAGAGGTTCCGGGCGCGACCGTCGACATCGTCGGCACGGGCGGCGACGGCGCGAAGACGGTGAACATCTCCACGATGTCCTCGATCGTCGTGGCCGGCACGGGCGCCAGCGTCGTCAAGCACGGCAACCGGGCCGCTTCCTCCGCCTCCGGGGCCTCCGACGTGCTGGAGAAGCTCGGCGTCAACCTGGAGCTGACCCCGCGGCGGGTGGCCGAGGTCGCCCGGGAGGCCGGGATCACCTTCTGCTTCGCCGTCAAGTTCCACCCGGCGCTGCGCCACGCCGGTGCCGCGCGTGGCCAGTTGGCCATCCGCACGGTGTTCAACGTGCTCGGCCCGCTGACCAACCCGGCCAGGGTGCGGGCCCAGGCCGTCGGGGTCGCGGACCCGCGCATGGCGCCGGTCGTCGCCGGGGTCTTCGCCGAGCGCGGCCACTCCTCCCTGGTCTTCCGGGGCGACGACGGGCTGGACGAGCTCACCACGACCTCCACCTCCCGGGTGTGGATCGTCCGGGACGGCAAGGTCACCGAGGAGACCTTCGACCCGCGCGACGTCGGCATCGAGCTGGTGCCCGTGGACGCCCTGCGCGGCGCGGACGCCTCCTACAACGCCGAGGTCGCCCGGCGCGTGCTGGACGGCGAGAAGGGGCCCGTACGGGACGCCGTCCTGCTGAACTCGGCGGCGGCGCTGGTGGCGCTGCAGCCGGGCTCGGGCACGCTCGCCGAGCAGCTGCGGGCCGGCATGGACCGCGCCGCGGAGTCGATCGACTCCGGGGCGGCCAAGCGCACGCTGGAGCGCTGGGTGGCGGCCAGCAACGCCTGAGACACTGCCGCTTCGACGCGAGGCGCGGTCGCGAGGCGCAGTCCAGGATCCGGACTGCGCCTTGCGCGTCGAAGAGCGTGTGGCAGGATGCTGAACCAGGTCATGAGTGACAGCCATGTGGCCCCGGCCGGCTGTCCGGCAACCCTCCGTCCGTGGCGGGGTGCCCCGGGTGAGGACCAGGCCGTGGGCAGCGAGGCCCGCGGCAAGCGCGGACCCCTCGCGTCAACCAGGGGTCCTGGTCGTACGAGGGAGCCTTCCGTGAGCAAGCGAATGCGCTAGGGCGTAGAGCCCCGCCTCCGCACCCCCTCTTCACCTTTCTCCACGCTTGAGCCATGCCGTGCCGTGCCGTGTCATGCCTGCTCGCGTGGTGATTCCGCCTGCTTCCACGGGAGTCCACCCATGTCCGTCTCCACCGTCGCCGCCGCCGTCGCCGCCACCGACCAGCAGTCCGTTTGCGCCCCCCTGCCCGTTCTGGGACAGGACGTCACCGTTCCCCTCGTCACCGGGGGCGAGGTCACCTACGCCGCGCTCGACTACGCGGCCAGCGCGCCCGCCCTCCAGCGGGTCTGGGACGACGTGGCGGCGTACGCGCCGTACTACGGCAGCGTGCACCGCGGCGCCGGCCACCTCTCCCGGCTCTCCACCGAGCTGTTCGAGAACGCCCGGAAGACGGTCGCCGGGTTCCTCGACTGCCGCGGCACCGACCAGGTGGTCTTCACCCGCTCCACCACCGACTCCCTGAACCTCCTGGCCCGCGCGCTCCCGGCCGGCTGCCAGGTCTTCGTCTTCGAGACCGAGCACCACGCCTCCCTGCTGCCCTGGCGGCACGCGCAGGTCACCTGCCTCGACGCCCCGCGCACCCCGCGGCAGGCCGTACGGGCCCTGGAGTTGGCCCTGGCCGACCGCGACCCCTACGGTCCGGCCCTGGTCTGTGTCACCGGTGCCTCCAACGTCACCGGTGAGCTGTGGCCCGTACGGGAGCTGGCCGCCGCCGCGCACGCACACGGCGCCCGGATCGTCCTGGACGCCGCCCAGCTCGCCCCGCACCACCCGGTGTCGGTCCGCGACCTGGACGTCGACTGGGTCGCCTTCTCGGGCCACAAGCTGTACGCCCCCTTCGGCGCGGGCGTGCTGGCCGGCCGCGCCGACTGGCTGCGCGAGGCCGAGCCGTACCTGGCGGGCGGCGGCGCGAGCCGCGAGGTCGCGCGGCGCGCCGACGGGGGAGTGGACGTCCAGTGGCACGACGGCGAGGCCCGCCACGAGGCCGGCTCCCCGAACGTCATCGGCGCCTACGCCATCGCCTCCGCCTGCACGGCGCTGACCGAGGCCGGCTTCGACACGCTGGTCGCCCGCGAGCAGCACCTGATCCGCACGGTCCGCGAAGGTTTGGCCGAGGTCCCGGAGGTGAGGATCCTGTCCCTCTTCGACGCGGACGCCCCGCGGGTCGGCGTGATCTCCTTCGTGGTCGCGGGCTGGAACAGCGCCCACTTCGCCGCCGCGCTCTCCGCCGAGTACGGCATCGGCGTCCGCGACGGCCTCTTCTGCGCCCACCCCCTGCTCCGCACCCTGCTGGGCGGCGACCCGCGGACCCGGGGCGAGTGCGGCGGCCCCGACGCCGCCGTCCGCGTCAGCTTCGGCGCGGGCACCCCCGACGAGCACGTCGAACGCTTCGTGACGGCGGTGGGGGAACTGGTCAGGAACGGCGCGAAGTGGACCTACCGCACGGAGAACGGCCGCTGCGTCCCCTCGGTCTGACCCGAGGGGGCGCCGGGAGGCGGCGTCAGGAATCGAGACCGATCGCGAACGCCGCCTCCAGGTCGTGCTGGGAGTACGTCCGGAAAGCCACGTGCGTGTCCGTGGCCTCCACCCCGGGGATCTTGCTGATCCGCCCCGGGATGACCTCCGCCAGGTCCTCGTGCTGCCGCACCCGCACCATGGCGATCAGGTCGTACGTCCCGGTCACGGAGAACACCTCGCTCACGCTGTCCAGTGAGGCGATCCGCTCGGCGATCTCGGGGATCCGGTCCACGCTGGTCTTGATGAGGACGATCGCGGTGATCACGGCTGTTTCTCTCCCTCGGGGGCCGGAGCAGGGGCGGCCCTCACTCTAGTCTCCCGGCCGAATCCGGCCCACGCGCAGGCGAAGCCCAGGGCGAAGCCCACCACGTGGGCGAGGTAGGCCACGCCCGGTCCCTGCGCCGCGCGTCCGGCGGCCAGCCACTGCAGGGCCGCCCAGAACGGCAGTACGACCCATGCGGGAAACCGCAGGGGCAGGAAGAACAGGAACGGGAAGAGACTGGTCACCCTGGCCCGGGGGAACAGGTAGAGAAACGCGCCGAGGACCGCCGAGATCGCTCCCGAGGCCCCCACCAGGGACTGCCCGGAGGCGGGGTTGGCGGCCGCGTAGCCCACCAGGGCGAGGTAGCCGCAGCCGACGTAGAACAGGGTGAACCGGACGCGGCCCATGCGTTCCTCGGTCATCGCCCCGAAGACGTAGAGGAAGAGCATGTTGCCGAGCAGATGCACCCAGCCGCCGTGCACGAACAGGGCCGTCGCCGGGGTGAGGGCGGCCCGTGGTGCGCCGGTGAACAGCTCGGCGGGGACCACGCCCCAGCGCCGGAAGTACGCCCGCTGGGCGAGCAGCAGCGCGTCACCGGTGCCGTAGCGGGGGTCGAGGCCCGCCGCCGGGCCGGTCACGAAGACCAGGCAGCACAGGACGATCAGGGCGCACGTCACCGGCGCCCGCACGGTCCGTACGGCCCCTGCCGCCCTGACCGCTCCGACTGCCTTGACTAGCCTGACCGCCCGGGGGGCCGCCGTCTTCCTTTTGCCGGTCATGTGCACAGAGCATGGCGTAACGGGACGTACCCGCACGGACCGCCTCGCCGTCATGGACACACCCAGCGACGAGTCGCCGTCAGGCCGTAGGGTTACGTGCCACACGCCCCGGGGAGGCCGGCGCGTCACGGAAACTAGAAGGAAGGCGAACAGTCACGATGACGGTTCCCCTGCCGACCGCCACGACGCGGTGGCGCTGCACCCTCTGCGGCAACCTCACCCGCTTCGACGTGACGCGCTCGTCGAAGGTCGTCGAGTACGTCCACCTCGATCTGGCCGGAGAGCCCACGGTCGAGGAGCGCGAGGTGGTCAGTGAGACGATCGAGTCGGTGCGCTGCCGCTGGTGCAACGCCGTGGACCAGGTGGAACTCGTGGACAGGCCGGGCGCCGGCTCCTGAGCGGAGCGGGTCCCGTACGGACGGTCCCCCACGGGGGTCCCGCAAGCATTGGGGTTGACGGATGGTGGAGACACGAGGCGGGGGGCCGGGCGACGGCGCCGCTGAGGTGTTCGGCCGTCCGCTGCCCGACGGGGTGCGCCGCCGGGTCGTGCAGATGGTCTCCGACGCCTTCGGCGGGCTGCGGGTCGGCGAGCTGCCGGCGCAGCTGCGGCAGTACGCCCGGTTCACCCCCAGCCGCCGGGCGAAGTTCGCGGGCAACGCGATGGCGGCGGCGCTGGAGACCGATCCGGTGTTCCGCCAGCGTATCGGGGAGAAGTTCAGAGAGGATCAGCCGGAGCTGTCCGGTGCCCTGGACTCCGGCTCGCCGCTCCCGGCCGCGGACCCGCTCGACGTGGCGGCCGCGGCCTATGTACTGCGGCCGGCGGGCTGGGTGAAGCTGGTGACCGCGGCCGGCGAGGAGGCCCAGCGGGCGGACGCCGAGCGCGCCGACGAGGAAAGCCGGGCCGAGCTGGAGCGGCTGCGCGCCGAGCTGGCGGCGGCCCGTGAGCAGACCCGGGCCGACACCGAGCGGCTGCGCGCCGAGCTGGACGCCGCCAGGAAAGAGGCCGATTCGCTGCACCGCAAGCTGCGGGCCGCGCTCAGCGACGTCAAGCGGGGTGAGGCCGCGCTGCGCAAGGCGCGTGCCGAGGCGGAGGCCGTGCGTGCCGAGGGGCAGGCGCAGGTGTCGGCCGCCGAGAGCGAGACCCGGCGGATCAAAGGGCGCCTGGGCGAGGCGGAGACCGTGCTCGAAGCCACCCGCAGGGCGGCCCGCGAGGGGCGCAGCGTCGAGGACATGCGGGTACGGCTGCTGCTGGACACCGTGCTCGACGCGGCCCAGGGGCTGCGCCGGGAGCTGGCGCTGCCGCCGGTGTCGGTGCGGCCCGCGGAAACCGTGGACGCGGTGGAGCCGGGCCGGATGACGCCCAAGGACATCGCCGCCCGCGCGCTGTCCGAGCACGACCCGGCGATCCTCGACCAGCTGCTCGCGCTGCCGCAGGCGCATCTGGTGGTCGACGGCTACAACGTCACCAAGACCGGCTATCCCCAGATGCCGCTGGAGAAGCAGCGGCTCAGGCTCCTCGGTCAGCTCTCGCAGCTCGCCGCGCAGACCGGCGCGGAGGTCACCTGTGTCTTCGACGGGGCCGAGCTGGCCGCGCCGGTGCTGCTGGCGCCGCCGCGCGGGGTGCGGGTGTTGTTCTCCAAACCGGGCGTCACCGCGGACGAGTTGATCCGTCAGCTGGTGCGGGCCGAGCCGCCGGGCCGGCCGGTCATCGTCGCCTCCACCGACCGGGAGGTGGCCGACGGGGTCGCGAGGGCGGGCGCGCGGCCGGTCGCGTCGGCGGTGCTCCTCAAACGTCTGTCGCGCGGCTGAAAACGGGCATAACGCAATATGCGCCTCAAGGGAAACGTACGGGTTTAAGGCCTGAATTACCGGGACTGTCGCGCGACTCAGCGTCAACCCGACTTTACTTATGGTGAGTTGAAGGCAAAGAACGTATTGCGTGCCGGGATTTTTCGGCGGAGGATTTGAATTCGTCACGATGAGGTCACTAAGGTCAGGCGTCGAACCTCCGAGCGGGTGATCACTCAGAAGAAGGAGCTCGCTTCCGTGGCGTCCCACCGTCGACCCAAGCAGCCGAGCCGCGCACGTGTGAGCGTGCTCACCACCGTGGCAGCAGCGGCCGTAGCCGTCAGCGCCCAGGCGGCGAACGCCGCCCCGAGCGCGAAGCCGAGCAAGGACGAGGTCAAGTCCCAGGTCGACAAGCTCTACCAG
Source organism: Streptomyces kebangsaanensis (assembly GCF_001906585.1). Taxonomy (GTDB): domain Bacteria; phylum Actinomycetota; class Actinomycetes; order Streptomycetales; family Streptomycetaceae; genus Streptomyces; species Streptomyces kebangsaanensis. The sequence goes on along the minus strand of NZ_JUJA01000167.1, from coordinate 400,178 downwards.
CAGGCGGAGCAGGCCACCGAGAAGTACAACGGGGCCAAGGAGAAGCAGGAGAAGCTCCAGAAGGAGATCTCCACCATCCAGGACAACGTCGCCCGCGGTCAGCAGGAGCTGAACCAGCTGCGCGACCACCTCGGTTCGGTGGCGGCCGGCCAGTACCGCACCGGCGGGATCGACCCCTCGCTCCAGCTCTTCCTGTCCGCCGACCCGGACGACTACCTCGACAAGGCCTCCACGCTCGACCAGTTGAGCGGCCAGCAGGTCGAGGCGATGAAGAAGGTCCAGGACAAACAGCGCGAACTCGCCCAGGAGCGGGCCGAGGCCACCACCAAGCTCAAGGACCTCGCCGCCACCCGCACCGAGCTGGGCAACAAGAAGAAGGAAGCCCAGACCAAGCTCGCCGAGGCGCAGCGGCTGCTCAACAGCCTCACGGCCGAGGAGAAGGCGACGCTCGCGGCCGAGGAGTCCCGCGCCAGCCGGGCCGCCGAGCGCACCGTGATGAGCGACACCGGCGGCAGCGTCAAGCCCGCCTCCGGCCGGGTCGGCTCCGCCTACGCCGCCGCCCAGGGCAAGGTCGGCTCGCCCTACGTCTACGGTGCCAACGGCCCGTCCTCCTTCGACTGCTCGGGTCTGACCTCCTGGGCGTACGCGCAGGCCGGCATCGGCATCCCGCGTACCTCCGAGTCCCAGGCCAACATAGGCACCCGCATCTACTCGCAGAGCCAACTGCAGGTCGGCGACCTGGTGTTCTTCTTCAACGACCTGCACCACGTCGGCCTCTACGCGGGCAACGGCCAGGTGCTGCACGCCCCGCGCCCCGGAACCGTCGTGCGCTACGAGTCGTTCGGCACCATGGGTGGCCCCTTCATGTTCGGTGTCCGCGTCTGATCCCACCCCGGGATCATGACGCCGTACTCGCCCGAACGGGCGAATCCCGGCACCCCGCTGTGACCCCGTGCCCCGCCGGTGACCTGCGTAGGAGGCGGGGCCTCACCACGTGCGGCCGCCGGGGCCGTTGGTCGGCTCCGTTGCCGGGGGGCTACTGTCTGCCGCGTTTCCCTGTCCGCCAGCGGAAGGAGCGCGGCTTCCCGTGGGGTTCCATCGCCGCCTTGCACCGTCCTCCGGGTTCGACCGGGGCTCCACCGTCGCCGCCGGTCTTCTGACCGCCGCGGCCACCGTCCTGGGCGCCGTACCGGCCGGCTCGGCCGCCGCCGCGCCGCACGGCGAGGCCCGGGCCGAGGTCGACCGCCTCCACCAGGAGGCCGAGACGGCGACCGAGGCCTACAACAAGGCCACCGAGCGCGCCGGCCTGCTGCGTGACCGGGTGCGCGACCTCCAGGACCGCATCGCCCGGCAGCAGCAGCGCGTCAACGACCTCAGACAGACGCTCGGTGCCGTCGCCGGCGCCCAGTACCGCTCCGGCATCGACCCCTCCCTCGCCCTGCTGTTCTCCCGCGACCCGGCCGACTACCTCGACCGGGCCACCGCCCTCGACCGGATCAGCACCCACCAGGCCGGCGAACTGAAGGACCTGCGACAGGCCCTGCGCGAAATCTCCCAGGAGCGCGCCGAGGCCGCCCGCGCCCTCGCCGAACTCGACAGGAACCGCGAGGCGGCCGCCACCCACAAACGCACCGTCGAGCGGAAACTGGCCAGGGCCCGGCGGCTGCTGAACTCCCTGTCCCCGTCGGAGCGCGAGGCCTACGACCGTACCTCCCGCTCCCGCCGCGACGGCCTCCTCCCCGTCCTCGACGACGGCCCGGCCGCCTCCGCCCGCGCGGCCGCCGCCGTCGCCGCCGTCCGCTCCGCGCTCGGCCGCCCCTACGTCTGGGGCGCCAACGGGCCCTCCGGCTTCGACTGTTCGGGCCTGATGCAGTGGGCGTACGCACAGGCCGGGGTGCACCTGCCGCGCACCTCGCAGGAGCAGCGCAACGCCGGCCGGCACGTCCCGCTGTCCCAGGCCCGGCCCGGCGACCTCGTCGTCTACCGCTCCGACGCCGGACACGTCGCGATGTACGTGGGGGGCGGCCGGGTGATCCACGCCCCCCACCCGGGCGCCCCGGTCCGCTACGACCCGGTGAACATGATGCCCGTCTCGTCGGTCACCAGGGTCTGACGGCCGCCCCGGTGCCGCCGTACGATCGGGAAATGGCTGATCGTTGGCGGGCGTCGAGGAGCTCGCTCCTGGCGGTGTGCCTGCTGCTCGCCTCCCTGACGGCCTGCGGCGGGCCGTCCGCGGCCGACACCGCCAGGGCCCAGGTGCAGCGGGTGCTCGACCGGCGGGCCGCGGCCGTCCTCCACCACGACCCGGCGGCCCACGCGGCCACCGGCACCCGCGCCCCGTACGCGAACCTGAGGTCCGTACCGCTGACGGCCTGGTCCTACCGACTGACGGCCCTGCACCGCACCGGCCGCACCGCCACCGCACACGCCGAACTGCGCTACCGGGTGACCGGGTACGACAAGGCACCGGTCACCGTGGGCCGCACGCTCACCCTGTCCACCCGCGCCGACGGCACGTGGTACGTCGACTCCGACCGCCCCGGGAAGAAGTCCGCCCAGCAGCTGTGGGACCAGGGCCCGGTGTCGGTGGTCCACGGGCGGCGCAGCCTCGTCCTCGGCGTCGGCCAGTCCACCGCGACCCTGCGCCGCTACGCCGGCCTGGCCGACCACGCGGTGCCCGCGGTGACGGAGGCGTGGGGCACCGACTGGAGCCGGCGCGTCCTGCTGCTCGTCCCGGGATCCCTGCGGGACATGGCCGGACTGCTCGGCTCGCCCGCCGCCAACTACCGCGGGATCGCCGCCGTCACCACGGGCGAGACCGGAGGCACGGGCCGGGCGCCCGCGGACCGGATCATCGTCAACCCCGACGCCTACGGCACGCTCGGCCCGCTCGGCAAACAGGTCGTGCTCACCCACGAGACGGCCCACGTCGCCACCCGCGCCCACACCAACCCCGCCACCCCGCTGTGGCTCTCCGAGGGCTACGCCGACTGGGTCGGCTACCGCCGCACCGGCCGCACCCCGGTCCAGGCCGCCCCGGAACTCCAGCGAGCCGTCTCCGACGGAAACGTTCCGGCCGCCCTGCCCACCGACCGGGACTTCGGCTTCACCGGCGACCCCGCCCGGCTCGCCCAGGCCTACGAGAGCGGCTGGATGGCCTGCCGGATGATCGCCGCCCACTGGGGCGAACACGACCTCGACGCCTTCTACCGGGCCGTCGGCACCCACACCCGACGCGAGGGCGCCGTCGAGGAGGCCCTGCACAGGATCCTCGGCACCACCCTGGAGCGGTTCACCGGGCAGTGGCGCGAGTACCTGAGGAACCAACTGGGCTGACCGGGCCGGTCGGGCCGGGCACCGTCGAGCGCCACAGCGCGCGGCACGCGGTCGCGCAGGCGGCGACCAGCAGGCCGTTGCGGACGAACAGCAGGCCCACGCCCAGGAGGTCGCCGGCCACGACGGACCCGAAGAGGACCGGGAACTCCAGGACCGTCACCAAGGCCGCCGCCAGCACCAGGCCGGCGGGCCGGCCCATCCCGCTGCCCTGGAAGCACAGGCAGACGGCGGCCAGGGCGACCAGCCACACCACGTACTGCGGACTGATCACACGGCTGGTGACGGTGAACAGCAGGACGGCCGTGAACGCGGCGTCCGCCGGGGCGGCCGGACCGAAGAGGCGCGCGCGCAGCCGCCACCACAGCAGCCAGCCGAACGCCGCTGCCGTCAGCGCCAGGGAGGCGGTGCTCACCACGTCGACGTACGGCCCGACGAACTCCACCGAGCCGTAGTTCAGCAGCACTTGCCCGTCCCAGCCGAAGTGCCGGGCCACCTGGAAGACGAGCCCGCCCAGCGACTCCACCTCCGTCCCCCGGTCGCGCTGGGCGGTCAGGAAGGACAGCGCCCCGGGCAGGGCGAGGACGAACAGCGAGCCGAGGCCGGCCGCGGTCACCGCCGCGGCCACCCACGACCGGCGCCGGACCGCGCCGGCCAGCAGCAGCGCCGGCCACACCTTCAGCAGCGCCCCGAAGCCGGCCAGTGCCCCCATCGCCCGCGGGCGCCGGGCCCCCGCGAACAGCGCGGCCACGGCCACCGCGGCCACCATCACGTCGTAGCGCGTGTACAGGGTCGGGCCGAGCAGGGCCGCGCCCACCGTCCACACCCGGGCGCCGCGCAACGGCCGGCCGGGGCGCCGGCCGCCGTACAGCAGCAGGCACAGCACCGCCAGGTCGGCCAGCATGGCCAGGACGACGAAGGCGGCGGTGTAGTCCAGGAACGGCAGGACGGCGGGGGAGAGGACCGCCAGCGCGGCGCCGGGCGGGTACTGCCAGGTGACGTCGTCCAGCGGGAAGGTGCCGCCCCGCAGCACCTCGTACCACCCCCGGTAGATCACCGACACGTCACTGGTGACGTCCGGCCCCGGAAGGACGAACACCTTGAGGACGAGGAGCAGCAGCACCGCCCGGGTGATCCCCCAGGCCGCCAGCACCCCTGCCGGACCCCGCCTCGTGCCCGTCCCGTCCACCCCAGGTCCCGTCCGTCGGCTCTCCGTCCCGGGCATGATCTCCCGGCCGGCTGTGCGCGGGCCGGGAGGCACGGCCGTGTCCGGCCCTCCCGCCCCGGTTGGGTAGGGTCGGCGGCGATGCACAAGACCCTCATCGTGACCAATGACTTCCCGCCCCGGCCCGGCGGGATCCAGGCGTTCCTGCACAACATGGCGCTGCGGCTGGACCCGGAGCGACTGGTCGTCCACGCCTCCACCTGGAAGCGGAGCCGTGAGGGCGTCGAGGCGACGGCGGCGTTCGACGCGGAGCAGCCCTTCACCGTGGTACGCGACCGTACGACGATGCTGCTGCCCACCCCGCGGGCGACCCGGCGCGCGGTCGGGCTGCTGCGGGAACACGGGTGCACCTCGGTGTGGTTCGGGGCGGCGGCCCCGCTCGGCCTGATGGCACCGGCCCTCAGGCGGGCGGGCGCCCGGCGGCTGGTGGCCACCACCCACGGCCACGAGGCCGGATGGGCCCAACTGCCCGCCGCCCGCGGGCTGCTGGGCCGCATCGGGGAGTCCACGGACACGATCACCTACCTCGGCGAGTACACCCGCTCCCGGATCGCCGCCGCGCTGACCCCCGAGGCCGCCGCGCGGATGGTGCAACTGCCGCCGGGGGTCGACGAGAAGACCTTCCACCCGGACTCGGGCGGCGACGAGGTGCGCGCCCGGCTCGGGCTCACGGACCGGCCGGTGGTCGTCTGCGTCTCACGACTGGTGCGGCGCAAGGGCCAGGACACCCTGATCCGGGCCATGCCCCGGATCCTGGCCGCCGAGCCCGACACCGTGCTGCTGATCGTCGGCGGCGGGCCGTACGAGAAGGACCTGCGCAGGCTCGCGCGGGAGACCGGGGTGGCCGCTTCCGTGCGCTTCACCGGCCCGGTGCCCTGGGCCGAACTGCCCGCGCACTACGGCGCCGGCGACGTCTTCGCCATGCCGTGCCGCACCCGGCGCGGCGGACTCGACGTCGAGGGCCTGGGCATCGTCTACCTGGAGGCGTCCGCGACCGGGCTGCCCGTCGTCGCCGGGGACTCCGGCGGCGCGCCCGACGCGGTGCTCGACGGCGAGACCGGCTGGGTGGTGCGCGGCGGCGTCCCCGAGGAGGCCGCCGACCGCGTCGTCGCCCTCCTCGGCGACGACGGGCTGCGCCGCCGCATGGGGGAGCGGGGCCGGCGCTGGGTCGAGGAGAAGTGGCGCTGGGACCTGCTGGCGGACCGGCTCAAGGAGCTTCTGTGAGGCCCTGCTCGGCGCGGAGGGCGACGAGGCTCTGCCCGGCGCGGAGGGCAACGGGGCTCTACTTGGCGTAGAGGGCCTCGATCTCGTCCGCGTAGTCCTTGGCGACCACGTTCCGCTTGAGCTTCAGCGACGGGGTGAGGTGTCCCGACTCCTCGGTGAACTGGGCGGGCAGAACGCGGAACTTCCGCACCGACTCCGCCTTCGACACCGCGGAGTTGCCGTCGTCGACCGCCGTCTGGACCGCCGCCAGCAGATCCGGGTCCTCGCGCAGCGACGCCGCGGTGGAGCCGGCGGGCTTGCCGTGCTCGGCGCACCAGCGGCCCAGGAACTCCTCGTCCAGGGTGACCAGCGCGCCCACGAACGGCCGTCCGTCGCCCACCACCATGCACTCCGCGACCAGCGCGTGCGCCCGGATACGGTCCTCGATCACGGCCGGGGCGACGTTCTTGCCGCCCGCGGTGACGATGATCTCCTTCTTCCGCCCGGTGATCCGCAGGTACCCGTCCTCGTCGAGGGTGCCGAGGTCACCGGTGTGGAACCAGCCGTCGGCCAGCGCCTCCCGCGTCGCGGCCGGGTTGTTCCAGTACTCCTTGAACAGGTGCTCGCCGTGCAGCAGCACCTCCCCGTCGCCCGCGATACGGACCACGGACCCCGGCAGCGGCTGCCCGACCGTACCGATCTTCTGCCGGTCCCAGGGGTTGAAGGCGGTGGCCGCGCAGGACTCGGTCAGGCCGTAGCCCTCCAGCACCGTGAAGCCGATGCCGCGGAAGAAGTGGCCCAGGCGCTCGCCGAGCGGGGCGCCGCCGGAGATGGCGTACTCGCCGCGCCCGCCGAGCACCGCGCGCAGCTTGCTGTAGACCAGTTTGTCGAAGACCTTGTGCTTGACCCTGAGCCCGAGGGACGGTCCCCCCGGAGTGTCCAGTGCCCTGCTGTACGCGATCGCCGTGTCCGCGGCCCTGTCGAAGATCCTGCCCTTGCCGTCCGCCTGCGCCTTGGCGCGGGCCGCGTTGTAGACCTTCTCGAAGACCCGGGGGACGCCGAGGATCAGCGTCGGGCGGAAGGCGGCCAGTTCGTCGGTGAGGTTCTTGATGTCCGGCACACAGCCCAGCTTGATCGGCGCCATCATCGGCGCGACCTGCACCAGCCGCCCGAAGACGTGCGCCAGCGGCAGGAAGAGCAGCACGGAGCACTCACCGGTACGGAACAGCGGGCGCAGCCGTTCCACCACGTTCCCGCACTCGGCGAAGAAGGAACGGTGGGTGAGCACGCACCCCTTGGGCCGCCCGGTGGTCCCGCTCGTGTACACGATGGTCGCCGGATCGTCGGCCTTCGCCAGCGAACCGCGCTCCTCGACCGTGGCGTCACTGATGTCCTGCCCGGCCCGGCCCAGCTCCTCGACCGCGCCGGCCTCGATCTGCCAGACGTTCTTCAGCGCGGGCAGCGACTCGCGCACCGACTCCACGGCGGCGGCGTGGCTGTCCAGCTCCACGATGCAGGCGGTCGCGCCGGAGTCGCCGAGGATCCACTGCACCTGCTCCGCCGAGCTGGTCTCGTACACCGGCACGGTGACGGCGCCCGCGCTCCAGATCGCGAAGTCCAGCAGCGTCCACTCGTAACGCGTCCGCGACATCAGACCCACCCGGTCACCCGGCTGGACACCGGAGGCGATGAGCCCCTTGGCGGCGGCGTGCACCTCGGCGAGGAAGTCCCGTGCCGTCACGTCCTGCCAGACGCCGCCGACCTTGCGCGCGATCACGGCGACATCGGGATGCTGCGCGGCGTTTCTGCGGACGATGTCGGTCAGGTTGCCGTCCGCAGGGACCTCGTAGAGAGCCGGAAGACTGAACTCGCGCAAGACTGCTGCTCCTCATAGGGCGCCGGCGCCACGACGTTGTTGAAATCCAGAAACGCTGGACGGCCCGGACGTTACCCGTCAGTACGATTCTCCGACAGGGGGTCCCGGCGAGATGTTCGCTGTGTCACACGGACTGATGTTCTTGTGCGCACAGTAGTCGACCCGTTGAACGCCTAGCCAGTAACGCCCAGCCGGTGACGACGGATCCCGCCGGTACGGCCCACCGGGCTCCGCCCTCGTTCACTACGCTCCATGTGCATGGCACCCACAACGGCCGGCGGCGGCAGGACACGCGTCCACGTGGTCAGCGACGTGCACGGCAACGCGCGCGACCTGGCCCGAGCGGGGGAGGGCGCCGACGCCCTGGTCTGCCTCGGCGACCTGATCCTCTTCCTCGACTACGCCGACCACTCGCGCGGGATCTTCCCCGACCTGTTCGGCGTGGAGAACGCCGACCGCATCGTCGAGCTGCGCACCGCCCGCCGTTTCGCCGAGGCCCGCGAGTTCGGCGCCCGGCTGTGGGCGGGCCTCGACGGCGACCACGCGGCGATCATCGAACAGGCGGTGCGCAAGCAGTACACGGAACTCTTCGCCGCGTTCCCCGCCCCGACGTACGCCACCTACGGCAATGTCGACATGCCGCCCCTGTGGAAGGAGTACGCCCGCGAGGGCACCACCGTGCTCGACGGGGAACGCGTCGAGATCGGCGGCCGCGTCTTCGGCTTCGTGGGCGGCGGCCTGCGCACCCCCATGCGCACCCCCTACGAGATCACCGACGAGGAGTACGCCGCGAAGATCGAGGCGGTCGGCGAGGTCGACGTCCTGTGCACCCACATCCCGCCCGAGGTCCCCGAACTCGTCTACGACACCGTCGCCCGCCGCTTCGAACGCGGCAGCCGCGCCC
>NZ_JUJA01000167.1:365158-391596 GCF_001906585.1 Streptomyces kebangsaanensis | reverse complement strand
ACGCCCTCTTCGGCCACGTCCACCAGCCGCTGGTCCGGCGGATGCGGATCGGCGCGACCGAGTGCGTGAACGTGGGGCACTTCGCCGGGACCGGCCGGCCCTGGGTGCTCGAGTGGTGAGCGTTCCAGCCGGTCGCACGGATGGGGTGGGAGTCCGGCGCCCGGCCGCGCGGTAGCCTTCACGCTGCACACACGTGCGCACGACACCCGCACCACCGGCCGAGTACGGCCGCACTACCGGCGCGCATCTGGAGGAGCCACGGCGATGGCGGAACACACCAGCTCGAGCATCACGATCGAGGCGGCACCGGCCGACGTCATGGGGGTGATCGCCGACTTCGCCCGCTACCCCGACTGGACCGGCGAGGTGAAGGAGGCCGAGGTCCTCGAGGTCGACGACCAGGGCCGCGCCGAGCAGGTGCGCCTCGTCATGGACGCGGGCGCCATCAAGGACGACCAGACCCTGGCGTACACCTGGACCGGCGACCACGAGGTCTCCTGGACCCTGGTGAAGTCCCAGATGCTGCGCTCCCTGGACGGCTCCTACCTCCTCGAGCCGACCGGCCCGGGGACGACCGAGGTGACCTACCGCCTCACGGTGGACGTCAAGATTCCCATGCTGGGGATGATCAAGCGGAAGGCGGAGAAGGTCATCATCGACCGGGCGCTGGCGGGCCTCAAGAAGCGGGTGGAGTCCTCCGACGAGTAACAGCCCCACGTGAGACCGAGCCGTCCGCCACACCACCCGCCTACCGTTACCGTTCACCCCCATGCGTACCCTCCTGATCACGGGCCCCGGCGGCAGTGGCCGTACCACCGTCTCCGCCGCCACCGCACTGACCGCCGCCCGTGAAGGCGTGGACACCCTCGTCCTCAGCGCCGACCGCACGGACACCCTGGGTGCGGCGCTCGGGGTGCCCACCGGGGCGTCCCCGGTGCCGGTCGCCCCGCACCTCACCGCCTGGCGCCCCGACGCGGCGGCCGACTTCCGGGCGGACCTGACCACCTTCCAGGACCGCGCGCACAACGTCCTGGACCTCCTCGGGGCCTCCCGCCTCGACACCGAGGAGGTCACCCCGCTGCCCGGCGCCGAGGAACTGGCCCTGCTGCGGGCGTTGCGCGACGCGGCCCTGTCGGAGCGGTTCGAGTTGCTGGTCGTCGACCTGCCGCCCGTCCCGCAGGCGCTCGCCCTGCTGGCCCTGCCCGAGGAACTGCGCCGCTATCTGCGCCGTCTCCTTCCCCCCGAGCGGCAGGCGGCCCGCGCCCTGCGCCCGGTCCTCGGGCGGCTCGCGGGGGTGCCCATGCCGGCGGAGTGGCTGTACGAGACGGCCGCCCGGTGGGACGTCGAGCTGGCCGCCGTGGCGGCGGTCGTCGCGGATCCCGGCACGTCGGTGCGCCTGGTCGCCGAGCCGGGTCCGGCCGGTGCGGACGCCGTCCACGGCGCGGCGCTCGGCCTGGCCGTGCGTGGCCTGGCCGTCGAGTCCCTGGTGGCCGGCCGTGTCCTGCCGGAGGCTCCCGCCGACTCGTGGCTGGCGGGGCCGGTCGCGCAGCAGCGCAAGACGCTGGACGAGTGGGAGGAGGCGTACGACGTCCATCGCGCCGCCCACCTGGGGCGGGACCCGCGCGGGCTGGACGATCTCGCCGCGCTGGCCGTGCCCGGCGTCCGTGCGGTGACCGCCCCGGCCCCGGTCGAATGGCCCGTGACCGACCGGCTCGCGGAGGACGGGGTACTGGTGTGGCACATTCCGTTGCCCGGTGCCGTACGGGATGAGCTGGAGCTCATTCGGCGGGGCGACGAACTCGTGCTGGCCGTTGGGGCGTTCCGGCGTATCGTGCCGTTGCCTTCGGCGTTGCGGCGGTGCACGGTGGACGGGGCGGGGCTGCGTGACGGTGAGCTGCGGATCCGCTTCGTACCGGACGCTGCGTTGTGGCCCCGCCGGTGAGGAGGCTTTTCCCGCCCGCCCGTCTTGGTGGGGGGAGGGGTCCCGTCCTCGGGGCTTCGCCCCAGGCCCCGGCGGGGGCTTCGCCCCCTGCGCCCCCGGTTTCCCGCCCGCTCGCCCGTCCTGGTGGGGGGAGGGGTTCCGTTCCCGGGGCTTCGCCCCAGGCCCTTGCGGGGGCTTTGCCCTCTGCGCCCCCGGCCGGGCTTCGTTCCCTGCGCCCCGGGCGGGCTTCGTCGTGAGGTGAACCGTGTATCCCCGTTCGGGTAACGTCGTAAGGACGAACCGTAGTCAGGAGTCCGCCATGAGCGAAGAGCGCGTACCGTCCGACGCCGCTCAGGAGGAGCCCGCCGGCGAGGCGTCGCGGGTCGGTGACGCCGACGCGTGGGCGACGGCGTGTGCCGAGGACCTCGCGGCCGAGAAGGCCCGCCGCCGGGCCCAGTACGGCCCGCCTCCCGGCTCGGCCGCCGAGGAGCTGCGCAAGTTCGTCGACACCGTCGCCGAGAAGCTGTCGTCCATCCAGGCGCCGTTGCTCGGCGCGGTCGCGGGGCCCGCGGCCCAGGAGGTGGTGCGGCAGGTCGTGCAGCAGGCCAAGGCGGCCGTCGAGCCGGTCATGGAGCGCAACCCCGACGTCTTCGACCACCTCGCGGCGGCCGGCGGCGAACTCCTCGCCGCCTACCGCTCCGCCGTCGAGTCCCAGGAGCGCCGCTGGACGGCGTCCCGCACCGGCGACAACCCGAACCCGGAGGGCGAGCTCACCGAGCTGGACGACCGCCTCGGCGACGACCGCGACCGCGGCGAGGGCACCGGCGGCAGCGAGCGCATCGACCTGGACTGACCTCACCCTCGGGTACGGTTGGCCGTAGCGGGGCTCGACCGAAACTGAGGGATTCATGGGACTCACCATCGGCGTCGACATCGGCGGCACGAAGATCGCGGCCGGCGTGGTCGACGAGGAAGGCAACATCCTCTCGACCTTCAAGGTGCCGACCCCCACCACACCCGAGGCCATCGTGGACGCCATCGCCTCGGCGGTGGAGGGCGCACGCGCGGGACACGACATCGTCGGCGTGGGCATCGGTGCGGCCGGGTACGTCAACCGGCAGCGCTCCACGGTCTACTTCGCGCCCAACATCGAGTGGCGCAACGAGCCGCTGAAGGAGAAGGTCGAGGCACGCGTCGGTCTGCCGGTCGTCGTGGAGAACGACGCGAACGCCGCCGCCTGGGGCGAGTACAAGTTCGGCGCCGGCAAGGGCCACCGCAACGTCATCTGCATCACCCTCGGCACCGGTCTCGGCGGCGGCATCATCATCGGCAACAAGCTGCGCCGCGGCCACTTCGGCGTGGCCGCCGAGTTCGGTCACATCAAGATGGTCCCGGACGGGCTGCTGTGCGGCTGCGGTTCGCAGGGCTGCTGGGAGCAGTACGCCTCCGGGCGCGCCCTCGTCCGGTACGCCAAGCAGCGCGCCAACGCCACCCCCGAGAACGCCCAGGTGCTGCTGGACCTCGGCGACGGCACCCCCGCCGGCATCGAGGGCAAGCACGTCTCCATGGCCGCCCGTCAGGGCTGCCCGGTGGCCGTCGACTCCTACCGCGAGCTGGCCCGCTGGGTCGGCGCGGGCCTCGCCGACCTGGCCTCCCTCTTCGACCCGTCCGCCTTCATCGTCGGCGGCGGCCTCTCCGACGAGGGCGAGCTGGTCCTGGAGCCGATCCGCAAGTCGTACAAGCGCTGGCTGGTCGGCGGCAACTGGCGTCCGGTCGCCGAGGTCCTCGCCGCCCAGCTCGGCAACAAGGCCGGCCTGGTGGGCGCGGCCGACCTGGCCCGGGAGCCCGACCCGATCATGTAGTGGCCCCGCGCGCCCGCGCAGCCACCCGTCACAAGCGCCCACCGTCCCCTCCCGCCGGGGCCGGTGGGCGCTGTCGTACCGGGCCGCCGAGCCCGACGCGGCGTATGTTGATCGTCATGCTGCTGCCCAACTCCCGCACCGAGTCGGACGGTACCGCCGTCATCCGCGTCCTGAGCCACAACATCCGGTCGATGCGGGACGACACCGCGGCCCTCGCCCGGGTGATCCGCGCCTGCGCGCCCGATCTCGTCCTCCTCCAGGAGGCGCCGCGCTTCTTCCGCTGGCGCAAGAAGCTGGCGAGGCTGGCGGCGGCCTGCGACCTGGTGGTCCTCACCGGGGGCGCGACGGCCGCGGGCCCGGCGGTCCTCTGCTCGCTGAGGGCCGCCGTGGAGCGCACCGAGGACGTACTGCTGCCGCTCACCCCCGGTCTGCACCGGCGCGGCTTCGCCACGGCGGTCGTCCGGTTCGGGGGTGCCCGGCTCGGCGTGCTCAGCTGTCACCTCTCGCTCGACAAGGACGAGCGGTACGAGCAGGCCGGCATGCTCCTCGACCGGCTGGCCGGGATGGGTGTGGAGCACGCGGTCGCGGGCGGCGACCTCAACGAGCGGCCGGACGGTCCGGCGTTCCGGCGGATCTCCGGCCTGCTCCAGGACGGCTGGGCCATCGCCGCCCGGGGCGCCGAGCACACCTGGACACCCGCCGATCCGTACCAGCGCATCGACGCCGTCTTCGCCACCCGCGGCATCGAGGTCCTCGGCTGCGGGGTGCCGATCGGTCATCCCGGGGTGACGGAGTCGGACCTGAGGGCGGCCTCGGACCACCTTCCGGTACTGGCCGCCCTCAGGGTCCCGGCGACCGTCCCGGCGACCCCACGGGCCGCGAAGCCACGGCCGTAGGGTTCAGACCACCGCCCCGCGGCCCGGGTCGTCGTCCTCGTCGTCCGGGTTCATGCGCGCCACCAGGGTCGCGAAGCCGCCGAGGAAGCCGCCGATGCCGAGTGTGGTGAGCCACCACGTCATGTCCCAGCTGAACATGACGGCCAGCAGGAGCAGGACGGGGCCGCCGATCACCGCGAGCCAGGCGAACTTCGTGGTCGCGTCGGCGGAGGGCAACGGCGGGTCCGGCTGGACGAAGTGGCCCTCGTCCTCCTCGCCGAGGTCGTCGTCGGACGGCTCGGCGAGCGAGTAGTCGCGCGGCCCCGCGCCGGAGAGGCCGACCCCGGGCGCGAAGGAGACCGAACTGCCCAGCGGCCCGGCCGGGGCGGGACCGCCCCCGCCGGTCTCCTTGTCCCCCGTGGCTTCCCTCTCCTCGCCCTCCTCGTCGTCCTCCTTCTTGTCCTTCTTGCTGTCCGCGTCCGCCTCGGCTCTCTCGCCGTTCGCCCCGCTGGTCCCGTTCGTCCCGCTGGTCCCGTTCGTCCCGGGCTCCGGTGGCAGTGCCAGGTCCTCGATCCGCCGATACGGCTTCGCGCCCGGCGGGTCCGGCGGCTCCTCGCCGTACCCGGCGACGATCGCCGCCCAGGCGGCCTCCTCGTCGAAGGGGACCCCGTCCTTGCCGCCGGGGCCGCCGGACCGGCCGGCCCCACCCGGCTCCTCGGCCGGCCGCACAGGCTCGACCGGCTCGACCGGCTCCCGGCCCTCGCGGTTCTCGCGGTCGGAGTCGTGCTCAGCCACCTGCGGCCGTCCCTTCCTTGCCGACACTGGGTGCGAGCCGGCCGATGAAGGCGTAGCTCTCCTCGAAGATCCGGTCCGCGTCATGGTCCAACGTAGCGACGTGGTAGCTGTGTTCCAGCAAGACCTCCGTGACGTCCGTGCTGGAGACGCGGCCGAGGATCCGGGCGGAGTCGGCCGGCGGCACCACATGGTCCTGCGGGCTGCGCAGGAGCAGCAGCGGCTGCGTGACCTGCGGAAGCTCGCCGTCGAGCAGCCGGAAGAAGGTCCTGAGCGAGTGCGCGGCGTGCAGCGGCACCCGGTCGTACCCCAACTCGGCGGCGTCCTCCTTGGCGATGTCGCTCGCGATGCCCTTCGTCGTCCGTACGAGATGGCGGGCCACCGGCAGCGCGTACGCCGACAGGCCGTGCACCTTGATGGCAGGGTTGACCACCACGACCCCGGCGACCGCGTCCCCGTGCCGGGCGGCCAGCCGCAGCGCGAGGGCGCCGCCCATGGACAGGCCGGCCACGAACACCTGCGCGCACCGCTCGCGCAGGAGGCGCAGCGCGCGGTCCACCTCCGCGTACCAGTCCTGCCGGCCGGTGAGCTGCATGTCCTCCCAGCGCGTGCCGTGTCCGGGCAGCAGCGGGAGCGAGACGGTCAGGCCGCGCTCGGCGAGGTACTCCCCCCAGGGACGCAGCGACTGGGGGGAGCCGGTGAAGCCGTGGCAGAGGAGCACGCCGACCTCCCCGCCGTCGTGGCGGTACGGCTCGGCTCCGGGGAGCACCGGCACGTCGCTCTCCTGTGTTCGTCGTTGGCAGGTACTTCACCGTACGCGACCGCACTGACACCGACCAGGGTTGTCGGGCCCTGGGGGCCGCGCTGGGGTTATTGTCTGATCGGCACACACAGGAAGGCACTCGGTTGTTCTACGGCACGATGAAGGTCGCCATCGGGGGGCCGCTGAAGCTCGCCTTCAGGCCCTGGGTGGAGGGGCTGGAGAACATCCCGGCCGAGGGCCCCGCCATTCTGGCGAGCAATCACCTGTCCTTTTCGGACTCCTTCTTCCTTCCCGCGGTGCTCGACCGCAAGGTCACCTTCATCGCGAAGGCCGAGTACTTCACCACGCCCGGTGTGAAGGGCCGGCTGACCGCCGCCTTCTTCAAGGGGGTCGGCCAGCTCCCCGTGGACCGCTCCGGGACCCGCGGCGCGGGCGAGGCGGCGGTGAAGAGCGGGATAGAGGTGGTGGAGCGCGGCGAGCTGTTCGGCATCTACCCGGAGGGCACCCGCTCGCCCGACGGCCGCCTCTACCGCGGCAAGCCGGGCGGCCTGGCCCGCGTCGCGCTGGCCACCGGGGCGCCCGTCATCCCCGTCGCCATGATCGACACGGAGAAGATCCAGCCGCCCGGGAAGGTCGTCCCCAAGCTGATGCGCCCCGGCATCCGCATCGGCAAGCCGCTGGACTTCAGCCGCTACCAGGGCATGGAACACGACCGGTTCGTGCTGCGCGCGGTGACGGACGAGGTCATGTACGAGATCATGAAGCTCTCCGGGCAGGAGTACGTCGACATCTACGCCACCGTCGCCAAGCGGCAGATCGCGGAGGCCGCGAAGGCCGAGAAGGAGGCCGAGAAGGCCGAGAAGGAGGCCGAGAAGGCGGCGGAGAAGGCCGAGAAGGAGGCCAGGGCCGCGCTGGAGCGTGCCGAGAAGGAACAGGCCGAGAAGGAGAATCAGGCGGAGTAGGGCGGACCGCCAGGGGGGGGACATGCCGAAGCGCGAGCGGGTCATGAGGATGTCGGTGGAGCAGCCGATGTGGCGCGCGCTCGCCGGATACCGGGTGCTGACCATGTTCTACGCGGTCGGCCTGTTCGCCACCGGCTACGGCCGGTTCCCGCGCCCCGGCGTCGCCATCGCCTTCTACTGCGTCCTGTTCGTGTGGACCCTGGCCACCCTGCCCAAGGTCGCGAACGCCGCGAGCTGCACCAGGCCCTTCCTGGCCGCCGACCTCACCCTGGCGCTGACCGGCATCCTGCTCACGCCCGTCGCCGACGCCCCCGCCAGCATCGCGGAGGGCGGTCCGACGCTGCCGTCGATCTGGACCGCGGGTTCCGTCCTCGCCTTCGCCGTCAAGGGCGGCTGGCGCTGGGCCGCCCTCGCCTCCACCGCCGTCGCCGCCGCCAACCTGGTCGAGCGCGGCGCCCCCACCCGCGACACCGTGCACAACGTGATCCTGGTCTGGGTCGCCTCCATCGCCATCGGCTACGTCGTCGAGGTCGCCCGCGCCTCCGAGCGCACCCTCGCCCGCGCCCTGGAGATCGAGGCGGCCACCCGCGAACGGGAGCGCCTGGCCCGGGACATCCACGACGGCGTGCTGCAGGTGCTGGCCATGGTGCAGCGGCGCGGCGCGGTCATCGGCGGCGAGGCGGCGGAGCTGGGCCGGCTGGCGGGGGAGCAGGAGGTGGCGCTGCGCACCCTGGTCTCCGGCGGGCTGGTCCCGGTGCCCCGGGTGCCCGAGGACGCGGGCGGGGGAGCGGCCCTCCGGGGCACCGGCGACCGCGCGGACGACCGCCACGGCGAGCACGACGACGAGGACCACGACGGGCCCGTCGACCTGCGCGCGCTGCTCGCCCCCTACGCCGGCTCCCGGGTCGGCCTCGCCGAACCGGGCGCTCCGGTGCCGCTGCCGCCCGCCGTCGCCCGCGAGGTGGCCGGGGCCGTCGGGGCCGCGCTGGACAACGTCCGCGAGCACGCGGGCGAGGGCGCGCGGGCCTGGATCCTGGTCGAGGACGAGCCGGAGTCGGTGACCGTGACCGTGCGGGACGACGGTCCCGGCATCCCTCCGGGACGGCTCGCCCGGGCCGAGAGCGAGGGACGGCTCGGCGTGGCCCTGTCGATCAAGGGCCGACTGCGCGACATCGGCGGCACCGCCGAGCTGGTCTCGGTGCCGGGCCAGGGCACGGAGGTCGAACTCAACGTACCGAAGAACGCGATGATGAACGCACCGAAGAGGACGACGAGCACGCGGGGGAAGACCACGCGGGGGAAGGCGGAGAGACGATGAGCGCGGAGCAGGGCCCGATCAAGGTGATGGTGGTCGACGACCACCCGATGTGGCGCGACGCCGTCGCCCGCGACCTGGCCGAGTCCGGCTTCGAGGTGGTCGCCACCGCGGGCGACGGCGAGCAGGCGGTGCGCCGTGCCAAGGCGGCCGCGCCCGACGTGCTCGTCCTCGACCTGAACCTGCCCAGGAAACCCGGCGTCCGGGTCTGCAAGGAACTCGTCGCCGCCGACCCGGCGTTGCGGGTGCTGGTGCTGTCCGCGAGCGGCGAGCACGCCGATGTGCTGGAGGCGGTGAAGTCGGGCGCGACGGGCTATCTGCTGAAGTCGGCCTCCACCGAGGAGCTGCTGGACGCGGTGCGCCGTACGGCCGTCGGCGACCCGGTGTTCACTCCCGGCCTGGCCGGCCTGGTCCTCGGCGAGTACCGCCGGCTGGCCGCCGAGCCCGCGCCCGCGGTGGACGCCGACGCCCCGAAGGCGCCCCGGCTCACCGCCCGCGAGACCGAGGTGCTGCGCCTGGTCGCCAAGGGGCTGAGCTACAAGCAGGTCGCCGAGCGTCTGGTGATCTCCCACCGCACGGTGCAGAACCACGTGCAGAACACCCTGGGCAAGCTGCAGTTGCACAACCGGGTGGAGCTGGTGCGGTACGCGATCGAGCGCGGACTCGACGGCGAGTGAAGCCGCTTCGTCCGGCGCTGCCGTCCTTTCGGGTGATTTCCCCCGTGTCGGCCGTTGATCAACTACCGGACATTTCACTGGAATTGACCTTCCCGGGCATGCCGGAGTGACGTGCGTCACCACTAGCGTGAACTTCACCAGGCAACCGCGGTGAAGGGACATTTCCATGCGGGTCGGAGTACTGACCGGAGGCGGCGACTGCCCCGGGCTCAACGCCGTCATCCGGGGCGTCGTCCGCAAGGGCGTGCAGGAGTACGGCTACGACTTCGTCGGCTTCCGGGACGGCTGGCGGGGGCCGCTGGAGAACGACACCGTCCGTCTCGACATCCCCGCGGTGCGCGGCATCCTGCCCCGCGGCGGCACCATCCTCGGCTCCTCGCGGACCAACCCCCTCAAGCAGGAGGACGGCATCCGGCGGATCAAGGAGAACCTCGCCAAACTGGAGGTCGAGGCACTCGTCGCGATCGGCGGCGAGGACACCCTCGGGGTGGCCGCACGGCTCAGCGACGAGTACGGCGTGCCCTGCGTCGGCGTGCCCAAGACCATCGACAACGACCTGTCGGCCACCGACTACACCTTCGGCTTCGACACCGCCGTGGGCATCGCCACCGAGGCGATCGACCGGCTGCACACCACCGCCGAGTCCCACATGCGGGTCCTGGTCTGCGAGGTGATGGGCCGGCACGCCGGCTGGATCGCCCTGCACTCCGGTCTGGCCGGCGGCGCGAACGTCATCCTCATCCCCGAGCAGCGCTTCGACCTCGACCAGGTGTGCGCCTGGATCACCTCCCGCTTCAAGGCGTCCTACGCCCCGATCGTCGTCGTCGCCGAGGGGGCCGTGCCCAAGGACGGCGACATGGTGCTGAAGGACTCCTCGCGGGACTCCTTCGGGCACGTCCGCCTCTCCGGCGTCGGCGAGTGGCTGGCCAAGGAGATCGAGAGGCGCACCGGCAAGGAGGCCCGGACCACCGTTCTCGGGCACATCCAGCGCGGTGGCACCCCGAGCGCCTTCGACCGCTGGCTCGCCACCCGTTTCGGGCTGCACGCCGTCGACTGCGTCCGCGACGGCGACTTCGGCAAGATGGTCGCCCTGCGCGGCACCGACATCGTCCGCGTCCCGATCGGCGAGGCCACGGCGAAACTGAAGACGGTGGACCCGAAGCTGTACGAGGAGATCGGGGTCTTCTTCGGCTGACCGCGAGCCGTCGGGAGCCGAGGGGCCGGCCCCGCTCGAGGTGGCCCCGCTCCTCCCGCGACGGACCGGCAACCCGTGGGGGTGGGCCGTCTCCTCGGCCCACCCCCAGCAGAACGGGGCGCCGTGGAAATCCCGGCCTTCGGAGTGCGGGCCGGCCCAGGCGTACATACCCGCACGCCGCATCGAGGGCGTCGCCGGCCGGGTCGGCGGCGCCCTCGGTGCGCGACGTCCCGGACCGCAGGGCGGGCCACCGCTCGGAGAACGTGTTGGTGCCGCGCGGCTGAAGCGCCGTCCCCGCGGGAGCGGGGAGCGATGCGTCGTGACGACGACGGCGCCCGGGCGTCGGTCACGGCCGTCGCAGCAGCGGCGCGGCCAGCAGCCCGGAAATGATCTCCTGGCCGTTCAGCGTCAGCACGGACTCGGGATGGAACTGCACCGACGCGAACCCCGCCGCGCGCAACGCGTGCACCTCGCCGGCCGCGCTCCGGCTGACCTCCACGCCGTGTGCGGCGAGCTCCGCGTGGGCCTCGTCGTCGCAGGCCGCCACGAAGCTGTTGTAGAAGCCGACGGTCTCGGCGCGGCCGAACAGGTCGACCGTGGTCTGCGCGCCCTGGTACGGCACCTCCTTGCGGACGATCTCCAGGCCCAGCTCGGCCGCGATCAGCTCGTGCCCGAGGCAGACGCCGAGCACGCCGTGCCGGTGTTCCCTGATCACCTCGGCGGTCAGGGCCCGCAGCAGGCGCATCTTCGGGTCGGTCGGGTCGGAGGGGTTGCCGGGGCCGGGGCCGAGGACGACCGGCCCCCCGTGCGCGAGGACCGCCTCGCGCAGCCCGTCCTCGTCGTAGCGGCGGACGGTCACCTCCAGCCCCGAGGACCGCAGCACGTGGGCGAGCATCGCGGTGAAGGTGTCCTCGCAGTCCACCACCAGGGCGTGCCCTCCGAGGGCGTCCGGCCTCTCCTGCATCCGCAGCCAGAACGGCGCCAGCGAGGCCCGGCGCCCGTCCAGCGCCGCCCGCACCCGCGGATCGTCGGCGAGCCGGGGCCGCGCCCGCTCCGTACGCGGCCGGCCGGGCCGTACGCCCAGCGCCGCCAGCACGCCCGCCGCCTTCGCGTGGGTCTCGGCGACCTCGCCCGCCGGGTCCGAGCCGCGGACGAGGGTGGCGCCGACGGACACGCGCAGCCGCCCGGAGGCGTCGATGTCGGCGGTGCGGATCAGGATGGGGGAGTCGAGGGTCTGGGCGCCGCCGGAGTCGCGGCCGAGCAGGGCCAGCGCGCCGGCGTAGTAGCCGCGCCCGCCGGTCTCGTGCCGTTCGATGACCCGGCAGGCGTTCTGCACGGGCGAGCCGGTGACGGTGGCGGCGAACATGGTCTCCCTGAGCACCTCCCGCACGTCCAGGGACGACCGTCCGCGCAGCTCGTACTCGGTGTGCGCGAGGTGCGCCATCTCCTTCAGCCGCGGCCCCACGACGACTCCGCCCATGTCGCCGACGGTGCACATCATCTTGAGCTCCTCGTCGACGACCATCGACAGCTCCTCGATCTCCTTGCCGTCGGCGAGGAAGTCCAGCAGGTGCCCGGGCGTCGGCCCCTCGGCCGGGTAGCGGTACGTCCCGCTGATCGGGTTCATCACGACGGTCCCGCCGGACATCCGCACATGCACCTCGGGACTGGCCCCCACCAGCGTCCGGTCCCCGGTGTGCACGACGAACGTCCAGTACGCGCCCCGCTCGCCCTCCAGCAGCCGCCGGAACAGCGCCAGCGCGTCGGCCCGCCCGAACCCCGGCATCCGGCCCTCGTACGTCCGCCGGATCACGAAGTTCGCGCCCTCGCCCGCGCCGATCTCCTCGCGCAGCACACGCCCGACGATCCGCGCGTACTCCTCGTCGCCCACGTCGAAGCCGCCGCCCTCCACGCGCACCTCGTGCGCGGGCAACTGCTCCAGCGCCTCGGCGAGCGGGAGGGCGTACGTCTCCTCGGGCGTCAGCACCAGCAGCGGTGTGCCGTCGTCGCGCACGTCGAAGCCACGCTCCCGGATCTGCCGGAACGGGACCAGCGCGAGGCCCTCGTCGGGCAGCTCGGCCAGACGGTCCCGGGGGGTCACCGGGCCGAGCAGCACCTCGACCAGGTCGTGGTCGTGCCCCGGGGTGCGGCGGCGGAGCAGGGCGAAGGGGCGGGAATCGTGCAGCAGCCGTACCAGATCCATGGGTCGGTTCCTCTTCCGTCGATGTTTCCGTCGATGTCGGTGAGGAACGGCCCGAGCGCCCGAAACGCCGAAGACCGCCCCTCGGGCGGCCTTCGCGAAGTGTGGGATGCGCGCAGTCGGCGGGCCGCCTAGGAAGCGGTCCACCACCAGTTGTGGTTCAGGTGCGCGCGCATGGACATGCCCGCACCCTACCGCACGCGTGAGGTCGCCCGGACGCACCACACGGCGGTTTCCGGGCCGGGCGGCCGGTGGAAGGTCGCACCTGCTGTGCCCGACCGAGGAGTACGTCATGTCCGTACCGCGTTTCCCACGATCGTCACGCCCGGCACGGCGGGCGCTTGCCGCGCTGGCCGTCTGCGCGGCCCTCGGAGCCGGTTCGGCCGGTTCGCCGGCCGCCGCCCGTACGGCGTCCGGCGACGTCACCAGGACGGTGGCGTACCGCGGTCACACGTTCACCGTTCCGGCCGACTGGCAGGTCGTCGACCTCGGGAAGGACCCGACGGCCTGCGTCCGCTTCGACCGGCATGCCGTCTACCTCGGCGACCCCGGGGAGCGGCAGGACTGCCCCGCCCGGGCCACCGGGCGCACCGAGGCCCTGTGGGTGCAGCCCGCGGCGGCGACCAGGGCCTCCGTCACCGAGGACCGCACGTCCCGCGTCTTCCGGGCGACGGCCACCAGCGAGGGCATCGCGGTCACGGCGCCGTACGGCGAGGACCGCGCGACGATCCAGCGGGTGCTGGACAGCGCCGGGCTGCCGGTGGCCGCCGCCCGCGCCGGGCAGCCGGGTGAGGCGCCCTCCGCCCTCACCGTGCCCGCCGGCGCGACCGCGTACCGGGGCCGGGGCTTCGACACCTGCACCGCCCCGAGCCGGACGGCCATGAACGCCTGGAAGTCCGGCTCGCCCTACCGGGCCGTGGGCATCTACATCGGCGGCGTCAACCGCGCCTGCGCCCAGGCCGGGCTGACCTCCGAGTGGGTGCGGACCCAGTACGCGAACGGATGGCGTTTCTTCCCGCTCTACGTCGGCCCGCAGCCCACCTCCGGCGCGGGCAGCTGCCGGAACCGCTGCGTGTCCATCACCGACCCGGTGCCGCAGGGCAGGGCCGCCGCCGAGGACGCGGTCGCCCAGGCCGCCGCGCTCGGTCTGGACAGGGGCTCGGTGCTCTACAACGACCTGGAGCAGTACACGCGGGGCGGCGCCCTCACCCCGCGCGTCCTCGGCTACCTGGGGGCCTGGACCGAGCGGCTGCACGAACTGGGCTACCGCTCCGGCGCGTACGGCGGCGTCTCCTCCCTGGTCCCCGACCTGGTCGACAACGCCGGGAAGGCCACCCTCCCCGACGTGATCCACTTCGCGCACTGGAACGGCGAGGCCGCCACCGACCACCCGAGCCTGCCCGCCACGATGTGGGCGGACCAGCAGCGCATCCACCAGTACGCGGGCGACAGGACCGAGACGTACGGCGGAGTGACCATCAACATCGACCGCGACCAGCTGGACGTCGGCACCGGCACCTGACCACCGTCCGGCTCGCCCCGCCCGCCTCACCCCGTCTGTCTCACACCATCTGTCTCATTTGATGAGCGGAAGAGCCGGTCCGGGAGGCAACCCCGTAGGGTTGAGAACGTGACCGTGAACGCTAAGACCAGCGCGAGCGCTGGCAACACCTGGCGAAACCTGCCCGCGGCGCAGCAGCCCGAGTACCCCGACCCCGAGGCTCTGCGCGCAGTGATCGCGGACCTCGAGTCGTATCCGCCGCTCGTCTTCGCGGGCGAGTGCGACCAGCTGCGCGCCCGGATGGCGGCCGTCGCCAGGGGAGAGGCGTTCCTCCTCCAGGGCGGCGACTGCGCCGAGGCGTTCGACGCGGTGTCCGCCGACCACATCCGCAACAAGCTCAAGACCCTGCTCCAGATGGGCGCCGTGCTCACGTACGCCGCCTCGGTGCCGGTGGTGAAGGTCGGCCGGATCGCCGGCCAGTACTCCAAGCCGCGCTCCAAGCCGACCGAGACCCGCGACGGGGTCACGCTCCCGACCTACCGGGGCGACTCCGTCAACGGCTTCGAGTTCACCGAGGCCGCCCGCGTCCCGGACCCGGAGCGGCTGAAGCGGATGTACCACGCCTCCGCCTCCACGCTGAACCTGGTGCGCGCCTTCACCACCGGCGGCTACGCCGACCTGCGCCAGGTGCACGCCTGGAACCAGGACTTCGTGAAGTCCTCCCCGTCCGGCCAGCGCTACGAGCAGCTCGCCCGGGAGATCGACAACGCGCTCAACTTCATGCGGGCCTGCGGCACGGACCCGGAGGAGTTCAAGACGGTCGAGTTCTTCTCCTCGCACGAGGCGCTGCTGCTCGACTACGAGTCGGCGCTCACCCGCGTCGACTCCCGCACCGGGCGGCTGTACGACGTCTCGGCGCACATGGTGTGGATCGGCGAGCGCACCCGGCAGCTGGACCACGCGCACATCGAGTTCGCCTCGAGGATCCGCAACCCGATCGGCGTCAAGCTCGGCCCGACCACGACGGCCGAGGAGGCGCTGCGGTACATCGAGCGCCTCGACCCCGAGCGGGAGCCGGGCCGGCTGACGTTCATCGTCCGCATGGGCGCCGACAAGATCCGCGACCGGCTCCCGGAGCTGGTGGAGAAGGTCACGGCCTCGGGCGCGACCGTGGCCTGGGTGACCGACCCGATGCACGGCAACACCTTCGAGGCGGCCTCCGGCCACAAGACCCGCCGCTTCGACGACGTGCTCGACGAGGTCAAGGGCTTCTTCGAGGTGCACAAGGAGCTGGGCACCCACCCCGGTGGCATCCACGTGGAGCTGACGGGTGACGACGTCACCGAGTGCGTGGGCGGCGGCGACGAGATCTTCGTCGACGACCTGCACCAGCGCTACGAGACGGCCTGCGACCCGCGGCTGAACCGCAGCCAGTCGCTGGACCTGGCGTTCCTGGTCGCGGAGATGTACCGGGACCAGTGAGGCGGCCGCCCCTTCGGGGCGTGCGGGGAGGGGCGCGGATCACCTACGATCCGCGCCCCTCCCGCCTTTTGCGCCTCCCGCACGGGGAGTGGGGTCGGGCTCGCCCCACCGGGCTTGTCCAGCGCATCCAGGGGCAGGCCGCGCCGCATGGTGGCACCGGTGCGCACCGCCGTCCAATAGGTGCTGAATTGGTGCAATTTGCCCTGATCGGCCCAGGGCTGGTCATGTGCACCCTTCTCCGTCTGTCAGGATGGAGTCATGGGTCAGCCGGTGGAACGCGCGTCCGGGAACGCGTCTGGAGCAGTGCCGTCGGGAGCGGCACAGCCGGAACTTCCGCCGGGGCAGCGACTGCAGCGGGGCTGGCCGGTCACGCACTACGGACCGGTGCCCAAGTTCCGGCCCGAACGCTGGGACTTCCGGGTCTTCGGCGCCACCGCCGACGGCGGCAAGCACACCTGGACCCACGAGGAGTTCACGGCCCTGCCCTACACCACCGTGGTGGCCGACCTGCACTGCGTCACGCGGTACAGCATGCTCGGCGCCGAGTGGGGCGGCATCCCGGCCCGCACGATCCTGGACCTCGTCCCGCCCGCCCCGGACGTCACCCATGTGATGGCGTGGGCGGAGTACGGCTACAGCGCCAATCTGCGCCTGTCCGACTTCACCTCCGAGCACACCCTCTTCGCCACCCACAAGGACGGCGAACTGCTCACCGCCGAGCACGGCTTCCCGCTCCGCCTGGTCGTTCCCCACCTGTACGGCTGGAAGGGCCCCAAGTGGGTCCGCGGCGTGGAGTACATGACCACCGACCGCCGCGGCTTCTGGGAGGAGCGCGGCTACCACAACCTCGGCGACCCGTGGAAGGAGCAGCGGTACTCCTACCAGGAGGAGCCGGGGGACGGGCCGGAGCTGTGACGCCGGGACCGCTCAGCCGTCCCTGAGCCTCTTCAGACGGGCCACGTCCGCCGCGTGGCCCTCCTTGCCGCCCGGGGTCTCGATGACCAGGGGTACGCCCTCGGTGGCGGGGTGGGTCATCAGGGCGCGGAAGGGGTCCTCGCCGATGTGACCGGCGCCGATGTTCTCGTGCCGGTCCTTGTGCGCGCCGGCCACGTCCTTGGAGTCGTTGGCGTGGATCAGCCTCAGCCGTCCCTCGCCGACCGTCTCCACCAGCTGGTCCAGCGTCTGGTGCATGCCGTCCGGGCCGGTCAGGTCGTGCCCGGCGGCGAAGATGTGGCAGGTGTCCAGGCACACGCCCAGCTTCGGATGGGCGTCCAGCGCCTCGAAGTACGGCCCGAAGTCCCAGGTGCGGGAGCACAGGGAGGCGCCCTGGCCCGCGGTCGACTCGAGGAGCAGGTACGGGTCGTCGTCGTGGGTGAGCTCGTCGAGCAGCGGCAGCAGGTGCTCCCGTACCTGCTTCAGCGCCACCGACCGGTGCCGGCCGCCGGTCGCGCTCCCGGTGTGCACGACGACGCCCCGTGCGCCGATCTCCCGTCCGCGCCGCAGCGAGTGCCGCAGCGACTGGACCGACCGCTCCACGGTCGCCTCGGTGTGCGAGCCGAAGTTGATCAGATAGGGCGCGTGGACGTACGCCGGGATCGACTCCTCGGCGCAGGCCGCGCGGAACTCCTCGTCCTGCCGCGGACTGCCGGCGGGCGTGGCCCAGCCGCGCGGGTTGGCGACGAAGACCTGCACGGTCTCGGCCCGCAGCTCACGGGCGTAGGACAGGCCCACGGAGTGCAGCCCGCCGGCGACGGGCACATGGCTGCCGACGGGGTTGCGGGCGGGACCGGGGAGGACACGGGACTGCTGGCTGCTCACCCGCTCAGGGTGCCATGAGCCCGGCGGCACCCGGCCGCCGGGCGTTCCCCACCGCCCCGGACGCGTCCTGTCTCACCGGATGGTGATCGTGATCGTCGATCCCTTCGGTGCCCGGTCGCCGCCCTTCACGGACTGCCTCCTGACGGTGTCGCCGAACAGTCCGAACAGGCCCCGGTCCTCCTCGACCTTGAAGCCGGCCTTCTCCAGCCTGTTCCTGGCGTCGCCCACGCTGCTGCCGGTCACATCCGGCACCTCGACCATCTCCGGGCCCTTGGACAGCGTCAGCGTGACCGTGTCGCCCTCGGCGGCCCGGCTGCCGGCCGCCGGGGTCTGCCGGGCGACCTGCCCCTTGTCGAACTCGGAGTGGACCTGCTCGGAGGCGATCCGCACCTTCAGGCCGGCGTCCTCCAGGTCGGACTTCGCCCGGTCCAGGTCCTCGCCGGCCACGTCCGGCACGTCCACCGGGCGGCCCTTGCTGACGGTGAGCGCGATCGCCGAGCCGGTGCGCCGCTCGGTGCCCGCCGCGGGGTCGGTGCCGATCACCGAGCCTCTGGCCACGCTCTCGCTGAACTCCCGGGTCACCATGCCCGGCTCCAGCCCCTCCTTCTTCAGCAGGGCCCGCGCCTCGCTCAGCGAGCGGCCCCCGAGATCGGGCACCTTCACGGTCTCCGGCCCGTCGGAGAGGGTGAGCGTCACCGAGTCGTGGCTGCGGATCCGGGTGCCCGCCCCGGGGTCCGTGCTGATCACCGTGCCGCGCTCGACCGTGTCGCTGTAGGCGTGCTTGACCTCCTTGACCCCGAGACCGGCCTCCTCCAGCCGCTCCCTCGCCTGCGCCTCGGTCTTCGCCAGCAGCGGCGGGACCTTCGTGAACTGGCCCGAGTTGATGTACCAGACGCCTCCGCCGAGTCCGAGGACCAGCAGGACGGCGGCGACGAGCGTGAGCAGGCCCCGCCGGGGCCGGCCCGGGCGCCGCGGACCGGGCGCCGGCGGAGGCGGGGGCGGGGGCGTCTCGAAGCGGGCGGTGCGGTCGAGACCGGCCCCGGCCGGCCCCCCGTCCGCGCCGCCGTCCGCGTGGACGTCCTCGCCGACGGGCAGCGGGCGCGGCACCGTGAGCGCGCGCGGGATCACGCTCGTACGGTCCTCCGCGTTGTCGTGCTCCGCGGCGAGGGCCTGCGGCGGCACCGCGTCCAGTTGCTCCTCGCTGAGCCCCGCACGCGCCTCGCGCACGCGCGCGAGCAGCGCGACCGCGTCCTGCGGCCGGACGTCCGGGGTGCGCGCGGTGGCCTCCGCCACCAGCTCGTCCAGCTCGTACGGCAGCCCCGGAACGGCGGCCGACGGGGCCGGCACGTCCTCGTGGAGGTGCTGGTAGAGGATCTGGGCGGGGGACTCCCCCTGGTGCGGCTTGCCGCCGGTCAGCATCTCGTACAGCACGACCCCGCACGCGTACACGTCGACCCGGGGACCGGCCGTGCCGCGCTCGATCTGCTCCGGCGCGAGGTAGGAAAGGGTGCCGAGGACGGCTCCGGTGGTGTTCGTCACCGCGTCCACCGAGCGCACCAGCCCGAAGTCGGCGACCTTGACCCGGCCGTCGTCCCCTATCAGGACGTTCTCCGGCTTCATGTCCCGGTGCACGAACCCGGCGCGGTGCGCGGCGCCCAGCGCGGCGAGCACCGGCTCCAGGATGTCCAGCGCGGCCCGCGGCTGCAGCGCTCCGCGCTCGCGCAGCACGTCGCGCAGGGTGCAGCCGGCGATGTACTCCATCGCGAGGTACACGTACGACCCGTCGGTGCCCTGGTCGAAGACCTGCACCACGTTCGGGTGGGCGAGCCGGGCGACCGACTTGGCCTCCCGGATGAACCGGTCGACGAACGAGCCGTCGACCGCGAGCGTCGGGTGCATCACCTTGAGCGCGAGGACCCGGTCCAGACGGGTGTCCAGGGCCCGGTAGACCGTGGCCATCCCGCCGGCGGCGATCCGCGCGTCGACGCGATAACGGCCGTCGAGCACCTGCCCGACAAGGGGGTCCTGAAGGGTCGTATCCACGCAGGTGAGTCTACGAGCAGCCAAGGACACCCTGCGGCCACTGGGACCGACCTGTGACGGTCCGGCCGGTCCGCGGGCAGTCGTGCCGCCCGCTGCGCGCTCCCCGGCGCACCCCGGGGCCCTAGAAAGCGGGCCGCTCCGGATCCAGCCGCGCCAGCCCCTCCGCGGGAGAAGACGCCTCCGCGAGGTACCGCCGGGGAATCCGCCCCGCCAGCCGCGCCAGCCGTCCCGCCTCCACCGCGTGCCTCATGGCCTCGGCCATCACCACCGGCTCCCGCGCCCGCGTCACCGCCGACGCGAGCATCACCCCCGCACACCCCAGCTCCATGGCCAGCGCCACGTCCGAGGCCGTCCCCGCCCCCGCGTCCAGGATCACCGGTACGCGCGCGTGCTCCACGATCAGCTGGAAGTTGTGCGGGTTCCGGATCCCGAGCCCCGACCCGATCGGCGACCCCAGCGGCATGATCGCCGCGCAGCCGACGTCCTCCAGCCTCCGCGCGAGCACCGGGTCGTCGTTCGTGTACGGCAGCACCGTGAACCCGTCGTCGACCAGCATCTCCGCCGCGTCCAGCAGCTCGATCGGGTCCGGCAGCAGCGTGCGCTCGTCGGCGATGACCTCCAGCTTGACCAGATCGGTGCCCAGCGCCTCGCGCGCGAGCCGTGCGGTCAGCACCGCCTCACCGGCGGTGAAGCAGCCCGCGGTGTTGGGCAGCACCCGGATGCCCAGCCTCTTCAGCACCGACAGCACGGACCCGTGCACGGACGGGTCCACCCGCCGCATCGCGACGGTGGTCAGCTCCGTGCCGGAGGCGACGAGCGCCCGCTCCAGCACCTCCAGACCGGCCGCGCCCCCCGTGCCCATGATCAGCCGGGAGGTGAGGGACGTCCCACCGAGCACCAGGGGGTCGTCGGCCATGGCTCAGCCTCCCTGGACGGCGGTCAGCACTTCGACGCGGTCGCCCTCGGCGAGGGC
This sequence comes from Streptomyces kebangsaanensis, assembly GCF_001906585.1. GTDB lineage: Bacteria > Actinomycetota > Actinomycetes > Streptomycetales > Streptomycetaceae > Streptomyces > Streptomyces kebangsaanensis. The sequence goes on along the minus strand of NZ_JUJA01000167.1, from coordinate 371,217 downwards.
CGTGGACGGCCACTGCGCGCGCGGGACGACGGTCTCGTTGAGGGCGGCGGCCACCCCGGTGGGCGCCGGGGTCAGGGTCTGCACGACGGTGTCGAGAGCCGTGCCGGGCGCGACCCGGCGGGGTTCACCGTTGACGGAGATGTTCATGCGGGCTGCTCCGTGAGCGTGGCGGCGCGAAAGCGCCTCGGGGTGAAGGGGCGGGCCTCGTCCGGAAGCTCGCCGGTGGTCAGGACGTGCGCCATGGCGTCACCGGTGACCGGTGTGAGCAGTACGCCGTTGCGGTAGTGGCCGGTGGCCAGCAGCAGCCCGTCGAGTTCGGTCGGGCCGAGCAGGGGCGCGTTGTCGGGGGAGCCGGGACGCAGTCCCGCGCGGGTCTCCGTCAGCGGCAGCTCGGTGATCCCGGGCACCAGCTCGTGCGCGTCGCGCAGCAGCTGGTACACGCCGCCCGCCGTCACCGTGGTGTCCCAGCCCAGTTCCTCGCTGGTGGCCCCGACGACCAGCTCCCCGCTGAGCCGCGGCACCAGGTAGACGTGGCTGCCGCGCACCACGGCTCGCACGGTACGGCTCAGGAACGGCGCGTACCGCTCGGGCACCGTCAGCCGCAGCACCTGCCCCTTGACCGGCCGCACCGGCGGCAGCACGTCGTCCGGGACACCCGCGAACCGCCCGCTGCGGCTGCCCGCGGCGAGGACCACCCGGTCCGCGCCGAGCGCGGTGCCGTCGCCCAGTACGCAGCCGGTGGCCCGGTCACGCACCACGGTGAGCCGTTCGGCCCAGGCGCGGTGGAAGACCACGCCCGTCCGTTCGCAGGCCGCGACCAGGGCGTGGGCGAGCCGTCGTGGATCGATCTGGTGGTCGCCGTCCGCCCGGAGCCCGCCGCGCACGCCCGGCGCGAGCATCGGCTCCAGACGCCGGCAGTCCCGCCCGGACAGCCACTCCGACTCCAGGCCCGACCGGCGCTGCAGCGCGTGCAGGTCGCGCAGGTGGGCGCGGTCGTCGGCGTCCAGTGCGACGGCGAGCGTGCCGCAGCGGCGGTAGCCGAGGTCGTGGCCGGTCAGCTCGGTCAGCTCGGCCGCGAAGTCCGGGTAGCGGCGGGCCGAGGCCAGGTTGAGTCCGAGCAGGGTCTGCTCGCCGTAGTGGAGTTCGGTGACGGCGGCCAGCATCCCGGCCGCCACCTGCGCGGCCCCGCCGCCCGGCTCGGGGTCCACCACGGCGGTGGCCAGCCCGCGCTGCGCCGCACGCCAGGCGGTCACCAGCCCGATGATCCCGCCCCCGACGACCAGGACGTCCGGTACACGTGGCAACGACATGGGCGTCCAGCCCCTCCCTTCGCCGGCATGACCCGGATCAGGTTCGTACGGTCGGAGGCCGCCAGCCTCCCTCTCAGCCCGGTGCGTCCGGGCTCCCGCGAGTCCTTGTACGGTGGCCACCCTAGCCCGCAGACCATGATCTTGTAAGGGAGCCTCTCCCCATGCCCCGCTCGCTGGACGGCCGCGTCCTCGCTCCCGTCGCCGACCAGGCCCCCGGGCAGGTGGGCACCCGCACCCGCTTCGTCTACCACGAGCGGGAGGGGCGGATCTGGGCCGAGTACGAGGGCGGGGACGTCGTGCACGGCCGTCTGGTGGGTACCCGGGAGGGCGACCGCCTCGACTTCCGGTACGTGCAGCTCAGGCAGGACGGGACGACCTCGTCGGGGCACTGCGTGTCGACGGTGGTCGAACTGCCCGACGGACGGGTGCGGTTGGAGGAGGCCTGGCAGTGGGAGTCGCAGCCGGGCAGCGGGACGAGCGTGGTGGAAGAGCTCGTGGAACACGCTGTGGAGCAGGTCACCCCGCACGCCCCCTGACTGACGGTAAGTCAGTTGACTATGGTGATCAGGTGAGCGACCAGACGCAGGAAAAGGGCACGTCACAGCCGCGGCGCGTGGTCGTCGTGGGCGCGGGCATGGCCGGTGTGCAGACCGCGGTCGCCCTGCGCGAGCAGGGCTTCACCGGCACCGTGACACTGATCGGCGCCGAACCCCACCAGCCCTACGACCGGCCGCCGCTGTCCAAGGCCGTGCTGCTCGGCAAGGCCGAGGGCTCCGCCTTCGACATCGACTTCGAGTCGCTCGGCCTCGAACTGCGGCTCGGCTGCGAGGCGCTGGCCGTGCGGTCCGAGGCGCACGTGCTGGACACCTCCGCCGGGCCGGTGCCGTACGACGTGCTCGTCCTGGCCACCGGCGCGGAACCGGTCCGGCTGCCGGGCGCCGAGGGCGTCCCCGGCGTGCATCTGCTGCGCACCCTGGACGACGCCGAACGGCTGCGGCCGGTGCTCGCCGAGCAGCACGACATCGTGGTCGTCGGCGCCGGCTGGATCGGCGCCGAGTTCGCCACCGCGGCGCGCGAGGCCGGCTGCGCCGTGACGGTCGTGGAGGCCGCGGACCGGCCGCTCGCGGGGGCGCTGCCCGCGGAGGTGGCCGCGCCGATGGCCGCCTGGTACGCCGACAGCGGCACCGTGCTGCGTACACGCGCGCGCGTGGAGCGCGTCGAGCCCGGCGCTGTGGTGCTCGACGACGGCTCGCGGCTGCCGGCGGGCGCCGTGGTGGTCGGCATCGGCGCGCGGCCGGCCACGGGCTGGCTGGCCGGCTCCGGCATCGAGCTGGGCGAGCACGGCGACGTCCTGGCCGACGACCGTCTGCGCACCTCGGTGCCGGACGTGTACGCGGTCGGCGACTGCGCCTCCTTCCCCTCGGGGAGGTACGGGGAGCGCCTGCTGATCCACCACTGGGACAACGCGCTGCAGGGCCCGCGCACGGTCGCGGCCAACGTCATCGGCCTGACGCCCGAGGTCTACGACCCGGTGCCGTACTTCTGGTCCGAGCAGTTCGGCCGCTTCGTGCAGTACGCGGGCCACCACACGTCCGCCGACACCACCCTCTGGCGCGGTGACCCCTCCGGGCCGGCGTGGACGGTCTGCTGGCTGCGCGGGGGCCGGCTCGTCGCCCTGCTGGCGGTCGGCCGACCGCGGGATCTGGCACAGGGCCGACGGCTGATCGAGTCCGGGACTCCCATGGATCCGGACCTGCTGGCGGACCCGGCGCGGCCGTTGAAGGCGGCCACGGCGTGAGGCGCGAGGCCACCGGCGGACGGGCCTGACTTCCTAGTGTCAGTGGCAGATGGCAGGCTTGATTCCGTGACCGAGATTGACGCAAAGATCGATGCTCTCGTCCCTGCCTGGCTCACCCTCCCCGACATCGCCGAAAAGCTCGGCGTCGAGGTGACGCGCGTGCGGCAGCTGGTCAAGGAGGGCCAGCTCATCGCCGTGCGCCGCGGTGAGAACCGCGCGCTGCACGTCCCCGCCGCCTTCATCGACGGCGACAAGGTCGTCAAGGGCCTGTCCGGCACCTTGACGCTCCTGAGGGACGACGGCTTCACGGTCGAAGAGATGATCGAGTGGCTGTTCACCCCCGACCCGACCCTCCCCGGCACCCCCGCCCAGGCCCTGAGCGAGAACCGCGGCACCGAGGTGAAGCGCCGCGCCCAGGCCCTGGCGGTCTGACCCGCACACCCGCAGCGGCGTGGGCGGCCCCTCCGCCCTTCCGGGGGCGACCGATGCGCCACACCGGCCACCCACGCCGCGTACCCGAAGCGACGAGTCCCAGGGGGGATCCACCATGTCCGACACCGACACCGACACCGACACTGCCGCCGTCGCCGGCGCCCGGGAGCGGCTCGCCGGTGCGCGGCTCTATCTGTGCACCGACGCCCGCCGCCGGCAGGGTGACCTCGCCGCGTTCCTGGACGCCGTGCTCGCGGGGGGCGTCGACGTGGTGCAGTTGCGGGACAAGGGGATGGAGGCGGGGGAGGAGCTGGAGCACCTGGAGGTGTTCGCCGAGGCCTGTGCCCGGCACGGGAAGCTGCTCGCGGTCAACGACCGGGCGGACGTCGCCCACGCCACCGGCTCCGACGTGCTGCATCTGGGGCAGGGGGACCTCCCCGTCCCCGCGGCCCGCGCGATCCTCGGTGACGGCGTCCTGATCGGGCGGTCCACGCACACCGAGTCCGAGGCCGCCGCGGCCGCCGTGCAGGACGGCGTGGACTACTTCTGCACGGGTCCCTGCTGGCCCACCCCCACCAAGCCCGGCCGGCCCGCCCCCGGCCTCGACCTGGTCCGGTACGCCGCCTCCCTGCGCACCGACCGGCCCTGGTTCGCCATCGGCGGCATCGACCTCGGCAACCTGGACCAGGTCCTTCGGGCCGGCGCCCGCCGTGTCGTCGTGGTCCGGGCCGTCACCGAGGCCGACGATCCCGGCGCGGCGGCGGCCGAGTTCGCCGGGCGGCTGCGGCAGGCGGCGGGGCAGGACGCGGAGTAGGGCTCCGGGCAGGGCCCGCGCACAGTACGCGCACAGCACGTCGGTGTCCCACTCAGTGGACACCTCGCGAGATCCGACCCGGTCATTTCGGGCCCCGCTGTCCGAAGGGTGGACGGCGGTCCGGCAAACCGGGCAAATCCCCCGCCTCCGGTTGGGGGACCGCCGCCCCCTGGCTAACCTGCGGGTATGGCCTTCGGAACCGCATCCACCAGGACTGATCGCGCACGCACCGTGCGCGACATCCTCGCCGCCGGCAAGCCGACGTATTCGTTCGAGTTCTCGGCGCCGAAGACCCCCCGGGGCGAGCGGAACCTGTGGAACGCGCTGCGCAGGGTCGAGGCGGTCGCGCCGGACTTCGTCTCCGTGACCTACGGCGCGGGCGGCTCCACGCGCGCGGGCACGGTCAAGGAGACCGAGCAGATCGTCGCCGACACCACCCTCACCCCGGTCGCGCACCTCACCGCCGTCAACCACTCCGTCGCCGAACTGCGCAACATCATCGGCCAGTACGCCGACGCCGGCATCCGCAACATGCTCGCCGTGCGCGGCGACCCGCCCGGCGATCCGATGGGCGAGTGGGTCCCGCACCCGCGCGGGCTGACGTACGCGGCCGAACTCGTCCGGCTCATCAAGGAGTCGGGCGACTTCTGCGTCGGCGTCGCGGCCTTCCCCGAGATGCACCCGCGCTCGGCCGACTGGGACACCGACGTCCGGCACTTCGTCGACAAGTGCCGCGCGGGCGCCGACTACGCCATCACGCAGATGTTCTTCCAGCCGGAGTCGTACCTCCGCCTGCGCGACCGCGTCGCCGCGGCCGGTTGTGAGACCCCGGTCATCCCCGAGGTCATGCCGGTCACTAGTGTGAGGATGCTCGAGCGGCTGCCGCAGCTCAGCAACGCCGTCATCCCGGACGGTCTGAAAGAGCGGATCCTCGCGGCGAAGGACGATCCGGCGGCGGTACGCTCCATGGGGATCGAATTCGCCACGGAGTTCTGCGCGCGGCTGCAGGCCGAGGGAGTGCCCGGACTGCACTTCATCACGCTCAACAACTCCACGGCGACGCTGGAAATCTACGAGAACCTGGGTCTGCAGCGACCGCCGCAGACCTAGACCGGCCGCATCCGCGTGCGACACACTGCGGAACGGCCACTGGGAGAGGGGCGTACATGGGCTGGACGGTCCTCTACATCGCGTTCGGCATCGTCGCGCTGTGGCTGCTCGGCGAGGTGCTGCTGCAGTACAAGGCGCGTCTGCGCTGGCGGCTGCTCGCCTTCGGAGGCTTTCTCGGGGTCGTGCTCGGTGTACTGATCCCGTCCGTCGTCGTGATCGGTCTGGGCGCGGCCGCGTTCGCGGTCGGCCAGACCTACGTCACGCTGTCCTTCCGCCGCGGCTTCGCGGCCGGCTGGGCGGTCAACCGCCCCGGCGCCGACGGCGTCCAGCCACTGCGCCGCCGCGGCAGGGACGAGCACCAGGACCCGGTGCTGAAGGTCTCCGACCTCGAAGCGGCCGGGGGAGAACACGGCGGCCACGGCGCCCACGGCGACACCGGCACCATGCCGGCCCTGCACGGCCACGACAGCCTGTCGTACGGGCACGACGACCTCGACCGCGACGACGTCTTCACCCCCACCCGCCCCACCGAACCCACGCCCGCCGAGGCCACCGCGGTGTACGAGCCGCAGCCGTTGCCCGACGACACCGGCTC
>NZ_JUJA01000167.1:364586-365144 GCF_001906585.1 Streptomyces kebangsaanensis | reverse complement strand
GGCGACCCGGCCCGGACCCAGACCCAGACCCAGGACCAGGGCCAGGACCAGTACGCCACCGCCGACCAGGGCTACGCGTACGACTACTCCGGCTACGGACAGCAGGGTTACGGCTACGACACGAGCGGCCAGCAGCAGTACGCCGGCTACTCCGACCCGTACGCCGGCACCCAGACCTACGACGGCGCCTCCTACGACACCGCCTACGGCGGCCAGCAGGGCTACGGCCAGCAGGACTACGGCACCCAGGCCCCCCAGGCCCAGGTCCCCCAGGCCCAGGACACCTACGCCGGATCGGGCTACGGCGGCGAGACCCCGGCCGGCGGGGTGTGGGTCCCGCAGCAGCGCAGCGACGAGTCCTACGGCGGCGAGCTCCCGCAGGAGCAGCAGGCGTACCCGTACCAGGGCAACAACCACGGTCAGCAGCAGCACGGTCAGGGCTTCGACGAGCAGTACCGCTTCTGACCGCCGCCCGGCTCACTGGGAGCCGCGGAACTCCGGTCCCTCCACGATCAGTCCGGCCACCAGCGCGCCCGACATGCCGGCGTGCGGCAGCCC
>NZ_JUJA01000167.1:362861-364581 GCF_001906585.1 Streptomyces kebangsaanensis | reverse complement strand
GGGGTGCGACCAGCCGCCGACGGTGAACAGGCCGGGAAGCACGGTGGTGTTGGCCGGCCGCAGGAGACGTCCTTCCGCCGCGGCGAGCGCCGGCGCGGGAACGGCGCCGCCCTCCGCGCCCGTTGCCCGGGCGATGTCGGCCGGGGTGCGGATCTCGTGCCACAGGAGCCGGTCGTGGAGCCCGGGTACGGCGCGCGAGGCGGCGGCGATCATACGGTCGGCCTGTGCCCGCAGTTCCGTGGAGACCGCCGCCGGGACCGTCGCCGTGAGCGTGACCGCTTCGTGGCCGGGGTCCGGGACCAGCGCCGGATCGTCCGGGCGGCACACCGTGACCGTGGGCCGCGCGGGCAGCCCGGGGGCCGTGCCGAACAACGCGTCGAGCTCGGCCTCGCGGTCCTCCGCGTGCACCACCGTCCGGTGGGCCGTCCCTTCGGGCCGGCCGCCGCGCAGCGCCAGCAGCACGGTGAGGCGGCTGGGCGCCCCGGGCCGGGCCGGTACCTCCCCCTCGCCGCGAAGAGCCGTACCCCGGACCATGCCGTCCAGCGCGCGGGGGCTCGTGCCGGCGACCACGAACTCCGCCTCGGCCACCGTTCCGTCGGCGAGCTCGACCCCGGCCGCCCGGCCGTCCTCCTCGACGATCCGCGTGACCTCGGCACCGAAGACGAACTCGACCCGGCGGGCCAGGCACCGCTCGTACACGGCGCGTGCCAGCTCGCGCAGGCCGCCGCGGACGTACCAGGTGCCGAAGGCGTACTCCATGTACGGCAGCACGGCGGCGTTCGCCGGGGCGGTGCGCGGGTCGAGGCCGTGCACGAGCGCGTGGCTCTCCAGGAGCGCGGCGAGACGCGCGTCGCGCAGCTCCCAGGCGCCGACCTCGGCGAGCGTGCCGGCCCGTCGGGTGCGCAGCAGGCGCTTGTGCGGGACGGCCGGGTAGGGCTCGCGCTCGGCCAGCACGGACCAGTTGGGCCACAACGGCTCCTCCAGGAGCGGGCGCCGGGAGCGGTCCCAGGTCTCGCGCGCCCGCACCAGGAAGTCACCCCAGCGCTGCCCGACGCCCGCCCCGAGCGCGTCGTCCAGGGCCGCGACGACACCCGCGCGGGAGGCGTTCGGCAGGGACACCTCGGTGCCGTCCGCGAAGACGTGCCGCGCCGACGGGTCGACCTGGACCAGCTCGACGCAGTCCTCCAGCGGCTCCTTGCCGGTCTTGACGAACAGGTCGCGGTAGACGGCGGGCAGCGGCAACAGGCCGGGCCCGGTGTCGAAGGCGAAGCCGTCCCGCTCGGCCCGGCGCACCGCACCGCCGTACGTCTCCGTGCGCTCGAACACCGTCACCCGGTGCCCCGCGACGGCGAGCCGGGCAGCCCCCGCCATCGCGCCCATCCCAGCACCGACCACCGCAATCCGTCCCATGCCAGCGACTGTATCGACCCGCACGGACACCCCCGCCCGCACCCTGCCGGCCGGCGGCTTCCCCGCGGGCGCGGGCTGCGGTGGGTGGTCCCGCCCGCGAGGCGCCGTCCCGTGGCCCTCCCGCCCGCGGGCGGGAGGGCCACGGGACGGCGGGGGCCTGTGCGCCCGGTGGCCGCGGGCCCGTGCCGTTCCGGCGACGGGGCCTTGCCCGGCGGTCGCCCGGGCCCGGGGGCGTGGGCGGGGTCAGCCCGGCGGGCTCTCCGCCCGGGCGGCCAGGCGGCGTTCCTCGCGCCGGCGGGCCCGGCGGCGC
>NZ_JUJA01000167.1:345786-362830 GCF_001906585.1 Streptomyces kebangsaanensis | reverse complement strand
CGGGAGACCAGGAAGGCGACGACGACGACGCCCGCGAGGAGGAGGACGGCGGCGATGACCGCCGCGGCCAGGGGGTGGAAGAGGGCGAAGGTGACGAGGCCGGCCACTCCGAGGTCCTCGGCCAGGCTCACGAGCATGTTGCTCACGGGCTCGGGGGAGGTGTTGACCGCCATCCGTGTCCCGGCCTTCACCAGGTGGCTGGCCAGTGCCGTGCCGCCGCCGATCAGGCCCGCCGTGATGTCCGACAGCGAGCCGCTCTGCCCGGCGAGCAGCGCGCCGACCCAGGCCCCCGCGACCGGGCGGATCACGGTGTGCGCGGTGTCCCACACCGAGTCCACGTACGGGATCTTGTCGGCGACCGCCTCGCAGACGAACAGCACGCCCGCCGCGATCAGCACCTCGGGCCGCTGCAGGGCGGAGGGGACGTCGTCGCTCAGCCCCGTCGCGCCGAACACGCCGAGCAGCAGCACCACCGCGTACGCGTTGATGCCGCTGGCCCAGCCGCTTGTGAACACCATGGGAAGTACGGACACGGACGCGATCGTAACCAGCGCACGGCCCGGCGTCGTGGGGCCGAGCGCGCAGGACTGAGTATCCGTACCTAGACGGTGAGATGAGTACGCGCGCGGATGGGGCGGGAACCGTGTGAACGGGAGAGTGGAGGCACGGAAAGGGGCCCGGCGCCGGCACCGCCGACACGGGGCGGCGGAACGGCGCGGCCCTCGACCGCTCCTTCCGCCGGCCCCTGTCGGCGGGAGCGAGGCACGGGGGCGGGGGAGTGCGAGAACACGCCGGTGCGGCGTGGCCCGCGGGGGACGTGGCCACGGCGCACCGGCGTTCTCGTCCTCACCCGCCCCCACTCGCCCTCAGGGGCGTCCGCTCACCCGCCCCTGCAGCAGTCTGGACAGTGCCGCGTGCACGTCGTCCAGGGAGCGCTCCGGCTGGAAGGACTTCCAGTCCAGCGCGGCCACCAGCACCATGCCGACCAGCGCCGCCGCGGTCAGCGGCACGTCGATCTCCTCGCTGAACTCGCCGTTCGCCACTCCCTCGCGCAGCACGCCCTCGACGACGGCGACCGCCTCCTGCCGTACCACCATGAGCGTGGACTGCCAGGCCCGGTTGGTGCGCCACAGCTCGGCCACGTACAGCTGCGTGAAGGCCGGGTAGCGGTCGATGAAGACCAGCCCGGCCCGCACCATCGCGTCCAGGGCCTCGACCCGGCTGCCGCCCTCCCGCGCGGTCCGTTCGGCCGCCTCCTTCAGAGAGGCCGTGAGCAGCCCCACCCCGTGCCGCAGCAGCTCCTCGAAGAGGACGGACTTGCTGGCGAAGTTGTAGTAGACCGTGCCCTTGGCGACCCCCGCCCGCTCGGCGATCTCGTCCACGGTGGTGGCGGAGAACCCCTGCTCGGCGATGAGCGTGACGGCCGCCTCGTAGAGCTTCTGCCGGGTGGCCTCGCGGCGGGTGCGGCCGCCCGGCGTGGCGCTGCTGCGTTCCATGGCCCCGATTGTCACAGGTACGGACTCCTCGCAGGGTACGGAAGGGGAGGTCAACGGCGAGATCACAGGCTCAGCTCCGGATGCAGCCGGTTCAGCGTCCACACCTGCCGGCGCCGGGCCGACAGCGCGGTCAGCGCGAGCGCGGCCGCGGTGAAGCCCGTCAGCACCGCGCACGCCGGCCACACCGGGCCGAGGCCACCGCCCGTGATCAGCCTGCGCAGGGCGTCGACGACGTAGCTCATCGGCAGGAAGGGGTGGATCGCGTTGAAGAAGCCCGGGCTGGTCTGCACGGGGTACGTGCCGCCCGCGGACGTCAGCTGGAGCATCAGCAGGGCGAGGACCAGGATCCGGCCCGCCGGACCGAAGCGGGCGTTCAGCCACTGCACGATCGCCGCGAAGCACGCCGCCACCAGGAACAGGAAGGCGATCGTGCCTCCCGCGCGCGTCATCTCCAGGCCGACCGCCCAGTGCAGCACCGCCATCAGGGCCGCCGTCTGCAGCACGCCGACCGCCACCACCGGCAGCCAGCCGGCCAGCGCGATCCGCCAGGAGGAGGCGCCCGCGGCGAGCGCGCGCCGGTTCATCGGCGGGATCAGCATGTACGCCACCATGGCGCCCACCCACAGCGACAGCGGAATGAAGTACGGGGCGAAGCCGGTGCCGTAGTTCGGCGCGTGGTGCAGGTTCCGGGCGGCCAGCTGGACCGGGTCGGCCATGACGCCGGTGCGCCGGTCGCGGTCCTCCTTGTCGTAGTCGGGGATCCGCTCGGCGCCGTCGTGCAGCCCGCCGGCGAGCTTGCCGGAGCCGTCGACCAGCTTGTACATGCCGCCGTTGAGGTCGACGGCGCCCGCCTCGAGCCGGCCGACGCCCTTGTCGAGACCGGTCGCGCCGGTCCCGGCCGTGCCGATCCCGGCGTGCAGCTTCTTCGCGCCCGCGGCGACCTTGCCGGCGCCCTCGTTCAGCTTGTTGATCTTCTTGACGGCGTCGCCGAGGTCCTCGGACAGGTGCGGCGCGCGGTCGGCGAGCGCCTGGGCCTGCTTCTGGAGTGCGGCCAGGTCGGTGTCGAGCTTCTTGAGGGCGCCGCCGTTGTCCGTGACGAGGGCGCTGACGTCGTCGGCGATCCTCGCGACGTCGGCGGCGGCCTCCTCGGCCTGCTTCAGGTCCGCGCAGGCGGCGTCCGGCGGGGCCGGGTCGCCGCAGCGCCGGGCGTGGACGCCGTCCAGGACGGCCGAGGCCGCGTGGGCGTCCTCGGCGGCGTCCGGTGCCCGCTCGACCAGCGCGTCGAGGTTGCGGCGGATCGCCCCGGCCGAGTCGGCGACCAGCTGGGCGGAGTCGCCGATGGTCTTCTCGTTGTCCTTCAGGAACGGGCCCACCGTGCCGTCGATCGCGTTGATCCTGTCGGCCAGCGTCCGCGTACCGTCGGCGACCTGCCGTGAGCCGCTCTCCAGGTCGCTCGCCCCGGTGTTGAGCTTGGTCAGGCCCTTGGACAGCTCGGAGGAGCCCTTCCTGGCCTCGGCCAGGCCGTCGGCGAGGTCCTTGGAGCCCCGCTCGGCCTTGCCGATGCCGCCCTTGAGCCGGTCGGCGCCGTCGGCGGCCTCGGCCGTCCTGCCGTGGATGTCGGAGAACGACACGAAGATCTTGTCCAGGTAGGACCGGGAGGCCTTGGTGGACGCGGCGGTGCGCACCTCGCTGAACACCGTCCGGGAGATCTGCCCGACGATGTAGTTGTTGGCGTCGTTCGTACGGACCTGGAGCGCGCTGGTCTCGGGGGAGTCGCCCGCGCCGGAGGCGATCCGCCGGCTGAAGTCGGCCGGCATGGTCAGCGACAGGTAGTACGTGCCGTCCTCGACGCCCCGGCGGGCCTCGGCGGCGCTCACCTCGTGCCAGTCGAAGACCTTGCTCTTCAGCAGCTCCTCGGTGAGGTCGTCGCCGGCCGTGATCCTGCTGCCGTCGGCGGTGGCGCCCCGGTCGTCGTTCACGAGGGCCACGGGGACGCGGTCGAGGCGGCTGTACGGATCCCAGAAGGACCACAGGTACAGCGCCCCGTACAGCAGCGGCAGCACCAGCAGGGCGACCAGGGCGGCGCGCGGCAGCCGGCCGCGGCCGAAGCGCCTGAGCTCAAGAGCGGCCAGTTTCGGCGAGCGCATCGGCCGCCTCCTTCGCCTGGTCGTGGGGTTCGTCGGTCGTGGGGGTGTCGTCGGCCGGTTCGTCGTCGGCCGTCGACGTGGCGGGGGAGCCGGCGGAGGGCTCGGCGGAAGGCTCGGTGAAGGGTCTGTCGGAGGGTCTGTCGGAGGGCTTGGCGGAGGGTCTGTCGGAGGGCTTGGCGGAGGGCCTGGTGGAGACGGCCACCGCGCCCTCCGGTGCCTCGCTGCACACCGCGAGCACGGTCGTCCCGGACTCGCTGATCGACCTCAACCGCGCCCAGACGGAGGCTCGTTCGGAGTCCGACAGCTTGAAGTCGGTGTCGTCCACGGCGAGCAGCCGCGGCCGGGACATGAGCGCCAGGGCGATCGACAGGCGCAGTTCCTCCGGGCGTTCCAGATCGCGTACGGCGGTGCGGTCGCCCTTGGGCAGGGCCGCGAGGTCGAGGCCGGCGGCGCCGAGCGCCGCGTCGATCAGCCGCTCCGCCTCGGCCCGGCGCTCGGCCCGGGGCCGCAGCAGACCGCGCAGCGAGCCGCCGAACCGGCGCTGGAGCAGCGCCCGTTCGCGCAGGTGCTCGCCGACGGTCAGGGCCGGTTCGAGGTCGGTGACACCGGTGACGTTGGCGAGCGCGGTGACGCGGCGAAGGGCGGACATGCGCCGGGGCGGTTCGAACTCGCCCACGCGGGCCGTCCCCTCCGTGGGCCGCATCCGCCCGGTGAGCGCGAGCAGCAGACACGTACGGCCGGAACCGGACGGGCCCTCCACCGCGATCAGCGCACCGGGCTCCGCGTCGAGACCGATGCCGCGGAACGCCCAGCCACGGGGCCCCCGCAGCCCGAAGTCGCGGGCAGTGACACCGAGGCCGTCTGCCGTGTGGTCGTGCACGGCCTGTCCTCCCCTAATTTTTGTACTGACTGGTCAGTGCAAAAAGTACCCCGCCTCTGCGGTCGAGGCAAAAGGCCAGGTCGGAACGGATTGTCAGTGCCATACCTCACGATGGGTACATACGGCACCCGTGCCGTCATTCCGACGACAGGAGGTTCGTCATGGCCAACTCGTCCGCAGCCGCCGAACGTCGGCGCCGCGCCGCCGGCCCTGCCCCCTCACTGACCGGCCCGGCGAGCGACGTGCACCCCGTCCCGCGCCGGACCACGGCACCGCCCGCCGCCCTCGACCTGCTCGCCCAGGCCCGCGCCGGCCTGGAGGAGGCCACGACCCTGCGGACCCCGAACGAGCGGTACGCGACGGCCCACCTCGCCGCCCTGCGCACCGCCGCCGCCGTGCTCGCCGCGCGGGGGCGCCCGGAGCCCACCCCCCGACGGCGGGCACGCATCAGGAGCGCCTGGGAAGTGCTCCCCGAGATCGCGCCCGAACTCGCCGAGTGGAGCACGCTGTTCGCCGCGGGCGCCGCGCGCCGCGCCCGGGCCGAGGCCGGCATCCGGGGCGCGGCCGGTCACCGCGACGCCGACGACCTGATACGCGACGTGGCGATGTTCATCCGCCTCGTCGAGCGCGTCCTCGTCCTCCAGCCGTCCCTGCCCCAACCCCGCCAGGACACCGGCACGGCGGGCGGGCCGGGCGCCCCTCTGCGCCGGACGGACCCTGGCCCGCACGGGCTGCCGGACGCGGGCTGACAGGTCCACGGGCTGACAGGTCCACGGGGCGCGCCCGTACGGCGGCCGCCGCCACGGCGCGGTCACGCTCGCGGTGACCGCGGAGCGAGCGGCGGACGGGGCGCAGGGGCGTCTGCCTCGCCGGGCCGCGGGCCGCCGCTCCAGCCGGTTCCGCCCGGCCCCGGCAGGGAAGGGACGGGCGGTGCGGACGCGGTGGACGCCGCTCATGCCGGGCGCACCCCCGGTGGAGCCGAGCGGCAGGGCGGACACGGGAGGCAATAGGGTGGAAGACGCCTGAAGCCCTTCCGGTTCCCGCACCTCGGGCCGGGAGGGCAGACCGATCGCTCCGCCGAGCAAGAGGCGGTGCCGCGCCGAGGAGTCAACTGCCGTGTCGGACCCGATGCGCCCCCGCGCCTCTCTCCGTACCGCCGTGGTCTGGGAGGTCCTGCGAGACGCCCTGGACCGCCGGGTCAAGGCCACGGGCCGGGAGTCCCTGGACGTCCTCGACACCGGCGGCGGCAGCGGCAACTTCGCCGTGCCCGTCGCCCGCCTCGGCCACCGGGTCACCGTCGTCGACCCCAGTCCCAACGCCCTGTTCGCGCTGGAGCGCCGCGCCGCCGAGGCCGACGTGGCCGACCGCGTGCGGGGGGTGCAGGGCGACGTCCACGGCCTCTTCGACGTGGCCGAGCGCGGCGGCTACGACGTCGTGCTGTGCCACGGCGTCCTGGAGTACGTCGACGACCCCGCCGAGGGCGTGCGCAACGCGGTCGCCGCCCTGCGCGCCGAGGGCGTCCTCAGCCTGCTCGCCGCCGGGCTCGGCGGCGCCGTGCTGGCCCGCGCCCTGGCCGGCCACTTCAAGGAGGCCAGGCAGGCGCTCGACGACCCCCACGGACGCTGGGGCGAGGGCGACCCGGTGCCGCGCCGCTTCACCGCCGAGCAGCTCACCGCCCTCGTGGAGGGCGCGGGGCTGGCCGTCGGCTCGGTGCACGGCGTGCGGGTCTTCGCCGACCTGGTGCCCGGCGTGCTCGTGGACACCGAACCCGGAGCGCTGGACGCCCTGCTGAAACTGGAGGAGGCGGCGGCCGAGCTGCCCGCGTTCCACTCGGTGGCCACGCAGCTGCACGTGCTCGGCGAGACCCGGGACGACACCGGGGCCTGAGCCGCGGCCCCGCGAGCGGACCCCCGGTCGCCGTCCCGCCGGGCATGGAGTGCGCCACAGGCCCCCCGGCCGACGACTTCGCGCCGTATGATCGAGGGGGACCGCTCGGCATGACGGCCCGGTCGCCGGGGAATGGAAGCCTCAGCGAGCCGGGTCCGGCACGTGGCGGGTTCCGGTTGGTCAATTGGCGCAGAGGGGCGGGTTTCACGGGGGCGATTCCCTGCCTATCCTGAAGGGACCCCCCGGGTCGCCCCCGGCGACTGCACAATGAGGAGGACTCCGTGCCGCTCTCGGAGCACGAGCAGCGCATGCTCGAGCAGATGGAGCGAGCGCTGTACGCAGAAGATCCCAAGTTCGCGTCGGCGCTCGAGGGAAGCGGGCTGCGTACGTACACCCGGCGGCGGGTCTACCAGGCGGTCGTGGGCTTCCTCGTGGGTATCGCGCTCCTCATGGCAGGAATGGTCGCCCAGCAGATCTGGGTCAGCGTGGTGGGCTTCCTGGTCATGCTGGGCTGCGCCGTGCTGGCCGTGACCGGCTGGCGCAAGGCCCCCAAGCCGGGCGAGCAGGCCGTCGGCGGCCCGCACGCCCACCGCCAGGCCCGGCCGAAGCGCTCCATGATGGACCGCATCGAGCAGCGCTGGCAGCGCCGCCGCGACGAGCAGGGCCGCTAACCCGCCGATCACCCTTGATCGTGGTGAGGGGGTGACCACCGACGGTGGTCACCCCCTCACGCGCGCCCGGAAAACCTCTCCCGCGCCTCTCCGGCTGCCTCAGCCCCGCTGCCCCGACGGCCCCCGCAGGGTCGGCCGGGCGGCGGCGAGGCGGGAGCGGATCCGGGAGCGGAACGCGGTCCACCGGGCCGAGGCCGACCAGACCAGGCGCACGGTCGAGCGGGGGACGAGCACGGCCCGCAGCCGGGTGCCGCGGGAGGCCGCGCCCCGCAGGGCCCCGGTGACCTGACGGACATCCTCGGCGAGCCCCGCCACCGGGCGCGGGCGCGGCGCGTAGAGGACCTGCTCCACGGCGTCCGCCAGACGGTGCACCGAGGCCGCGGCCGCCGGGTCCAGGCGTCCGAGGCGCACGATCCGGTCGGCGGCCCTGCGCGGAGTCCGCGACTCGTCCGGCGGGATCCCGAAGTCCCAGGCCGTGTCCGTCAGTTCCTGCCAGACCCCCAGGACGTGCGGCGCCGCATCCGCCTCGCCGTGCCCGTGCGCGCCCAGCCGGACGGAGCGCATCCGCCTGCGCAGCAGCAGCGGTGACAGCGGCAGGACGACGACCACCAGGCCGCCGAGCGCCCACCCCAGGACCGCGTACCACTGCGGTCCGCCGCCGTCGGAGGGCGGCACGGCCTGCGCGGACGGGCCCCCGCACTCCTGCAGCCGCCGCAGCTCCGGCGGGCAGCTCTGGCGCGCCGAGGGCGCGGCGGAGGGCGCCGCGCCCGTGTCCTGGGACGGCACCGCGGGGTCCTGCGGGCTGGTGTCCGGCGTCTCCGGCCGGCTGTACGACGGCACGGTGCCGCGCGTCGGAGTCGGCTCGAAGCGGGTCCAGCCGACGCCCTCGAAGTACAGCTCGGGCCAGGCGTGCGCGTCCTTCAGGCCCACCGCCACCGTGCCGTCGCCCTGCGGGGAGCCGGGCGCGAAGCCCACCGCCACCCGGGCCGGTATGTCCAGCGTGCGGGCCATCGCGGCCATCGCGAAGGAGAAGTGCATGCAGAAGCCCTGCTTGTCCTTCAGGAACCGCGAGACGGCCTGCGGTCCGCTGCCCGTGTTGACCTGGGTGTCGTACTGGAAGCCGCCGTCGACGGCGAACCAGTCCTGCAGCTTGACGGCCTGCTCGTAGTGGTTCGAGGCGCCCCCGGTGACCCGGCGCGCGGTCCTCGCGACGTCCGCCGGCAGCGATTTGGGCACCTTGGTGTACTCGCGCTTCAGGGACGGCGACGGATCCGGCGCGGTCGCGAGCTGCTCCGCCGTCGGCCGCACCTGAAGGCTCTTCACCTGGTAGGTCAGCCCGCGGGTGTTCTGCTCGTGGTCGCCGACCAGGGTCATGCCCACCGGTTCGTAGCGCCAACTGCCCTTGATGCGCACACCGCTCGGCGGGTACGGCATCGGCAGCCAGTCCTGGGTGTAGTCGTCGGCCGTCGCGATGGTCGTGGTGATCTGCCTGCGCTTGACGTCGTCGTCCAGGCCGGCCGGGGCGGGGAACGGGTCGGGCACGCCGACGATGTGCCGCTGGGACGGCTTCCAGGTGGTGCCGTCGAAGTCGTCCAGGGACACGATCCGCACGTACAGGTCCGAGAGGTCGGACGTGTCCGTGCGCAGGCTCATGACCGTGCGGTCCTCGTTGGCGTTCAGGCTGTCGCGCAGCGACACCAGTGGGTTCACCGCGGAGATCGTGCCGCCGTTGCCGCCCCGCGCGCCGACTCCGGTGCCGGTGGCGCCCAGCAGTCCGCCCTGCATGGCCGGCAGGGCGAGCGGCACGGCCAGGGCGATGCCCAGGGCGAGCGCGCCGATCCGGCGCCCGGTGCGCACCGGCACGGTCGCGCCGGCTTCCCGGCCCCCCGGGTGCGGCGCCCCGGCGAACACCCGTCCCCACTGAGCGATCCGGTCCCGGCCCTCGGTCAGCAGCAGCGTCAGGTACCCGGCGGCGGCGACCAGGAACCACAGCCAGTCGGCGCCGCCCTCGGACAGACCCGCGGCCACGGAGTACAGGGCGAGCAGCGGCAGCCCCGCGGGGGCCGCGCTGCGGAACGTCACCGCGAGGGTGTCCACGATCAGCCCGATCAGCAGTACGCCGCCGACGAGCATCAGCCGGATGCCGCCGGTCAGCGGTGCCGGGCTGGCGTACTGGCCGACGTCGTCCGCGCCCTGCCGCAGCAGCTCGGCCAGGTGACGGAAGGCCTCCGGGCCGGGGACCAGCCCGGCGAAGGCCTGCGCCCGGGCGAAGACCAGGGTCAGCAGCACCAGCGTGACCAGGGCCTGCGCCGCCACGGTCAGCGGCCGCGCCAGCGGTACCCGCCGGGCCGCCGCGCCGGCGCCCGACTGCACCGCCAGCATCAGCGCGACCTGCACGATCCACGTCGCGGACGAAACCAGCGGCAGCAGCGCGCACGCCGTCATCAACGTGGCCGCCGCGGCACACAACGCCAACCGCGCCCGCCCGCTCATATCCGCCCCTCCCGCTCATCCGTGCGGCTCACGCCCACCGGATCCCTGCCGTGCCGCCCCCGCCACTCGCGCGGGACGCCCCGTCCCGCCCCTGCCGACCGCCCACCCGTTCCGTGGCCTCGCGCGGGATGTGCGTGCGGGGCGGTCCGGTCCGTCGTGCCGTGCGGGCCCTTGCCGGTCGGCCGCCCGCCCGGTTCGTGGTGCCGCTCATGGCTTTCCTGCGGGGCGCCCCTTCCCCGTGGGTGGCGGCCGGGCCGGTCACGCCACTCACCCGGGACGGCCCGGACCCCCGTGGCGTTCATGACCATCCCCCGCCCAGGCCCGTGCCGCCGGCCGCGCCGATGGCCGTGCGTTCGTGGTCCGCCCGGCGCCACACCTCGTCCAGTGCCGCGCCCCGGGGCACGCCGACGGCCGTCCAGCCGGCCTCGCGCAGGAGACGCAGGCTTTCCTCGGCAGGGTCGGACGGGACGGAGGCGTCGGCCGGTTCGCGCGACCAGGTCTCGCCGGACAGGACGAAGGCGACCGCCGCGCCGCTGCGCCGGCACATCTTGGCGGCCACCGCGGCCTGGACCTCGTCCAGGTCGCCGAGGAAGGCGACCAGCAGCCCCTCCTTGCCGCCGCGCAGCACGTCGTAGGCGCGGGACAGGCCCGCCCCGTCCGAGTGGTCGATCACGGCGAGGGCGTCCATCATCAGTCCGGCCGCGTCCGCCGACTCCTGGCCGGTGCCCGCGAAACCGTCGGAGGCCTCGCCGGGCACCAGGCTGCCGGTGTCGGTCAGCAGCCGGACCGAGAAGCCCCGCTCCAGCATGTGCACCAGGACGGAGGCCGCGCCGGACACCGCCCACTCGAAGGCCGAGCCGGGGCCGGCGCCCCGGTAGGCGAGCTCCCGGGTGTCGAGCAGCACCGTGCAGCGCGCGCGCTGCGGCTGCTCCTCGCGGCGCACCATCAGCTCGCCGTAGCGCGCGGTGGAGCGCCAGTGCACGCGGCGCAGGTCGTCGCCGTGGCGGTACCCGCGCGGGATGACGTCGTCCTCGCCGGCCAGCGCCAGCGAGCGCTGCCGCCCGTCGCCGTACCCCTTGGCCTCGCCGCTCAGCCGCACCGGCGCCAGCGGCTCCACGCGCGGCACGACGGTGAGGGTGTCGTACGCCGAGAAGGACCGGGTCAGTTCGCACATCCCGAACGGATCGGTCAGGCGCAGCTGCAGCGGACCCAGCGGATAGCGGCCCCGCAGATCGGAGCGGACCCGGTAGGACACCTCGCGGCGCCCGCCCGGCTCGACCCGGTCGAGCACGAAACGGGGCCGCGGCCCGAGCACGTACGGCACCCGGTCCTGGAGCATCAGCAGGCCCGTGGGCAGCCGGGAGACGTTGTCCACGCGCAGGTGCACACGGGCCTCGCTGCCGGCGGACACGCGCGCGGGGGAGAGCCGGCGGCTGCCGGCCACCCGGTAGCGCGTGCGGTGCAGCACGGTCGCGCAGACCAGCGGCAGGGCGGCGAGCAGCAGCCCGACCCGCAGCAGGTCGGGCTGGCCGAGAACGTAGGCGCAGAGGGCGGCGGCGATCCCGGCGGCCAGGAAGGAACGCCCCCGGGTGGTCAGGCCGCCCAGCGCGACACGCACGCCGCCCCGCTCCCCCCGGTCGTCCTCCGCGTGCGCGGCCCCCGCGTGGGTCATCACAGCCTCCGCGGCGTCTGCCGGCCGTACGCCGGCGTGCCGCGGCCCAGGCCGAAGCCGTCGGCCTGCCGGGGCCCCGCGGGCACCGGGGTGTGCTGCAGGATGTCCTGGACGACCTGCTCGGCGGTGCGGCGGTTGAGCTGGGCCTGGGCGGTGGGCAGCAGCCGGTGGGCCAGCACGGCCACGGCGAGCGCCTGTACGTCGTCCGGCAGCGCGTACTCCCGGCCGTTCAGGGCTGCGGACGCCTTCGCCGCGCGCAGCAGGTGCAGCGTCGCGCGCGGCGAGGCGCCGAGTCTGAGGTCCGGGTGGGTGCGGGTGGCGGCGACCAGGTCCACCGCGTACCGCCGCACCGGCTCGGCGACGTGCACGCCGCGCACCGTCTCGATCAGCTTGGTGATCTCGTGCGCGTGCGCGACCGGCTGGAGGCCGTCCAGGGGGTTCACCCCGCCGTGCACGTCCAGCATCTGCAACTCGGCGTCCGGGCTCGGGTAGCCGATGGACACCCGGGCCATGAAGCGGTCGCGCTGGGCCTCGGGCAGCGGGTAGGTGCCCTCCATCTCGACCGGGTTCTGCGTGGCCACCACCATGAACGGAGCGGGCAGTTCGTAGGTCTGCCCGTCGATGGTGACCTGACGCTCCTCCATGGACTCGAGCAGCGCCGACTGGGTCTTGGGCGAGGCACGGTTGATCTCGTCGCCGATCACGATCTGCGCGAAGATGGCGCCCGGCTTGAACTCGAAGTCCCGGCGCTGCTGGTCCCAGATGGACACGCCGGTGATGTCCGACGGCAGCAGGTCGGGCGTGAACTGGATGCGCCGCACCGAACAGTCGATGGACCGTGCCAGCGCCTTGGCGAGCATCGTCTTGCCCACCCCGGGAACGTCCTCGATCAGAAGATGCCCCTCGGCGAGCAGTACGGTCAGTGCAAGCTGTACGACCTCGGGCTTGCCCTCGATCACCGCCTCCACCGAACCGCGGATCCGCTCCACGGTGGAGGTCAGATCATCCCCCGCTCTCGGCTCCGCCCGAGCGGGGGCGCCCCCATGGCTCGCTCGCTCGTCATAGGTCGTCACCCAGTCCTCCTCGGCCCTTCCCCAAGCCCTCTGCCGAGCAGGGGATACCCCAACTTTCCGGGCCGACGCTCCGCTGCGTGGCCCGGCCCACCCCGAATCGCGGCCATCACGTGGAAAGGCTCCGCGTGCGGCCACACCCCGCAATCTTGCCGTCGTTACCGATTCGTGTCACTCGCCTGTGGACAACTGGCCGCGACAAGTAGGATCTTGCGACCTTTCGCTGGTGACAGCGGCATGATGCGCACCGAATGTCCGGCGCGCCGTGGGGGTCAGGCGGGGTCGATCTCGCGCAGCAGGCCCGTTCTGACGTCGAAGACGAAACCGCGTACGTCGTCGGTGTGCGGCAGGAACGGCGAGGTGCGCACGCGCTGCATCGACTGCCGTACGTCCTGGTCGACGTCCCGGAAGGCCTCCACGGCCCAGGCCGGGCGCTGTCCGACCTCCATCTCCAGGTCGTGCCGGAATTCCTCGGTGATGGACTCCAGGCCGCAGTTGGTGTGGTGGATGAGCACGACGCTGCGGGTGCCGAGGGCGCGCTGGCTGATGGTCAACGAGCGGATGACGTCGTCGGTGACCACGCCGCCCGCGTTGCGGATGGTGTGGCAGTCGCCGAGCTCCAGGCCGAGTGCGGCGTGCAGGTCGAGACGGGCGTCCATGCAGGCCACGACCGCGACGCGGAGTACGGGCCGGGCGTCCATTCCCGGGTCGGTGAACGCGGCGGCATAGTGCTGGTTGGCCTCCGTGAGGCGGTCGGTGACGGTGCCTGCTGTTATGGCGCTCTCGGATTCGGCTGGAACTGATGCGGATGTCGTCATACTCATGACGTTACTGGCCGTGCCCGCTCCGGTCCTGTTATGAGAGTGGACAAAGAACCTCATCGTGGCTTGTTGTGAGCGACCCCACACAGACGGCAAATCCTGTCCGTACGGGTGAATCTTTTCGAATTCCGTTGTCATCGGCACTCCGTGGGGCGACGCGCAGGCCGGTTGATTGACCGCGAGACGGGGTGGACTAAAGTGACGCGAAGCGGGAGACGTGGCTCTCCCTGCTGGACTGCATTTCCCCGAGGCCCCGGCCTGAGCACCGGCGGTCTGACACGTGCGCGGCGCGTACGTACGGCTCGGCCCCCTTCCGCTTCCGGCCGGCCGACGCTTCCGGCGCCGGCAGGCTTCCCGTACCTGAGCGGCGGGGGACCCGGCGGTGCGTGCGGGACGCGCCGGACCTGAGAGGGCCCCGAAAAATGAATGGGCGCGAAGCGCTTCCGCAGAAGGGCGGCGGCGGGCGACGGGAGGGTGACAGCCGACACGTTCCCGTGATGCTCCAGCGGTGCCTGGACCTGCTGGCGCCCGCCCTCCAGGGGCCGGAAGCGGTGGTGGTCGACTGCACCCTCGGCCTCGGAGGGCACAGCGAGGCGCTGCTCACCCGCTTCCCCGGAGTACGGCTCGTGGCCCTGGACCGGGACAAGGAGGCGCTGCGGCTGTCCGGCGAGCGGCTGGCCCGCTTCGGCGAGCGGGCCACCCTGGTGCACGCCGTCTACGACGAGCTGCCCGCCGTGCTCGACCGGCTGGGCATCGCGCGCGTGCAGGGCGTCCTGTTCGACCTCGGGGTCTCCTCCATGCAACTCGACGAGGCCGAGCGCGGCTTCGCCTATGCCCAGGACGCGCCTCTGGACATGCGCATGGACCAGAGCACCGGCATCAGTGCCGCCGAGGTCCTCAACACCTACCCGGCCGGTGAACTGGTGCGCATCCTGCGGGCGTACGGCGAGGAGAAGCAGGCCAAGCGGATCGTGGCCGCGATCGTGCGCGGGCGCGAGAAGGAGCCGTTCACCAACAGCGCGCGGCTGGTGGAGCTCATCCGTGACGCGCTGCCGCAGGCCGCCAAGCGCACCGGCGGCAACCCGGCCAAGCGCACGTTCCAGGCGCTGCGCATCGAGGTCAACGGCGAACTCGCCGTGCTCGAGCGGGCGATCCCGGCCGCGGTGAAGGCGCTGGACGTCGGCGGGCGGATCGCCGTGCTGTCATACCACTCCCTCGAAGACCGTCTCGTCAAGCAGGTGTTGGCGACCGGCGCCGCGTCGAGTGCGCCCCCCGGGCTCCCGGTCGTGCCCGAGCGCTACCAGCCCCGGCTCAAGCTGCTCACGCGCGGTGCCGAACTTCCCACCGAGGAGGAGATCGCCGAGAACCGGCGGGCGGCACCGGCCCGGCTGCGCGGCGCCGAGCGCATCAGGCAGGACGTCGAGTGAGGCAGGGGGACAGTTGAGCAGGAAACCCGAACTGAGGGGGCGTGCCGCCCGGCTCGCCCGGATCTTCCCGGTGAACCGCGGCCAGGCCGCCCGCACGCCCTTCGTCCTCCTCGTCGTGCTCCTGCTCGGCGGGGGCCTCATCGGGCTGCTGATGCTGAACTCCGCGCTCAGCGAAGGCGCGTTCCAGCGGGAGGACCTGCGGAGGGACACCAAGAACCTCACCGACGAGGAACAGGCCCTGCAGCAGGACATCGACGCCTACTCCGCCCCGGACGCCCTCCAGCGCCGTGCGCGTGAACTCGGCATGGTCCCCGGCGGCGACCCCGCCTTCCTGGCCCCCGACGGCACGGTGAAGGGCGCCCCCTCGGCCGCCCCCGAGCCGTCCCCCTACACCGACGTACCGGCAGTGCTGCTCCCGCCCGAGCTCCTCACGGCCACGCCGTACCCCACGCCCGGTACCCCCACGGAAACCGCACCGCCCACCGCGACCACGCTCCAGCCCTCAACGCCCCCGACCCCCGGCAGGTGACGGAAGTGTCCGACAGGCAGGCTCCGCGTCGTCGTGTGCCCGGCCCCGCCGGGGCTGCCCGGGCGGGTGGTCGGCCGCGGGGTGGGGGAGGAGGCCGGGAGGCCCGGCGGCCGGTGGCCGGTCGGCCGGCCGCCGCCGGACGGATTCGGCTCGGCAGTCCTCGGCCGCGGTTGCGGCTGGTCGGGTTCGCGCTGACCCTGGTGCTGCTCGTCTTCACCGTGCGGCTGCTGCAGGTGCAGGCCGTCGACGCGAGCGCGTACGCCGCCAAGGCCGGCGAGCACCGGTACGTCGTGCACACCCTGGCCGCCGAGCGGGGCGGCATCACCGACCGCAACGGGGTCGCGCTGGCGGCCAGTGTGGACGCCGACGACATCACCGCCGACCCCACGATGTTCACCCGGGACCAGTTGAAGATCGGCGACGGGCCCGAGCAGGCGGCGGCCCTCCTCGCCCCGATCCTCGGCCAGGACCAGGCCGCGGTCGCCAAGAAGCTCCGCACCCCGAACACCCGGTACGTGCTGCTCGCCCGCCGCCAGAGCCCGCAGGTCTGGAAGCAGATCAAGGACCTGAAGACCGCGCTCGCGAAGAAGGCGCAGGCGGACAGGACCAAGAAGACCGTCAATGTCCTGGCCGGTGTCTTCTCCGACCCCAGCAGCAAGCGTGTGTACCCCAACGGCGACCTCGCCGCCGGGCTGCTGGGCTGGGTCAACGCCGAGGACAAGGGCGGCGGCGGCCTCGAGCAGCAGCTGAACGAGCAGCTGGCCGGCAAGCCGGGCAAGACCCGCTACGCCCAGTCCGGCGGCCGCGAGGTGCCCACCGCCGGCTCCACCGAGACGCCCGCGGTGCCCGGCTCCGACGTGGAGCTCACCATCGACCGCGACATCCAGTGGGCCGCCCAGAACGCCATCACCGAGCAGGTGAGGAAGTCCGGGGCGGACCGCGGCTACGTCATCGTGCAGGACACCCGCACCGGCGAGATCCTCGCCATGGCCAACTCGCCCGGCTTCGACCCGGGCGACCTGTCCCACGCCGACCCCGCCGCCCTCGGCAACGCCGCCGTCCAGGACGCCTTCGAGCCCGGCTCCACCGCCAAGGTCGTGTCCATGGCCGCCGTGCTGGAGGAGAACGCGGCCACACCGCTCACCCACGTCGTCGTGCCCAACCGGCTGCACCGCGGCGACCGGCTCTTCCAGGACGACGTCGACCACGAGACCTGGTACCTCACGCTGAACGGCGTGCTCGCCAAGTCCAGCAACATCGGCACCATCCTGGCCACCGGCCAGCTCGGGAAGACCCAGCAGGAGGCCAACAAGGTCCTCCACTCCTATCTGCGCAAGTTCGGCATCGGCGAGCCGACCGGTCTCGGCTTCCCCGGCGAGACCAGGGGCATCCTCGCCCCGGCCGACAAGTGGTCCACCTCGCAGCAGTACACGATCCCTTTCGGCCAGGGCGTCTCCATCAACGCCCTGCAGGCCGCGTCCGTCTACTCGACCATCGCCAACGGCGGGGTCCGGGTCCGGCCGACCCTGGTGCGCGGCACCAAGGACGCCGACGGCCGCTTCACGCCCGCCCCCGAGCCCGCGAAGACGCGGGTCGTGAGCGAGAAGACGGCCAAGGAGCTCGCGCAGATGCTGGAGTCCGTGGTGGACGACGAGCAGGGCACCGGCGTCAAGGCGCGCATCCCCGGCTACCGCGTCGCGGGCAAGACCGGTACGGCCAACCGTGTGGATCCGGACACCGGCAGATACCGCGGCTACACCTCCTCCTTCGCCGGGTTCGCCCCCGCCGACAACCCCCGTGTCACCGTCTACTGCGCGATCCAGAACGCCACCACGGGCAGCTACTTCGGCGGCCAGATCTGCGGCCCGATCTACAAGCAGGTCATGGCGTTCGCGCTGAAGACGCTCCAGGTGCCGCCGACCGGGGCCAGGCCCGCGAACCTGCCCGTCGG
>NZ_JUJA01000167.1:343779-345773 GCF_001906585.1 Streptomyces kebangsaanensis | reverse complement strand
ACCGGCCACCACCGCCCCCCACACCCTCCACGCCCGGCATCACCCGAACGGAACAACCAGGAACCAGCCCGTGACAACGATCACCCCAGGCCCCGGCGACAGCCCCTCGCCCCGGCCCTCACTTCGCTCCGAAGCAGGTACGCCGGGTACGCTCACGGCCGTGCCACACGCTGATCAGTCCCAGACCACCGAGACGGGCGCTTCCGTGACGTATCCGGGACCGCCGAGACCGGCCCGGGTCTCCGCCACACCTCTCGCGGAGCTCGCCGGCCAGCTGGAGGTCACCGCCCCGGACGGCGCCGCCGAGGTCACGGGCATCACCCATGACTCGCGCGCCGTGCGCCCCGGCGACCTGTACGCCGCCCTGCCCGGCGCCCGCGCGCACGGCGCCGACTTCGTCACCCAGGCGGCGAGCCTGGGCGCGGCCGCCGTGCTCACCGACCCGTCCGGCGCCGAGCGCGCCGCCGCCACCGGACTGCCGGTCCTGGTCGTGGACGACCCGCGCGGGCGGATGGGCGGGCTGGCGGCCACGATCTACGGCCGGCCGGGCCGCGACCTGCTCCAGATCGGCATCACCGGCACCTCAGGCAAGACCACCACCGCCTATCTCGTCGAGGGCGGCCTGAAGACCGTGAAGTCCACCGGACTGATCGGCACGGTCGAGACGCGCATCGGCGAGGAGCGCATCAGGTCCGAGCGCACCACCCCCGAAGCCACCGACCTGCAGGCCCTGTTCGCGGTCATGCGCGAGCGCGGCGTCGAGGCGGTCGCCATGGAGGTCTCCAGCCACGCCCTGGTGCTCGGCCGGGTCGACGGCTGCGTCTTCGACATCGGTGTCTTCACCAACCTCAGCCCGGAGCACATGGAGTTCCACTCCGACATGGAGGACTACTTCCGGGCCAAGGCGCAGCTGTTCACGCCCGAGCGCAGCCGGCTCGGCGTGATCAACCACGACGACGAGTACGGGCGCCGGCTCGCCGAGGAGGCCACCGTCCCGGTCGTCACCTTCTCCGCCGAGGGCCACCCCGACGCCGACTGGCGCGCCGAGGACGTCCAGGTCGGCCCGGTCGACTCCACGTTCACCGTGGTCGGCCCCGACGGCCGGCGGATCGCCGCCCGCTCGCCGCTGCCGGGCCCGTTCAACGTGGCCAACACCCTCGCCGCCGTCGTGGCGCTGGCCGCCGCGGGCCTGGACGCGCAGGCCGCCGCCGACGGCATCGCCGCCGTACCGGGTGTGCCGGGCCGCCTGGAGCGCGTGGACGCCGGGCAGCCGTACCTCGCGGTCGTCGACTACGCGCACAAGACGGACGCCGTCGAGTCGGTCCTCAGGGCCCTGCGCAAGGTCACCAAGGGCCGGGTGCACCTCGTGCTCGGCTGCGGCGGGGACCGCGACCGGACCAAGCGCGCGCCGATGGGCGCCGCCGCGGCCCGGCTCGCCGACACCGCCGTGCTGACCTCCGACAACCCTCGTTCCGAGGACCCCCTCGCCATCCTCGCCACCATGCTCGAGGGCGCCGCCTCGGTGCCCGCGCACGAGCGCGGGGAGGTGCTCCTGTTCGAGGACCGGGCCGCGGCCATCGCCGCCGCCGTCGGCCGGGCCCGGCCCGGTGACACCGTGCTGGTCGCCGGCAAGGGCCACGAGCAGGGCCAGGACATCGCCGGAGTGGTCCGTCCCTTCGACGACCGCCAGGTGCTTCGCGAAGCCATCCAGAACACCCAGGGATGAACGTCCGCCACCACCCGGGGACGAGAATCCTGAAGGCCCAGGGATGAAAATCCAGAAGACCAGGGGATGAACTTGTGATCGCCCTCTCCCTCGCCGAGATCGCAGAAGTCGTCGGCGGGCAGATGCACGACATACCGGATCCGTCCGTGAAAGTCACCGGACCCGTCGTCCGGGACTCCCGCGAGGCGGTGCCCGGCAGCCTCTTCGTCGCCTTCGTCGGCGAGCGCGTGGACGGCCACGACTTCGCCGCCGCCGTCGTCGAGGCGGG
>NZ_JUJA01000167.1:335373-343767 GCF_001906585.1 Streptomyces kebangsaanensis | reverse complement strand
TCCCGGCCCGTCGGCGTGCCCGCGATCGTGGTCGAGGACGTGCAGACCGCCCTCGGCGCCCTCGCCCGCCATGTCGTACGCAGGCTCGGCGCGACCCTCGTGGCGCTGACCGGCTCCGCCGGCAAGACCAGCACCAAGGACCTCATCGCCCAGGTGCTCCGGCGCAAGGCGCCGACCGTGTTCACGCCCGGCTCGCTCAACAACGAGATCGGGCTGCCGCTGACCGCGCTGAGCGCCACCGAGGAGACGAGGTTCCTCGTGCTGGAGATGGGCGCCCGCGGCATCGGCCACATCCGCTACCTCACCGAACTGACCCCGCCGAAGGTGGGCGTCGTGCTCAACGTCGGCAGCGCCCACATCGGCGAGTTCGGCGGCCGCGAGCAGATCGCCCGGGCGAAGGGCGAGTTGGTGGAGAGCCTGCCCCCCGCCGAGGAGGGCGGCACCGCGATCCTCAACGCCGACGACCCCTTGGTACGGGCCATGGCCTCCCGTACGAAGGCGAAGGTGATCCTTTTCGGAGAGTCCGGCGAAGCGGACGTACGCGCCGAGAACGTGAGACTCACGGACAGCGGACAGCCCGCCTTCAGGCTTCACACACCCTCCGGTGCATGTGATGTGACCATGCGCCTGTACGGTGAGCACCACGTGTCGAACGCGCTCGCCGCGGCCGCCGTCGCCCATGAGACGGGCATGTCCGCGGAAGAGATCGCCACCGCGCTCTCCGAGTCGGGCTCCCTCTCCCGCTGGCGGATGGAGGTCACCGAGCGCCCGGACGGCGTGACCGTCGTCAACGACGCCTACAACGCCAACCCGGAGTCCATGCGGGCCGCCCTGCGCGCGCTCGTGGCGATGGGCCGGGGACGGCGGACCTGGGCGGTGCTCGGCAAGATGGCCGAGCTCGGGGACGAGGCGCTCGCCGAGCACGACGCGGTCGGACGGCTCGCCGTCCGGCTCAACGTCAGCAAGCTCGTCGCGGTCGGGGGCAGGGAAGCGTCCTGGCTGCAACTGGGCGCATACAACGAGGGTTCGTGGGGTGAGGAGTCGGTGCACGTGTCCGACGCACAGGCGGCAATCGACCTGTTGCGCAGCGAGTTGCGCCCGGGGGACGTCGTGCTCGTGAAGGCGTCCCGTTCGGTCGGTCTGGAGAGCGTCGCCCAGGCGCTGCTCGAGACCGGTACCGAGGGTGAGGTTGCCGCCCGATGATGAAGCAGATCCTGTTCGCGGGTGTCATTGGCCTCTTCCTGACCCTGATCGGCACCCCGCTGCTGATCAAGCTCCTGGCCCGCAAAGGCTACGGCCAGTACATCCGCGACGACGGCCCGCGCGAGCACGCCAGCAAGCGCGGTACGCCGACCATGGGCGGCATCGCCTTCATCCTGGCGACGGTCGCCGCCTACTTCCTGTCCAAGGTGATCACCTCCTGGACCACCGACAAGCCGGCCACGCCGACCTTCTCCGGGCTGCTGGTCCTCGGCCTGATGGTCGGCATGGGCCTGGTCGGCTTCCTCGACGACTACATCAAGATCGTCAAGCGCCGTTCGCTGGGTCTGCGCGCCAAGGCGAAGATGGCCGGCCAGCTGATCGTCGGCATCGGCTTCGCGGTGCTCGCGCTGCAGTTCCCCGACAACCGCGGCAACACCCCCGCCTCCACGAAGCTGTCGTTCATCACGGACTTCGGCTGGACCATCGGCCCGGTGCTGTTCGTCGTCTGGGCGCTGTTCATGATCCTCGCGATGTCGAACGGCGTGAACCTGACCGACGGTCTGGACGGTCTCGCCACCGGTGCCTCCGTCCTCGTCTTCGGCGCCTACACCTTCATCGGCGTCTGGCAGTTCCAGGAGTCCTGCGCCAACGGCGAGACGCTGACCAACCCGGGCGCCTGCTACGAGGTGCGCGACCCGCTCGACCTCGCCGTCGTCTCCGCCGCGCTGATGGGCGCCTGCCTCGGCTTCCTGTGGTGGAACACCTCCCCGGCCAAGATCTTCATGGGCGACACCGGTTCGCTCGCGCTCGGCGGTGTGCTCGCGGGTCTCGCGATCTGCTCCCGCACCGAGCTGCTGCTCGCGCTGCTGGGCGGCCTGTTCGTCCTCATCACCATGTCGGTGATCATCCAGGTCGGCTCCTTCCGGCTCACCGGCAAGCGCGTCTTCAGGATGGCGCCGCTCCAGCACCACTTCGAACTCAAGGGCTGGTCCGAAGTGCTCGTCGTGGTCCGTTTCTGGATCATTCAGGGTATCTGTGTCATTGTCGGACTCGGTATCTTCTACGCGGGATGGGCAGCGGACAAGTGACCGACTGGCAGGGGAAGAACGTCACCGTCGCGGGTCTCGGCGTCTCCGGGGTCCCGGCGGCCAGGGTCCTCAACGGCCTCGGCGCGAAGGTCACCGTCGTCAACGACGGCGACGACGAGCGGGCCCGGGCGCAGGCCGCCGAGCTGGAGGCGCTGGGCGTCGCCGTGCGCCTCGGTGACGGGGACACCCTGCCCGACGGCACGGAGCTGATCGTCACCGCGCCCGGCTGGAAGCCGGACAAGCCGCTCTTCCACGCCGCCGAGCGGGCCGGCGTCCCCGTCTGGGGCGACGTCGAACTCGCCTGGCGACTGCGCGGCCGGAACGGCAGGGAAGCAGCCCCCTGGCTCGCCGTCACCGGCACCAACGGCAAGACCACGACCGTGCAGATGCTCGCCTCCATCCTGAGGGCGGCGGGCCTGCGCACGGCGGCCGTCGGCAACATCGGCGTCTCGCTCCTCGACGCGGTCCTCGGCGAGGAGCGGTACGACGTGCTCGCCGTCGAACTCTCCAGCTACCAGCTGCACTGGGCGCCCTCCCTGCGCGCCCACTCCGCCGCCGTCCTCAACCTCGCCCCGGACCACCTCGACTGGCACGGCTCCATGGAGGCCTACGCCGCCGACAAGGGCCGTGTCTACGAGGGCAACCGCGTCGCCTGCGTCTACAACGCCGCCGACAGGGCCACCGAGGACCTGGTGCGCGCTGCGGACGTCGAGGAGGGCTGCCGGGCCGTCGGCTTCACCCTGGGCACGCCCGGCCCCTCCCAACTCGGCGTCGTGGACGGCATCCTGGTCGATCGTGCCTTCGTCGAGGACCGGCAGCACAACGCCCAGGAGCTGGCGGAGGTCTCCGACATCGGCTCGCCCGTCGCCCACCACCACCCTTCCGAGGAAGGCGCTTCGCGCCCCCGTTCCGTTGCCCCGCACAACATCGCCAACGCCCTCGCCGCGGCGGCCCTCGCCCGCGCCTACGGCGTGCCGGCGAAGGCGGTCCGGGACGGCCTGCGGGCCTTCACCCCCGACGCCCACCGCATCGCGCACGTGGCCGACGTGGACGGTGTGGCCTACGTCGACGACTCCAAGGCCACCAACACCCACGCCGCCGAGGCCTCGTTGGCGGCGTACGAGTCGATCGTGTGGATCGCGGGCGGTCTGGCGAAGGGCGCGACCTTCGACGAACTGGCCGCGGGAGCGGCGAAGCGGCTGCGCGGCGTCGTCCTCATCGGCGCCGACCGCGCCCTGATCCGCGACGCCCTCGCGCGACACGCCCCGGAAGTACCCGTCGTCGACCTCGACCGGACCGACACTGGGGCGATGCTCCAGGCCGTCCAGGAGGCGCGGCGGCTCGCACGACCCGGCGACACGGTGCTGCTGGCTCCGGCCTGTGCCTCCATGGACATGTTCGCCAACTACAACAGGCGCGGCGAGGCGTTCGCCCGGGCCGTGGCCGAACTCGGCGCCTGACCCCGGCCGCCTGCGCTGCCGGGCGACCTAGGGAGGGAGGCGTGGGACCCGTGAGCAGAGCCGGACTTGCGCGGCCGACGTACAGCGGAGGCTCAGATGCCCGGTAGCCCCGGCAGCCGTACCGGCGGCCCGCCCGCGCAGCGGACCGTCAAGCGGCCGGCCGCCGCCCGGCCGGCGCGCGAGAACCCCCTGCGGAACCTGATCGTCCGCGTGCGCAGGGCCTGGGACCGGCCGCTCACCGCCTACTACCTGATCCTCGGCGGCAGTCTGCTGATCACCGTGCTGGGGCTGGTGATGGTCTACTCGGCCTCCCAGATCACCGCGCTGCAGAAGGCGCTGCCGGGCTCGTACTTCTTCCGCAAGCAGCTGCTCGCCGCCGTGATCGGCACCGGGCTGCTGCTGGCCGCCGCCCGGATGCCGGTCAAACTGCACCGGGCCCTGGCCTACCCGATCCTGGCCGGCGCGGTGTTCCTGATGGCGCTGGTGCAGGTGCCGGGGGTAGGGATGGAGATCAACGGCAACCAGAACTGGATCTCGCTGGGCGGCTCCTTCCAGATGCAGCCCAGCGAGATCGGCAAGCTGGCACTGGTGCTGTGGGGCGCCGACCTGATCGCGCGCAAACAGGACAAGCGGCTGCTGACCCAGTGGAAGCACATGCTGGTGCCGCTCGTCCCGGTCGCCTTCATGCTGCTCGGCCTGATCATGCTGGGCGGCGACATGGGGACGGCGATCATCCTCACCGCGATCCTGTTCGGCCTGCTGTGGCTGGCGGGCGCGCCCACCCGGCTGTTCGTGGGCGTGCTGTCGCTCGCCGCCGTGATCGGTGCCGTCCTGATCCGGACCAGCCCCAACCGGCTCGACCGGTTCGCCTGCGTCGGCTCCACCGACGCGGACAAGTGCTGGCAGGCGGTGCACGGCCTCTACGCCCTGGCCTCCGGCGGACTGTTCGGCTCCGGGCTCGGCGCCGGCGTGGAGAAGTGGGGTCAACTTCCGGAGGCCCACACCGACTTCATCTTCGCCGTCACCGGTGAGGAACTGGGTCTGGCGGGCACGCTGTCCGTGCTCGCCCTGTTCGCGGCTCTAGGCTATGCGGGCATCCGCGTGGCCGGACGCACGGAGGACCCCTTCGTGAGGTACGCCGCGGGAGGCGTGACCACCTGGATCACCGCGCAGGCGGTGATCAACATCGGTGCGGTGCTCGGCCTGCTGCCGATCGCCGGCGTCCCGCTCCCGCTGTTCTCCTACGGAGGATCCGCCCTGCTGCCGACCATGTTCGCCATCGGGCTGCTGATCGCCTTCGCGCGTGACGAGCCCGCTGCGCGGGCGGCGCTTGCCATGCGGCAACCTCGCTTTGGTAGAAAGCGGGCAGGAGGCTTGGCGTCCGGCCGGAAACACGACCGCGCATCCGGTCGCGAGCCTCGGAGATGGAACACGATGCGACGGCGTGCCTCGGCGGCGCGTTCGTCCGGAGAGCGGTGAATTTCGGTGCATGTCGTACTCGCCGGCGGAGGTACCGCGGGCCACATCGAGCCCGCGCTCGCCCTCGCGGACGCCCTGCGCAGGCAGGACCCGAGCGTAGGGATCACGGCCCTGGGCACGGAGCGGGGCCTGGAGACCCGGCTCGTGCCCGAGCGGGGCTACGAGCTCGCGCTGATCCCGGCGGTGCCGCTGCCGCGCAAGCCCACCCCCGAGCTGATCACCGTCCCGGGCCGGCTGCGCGGCACGATCAAGGCGGCCGAGCAGATCCTGGAGCGCACCAAGGCCGACGCCGTGGTCGGCTTCGGCGGCTACGTCGCCCTGCCCGCCTACCTGGCCGCCAAGCGGCTCGGCGTACCCATCGTCATCCACGAGGCCAACGCCCGCCCGGGCCTGGCCAACAAGATCGGCTCGCGCTACGCCGCCCAGGTCGCCGTCTCCACCCCCGACAGCAAGCTGCGGGACGCCCGCTACATCGGGATCCCGCTGCGCCGTTCCATCGCCACCCTGGACCGGGCGGCCGTGCGCCCCGAGGCCCGCGCGGCGTTCGGGCTCGACCCCAACCTGCCCACCCTGCTGGTCTCCGGCGGTTCGCAGGGCGCCCGCCGGCTCAACGAGGTCGTCCAGCAGGCCGCGCCCCGGCTCCAGCAGGCGGGCATCCAGATCCTGCACGCGGTCGGACCGAAGAACGAACTGCCGCAGGTACAGCAGATGCCGGGAATGCCCCCCTACATCCCGGTAAGTTACCTTGATCGTATGGACCTCGCGTACGCCGCGGCCGACATGATGCTCTGCCGCGCCGGCGCGATGACCGTCGCCGAACTCTCCGCCGTCGGGCTCCCGGCCGTCTACGTCCCGCTGCCCATCGGCAACGGCGAACAGCGGCTGAACGCCCAGCCGGTGGTCAAGGCCGGCGGCGGACTGCTGGTCGACGACGCGGAACTCACCCCGGAGTGGGTGCAGCAGAACGTCCTGCCCGTGCTCGCCGATCCGCACCGGCTGTACCAGATGTCCCGCTCCGCGGGCGAGTTCGGCCGCCGGGACGCCGACGAGCTGCTCGTCGGCATGGTGTACGAGGCGATCGCCTCGCGTCATTAGGACCGCATGGACCGTATGCACGAAAGGGCTCGAGAGCGTGGCCGGACCGACCACCGCCGAACGCGGTGAACGCCAGCAGGAGTCGTCCGGCCCGCCTCGGACCCGCCGGTTCGGGCGGATGCGCCCCCGTACGATCGTCATCCTTTCGCTGACCGTGCTGCTTCTCAACGCCGGTTCGCTGTGGGTGCTGTACGGCTCCGAGTGGACGCACGTGAAGCGGGTGTCCGTCTCCGGGACGCGGGTCCTGACACCGGAGGAGGTGCGCGCCGTCGCGCGGGTGCGGCTGGGGAGCCCGTTGATTTCCGTCGACACCGACGGGGTCGCGGCCCGGCTGCGCCGCGAATTGCCCCGAATTGACTCGGTTGACGTCGAGCGCTCATGGCCCGACGGAATCGAGCTGAAAGTGGTCGAGCGCACTCCGGTCATGGTGGAGGAAAAGGGCGGAAAGTTCGTCGAAGTGGATCGCGATGGTGTCCGGTTCGCCACGGTTTCCCAGGCGCCGAAAGGTGTGCCCGTCCTGGAATTGTCGCTTTCCCGGTCGAACTCGGCGGCGGCGAGCCTGCGGCGGTTCGGCGAGGGCCGCCTCGTGCGCGAGGCGGTCACGGTCGCCGGGCGGATTCCCGCCGCGGTCGCGCGCGAGACGAGGGTCGTCAAGGTCCGCACCTACGACGACATCTCGCTGGAGTTGAGCGATGGGCGCACCGTCGCCTGGGGGAGTGGCGAGGACAGCGGCCTGAAGGCCCGCGCGCTCACCGCGCTGATGAAAGCGACGCCGGAGGCCCGGCACTTCGACGTCAGAGTGCCCACCGCCCCGGCGTCATCGGGGAGTTGACGCGCATCGGTGCAGGCCAGCACCCTGGCTGGGCACCGCTATGCCTGATCACATAGGGTGAAAAGAAAAACGGGAGGTTCGGCGTGTTCGTTGAACGGGCGCCACTTGTCGACTTAGTGTCCTGTTCCGAAGACTTCAGGGAACAGGCACACTGGTAACCCTAAACTTCAGGGTTAGGGTTCGGGTCGGCGTTCGGACCGTCCCATTCGGCATCAGTCGTCGGTTCGCGGCAAGGCCGCGGGGCGGCGACACGTAACTCGAGGCGAGAGGCCTTCGACGTGGCAGCACCGCAGAACTACCTCGCAGTCATCAAAGTCATCGGTGTCGGCGGCGGTGGTGTCAATGCCATCAACCGGATGATCGAGGTCGGTCTCAAGGGCGTCGAGTTCATCGCCATCAACACCGACGCGCAGGCGCTGTTGATGAGCGACGCCGACGTCAAGCTCGACGTCGGCCGCGAACTCACCCGCGGACTCGGCGCCGGAGCCAACCCGGCCGTCGGCCGCAAGGCCGCCGAGGACCACCGCGAGGAGATCGAGGAGGTCCTCAAGGGGGCCGACATGGTCTTCGTGACGGCCGGTGAAGGCGGCGGCACCGGTACCGGCGGCGCGCCGGTCGTGGCCAACATCGCGCGCTCGCTCGGTGCCCTCACCATCGGCGTGGTCACGCGCCCGTTCACCTTCGAGGGGCGGCGCCGCGCCAACCAGGCCGAGGACGGCATCGCCGAGCTCCGCGAAGAGGTCGACACCCTCATCGTCATCCCCAACGACCGGCTGCTGTCCATCTCGGACCGCCAGGTCAGCGTGCTCGACGCGTTCAAGTCCGCGGACCAGGTGCTGCTGTCCGGTGTGCAGGGCATCACCGACCTGATCACCACCCCCGGCCTGATCAACCTGGACTTCGCCGATGTGAAGTCGGTCATGTCCGAGGCCGGTTCGGCCCTGATGGGCATCGGTTCGGCCCGCGGCGACGACCGTGCGGTGGCCGCCGCCGAGATGGCGATCTCCTCGCCGCTCCTGGAGGCCTCCATCGACGGCGCACGGGGCGTGCTGCTGTCCATCTCCGGCGGCAGCGACCTCGGCCTGTTCGAGATCAACGAGGCCGCCCAGCTGGTCAGCGAGGCCGCGCACCCCGAGGCCAACATCATCTTCGGCGCGGTCATCGACGACGCCCTCGGCGACGAGGTCCGGGTCACCGTGATCGCCGCCGGGTTCGACGGCGGCCAGCCGCCGGCCCG
>NZ_JUJA01000167.1:329714-335306 GCF_001906585.1 Streptomyces kebangsaanensis | reverse complement strand
TGAGGAGCCGGCGCCGGTACGGCAGCCGGAGAGCCGCCCGACCTTCGGCTCGCTGGGCAGCGTGACGCCGAAGGAGGACCCGGAGCCCGTCGCCCCGGAGCCGGTGCACGACCTGCCGCCGGTCGCCCCGCCGGTCACGCCGTCACCGCGGCCCACCTACACGGACAGCGCGGCCGAGGAACTGGACGTACCGGACTTCCTCAAGTGATAGGACAGCACGACACCGTGGGCGGCGCGCACTTCGCCTTCACCGACCGGTGGGGCGGGGTGAGCGCCGTTCCGTACGAGGAGCTCAACCTCGGCGGCGCGGTGGGCGACGACCCCGGCGCCGTACGCGCCAACCGGGAGCGGGCGGCCGGCTCCCTCGGACTCGACCCGGCCCGGGTGGTCTGGATGAACCAGGTGCACGGCGCGGACGTGGCGGTGGTGGACGGTCCGTGGGGAGCCGCGGCGGACATCCCGTCCGTCGACGCTGTCGTGACCGGGCAGCGGGGTCTGGCCCTCGCCGTACTCACCGCCGACTGCGTGCCGGTGCTGCTCGCCGACCCCGTCGCCGGCGTCGCCGCCGCGGCCCACGCCGGACGGCCCGGCATGGTGGCCGGGGTGGTCCCCGCCGCCGTACGCGCCATGGCCGGACTCGGAGCCGACCCGGCCCGGATCGTCGCCCGCACCGGACCGGCCGTGTGCGGCCGCTGCTACGAGGTGCCCGGGGCGATGCGCGCGGAGGTGGCCGCCGTCGAGCCGACGGCGCACGCCGAGACGAGTTGGGGCACTCCGGCCGTCGACGTGAGCGCCGGTGTGCACGCGCAACTGGAGCGCCTCGGGGTGCACGACCGGCAGCAGTCGCCGGTGTGCACGCGGGAGTCGGGGGACCACTTCTCGTACCGCCGCGACCGCACCACGGGTCGGCTCGCGGGCTATGTCTGGCTGGACTGATGGGGCACGACGGACGCATGACGGACCGCAGGAACGACCGTAGAGAAGAACTCGCCGCGAATCTGGCGAAGGTGGAGCGGCGCATCGCCGCGGCGTGCGCCGCCGCGGGCCGGCCGCGCGAGGAGGTGACCCTCGTCGTGGTCACCAAGACCTACCCGGCCGCGGATGTGCGGATCCTGTCGGAACTCGGTGTGCGTCATGTGGCCGAGAACCGGGACCAGGAGGCGGCGCCCAAGGCCGCCGAGTGTGCGGACCTGCCGCTGACTTGGCATTTCGTTGGTCAACTTCAGACCAACAAGGTGCGATCCGTGGTCGGTTATGCCGATATCGTGCAGTCCGTCGACCGTTCCCGGCTGGTCGCGGCGCTGTCGAAGGAGGCCGTGCGGGCAGGGCGGGAGCTGGGCTGCCTCATCCAGGTCGCGCTCGACGCGGGAGCGGGCGGACGGGGGGAGCGGGGAGGCGTGGCACCGGGCGGAATCGAAGAGTTGGCCGACCTCGTCGCCCGTTCCGAGGGGCTGCGGCTCGACGGGCTGATGACCGTCGCCCCGCTGACCGGCGAGTACGCCGGCCGTCAACAGGCGGCGTTCGAGCGGCTCATGGATTTGTCGGCCGACCTGCGCGTCGCCCATCCGGCTGCCACCATGGTCTCGGCAGGGATGAGCGGGGACCTCGAGCAGGCCGTGGCGGCCGGGGCGACACATGTACGCGTCGGTACCGCGGTACTCGGAGTCCGCCCCAGGCTCGGGTAACGTCGCCAAGAGTCGGACCACAACAGAAAATATGGTCAATACCGCCGAATATGGCGCAACGACCTCGTGGATCGCGGGCACTTGGCGGTCGTCAGCGGATCCACCACAGAGCGGAGGACTCAGAGCATGGCCGGCGCGATGCGCAAAATGGCGGTCTACCTCGGCCTCGTGGAGGACGATGGGTACGACGGCCGGGGATTCGACCCCGATGACGACTTCGAACCCGAGCTGGACCCGGAGCCCGAGCGGGACCGCCGACGGCACGAGCCGTCGCACCCGTCGCACGGGGCGCATCAGTCCCAAAGGGATGAACCGGTACGAGTGGTGCAGCCTCCGGCGCCGCGCGAACCGGTGTCCCATTCCGCTTCGCTCCCGGCGGAATCCGGGCGTCCGGCGCGCATCGCGCCCGTGGCATCCATCACACAAGAACGCGCAAGCCTGGAGAAGAACGCACCGGTGATCATGCCCAAGGTCGTGTCGGAACGTGAGCCGTACCGGATCACCACACTTCACCCCCGGACCTACAACGAGGCCCGTACCATCGGGGAACACTTCCGTGAGGGCACTCCGGTGATCATGAATCTGACTGAGATGGATGACACAGACGCGAAGCGACTTGTCGACTTTGCGGCGGGTTTGGTGTTTGGTCTTCACGGCAGTATCGAGCGGGTGACGCAGAAGGTGTTCCTGTTGTCGCCTGCTAACGTCGATGTCACGGCGGAGGACAAGGCCCGCATCGCAGAGGGCGGGTTCTTCAACCAGAGCTGAGACGTACTACCGCAACACTGGCTAGAGCTGGCACGGAAACAGGGGAGAGGGAAGCACCGATCATGGGTGTGGCCATGGAGGTTCTCTACATCGCGCTGATGGTGTTCCTCATCGTGCTCATCTTCCGGCTGGTCATGGACTACGTGTTCCAGTTCGCCCGCTCATGGCAACCCGGCAAGGCGATGGTGGTCGTTCTGGAGGCCACCTACACTGTCACCGATCCACCGCTGAAGCTTCTGCGGCGGTTCATCCCGCCGTTGCGTCTCGGGGGCGTGGCGCTAGACCTGTCCTTCTTCGTTCTGATGATCATCGTCTACATCCTGATCTCCGTCGTGGGAAGCCTCGCGAGGTGACCAGTGGACGATACGGTCTTGCCGACTGCCGATGACTACGTTGAGGTGAAGAGATGCCGTTGACCCCCGAGGACGTGCGGAACAAGCAGTTCACGACCGTCCGCCTCCGAGAAGGCTATGACGAGGACGAGGTCGATGCCTTCCTCGACGAGGTCGAAGCCGAGCTGACCCGCCTGCTCCGCGAGAACGAGGACCTGCGCGCCAAACTGGCCGCGGCCACGCGTGCCGCCGCCCAGAACCAGCAGAACATGCGCAAGCCCCCGGAGGATCAGCAGCATCCGCAGCAGCAGCAGGGCATGCGAGGGCCCGGCGCTCCGGTGCCCGCCGGGATATCGGGCCCACCGCAGCAGCAGATGGGCGGCCCCATGGGTGGTCCGCCCCAGCTGCCCAGCGGTGCCCCGCAGCTGCCCGCCGGCCCGGGTGGTCAGGGTGGTCAGGGTCCTCAGGGTCCGGGTCCGATGGGTCAGGGTCCGATGGGTCAGGGTCCTCAGGGTCCGGGTCCGATGGGCCAGGGTCCGATGGGTCCGGGTCCGATGGGCCAGGGTCCGATGGGTCAGGGTCCGATGGGCGGCCCCGGCCCGATGCAGGGCATGGGTCCCGGTCCGATGGGCGGCCCCGGCCCCATGGGCGGTCCCGGTCCGATGGGCCAGGGTCCCGGTGGCGACAGCGCCGCGCGCGTTCTGTCGCTGGCCCAGCAGACCGCCGACCAGGCGATCGCCGAGGCGCGTTCCGAGGCCAACAAGATCGTGGGAGAGGCGCGTTCGCGGGCCGAGGGCCTGGAGCGTGACGCCCGCGCCAAGGCCGACGCGCTGGAGCGGGACGCGCAGGAGAAGCACCGTGTGGCGATGGGCTCCCTGGAGTCCGCCCGCGCCACGCTGGAGCGCAAGGTCGAGGACCTGCGGGGCTTCGAGCGCGAGTACCGTACGCGGCTGAAGTCGTACCTGGAGTCCCAGCTGCGTCAGCTGGAGACCCAGTCCGACGACTCGCTGGCCCCGCCGCGGACGCCGGCGGCCGCGTCGCTGCCGCCGTCCCCGGCGCCCTCCATGGCTCCGGCCGGCGCGAGCGCCCCGTCGTACGGCGGCAACCAGCCGATGGGCGGCGGGCCGAGCCCGTCCGGGCCGTCCTACGGCGGGCAGCAGCAGATGTCCCCGGCGATGACCCAGCCGATGGCGCCGGTGCGCCCGCAGGGGCCGTCGCCGATGGGACAGGCGCCCTCGCCCATGCGGGGCTTCCTGATCGACGAGGACGACAACTGAGCGGCCCGTGACGGGTTCTGTGTGACGAAGTAGGCATCGGCAGCCTGTGAGAACGGCCCCGGAGGGAAATCCTCCGGGGCCGTTCTCGTGTGTGGGCGGTGCGTGTGTGCGGGTGGGGCGGGTGCGTGTCCGGAAGGGGCTGTCGCCCCCGCCGCCCCTACCCGCCCCGTCCCCAGGGGCTCCGCCCCTTCGACCCCTCCGGGGACCGTGCCCGGCTGCGGGTGGTCGGTGGCTGGTCGCGCGGTTCCCCACGCCCCTTGGAGACCCCCTGCAGGGGGTCTCCAAGGGGCGGAGCCGGAGGGCTACGCCTTGCGGAGGCGGAACGTCAGGGACAGGCCCTCGTCGGTGACCGCGTCGCCGAACGTGTCGTCCGCCTCGCCCTGGGCGAAGTCCGTCGCCAGGACCTCCTCGGAGATGAGGCCGGCGTGCTCGCTCAGCGCGGCGATCGTCGCCGGGTCCGTCGCGGTCCAGCGGAGCGCGATGCGGTCGGCCACGTCGAGGCCGCTGTTCTTGCGGGCCTCCTGGATGAGGCGGATCGCGTCCCGGGCCAGGCCCGCACGCCGCAGCTCCTCCGTGATCTCCAGGTCCAGCGCCACCGTCGCGCCCGCGTCGGACGCCACCGACCAGCCCTCGCGCGGAGTCTCCGTGATGATCACCTCGTCCGGGGCGAGGGTGACGGTCTCGCCGTCCACCTCCACCGACGCCGTGCCCTCCCGCAGCGCCAGCGACAGCGCCGCCGCGTCCGCGTTCGCGATGGCCTTGGCCACGTCCTGGACCCGCTTGCCGAACCGCTTGCCCAGCGCCCGGAAGTTGGCCTTCGCGGTGGTGTCCACCAAGGACCCGCCGACCTCGCTCAGCGACGCCAGGGAGGAGACGTTCAGCTCCTCCGTGATCTGCGCGTGCAGCTCCCGGTCCAGGGACTCGAAGCCCGCCGCCGCGACCAGCGCGCGCGAGAGCGGCTGGCGCGTCTTGACGCCCGACTCCGCGCGCGTGGCACGGCCCAGCTCCACCAGCCGCCGGACCAGCACCATCTGCTGCGACAGCTCCGGGTCGATCGCCGGCAGATCCGACTCCGGCCAGGTGGCCAGGTGCACCGACTCCGGCGCGCCCGGGGTCACCGGCACGACCAGGTCCTGCCAGACCCGCTCGGTGATGAAGGGGGTGATCGGCGCCATCAGCCGGGTCACCGTCTCCAGCACGTCGTGCAGCGTGCGCAGCGCGGCCTTCTCGCCCTGCCAGAAGCGGCGGCGCGAGCGGCGGACGTACCAGTTCGACAGGTCGTCGACGAACGCGGACAGCAGCTTGCCGGCGCGCTGGGTGTCGTACCCCTCCAGTGCCCGCGTGACCTGGTCGGTCAGCGCGTGCAGCTCACTGAGCAGCCAGCGGTCGAGCAGCGGGCGGTCGGCCGGGGCCGGGTCGGCCCCGGAGGGCGCCCAGGCGGACGTACGCGCGTACAGCGCCTGGAAGGCGACCGTGTTCCAGTACGTCAGGAGCGTCTTGCGGACGACCTCCTGGATGGTGCCGTGGCCC
>NZ_JUJA01000167.1:322554-329683 GCF_001906585.1 Streptomyces kebangsaanensis | reverse complement strand
ATGAACCAGCGCACCGCGTCCGCGCCGTGCTGGTCCATGAGCGGGATCGGCTGGAGGATGTTGCCCAGGTGCTTGGACATCTTCCGGCCGTCCTCGGCCAGGATGTGGCCCAGGCACACGACGTTCTCGTACGAGGACTTGTCGAAGACCAGCGTGCCGACCGCCATCAGCGTGTAGAACCAGCCGCGGGTCTGGTCGATCGCCTCGGAGATGAACTGCGCGGGGTACCGGCTCTCGAACAGCTCCTTGTTCTTGTACGGGTAGCCCCACTGCGCGAACGGCATCGAACCCGAGTCGTACCAGGCGTCGATGACCTCGGGCACGCGCGTGGCCGTCTTCTCGCACTGCGGGCACGGGAAGGTGACGTCGTCGATGAACGGGCGGTGCGGGTCGAGCTCCGACTGGTCGGTTCCGGTCAGCCCGGTCAGCTCCGCGCGGGAGCCGACGCAGGTGAGGTGGCCGTCCTCGCAGCGCCAGATCGGCAGCGGCGTACCCCAGTAGCGGTTGCGGGACAGCGCCCAGTCGATGTTGTTGTTCAGCCAGTCGCCGTACCGGCCGTGCTTGACGCTCGAAGGGAACCAGTTGGTCTTCTCGTTCTCCTCGAGCAGCCGGTCCTTGATCGCGGTGGTGCGGATGTACCAGGACGGCTGGGCGTAGTACAGCAGCGCGGTGTGGCAGCGCCAGCAGTGCGGGTAGCTGTGCTCGTACGGCACGTGCCGGAAGAGCAGGCCGCGGTCGCCGAGGTCCTCGGTGAGCTTCTCGTCCGCCTTCTTGAAGAAGACGCCGCCGACCAGCGGGAGGACCTCCTCGAACGTGCCGTCCGGGCGGACCGGGTTGACCACGGGCAGGCCGTAGGAGCGGCAGACCTTCAGGTCGTCCTCACCGAAGGCCGGGGACTGGTGGACCAGGCCCGTGCCGTCCTCGGTGGTGACGTACTCGGCGTTGACCACGTAGTGGGCCGGCTCCGTGAACTCGACGAGCTCGAACGGGCGCTGGTACGTCCAGCGCTCCATCTCGGCACCGGTGAAGGTCTCGCCCGTGGTCTCCCAGCCCTCGCCGAGCGCCTTGCCGACGAGCGGTTCGGCGACGACCAGCTCCTCCTCGCCGTTCGTCGCGACGACGTAGGTCACCTCGGGGTGCGCGGCCACCGCGGTGTTGGACACCAACGTCCAGGGCGTGGTCGTCCACACCAGGAGCGCGGCCCGGCCGGCCAGCGGACCGGAGGTGAGGGGGAAGCGGACGTAGACGGACGGGTCGACGACCGTCTCGTAGCCCTGGGCCAGCTCGTGGTCGGACAGGCCCGTGCCGCAGCGCGGGCACCAGGGGGCGACGCGGTGGTCCTGGACCAGCAGGCCCTTGTTGAAGATCTCCTTCAGGGACCACCAGACCGACTCCACGTACTCGGGGTCCATGGTCCGGTAGGCGTCGTCGAGGTCGACCCAGTAGCCCATGCGGGTCGTCAGCTCGGCGAAGGCGTCGGTGTGACGGGTCACCGACTCACGGCACTTGGCGTTGAACTCCTCGATGCCGTACGCCTCGATGTCCTGCTTGCCGGAGAAGCCGAGCTCCTTCTCGACCGCCAGCTCCACCGGGAGGCCGTGGCAGTCCCAGCCCGCCTTGCGGGCGACGTGGTAGCCGCGCATGGTGCGGAAGCGGGGGAAGACGTCCTTGAAGACGCGCGCCTCGATGTGGTGGGCGCCCGGCATGCCGTTGGCGGTGGGCGGCCCCTCGTAGAACACCCACTCGGGGCGGCCCTCGGACTGCTCCAGGCTCTTGGCGAAGATCTTCTGCTCGCGCCAGAAGTCGAGCACGGCGTGCTCGAGCGCGGGCAGATCGACCTGGGCGGGCACCTGGCGGTACTGCGGCTGCGTACTCAACGAGCTTCCTCCAACGGATGTGCTGCCTTCCGTCGGAGGGACGAGAGCCTCTGTTGCCTCACGCCGTGTGCGGCGCGCTCCCGCGGTACCACCCTCCTTGGCCCTCCGGTGCGCCGTACGCTCCGGGGAGCCCCCTCATTGGGATCGCGATGCCGGTTCTACTGGCCCCTCGGGCTGCCCCTGGGGTGTTCTTCCGGCGGCTCCGGGGTGATCTTCACGTCGCGCTCGCCCCCGGGCTCACACCGTCCCCGGGTCGCTCTGGGCTGCGTACGCCGCTACTCGTCCCCATCCACGCTTCTCGCTCCGCCCAGTGTACGGCGCCCCGGGGACGGCGGCCGACCGGTTTTCCCGGGCGGGCGCTGACCCGAATGGCGCGGTGGGGCCGTTCGGATCGCAGGACGCGCGGCTGGTCGGATTACCCGGCGGAGAGCTGGGCACAACGCATGCATGCCGGCCCCGCGGCACACGCGAGGCGGGCGAATCGGGCGGCGTGCCCCGTTGCCGCGGGACTCAAGTCGATTTATCGTCCCAGCACGATTCGCGAACAAAATCACAATATGTGAAGGGGCCGCGGCCATGGTGGCGAGGAAGACCGCCGAGCAGTCGGCGTCCGGCGGGTCCCGGAGCGCCGGTGCCACCGGCGGCGCGGCCAGGAAGACCACTCGGACGGCGGCCCGAGTCACGGCCGCGAAGGAGACGGCGGCCCTGGGGAAACCGCTCACACCCGGGTCGGCCAAGGCCGCGCAGGCACCTCCGGCGAAGGGTGCCCGGAGGACGGCGAAGAAGGCGAGCGGGAGGAAGGCGGGCGAGAAGAAGACGGGCACGAAGAGGGCCGCGGCGGGGAAGCCCCCACCGG
This sequence comes from Streptomyces kebangsaanensis, assembly GCF_001906585.1. Taxonomy (GTDB): domain Bacteria; phylum Actinomycetota; class Actinomycetes; order Streptomycetales; family Streptomycetaceae; genus Streptomyces; species Streptomyces kebangsaanensis. The sequence continues at coordinate 326,950 of NZ_JUJA01000167.1, read as the reverse complement.
AGGAGACCGCGCCGAGGACGGCGGCCCCGGAGGAGCCGGAGGAGCCGGAGCCGGTGGCGAGGAGGCCCGCCGCCGCGGAACCCCGGGCCGGGGGCACCGCCGCGAAGAAGTCCGCCGCGAAGAAGTCCGCCGCGCGGGAGGCCACCGGCAAGGAGGGCACAGGCAGGAGCGCTGACCACAGGAAGACGCCTCCAGGGCCCACGGCGGAGAAGAAGGCGTCACCCGCCGGGAAGACGTCCGCCGGGAAGACACGCACGCGTGAGGCGGTCGGCGGGAAGGCCCGTGCCGGGAAGGAGGCCGCCCGGGAGACCGGGGCCGGCGCCGGTGGCCACGGTGCCGTTGCCTTGGAGACCCGGGGTGTTTCCGGGGACGGCGCGGGCAGGAAGAGGACGGCCAAGAAGGTGGGCGCGGCTCGGGCCGCGAAGCAGACGGGAGCCACGACGGTGGTTGCGAAGAAGACTCCTGGCACGGCCGCGGCGGCGAAGACCGCCGTTCCCAAGGCACGTGTCGCCGCGGTGGTGGAGCCGGGCGACCTCCCGGTGCGCCCGGGTGAGGACCCCTGGACCCCGGAGGAGGTCGCCGAGGCCCGCGCGGAGCTGCAGTCCGAGACGGAGCGGCTGCGCACCGAGATCAGCTCCTCCGAGGAGTCCCTCGCGGGCCTGATGCGGGACTCCGGCGACGGCGCGGGAGACGACCAGGCCGACACCGGCACCAAGAACATCACGCGTGAGCACGAGATGGCGCTGGCCGCCAACGCGCGCGAGATGCTCACCCAGACCGAGCACGCCCTGCAACGGCTCGACGCGGGCACCTACGGCCTGTGCGAGAACTGCGGCAACCCCATCGGCAAGGCCCGCATGCAGGCCTTCCCGCGGGCCACCCTGTGCGTGGAGTGCAAGCAGAAGCAGGAACGCCGGTACTGATCGCGGTCCGAGGCGTGCCGTAGTCTCGTCCTCAGTCAGGTACCTAGGTCGAGGGACTCACGTGGCAGAGGCGGAGCGCATCATCGGTACGCCGGACACCCCGCACGCGGCAGGGGCCGGGCAGGAGCGGCCGGGCGGGAACGCCGTGCCCGGCCGGCGGCCCGGGGCCGACGGCCCCGGCACGGACCGCACGGCGGCGGACGGGGCGGGCAGGACACCCGGCACCTCCTCCCGCGCGGACGGGCCGCGGGACGACGCCGCCCAGGACAAGCCCCGCGGCCCGCGCCGGATCGCCGTGCTGTTCACGGTCGCCGCCGTCGCCTACGTCCTCGACCTGGTCAGCAAGATGATCGTGGTCGCCAAGCTGGAGCACCACCCGCCGATCCGCATCATCGGCGACTGGCTGCAGCTGGAGGCGATCCGCAACGCGGGCGCGGCCTTCGGCTTCGGCGAGGCCTTCACCGTGATCTTCACGGTCATCGCGGCCGCCGTGATCGTGGTGATCACCCGCCTTGCCCGCAAGCTCTACAGCGTGCCCTGGGCCATCGCGCTCGGCCTGCTGCTCGGCGGTGCGCTGGGCAACCTCACCGACCGGATCTTCCGCGCGCCCGGTGTCTTCGAGGGCGCGGTCGTCGACTTCATCTCGCCCAAGCACTTCGCCGTCTTCAACCTCGCCGACTCGGCGATCGTCTGCGGCGGCATCCTGATCGTGCTGCTCTCCTTCCGCGGCCTGGACCCGGACGGCACCGTCCACAGGGATTAGGACCCGTCCGGCGGATCAAGGCGCGGACGCCGGGTCCGGTACGCCCTCCCCCCAGCTCTTCGAGCAGGGGGGACGCCAGCGGTGTTGTCGTCGGCTGCCGACCCCCCGAGCTCCCGGCTTCGCCCGAGCAGGGGCCCATCGCCCCTGCTCACCCGGGCTGATGGTGACCGCCGACTTGCTGTGCCTCGGTCCGCCGGACAGGGCCCGTGCCCGGTACGCGCGTACGGGGCCGCCGGACCCGTCCGGCATACTCGACGGGGTGAGCACGCTTCCCGAGATCCGTACCCTGCCCGTGCCCGACGGCCTGGAGGGCGAGCGCGTCGACGCCGCCATCTCCCGCATGTTCGGCTTCTCCCGTACGAAGGCGGCGGAGCTGGCCGCCGCGGGCAAGGTGCTGGTCGACGGCACGGTGGTCGGCAAGTCCGAGCGGGTGCGCGGCGGTGCCTGGCTCGAGGTCGAGATGCCGCAGGCACCCGCGCCCGTGCAGGTGGTCGCCGAGCCGGTCGAGGGCATGGAGATCGTGCACGACGACGAGGACGTGGTCGTGATCGTCAAGCCGGTCGGCGTCGCCGCGCACCCCAGCCCCGGCTGGACCGGGCCGACGGTCATCGGCGGTCTCGCCGCCGCCGGGTACCGTATCTCGACCTCCGGCGCCGCCGAGCGCCAGGGCATCGTGCACCGCCTCGACGTCGGCACCTCCGGCCTGATGGTGGTCGCCAAGTCCGAGTACGCGTACACGTCGCTCAAGCGCCAGTTCAAGGAGCGCACGGTCGACAAGCGCTACCACACCCTCGTCCAGGGCCACCCGGACCCGACCAGCGGCACCATCGACGCCCCCATCGGCCGGCACCCGAACCACGACTACAAGTGGGCGGTCACCGCCGACGGCAAGCCCTCCGTCACCCACTACGACCTGATCGAGGCCTTCCGCGCCGCCTCCCTGCTCGACATCAAGCTGGAGACCGGCCGCACCCACCAGATCCGCGTCCACATGGCCGCCCACCGTCACCCCTGCGTCGGCGACCTGACCTACGGGGCCGACCCCACGCTCGCCAGGCGGCTCGGACTCACCNNCGCCAGTGGCTGCACGCCGTACGGCTCGGCTTCGAGCACCCCGGCGACGGCCGGTGGGCGGAGTTCACCAGCGACTACCCCGAGGACCTGCAGAAAGCCCTGAACCAGGTCCGTGAGGAGACCTACGCGTGAGCGCGCCGTACCAGGTGCGCGTCGCCGAGGACCCCGCCGACCGGGAGGCGTGCCTCGCGGTCCGCAAGGAGGTCTTCGTCGTCGAGCAGGGCGTCCCGCAGGACATCGAGTACGACGCCCACGACGCCGTGGCCGTGCACGTGCTGGCGGTCCGCGAGGACGGCACCCCGCTCGGCACCGGGCGGCTGCTGTACGGCGAGGCGGCCGCCGCCAGGACCGGCGGGGAGAAGTCGGTCGGCTCCCTGGGGCGGCTCGCCGTCACCCGGGACGCGCGCGGGCTGGGCGTCGGCGCGGCCCTGGTGCGCGCCCTCGAGGACGCGGCACGCGCGCGTGGGCTCACGGCGGTGGACCTGCACGCGCAGACCCACGCGCTCGGCTTCTACGAGCGGCTGGGCTACACGGCGTACGGGCCGGAGTTCCCCGACGCGGGCATCCCGCACCGGGCGATGCGGCGCGCGGTGTAGCCCACGGTCCGGAAAAGGCCGGTGAGCGGGGTGGCGTGGCAGGCTTGAAGTCTGCCGTGTGAACGTCCGACCCGCGGGAGCGCTGAGCGTGGATCAGTTGGCCCTGCTGTTCATCGTGTTGCTCGGGGCTGTGATCACCGTCCCGCTCGGGGACCGGCTCGGGCTGCCCGCACCGGTCCTGATGACACTGCTCGGGATCGGTCTCGCGCTGCTCGACTTCGTGCCCAACGTCGACATCCCGCCCGGCCTGATCCTGCCCACCCTGCTGCCGCCGCTGCTCTACGCCGCCGTACGGCGCACGTCCTGGCGGCAGTTCACGGCGAACAAACGGCCGATCTTCCTGCTGGCCGTGGCGCTGGTGTTCGTCACCACCTTCTGCGTGGCCGTCGTCTCGCACAGCATCGTGCCGGGGCTCTCCGTCGCCGCCGCGGTGGCACTCGGCGCGCTGGTCGCGCCGCCCGACCCGGTCGCGGCGACCACCGTCGCCGGGCAGCTGGGCCTGCCGCGCCGCCTGGTGTCGATCCTGGAGGGCGAGGGCCTGTTCAACGACGTCACGGCCATCGTCCTCTACCACGTGGCGATCGCCGCGGCCGTCAGCGGGGAGTTCTCGGCCTGGCGGGCCGGGCTCGACCTGGTGCTGTCCGCGGTGGTGGCGGTGGCCGTGGGCCTGGCGATCGGCTGGGCCGCGAACAAGCTGCTGGGCCTGCTGGGGGACGCGACCCTGCAGATCGGGCTGACGCTGCTCGTGCCGTTCGCCTCCTACGTGCTGGCCGAGGAGCTGCACGGCTCCGGTGTCCTGTCCGTGCTCACCACCGCGCTGTTCCTGTCCGAGTACGCCGCCGACGCCGACGACGTGCTGACCCGGCTGGCCGGGCACACGGTCTGGGAGGTGGTGGACACCCTCGTCACCGGGATCGCGTTCGGGCTGGTCGGCCTGGAGCTGCACAACGCGCTGCGCACGGCGTCGGGCCGGTGGGGGGAGCTGCTCGGCTGGGCGGGCGTGGTCGTCGGCGTGCTGGTGGTCGTACGGCTGCTGTGGC
>NZ_JUJA01000167.1:317466-322547 GCF_001906585.1 Streptomyces kebangsaanensis | reverse complement strand
TGCCGGCGACCTGGCTCACCCAACGGCTGCACGCGCGGCGGGACCGCGACGAGGACATCCCGACGACCTGGCGGGAGACCGTCGTCATGTGGTGGGCCGGGATGCGCGGCGTGGCGTCGGTGGCGCTCGCGCTGGCCATTCCGCTGAAGACGGACAGCGGCGCGCCGTTCCCCGACCGGGACGAGATCGTCTTCATCGCCTTCGGAGTGATCATCGCGACGCTCGTGCTCCAGGGGCTTACGCTGCCGTGGCTGGTCAGACGGCTGGGGGTGCGGGCGGACACCGAGCGTGAGAAGGCGTTCGAGGAGGAGCTGGCGGGGCGGGCGTCGAAGGCGGCCAGGAAGCGGCTGCGGGAGATCGAGGCGGTCGAGGACCTGCCGGAGGAGCTGTCCGAGCAGCTGCTGCGCAGGGCCTTCGACATCGGGCTGCGGATCAGCCCGCAGCTGGGGGACGAGGAGCGCCGGGAAGGGCACGACAGGCGGGTACGGCGGCTGAAGCGGGTGCGGCGGATCCACAACGAGATGCTGAGCGCGGCACGGCACGAGGTGCTGGCCGCGCGCAGTGAGCCGGGGGCCGACCCGGAGATCGTGGACCGGGTACTGCGCCATCTGGACGTACGCAGCCTGAGGTGACCCGCGGTCCGCGTGGGTACGCTCGGATCATGAGTCGCAACGTCGTCATCAGCGGGGGCGGTACGGGGATCGGACTCGCCGCGGCGCGGGCCTTCGCGGACGGCGGGGACCGGGTGCTGCTGCTCGGGCGGCGGGAGGAGGTGCTGCGCAGGGCGCAGGTGCCGGGCGCGCTGACGTACACCGCCGACGTGAGCGACGTGGCGGGCGTGCGGGGAGTCGCCCGGTTCGTGGCCGACGAGCTCGGGGCGGTGGACGTGCTGATCCACAGTGCCGGAGGGTCGGGGCGGCTGGAGCCGCGGGTGGAGCGGGAGGATCCGCTCGACCTCGTCGCCGACAACTGGCTGGTCAACTTCCGGATCAACACCCTGACCGCCGTGCTGCTCACCGAGGCCCTGAAGGACCGGCTCGCCGAGCCGGGCGGCCGGGTGCTGTTCCTCAGCTCCATCGCCGCGTACCGGGGCTCGGGCAGCGGCGCCTACGCCGCCTCCAAGGCCGCCCTGCACCCGTACGCCCACGACCTGGCCCGCCAGTTGGGCCCCCGCGGGATCACGGTGAACCTGGTCGCGCCGGGCTACGTCGAGGACACCGACTTCTTCGGCGACGGGATGGACGACGCCCGCCGCGCCCGGCTCATCGCCGAGACCTCCACCGGCCGCCCCGGCACCCCCGGCGACATCGCCGCCACCCTCCACTGGCTGGCCTCCCCGTCCGCCGCCCACATCACCTCCCAGATCATCCAGGTCAACGGCGGCGCGGAACGCGGCCACTGAGCCCTGCCGGGCGGGAGGGACCGGACACCTCGGCCTCCGGCCGCGGGCACCGGCAGGGCGGCCGCGCGGGAGCGGGGGCGCACCCGCCCGGTCGCCGGCCGGCCGCCGTGGCGGTGACCGGGCGGGGCCGGGGCCGGTCCCTCCGGCATCCGCCGGCCGACCGGTCAGCCGTGGTCTGTTCCCGGCTTGCCGAAGGCGAGCCGCATGGCGCCGTCGCGGGGCGGGGCGTGGCGGTCGGGGCGGCCCGGGGGCGGTACCGCGTCGGCCGTGCTGACGCGGGGGAGGGCGTAGGGGTGCTGCTCGCCGAGCCAGCGGAGGAGCTGCTCGCGGACCGTGACGCGGGCCGTCCAGATGTCGTCGGCGTCCTTCGCCGTCACCAGGGCCCGTACCTCGATCGTGGTCGGCGTGGTGTCCGTGATCACCAGGTTGTAGGCACGGCCGTCCCAGGCAGGGCACTCGCGCAGGATGTCGCGCAGCTTCTCGCGCATCGCGTCCATGGGCGCCGAGTGGTCCAGGTGGAAGTAGACCGTGCCGGTCATCTGCGGGGTGCCGCGGGACCAGTTCTCGAACGGGTTGGACGTGAAGTACGAGACCGGCATGGTGATCCGGCGCTCGTCCCAGGTCCGTACCGTCAGAAAGGTCAGCGTGATCTCCTCGACCGTGCCCCACTCTCCGTTCACGACCACGGTGTCGCCGATCCGCACCATGTCGCCGAAGGCGATCTGCAGCCCGGCGAACATGTTGCTCAGCGTGGACTGCGCGGCGACACCGGCGACGATGCCGAGGATGCCGGCCGAGGCCAGCAGCGAGGCACCGGCCGCGCGCATCGCCGGGAAGGTCAGCAGCATCGAGGCGGCGGCCACCACGATGACGATCGCGGAGACCACGCGCATGATCAGTTCGACCTGCGTGCGCACCCGCCGCACCCGGGCCGGATCCCGGTGGGCGCGGGAGCTGGCGTAGCGCGAGTACGACGTCTCCACGACGGCCCCCGCGATCCGGATCACCAGCCAGGCGGCCGACCCGATCAGCACCAGGGTCAGCGTCCGGCCGATGCCGGCCCGGTGCTCCTCCAGCAGCTCGGCCTGGTCGTAGGACCCTCTCAGCAGGGCCGCGCACAGCACGAGTTGGTACGGGACGCGGGCACGGCGCAGCAGGCCCCACAGCGGTGTGTCGTGGTGCCGTCCGTCGGCCTTGCGCAGCAGCAGGTCGGTGGCCCAGCCGATGAACAGGGTCAGGACGACTGCGCCGCCGACCACGATCAGCGGTCGGAGTATGTTCTCCATGCCTGGGCGCCTAACCGCCGGTGCGCGGGCATGAACATGTGACTTCCGTCCCATCCCGGGCACGGCCGCGGTCCGGCGCTGTCGTACCCGGCTGGCACCATGGCCTCATGAACATCATGCTCTTCCACTCGACCTACGGTCTCGGACCCGCGGTGCGGCAGGCCGCGGACCGGTTGCGTGCCGCGGGGCACGAGGTGTGGACGCCGGATCTCTTCGAGGGCCGTACGTTCGACTCGGTCGAGGAGGGCAGCGCCTTCAGGGACGAGGTCGGCAAGGACGAGCTGCTCAAGCGGGCCGTGCTGGCCGCGGCGCCCTACTCGGAGCGGGGTCTGGTCTACGCGGGCTTCTCGCTGGGCGCCGCGGTCGCACAGACCCTCGCCCTCGGCGACGACAAGGCCCGCGGCCTGCTGCTCCTGCACGGGACGTCCGACATCGCGCCGGACGCGAGCGTGGAGGGCCTGCCCGTCCAGCTGCACGTGGCCGAACCCGACCCGTTCGAGACGGACGACTGGCTCAGCGCCTGGTACCTGCGGATGGGCCGGATCGGCGCCGACGTGGAGGTCTACCGGTACGCGGGGGCGGGCCACCTCTACACCGACCCCGGACTGCCGGACTACGACGAGGAGGCCGCCGAGGCCACCTGGCGGGTGGCGCTCGGCTTTCTCGACAGCCTGTAGCCGGGGAGCCCGCGGCCGGGGCTACACCGGGTCGTACGTCCGCTCGACCTTCTGCGTGCCGCTGCGCGTGCGGTAGGAACGGGCCCAGGCGGAGGCCGCGTTCGGGCTGGTGCGGTCGGACAGCACGTAGTAGTCCATCTGCGCCCGGTCGGTGGTGATGTCCAGTACGCCGTAGCCGTGGCGGTCGGTGTCGACCCAGTGCACGTGCCGGTTGGCGGCGCGGATCACCGGCGCGGCGACCGCCGAGACCGTGCCCTCGGGGGCCTTGACGATGTCGTCGAGGTTGTCGGAGGTCACCGACGTGACCACGAACTCCGTGGCGGCCGACGCCGACAGCGGATACGTCCCGGCGTCCACGGGCACGTCGTTGGCCCACGCCATGTGGATGTCGCCGGTGAGGAAGACGGTGTTGCGGATGGCGTGGGAGCGCAGGTGGGCCAGCAGCTCCCGGCGGTCGTCGGTGTAGCCGTCCCACTGGTCGGTGTTGATCGCCAGGCCCTCCTGCGGCAGCCCCAGCAGTTTGGCCAGCGGCTTGAGCAGGTCCGCGGGGAGCGAGCCGACGACGAACGGGGAGACCATCACCGAGTTGCCGACCAGCCGCCAGGTGGTGTCGGACGCCTTCAGACCGGCCTTGAGCCAGTCGAGTTGGGCGCGGCCCGTGAGCGTACGGTCCGGGTCGTCGACCGAGCCGCTGCCCGTGGTGGCCTGCTGCGAGCGGAAGGAGCGCAGGTCCAGCAGGGACAGATCGGCCAGCTTGCCGAAGCGCAGCCGACGGTAGGTGGTGCCCTCGATCGCCGGGCGCACCGGCATCCACTCGAAGTAGGCCTGCTTGGCGGCCGCCTGGCGGGCGCTCCAGGTGCCCTCGGCGCCCTCGGTGTGGTTGACCGCGCCGCCCGACCAGGCGTTGTCGGCGAACTCGTGGTCGTCCCAGATCGCGATGACCGGCGCCCTGTGGTGCAGCGCCTGCAGGTCGGGGTCGGTCTTGTACTTGGCGTGCCGGGTGCGGTAGTCGGCGAGGGTGAGGATCTCGTGGGCGGGGGCGTGCGGTCGTACGACCCTGCCGCGGGCCGCGTACTCGCCGGATCCGTACTCGTAGATGTAGTCCCCGAGGTGCAGCCAGGCGTCCAGGTCGCCGCGGGCCGCGAGGTGGCGGTAGGCCGCGAAGTGGCCGGCCTCCCAGTTGGCGCAGGAGACCACGCCGAAGCGCAGGCCCGCGACGGCGGCGTCGTGGGCGGGCGCGGTGCGGGTGCGGGCGACGGGGGAGTCGGTGCCGTCGGCCGAGAAGCGGAACCAGTAGTCGGTGGCCGGCCTCAGGCCCCGGATGTCGGCCTTGACGGTGTGGTCGGAGGTGGCTGTCGCGATGGTCGTCCCCCGGGCGACGACGTCCGTGAACGCCTTGTCGGTGGCCACCGTCCAGTTCACCTCGGTGTCCGGGCCGAGCCCGGAGCCGGGTATCGCCTCGGGCACGGGGGTCACCCTGGTCCACAGCAGGACGCCGTCCGGCAGCGGATCACCGGAGGCGACACCGTGCAGGAAGGCGGGCGCCCCGGTGGCCGCCCGCGCGGGCAGCGCGGCGGCGAACGGCCCGGCCAGGACAGCGGTGGCCGCCGCGGCCTTGACGACCGTACGGCGGCTCGGGGCAAGGGAGTTGAGGCTCTCGAAGGATCTGTCTCGACTGGTCACGGCCGATCAGACTACTGACCAGTAGACGCGAGG
>NZ_JUJA01000167.1:302131-317428 GCF_001906585.1 Streptomyces kebangsaanensis | reverse complement strand
CCCGCCGGCCCGGGCCCGGACCGGCAGGGCTGCCGCGTCAGGCCTTGCCGCGCTTGGTGGCGCAGTACTTCGGGGTGCCGTTCGCCCCGTCCTTGAGGCAGATCTCCACGGTGACGGTGATCCCCTCGCCGATCGACAGGTTCTTGCGCGCGCAGGAGTTGTTGGCGCCGTTCGCGTCCTCCAGCGGCACCCAGTGCGAGGCCTTCGAGTCGATCCAGCCGATGTGCCCGCTCGCCCGCATGCCGTCGGCCCGGTTGTCGCAGACGGTGAATATCTCACCGTCCGCCACGAAGCCGGCGGCTCCGCCGTTGAACGGATCCGTGGTGTCGACGTAGACATCAGTGCCCGCCGCCGCCGGTCCGGCGGCGAACATGACGGCGGCCGCTCCGGCGAGCAGCGCCCCCATCACGGTCTTCGCGTGAAAAGTCACGTTGTTCCCCCTCTGTGCAAAAAATGGTCGTGACATGTATATGACAGAAGGGAAATCGTGTCAAAGATCCACCCGGCCCCGGCCCGCCGCGCGGGCGGAAGGCCGGGGCCGGATGGGCCTGATCACGCCTTGAGCGCCGCGTCGATCACCGAGTTGAACTCGTCCGCCGTCATCGGCGCGTTCTGGGTGCCCGGGGCGGTGAGCATCTTGCCGTCCATGACGAGGGACGGGGTGCCCCGTACGTCGTCCTTGTTGGTGTCGAAGGTCTTCGACATGGCCAGCGCCCAGGCGTCGTAGGTGCCGTCCTTCAGCGCGGCCTGGAACTTGGTGTTGTCCTTCAGCGCCGGGACGGTGTTCGCGATCTTGATCAGGTAGGCGTCGTCCTTGAACTTGTCGTCCGACTCCTCCGGGTGCCACTTCTGCGAGTAGAGCGCGCCCTTGAAGTCCAGGAACGCCTCGGGGCTGACGTCGAGCGCGGCGCCCAGGGCGCTCATCGCGTTCTTGGAGCCCTCGCCGCGCGTGCCGATCTGACCCTCGCTGAGCGAGTCGCCGTCGAGGAACGTGCCGCCGACGAACTGCAGCTTGTACTTGCCCTCGTCGACGTTCTTCTTGATGGTCTGGCCCACGCCTTCCTCGAAGTGGGCGCAGATCGGGCAGCGCGGGTCCTCGTAGAGCTTGAGGGTCTTCTTGGCGGTGTCCTTGCCGATGACGACCGTCGTGCCGTCCTTGCCCGTGGTGTTGGCCGGGGCGACGACCTTCTGGTCCTTCGCGGCCTCCCAGTGGCCGGGCTTGTTGGCCTGGACGACGGCGTAGCCGATGCCGCCGGCCGCCGCCACCACGGCCACGGCCGAGCAGGCGACGACGACCTGCCGCTTGATCTTGGCCCGCTTGGCCTGGCGCTCGCGCTCGGCGCGCAGCCGCTCCCGGGCCGCCGTCTTCGCCGCCTGGCTGTTCCGCTTGCTCATGGTCGGTGTTCTCCTGTGGGACGCGCAGCTGTCCTGCGCGGGGTGGGGATGGGGGACTGCCGGGCTCGGAAGGCCGCCGTCGTTCAGACGAGAGCGGCCGGGACCGGGCACGGCGGTCCGCGCCGTCCCAGGGAGTGCACGAGGAGGCGGGTGCGCAGGGCGCAGTGGTCCGGTGCGGGGGGCACCGGGCGGCGTACCGCGCGGGTCCGGCGGACCGCGCTCGCCGCCACCGCGACCAGCAGCGGCCGGAACGTCGTCGCGGCCACCGCGCGCAGCAGCTGGGCCAGCGCCCGCTCGCCGCGGCGCAGCCAGCAGGCGGCGAGCAGGCCGACGCCGACGTGCGCGGCCAGCAGCAGCCACGCGGTGGCCGGCTCGGCCTGGGCGAGCAGCGCGGCCGGCCGGTCGGTGTCGGTGCCGGTCATCCGGGCCAGCGGGGTGCCGACGTCGGTGTGCCCGCCGCACAGCAGGTCGAAGCCGACCGAGCGAAGCGGCCCGGCGACCGGGCCGCCCGCGGCGCCGTAGCAGACGTGCTGGCCGGTGGTGAAGACGGTGTCGGCGGCCAGCTCCAGCGGGATCAGCAGGGCGGCGATCCGTCCGAAACCGCGCTCGCCGCCGGCCAGGGCGTAGGCGAGCACGAACACGGCGGCCGCGACCGCGGCCACCGTGTTCAGCGGCAGCGGGACCTGGGACAGCAGCACGTGCGACGCGGTGCTGAGCGTCACGACCACGGCCGTGAACAGTGCCGCGCGCACGGCTCTGAGTGGGGTCCCGGATATGTCCATAACGAGATACGAGTGTGTCACGTGGGCCGGTAAGGAGTTGCTAAAGGGGCCCTGCTCGTCACCGGGAATCTCCGGGGACGCCCCTCCGGGGCGGGGAGGAACCGGACGGACCGGCATGATCCTCGCCGTGCCGGGCGAGAACCGAGCCGGCACGGCAGCTCCTTCGCCTGCAGTGCCACACCGGGCCGGCCCCACCCCGGCCGGTGTCGATCGTGCGAGACCTGCGGGTTCGCCGGGCCCGCAGGCGACGTGAGCCAGGAACCTCCCCGCTTCAGCCGGGAGAGGGTTCAAAGACCCGCGATGCTCCCGTTGCGGAACAGGTCCACGAAGATCCGGTGGTCGGCACGCGCGCGCACCCCGTACGCGTGCGCGAAGTCGACGAGCAGCGGCGCGAAGCCCTCCTCGTCGCCCGCGATCGCCGCGTCGATGGCCCGTTCGGTGGAGAACGGCACCAGCGACTCGCCGGAGGGGTCGTCCGCCGCCGCGTGCATGGCGGCCGTGGCCCGGCCCAGGTCGGCGACCACCTGCGCGATCTCCTCCGGGTCGTCGATGTCGCCCCAGTCCAGGCCGACGGCGTACGGCGAGACCTCGGCGACCACCTGGCCCGCGCCGTCCAGCTCGGTCCAGCCCAGCCACGGGTCGGCGTGCGTCTGCAGGGAGCGACGGCAGGCCGCCGTGCGGTGGCCCTGGTGCTCGAAGTGCTCGCGGACCGCCCGGTCGGTGACGTACCGGGAGACCGCCGGGCTCCGCGCCTGCCTGATGGAGATCACCACGTCGTCCTCCAGGGCGTCGCTGTGGCCCTCCAGGAGGATGTCGTAGGACGGCGGCCCGGCCGGGCCGGTCCCGATGCGGCCGACGACGTCCTTCACCCGGTAGAAGTCCGGGCGGGCCAGAGACGCGTCCGGCAGCGTCTCCAGATAGCCGTCGAAGGCCGCGAGCACCTTGTACCGGGTGGCGGCGTCCAGCTCGATCGCGCCGCCGCCGGGCGCGAAGCGGCGCTCGAAGTCGCGGATCTCGGTCATGGACTCCAGCAGCCCGAGGCGGGTCAGGGAGCGGGCGTCGCGCAGCGTGTCCAGGAGGGGGCCCTCGGCGGTGTCCAGGGTGAAGGGCGGCACCTCGTCGCTCTTGGCACCGGTGGCCAGGGCGTGGATCCGGTCGCGGTAGGCGGTCGCGTAGAGGGTCACCAGCCCGGTGATCTGCTCGTCGCTGAGCGCCTTGGCGTACCCGAGGACGGCGAGGGAGCCGGCGAAGCGCTCGAGGTCCCGGGTGAACGGGCCGACGTACGCCTCGTCGAAGCCGTTGACGCCGAAGACCAGGCAGCCGTTCGCGTCCAGGTGGGTGCCGAAGCTCTCCGCGTGGAGGTCGCCGTGGATCCACACGCGCGAGGTGCGTTCGTCCAGGTACGGACCACCGGATGTCCTCCCGCCGCCCGGCCCGGCGCTCCCGGCGCCCAGGTCGTGGTGGAAGAGGCACGCCGTGCCCCGGTGGAACGCGAGGGCCGAGGCCGCCAGCCTGCGGTACGTGGCGCGGAACGCGGCCGGGTCGGCGGTCAGGAGCTCGCCGAAGGCGGTGTCGAGGACGGCGAGGATCTCCTCGCCACGCTGCTCGTCGTTGAGCGGGTGGACCGACATCGCGGGGTGCCTCCAGGTGCGGTGGTGCGCTGACGTGTGGAGTGGGTCCGGCCGGGCCTTCCCCCACGCCAACGTCCGGCGGTGCGACGGAGTGCCCGCGCCCTCCCGCCCGTAGGTACGGCGCGGACCGGGCCCGGGTGTCAGTGCCGGGGCCTAGACTTCGAGGCCGTCCCCAGACTGTCCGTATCCCGTGACCGCCTATTGTTTTCGATGGAGGCCGTACCGTGTCGAAGCCGCCCTTCACGCACCTGCACGTCCACACCCAGTACTCGCTGCTGGACGGTGCCGCGCGGCTGAAGGACATGTTCAAGGCCTGCAACGACATGGGCATGACGCACATCGCCATGTCCGACCACGGCAACCTCCACGGGGCGTACGACTTCTTCCACTCCGCGCAGAAGGCCGGGATCACCCCGATCATCGGCATCGAGGCGTACGTCGCCCCCGAGTCCCGGCGCAACAAGCGCAAGATCCTGTGGGGCCAGCCGCACCAGAAGCGGGACGACATCTCCGGTTCCGGCGGTTACACCCACAAGACGATGTGGGCGGTGGACCGGACGGGCCTGCACAACCTCTTCCGGCTGTCCTCCGACGCCTACGCCGAGGGCTGGCTGCAGAAGTGGCCCCGCATGGACAAGGAGACCATCGCGCAGTGGTCCGAGGGCATCGTCGCCTCCACCGGCTGCCCCTCCGGCGAGGTGCAGACCCGGCTGCGCCTCGGCCACTTCGACGAGGCCCTGAAGGCCGCCGCCGACTACCAGGACATCTTCGGCAAGGACCGCTACTTCCTGGAGCTGATGGACCACGGCATCGACATCGAGCGCAAGGTCCGCGACGGCCTGCTGGAGATCGGGAAGAAGCTCGGCATCCCGCCCCTGGTCACCAACGACTCGCACTACACCTACGCGCACGAGGCCGGCGCCCACGACGCCCTGCTGTGCATCCAGACCGGCAAGAACCTCTCCGATCCCGACCGCTTCAGGTTCGACGGCACCGGCTACTACCTGAAGTCCACCGAGGAGATGTACGCCATCGACTCCTCGGACGCCTGGCAGGAGGGCTGCGCCAACACGCTCCTGGTCGCCGAGATGGTCGACACCACGGGCATGTTCGAGAAGCGCGACCTCATGCCCAAGTTCGACATCCCCGAGGGCTACACCGAGGTCACCTGGTTCCAGGAGGAGGTCCGCCGCGGCATGGAGCGCCGCTTCCCCGGCGGCATCCCCGAGGACCGCCAGAAGCAGGTCGAGTACGAGATGGACGTCATCATCCAGATGGGGTTCCCGGGCTACTTCCTCGTCGTCGCCGACTTCATCATGTGGGCCAAGAACCAGGGCATCGCCGTGGGCCCCGGCCGTGGCTCCGCGGCCGGCTCGATCGTCGCCTACGCGCTCGGGATCACCGACCTCGACCCCATCCCGCACGGCCTGATCTTCGAGCGGTTCCTGAACCCCGAGCGCATCTCGATGCCCGACGTCGACATCGACTTCGACGAGCGCAGGCGCGTCGAGGTGATCAGGTACGTGACGGAGAAGTACGGCGCCGACAAGGTCGCCATGATCGGCACCTACGGCACCATCAAGGCCAAGAACGCGATCAAGGACTCCGCGCGCGTGCTCGGCTACCCGTACGCGATGGGCGACCGCATCACCAAGGCCATGCCCGCCGACGTCCTCGGCAAGGGCATCCCGCTGTCCGGCATCACCGACCCCGAGCACCCCCGCTACTCGGAGGCGGGCGAGGTCCGCTCGATGTACGAGAACGAGCCGGACGTGAAGAAGGTCATCGACACCGCACGCGGCGTGGAGGGCCTGGTCCGGCAGATGGGCGTGCACGCGGCCGGCGTGATCATGTCCAGCGAGACCATCACCGAGCACGTCCCGGTCTGGGTCCGGCACACCGACGGCGTGACCATCACCCAGTGGGACTACCCGAGCTGCGAGTCGCTCGGCCTGCTGAAGATGGACTTCCTGGGCCTGCGCAACCTGACGATCATGGACGACGCCGTGAAGATGGTGAAGTCCAACAAGGGCATCGACATCGATCTCCTCGGTCTGGAGCTGGACGACCCCAAGACCTTCGAACTGCTCCAGCGCGGCGACACCCTCGGCGTCTTCCAGTTCGACGGCGGCCCCATGCGCTCCCTGCTGCGCCTGATGAAGCCCGACAACTTCGAGGACATCTCCGCCGTCTCGGCCCTGTACCGGCCGGGCCCCATGGGCATGAACTCCCACACCAACTACGCCCTGCGCAAGAACGGCCAGCAGGAGATCACCCCGATCCACCCGGAGCTGGAGGAGCCGCTCAGGGAGGTCCTGGACGTCACCTACGGCCTGATCGTCTACCAGGAGCAGGTGCAGAAGGCAGCCCAGATCATCGCCGGCTACTCGCTCGGCGAGGCCGACATCCTCCGCCGCGTGATGGGCAAGAAGAAGCCGGAGGAGCTGGAGAAGAACTTCGTCATCTTCCAGGCCGGCGCCCGTAAGAACGACTACAGCGACGAGGCCATCCAGGCCCTGTGGGACGTGCTGGTCCCCTTCGCCGGCTACGCGTTCAACAAGGCCCACTCCGCCGCGTACGGCCTGGTGTCGTACTGGACCGCCTACCTGAAGGCCAACTACCCCGCCGAGTACATGGCCGCGCTGCTGACCTCGGTCAAGGACGACAAGGACAAGTCGGCGGTCTACCTCAACGAGTGCCGCCGCATGGGCATCCGGGTGCTCCCGCCCAACGTCAACGAGTCCGAGTCCAACTTCGCCGCGCAGGGCGACGACGTGATCCTCTTCGGCCTGTCCGCCGTGCGCAACGTCGGCACCAACGTCGTCGAGTCGATCATCAAGTCCCGCAAGGCCAAGGGGAAGTACGCCTCCTTCCCCGACTACCTCGACAAGGTCGACGCGGTGGTCTGCAACAAGCGCACCACCGAATCGCTGATCAAGGCCGGCGCCTTCGACACGATGGGCCACACCCGCAAGGGCCTCACCGCGCAGTACGAGCCGATGATCGACAACGTGGTCGCGGTCAAGCGCAAGGAGGCCGAGGGCCAGTTCGACCTCTTCGGCGGGATGGGCGAGGAGAGCGGCGACGAGCCCGGCTTCGGGCTGGACGTGGAGTTCTCCACCGAGGAGTGGGACAAGACGTATCTGCTCGCCCAGGAGCGGGAGATGCTCGGCCTGTACGTCTCCGACCACCCCCTGTTCGGCCTGGAGCACGTGCTCGCGGACAAGGCCGACGCCGGTATCGCCCAGCTCACGGGCGGCGAGCACGCCGACGGCGCGGTCGTCACCATCGGCGGCATCATCTCCGGCCTGCAGCGCAAGATGACCAAGCAGGGCAACGCCTGGGCGATCGCCACCGTCGAGGACCTGGCCGGCTCCATCGAGTGCATGTTCTTCCCGGCGACGTACCAGCTGGTGTCGACCCAACTCGTCGAGGACGCCGTGGTGTTCGTCAAGGGGCGGCTGGACAAGCGGGAGGACGTGCCCCGCCTGGTCGCGATGGAGCTGATGGTCCCCGACCTGTCCGCCGCGGGCGCCAACGCACCGGTGATCCTCACCATCCCCGCCCTGAAGGTCACCCCGCCCATGGTCAGCCGCCTCGGCGAGATCCTCAGCCACCACAAGGGCGACAGCGAGGTCCGCATCAAGCTGCAGGGGCCGCGCAAGACGACCGTGCTGCGCCTGGACCGGCACCGGGTCAAGCCGGACCCCGCGCTGTTCGGCGACCTGAAGGTGCTGCTCGGCCCGTCCTGCCTGGCCGGCTGACGAGAGCGAGGGGCGTGCCCGGGAACACCGGGCACGCCCCTCGCCGTTACGTGGGCCCGTTCAACGGCTCCGCCGGCAACCTCAGTTGTGGCCGAAGCGCTTCTGACGTCCCTTGCGGCCCGTGTCGGTGGGACTCGCCTGCGGCGCGTGGTGGTGCTCGGGTTGCGGCTCCGTCACGGAGTGCTCCGTCTCCCGAGGGCCGTTCGCGGCCACGGACGTCTTCTGCCGGCTGCGGTCCTGCTTCCGGTTCTTGGCCATGGTGATCAGCCTCCTGTGGGGGATCTAGGGGCCAGGGCCGGGACCAGACTCACACAGGCCGTCAATGAACGCATGTCGGATAATTACCGTATGTAACACGGGTCATCGGACCGCCGGCCCCGGAAACGCCACGCCGAAGATCGAGTTCGGACCGTTAACCCCGGCCGGGTCGGGCAGACTCGAAGCAAGCCCGAAGCAAACCCGAAGCAACCTCCCGGAAAGAGGGTGGATCGCGTGGACCGCTGCATCGTCCTGGTGGACGCCGGGTATCTGCTGGGGGCCGCCGCGAGCCTCCTCGCCGGGGAGCCGTCGCGGTCCCGGATCACCGTGGACCACACCGCCCTCGTCCAGGGGCTGCGCGAACAGGCCGAGTCCGACACGCAGCGGCCCCTGCTGCGCATCTACTGGTTCGACGGCGCCCCCGACCGCGTACCGCAGCCCGAGCACCGCCGGCTGCGCGTGATGCCCCGGGTCACCGTCCGGCTCGGCGCGCTCACCCGCAGCGACGGGCGCTGGGCACAGAAGGGCGTGGACGCCGCCATGCACGCCGAACTCACCGAACTGGCCCGCAACCGCGCCTGCTCCGACGTCGTCCTCGTCACCGGCGACGGCGACCTGCTGCCCGGCATGATGGCCGCCAAGGAACACGGCGTCGCCGTCCACCTGTGGGCGGTGCAGGCCGCCGACGGCGACTACAACCAGTCCGAGGACCTGGTGGCCGAGGCCGACGAGCGGCGCGTCCTGGACCGTACGTGGATCACCAAGGCCGTCCGCGCCAAGGAACTCGGCGGCGTCTGCGCGCCCCCGCCCGCGCCCCGTCCCGAGATCGCCGCGATCCTCTCCGCGCCGCTGCCCGAGTCCACGCTCGGTGCCACCGCCGAACGCCCCGCCGAGCAGCGCCCGCATCCGGCCGCCGCCTCCGGCCGCAACCTCACCGAGGAGCGGGCACCGGCCGGCAAGGGTGTCCCCACCCCCAAGGACCTCGCCGCGCTGCGCGCCCCCGGCGCCCCGCCCGTCCAGCACCCCGCCCCCGCCACGGCCACCCTGCGCTGGTCCTCCGACCGCGGCTGGGTGGACCGTCCGGGCGTGGCCGCCGAGCCCCCCGAGGCCGCCTCCATGCCGACCCTCGCCCAGCTGACCACGGCCGAGCAGCGGTGGGCGGACCGGGAGGAGGACATCACGACCGTCGGCGGCGACCCGTACGAGGTCGGGCAGGTCTTCGCCCGGCGCTGGGTGGAACGGCTGGGCGACCAGGCGTACCTGCAGAAGCTGTCGTCGATGTACCCGCGGATCCCGCACCGCATCGACGGCGAGCTGCTGCGCTACGCCGCCCGGTTCGGGCTGCTCGCGCACAAGGACGACCAGATCGACGAGCACGACCGGTACGCCATCCGGGCCGGCTTCTGGCGGGAGATCGACGTACGCACCTCCACCGAACACGCTCCCGCGGGTGACTAGTGCCCCGGCAGGCAACGTTCGCCCGTCAGGGAGCGGCGTCCGGTGCGTGCTCTGGGGGGTCCCCCTGCTCGAAGGGCTTGGGAGAGCGTGCCGGGCGTCGCGAAGGGGCGAACGTTGCCTGTTGCGGCACCAGGGTCCTCCTGACGGATCTCCGTGGGAGAAGGATCGGTGTCCGGTGCGCGTTCCGGTGACCCCTCTGCTCGGAGGGCCCGGGGGGAGTGCCGGGCGCCCCGGTCCCGCGGAGGTCCGCCAGGAGGACCCTGAGCGGCGGGCCCCAACGGGCGGGAGGCGACCCAAAGGAGAGCGGAGTCCGCCGACCACGTACCCTCGTCCCTTGTGAGGACGCGCGCGGTACAGGCACTTCGGCCCGGGGACGACGTCGTGTGCGCGGTGCGCGGACTGTCCAAGACCTATCCCGCGCTGCGCGGCCGGCGGGGCGTGCCCGCGGCGCCCGAGGTGCGGGCCACCGACGGGGTCGAGCTCGACGTCCGGCGCGGTGAGATCTTCGGGCTGCTCGGTCCGAACGGCGCCGGCAAGTCCACCCTCGTACGCCAGCTCACCGGGCTGATGCGCCCCGACCAGGGCACGGTGCGGATCCTCGGCCACGACATCGTGGCCCACCCCGAGCGGGCCGCGCGGATCCTCGCCTACCTCGGGCAGGAGTCCAGCGCCCTGGACGAGCTGACCGTCTCCCTCGCCGCCGAGACCACCGGGCGGCTGCGCGGCCTGGGCCTGAGGCAGGCGCGCGCCGAGCGGGACGCCGTGCTGGACGAACTGGGCCTCGCGCCGATCGCCGGGCGCCCGCTGAAGAAGCTCTCCGGCGGCCAGCGGAGGCTCGCCTGCTTCGCCGCCGCGCTGGTCGGCGAACGCCCGCTGCTGGTGCTCGACGAGCCGACCACCGGCATGGACCCGGTGGCGCGGCGGGCGGTGTGGTCCGCCGTCGACCGGCGGCGTGCCGAACGCGGCACCACGGTCGTGCTGGTCACCCACAACGTCATCGAGGCCGAGACCGTCCTCGACCGGGTCGCCGTCCTCGACCGCGGCCGGGTCATCGCCTGCGACACCCCGGCCGCGCTCAAGGAGCGGGTCTCCGGCGAGGTGCGCGTCGAACTGGTGTGGCGGGAACGGGCGCCCCTGGAGGTGGCGGAGGTCGCCGCGCTCAGGGAGCGGGCCGCGGAGTCGGGGCGCCGCTGGACCCTGCGGCTCGCGCCCGAGGAGGCCCGCGCCGCCGTCGCCACGGTCACCGGCGGGGCCGCCTACGCCGCCCTGGACGACTTCACCCTGGCCACGCCCAGCCTGGAGGACGTGTACCTGGCGCTGGGTGGTGCCGCCCGGCAGGGGCTGGTGAAGGCGTGAACGCGCGGGCCGGCCGGTCCGTACCGGATCGATGGGAGGATCGACGGGATCGCGCGGGCGCCGCGGGGAACCCGTCCGGCGCCGGGAGCGCCGCCGGGACGGCGACCGCACCCGCCACGCGCGCCGCGTACGCGGCGCGGACCGCGTGCGTCGTGGGGGCGGCGTCCGCCGCAGGGAAGAGGAGCAGTTCGACGTGAGTGTCGTACCCGCCGGTGTACTGCCGGGCGCGACGGCCGTGCAGGACGGCGGCGCCGGTCAGGCGGCCGCACTCGGCCCGCCGGCGCGGCTGTGGCCGTCGCTGGCCGCCGTGTACCGGGCCCAGCTGTCACGCGCGCGCGTGGCGCGGATCCCGCTGCTGTTCGTGGCGACCTTCCAGTCCGTCGGCATCATGATCATGATGCGGGGCGTGGTCAGCGGCGGCGGCGAGGCGGAGTACGTGGTGGCCGGCGCGTCGATCGTCGTCGTCGCCTACGTCGCCCTGAACCTGCTCGCCCAGTACTTCGGGCAGCTGCGGGCCAGCGGCGGGCTCGACCACTACGCGACGCTGCCGGTGCCGCCCGCGGCCGTGGTGCTGGGCGCGGCGGCCGCGTACGCGTCCTTCACGGTGCCGGGCACGCTCGTGACCGCGGTGTTCGGATCCGTGCTGTTCGGGCTGCCGCTGGGCAACCTGTGGGTGCTGGCAGCGGTGATCCCGCTCGCCGGCGCCGCGCTCTCCGGACTCGGCGCCGCCTGCGGGCTGCTCGCGCCGCGCCCGGAACTCGCCACCCTGCTCGGGCAGTTGGGCATGTCGGCGGCGCTGCTGCTCGGCGTGCTGCCCCCCGACCGCATGCCGGAGGCGGTACGGCTGCTGCGCGACCTGCTGCCGTCGACGTACGGCGTGGAGGCGTACGCGCGCACCTTCGCGGCCCGTCCCGACTGGGTGCTCGTGTTCACCGACATGGCCGTCTGCGCCGGGGTCGGGGTGCTCTCGCTGGCCGTCGCCACCTGGGCGTACCGCCGGGCGGCCGTCCGGTGACGCGGGTTTTCGACGCAACTGGCAGGATGACGAGGTGACCGCTCCGTTGACTCCGCCCCCGCCGCCGCACCGGCGGCCCTCACAGCCGTTCCGGTCCTCCGAGCACTCCGAGGCCGCGCAGGGCCGGCAGGTGCCGCCTGACGGGGCCGGTGCGGTGACCGCCCACGACCAGGACGGTCCCGGGCTGAAGGCCGAGATCCGGGAGGCCGTCGTCGTCCTGGTGGCCGTGGCGCTCGGCGGGGTGCTGCTGGGACTGCTCTGGCTGTGGCTGGCGCCGCGGGTGCCGATGGTCGGGGACGTGTCGGGGAACCTCTGGGCCGTCTACCCCAAGGACATCGAGGGGGAGCAGGCGATCGGGATCGACGGAACGTTCACGCTGCTGGGGCTGGCCTTCGGCGCGGTGAGCGCGGTGGTCGTTTTCCTGGTGCGGCGGCGCGGGGGCGTACCACTGGTGGTGGCGCTGTGCGCCGGGGGGCTGCTGGGGTCGCTGCTGGCCTGGCGGCTGGGGGTGACGCTGGGACCCGAGCGGGATCTGATCGCCCACGCCAAGGCGGTGGGCAAAGGGGTCACGTTCCCGGCGCCGCTGAAGCTGGGGGCGCCGGGGGCGCTGCTGGCCTGGCCGCTGGCCGCGCTGGTCGCCCACCTCGGGATGACGGCACTGTTCGGACCCCGGGACCCGGAGCCGTACGAGGAGACTCCGGCACCGTAGGTTTTCGGCGCCCGCGGCTACGGACGCCCGATCGGGGCCAGGACCGCACTTGTCAGGCTCGTCAGGTCGGACGGTGACAGCTCCACCTCCAGGCCCCTGCGGCCCGCCGAGACGCAGATCGTGGGGTGGGCGGTGGCCGAGTCGTCCAGGACCGTGGGGAGTCTCCTGCGCTGACCCAGGGGTGAGATGCCGCCGCGGACGTAGCCCGTGGTGCGTTCCGCGAGCGCGGGGTCGGCCATGGCCGCGCGCTTGCCGCCCACCGCCGCCGCCAGGGCCTTGAGGTCCAGGGAGCCCGCCACCGGCACCACGGCCACCGTCAGTGTGCCGTCGACGTCGGCGACCAGCGTCTTGAAGACCCGGTCCGGACCGACGCCCATCGCCTCGGCCGCCTCCTCCCCGTAGGAGGGGTGGGAGGGATCGTGGTCGTAGGCGTGGACCGTGTACGCCACGCCCGCCGAGGCGAGAGCCATCGTCGCCGGTGTCCCTCCCGCCCGTCGCCCGCCACCGCCCTTCTTCGGATGCGCTTCGCGCGCCCCTTCTTCCTGCTGCTTCTTCGTCTTCTTCGCCATGTTCACGGGGCTCCCGGTCCGGGCTCTCAGTTCAGGTTCGTCGCGCCGCGCGTCAACTCCGCCGCCGGCAGCGACGGCAGACTGCGGATGATCGCCGTCTCCCTGCGCAGGAGCTTCAGCTCGTCGCGCAGCCGGGAGGAGGTGTCGGGCGCCTGGAGCAGCCGCTGCTTGGCCGGCGTGTCGAGCACCATCGCCGCCGCCACCAGGTACGAGACCACGCTCGGCTCGTCCGGCAGCTCCGCGCCCGTGGACAGCGACCGCTCCCGCGCGCCCGCCAGCCGCTTCTGGTACTGCCGGAAGGCCCGCAGCACCCCCTCGGCCAGCGCGCCCGCCTCGTCACCGGGCTCCTCGGCCAGCTCCTGCAGCTCGGCCACGAGGAACGGGCCTGAGGCGTCCACCGACAGCAGCCGCACCCGGGTGGTCCCGGTGGCCAGCACCTCGAAGGTGCCGTCGGCCCGCTCCCGTATGGTCGCCGCGTCCGCCACGCAGCCCACGCCGTGGAACGCCTTGGCCGGGTCGGGGCCGAACCCGGCCGCGGCGCCGCGCTCGGGCAGGGCCGTCGGATCGGGCATGCCCAAGGCGCTCGCGGCCACTTCGTGGCCGTCGCGGATGGCCACGACGGCGAACCGGCGCGGTTCGTCCTCGGGTGTCTTCAGCAGCGCGCGCATCATCGCGCGATAGCGCTCCTCGAAGACGTTCAACGGGAGCACCAGCCCCGGGAACAGCACCGAGTTCAACGGGAAGAGCGGGAGGCGGACGGTGGTCACGGCGCAAAAGCCTAATGGTCGCGTCCGCCGCGTTCTCCCCGCGTCCGCCGGGACGGCCGCACCGGCGGTGCCGGCGGTGCCGCCCCCAGGTCGCGGCGCAGCGTGAGGAACAGGCCCAGCGGGTCGTCGGACAGCCGGTCCCAGGGGAACGAGGTGGCGTACGGGCCGATGAGGCGCAGCTGGACCAGGGCGTCCTCCCGGCGGTCGAGGTGCACCAGGACACAGGCCAGCAGGTTGCGGATCTCCGCGGGCCAGGGCGCGGCCGCCGGGAAGCCGGCGGACAGGGCGATCGCCCGGTCCGCGGCCGCGTCCAGCCGGACCCGCGGCACTTCGGACCCGCAGCCGTCGGTCAGGTAGGCGAAGGCGGCACGCAGCGGCAGCGCCTGCACGAGCGAGCCGGCCGGGGCGTCCTGGGCGGCCAGGTCGGCGAAGTCGAAGCACTCGCGGTGCGAGCCGTGCCAGCAGGAGGCCAGGTAGCGCAGGGCGGCGACGTGGCAGCCGTAGTGGTGCGGGGCACGGCGGACCGCGGCCTCCCACAGCTCCCCGAAGTACCGGTGCCCGGCGCGGCTGCCGCGCGCGTGGTCCAGCGCGATCCGCCACGGCACCGGATCGCGGTCGTCGGCGCGCGCGGCGGCCGTGATCAGCGGGCTGACCTCGCGCAGCAGCTCGGCCCGCGCGGGCGAGGGCCAGGCGCGGTCGACCGCGAGCTGGGCGGCGAGCAGCAGCGCGTCCGGGTCCTGCGGGGCGGCGGCGCGCCAGGCGTCCAGCCACTCGGTGCGCGAGCGGGCGAAGGCGGCCAGCCGGGTCGCGTACCGGTCGCGGTCCTCCCAGCGGGCCCGCCGGCGGGTGGCGGCGAGCAGGTCGGCGGCGGGACCGTACGCGCCCTGGGCGGCGGCGACCAGCGCCGTGCCGAGGTGTTCGTCGGGCACGTCGAGGAGCACCTCGTCGTCGGCGGGGAGCCCGGCGGCGGGGCACGGCACGTCTCTGGCCGTACGGGTGGGGCGGATGAACGGGGGGAGCAGAGCCATGGTGCCGACCATTGAAAGACCGCAGGTCGCGGCACGCCAGAGGGTGTGGGCAAGCCGGGGAAAGTTGTACGGCGGCCGGTCAAGAGAGGGTAAAAGGTGCTCGCTCGGCGCCCGGGGTTCCAGGGCCTGTACGACGTCTAGTTCCGCCGCAGCAGCCGGGTGGCGCCCGCCGCCACCGTGGTGGCCAGGGTCCAGCCGAGGAGGATCAGGGCCGCGGCGAGCCACTGCCAGCCGCCGCTCAGCCGCCACTCGCTCGCCTGGCCGAGGTCGACGACCGGCAGGAGCAGGTCCAGGGCGAAGAGGGCGGGGTTCCACTCGGGGTGCTCGCCCGGGTCGGCGGCCGGCCGGCCGGCGTGCGCGAACGCGAGCGAGCCGGCCGCCCACAGCACGGCCATCCACACCGCGGCCCGGCCCGGACGGTATCCGTAGGCCACCGTCCAGTCCTGCACGTAGCCCACGAGCTTGGCGGCGAGCGGCAGGGTCTCGCGGCGGCGGCGCTGCTTGGCGAGCAGTACCTCGCGCGCGTCCTCGTCCTCGCCCGCCTCCCGCAGCACGGCGGCCAGCC
>NZ_JUJA01000167.1:292112-302094 GCF_001906585.1 Streptomyces kebangsaanensis | reverse complement strand
GCCAGTCCAGGCGCTCGGTCAGCGGGAACGGGCCCCGCGGCACCAGGTTCTCGTAGGCGAAGCCGCTCATGTGCAGGCGGCCCGGGCCGGGCCAGCTGCTCGCCCGGTCGACCAGGGTGACGATCCGCGCCCCGGACAGCACCACCTTGCCGCGCGGCGGCTTCTCCCCGAGGAAGCGCAGCTCGGGCGTCTGCACCCGGCGCAGCGACAGCTCCTGCTCGTCGGTGAAGGAGAACCGGGCCCGCTCCAGGTCGACCGCGTCCCCGAACCGCCCGTCGTCCAGGCGCACCCCGCCCCGGCACTCGAAGGGCTGGATCCGCGTCCCGCGCGCGGGGGTCACGCCGCTCAGCGGACTGCCCAGGCCCGCCGGGGTGAGGTACAGGGTGCGCTCGACGGTCAGCCGGGGCGCGTTCAGCGCGAACCGCGCCCGCGCGCCCGCCGGCCCCTGCTCGCCCGCCAGCCGCGCCCCGCGCAGGCTGAGCGACACGCCGATCTTCGCGCTGCGCAGACTGAACTCGCCGTGCGCCTGCAGCAGCTCCGCCTGGAGGTCCTGGCCGACCGTCATGCCGTCGGCGGCGATCGAGCGGCCGGTGCGGTCCTGGTGCACGACCGCCTGGCTGAGCAGCAGGTCCGTGCCGATCTGCGCGTCGGTGAGCCGAATCCCGCCCGGGAACCGGCAGCGCGACAGGTGCAGGTCGCCCTCGATGTGCGCACGGGCCGCCTCCAGCCGCGGCGCCGAGCAGTCCACCAGCCGTACGGTCGTGAGGCGGGCCTCCGGCAGGAGGACCTCCCGCTCGAACCGGCAGCCCCTCATCTCCACGTACGGCACCACCGTGCCCCCGGCGAGGTCCAGGGTGCCCGCGATCCGCAGGCCGGTCAGCTTCAGGGACGACACGCGCCCGGCGAGCGCGGGCGGGCCGTCCAGCAGCAGCCGGCAGACGACACGCGCGCGTACGGTCCGCTCGGGTCCCCACGGCAGGCCGCCGTGCGGGTCGTCGACCGCGGCGTCCCCGCTGCGCAGGTCGTACACGCTCCCGTTGCGGAAGGCCTGCCACATCCCCGCCTCGGTGGTGGTCAGGTCCCCGGGCGGGCCCCCGGCGCGGATGCCGGTCCCCTCGGTCACGGCCTTCCCTCCTTCCCCGGCTACTCGTGGGTTCTGCGATGCGTACAACGGGTCATGCCCGTTGTGTGACGGCCTGAACGCGAACAGTGACGAGCCTTTTTCCGTGAGGGCCGCGCGAGGTCGGAGTCCGGAAGCCGCGGGGTTCCGTATCAGCCACTGATACGGGCGGACGGGGCCGGTGCGCCGTCTGAGAGAATTGGAACCGTGATCTCCCGAATCGATCTGCGCGGCGACGCCCTTCCCGAGGGCCCCGCCCTGCGTGACCTGCTGCCCCGGGCCGACTTCGACGTATCGGCCGCCCTGGAGAAGGTGCGCCCGATCTGCGAGGCCGTGCATCATCGTGGCGACGCGGCACTGATCGACTTCGCCGAGAAGTTCGACGGCGTACGGCTGGATTCGGTGCGGGTCCCGGCCCGGGCCCTCGAGGACGCGCTGGAGCGGCTGGACCCGGCCGTGCGCGCCGCCCTGGAGGAGTCCATCCGGCGCGCCCGGCTCGTCCACCGCGAGCAGCGCCGCACCACGCACACCACCCAGGTGGTGCCCGGCGGCTCGGTGACCGAGAAGTGGGTGCCGGTCGAGCGCGTGGGGCTGTACGCGCCGGGCGGCCGGTCGGTCTACCCGTCCTCCGTGGTCATGAACGCCGTGCCCGCCCAGGAGGCCGGCGTCGAGTCGATCGCGCTCGCCTCCCCGCCGCAGGCCGGGTTCGACGGCCTGCCGCACCCGACGATCCTCGCCGCCTGCGCCCTGCTCGGCGTGGACGAGGTGTACGCGGCCGGTGGCGCCCAGGCCGTCGCGATGTTCGCGTACGGCACCGAGTCCTGCCCGCCAGCCAACATGGTCACCGGCCCCGGCAACATCTGGGTCGCCGCCGCCAAGCGCCACTTCACCGGCCGGATCGGCATCGACGCCGAGGCCGGCCCCACCGAGATCGCGATCCTCGCCGACGCCACGGCCGACCCCGTCCACGTCGCCTCCGACCTGATCAGCCAGGCCGAGCACGACCCGCTGGCCGCCGCCGTCCTGGTCACCGACTCCGCGGAGCTCGCCGACGCGGTCGAGAAGGAGCTGGAGCCGCAGGTCGCGGCGACCAAGCACGTCGAGGACCGGATCCGCCCGGCCCTGTCCGGCAGGCAGTCCGCGATCGTCCTGGTCGACGGCCTGGACGAGGGTCTGCGCGTGGTCGACGCCTACGGCGCCGAGCACCTGGAGATCCAGACCGCCGACGCCGCCGCGGTCGCCGACCGGGTGCGCAACGCCGGCGCGATCTTCATCGGCCCCTGGGCGCCGGTCTCCCTCGGCGACTACGCGGCCGGATCCAACCACGTCCTGCCGACCGGCGGCTGCGCCTGCCACTCCTCGGGCCTGTCCGTGCAGTCCTTCCTGCGCGGCATCCACATCGTGGACTACACCGAGGACGCCCTCGCCGAGGTCGCCCACCACGTGGTGACGCTGGCCGAGGCGGAGGACCTGCCCGCGCACGGCGCGGCGATCAAGGCGAGGTTCGGGTGGAAGGTACCGACGAGCAAGTGAGCTTCGGAATCGACGATCTCCCCGTCCGGGACGAGCTGCGCGGCAAGACCCCCTACGGCGCGCCCCAGCTGGACGTCCCGGTACGGCTGAACACGAACGAGAACCCCTACCCGCTGCCCGAGCCGCTGGTCGAGCGGATCGCCGAGCGGGTGCGTGACTCGGCCCGGAACCTGAACCGTTATCCGGACCGGGACGCGGTGGAACTGCGTACTGAACTCGCCCGGTACCTGACGAAGAGTTCCGGGCACCCGGTCGGCGTCGACAACGTCTGGGCGGCCAACGGCTCCAACGAGGTCATCCAGCAGCTGCTGCAGACCTTCGGCGGGCCGGGCCGCACCGCGATCGGCTTCGAGCCGTCGTACTCCATGCACGCGCTCATCGCGCGCGGCACGGGCACGGGCTGGATCTCCGGGCCGCGCGGCGAGGACTTCACGATCGACCTCGCCGCCGCCGAGAAGGCGATCGCCGAGCACCGCCCGGACGTCGTCTTCGTCACCACCCCCAACAACCCCACCGGTAACGCGGTCCCGCGCGAGACGGTGCTCGCGCTGTACGAGGCCGCGCAGGCGGCGAAGCCGTCCATGGTGATCGTGGACGAGGCGTACGTCGAGTTCAGCCACGGCGCCTCGCTGCTGCCGCTGCTGGAGGGGCGGCCGAACCTCGTCGTCTCGCGCACCATGTCGAAGGCGTTCGGCGCCGCCGGGCTGCGCCTGGGCTACCTCGCCGCGCACCCGGCGGTCGTGGACGCCGTGCAGCTGGTCCGGCTGCCGTACCACCTGTCGGCGATCACGCAGGCGACGGCGCTGGCCGCCCTGGAACACACCGACACCCTGCTCGGTTACGTCGAGCAGCTGAAGTCCGAGCGTGACCGGCTGGTCGCCGAACTGCGCGCGACCGGCTACGAGGTGACGGCGTCGGACGCCAACTTCATCCAGTTCGGGCGGTTCGAGGACTCCCACACCGCCTGGCAGAGGATCCTGGACCGGGGCGTCCTGGTCCGTGACAACGGCGTACCGGGGTGGCTGCGGGTCACCGCCGGGACGCCGGCGGAGAACGACGCGTTCCTCGACGCGGTTCGTGAACTGAAGAAGGAACAGGAGCAGAGCGGATGAACCGCGTCGGGCGCGTGGAGCGCACCACCAAGGAGACCTCGGTCCTCGTCGAGATCGACCTGGACGGCACCGGCAGGACCGACATCGCCACCGGAGTCGGCTTCTACGACCACATGCTCGACCAGATCGGCCGGCACGGTCTGTTCGACCTGACCGTGAAGACCGACGGCGACCTGCACATCGACTCCCACCACACCATCGAGGACACCGCCCTCGCGCTCGGCGCCGCCTTCAAGCAGGCCCTCGGCGACAAGGCGGGCATCTACCGCTTCGGCAACTGCACGGTCCCGCTGGACGAGTCCCTCGCCCAGGTCACCGTCGACCTGTCCGGCCGTCCCTACCTCGTGCACACCGAGCCCGAGAACATGGCGCCGATGATCGGCGAGTACGACACCACGATGACCCGGCACATCCTGGAGTCCTTCGTCGCCCAGGCCCAGGTCGCGCTGCACGTGCACGTGCCCTACGGGCGCAACGCGCACCACATCGTGGAGTGCCAGTTCAAGGCGCTGGCCCGGGCCCTGCGGTACGCGTCCGAGCGCGACCCGCGCGCGGCGGGCATCATCCCGTCCACGAAGGGCGCGCTGTGACCGGTCTGTCGACCCTGCTGATCGTCGTCGGCCTGTTCCTGGTCGGCGGCATCATCTCCTTCGTCAAGCAGCAGATGCCCAAGAGCCTCGTCGTGCTGCTGTCCATCGGCGCGGCACTGTGCCTCGTCTCGGGCGTGATGCGGCTGGAGGTGTGGAATTGAGCGTTCCCGGCACGGCCAGGAAGGTCGTCGTCTTCGACTACGGCTTCGGCAACGTGCGCTCGGCCGAGCGGGCCCTCGCGCGCGCGGGGGCCGAGGTCGAGATCACCCGTGACTACGACAGGGCGATGAACGCCGACGGCCTGCTGGTGCCGGGCGTGGGCGCCTTCGCCGCCTGCATGCGGGGACTGAAGGAGGCGCGCGGCGACTGGGTCATCGAGCGCCGGCTGGCCGGCGGGCGCCCGGTGATGGGCATCTGCGTCGGCATGCAGATCCTCTTCGCGCGCGGCATCGAGCACGGGGTGGAGGCCGAGGGCCTGGACGAGTGGCCCGGCACGGTCGAGCCGCTCCAGGCGGACGTCGTGCCCCACATGGGCTGGAACACCGTCCAGGCGCCGGCCGGCTCGGAGCTGTTCGCCGGCCTGGACGCGGACGCCCGCTTCTACTTCGTGCACTCCTACGCCGTCCACGACTGGCGGCTGGAGACGAACAACCCGGTGCTGCGCGCCCCCAAGGTCACCTGGACCACCCACGGCAAGCCCTTCGTGGCCGCCGTGGAGAACGACGCCCTGTGGGCCACGCAGTTCCACCCCGAGAAGTCCGGCGACGCCGGAGCGCAGCTGCTGAACAACTGGATCGGAACCCTCTGATGGCTTCGAAGCTCGAACTCCTCCCCGCCGTCGACGTCCGCGACGGCCAGGCCGTCCGCCTCGTGCACGGCGAGTCCGGGACCGAGACCTCCTACGGCTCCCCCCTCGAGGCCGCCCTGACCTGGCAGCGCTCGGGCGCCGAGTGGCTGCACCTGGTCGACCTCGACGCCGCGTTCGGCACCGGCGACAACCGCGAGCTGATCGCCGAGGTCGCGAAGGCGATGGACATCAAGGTGGAGCTGTCCGGCGGCATCCGCGACGACGACACGCTCGCCGCCGCCCTGGCCACCGGGTGCACGCGCGTGAACCTGGGCACGGCCGCGCTGGAGACCCCCGAGTGGGTCGCCAAGGTCATCGCCGAGCACGGTGACAAGATCGCGGTCGGCCTGGACGTACGGGGCACCACCCTGCGCGGCCGCGGCTGGACCCGCGACGGCGGCGACCTGTACGAGACGCTGGAGCGCCTGGACAAGGAGGGCTGCGCGCGCTACGTCGTCACCGACATCGCCAAGGACGGCACGCTGCAGGGCCCCAACCTGGAGCTGCTGAAGAACGTGTGCGCGGCGACGGACCGCCCGGTGGTGGCCTCCGGCGGCGTCTCCTCGCTCGACGACCTCCGTGCGATCGCCGGCCTCGTGCCGCTCGGTGTCGAGGGCGCCATCGTCGGGAAGGCCCTCTACGCGAAGGCGTTCACCCTGGAAGAGGCCCTGGAGGCAGTGTCGCGATGACGTCCGATGCCGTACGGCGCGTGCAGAGCGGAAGTCCTTGGGAAGAGACCTTCGGTTTCGCGCGCGCCGTCGCGGCGGGCGACCGTGTCCTGGTGGCCGGCACGACGTCCTTCAAGGGACACGTGCTGTACGGGGAGGGCGATCCCTACGAGCAGGCGAAGGTGGCGTTCACCAGCGCGCTGGAGGCGATCGCCCGGTTCGGGCTCGGCCCCGAGTCGGTGCTCCGGACCCGGATGTACCTGACCCACCTGCGGGACGTGGACGAGGTGGGCCGGGCCCACAAGGAACTGTTCGACTCGGTGCGTCCGGTCTCGACCCTGCTGGTGGTCGAGGGCTTCGTCGATCCGCGCATCCTGGTCGAAGTCGAAGTAGAGGCATACAGAGGAGCCGTGGATTCATGACCCTGGCGGTCCGAGTCATCCCCTGCCTGGACGTGGACAACGGCCGGGTCGTCAAGGGCGTCAACTTCCAGAACCTGCGGGACGCGGGCGACCCCGTCGAGATGGCCAAGGTGTACGACGCCGAGGGCGCCGACGAGCTGACGTTCCTGGACATCACCGCGTCCTCGGGCAACCGGGAGACGACGTACGAGGTGGTGCGCCGCACCGCCGAACAGGTGTTCATCCCGCTGACGGTCGGCGGCGGTGTCCGCACGACCGAGGACGTGGACAAGCTGCTGCGGGCGGGCGCGGACAAGGTGGGCGTCAACACGGCCGCGATCGCCCGCCCGGACCTGATCCGGGAGATCGCCGAGCGCTTCGGCCGCCAGGTGCTGGTCCTGTCGGTCGACGCCCGCCGGACCCCCTCCGGGAGCTTCGAGGTGACCACCCACGGCGGCCGCCGCGGCACCGGCATCGACGCGGTCGAGTGGGCCCACCGGGCGGCCGAGCTGGGCGCGGGCGAGATCCTGCTCAACTCCATGGACGCCGACGGCACCAAGGACGGCTACGACCTGGAGATGATCGCCGCGGTCCGCGAGCACGTCACGGTTCCGGTGATCGCCTCGGGCGGCGCC
Organism: Streptomyces kebangsaanensis; assembly: GCF_001906585.1. Taxonomy (GTDB): domain Bacteria; phylum Actinomycetota; class Actinomycetes; order Streptomycetales; family Streptomycetaceae; genus Streptomyces; species Streptomyces kebangsaanensis. The sequence continues at coordinate 295,188 of NZ_JUJA01000167.1, read as the reverse complement.
GGCAGGCTGGCCGACTTCCCGCCGGCGATCGCCGCGGGCGCGGACGCGGTGCTGGCCGCCTCGGTGTTCCACTTCGGTGACCTGCGCATCGGACAGGTCAAGGAGACCCTGCGGGAAGCGGGACACCCGGTTCGTTGACCACCGTGCCCCCCGCGTCCGACGGCATGTCCGCCGGTACGTCCGCCGTGCCCGCCGACACGTCCGCGCCCGAACGCCCCGCCCACCGGGACGGCAACGTCCTGCGGTGGCTCGCCGCCTACACGGCCTCGATGCTCGGCGACAACATCTACTACATCGCCCTGTCCTGGGCGGCGGTCCGGGCGGGGTCGCCCGCGCAGGCCGGTGTCGTCATGGCGGTCAGCGCGCTGCCCAGGGCCCTGCTCATGCTGGGCGGGGGAGTGATCGCCGACCGGCTCGGGCCGCGCAAGGTCGTCATCGGCAGCGACGTCGTGCGGTGCGCGGCCGTGCTCGCGGTGGCGGCGCTGCTCTGGGCGACCGGCCCCGGGCTGTGGCCGCTGGCCGTGCTCGCCCTCGTCTTCGGCACCGTCGACGCCGTGTTCATGCCGGCCGTGGGCGCCCTCCCCGCGCGCGTGACGAGCCATGGGCAACTCGCGCGCGTGCAGGGCATGCGCGGGCTGGCGATCCGGTTCGCGAGCGTCGTCGGCGCGCCGCTCGGCGGTCTCGGGGTCGCGCTCGGGGGCGCGGCGGCGGCGTTCGGGCTCGCCGGGCTGCTGATCGCCGTGTCCGTGCCGCTGCTGGTCTCCGTACGGATCCGGGAGCTGCCGCGGGACGACACCGCGGACGCCGGCGGCACCACCGCCTGGCGGGACCTGGTGGGCGGCCTGCGCTACATCCGCCGCCACCGCGTCCTCGCCCCGCTGATGCTGGCCATCGCCCTCGGCGACCTCGGCTTCGTCGGCCCGCTCAACGTCGGCCTGGCCCTGCTGGCCGACGAGCGCGGCTGGGGAGCCTCCGGCATGGGCTGGGCGCTGGCCGGGTTCGGCACCGGGGCGGGCGCGGCCTCACTGCTGCTGACCGTGCGCGGCCGGCTGCCGCGCGCCGGACACGTGGCCGGGTACGCGATCATCACCGGCTCCGTGGCCGTCGGCGCCCTCGCCCACGCCCCGAGCGTCGTCGCCGCCACCGGGGTGGCCGTGCTGATCGGCCTTTTCACCGGCCTCAGCGGCGCCCTGTGCGGGGCGCTGCTGCAGACCCAGTCCGACCCGGCCTACCTCGGGCGGGTCACCGCCGTGTCCGGTCTGGTCAGCCTGGGCCTCACGCCGCTGAGCATGCCGCTGTCCGCCGCGGCGATCGGGGTCTGGGGGACCGGCCCGGTGTTCGCCGTCAGCGCGGTGGTGTGCGGGCTGGGCGGCGTCGTCGTCCTGGCCGCCCGCGACCTGCGGCGCGTCGAACTGCCCCGCTGACCACCGCCTCGGCGTATGGCGGCGCGCTGCGGCAGTGCCCGGCCGCCCGGTCTGCTTCGGGTGCGTCGCTGCCGTGGCCGGTTCGGTCAGCCTGGGTTTCGCGCCACCGAGCGGGCTGGGCGTCGTCGTCCTGGCCGCCCGCGACCCGCGGCGCGTCGAACTGCCCCGCTGACCACCGCCTCGCGGGTGACGGGTCAGAGGCCCAGCTGCTTGGTCTCCGACAGCTTCGCGATCGCGTCCTTGTCGCCGTCCGTCTCGACGCGGGCGGCGCTCTGCCGGCCGAACGCGAACAGCAGGAGCTCCGACGGCTCGCCCGTCACCGTCACCACCGGCGTGCCCCGGTGGGCGACGGCCGTCTCCCCGTTGGGGCGGCGCAGGACCAGGCCCGTCGGGATGCCCCGGCCCAGCAGCCGGGCGGTGCGCTCCAGACGGGACCACAGGGTCTCCTGGAAGACCGGGTCGAGCTCGCGCGGCGACCAGTCGGGCTGGGCGCGGCGCACGTCCTCCGAGTGGACGTAGAACTCGACGGTGTTGGCCGCCTCGTCGATCTGCTTGAGCTGGAAGGGTGAGAAGCGCGGCGGGCCGGTACGGATCAGCTGGAGCAGTTCCTCGTACGGCTTGTCGGTGTACTCCTCCATCACCTTCCGCAGGTGGGGCGCGAGTTGCTTGATCATCTGGCCGCCGGCCGCGTCGGGGCGCCGCTCGCGCACCACCACGTGCGCGGCGAGATCACGGGTGAGCCAGCCCTCGCAGAGGGTGGGCGCATCCGGACCGGCGGTCTCCAAGAGGTCGGCGAGCAGAAGCCGTTCACGCTTGGCAAAGGTCGACATGAGGTAAGCCTACGACTACGCACCGAGTCCGCACAGTGGACGACGCGGACCCGCCGCCGGCCCCGCGCGGCACAATGGCACCCATGACCAGCACGCCCGGCACGCCCGCCCGTCACCCGACCACCGCCCCTCATCGAGGCTCCCCCAGTGCTGGACACCTGGGGGCACCCCCATCGCGCCACAGTGTTCCCGCCAGCAGCCTCGCCCCCGAGATCGCGGCGCGCCTCAAGCGCAGCGCCGACGGGCTCCTGCCCGCGATCGCCCAGCAGTACGACACCGGCGAGGTGCTGATGCTCGGCTGGATGGACGACGAGGCGCTGCACCGCACGCTGACCACCGGCCGCTGCACCTACTGGTCGCGCAGCCGCCGGGAGTACTGGGTCAAGGGCGACACCTCCGGGCACGTGCAGTACGTCAAGTCCGTCGCCCTCGACTGCGACGCCGACACCGTGCTGGTCAAGGTCGACCAGGTGGGAGCCGCCTGCCACACCGGCGACCGCACCTGCTTCGACACCGACGTCCTGCTCGAGGACGTGAAGGACGCCGGTTCCGGCGCACGGGCCGAAGGTCAGTAGGGTCGGCCGCCATGGACCTCGAGACGTTCCGCAAGCTGGCCGGCGACCGCCGCGTCATCCCGGTCACCCGCAAGCTCCTCGCCGACGGCGACACCCCCGTCGCGCTCTACCGCAAGCTCGCCGCCGAGCGCCCCGGCACCTTCCTGCTGGAATCCGCCGAGAACGGCCGTTCCTGGTCCCGGTACTCCTTCGTCGGCGTCCGCAGCGCCGCCACCCTCACCGAGCGCGGCGGCCAGGCCCACTGGCT
>NZ_JUJA01000167.1:286099-292097 GCF_001906585.1 Streptomyces kebangsaanensis | reverse complement strand
CGGCGTCCCCGCCGAGGGCGACCCGCTCGCCGCCCTGCGCGCCACGATCGAGGCCCTGCACACCCCCCGCGACCTCGCCCAGGACCTGGGCCTGCCGCCCTTCACCGGCGGCATGGTCGGCTACCTCGGCTACGACATCGTGCGCCGACTCGAGAAGATCGGCCCCGGCGAGCGGGACGACCTGGGGCTGCCCGAGCTGACCATGCTGCTCACCTCCGACCTCGCGGTCCTCGACCACTGGGACGGCACGGTCCTGCTGATCGCCAACGCGATCAACCACAACGACCTGGACACCGGCGTCGACGAGGCCCACGCCGACGCCGTGGCCCGCCTGGACGCCATGGAGGCGGACCTGTCCCGCCCCGTCGCCCAGCCCCCGGCCGCGCTGCCGCCCTCCGAACTGCCCGAGTACACCGCCCTGTGGGGCGGCGAGGACTTCCAGGCGGCCGTGGACGACGTCAAGGAGCGCATCCGGGCGGGCGAGGCCTTCCAGGTCGTCCCCTCGCAGCGCTTCGAGACGCCGTGCACGGCGAGCGCGCTGGACGTCTACCGGGTCCTGCGGGCCACCAACCCCTCGCCGTACATGTACCTGTTCCGGTTCCCCTCCGGGGACGGAGACGCCTTCGACGTCGTCGGGTCCAGCCCGGAAGCGCTGGTGAAGGTCGAGGACGGGCGGGCCATGGTGCATCCCATCGCCGGCACCCGGCCGCGCGGCGCCACCCCCCAGGAGGACCAGGCCCTCGCCGAGGAACTGCTCGCCGACCCCAAGGAGCGCGCCGAGCACCTGATGCTCGTCGACCTCGGGCGCAACGACCTGGGCCGGGTCTGCGAACCGGGCTCCGTCGAGGTCGTCGACTTCATGTCCATCGAGCGGTACTCGCACGTGATGCACATCGTCTCCACCGTGACCGGACGGGTCGCGGCGGGCCGCACCGCCTTCGACGTGCTCACCGCCTGCTTCCCGGCCGGCACCCTGTCCGGCGCGCCGAAGCCGCGCGCGATGCAGATCATCGACGAACTCGAGCCGTCCCGGCGCGGGCTGTACGGCGGCTGCGTCGGCTACCTGGACTTCGCCGGCGACTCCGACACCGCCATCGCCATCCGCACCGCCCTGCTGCGCGACGGCACCGCCTACGTCCAGGCGGGCGCCGGCGTCGTCGCCGACTCCGACCCGGTCGCCGAGGACACCGAGTGCCGCAACAAGGCGGCGGCCGTACTGCGCGCCGTGCACACCGCCAACCGGCTGGGGCGGCAGCCGGGACGACAGGGCGCTTCCCACGTCCCGCACGTGAACCCCGGGTGACGGGCCGCCCGGGGACCGAGCGATAGTGGAGTACGTGACTGCTGCTGTACCTGACCCCCGTTCCGAAGCCGCCCCCGCCCGGTCCGGCCGCCGGAGCCTCGCCGTCGCCCTGCTGTGCGGGGCGCTCGGCGCGGCCGTGGCGCTGCTCGCCACCCGGCAGCGCTGGGCGGAGGGCACCGCGGCGGTGGCCGGCGGCGCCTTCCCCCTGACCGCCAGGGGCAGCGAGGTCACCGGTGTGCCCGCGGCGCTCGCCATCGTGGGCCTGGCCGCGCTCGTCGCCGTCTTCGCGGTCCGCCGGGCCGGCCGCTACCTGGTCGCCACACTGCTCGCGCTGTCCGGCGCCGGCACGGTCGCCGCCGCCCTGCTCGGCGCCTCCGACGGCTCCGCCCTCGACGAGAAGGCCGCCCAGACCTCAGGCGACACCGCCGCGACCGCCGCCGCGCTCAGCCACACCGGCTGGCCCTACGTCGCGGCCGCCGGCGGCGCGCTGATCCTCCTCGCCGGCCTGCTCGCGCTGCGCTACGGCCACCTGTGGCCGGCCATGTCCGGCCGCTACGAGCGCTCCGGAGCGCCCCGCTCCCGCGCGCCCCGCCCGGTCGACCCCGACCGTCCGGAGGACCTGTGGAAGGCCCTGGACCGCGGCGAGGACCCCACCGGAACCTGACCCGCCCGACCGCACACCCCGGGCGGCCTCCTCCCGCCGGGACGAAACGGGTGTCGCGGGGAGCCACCCCCGCTCACGTCACGTGCACGCGTACGGGACAATGGAAGCGAGCGTCCGGCTCAGACACGTATACAGCAACGAGGAGCAAGTCATGGCGGGCAGCAGCCACCACGGTCACACCCCGGCCGCCTGGACCGGTGTCATCATCGCCTTCATCGGTTTCTGCGTCGCGGGCGCCTTCATGGTGATGGCCCAGCCGGTCGGCTTCTGGGTCGGCATCGCCATCACGCTGCTCGGCGCCGTCGTCGGCGGCATCATGCGCACGATGGGCCTCGGGCAGAAGCACGAGCACCCGGTGCACCAGGTCGGAAGCAAGCAGGAGGACCGCGAGCCGGCCCGCGCCGAGAGCTGAGACCCACTCGACGGACCCGTACGGCTGAGCGGTCGGGGGGCGGTGCCGCGCCGCCCCTCGCGCGCGCGTGCCCGGCCCGGGGCAGAATGCGGGGTGTGAACGCCGACAGCCAGAGGGTGACGCACGGCCGGACGCCCATACCCCGCCCGCGGCACACGCAGGACGAGCCGGCCGTCCCGACGCACGCCACGGCCGTGCTGCGCCGGCTCGCCGTCCCCGCCGCGGTCCTGACCGCGGTCGCAGGTGCCCTCGCCTACGTCGGGGCCGTGGACCCCAACGAACCCGGCCACTACCCGGTGTGCCCCCTGCTGCGCTACGCGGGCGTCCACTGCCCCGGCTGCGGCGGGCTGCGCAGCGCCCACGCGCTCGTCCACGGGGACGTCCCGGCGGCCCTGCAGAACAACGCCCTGGCCGTCGCGGGCTTCCTGGCCTTCGCCGTGTTCTGGATCCTCTGGGCGGTCCGTGCGGCGCGCGGGCGGCCGCCGCGGATCGCACCCGGGCCGGTGCACCTGTGGAGCCTCGGCGTGCTCCTGGTGGCGTTCACCGTGGTCCGGAACCTGCCGTTCGGCGGCTGGCTCCATCCCTGACCGGCCGGCGTATGTCCAGTTGGTGGGACCGGCGCGGACCGGATGCGAGGACCGGTCCCCGGTCCGGCTACCATCGCAGTGACCACCGGTTTCCGCCCGCTTGATCCACTTGGTCTGCCGGACCGGGCCGGACCGTGCCGGATCCGTTCGATCCGCCGGATCCGATCCGCCCGGTCCGGGCGGGCCACCGGAGGCCGCTCGATCAGAACAGTCCACCGTCTGGAAGGGGGCCGCTCGCGTGAGTGTGCTCGACGAGATCATCGACGGAGTCCGTGCCGACCTTTCGGAGCGGCAGGCGCGCGTCAGCCTCGACGAGCTCAAGGAGCGCGCGGCCAAGGCTCCCGCCGCCAAGGACGGCGTGGCCGCGCTCAAGGGCGACGGCGTCAAGGTGATCTGCGAGGTCAAGCGCTCCAGCCCGTCCAAGGGCGCGCTGGCCGCGATCGCCGACCCGGCCGGCCTCGCCGCGGACTACGAGGCCGGCGGCGCCTCCGTCATCTCGGTGCTGACCGAGGAACGCCGCTTCGGCGGTTCGCTGGCGGACCTGGAGGCGGTCCGCGCGCGCGTGGACATCCCCGTCCTGCGCAAGGACTTCATCGTCACCTCGTACCAGCTGTGGGAGGCCCGGGCCCACGGCGCCGACCTCGCCCTGCTGATCGTCGCCGCCCTCGACCAGCCGGCCCTGGAGTCGCTGATCGAGCGCGCGGTGTCCATCGGGCTCACCCCGCTCGTCGAGGCCCACGACGAGGAGGAGGTCGAGCGCGCGGTGGCCGCCGGCGCCAAGGTGATCGGCGTCAACGCGCGCAACCTGAAGACGCTCGAGGTCGACCGCGACACCTTCGAGCGGGTGGCGCCGGAGATCCCGGACGGCATCGTCAAGATCGCCGAGTCCGGAGTCCGCGGCCCGCACGACCTCATCGCCTACGCCAACGCCGGCGCCGACGCGGTCCTGGTCGGCGAGTCCCTCGTCACCGGCCGCGACCCGAAGACGGCGGTCGCCGACCTGGTGGCGGCCGGGGCGCACCCGGCACTGCGGCACGGACGGGACTGACCCATGCCGCTCCGCACCAGGCTCTTCCGGGACCCGTACGCCCGCCTCGCGCGCGGCTGCCGGCCCCGGGGCTGCCGCGCGCCCGCACGGCGCGTGCACGGCCGCAGGGTGCGGTACGTCATCGGCGACGAGCCGGGCCAGGTGAACGGCATGCGATGGCAGCGCCCCGTTCAGGGGCGCGGGGCTGTGCCCGGCCATGCGGCTCCGCCGCGCGGGCGCGACTAGCCACGTACGACGGACAGCCGTCCGACAGACCCCGCCCCCACGGCGATCAGTGTCCGCACTCACCGTGAGGTTTCCGCATGCCCAGCGAGTTCTTCATCCCCGACCCCGAGGGTCAGCTCCCCAGCCCCGAAGGCTACTTCGGGGCGTTCGGCGGCAAGTTCATCCCGGAGGCCCTCGTCGCCGCCGTGGACGAGGTCGCCGTCGAGTACGACAAGGCGAAGGCCGACCCCGAGTTCGCCCGCGAGCTCGACGACCTGCTCGTCAACTACACCGGCCGGCCCAGTGCCCTGACCGAGGTGCCCCGCTTCGCCGAGCACGCCGGCGGCGCCCGCGTGTTCCTCAAGCGCGAGGACCTCAACCACACCGGCTCCCACAAGATCAACAACGTGCTCGGCCAGGCCCTGCTCACCAAGCGCATGGGCAAGACCCGCGTGATCGCGGAGACCGGCGCCGGCCAGCACGGCGTCGCCACCGCCACCGCCTGCGCGCTCTTCGGCCTCCAGTGCACGATCTACATGGGTGAGATCGACACGAAGCGGCAGGCACTGAACGTCGCCCGGATGCGCATGCTCGGTGCCGAGGTCGTGGCCGTGAAGTCCGGCAGCCGCACCCTGAAGGACGCCATCAACGAGGCGTTCCGCGACTGGGTCGCCAACGTCGACCGCACCCACTACCTGTTCGGCACCGTCGCCGGGCCGCACCCCTTCCCGGCCATGGTCCGCGACTTCCACCGGGTCATCGGCGTCGAGGCCCGCCGCCAGCTCCTGGAGCGCGCCGGGCGCCTGCCCGACGCGGCCGTCGCCTGCGTCGGCGGCGGCTCCAACGCCATCGGTCTCTTCCACGCCTTCATCCCGGACACCGGCGTACGCCTCATCGGCTGCGAGCCCGCCGGGCACGGCGTCGAGACCGGCGAGCACGCGGCCACGCTGACCGCCGGCGAGCCCGGCATCCTGCACGGCTCCCGCTCCTACGTCCTGCAGGACGAGGAGGGCCAGATCACCGAGCCGTACTCGATCTCGGCCGGTCTGGACTACCCGGGCATCGGCCCCGAGCACTCCTACCTCAAGGACTCCGGGCGCGGCGAGTACCGCGCGATCACCGACGACGCGGCCATGCAGGCGCTGCGCCTGCTGTCGCGCGCCGAGGGCATCATCCCGGCGATCGAGAGCGCCCACGCGCTGGCCGGCGCCCTCGAGGTCGGCCGCGAGCTGGGCGAGGACGGGCTGATCGTGGTCAACCTGTCCGGGCGCGGCGACAAGGACATGGACACCGCCGCCCGCTACTTCGACCTGTACGACACCGACGCCGAGGTGGCCGCCGACGAGGCCGACACCGCCGAGATCGAGGGGGACGCCAAGTGAGCGGCGCTGCATCAACGGGCGGGAAGGGCCGGCTGCTGAACGACACCCTCGCGGCTGCGAAGGCGGAGGGCCGGTCCGCGCTCATCGCCTACCTGCCGGCCGGATTCCCGACCGTGGACGGCGGCATCGACGCGATCAAGGCCGTCTTCGACGGCGGCGCGGACGTCGTCGAGGTCGGGCTGCCGCACAGCGACCCGGTCCTGGACGGGCCCGTCATCCAGACCGCCGACGACATCGCGCTGCGCGGCGGCGTCAGGATCGCGGACGTCATGCGGACGGTCAAGGAGGCCCACGCGGCCACCGGCAAGCCCGTGCTCGTCATGACGTACTGGAACCCGGTCGACCGCTACGGCGTCGAGCGGTTCACCGCCGAGCTCGCCGAGGCGGGCGGCGCCGGC
>NZ_JUJA01000167.1:281830-286015 GCF_001906585.1 Streptomyces kebangsaanensis | reverse complement strand
GTGGCGCCGAGCAGCAAGGACGAGCGGCTCGCCGAGATCACCGCGGCGGGCTCCGGGTTCGTCTACGCCGCCTCGCTGATGGGGGTCACCGGCACCCGCGAGTCGGTGGGCGCGCAGGCCCAGGAACTGGTCGGCCGGACCCGGGCCACCGGTACCGGCCTGCCCGTGTGCGTCGGTCTCGGCGTCTCCAACCGCGCCCAGGCCGCCGAGGTCGCCGGCTTCGCCGACGGGGTGATCGTCGGCTCCGCCTTCGTCAAGCGGATGCTGGACGCCCCGGACCCCGCGGCCGGTCTCGAGGCCGTCCGCGCGCTCGCGGGCGAGCTGGCGAGCGGCGTGCGCGGGCAGGCGTAGGGACGACAGGCGGCGACAGCCGCGGCTGATCGTTCGATCACCCGAACGGGTGGTCCTGGGGCCGGGGAGGCGCATTGCGCCTCCCCGGTTCGTTCTGGGGGTGTGAGCGAGAAGAACCATCAGGGAAAGCGCACCGCCCGGCAGCGGCTGGCGGTCGAGCGCGAGAAGCAGAAGGCCTCGGAGAGGCGGCGGCGCACGCTGATCGTGGCCGCGACCGTCGTGTGCGTCCTGGGGCTGGCGGCGGTGATCGGCCTGCTGGCCGCCAACTCCGGCAAGAGCAGCAAGAGCAGCACGGGCCCGGTCGTGGCGCCCTCGGGCGCGCAGGGCAAGGACAGCCTGGCGATCCCGGTCGGCCAGGACGGCGCCAAGTCCACGCTCACCGTGTGGGAGGACTTCCGCTGCCCGGCCTGCAAGGCCTTCGAGGCGGCGTACCGCCCGACGCTCCGCGAGCTGACCGGCTCCGGCAAGCTCAGGGTCGAGTACCACCTGGTCAGGCTGATCGACGGCAACCTCGGCGGCGCCGGCTCGCTGCGCGCGGCCAACGCGGCGGCCTGCGCCCAGGACGCCGGCAAGTTCCCCGCGTACCACGACGTGCTGTTCGAGAACCAGCCCGCGGAGACCGACGACGCCTACGCCGACAACAACAAGCTCGTCCAGCTGGCCGGCAAGGTGAGCGGCCTGGACACCCCGGCCTTCACCAAGTGCGTCAAGGACGGCACGCACGACGGCTGGGTCGACAAGTCCCACCAGGCCTTCCAGGCCGGCGGCTTCTCGGGCACCCCGACCGTCCTGCTGAACGGGAAGGACATCCTGAAGGACCGGACGATGACCCCGGCGAAGCTGAAGCAGATGGTGGAGGCGGCCGACAAGGGGTGACCGGAGGAGGACGGGGAGACGAGCGCGGGGCCGGCCCGTTATGGAGCCGTAGCCGGGCTGTTTGAGGTGACCCCGGTCCGGCTGCGGTAGCGTCGACCTTGCCATGGAACTTGCCTACATTCCCAGCCCGTCGCGCGGTGTGCTGTACCTCGGCCCGATTCCGCTGCGCGGCTACGCGTTCTGCATCATCATCGGCGTCTTCGTTGCCGTCTGGCTCGGCAACAAGCGCTGGATCGCCCGTGGCGGGCGGGCCGGCACGGTGGCCGACATCGCGGTCTGGGCTGTGCCGTTCGGCCTGGTCGGCGGCCGGCTCTACCACGTGATCACGGACTACGAGCTGTACTTCAGCGAGGGCCGTGACTGGGTGGACGCCTTCAAGGTGTGGGAGGGCGGCCTCGGCATCTGGGGCGCGATCGCGCTCGGCGGGCTGGGCGCGTGGATCGGCGCCCGGCGCCGGGGCATCCCGATGCCGGCGTACGCCGACGCGGTGGCGCCGGGCATCGCCTTCGCACAGGCGATCGGCCGCTGGGGCAACTGGTTCAACCAGGAGCTGTACGGCCGGGAGACGGACGTTCCCTGGGCGGTGCACATCACCTCCGCGGCCGACGGCCGGGTGCCGGGGTACTACCACCCGACGTTCCTGTACGAGTCGCTGTGGTGCGTCGGCGTGGGCTTCCTGGTCATCTGGGCCGACCGCCGCTTCAAGCTGGGCCACGGCAGGGCGTTCGCCCTGTACGTCGCCGCGTACTGCGTGGGCCGGTTCTGGATCGAGTACATGCGGGTCGACGAGGCCCACCACATCCTGGGCCTGCGGCTGAACAACTGGACGGCGCTGCTCGTCCTCCTGCTCGCGGTGACCTACATCTGGGTGTCCGCCAGGAAGCGGCCGGGCCGGGAGACCGAGGTCGAACCGGGCGTGACCACCCCCGGCGAGGAGGCCGCCGAGGCGCAGGACGCCGGGGACGTGCGGAAGGACGCGCCGGAAGCCTCCGACGAGACCGAGGCGAGCGATGTGAAGGACGAGACCGAGGCGAGCGACGTGAGGGACGAGGCCGAGTCGGCCCGGAAGGGCTGACCGCCGGTCGTACGCGGACGAGGGCGCCCCGGATCCCCGGGGCGCCCTCGTCGTGTCCGCACCCGGTGTCAGCACCGGCGGNNNNGGGCCAGCGCCAGGGTGCGCCGGGCCGCCGCCACCACCGCCGCGTCGACGAAGCGGCCGTCCGGGAGGGCCTGGGCGCCGCGGTCCGTGGTGGCCGCCTTGACGACCGTCTCCGCCTCCTCGAGTTCGCGGTCGGTCGGCAGGTAGGCGCGTTCGATGACCGGCAACTGGCGGGGGTGGATGGCCGCGCGGCCGAGGAAGCCGAGGGCGCGGCCGTGGGCGCAGGAGGCCGCCAGACCCTCCAGGTCCCGGATGTCGGGGTGCACGGACTGGGCCGGCGGGGCGAGTCCGGCCGCGCGGGCTGCCACCACGACACGGGCACGGGACCAGTCCAGTCCGGAGTCCCGCTGCACGCCCAGGTCCGCACGCAGGTCCGACTCGCCGATCGAGACGCCGCGCAGAGAAGGGTGCGCGGAGGCGATGGCGTAGGCGCGCTCGACGGCCAGGGCCGTCTCCAGGAGGGCGTACAGCGGGGGCCCCGGTCGGTCCGCCGGCGACGGGCTCCGAGCGGCCTCCGCGCGTGCCGCGACGCGGGCGACCTGCTCGGCGGACGTCACCTTCGGCAGCCGCAGCCCGGCCAGACCCGGCCGGGGCGCCACCGCCGCCAGATCCGCGGTGGCCAGCGGCCCGTCGACGGCGTTGACGCGTACGTGGACCGGGACCGGCGGCGGCTCGCTCAGCAGCTCGGCGGTGGCGTCGCGGGCGTACTCCTTGCGGTCCGGGGCGACCGCGTCCTCCAGGTCGACGATCACCACGTCCGCGCCGGAGGCGAGGGCCTTGGTGACGACACGGGGGCGGTCGCCGGGGACGTACAGCCAGGTCAGCGGGAACGGGACGATGGCCGTCACAGGGCGCCCTCCGCGCGCAGCGCGGCCAGTTCCTCCGGGGTGAGGCCCAGCTCGGTCAGCACCGCGTCCGTGTCCGCGCCGTGCGGACGGCCCGCCCAGCGGACGGCGCCCGGGGTGGCGGAGAGCCGGAAGAGGACGTTCTGCATGCGCAGCCGGCCGAGCTCCGGGTCGTACAGCGTGGTGAAGGTGCCCAGGGCCCGGTACTGCGGGTCGGCCATCACGTCCCGTACGTCCTGGATCGGCGCGATCGCCGCCTGGGCCTTCTCGAAGGCGGCCAGGGCCTCGGTGCGTGTGTGCCGGGCGATCCAGCCGCCGACCGCCTCGTCGAGCACGTCGGCGTGCGCGGCCCGCCCCGCGCCGGTCGCGAACCACGGCTCCTCGATCAGCTCCGGGCGGCCCACCAGGAGCATCACGCGTTCCGCGACCGACTGGGCCGACGTGGAGACGGCCACCCAGGTGCCGTCCGAGGTGCGGTAGGTGTTGCGCGGGGCGTTGTTCCGGGTGCGGTTGCCGGTGCGGGGCTGGACGTAGCCGAGCTGGTCGTACCACAGGGGCTGCGGGCCGAGGACGGTCAGGATCGGCTCGATGATCGCCATGTCGACGATCTGCCCCTCGCCGGTGCGCTCCCGTGCCGCGAGCGCGGTCATCACCGCGTACGCCGTCGCCAGTCCCGCGATCGCGTCGGCGAGCCCGAACGGCGGGAGCGTCGGCGGCCCGTCCGGCTCGCCGGTGATCGCGGCGAACCCGCTCAGCGCCTCGGCGAGGGTGCCGAAGCCGGGGCGGGGCGCGTACGGGCCGAACTGGCCGAACCCGGTGACCCGGGCCAGGACCAGACGCGGATTGACCGCCGACAGCTCCGGCCAGCCCAGCTCCCACCTCTCCAGGGTGCCGGGCCGGAAGTTCTCCACGATCACGTCGGCGCCGGCGGCCAGCCGCAGCAGGGTACGGCGG
>NZ_JUJA01000167.1:278773-281816 GCF_001906585.1 Streptomyces kebangsaanensis | reverse complement strand
GGACAGGTCCAGTGTGATCGTGCGCTTGTTCCGGCCGAGCAGCTTCCACCACAGGCCGACGCCGTTCTTCGACGGGCCGTGACCGCGCGACGGGTCGGGCTTCGTCGGATGCTCGACCTTGATCACCTCGGCGCCGAAGTCGCCGAGCATGGTGGCGGCGATCGGCCCGGCGAAGAGGGTGGCGAGATCGAGTACGCGGAGACCGGCGAGCGGGGCGGTGGCCCCCGCCCCGGGCGTGTGCGGGGTGTGCGGCGTCATGGGCGGGACGCCTCCCGGTGGGTGAGCTGGGCCAGGGTGTCGAAGCCGATGCCGTTGAAGTCGCCGACGGACGTGGCCAGCCGGTTCTTCAGCGGGGCCGTCCAGCGGTCGGGGAGGGCGGCCGGGGAACCGGCGAGCAGGGCGGCGACGCCGCCGGCCGTGGCGCCGTTGGAGTCGGTGTCCCAACCACCGGAGACGGCACGGCAGATGGAGCCGGTGAAGTCGCCGTCGGCGTGGGTGAGGGCGGCGGCGATCAGGGCGGTGTTGGGGACGGCGTGGACCCAGTGGCAGGTGGCGGAGTGGGTGGCGTGGAGCGCGTCCACCACGGTGTCGAAGTTTTCGTGGGTGTTCGCGAGCCGGACGGCGTGGCGAACCGCCCGGGCGAGCCGGGAGCCGGGCGGTACGACGGTCAGGCCGGTGGCCAGGCAGGCGTGGACGTCGTGCGTTCCGGTCGCCGCGGTGGCGATGACGGCGGCGGCGAACATCGCGGCGTAGACGCCGTTCGCGGTGTGGGTGAGGGTGGCGTCGCGGTACGCCTGTCCGGCCGCGGCGGCCGGGTCGCCGGGGTTGGTCCAGCCGTGCACGTCGGCGCGGATCAGGGCGCCGATCCACTCGCGGAAGGGGTTGCGGTGGCGGGCGGTGTGCGGGGGGCCGATGCCGAGGAGGAGGTTGCGGTAGGCGACGCGTTCGGCGGTGAAGGTGCGGCCGGCGGGGAGTTCGTCGAGCCAGAGGCGGGCCACGTCGGTGGTGGTGAAGTCCCTGCCGTGGCGTTGCAGCAGGAGGAGGTTGAGGACGGGGTAGTCGAGGTCGTCGTCCTCGGGCATGCCGTCGATGTTCTCGGCGAGGGAGGTGGCCGCGGAGCGGCGGTTCCAGGGGTGTGCGGCGAGGAGGTCGCCGGGGACGGCTCGTGCCGTGAACCAGGTGTTCAGGGGCCAGTTGCCGGTGGACCGGGCGAGTTGGCGGATGCCCTCCAGGGGGAGCTTCTCCACGGGTTTCCCCAGCAGGCACCCTGCGGCCCGGCCGAGCCAGGCGGCTTCCAGGCGGGGCCGGGTGGGCGCAGCCGCGTCGGCACGACTGCCCGCGGGTTGTGCGGCCGGCCAGTTCGGGCACAGGGCTTTGATCCTGGGGAGGGCTGTCGGTTCTGTGTCTGCCAAGTGGCTGGGGAGTTCGGAGAGTTCGTCCAGGAGGTCTTCGGCCAGGAGGCGCAGGTAGCGGGAGGCGGGCTGGGGGGAGGCGCCCGAGCGGGGCGGGGCCTCCGGGCCGCCCGCGGCCCGCCAGCGGGCGGCGACGGCCGAGGGTTCGCGGCCGTCCTGTGCCGCCTGGCGCAACTCGTGGCCCAGCAGGTCCTCCGGCTGGACCCAGGTCAGTCGGAGCATCCCGGCCCTCCCATCCCGGCGAACGCCCGCTCATGGGCGCGGCGCCGCCGTACGTCCCGTTCGAAGATCTCCCGGGCCACCCCGGCCAGCGTGCGACCCGGCTCCCACAGGTCCAGGCGGCTGGCCTCCGCCACCGTCTTCGCCCAGTCCTCCGGGACCGGCGAGCCCAGCGCTCCCGCCAGCGCCCCGGCCATCGCCGCGATGGAGTCGCAGTCGCGGCCGTAGTTCACCGCGCCGAGGACGGCCTGCCGGAAGTCGCCGCGTGCCACCGTCAGCATGCCCAGGGCGACGGGCAGTTCCTCGATCGCGTGCAGCCGGGACGGGCGGCGGGCGCCCAGGGAGGGGTCGCGGTAGTCGGGGCCCACCGTGTCGTACGGCGCGACCGCCTCCCGCAGCGGGCCCAGCGCCGACTCGAAGTCGGTGTGGCGGCGGGCCGCGTCGCAGACCTTCTCGATCGCCGCCCGGGTCCCGTCCTTGGCCGACGACAGACACGCCGCCACCACGGAGTCCGGCGTCGCGCCCGGTGCGCACGCCGCCGCGACCCCGGCCGCGAGGACGCCCGCGGCCTCCCTGCCGTACGAGGACTGGTGGGCGCCGGCGATGTCGAGGGCCTCGGCGTACGCGGCCGCCGGGTTGGCCGCGTTGACCAGGCCGACCGGGGCCATGTACATGGCGGCACCGCAGTTGACGATGTTGCCGGTGCCGGCCTCGCGCGGGTCGACGTGGCCGTAGTGCAGCCGTGCGACCAGCCACTTCTCCGCCAGGAAGATCCGGTGCAGCGGCAGCGCCTCCGCCTCGAGCTCCGGGATCCAGCGCGGGTTCGTCATCAGGTCGGGGACCAGGTGGTCGGCGATCGCGTAGGCGTCGAGGTGGTCGCGGACGCGCGCGTACACCCGCACCAGGGCGTGCGTCATCAGCGTGTCGTCGGTGACGTGGCCGTCCCCCTTGTGGTACGGGGCGATGGGGCGGGCGGTGCGCCAGTCCTCGCCGTACCAGGGGCCGACGACGCCGCGCACACGGCCGCCGTGACGTTCGAGGATCTGGTCGGGGGAGTGGCCCTCGACGGGGCCGCCGAGGGCGTCGCCGACGGCCGCTCCGACGAGGGCGCCGGTGATCCGCTCCTCCAGGCTCGTACCCCGGCTCGTGTCCCGGACCGCGCCTCGGCTCTGTTCCCCTTCGCGCGTGTCTCCTTTGGGTGTCATGCCCCGAATCATCCCCCCGGAGGTGCCGGTTGTTCGGCTTCGAGCAGTTCGGCGAGTTCCACGAGGTCGGTGCCGGTGAGGTGGGGCAGGACACAGCCGGACAGGGTGCGGCAGGCCTCCCGCCAGGACTCCGGGATGGCCTCGGCGCCGCCCAGCGCACCGGTGAGGGCGCCCGTCAGGGCCGGGGCCGAGTCGGCCACCCGGGAC
>NZ_JUJA01000167.1:266518-278762 GCF_001906585.1 Streptomyces kebangsaanensis | reverse complement strand
GGCAGGCGGCGGCCGGCAGCGCGTGGGCGATCCGGCCGTCCGCCGCCGTGGCCAGGGCGAGGGCGACCGGGACCGTCTCGGCGGCGGCGACGCCGTAGCTGTAGACGTGGTCGACGATCTGGTGCTCCAGCAGCGGGACGAGCGCGAACGCGCCCTCGGTGTCGTGGGCGAGGCGCAGGGCGTGCCGGGCGTTGCGGCCGATCTCCGTCTCCTCGGGCAGCTCGGCCAGTGCGGCCGTGACGCAGGGCCCGGCCGCCACGCCGGCCAGCGCCAGGGCGAGCGCCGCCGCCATCGCGCGGGCGCCCAGGACGCCGTCGCCGTCCTGGGTGTAGTGGGCGTCGAACTCGGCCAGCGCGGCGGCACGTCGGGGGTCGCCCGGGTGGGCGGTGGCCAGCACGCAGGCCCGTACGCAGGCGGCGTCGTCGAAGTAGTGCGGGTTGTCGTGGCCGGTGGCGGGCGGGCGCAGTCCGGTCGCCAGGTTGCCGAGACCGGCCCGGACGGAGATACGGGCGCGCAGCGGCAGCACCGCCGACTCGACCTCGGGGGCGCGTTCGGCCGCCGCCGCGACCTCGCCGGCCAGGGTGTTCCAGGTCAGGTCGATCGCGGCCCTGGTACGCCGCTCCCGGCTGAGGTCGCCGAGCACGCCGTCGTCCCCGGCCCGCAGCAGGGCCTCCGCCGCGAACACCGCCCACTCGGCGTCGTCGGAGGGACCGAGCCGCAACGGCTCCGGGGGCTGGTTGAGCGCGATGGAGACGGGAAGCGTGGTCGTGGCGTTCTGCTCGGCGAAGACGTCCAGCTCACGGGTGAGCCGCCGCGTCCACTCCGGCATCCGGGCGGCCCGGTGCCGCCCCGCGGGCCACCCGGCGGCGTCTCCCGCGGCCAGTCCGAGCAGCAGTCCCTCGATCCGGCGGGTCACGACGGGACCCCGCCTTCGCCCACGGCGAGGGCCCGGGAGACGGGGAGGGGACGTGCGGCGGGGGCGGGACACGGACCACGCCCGCCGAGGGCGCCCGGCCGTGCGGCGGTGCCGGAAGGTGCGGTGGCGTCACACCACGCGGCGGCGCGGGCCCGCGCCGGGGTGCCGGTCTGCGGGGAGGTTTTGGATCCCGCGGGGGTCTCGGACCGCGCGCGGGTGTCCGGTCGCACGGCATCTTCCGAACGCCTCCGATCCCAGGCCCGCGCCGGGGTGCCGGTCTGCGGGGAGGTTTTGGATCCCGCGGGGGTCTCGGACCGCGCGCGGGTGTCCAGCCGCACGACATCCTCCGAACGTTCCCGGTCCTCGGTCCGCACCCGGTTCCCGGCCTGCCTCTGGTCCCCGGTCCGCACCTGGTCCCCGGCCCGCCTCTGGTCCCCGGTCCGTGCGGCCCCCTCCCGCCGCCCGGTCGCCGGCCCGCTCTCGCGCGTACAGCGCGCCACCAGCAGGTCCGCCACCTCCAGTACGTGCCACCCCGTCATCGAGGGCAGGCAGCTGCCGCGGGCCGGGGCGATGGCCGCCGCCCAGGACTCGGGGACGGCCGAGACACCCTGGGTCGCGCCCGCCAGGGCGCCGGCGACCGCTGCCGTGGTGTCGGCGTCGCGGCCCATGTTCACGGCGGTGAGGACGGCGTCGCGGAAGTCGCCGTCGGCCGCCGCGTACGCGCCGAAGGCGAGGGCGACCGCCTCGGGGGCCAGGTCGGACCAGGGGTAGCCGGCGACGACCACCGCGGAGCGGACCGCGCGTTCGCCGCGGTGGGCGGCGGCCGTGGCGCGGCGCAGCGAGCGGGCGGTCCAGGAGTCGTCCGGGACGACGGCGAGCGCGGCCGCCACGACCGCAACCGGCGGCGCGCCCGCCATCGCCGCCGCGACCCCGGCGGCCACCGCCCGGCCACCGTGGATGCCCTCGCCCTCGTGGCTGACCGAGCCGTCGATCGCCGCCAGGCGGGCCGCCTCGGCGGGGCGCCCGGCGGCGAACACCCCGAACGGCGCCGCCCGCATGGCCAGGCCGTCGCTCCAGGCGTGCCGGTGCTGGGCGGAGACGGGGGCGGCCAGGCCCCGGCGCAGGTTCTCCAGCGTGCCGCGTTCGCTGAACCCGGCGCCGCGGAAGGGGCCCTCGGCGCGGCCGGCGATGTGCTCGTGCCAGGCCGTCTCCACATGGGCGGGGGTGAGCGCGGAGCCGTACCTGGCCAGCAGGAGGCCGGAGAAGATGGCGTACTCGGTGTCGTCGGTGCCGGCCGGGTGCTCGGCGACGTAACCGGTGATGCGGCCCCAGCGGGCACGGATCTCGGACGGCTTCAGGTTCTCCGCGGGCGCTCCGAGGGCGTCTCCGACGGCGAGGCCGAGCAGCGCGCCGCGCGCCCGTTCGCGGAGCGGGGCCGGGGCCGTGACCGGGGCCGTGACCGGGGCCGCGGCGGGGGCCGTGGCGGGGGCCTGAGGGACGCGGGTGGTCGATCCCATGCGGGCTCTCCTCTCGGGGCGTCCCGCCGGGCGGGAGCCCTCTGGCGGATCTGTCCCCGGTGGAGTGCTCCATGCAGCCTCGTGAGTCTCAGCATCACCCGTACGACACCTGTGCGGCCTGTGGCGCGGATGAGCGATACGACACAAAACCGCAGGTTAGCCCAGCCTTCCCTTGCTGGCGGCGAGGAATTTTCCGACGTAGATTCAGTGTTGTCGAAAAATAGAACTCGTCCAAAAGTCAGCCTTACCTAAGTTCTTGTCCAAGATCACGACGCCTTCCAGGGGGACCCTCATGGCCATCCTCGACACCGAAGCGACGCTCCACGAGGCGCACCGCGACAACCACACGCACCGCGACGTGAACGGCGGCTGGCTGCGCCCGGCGGTCTTCGGCGCGATGGACGGCCTGGTCTCCAACCTCGCCCTGATGACCGGTGTCGCGGGCGGCTCGGTGGGCCGGCAGGCCATCATCCTCACCGGCCTCGCGGGTCTGGCCGCCGGCGCCTTCTCCATGGCGGCCGGCGAGTACACCTCCGTCGCCTCGCAGCGCGAACTCGTCGAGGCCGAGCTGGACGTCGAGCGCCGCGAGCTGCGCAAGCACCCGGAGGACGAGGAGGAGGAGCTCGCCGCCCTGTACGTGTCGCGGGGTGTCGAGCCGGGCCTCGCCCGCGAGGTGGCCCGGCAGCTGTCGAAGGACCCCGAGCAGGCCCTGGAGATACACGCCCGCGAGGAGCTGGGCATCGACCCGGCCGACCTGCCCTCCCCGATGGTCGCCGCGGTGTCGTCCTTCGGCTCCTTCGCGCTCGGCGCGCTGCTGCCCGTCCTGCCCTATCTGCTGGGCGCCAACGCCCTGTGGCCGGCCGTGCTCCTCGCCCTCCTCGGGCTGTTCGCCTGCGGTGCGGTGGTGGCCAGGGTCACCGCGCGCAGCTGGTGGTACAGCGGTCTGCGGCAGTTCGCCCTGGGTGGTGCCGCCGCCGGTGTGACGTACGCGCTGGGCACGCTGTTCGGAACCGCCGTAGGGTAATGCGCCGGGACTCATGTGCTCGGCCGCATGAATGCACCACTGCTCGGCGCCACAGTCCGGCACTGCGGTTCGACGCCGCCGCTCGACATCACCGCTCGACGCCGTTGCGCCGTTACCCGCTGGTTTCGACCGCATGACCGCTGGGCATGAGCCGTAAGCGCCGTGGGCAATGACGCCACTGCCGCGCACCCGCGGGGCCGGGCGACACCGCCCTCCCCGTCCTCCCGGACCGACGGACACCGATCCGACCGATCTCGTCCGTCCTCGGCCCCCACCGCCTCCGCCGCCGGGCGCGGCACCCCGCCGTCGCCCGCGGTGCCCGCATTCTGGAACGGAATTTCCGCTTCCCGGGAATCGGGCCATCATGTAATCTGCACGACATTTCCGGACTTCACGCAGAGGGCCAACGTCGTCCCTCGGCACCAGCCCCCCAGAGCCTCAAGGGCCTGGGAGGTGCCCCCAGCCACATGACGACGACGGGAGAGCCGATGCGTATGCCGCGCCAGCCGTCCCAGCACTCCGCGAGCGACCGCCCGAACCGGTCCTTCATGGATGCTCGCCCTGCCGCGCAGGGCATGTACGACCCCCGCGACGAGCACGACGCCTGCGGCGTCGGCTTCGTGGCCACCCTCACCGGCGAGGCGAGCCATGCGCTGGTCGAGCAGGCACTCACCGTTCTGCGCAACCTGGAGCACCGCGGCGCGACCGGCTCCGAGCCCGACTCCGGCGACGGCGCGGGCCTGCTGTCCCAGGTCCCCGACGCCTTCCTGCGCGAGGTGGCCGGATTCGACCTGCCCGCGGCCGGCGCCTACGCCGTCGGTACCGCGTTCCTGTCGGAGGACGGGACCACCGATGCCGTCGCACGCATCGAGACGATCGCCGCCGACGAGGGCCTGACCGTCCTCGGCTGGCGCGAGGTCCCCGTCGCCCCCGGACTGCTGGGCGCCACGGCCCGCTCCACCATGCCCGTCTTCCGCCAGCTGTTCGTCACCGACGGCGTGAGCGAGGGCATCGCCCTGGACCGCAAGGCGTTCGTGCTGCGCAAGCGCGCCGAGCGCGAGGCGGGCGTCTACTTCCCGTCGCTGTCCGCCCGCACCCTCGTCTACAAGGGCATGCTCACCACCGGCCAGCTGGAGCCGTTCTTCCCGGACCTGTCCGACCGCCGCTTCGCCTCCGCGATCGCGCTCGTCCACTCCCGCTTCTCCACGAACACCTTCCCGAGCTGGCCGCTCGCGCACCCCTACCGCTTCGTCGCCCACAACGGCGAGATCAACACCGTCAAGGGCAACCGCAACTGGATGCGCGCCCGCGAGTCCCGGCTGGTCACCAGCATGTTCGGCTCCGCCGACCATGGACGCGGCGGCGACCAGGAGAAGCTGGAGCGGATCTTCCCGGTGTGCACCCCGGACGCCTCCGACTCCGCCTCCTTCGACGAGGTCCTGGAGCTGCTGCACCTCGGCGGCCGCTCGCTGCCGCACTCCGTGCTGATGATGATCCCGGAGGCGTGGGAGAACCACGACTTCATGGACCCGGCCCGGCGCGCCTTCTACGAGTACCACTCCACGATGATGGAGCCCTGGGACGGACCCGCCTGCGTCACCTTCACCGACGGCACCCGGGTCGGCGCCGTACTGGACCGCAACGGCCTGCGCCCCGGCCGCTACTGGGTCACCGACGACGGCCTGGTCGTCCTCGGCTCCGAGGTCGGCGTCCTCGACGTCGACCCGGCCAGGGTCGTCCGCAAGGGCCGCCTGCAGCCCGGCCGCATGTTCCTCGTCGACACCGCCGAGCACCGCATCATCGAGGACGACGAGATCAAGGCGGCCCTCGCCGCCGAGCAGCCCTACGCCGACTGGGTGCAGGCCGGCGAGATCGAGCTGGGCGACCTGCCCGAGCGCGAGCACATCGTGCACACCCACGCCTCGGTCACCCGACGCCAGCAGACCTTCGGCTACACCGAGGAGGAACTGCGCGTCCTCCTCGCGCCGATGGCCAAGGCCGGTGCCGAGCCGATCGGCTCCATGGGCACCGACTCGCCGATCGCCGCCCTCTCCGAGCGCCCGCGGCTGCTCTTCGACTACTTCACCCAGCTGTTCGCGCAGGTCACCAACCCGCCGCTGGACGCCATCCGGGAGGAGCTGGTCACCTCCCTGCGCAGCTCGCTGGGCCCGCAGGGCAACCTGCTGGAGCCGACCGCGGCCTCCTGCCGCAGCGTCGTCCTGCCCTTCCCGGTCATCGACAACGACGAGCTGGCCAAGCTCATCCACATCAACGCCGACGGCGACATGCCCGGCTTCAAGGCCGCGACCCTCTCCGGCCTGTACCGGGTCTCCGGCGGCGGCGACGCCCTCGCCGCCCGCATCGAGGAGATCTGTGCCGAGGCCGACGCCGCCATCGGCAACGGCGCCCGCCTGATCGTCCTGTCCGACCGGCACTCCGACGCCGAACACGCGCCGATCCCGTCGCTGCTGCTCACCGCGGCCGTCCACCACCACCTCATCCGCACCAAGCAGCGCACCCACGTGGGCCTGCTGGTCGAGGCCGGCGACGTCCGCGAGGTCCACCACGTCGCCCTGCTCATCGGCTACGGCGCCGCCGCCGTCAACCCGTACCTGGCGATGGAGTCCGTCGAGGACCTGGTCCGCGCCGGCACCTTCCTGCCGGGCATCGAGCCCGAGCAGGCCATCCGCAACCTCATCCACGCCCTCGGCAAGGGCGTGCTGAAGGTCATGTCCAAGATGGGCATCTCCACCGTCGCCTCCTACCGCGGCGCCCAGGTCTTCGAGGCCGTCGGCCTGGACGAGGCCTTCGTCGACAAGTACTTTGACGGCACCGCCACCAAGATCGGCGGCGTCGGTATCGACGTCATCGCCCGGGAGGTCGCCGCCCGCCACGCCAAGGCCTACCCGGCCTCCGGCATCGCACCGGCGCACCGCGCGCTGGAGATCGGCGGCGAGTACCAGTGGCGCCGCGAGGGCGAGCCGCACCTGTTCGACCCGGAGACGGTCTTCCGCCTCCAGCACTCCACGCGCACCGGCCGCTACGACATCTTCAAGAAGTACACCTCACGGGTGAACGAGCAGTCCGAGCGCCTGATGACGCTGCGCGGCCTGTTCGGCTTCAGGTCCGGCCGCGCGCCGATCCCCGTCGACGAGGTCGAGCCGGTCTCCGCGATCGTCAGGCGCTTCTCCACCGGCGCCATGTCCTACGGCTCCATCTCCCAGGAGGCGCACGAGACCCTCGCCGTCGCCATGAACCAGCTGGGCGGCAAGTCCAACACCGGTGAGGGCGGTGAGGACCCCGAGCGCCTGTACGACCCGGCGCGCCGCTCGGCGATCAAGCAGGTGGCCTCCGGCCGCTTCGGCGTGACCAGCGAGTACCTGGTCAACGCGGACGACATCCAGATCAAGATGGCCCAGGGCGCCAAGCCCGGCGAGGGCGGCCAGCTGCCCGGTCACAAGGTGTACCCGTGGGTGGCGAGGACCCGGCACTCGACGCCGGGCGTGGGGCTCATCTCCCCGCCGCCGCACCACGACATCTACTCCATCGAGGACCTGGCCCAGCTGATCCACGACCTGAAGAACGCGAACCCGCAGGCGCGGGTCCACGTGAAGCTGGTCTCCGAGGTCGGCGTCGGCACGGTCGCGGCCGGCGTGTCCAAGGCCCACGCGGACGTCGTCCTGATCTCCGGCCACGACGGCGGCACGGGCGCCTCCCCCCTCACGTCCCTGAAGCACGCGGGCGGCCCCTGGGAGCTGGGCCTGGCCGAGACCCAGCAGACCCTGCTGCTCAACGGCCTGCGCGACCGGATCGTCGTCCAGACCGACGGCCAGCTGAAGACCGGCCGCGACGTGGTGATCGCCGCGCTGCTGGGCGCCGAGGAGTTCGGTTTCGCGACCGCGCCGCTGGTCGTCTCCGGCTGCGTCATGATGCGCGTGTGCCACCTGGACACCTGCCCGGTCGGCATCGCCACCCAGAACCCGGTGCTGCGCGAGCGGTTCGCCGGCAAGGCCGAGCACGTGGTGAACTTCTTCCGGTTCATCGCCGAGGAGGTCCGCGAGCTGCTGGCCGAGCTGGGCTTCCGCTCCGTCGAGGAGGCCGTCGGCCACGCCGAGGTCCTCGACGTGACCCGCGCCGTCGACCACTGGAAGGCGCAGGGCCTGGACCTCCAGCCGCTGCTCCACGTGCCCGGACTGCCCGAGGGCGCCGCCCGCCACCAGGTGACCGCCCAGGACCACGGCCTGGAGAAGGCGCTCGACAACGAGCTGATCAGGCTCGCCGCCGACGCCCTGGCCGCGCCCGGCGCCGACGGCGCCCAGCCGGTGCGCGCCCGGGTCGCCATCCGCAACATCAACCGCACGGTCGGCACCATGCTCGGCCACGAGGTGACGAAGAGGTTCGGCGGCACGGGCCTGCCCGACGACACCATCGACATCACCTTCACCGGGTCCGCCGGCCAGTCCTTCGGCGCCTTCGTCCCGCGCGGCATCACCCTGCGCCTGGAGGGCGACGCCAACGACTACGTCGGCAAGGGCCTGTCCGGCGGCCGGATCGTCGTACGCCCGGACCGCACGGCCGACCACCTCGCCGAGTACAGCGTCATCGCGGGCAACACCCTCGCCTACGGGGCGACCGGCGGGGAGATGTTCCTGCGCGGCACGACGGGTGAACGTTTCTGTGTCCGCAACTCCGGGGCCCTGGTCGTCTCCGAGGGCGTGGGCGACCACGGCTGCGAGTACATGACCGGCGGCCGCGCGGTGATCCTCGGCGAGACGGGCCGCAACTTCGCGGCCGGCATGTCCGGCGGCATCGCCTACGTCGTCGACCTGGACCGCGACAACGTCAACGCCGGCAATCTGGACTCGGTCGAGGCGCTGGACGACACCGACAGGCAGTGGCTGCACGAAGTGGTGCGCCGCCACCAGGAGGAGACGGGCTCCACCGTCGCCGCGAAGCTGCTCGCCGAGTGGGACGGCCCCGAGGGGGGCGCGGCGCGCTTCAGCAAGATCATCCCCAGCACGTACAAGGCAGTGCTCGCCGCCAAGGACGCCGCCGAGCGAGCCGGTCTGTCCGAGACCGAGACCACCGAGAAGATGATGGAGGCGGCGATCAATGGCTGACCCGAAGGGCTTTCTGAACCACGGCCGCGAGGTCGCCGCCTCCCGCCCGGTCGAGGAGCGCAGGAAGGACTGGAACGAGGTCCACGTCCCCGGCTCCCTGCTGCCGATCATCAGCAAGCAGGCCGGCCGGTGCATGGACTGCGGCATCCCGTTCTGCCACAACGGCTGTCCGCTCGGGAACCTGATCCCGGAGTGGAACGACTACGCCTACCGCGGGGACTGGGCCGCGGCCTCCGAGCGCCTGCACGCCACCAACAACTTCCCGGAGTTCACCGGCCGCCTGTGCCCGGCCCCGTGCGAGTCGGCCTGCGTGCTCGGCATCAACCAGCAGCCGGTCACCATCAAGAACGTCGAGGTCTCGATCATCGACAAGGCGTGGGAGGCCGGTGGGGTCGCCCCGCGGATCCCCGAGCGGCTGTCCGGCAGGACCGTCGCCGTCATCGGCTCGGGCCCGGCGGGCCTGGCCGCCGCCCAGCAGCTGACCCGGGCCGGTCACACCGTCGCCGTCTACGAGCGCGCGGACCGCGTCGGAGGCCTCCTGCGGTACGGCATCCCCGAGTTCAAGATGGAGAAGCGGCACATCAACCGCCGTATCGAGCAGATGCGCGCGGAGGGCACCCGCTTCCGCACCGGCGTCGAGGTCGGCCGCGACATCACGGCGATGGACCTGAGGAAGCGGTACGACGCGGTCGTCATCGCCGCCGGCGCCACGACCGCCCGTGACCTGCCCGTCCCCGGGCGGGAGCTGAAGGGCGTCCACCAGGCGATGGAGTACCTGCCGCTGGCCAACAAGGTCCAGGAGGGCGACTACGTGACCTCGCCGATCTCGGCCGAGGGCAAGCACGTCGTCGTCATCGGCGGCGGCGACACCGGCGCGGACTGCGTGGGCACCGCCCACCGCCAGGGCGCGGCCTCCGTCACCCAGCTGGAGATCATGCCCCGCCCGAACGACGAGCGGCACCCCGTCGACCAGCCCTGGCCGACCTTCCCGGTCCTCTACAAGGTCACCTCCGCCCACGAGGAGGGCGGCGAGCGGATCTACTCCGCCTCCACCACCCGCTTCGAGGGCGACGAGGACGGCAACGTGCAGTGGCTGCACCTGGCCGAGGTCGAGTTCGTGGACGGCAGGCCGACCCGGAAGCCGGGCACCGAGCGCAGGATCCCCGCCCAGCTGGTCACCCTCGCCATGGGCTTCACCGGCACCGACCGGGACAACGGCCTGGTCGAGCAGTTCGGCCTGGAGCTCGACGAACGCGGTAACATCGCCCGCGACGCCGACTTCCGGACCAACGTGCCCGGCGTGTTCGTCGCCGGTGACGCCGGCCGCGGCCAGTCGCTCATCGTGTGGGCGATCGCCGAGGGCCGCTCGGCCGCCCGCGGAGTCGACCGCCACCTCACGGGCGCCGGCGACCTGCCGGCCCCGATCCGGCCGACGGACCGCGCCCTGATGGCCTGAGGTCGCTCGCACACGTCCCGTACAACGGCGTACGGGCGGGAAATCCGGGGCACTTCCCCCGGACCCCCCGAGACGGCGCCCGCCCGAGTCCCCGACCGGACCACGGGGCGGGCGCCGTCGCATGCCAGGAGGCCCAGGAGGCCCAGGAGGCCCAGGAGGCCCGGGACGCCCGGGGCGTCGGCGGCGCCTACTCCACCCGGTACGTCTTCCCGTACATCGTCCACACCAGCGGCGTGTCCAGATCCATGTTCCCGTCGTTCAGGAACTGCCGCTGGGCCGCGTCGATGCGGTCGGTGCCGACGTCGGGCCTCTTGTCCTTGATGGCCTTGCGGTGGAGCTTCAGGAAGACGTCGAGGTACGCCGTCTCGCTCCCGCCCATGGCCGGGGTGCCGGCCTGCTTCAGGACACGCTCGCGCAGGCCGTAGAAGCTGTCCGGGTCGATGCCGGGGCCGTGGAAGACCATCGCGTCGTAGTAGATGAACTGGCCCAGCGTGCTCAGGCCGTCCAGCTTGGCGAGGCGGACGGCGGGGCGGAAGTAGGAGCGGTCCCGCTCCGCCTCCTGGGCCTTGCGGAAGGCCGGCCGCTCCGACTCCGCCTTCCAGGCCGCGGTGAAGCCGGGGTCCAGACCCTCGTGGGAGTCCGTGCCGTTGACCTCGCGCAGCGCGGGCAGGTACGGGGCGAGGCCGTTGTCCGGGTGGCCCTCGGTGTAGCGCTCGACCAGGGTGAGCAGGTCCTGGGTGCCGGTGCAGAAGCCGATGATGCCGGCGGTGTAGCCCTGGCCGTCGCCGAAGTCCTCGATGGCGGCGTAGGTGCTGCGCCAGTCGAGCGTGGAGTTCACGGCGCTCGCCACGAGCCGCTGGGCCAGCTCCTTCTTCCCGGCCGCGGCGAGCCCCGGCGGGGCGTCGGCGACCACGTCGTCGTCCTCGGACTCCTCCTCCGACCGCTCGGCCCGCGCCTTGGCGTCCTCGCGGGACTCCTGGGAGACCGCCGTGCGCTTCCCCGTTTCCGCGGACGGCCCCGGATCCCGGGGGTTGACGGCGAGCAGGACCACCAGCGCGACGACTGGGGCAGCCACGAACAGCAGTATTCCGGGACGTTTCATGACAGATACCCCTACGGCCTGATCGACCCCGGTCAGGCCGCCCCTCAGACAGTTCGGCAGCGAACAAAATAGCGAACCACCGTGACAGCCGCGACGGGTGGTACCCCGGTCCCGTACTCTCGGCCTCCAGAACCGAACCGGAGGGGGGATCCGGCATGCCCGCGATCAGTCTCAGCAAGGTGACGGAGACCGCGCCCGCGCTGGTCGAGTCGTACCGGACGGCCGGCGTGTCCCTCCTCGAACACGGACTCGACGGGCTGCGCGCCGCCGTCTACCTCGTCCTGGACCACTCCGGCTCCATGAGGCCGTACTACGCGGACGGCAGCGTGCAGGCACTCGCCGACCGCGTGCTCGGGCTGTCCGCGCACCTCGACGACGACGGGCGGGTGCCGGTGGTGTTCTTCTCCACGGACGTCGACGCGCTCGCCGACATCGCGCTCGCCGACCACGAAGGCCGTATCGGACGGATCGTGGCCGGGCTCGGGCACATGGGCCGGACGAACTACGACGCGGCCATGGACGCCGTCGTCGACCACTACCTCGGCAGCGGCGCCACGGACCCCGCCTTCGTCGTCTTCCAGACGGACGGCGGCCCGACGAGCAGAGCCGCCGCGGAGCGCTACCTCTGCAAGGCCGCGAAACTCCCCCTGTTCTGGCAGTTCGTCGGCTTCGGCGACCCGGACAGCCGCCAGTTCGACTACCTGCGCAGGCTCGACGAACTGGCGGTGCCCGGCAAGCGGGTCGTCGACAACGCCGGCTTCTTCCACGCCGGTACCGATCCGCGGCGGATGTCCGACGCGGAACTGTACGACCGCCTGCTGGACGAGTTCCCGCAGTGGCTGGCGGCGGCGCGGGAGGAGGGAATCGTGCGGCCGTCCTGACCCGGGCAGACCCTAGGTGTCACACTCCAGCACCGTCCGGCACAGTGCGCACCGCGCCCGCACCCGGCCCCGCACCGGCACGCGGATGCGCTGGTGGCAGGTGGGGCAGGAGAAGGAGACCCGCAGCGGCTCCCGCCCGGCGGACGTGAAGGAGTAGGGGGCCGCCGGCTGGGCGGGCGGCACGGGGCCGTGGTCCTGGGCGTGGCGCCGGTCGCGGGCGTAGCGGCG
>NZ_JUJA01000167.1:260976-266473 GCF_001906585.1 Streptomyces kebangsaanensis | reverse complement strand
CGTCGCGGCGGGCCCGGGCCCTGCCCTTGACGTACGCCTCGTACCCCTGCGGGCTGGTGAACCACGTCGAGGGGTCCTCGCCGAAGACCAGCGCCCGCTTGGCCAGTACGTAACCGAACTCCTCCGGCGTGAGATAGCCGAGCTTCTGCGAGGACTCGCCGTGCTCCCGGAAGGCGTCCAGCAACAGCCAGCCCGTGCCCAGATAGGTCGCCGCCGTGTCGGTGAGGATCTCGTTCTCCCGGGTGCCCGGGAAGGACAGGCCCAGGCGGTGCAGGTAGACGTGCGTCACCTCGTGCGCCAGGGCCGCGCCGATGTCCCGGCGGTGGGTGCGGAAGCGGTCGTTCAGCTCGACGAAGTACTCGGGCCCCGCCGTCAGCTCGACGTTCGCCGCGTGCGTCATCTCCCGGAAGCCGACGACCAGCCGCGCGTCCGGCAGCCGGTAGTGCCGCACCAGCTCCCGCGCCACGCGCTGGGCGCCCAGATGCAGGTCGTCGGTGTCGCAGAAGGCCACATCGGCCGGCGCCACACTGATCGCGAACGTCCGGATGGTGTCGTACGACAACCGCCTGTACAACGCGGTGATCGCGGCCCGCACCGTCTCCAGGTGCGGATACCCGTGCTCGACCGGTCCGCCGTTCGCCACGCCGTACCCCCAAGGACGCCGGGAACTCCCTCCCACTCTATGCCTCCACGCGCCCCCACCGGCCTTCCGCGCCCACCGGGCTGACATGATCGAACAGCCGCCCACCCCGTAGGGTGGTCGCCCATGAGCACCAGCAGTACCGGTACCGGCGACGTCGACCCCGCCGTGCGCGCGGAGCTCGCGCGGTTGCGGAACAGCATCGACAACATCGACGCGGCCGTCGTCCACATGCTCGCCGAGCGGTTCAAGGCGACCCAGCAGGTCGGGCACCTGAAGGCCGCCCACCAGCTGCCGCCCGCCGACCCGGACCGCGAGGCACGGCAGATCGCACGGCTGCGCGCCCTGGCGGAGGACGCCAAACTGGATCCGGCGTTCGCCGAGAAGTTCCTGAACTTCATCATCGCCGAGGTGATCCGCCACCACGAGCGCATCGCCGAGGACAGCGGCAACGAAAGGCCCGCCGACGCCACCTGACCCCCGCGTCCCGCACGCGCCGTACCGGGCGCACCGGCGCACGCGAACGCCGTACGGCTGTCGGCGAAACGCCCTCGTGCCCCGCCGGTGCCATCGGGCAGCATGGCGACCATGTCCGTACTCACGCGCGACGAAGCGCAGACCCGTGCCCAGCTCCTCGACGTCCACCACTACACCGTCGGCCTCGACCTGACCGGCGGGGACGACACCTTCGACTCCGTGACCGCCATCCGGTTCACCGTCCGCCCCGGCCAGGACGCCACGGACACGTTCGTCGAGCTCAAGCCCGCCGACCTGCGCTCCGCCACCCTCGACGGACAGCCCCTCGACCCGCGGAGCCTCACCGAGAACCGCCTGCCGCTGAAGAACCTCACCCCCGGCGAGCACGAACTGCGCGTCGACGCCGCCATGCGCTACTCCCGCACCGGCGAGGGCATGCACCGCTTCACCGACCCCACCGACGGCGAGACCTACGTCTACACCCAGCTGTTCATGGAGGACGTCCAGCGCGTCTTCGCCGCCTTCGACCAGCCCGACCTCAAGGCCGTCTTCGAACTCACCGTCAAAGCCCCCCGGAACTGGACCGTCCTCGCCAACGGCGTCACCGAGCACACCGGCGACGGCGTCTGGAAGGCCGCCCCCACCCCGCCGATCCCCACCTACCTCGTCGCCGTCGCCGCCGGCCCCTGGCACTCGGTGCGCACCGAACACCGCGGCCTGCCCTTCGGCATCCACTGCCGCCGCTCCCTCGCCCCCCACCTCGACGCCGACGCCGAGGAGATCCTCGACGTCACGCGCGCGTGCTTCGACCGCTACCACGAGAAGTTCGACGAGCCCTACCCCTTCGACTCCTACGACCAGGCGTTCGTCCCCGAGTTCAACGCCGGCGCCATGGAGAACCCCGGCTTGGTCACCTTCCGCGACGAGTTCGTCTACCGCTCCGCCGTCACCGACACCGAGCGGCAGGCCCGCGCCATGGTCATCGCCCACGAGATGGCCCACATGTGGTTCGGCGACCTCGTCACCCTCAAGTGGTGGGACGACATCTGGCTCAACGAGTCCTTCGCCGAGTACATGGGCTACCAGACCACCGCCGAGGCGACCCGCTTCACCGGCACCTGGACCGACTTCGGCGTCGTCCGCAAGTCCTGGGGCTACGACGCCGACCAGCGCCCCTCCACCCACCCCGTCGCCCCCGAGGCCGTGCACGACACCGCCTCCGCCCTGCTCAACTTCGACGGCATCTCCTACGCCAAGGGCGCCTCCGCCCTGCGCCAACTGGTCGCCTGGCTCGGCGAGAAGGACTTCCTGGCCGGCATCAACACCCACTTCGAACGCCACCGGTTCGCCAACGCCACCCTCGCCGACTTCATCGACTCCCTCGCCTCCGCCACCGACCGCGACGTCCACGCCTGGGCCGACGCCTGGCTGCGCACCACCGGCGTCGACACGCTCACCGCGACCGTCGACGCCCGCCCCGGCGAGTGGACCCTCGCCCTCGACCGCGACGGCAGCCGTCCGCACCGCGTCACCGTCGGCGTCTACGACCGCGACCTCGGCGACGGCCGCACCCTGGTCGTACGGGAGCGCTACGAGACCGACGTCCCCGGCGACGGCACCGCACCACCCCGCCCCGGCACCCGCCCCGCCCTCGTCGTGCCCAACGACCTCGACCTCACCTACGCCAAGATCCGCCTGGACGAGACCTCCCTGGAGACCGTCCTGCGCGGCCTGTCCGGCATCCCCGACGCCCTCACCCGCGCGGTGGTGTGGAACGCGCTGCGCGACATGGTCCGCGACGGCGACCTCGCCCCCACCGACTACCTGGCGACCGCCGACGCACACCTGCCCGAGGAGACCGACCTCGCCCTCGTCCAGGGCGTCCTGGCCTTCGCCACCACCCAGATCGCCGGCCGGTACGTCCACCCCGACCAGCGGCCCGCCGCCCAGGCCGGCCTCGGCTCCCTCTGCCGCGACCTCATCCGCCGCACCGAGGACGGCGACAACCCGGGCCTGCGCCTGATCGCCGTACGCCACTTCATCGACGTCGCCACCCAGCCCGACACCATCGCCGCCTGGCTCGCCGACGGCACCGTACCCGGCGGCCCCGAACTCGACCCCGAGCTGCGCTGGCGCGTCCTGGCCCGGCTCGCCGTCCTCGGCGCCACCGACGGGACCGCCATCGCCGCCGAGCTGGAGCGCGACCCCTCCGCCGCCGGCCAGGAAGGCGCCGCCCGCTGCCGCGCCGCACTGCCCGACGCCGAGGCCAAGCGGGCGGCCTGGGAGTCGATGTTCGCCACCGACGAGCGCACCGACCTGTCCAACTACCTGTTCACCGCCACCGCCCAGGGCTTCTGGCAGCCCGAACAGGCCGACCTGGTACGGGACTACGTGCCGCGCTACTACGAGGACGCCGTCGCCGTCGCCGCCCGCCGCGGCCCCGCCATCGCCCGCGCCGCCGGCCAGTGGGCCTTCCCCGCCCACGCCGTCGACGCCGACCACCTCCACCTGGGCGAGGCCTGCCTGCGCGACGCCGCCCCGACCCCGGCGCTGCGCCGCAAACTCGTCGACCAGCTCGACGACCTGGCACGCGCGCTGCGCGTCCGGGAGGCTCAGCACACGGCCGATCACGGCTGACGCTCCCGCGCGGGCCGGTCGCCCCCTCCCGGACTCCCCAGGAGCAGGGACGACCGCCCCGAGCCCCCGGAGGCAGACCCGTGCCCGGCCCGACCGGCGACACGGGCCGCCGCCCCGCCGCCCTCACCGACACGCGGGCCCGGCGGGGGCGGCCCACCACCACCGCACCCGGCCCCGGGCGGGCACCGCGTGAGCACCGGCCCGGCAGGTCGCCCGGCGCCGACGGCGGCCCCGGTGCCGACACGGACCGGTCCCGCGCGCCCCGGACGAAGCCGGTGGTGCCGCCCGTTCCCGGGGCCGGCCCCGGGCCCCACCCGTCCACCGGGCACCCCGACCGGCCGAGCGCCCGTCACCCGCCCCGAACCGCCCACGTCCGGCAGGGTTTCCGTACCCACTTTCGGGTTCTGATCGTCGTGCTTTCGGGCGCGTCGGGCTTTACTGCGTACAAGCTGGTAGCCCCTGCCCCCGAGCCACGGAGGACAGTCCCATGAGCACCCCGCCCCCCGGAGACCCCGCCCGCCTCGCCTCCGGCCCCGACGGCCCCCGCACCCTGCGGCCCCTGGTCCACACCGTGCTCGACGCCCTCGACAGCGGCCGGCGCGCCCGCGGCGGGCCACTGCCCGCGGGCGGCCCCGAGGCGGTCGCCGCCCGGGTGCGCGACGCCGTGGGAGACGTCCTGCCCGAGCACGGCGACCCCGACGCCCTGCGCACCCTCGTGCACGCCCTCGCCGAAGGCGCCGCCGACCCCGCCGACCCGCTGTGCGCCGCCCACCTGCACTGCCCGCCGCTCGCCGTCGCCACCGCCGCCGACCTCGCCGCCAGCGCCCTCAACCCCTCCCTGGACTCCTGGGACCAGGCCCCCGCCGCCTCCGAACTCGAAGCCCTCGTCACCCGCGCGCTCGCCCACGCGACCGGTCTGGCCGACTCCGTCGTCACCACCGGAGGCACCGAGTCCAACCAACTCGCCCTGCTGCTCGCCCGCGAGACCCACGGCGGCGGCATCCGCCTGGTCTGCGGCGCCAACGCCCACCACTCCCTGACCCGCGCCGCCTGGCTGCTCGGCCTGCCCGAACCCGTCGTCGTGCCCGCCCCCGCCGGCACCATCGACCTCGCCGCCCTGCACAGCGCCCTCACCCACCTCGCCGGACCCCGCGGCTCCCTCCTCGTCGCCGCCACCGCCGGCACCACCGACGCCGGCTTCATCGACCCCCTCCCCGAGATCGCCGGACTGTGCGCCGCCCACGGCGCCCGCCTGCACATCGACGCCGCCCACGGCGGAGGACTGCTGTTCAGCGAACGCCACCGCGACAAGCTCACCGGACTCGAAGCCGCCCACACCGTCACCCTCGACCTGCACAAGCTCGGCTGGCAGCCGGTCGCCGCCGGACTCCTCGCCGTCCGCCGCCCCCGCGACCTCGCCGTCCTGCACCAGCGCGCCGACTACCTCAACGCCGACGACGACACCGAGGCCGGCCTGCCCGACCTCATGGGCCGCTCCCTGCGCACCACCCGCCGCCCCGACGTCCTCAAGATCGCCGTCACGCTCAAGACCCTCGGCCGCAGCGGCCTGGGCGCCCTAGTCGACCAGGTCTGCGCCCGCGCCCGCGAGTTCGCCGACCTCATCCACGACCACCCCGGCTTCGAGCTCTACGACCGGCCCACCATCAGCACCGTCCTGTTCCGGCCCGCCGACGCCACCGACGACGCCGTCGCCGCCGTACGCCGCAGACTCCTCACCGAGGG
>NZ_JUJA01000167.1:260826-260964 GCF_001906585.1 Streptomyces kebangsaanensis | reverse complement strand
CCCGCCTCGACGACCGGCTCTGGCTCAAGGCCACCCTCCTCAACCCCGACACCCGGCCCGAAGACCTGGCCGCCCTGCTCAAACTGGTGGAAGGAAGCATCCCCGGATGAACCAGCCCCCGATGAACCAGCCGAGCCC